>NZ_JACJKB010000020.1 GCF_016900375.1 Collinsella tanakaei | reverse complement strand
GCGCGCCCACCAGGGACGCGGTCACGACGGCAGCCACCTTCTTGGTGTGCTTCCTGTTGACGCAAGCTGTCATACGTCTTTCTCCTTCCGTGAGGAACAGATAATCGCCAGTTATCAGTACCATCAACAAAACCGCAGGTAGATGCCTATGTTTTTTGACCTTTGAAGCAACGTTTTTCCTTGTTTTACACGCTGAATAACTGTCAAAACGGACAGCTTTTCGACACCTGCCGGCCCTCCACGCCCAAGTGCCTTTCCTCCGGGGTAGGGCATATATGCCCTACCCATACCGCAACGGGCCGTATATCGCATTCTGTGGCGTCGCTTTTCGCTCGGTGCATCCCTACGCACCCGCTCGCACTTCGCGATTGTGGAATCGACTGCAATTCTTGTGTCCCGGCTGCCCGTGGGACGTACCGAAAGCGCTCTCTTTACTAAACTGAGGAACGATTGCAGCACCCGGTAAGGCCGCGCCTTGCCAAATGTGCTCCACGCACGGGTGCAGCCAATCGCCTTATTGATTGCCGGATTCTTCGTACCATGACGGCCGTTCACATGCCGGTGCCCAGCTCCTGTGCACCGCCGCCCGGCCTCATGGGGATTGTGGTGGATGATATGCCTTTGGCGACTGACGCTTCCGTTCAGCCCGCGCACGACGCGCCGGTGCATCCGCGCCGATTCACGGCGCTGGCGCTCGTCGTCATACTGCTTGCGCAGCTCGCCCTCTGCTCGTGGTTTGCCGTGAACAAAGAGGGCCTGTTCCAAGACGAATCGTATACGTACTTCCTCGCTAACGGAGACTGGCTCAATTCCATTCCGGAGGAGGGCGCTGTCTACACCGACGGCGAACCGTGGCACGACTGGGCGTCGGTCGACTCGTTTTTGGGTATCGACCCCGAGATGCTCTACAAAAACCAAGAGTCGGACAACCATCCGCCCCTGTACTACATCCTGTTCTCGCTGGCGTACTCGCTGTTCCCCGGCTCCGTCGATCCGGTGATCGGCGTTGCCCTCAACATCATCTTCGCCCTTATCACAACGGTCGAGCTGTACTTCCTCTGTCGGCTGCTCGACGTTCCCAAGCGCGCGTCCCTGCTGTTCTGCGCGCTTTGGGCGGTTAACCCGGGCATGGTCAACTGCATGCTCTACCTGCGCATGTACCAGCTGCTCGTCGTGTTCTTCCTCGCGGCGGCCATCGCGGCCTTCTCGTATATCAAATGCGAGCGGTTCAAGCCAGCAACGCTTTTGGCTGTCTTCTTGGCAACGGTGGGCGGCCTGCTGACCCAGTACTTCTTCCTCTTCTTCGGGTTCGCCCTGTACCTGTGCTGCGGCATCGCTCTGCTTCTGCGCAAGCGCATCGCACATGCCGCCGGCTTCGCGGCGGCCACGATCGGTGGTGTCGTTGCGGGCATCCTGCTCTTCCCGCCGAGCGTTGACCACCTGTTCTCCAGCTTCCGCGGGCAGGAGGCGCTCGAGCGCGCCGCCACGGGCGATTCCTTCTCGAGCTTTCTGGTGGAGGACTTCCGCCTGCTCAACTCCGGCGTGTTCGGCTACCTGTTCCCGGTGATCGTTGCCCTGGTCGCGCTGGTTGCCCTCATCGGGTTCCTGCGCGCCCGCCATGCGGCCGCTCCCGCGGGCAAGCATCTGCGCGCCACCGGCGCCGATGGCGGCACCTCCGAGTCCGATGTCTGGTGGAAGGGCATCGTCATCCTCGCGATCTCCTCGGCGTTCTACTACGTCGCCATTGCGCGCGTGGCCCCGTATCCCTCCATCCGCTACCTCATGCCCGTGAACGCCGTGCTGATGCTCTGGCCGTATGCGGCGCTGTATGCCGTGGTGCGCCGTGCGGCGCGTCGGCGCGAGGTCGTCGCCCTGGCGGCAACCTGTGTGGTGGGCATTATCGCCACCGTGAGCGGCTACAGCCAGGGGATCAAGTACTTCGATCAGCAGGACGACGCCGTCGCCGCGCTCGCGAGCGAGAACGACGCCATGGTCGCGCTGTGGCAGGACCCCATCCTGCAGGAGGCGATCTTTGCCGATGCGCTTTCCTACGACGAATCGGTGTACTTCAACACCATCGAGGCGTTCGAGGATTTCGACTTCACGACGCTGGGCTCGGACTTTACGCTCTACGTGCAGAATCTAATTGACCCAGATGTGTTTATTAGTCATCTGATGACGTATCCCGATGCAACTGTTACCTATGTAGGCCATAATGTAGACAGCAGTTATTTTGTGTATGATGTTCATATTAGCTGCGAGCTGTCCGCACGATGAAGGGACGCAGGGGAGAGGAGCTCTACCCGCGTTCCTTCTCTGCGTTATCGCGCACGTGCGTTAGAACATGACGGAGGCCGCCGGGCGATGTTCGCTCGGCGGCCTCCGTTGGTTTCTGCGATGGGGCGGTCTTGCTACAGGATGTCTGACTTCACGCAGTTGGTGACGATCTGCGCGACCTCGGCGCGCGTGCATACGCCGCGCGGGTCGAGCATGCGCGTGCCGTTGCTCTCGCGGCCGCTGATGATGCCGCGGTCAACAGCCCACACCATGCTGCTGCGCGCCCAGCTGTGCGTCAGGATGTTGTCGGGCAGCGCGTTGAACTTGGTGGCGTCGGCCGATGCGATGTCCTGGCCCGAAAGGCGGGCGATAACCACGGCGAGCTGCTCGCGAGTGAGCGCATCGCCCGCGCCGAAGCGGATGGAGGAGCCGTCGGCCTCGGTGTAGCCCCCGATGATGCCGTACTTGACCGCCCAGTTGACGGCGGCGGCGTAGTACTGGCTCTGGTCGACATCGAGCTGCGGGGCGGCTTCGGCAACGACCTCGCCATTGCCCATGTACTGATAGAGCAGCTGCGCCAGCTGCTCGCGGCGGAGCTCGTCGTTGGGGCCGAACTTCGTGCTGCCGTCGTAGCCCTTCATGATCTTGTTCTCGTATACGAACGAGATGGGGTCGTAGTACCAATCGCCCGGGTTGACGTCGGTAAAGGGCAGGGGAGTGGGCTCAGGGTCGGGTTCCGGCTCGGGCTCGGGCTCAGGTTCGGGCTTCGGATCGTCGGCCATGTGATCCTGCAGGTAGTCGAGGGCGGCGTCGGCGTCCAGCGCGCCGTGGCTGCCGTTAGCCTCCAGGCTGCTGTTGTCCACCGGTGTTGCCGTGTTGTACAGGGCCTCGATGATCTGCTCCGGCGTGGCATCGGGCTCGGCGGCGCACATGAGCGCGATGGTGCCCGCAACGATGGGCGACGCCTCTGAGCTGCCGCGCTGCGAGCGGTACTCGTTCGTGGCGGTGTTGCCCTGGGTATGGTAGGTCGACCAGATGTAGTTGCCCGGCGCGCTGATGTCCTTGGCGTCGTTGTAGTCGAAGCCTGCGATGTTCGTTCCGTCGGGCTCGAGGGCGGTCACCGACACGCACTCCTCGAAGTCACTTGGGAAGATGGGGTCGGTGCCCGGGGTGTCTTTGTCCTTGTCGGTGCCCTTGTTGCCTCCGGCGCACACGGTGATGACGTCGTGTTTATAGAGCATATCCTTGATGCGCTGGTGGAAGGCCTCGTCGTTTGCGGTGTCGCCATAGCCGCCAACGCTCATGTTGATGACGCGCAGGTCGGTGAGCTTGCCGGCTTCCATGAGTTCGAACAGGTAGTCGTAGGCCGAGATGAGGTAGTCGGAGTCGATGTACGCATCCTCGGTGCGCACGACCTTTACCGGCAGGATCTTGGCGTTGAGCGAAGCGCCCGCGAGGCCGATGCGGTTGTTGGCGCGGGCGGCGATGACGCCCGCCACGTTCGTACCGTGGCCGGCGCAGTCCTGGACCTCCGCCTCGGAGAGCGGCTCGTCGGCGACGACGTCGTAGGCAAGGTCCGTGAGGACGTTGTCCTTGAGGTCCTCGTGGTCGAGCAGCACGCCGGAGTCGAGCACCGCCACGGTGACGGAGCTGCTGTCGTTGGCGTCGCTCCAGGCGTCGATGAGGTTCGCGTTGTACGCCCAGTACTGGTTGCGGCTCTCGCGGTAGCTCGAGCGCGCGGTGAACTCGTCGTTCACGGGCAGGGTGGCGAGTGTCGAGATGCCGCCCTGGGCGCCGTTGGCACTCGGGGCGGGCGCCTCCTCGGATTCGATCAGGTGGTAGACGTAGTTGTACTGGACATCCGCCACGCCCTCGAGCTTCTGCGCTTCGGCGAGCGCCTGAGCGTCGGACTGGCCGTCTGCCGGTTGGGCGGTCAGCAGAACGGTGTCGTTGCTGCCCGTGTGGGCGTTTTCGATATCGATGCCCGCGGCGGCGAGGCCCCGGGCGATCTCGGAATCGGCAAGGAGGCCGATTCCGTCGTCGGCGCTGCGCGCCTGCAGCTCAAGTGAGGAGCTGGTGTCGAGCGTGATGATGATGCCGTTGGTCTCGGACTCTTTCGGCTGCGAGCTCTGGGCAAAAGCAGGCGTGGCGGCAAGCCCCGCCGCCACCGCCAGCGGCACCGCCGCGCGCAACATATAGCTAAGGCGATTCATACAGCACCTTTCTGCAGGTGGATTGGATTCGGCGCGCTCTTGCGGAATCGGCTGGAAGCCCTTCGTGTCGCAGCACGCGCCATACTGCAGTATTGTACAGCGCCTGCTCGGATTTACCTTCCTACTGGATTCCGCGGGGCGCTCGCGGGCGTACAATTTGCTGTGAAACGGGACGCATTTCTGCGCCTCCGGGAACATCAACTCGATAGGGAGGGTGAAGGAATGCAAGCTTTTTTCTCGCGCATGGGGAAGCGCATGGCGCGCTGCTTGGTTCTGGCGGCGGCGATCGCAACGCTCCTGCCTGCTGCCGCGTTTGCAACGGCTGATAACGGGTGGGTGACCCAACCCAATGGCGAGCGCTACTGGTACGACAACGGCGTCATGGCTCGCTCCAAAGAGGTGTACGATCCGCAAAGCGGCCAGTGGTACTGGTTCGACGCCGATGGAACCATGGCTCACGACAAGGACGTCTACCTGCCCGCCGGCGACAAGTGGGTTCGTTACGATTCCCAGGGTCATATGGTCAAAGGCGAGGACTATCGCTACGGTGGCTGGTATTGGTTCGATATGACGACCGGCGCCATGACCAAGGGCTTCGTATGCATTCCTGTCAGCGGTGGCGGAAGCAAATGGGTCTTCTACGACTACATTAACGGCCAGATGGCCCATGGCGAGCGCTATATTGATGACTCTCATGGAGATCAGCCGGGCTGGATGTATTTCGACGACTATACCGGCGCGGTCATCTACGGCTGGAAAGATCTGCCCGGCAAGCGCGTGTTTTACGATCGCACGACCGGCAGGATGGTCTACGGCTGGCAGAACATCGACGGACAGTCTTATTACTTCGATACCAACACCGGTGCCCTGACGACGCCTCCGGAGTCCTCGGGCGGTTCGTCTGGCGGGGAGTCTTCCGACCAGAATCATTCCACGACGGTCTACGTAACCTATCCCAACGGCACGAAATATCACCGGGCGGGCTGCTCGACGCTGAAGCGGAGCGATCCCGTTGCGATTTCTCTGGCCGATGCCCTTGCGCAGGGCTTTACCGCCTGTAAGGTCTGCAAGCCTTAAGTTGTGAGTGAACCTCTCATCCATTTCGACCGGCCGCCCCTTCGCCAGATCCGCGAAGGGGCGGCCGCATTATTTGACCCCAGGCGAGACCGCTGTTTCTCTCTCTAAAGATGGCCTTTTGGGCCTGTTAGAGAGAGAAACAGCGGTCTCGCCTGGGGTCAGTAATTTCCGCGCACCCCCTCTGCCCTCCATCATCCCCACGCCCCATCCGCCTGCGCGGTTTTCTTGGCACGCGGCGCGTCCATGCGTGGACCGAGCGCGTCTGGATACAATAGAGCGGAATGCAATCGATCGCTCCGTGCGCGGCCCGCCGGGCCCACGCGCGATGGAGGCGAAAGGATCTTCATGGCTCACGAGACCAAGACATGGCGCTGCGGCAAGTACGAGCTCAAGTTCGACCGTCCTCGCATCATGGGCGTGCTGAACGTCACGCCCGACTCCTTTAGCGATGGCGACGAGGGCAACCTCGACGTCGACGCCGCCGTTGCACGCGGCGTGGCGATGCTCGACGCCGGAGCGGACATCATCGACGTGGGCGGCGAGTCCACGCGCCCGGGCTTCACGCCGGTCACGCCGGACGAGGAGGCCAAGCGCGTGCTGCCGGTCATCCGCGCGCTCGCCCAGCGCGGCGCCATCGTGTCGGTGGACACCCGCCATGTGGAGGTCGCCAAGGCCGCGGTGCGCGTGGGCGCGTCCATCATCAACGACGTCACGGGCTTCACCGACCCCAAGATGGTCGAGTTCGTGAAGAGCACCAAGTGCGGCGTGATCATCGCCCATGCGGGCGACCTCGCCGAGCCGGCGCGCACGCATAAGGAGGTCCAGCTCGACACCTCCGCCGCCGCATTCGTGGCCGAAAAGGCCCGCGCTGCGGCTGCAGCTGCTGCCGCTGTCGAATCCGGCGCGTCCGCGACCAAGAAGCGCGGCCGCGGCGCGGGCGCCATGCGTCTCATGGGCGGGCTCATCCAGCCCCAGCTCCCCTTTGCCGACATTCCCAACGGCTCCGCCGCCGCGGACAACGATCAGAAGACCGCCCCCGCGGATGCCAGCAGCGACACCGCCGCAAAGGCCGAGACCCCCGAAACCGCCGCCGTCGAGGTCCCTGCCACCCAGAACGACCAGCTCGCGGTCCTGATGGCCCGCGAAGCCCGCCGCGAGGAGGGCTACGTGAGTACCTCTCAGCTGCGCCGCTTCACCCTGCCCGATTCCGCCCCCATCATGCGCCGCGTCATGGGCTTTTTGTCCGATCAGGCGCGCGCCCTCATCCACGCGGGCGTCGCGCGCGAGCGCATCTGCATCGATCCGGGTGCGGGCTTCGGCAAGGGCACGAACGAGGACATCATCATCCAGCGCGAGACCGCCAAGATGGCGTCGCTCGGCTATCCCCTCATGTGCGCCGTGTCGCGCAAGCGCTTCGTGGGCGCCGTCTCCGGCGTCACCGAGGCGGCCGACCGCGACGCCGCCACCTTCGGCGTGTGCCTGGGCGCCATCCAGAACGGCGCCAATATCGTGCGCGTGCACGACGTCGCCGGGTTCGCGCAGTTCCTGAACGGCTACTGGGCCGTCGCGCGCCCCCAGCCGCGCCGCGCATTCGTGGCGCTCGGCAGCAACCTGGGCAGCCGCCTGGACAACATCCGCGCCGCGCGCGACCTCATCGCCGAGATCCCGCTCACCTGCGTGTCCAACTGCTCGCGCATCTACGAGAGCGAACCCGCCTACGAGGAGCGCCAGGAGCCGTTTGCCAACGCGGTCATCGAGATCCGTACCGAGCTCGCGCCGCTCGTGCTGCTCGACGAGCTCATGAAGGTCGAGGACTGTCTCGGCCGAAATCGCACCAAGAGCGCCCGCCCCAACGGCCCGCGCACGCTTGACTGCGACCTGCTGTGGATGGAAGGCGAGGTCCACGGTGGCGATAAGCTGCGCCTGCCGCACCCCAAGCTGGGCGAGCGCGATTTCGTGCTCATTCCGCTCGAGGATCTCATGCACGATCCGGCGCGCTTCTTCCGCTACGAGGGCGTGGACGTGAAGGAGCCCGAGGACCGCGTGGGCCACGTGACCGGTCCGCTGGGGGTGCTGTAGATGGCAGACGCTATGCAGGGCGCCGCGGCGCCGATCGAGCAGCGCGACGAGGTCGCATCTACCAACGACGTGGCGATCGACGCCGCCTACGAGGGCGCGCCGCACGGCTGGGCGGTGAGCGCCGGCCGTCAGACCGCCGGTCGCGGGCGCCGCGGGCACGTGTGGGCCTCGCCCGACGGCAGCCTGTACCTGTCGGTCGTGCTGCGCCCGAACGTCCCCATGCAAAACATCATCGCCTTGCCCGCGGTGTGCGCCATGGGCGCCATGGACGCCCTGCACGAGCTCGGGCTCGTCGGGCGCGTGGGCATCAAGTGGCCGAACGACATCGTCGCGCGCGTCGACGGTACCGGTGCCGCTGCGTTCGACCACAAGCTCGCGGGCATCCTCGCCGAGGCGCGCGCCGGTTCCGACGGACCGTTTGCCGTGGTGGGCATGGGCGTGAACGTGCGCCCGGTGCAGATCGAGAGCGCGCGTGCGTCCGAGAGCGACGGGGTCGCCGCCGGTCCCGCCCCGCTGACGCCCGTCTCCCTGGCTGAGCTGCTCGAGGGCAGAGGAGAGGTGCCCGAGCTTTCCGACCTTGCCCGCCTGCTGCGCGATGCCGTGGTGGCGCGCGTGGACGCGTGGGCCGAGACCGTTCGCAGCGGCGGCGCGAAGGCCGGCCCGCTCGCGCCGATTCTGTCCGAGTATTTCGACATGGTGCCCATGCTGGGCCATCAGGTGGCCGTGCTCTCGCCGACGGGCTACCTCATGAACACGGGCGTGTTCGCCGGTCTCGACATGTGGGGCCGCGCGATCGTCAAGACGCGCACGGGCGAGCAGGCCTATCCGTCCGAGGCGGTCAGCCTGCGCGCGCTGTAGGGGCGCCGGGGCGCATGGCGCAGCCGGCCCGCGCGTGGCATGCCCCAAAGGGCGCCGTGCGCGGGCCGGCTTTGCTGTTTAGAGGATGCGGGCGGTCGGCGGGTGATGCGCGGCTCGCTACCGCTCCGTCATACGGCGGCTGATCTCGCAGATGCCGCGCAGGGTGAGCAGCGGGTCCACGACGTCGAAGGCGTCGGTGGCGGTGGCGACGGTGCTCGCCAGGCCTCCCGTTGCGATGACCACGGCGTCGGGCGCCTGCAGCTCCGCCTTGATGCGGGCAACCAGGCCCTCCGCCATGCAGGCGGTGCCGGCGATGATGCCGTTTTGGACCGCCTCGATCGTGTTGGTGCCGATGATGTGGTCCGGCGCCTCCATCGGCACGCTCGCCAGCTGCGCGGCGCGCGCCACGAGCGCGTCCATGGAGATGCGGACGCCCGGGGCGATGGTACCGCCGATGTAGCTGCCGCCCGCGTCGACGACGTCGATGTTCGTGGCGGTGCCGAAGTCGACCACGATGGCCGGGGCGCCGTAGAACGCCGCGGCGCCGGTAGCGTTGGCGATGCGGTCCGCGCCGACCTCCATGGGGTTGTCGGCTTTGACGGAGGTGACGGCCGCCGTATCGCGCCCGATGGCCAGAAACGCGCTGTTCAGCTGGCGCGCGACGCCTTCCCACTCGCGCGTGAGCTGGGGGACCACGCCGGCGAACGCGATGGCGTCAACGCAGCCGAGGTCGAGGTCGTACATGCGGAAGTAGCCCTGCAGGCGCACGTTGATCTCGTCTTTGGTGAAGGTGCGGTCGGTGGGCATGCGCCAGGAGTGGACGAGCTCGTCGCCATCGAACAGACCGAGCGCCGTCTGGGTGTTGCCCATATCAACTGCAAGAACCATATGCCGTCCAATCTCAGGGTCGTAGCGCCCTTGGCGCCTCCCGGCTACGTCCCCAATGAGGCCTGGCCTCATTGGGGACGTAGCCGGGAGAGGCCAAGTTGCCGCGCGGCGGGGCGCGAAACGGGACATCGGGTGCACACTGCGGGATGTGCGCAGCTATTCCATGCGCCCATTGTATACTTGACCGATGGCTCAATGCCGTATCGAACAGCATTCGACTTCCTGCTTGGAGTAGGTATGAACAAAAAGGCAAAGCGCCGCCTCGTTGTCGTGGGCGGCATCGTGGTGATCGCCATGCTCGTGATCGTCGCTATCGCCGGCAGCGGCGGCGCGGCGTCGTCGCTTTCCATCGGCGACGTGCTCGGCGGCGGCTACGAGGGCAAGAAGGTCCAGGTGTCCGGCGCCGTGGTCGCCGACTCGCTCACGAGCGAGGGCTCGACCGCCGTGTTCGCCATCGCCCCCGAGGAGGGCGACGCCTCCCAGGAGCTCACCGTGAGCTACGACGGCGCGCTGCCGGCGACCTTCGGCACCGGTGTGGTCGCCATCTGCACCGGCACGGTGACCGACGGCGTCCTGAACGCCACCGAGATGGTCACCAAGTGCCCGTCCAAGTACGAGAGCGCCGAGGGCTCGCTGACCGTCAAGGGCCTGCTCGACCAGGGCGATGCCATGGTCGGCAAGGACACGAAGATCTGCGGCTACGTGCGCGGAGATATCCAGGCGGTCGACGCCGACTACCGCTTCGAGGTCGAGTCGCAGGGCGCCACGCTCAAGGTGCTCTACGACGGCGGCCTCGACGAGAACATCGCCGACGGTACCGCGGTGGTGATCTCGGGCGCCCTCAACGCCGACGGCACCTTTACCGCGAGCGAGCAGCCGGCCATCGACGAGGCCGTGACCGAGTAACCGAATGAACGCGCGCCCGCCCGACCCGCGGGCGCCTCGCGAACCCGCCCGACCAGGGCGGGTTCTTGGATGAAGGGGAGTCTCCTGCATGATGTCTACCGTGGGAAACGCGCTGCAGATCCTGGCGCTCGTCGTGGCCCTCGTGGCGGCGGCCTGCCTTGTCGCGGGCGTCAAGCGCCGCCGCGAGAGCCTGGTCAACCTGGGCTACGTGCTCGTGTTCGCCAACGCCCTGCTGCTCACCTGCTGCATCGCCCTTATATTAGTGTGTCTGCTGACCGAGAACTACAGCCTGGCCTACGTCGTCTCGAACTTCCCCAACACCGATAGCGCGCTCAAGCCGCTCTACCAGGTGTCGGCCGTGTGGGCCGGCCGCCAGGGCTCGCTTTTGCTGTGGACCTGGCTCATCTCGCTGTACGCCGCCGTGGTGGCTTGGCGCCGCATGCGCACGACCGACGACCTGTCGTCGGTGGCCCTCGGCGTCACCGAGGTCATCTGCGCGCTCTTTACCGCCACGCTGGTGCTCTCCGAGTCCAACAACCCCTTCATGCCGACGGCCGCCGAGTACCTCAACGCCGACGGCACGCTCGTGAGTCCCGTGGGCGGCATGAACCCGCTGCTCATGCACTGGGCCATGATCCTGCATCCGCCGGCGACCTTCATCGGCTACGCCGGCGCCACGCTGCCGTTCACCTACGCCATGGCGGCGCTTATCTGCGGCGACCTCTCCTCGCGTTGGGTCGAGCTCGCCGACCGCCTGGCAATCTTCGCGTTCATCTTCCTCACCATCGGCATGGCGCTCGGCGCCGTGTGGGCCTACGTGGTCCTGGGCTGGGGCGGCTTCTGGGCTTGGGACGCCGTGGAGAATGCGAGCCTGTTCAGCTGGCTTACGAGCGTGGCCATGATCCACAGCTTCACGATGTACCGCAAGCACGGCTGCTTCAAGAAGTGGAGCATGTTCGCCGCGACGCTCACGTTCATCTTCGTGGTGCTCGGCACGTTCATCACCCGCTCGGGCCTCGTGCAGTCGGTGCACGCGTTTGCCGAGGACCCGGTGTCCACGTACTTCTTCCTGGGCATCATGGTGCTTGCGGGCCTGTCGTTTTTGATCGGCCTCATGTACCGCCACGGCTCCTACGAGGATGACGACGAGATCGAGTCGATGCTCTCCAAGAACGGCTCGTACTACCTGACGAACATCGTGATGGTGGTTGCCGCCATCCTGTGCGCCTACCTGACGGTGTCGAGCTCGCTGCCGAGCGTGCTGCCCTTGGGCGGCCAGGTGATCGCCGCGGGCGCCTACAACGCGGTGGCGCGCCCGGTGGGTACGCTGTTCTGCCTGCTTATGGCCGTGTGCCCCATGCTGGGCTGGCGCCGCACCGACGGTGCCGCTTTCGCGCGCAACATGCGCGTGCCGGCGATTCTGGGCGCCATCGTCTTCTGCGCGCTCATGGCGCTGTTCGCCTTCAAGTTCGCACCGCTCTACGACCAGATCGTGGCCGACGGGGGAGACGCCGCCGCGGCGCTCACCGAGCAGGGTCCCAAGGCGTACTACTTCGCGCTGACCGTGCTTGCGTTCTTGGCCGCCTCGCTGCTGTTCGCGAGCTCCGCCTATCTGCTGGCGCGCGGCGCCTCGGCCCGCATGCGCAACAAGGGCGAGAACCCCGTGACCGCCGTGTTCAACCTGTTCCGCCACTCGCCGGCGCAGGCGGGCGGCTATCTTACGCACTTGGGCGTCGCTATCGTGCTCGTGGGCCTCGTGGGTTCGTCGATGTACGTGCGCGAGGTTACGCTCAACGTGGATGCCGCCGAGGGCCAGACCGCGCAGGTCGGCGCCTACGAGCTCGTGTTCACCGGCACCTCGGAGTACGCCGACTCGTCCGACAACATGATCAAGCAGGTCGACCTCGACGTGCTCGATGCCGCGACCGGCGCCGCGCTGGGCCACATCTCGCCGTCGATGGAGGTGTCTGCCAGCAACACCGGCCAGCAGACGCTGCACGCGAGCGTGATGAGCTTCCCGCTCGAGGACCTGTTCGTGGCCTTCCAGGGCCTCAATGCCGACGGCTCGCTTTCCATCCATGTGAAGGTGAATCCGCTCATCATGCTCAACTGGATCGGCGCCGGCGTGGCGGTGCTGGGCATCGTGCTCGCGTTCGCGCCGCGCCGCGCGACGCCGCTGCTCGCGGCGGACGACCGCGCGCGCGAAGAGGGTGCCTCCCATGGCGCGTAGGCGGGTGGAGGATTCCGCTGCCGCCGGCGCTGACGTGCCTGCGCTGGCGGTCGAGGCGCACGACCTCATCAAGCAATTCGGCGGCCGCCGTGGCCTGGACGGTGTGGATCTCGCTGTGCCCTCGGGCGCCTTCCTGTCCATCTTCGGGCCCAACGGCGCGGGCAAGACCACGCTGCTGCGTATGCTTGCCCTGCTCTCACGTCCTACGCGGGGCAGCCTGCGGATCCTAGGCATTGACGCCCTCGAGGAGCCGGATGCGCTGCGCTCGCGCATCGGCCTCATCTCCCATAAGTCGATGCAGTACGGCGATCTGACCGCCCGCGAGAACCTCGAGTTCTTCAGCTCGCTCTACGAGGGCGAGCCCAATCGCGAGCTCATCGACGAGCTACTGCGCCTGGTGGAGCTCGACCACCGCGCCAACGACTGCGCGCGCACGTTCTCGCGCGGCATGCAGCAACGCCTGTCCATCGCCCGCGCGCTCGTGATGGATCCCGACCTCGTGCTGCTCGACGAGCCGTATTCCGGCTTGGACCCGCACGCCGCCGAGCTGTTCGACGAGCTCATCGGCCGCGTGCGCGACGGGCGCACGTTCATCATGGTCAGCCACGACCTCGAGAAGGGCTACGAGATGTGCACCCACGCGCTTATCCTGGCGCGCGGCAAGGTGGTGGTGTGCGCCGAGAAGGCTCAGATCGACGCCGCGGCGTTCAAGGACCTGTACCTGGCGACCGTCGGAATGAGGGTGGCATAGATGGCGCGCACCGGACGGCCTTCGGCCTTCGCGCAGTATCGCGCGCTGCTCATGAAGGACATTCGGCAGGAGCTGCGCACACGCGAGATGCTCACCTCCATGGTGGTGTACGCCCTGCTGGTGCTGACCATCTACGGCGCCGCGCTTGCACAGGTGGGCGACGACCTGCAGGTGCTGTCGTTTGCCGGCGGCCTGCTGTGGGCGCTCATCGTGTTCACGAGCCTGCTCGGCCTCAATCGCAGCTTCTCGCACGAGACTGAGTCCGGCTGCTTGGAGGGCATCCTGCTTGCGCCGATCGACCGCGCGGTGGTGTTCTTAGCCAAGGCGACTTCCAACCTGCTGTTTTTGGCCGTAGTCGAGCTCATCGTGCTGCCGCTGTTCTTTCTGTTCTTCCTGTCGGGGGCGCAGCTTGCCGCCACGACGCCCATGATCGCGCTGCCGCTTGTGGTGGGTACGATCGGCGTTGCCGGTGTGGGCACCCTGCTTTCGACCATGACCATCGACACGCGTGGGCGCGATGTGCTGCTGGCCATCCTGTTCATCCCCGTGATCTTTCCGCTGCTGTACGCGTGCGTGTCGGCGACGACCGTGGCGTTTCTGGGCGTGGAGGGCACGTTCGGTTCGTTTTGGACGTCGTGCGGCATCGCCGCGGCCTACGACGTGATCATGATCGCCGCCGCCTGGGGCCTCTACGAGTTCGTGGTCGACGCGTAGCGCCCTCGGGAGGGATTTTCGCGGCATTATCGGCTCATTTCTTGCCCGCACGCGAAATCAGTTCAGATATGCGTAAGCGCACTGTTTTAGTAGGTAGACTGTCTTGGCCGGACCGTCCGCAATGGCCGATTTAAAAACGGCCATTGCGGACAAATGAGCCGGTTGGAACCTCGTTCAAGCTGGAATTAGTCCCAAAATCGCAGCCTACCTTCGCAGTAGGTAACGCATATCTGAACCAACTTTCTGACGCTCAGCTTTTTTCCGTTCGTTGCGGGCGAATCCGCTACTATAGAGCCGTTATGTTCAGGCAAGATAACTTCATCGCAAGGAGGATGCCGTTGAGCAGCGTTGTTTCTAACAGCTCGCCTTCACGGCGGAACGGCAGGACGCGCCTGTTGCCCATCATGCTCGTACTGGGTGCCGTGCTTACCGCCATCGATGTCGTGTGGACCTTCACGCTGGCCCCGCTCGTGCAGGGCGCGCAGCTGTCCGAGCCCGTCGTCATCGGCGGTGCGCAGGTGACCACCAAGCTCCTGCTTTCTCAGAAGATCTTCTATCTGCACGTACCGGTTGCCGTAGCCTCATTTGCCGTCATGGCGCTTGCGGCGTTTTTCGCGCTCCGTTTTCTTATGACCAAGGACCGCTCCTACGATGTCCGCTCCAAGACCGCGATGGAGGTCACCCTGGTGTTCATCGTGGCGACGATGATCTCGGGCGACCTGTGGACGCGCTTCGAATGGGGCGTCTGGTGGGTGTGGGAGCCGCGCCTGACCACGTACTTCATCCTGATGCTGCTGGTAATCGGCTACTTTATCCTGCGCAACGCCATCGACGATCCCGAGCGCCGCGCGCGCTTCTGCGCCGTGTTCGGCATCGTGGCGTTCGTGGACGCGCCTATCTCGTTTTTGGTTACGCGCCTGGTGCCCAGCTCCATCCATCCGGTTGTGTTCCGCACCGACAGCGGCCTTCCGCCCATGATGCTCATTCCGTTTTTGCTCGGCCTGTTCGGCATGTTGATGATCGCCTTCGTGCTGTACTGTACCGCCCAGCGCATCAACGCCGACGCGCTCGAGGTCGAGGAGCTCAAGCAGCAACTCGAGGAGCAGGACGCCCAGGCGACTCGTGCCGCCGCGGACGACGCCCTGGAGCGCCTGCGCAAACGCGGGGCCTCCGTTTCCGCTGCAAGCGCGCCCGCCCATGATGAACATGCGACCCAGAACCAGGAGGGTTAACCCATGGATCCGATTCTTTCCGAGGTCTATTCGACCGTTCTTCCTGCTGCGCCCTTCGTTATCGCGGCGTACGTCGGCATCTGGCTCGCGCTGATGGTCTACGTGCTCGTGCTGTCGCGTCGCGCCAAGCACACGAGCGACGACATCGAGGCCCTGCGCGAGGCGCTCGAGCGCCGCGAGAGCAAGCGCGACCTGTAGACGATTCGGTCCGTCCCCCTGCAATGTGATGGCAATGTGAAGTCTTGCATCCCGTCTAACATATTCCTTGCAACGGAGGGGTCCGGTTCGTATTATATTTTCTTGCGCTGAGGCGCAACCAGACATTGCGGGGTGGAGCAGTCTGGTAGCTCGCCGGGCTCATAACCCGGAGGTCGTAGGTTCAAATCCTGCCCCCGCGACCAAGAATTTTAAGCAGCTCAGTTGGTATTTAACCTCTGGGCTGTTTTTCTTTATGTACATTCCCGCCATAGAGGTCGCGACGAATTTGCGAAGAACAGTTGAGACGGGCGGTTGCTGCGATAGATCGTTCGTTTCGTAATCGGCTGTCTTCGTGGCGCTCCTGTACATCGCGTTTGGAGTAAGAAAAGCGGCCAATACGGACGCTATAGGTTTCTGAGTGGATGAGGACCTACAGACGGTATTCTTTATAGGTATTGGTAATGACGACGGGGGGGGGGGTAACAGATGGCACAGACAACGCGGGCCGAAGTGCAGCGACTTGTTGACAAGGCGCTCAAGCTTGGCGATGCTGAGCTTGCCGCCGATATTCGTGCGTTTGCGAAGCAACGCGAGTTCGGCCTCGTGTTCGAACATAACCGCCCTGAGCGCATGCGCCTTTACGGTAAGCCCGTTTCCGTTGGCGATATCGTGCAAGTCATGGCTCCGCGTGGCGAGGGCGAAACTGACGAGAACAACGCCTGCTGGAAGGTCGAGGAGATGGTGGATGGCACCGCAAGGCTCGGCGGCGTCGAGGCGTCCTGCGAAACCCGCGAAGCCGAGATTGAAGACCTCGTGGCGGTTGCAGAGTATGACGAGCCCATTTATGCGGGGCTTCGCGAGACAGGGCGCATTGAACGGGGCGGGAATAAACCTTATCAAATTGTTATCAACGGAGAGAATTATCACGTGCTCGAAACCCTGCTCTTCTGCTGTGCGGGTAGGGTGGACTGTATTTACATCGACCCGCCATACAACACTCGTGACAATGATTGGAAGTACAATAACGATTATGTGAATAGCGGAGACCAGTATCAGCATTCTAAGTGGCTCGCTATGATGGAGCGTCGTCTGAAATTGGCCAAACAGCTGCTCAACCCCAAGGACTCAGTGCTAATTGTCACGATTGACGAGAAAGAGTATCTACGCCTTGGCATGTTGCTGGAGCAAGTGTTCACTGGTGCAAAGTGCCAAATGATTAGCAGCTTGATCAATCCTTCTGGAACGGCTCGCGGTAACGAATTTTATAGAACCGATGAATACATCTATGTTGTGAGGTTCGGAGCTGCTCATCCCGAACCCTTGCAGCTTGGCAGCGAATGGATAACAGCAAAGAAGAAGAGCACAAAACAGAAGCTTCAATGGCGGACGTTGCGCCGACGTGGCTCACATGATTTACGCACCGAGCGAGAGCATTCGTTTTTTCCAATGTATTTGAGCGCTGACGGCACAAAAATAGTTGGTCCTGGTGAGGAAGTGCCCCTGTCGCAAAGCAGGGATGAAATTACGCCTCCAGAAGGACAGATCATTGTCTGGCCCTTGAAGCCTGATGGGACTGAGGGGCGCTGGCAGGTTGGCCCCAATACAATTAGGAAATTGATGGCCAAGGGCTACATTAAGATTGGCGACAGCAATAAATGGGGGCCAGTCTTGTCGTATCTCGCTGCTGGCGAGCAGAAAAAAGTGGAGTCGGGGCTTTATCAGATAGTCGGCCATGCCGAAGATGGTTCAATTATCACTGATGACACTGATGAGGACAAGAGCTTTATTCCCGGTACTCAGTGGCGGATTTCGTCGCATAACGCCAGAGAATATGGATCATCCTTGGTTGGTGCACTCCTGCCAAAACGAGTGTTTCCATATCCGAAATCGTTATATGCCGTCGAAGACTCAATTCGCTTCTTTGTTGCCAGCAAGCCAGATGCCCTTATCGTTGATTTTTTCGCGGGTTCGGGGACCACTGCGCACGCGGTTATGCGTCTGAATCACCAAGATGGCGGTCGTCGACGTTGCATTTGTGTGACAAATAACGAGATTTCAGCTGAAGAAGAGAAGAGGCTTACAAAGGAGGGGCGCCGCCACGGCGATCCTGAGTGGGAGCGCCTTGGAATCTGCGAGTATGTTACAAAGCCTCGCATCAAGGCCGCCATTACTGGTCTCACTCCTGACGATGAGCCCATCAAGGGTGATTACAAGTTCGTCGATGAATTCCCCATGGCGGACGGACTCGAGGAGAATGCGGTCTTCTATGATCTCACCTATGAAAATCCTCGCTTGATCGAGTTTGGTGAATCGTTCGAGGCTATAGCGCCGCTTCTTTGGCTTCGCGCCGGTGCTCGCGGACGTTGCGTTGAACACGAATGCAAGGGATTTAAGGTTTCAGATTGTTATGCGGTGCTCTTCACTTATGCCTATGCGAACGAGTTTGTGGAGGAAGTCACTTCGAATCCAAATATCAAGTGCGCTTACGTCGTGACGGACGATGAGGGGCGCTTCGCGAACGTGGCGGCCCAGCTTCCCGGCCGTGACGTCGTTCGGCTGTATGAGTCCTATCTGCAGTCATTCAAGATCGCAGCGGAAGGAGCGGTGAGCTGATGCGGGTAGAGCTCAAAGATTTTCAAACTAATGCGGTGTGCGCGCTTTTGGACCGTCTCGAGCAGATGCGGACCATGTATCGAGCATTGAGCGAAAGCCGCACTTCTGTCTGTCTTGCCGCTCCTACTGGAAGCGGCAAGACTGTAATGTGCTCTGCCATCATTGAAGCGTTGTTCTTCGGTAGTGACGAGCTGGGTGTGCTTCCCGATGAGCGCGCCGTGGTCATCTGGCTTTCAGATTCGCCGAGTCTGAACGATCAGACGAGGTCGCGTTTCGTCGACGCTTCCGACAGACTTGCTCAATGGTCTGGCGATGAAAGGCATCTTGAGACGGTGACGAACAACTTCTGCGCGTCACACGAAGAGCTTGAGTGCCGTCATGTTTACTTCCTTAGCAAAGACCTGCTGGGAAGGAACGGGTTGCTTAACAAGGGCGGTGAACTCAATGCGGGCCGCGTTTTCTGGGACGTACTCGATCGGACCATCAAGGATCCTGAGCGCAATGTTTACGTGTTTATCGACGAAGCGCATCGTGGCCTTGGGCTAAATTCATCTGGCCGAGATAACTCAAAGACCATCTACTCTAACCTTATCGATGGCCTTGACGGGCGTGCCTCCGCGCCCATGGTTGTCGGCGTCTCTGCGACGCCGCAGCGCTTCGAGCAGGCCATGCAGGGGCGTCGCGAGCGCATTCAGATGCCGCCCGTTCAGGTGACGCCCCAGCAGGTGCAGGAGTCGGGACTCCTCAAGGATACCGTCGAGCTGCGTGTTCCCGAGGAGGACGAGTCCGTCGACCACCAGTATCTCACCATGGCATGCGAGCGCTTCCGCGAGGCCTGCGAACGCTGGGATGCATACTGCGCGGAGGAGGACGAGCCGAGGGTTAACCCTTTGCTTATCGTCCAAGTGCGCGACAAGATTGACAAGGACGGGGTTAAGGAGCTCTGTGACCAGGTCATGAGCCACGTTCCCGGGCTCAATCCCGCCGTCTCGTTCGCCAACGTCTTCGGTGAGCACCAGTCGTTCGCTTGCGGAAAATACCAGGTCCGCTATTTTCCCCCAGAGCAGATACAGCGTGAGACGCCGGTGCGCGTGCTATTCGCGAAGGAGGCCGTTTCGAATGGTTGGGACTGCCCTCGTGCTGAGGTTATCTTCTCAGAACGCCGGCGCTCGGAACCAACCTACATAGCCCAGCTTATCGGGCGTATGGTTCGCACGCCGCTCGCGCGTCGCGTCGAGGCGGACGAGTTCCTGAACTCGGTCGCCTGCTATCTGCCACGCTTCAACCCCGCCGCGACGCACGACGTGGTCGATTACCTTACGGGCAAGAAGGATGACATCGGCGGCTCTGCCGTTCAAGATGTCGTCGTGACGCCCGTGCGTGTCGTCTCTGCGAAGCCCCGGGCACAGGAGGACTACGATCTCGAGATGGCCGCCTACGAAGCGAACCGCAGGGCGATTGCTGAGTGGCGGAAACGGGAGTCGGGCTACCAGCCGGCTCTCGACGAAGCCGCTCAGGAGGCCGTATTCGAGGCGCCCTCCGAGAAAGACGCCGGTCAGAGCGCTGTCGAGCACGTTTCGTCGGGTGTTTCGTCCGCTGTGGGCGCACCCGACGAGCTTGCCGCCGACAGCCTGAACGCGCCCGCGTCGACCGGCATGCCTGCCGACAGGCCGTCCCCTATGCGTCCTCCCGCGAGGCTCACCGCCCGCGACCAGTCCTTCACCAAGGAGGTGTTCGAGGAGATCGAGCGTGCGTTCTTCTCCATCCCGGTTAGGCGTATTCCGAAGAAGGCCCGCAACCAGTTCAAGAGCTTGCTCGACACCGCGACGCTGCTCGTGGACGCCAAGTGGGACCGAGACGCGCCCGATACAGTAAATGAGCGATTCTCCAAGAGGCTTGCCTTCGAGATTTCCGATAAATCCGATGCGTACCTGCCCATCAAACATGATGTCGAGATGACAAACACCCACACTGTCATCCTTGACATGCTGCACGACAATGAAGTGATTGAAAAATCCGAGGAGGTCGTCACCGACGACGAGGGTATCGCATCCGCGGCGCGCGAGGCGGACCCTCGGTTCGGTGGTAAGGAGCTCACCAACGCGTTCCGAAAGCGGATGTTCAAGAACGGCGTCCCCGAGCGCGAGGTAAACCTCATGCTCGCTTCCGCCGTCCGCGTGCCCGACATCATGGCCAGCATGGAGGCGTGGGCGGCGGGACTCCAACAGAACTATATCGACAAGGTCGCGCCGATGCGCGACATGGCGCCTGAGCGCATCCGACAGCGGTTCGACGAGATCGAGCAGGTTACGACGGGCAGCCGCATTAGGAGGATGGAATGGCCGAACGAGCTTACGCTCGACGGCGACTGGCCGAGCTATCCGAAGCACATCCTGCAGGACGAGACGGGCATGTGCCCGCTCAAGTTGAACGACACCGAGAGGTACGTCGTCCTCAAGGAGCTCGACCGGCCTTACACCGTGGCGTTCTACCGCAACCCGTCGAACTACTCGCCATCGGTGTTCTCCATACCTTATGTAATGCCATCCGGTCGCATGTCGCTGCGTCCGGACTTCATCTTCTTTGTGCGCAGCGAGGAGGATGGAAAGCTCTACCCGTCCATCGTCGACCCGCACGGAGCCCATCTCAGCGACACGATTCCGAAGCTGAGGGGCTACGTGGAGTATCTCCGGGAGTTCCCGGGAGTGTTCAAACAGGTGCTCGCGGTAAGCGATTTCCCGAAGCGCAAGGAGTATCGGGCGCTGAACCTGCTGCGCCCCGACGTCCAAGACGCGATCGTGGCTTTTCAGGACGTCGCGGCTGAGGCTCTCTTCCTTGATGGGGGCCTGTCGTTCAAGTATGGCGACATTGGCTGAGTTCACCATATGAAAAGCGAGGCGGGCCCTGTCTGAATGACAGGGCCCGCCGATTTTAGACAGAGATGCCCTTGCAAACTTTCTCTCCGCTGAGTACTGCACTTAGTTAGTACCGGCGTTCTACAAGAGCGGTACCGCCCCTCTACGAAAGGCGGTACCGGCTTTCCACTATACGGATACCGAAGTCAGTCCCAGTATCCCTTTTCCATCTCCGCCTTGAGGCCGGCGGTGTACTCCCGCATGTTCGGCCCCTTGATGTCGAGGACCCTGGCGTGCTCCACGGCGCGGTTCAGTATCGAGTCGGCGCACAGCTCTGAGTTGATCCTCAGGTACCACTGGTCGGGCTCGAGCTGCGAGGCGAACATCGTCGAGCCGCGGCCTTCGCGCGACTCCAATATCTCGAAGAGGTCGACCGCGTTGAGCGGGTTCTCGATCGGCGTCGTGAAGAAGTCGTCGAGGATGAGCAGGTCCGGTTTCGAGAACCGGTCGAGCGCGTCGTAGACCCGTCCCTCTCCTCTCGCCACGTTGATCTCGCGGAACATATCGTTGAGTCTCGCGTAGCGCACAGACATGAGGTTCCGGCATGCCGCGACGCCCAGCGCCTGCGCGATGTAGCTCTTGCCGCCCCCGCCCGCTCTCGGATATGATCACGAGGTTCTCGCGCGCCTCGACCCACGCGCAGGATGCGAGCCTGGCGATCCGGTCGCGCGTCAGGTTGCGGTCGGGCAGGTAGTAGATGTCCTCGACGCATGCGCCCTTGATCTTGAAGCGGGCCGCCCTCACCGCCTTGTCGATCTTCCTGCTGTCGCGGGCCTCGAGCTCGGCGTCGATGCGCGCCCCGATCTTGTCCTCGAAGGTCATGTCGTCGAACGCCTCGTCCTCGCAGATCTCGCGCAGCTTGCGGCCGAAGGCGCCCACGCGCCATCTCGTGAACAGGGCGAAGTCCTCCTCACTGAGCATCCGCGCCACCCCGCCTCCTGCTATAGATTTCGCCCTATTCTATTGACAAATAATAGGTAATATATTACCTTATTAAAGGTAATATATTACCTATGGAGGATAGAATGAATATTAAAGAAGTAATCAACAGTGGCAAAGTTGACTTTACAGGGATTGAACAATCCTATTTTTTGCTTGGTTTACTGAGTGCCTTTGATAATAGATTTCAAGCAGTCGCAGATGGTACGATGCAAGAGATCAGCTGGAAGCAGTTTTTTGCAATTATCTGTATCAATATGTGTAAAGAGAAGCCAACTATCAAGGAGCTTGCGGAGATCATGGGAAGCTCTCACCAGAATGTAAAACAGATTTTATTGAAGCTTAAAAAGAAAGGATTTGTTGATATTACTGCGGACGAAAGCGATAAGAGAAAGCAGCGTATTGAGCTTACCGATTATTGCAGAGCGTTTTGCGCAAAAAATGATGAAATGACCATGAAAATCATGAAGAAAATGTTTGACGATGTGTCAGAGGAACAGCTGCAAACAACCATACAGACCATTATACAAATCGGAGATAACTTACAGGAGATTCAGGGACATGAGTAAAGGTATTATTTTATTTCAATCGAAATATGGCGCAACAAAAAAGTATGCGGACTGGTTAGCCGAAATGACCGGGTATGATTGTGCTGAAACAAAAAACGCAAATGCTGTGGATCTGAAACCCTATGATGTGATCCTGCTGGGTGGCGGTGTTTACGCTTCCGGCATTGCAGGATTCCAATTTATTAAGAAGAATATAGGTCAGTTAGCAGATAAAAAGATCGCTGTGTTTGCAGTAGGTGCTTCTCCATACGATGAGAAGGCAATCTTGCAAATGAGAGACCTGCATTTCAAAAACGAACTTCGTAGTATACCGCTATTCTATTGCAGAGGGGCTTGGGATGAAGAAACAATGAAATTTACGGACAGAGCGCTTTGTAAGATGCTCCAGAAAGCAGTTGCAAAACAAAATCCAGATGAATATGAGCCCTGGCAAAAAGCATTGATGTGTGCAGTGGGGCAAAAATGTGATTGGACGGATCAATCCTATTTAGAACCGTTGCTGAAGCAAATTGAAAAATGGAGATAGAAAGATTTATATGAAGAAGGTACTCTTCGCCGCGCTTCCCACGGCCGTCGGCGAAGAGGCCCGATACCTCGGCGTCGGTCATCGACTCCAGCCTCTCCGGGCCGATCCGCTCCTGCGCCATCTTGGCCGCGCACTTCGCGACCGTCGCCTTGCTGCACCTCAGGGCGCGGGCGGCCTCGTTCCAGCTCACCCTGAGTATTTGCCCCTTTTGATACCGCCCAATATCGCGACTTGATACCGGCGGCATCGCGAGCCGATACCGCCGGCGTTTCCCATCGGTACCGGTCGGCGCGCCCTACTCCGATCCGGCCCCCAGCTTCCTCCTCATGTTCATCTCGCCCATGCCGACCCAGGCGGCTCCGTGGACGATGCGGTCCATGATGGCGTCGGCGTGCACCCCGCCGCCGAGCCTGGCGTGCCAGTCCTTCTGGCGGAACTGGGTGCAGAAGACGGTGGACGCCGTGCCGTAGCGGGCCTCCATGAGCTCGAGCAGGAAGCCCCGGAAGAGCTCGTCGGGGCGG
>NZ_JACJKB010000019.1 GCF_016900375.1 Collinsella tanakaei | reverse complement strand
GCCGGAAGGCGCCAACGTGGCCCGCGGGCCACGTTGGCGCCTTCCGGCTACGTCCCCAGAGAGGCCAGGCCCCGCGGGTGTCCGAAAGCATCGACATGCATGGAATCCGGAAAATAGTGCATACTACCTCGGACGCTTTAGCGAGACAAAGTATCAACAGCTGGGCAATAACATCATTGAGCTGCTAGGATTACAGAACCGTTGGGCGGTTATTTCCCAATTCTGATTATCGGTCATGCATAACCGCGCTACCATTATGCGTGTTGTATCGGAATACCGATGGAGGTTTGCATGTCAAACGACCAGACCGGCGCGAACGCGGAAGCGCTCGAGCCGAACGAGGGGAAGAAGGCCGACCAGAAGGTCATGATCTCCTCGTACACCATCCTCATCGTCATCACGCTCATCGTGGGCGTGGCGACGATCGCCCTGTCGAACATCGTGCCCGGCGTCACGGCGGCCTCGATGTCCGACATCCTCACGTCGCCCATCTCCGGCTTCCTCGACGGCATCGAGGTCTCGCTGTTCCTGCTGCTGCTCGGCGGCTGCTTGGGTATCGTGAACAAGCTCGGTGCCCTCGATGCGGGCATCGCCGCGCTCGTGCGCGCGCTGCACGGCCACGAGACGATCCTCATCGCCGCCATCATGGCCGTGTTCGCCATCATGGGCTCCAGCTACGGCTTCTGCGAGGAGACCATCCCGTTCTACGCGCTGCTCTCCGCCACGCTGTTCGCTGCGGGCTTCGACACCATGGTCGCCGCGGCGGCCGTGCTGCTCGGCGCGGGCGTCGGCTGTCTCGGCTCGACGGTCAACCCGTTCGCCGTGGGCGTCGCCATCGACTCGCTGTCGAGCGTGGGCATCGAGGCCAACCAGGCCATCGTCATCGGCCTCGGCCTCATCCTCACCGTGGTGAGCTACGCCATCTCGCTGTTCTTCATCCTGCGCTACGCCAACCGCGTGCGCCGCGACAAGGGCTCGACCATCCTGTCGCTGCAGGAGCAGAAGGCGGCCGAGGAGGCCTACGGCAAGGATGCCGACACCTCCGCCACCGAAACGCTCGAGTTCACGCCCAAGCGCAAGGTCGCGCTGGCGCTGTTCGGCCTGTCCTTCGTGGTCATGATCTGCGGCTTCATTCCGTGGGAGGACTTCGGCGTGACCATCTTCACCGCCGGCGGCGTGTACGACGAGGCCGCTGAGGCATGGTCCGTCATGCCCTGGAGCGGCCTGCTCACCGGCAACCCGCTCGGCGAGTGGTACTTCAACGACGCCTCCGTGTGGTTCTTCATCATGGCCATCATCATCGGCGTGCTCGGCGGCCTGCGCGAGAACGAGATCGTCGACGGCTTCCTCGACGGCGCCGGCGACATGATTGGCGTCGCCCTCATGGTCGGCCTGTCCCGCGCCATCTCGATCCTCATGGGCGAGACCGGCCTCGACGTCGTCATCCTCGACAACGCCTCCGCTGCGCTTGCCGGCACGAGCGCGCTCGTGTTCGGTCCGCTGTGCTACCTGGTGTACCTGGGCCTCTCGGTGGTCATCACCTCGACCTCCGCGCTGGCGACCATCTCGATGCCGATCCTCGGCCCCCTGGCTGCGAATCTCGGCTTCCCGCCCGAGGTCATCATCGCCATCTTCTGCGCCGCCAACGGCCTGGCGAACCTCTTCAGCCCCACGGCTGTGTTCCTGCCCGGCCTGCTGCTCGCGCGCGTGCAGTACCCGACCTGGCTCAAGTGGGCGGTTATCCCCATCGTGGTGATCGCCATCGCGAGCGTGGTCATCACCACCGGCGCCCTGCTGGTGCTCTAGGACTGCTGCCCGGATAAAGCGGCATCGATTGCAAGAAGGCCCGCTTCCCGACGCGCGCGACGCGCACGGGAAGCGGGCCGTTGCGATGTCCACTTTCAGGGCGGAGATGTTTTCGGTCACCCGCCGGGGCCTGGCCTCTCTGGGGACGTAGCCGGAAGGTGCCAAGGGGCCCCGCGGGGCCCCTTGGCACCTTCCGGCTACGTCCCCAGAGAGGCCAGGCCCGGGGGAGTCTTGCGCTAGGCGCGGTAGGCCCACATATGATCGACCGGGCCCGAGCCGTGGCCCAGGTTAAGGCCGGCGGCCAGGGCGCCGGTGAGGTAGGCCTTGGCGGCATTGACGGCTTCCGGCACGGTCAGGCCGCGCGCGAGGCCGCAGGCGATGGCCGACGACAGCGTGCAGCCCGTGCCGTGCGTGTTCGCGGTGTCGATGCGCTCGTGGCGAAACCACGTGATGCGAATCTCGCCCGTGTCGGCGTCGGGCTCGGCGAGCACGTCGTTGGCGTCGGCGATGCCGTGGCCGCCCTTGACGAGGGCTGCGCAGCCGAAGCGCTCGGCCAGCATGCGGGCTGCGGCCTGCTGGGCCTCCTCGGAGTCGATGCGCGTGCCCGTGAGGGCCTCGGCTTCGGGGATGTTCGGCGTGATCACACGCGCGAGCGGCAGCAGGCGGTCGGTCAGGGCGGCGCCCGCGTCGTCGCCGATCAGGCGTGCGCCGGAGGTTGCCACCATGACGGGGTCGACCACGATGTTGGCGGCGCTCCAGTGCGTCAGGCGCTCGGCGATGGACTCGATGATGGCCGCGGACGATACCATGCCGATCTTCACGGCCGCAGGGGGAATGTCCTCGAACACGGCGTCGATCTGCTCGGCGACGAAGGCCGGCGTGGCCTCGAGCACGTCGCGCACGCCCAGGGTGTTCTGCGCGGTGAGCGCGGTGATGGCCGTCTCGGCAAACAGCCCGTTGGCGGCGATGGTCTTGATATCGGCCTGGATGCCCGCGCCGCCGCTCGAGTCGGAACCGGCGATGGAGAGCACCGCCAGGCGACAAGATGGTGCCAGGTCCAAACTTGTCAGCTTGTCGGCAAGCTCGCGCGTGGCGGCCTCGATGTCACCGGCGGCAAAGATCGCCGACACCACGGCAGCGCCGGCAACGCCCGTGCCCGACAGGACGCCGAGCGTGCTCGCGTGCAGCCCGCCGATGCCCACGACGGGGATGTCAACGGCCGCGCAGATGCGGGCGAGCTCCTCCTTCGTGACGTCGACGGCATCGGGCTTGGTGGGTGTGGGAATGAGCGCGCCGACGCCCAGGTAGTCCGCACCGGCTGCCTGGGCGGCGAGTGCCTGCTCCACGGTTTGGGCCGAGACGCCGACGATGGCATCGGGCCCCAGGATGCGACGCGCCTCGGCGCAGGCCGTGTCGGACTGGCCCACGTGCACGCCGTCGGCACCCGATCGCAGGGCTGCCTCGACGTCGTCGTCGATCACGAAGGGTACGCCCGCCGCGCGGCAGATGGGTAGAATCGTGGCGGCCTCAGCCACGAGCTCGTCGGTGGTCATGTGCTTCTCGCGCAGCTGGATGAACGTGGCGCCGCCGGCGATGGCCTGGCGTACGCAGTCGGCGAGCGTGCGGCCGGAAAGCCAGGCGGAGTCGGTCACGCCGTAAAGCAGTAGCGCACGGCGGATGTCTGCGGGCGAGAAGGCCCCGCGCTGCACGGGGCCGCCCGCGGTGGCGCCGGAGACGGCGCTCATTACAGCTCCTCGATCTTGGCACCGGCCACGAGTTGGTCGGCGCTCATGTTGCAGATGGCGTCGAGCAGGTAGGTGCGGAAGCTGCCGTTGCCGTCGGCGGGCGTCATGCGCGCCGCGGCGACCTCGCCGGCAAGACCGTGCCCGGCGATGGCGGCCACGGTGGCACCGAAGACGTCGTCGGGGTTGGCCACGGCGTAGGCGGCCACTACGCAGGTGAGCATGCAACCCGTGCCGGTGATCTTACCCATGGTGGCCACGCCGTTGCGGATGGCGACGGCACGGTCGGCGGAGGCCACGATGTCGATGGCACCGGTGATGGCCACGACGCAGCCCAGCTTGGCAGCGAGCTCGCGTGCGAAGGCAGCGCTTGCGGCGAGGTTGTCCTCGGTCACGGCGTCGTCAGGGTTGACGTCGACGCCGCGGGTGGCGGCAGCCGTGCCGGCGATGGTCTTGACCTCGCTCATGTTGCCGCGCACCACGGTGATGGGCAGCGTGTCGATGAGATCGGCCGCCGTCTTGGTGCGCAGGGCGGAGGCGCCGGCGCCCACCGGGTCGAGCACGATGGCGTGCCCGAGCTCGCCGGCGCGGGCGCCCGCCACGTGCATGCCCTCGATGGAGCGCGCGTTCAGCGTGCCGATGTTCAGCACAAGGCCGCCGCAGATCGACGTGATGTCGGCCACGTCTTCCGGCTCGTCGCTCATGATGGGGGAGCCGCCGCACGCCAGAAGCGCGTTCGCGCAGTCGTTCACTGTCACGTAGTTGGTGATGCAGTGCACCAGCGGCACCTGCGAGCGAACGTTCTCCAGCGCAGAACCCAAAACCTTGCTATCCATAGTAGAAAACCAACCTTTCCAAGTCGTTTTGAAACGTATGAAGGCCGTTTTCAGCGAATCTACAAGCGACTGGCGAGTAGCAAAGGATTTCGTGTAAAACCCCATCAGGAAAACCGCAGGTAGAAGCGTTGACGTTTTTCTGCCAGGGCGCCTCTACTTACCGTGTCCGATGAGATTCGCTGAAAACGGCCTCCATAACTCGTAAGAACATCCAACAATTCATGTGCGGGCCTCAAAACCCGCCGCGTCGGGACGCAGCCCCCAACAACGGCGCAACCACGACACCGTTAGAGCCAAAGTTGCCGCCTCAATCCAGTCCTCCAGCCACCGCACCGCGTCAACGAGGTTTCACGGCCATGTCGATCGCCCTCGTCGCGCCACGGTCAACACCATGCGGAACTCCGGGCGGGCATATCGTCCCGCCCGGAGTTCCGCAGCGAGCGAGGACTGTCTGAGGACGGGATGATATGCCCGCCCGGCGCCTTCGCCTGACAGCCCTACTGCGCGTCGAGGTCGATCGTCGTGCCCTCGAACACCTTGTTAACCGTGCGCACCGCGCACATCTTGCCGCACATGGTGCAGGTGCCCTCGGTGCTCGCGGGTGAGGCCTCGTAGCGCGCCTTCGACGTCACGGGGTCGAGCGCGTAGTTCCACATCTCGTCCCAGGCAAGGCGGCGGCGAGCGTCGCCCATGCGGTCGTCGACGTCGCGCGCACCGGGCACGCCCTTGGCGATGTCGGCCGCATGCGCGGCGATCTTCGTGGCGATGAGCCCGTCCAGCACGTCCTTCGCGTCCGGCAGGCACAGGTGCTCGGCCGGCGTCACGTAGCACAAGAAGTCCGCGCCCGCGCTTGCGCTGATGGCACCGCCGATAGCTGCGGTGATGTGGTCGTAGCCCACGCCGATATCGGTCACGAGCGGTCCCAGCACGTAGTAGGGCGCGCCGTGGCACAGGCGCTTCTGCAGCTCGACGTTGGCGGCGATCTCGTTGATGGCCATGTGGCCGGGGCCCTCGATCATCACCTGCACGCCGGCGTTCCAGGCGCGCTTCGTCAGTTTGCCGAGCTCGATCATCTCCGCGGTCTCGGTGGCGTCGTTCGCGTCGTACAGGCAGCCCGGACGGCACGAATCGCCCAGCGAGATGGTCACGTCGTACTCGTGGCAGATCTTCAGGATCTCGTCGTAGTACTCATAGAAGGGGTTCTCGTTGCCGGTGACCTCCATCCAGCCGAACAGCAGCGAGCCGCCGCGGCTCACGATGTTCATGAGGCGGCCGGTCTCCTTGAACGTCTTGATGACGGACTTGTTGATGCCGCAGTGGATGGTCAGGAAGTCCACGCCGTCCTCGGCGTGCGCGCGCGTGACCTCGAGCAGATCGTCGACCGTGAGCTCGACGAGCGGCTTTTCCATGTAGCCGATGGCGTCGTACATGGGCACGGTGCCCACCATGAGCGGGGTCTTCTGCACGAGCTCCTGGCGGAAGAAGCGCGTCTTGCCGGAATTGGAGAGGTCCATGATGGCGTCCGCGCCGAACCTTTCCGCGGTCGCCACCTTCTCCCACTCCACGTCGGCATCGGCAACATCGCCCGAGATGCCCAGGTTGACGTTGACCTTGGTGGAAAGCCCAGCGCCTACACCACGCGGCTCGAGCCCCATCTCCAGGTGGCGGATGTTCGCCGGAATGGCGATACGCCCGGCCGCCACGCCCGCGCGGATGAACTCCGGATCGCGGCCCTCGCGCTCGGCGACCGCGCGCATGGCGGGCGTGATGACGCCGGCCCGCGCATAGTCGAGCTGCGTGACGAGATTCTTTTCGGTAGCGGTATCCATACGCATACTCCCTTCGTTGGCATTACCCATATCAGGTTCGTCGGGTCGGGGCAGGTCGCGCCCCCTCTCAGCCTGCCGTGGTGTCCTGCAAGCTCCCCGTGATATGCAGTTGTGGTTCAGATTATAGCTTGCGACGGTCTCGAATGTGCTCGGGCCGTTCAGTTCTCATGCTTCATGCGCTAATTCAAGGGGAAATGCCGTCTTTGATCTTGCGAGCCATGGAGAAACGCGACAACCGCTACGACGTGGTCTTTTTCCTCAACGATGAAATATGCTCGATACCGATCAACATTCGCTTTGCGTACCGAGTCGCCAACGATGGATGAAACTACTTCGTCAACCGGAAATGGGTAGGGAAGCGCGCTTATAAGCTTACGTACGGCGCGATATGAATCGAGAAGCGATCTCGCCGCACGGGGAGCGCTGCAGTCTTGAACGAGGTAGTTGACGATTTCTGCGAGCTGTCGTTTTGCGGGGGCGGTAATGACGATTCTATAGGCCATGTTCGTCCTCCAAATGCTCGATGACGGACAGGTCGTCTTCGTAATTTCCGTCGCGGTACGCGTCGATGCCCTCGCGGATGGCGGCGGCGATCTGATGCTGGCGCGCGATGCCCTCGTATTCCTCGAACAGCTCGGCGCTCATGATGACCATGTCGGCGTAGCCGTTCTTGGTGATGTAGATCGGCTCGTTGAACTCGTGGCAGCGCTTGGAGATGCCGGCTCCGTCCTTCAGCTCTTTGATAGGGAGAATCATCATGGCGGGTCCTTTCGTTGAGGTATCACTATCCCATAATATACCCATGTAAAGACCACGTATGCTACGAACTGGATAACGTGCAACACCGCTGGAACGTGCGAGGCTTGCGTTCGCGGGTTGCATGGCGCGGCGAGTCGTCGTGACGCGCAGGAGGCATATACTCGAGCAAAGGCGGAAAGGGGCAGATCGTGGGCCATCATCCACTCGATTGGAATCGCGACGGGCGCGTCGGCATGGGCGACGGTGCCATCACCGAGATGCTCGTCAACGAGCTCGAGCGCCATGGCGGCGATTCCGGCAACGACGGCGGCGGCTGCGGATGCGGCTGCCTAATCGCCGCCCTTGGCGTGATGGTCTCGCTGCTGATCGTGCTGAGTGCATTGGGTGGACGATAGGAGGCTGCGATGGTTGAGCTCGAGGCGAGTCTGGGTTTCGAGGACGCGAAGGCGCTCGTGCGCCGCGCCATCACGCAGCTCGGCGTGTCGGTTGAGGTTGCAGGCAAGCTCGAGCACGATATGGACGGCACGAGCCTGTACGTGGTCGTGATCGAGAAGTACTTCATTCGTAACGGCAGCTATGCGAGCCTGACGATCGTGGTGACGGGCGACGACGCTCGCTCGCGTGTGGAGGCGATCCCCGCGGGCGCAGGAGACGGCGTGTTCAACATCGGGTTCGGCGCGCACAGGCGCTTCGCTGAGGATTTCGAGCAGGCGATGCGCGACGCGGGGTACGAATAGGGCAGCACGCGGCAGATGCGCTGCGGAGCGCGTCTGCCGTCCTAGCCCTCGCGGTGCATGAACACGAGCGTGCGCTCGCGGCCGCGCTCACGGCAGAGCTCCGGTGCGAGCGCGTAGCCGACATCGAACCGCTCCAGGTCACGGGCGTCTTCGGTGCCGTGCTCGGCCATCCAACGGACCATGGAACCGCGGGCGATCTTGCTCGCGGTGGCGCGCTGCACGGGACGTCCGGCGCGCAGGTCCTCGCCGAAGATGCAGGTCACAACCGATTCGCCCTCGGGCAGGTGCGGCAGCACGGCCTTCGCGTACTCGACGCTTGCCAGGTTGACGACGGTCGTGGGGTAGTCGCCCGAGCAGATCTCGCGCGCCAGTGCATCGCCCCAGAAGGTGTAGAGGTCGCGCGCGCCGTCGACAGAAAGCTTGGCTCCCATCTCGAGCCGGTAGGGTTCCACGGCGTCGAAGGGGCGCACGCAGCCGTAAAAGCCGGAGAGCACCCACAGGTGCTCCTGCAGCCATTCGAGCTCGGAGAAGCCCATGACCTCGGGCGCCATGCTGCGGTACTGGATACCCACGTAGGAGAACACGGCGGGCGATGCCGCGCGGGCTACAAGCGGGTCGTCGAGCCGCACGTCGTCGAGCACGGGTACGAACTCGTGCAGGCGCACGATGTTCTCGGCAAGTAGCTTGTCGTTCACGCGCCAGAGGCTGCGCAGGCCCTCGGCGCCGTCGGCGCGCTCGATATCGAGTAGCGCGCGGTACAGCCGCTCGGTGCGCGCGGGGAAGGGCGGGATGTCGCGCGGCGCGAAGGTGTCGGCGGCGATGCGCATCTGTTTGGCGGGGGAGATGATGACCTGCAGCATGGGTGTTCCTCGTGGTCGAAGGTGCTCACGCTACCGTAGCACGAATCGCGCGGGAAAGCGGGCGATGCACAGCAACAGAGCCGCACGGCGATCTTCACACCGTGCGGCCCTGCTGCAAAATCGTTCGCTTACGCCTTCAGCTTAAAGCCCAGGCGAAGGCAGTCCGGCTACAGGATGCCGTCCTCGTCCATACGCATGAGGATGGTGGCGAGCTCGGCGCGGGTGCACTGAACCCTCGGGTTGAGCTTCTTCGTGCCGTCATCCTGATCGGCTCCGCTCAGGACGCCGTTCTCAACCGCCCAGCGCATCGCGTCGATCGCGTAGGTGGACGTATCGCCCGCATCGGGGAACCCGCTCAGGTTCTGGCTCGACGCGGGTTCGCCGGCGCGACGCCATAGGACGACCGCGGCCTGCTCGCGCGTGAGCGTGTCCTCGGGGCCGAACGCGCCGTTGCCGTATCCAGCGAAAATGCCGGTCTGCATGCACCAGGACGTCGACGAGGCATACCACTTATCGGCGCTGACGTCGCTTGCCATGCCGTCGCCGAGTGACACCGCAGGTTTGCCCTCGAGGTTCCACAGGATCTCGGCCATCATGGCGCGGGACAACTCGTCGTTCGGACCGAACTTGTCGGTGCCCGAGTAACCGCCCATTGCCTTGTTCTCGACCGCCCACGCGACGGACTTCGCATACCACTCGGTGCTACTCACATCACTAAAGCCGGTATCCGTATCGTCATCGTCGCCTTCGTCCTCCACGGGCGGCTCCGGCTCCGGAATCTCACCGGGTTCCTCGGGCTCGGGCTCTTCAGGCTTGGGCTCCTCGGGCTCGGGCTCTTCTCCATCGGGCATGAACACGACGTGGATGACGACATCCTCGTCGGGCATGACAAACCTCCAGGAGTTGGTTCCTTCTTCCCTATAGAAATTCAGCTCGCGGCCGCCCGCCTCGGCGGTTGCGCTGTAGAGCCACCAGCCGTCATTCGGCATGATACCGCCCGAAACGCTCGTGCCGGGCAAGGCCCTATACGGCATGCTCACGTCTCCGCCTTCAACGCCTTCGATTTGGACTGTGATGCTGTGCTTCTTGTCGGCATCTAGACCGACCCACTTGTATACGACGCTCACAGTTACATCAGCGTTGGGCATGAGCATCAGGTAGTTTCCGGTGGCGGCATCGTAGGTAAGCGGAACGCTTTTGCCTTCAGAGGTGGCGGAGATGCTTGCTAATATGTATTCGTCAAAGATGACGGGCTCGATGGAGATGATGTCTCCCGGGCCGCCGTCGCTCGTGAGGAGGCCACCCTGTCCGGTGATGTCGAGGATGACCTCGGGGCCATCAACCGGGTTATCGGGCTCATCCGGGGTGTCCGGCACGTCGGGTTCCGGCTCATCGATGCCGCCGATCTGGTCGATATAGGACTGCAGGCGCGCGCGGTACTGCGCCACGGTGTAGGTCTTCTCGCCGGAGACCGTGCCGGTGTAGCTGCCGGCTCCGAGCAGGCGGTTGACGTCGGCGAAGTCGACTGCGTGGATCTTGTTGGAGCTGACGATAGCGGCGCCGGCGATCTTGTACGTGTTGTCGCGGATGATCTTGTAGTGGCCGGTCTGGCGGTTTTCCGTGGTCGAGTAGCGCGTGCCGTACAGGTCGGTCTGGCTCGTGCCGGTCGCATAGGCCTTCTCGGCCCAGTACCAGCCGCCGATCACGTGGCGGGCGTCGCGGTATCCGCGCGCGATGACCTCGCCGCGCGAGTTGCCCCAGCGCATGGTGTTCGAAAGGGCATAGGGGTTGGAGTGCTGCAGGCCGTTACCGGTCTCGTAGCTGTGGTTCGACCAGTTGGCCGCGAGCATGGTGTAGGCCATGGCGGTGTCGGTGACCTTGAGCTCGCTGATGTGCTCGACCTGCGTGCGGACCTTGTTCATCTCCTCGAGGATGTCGAGCGATTCGAGCATGTTGGCAAGCGCGGTCGCGTCGTCGGGGTCACCGAGGTGCGTGTAGCTGTGCAGGTTGGTGCCGTCTTGCATCTTGCGCGGGCCGACCGTGCCGTTCAGGATGCCGGCGGCAACGTTGCTGCCCTGGGCCTTGAAGAAGTCGTAGGCTGTTTTGGTCTGCGCCTGCGTCTCGATCTGGCCCTCTCCGGGGGTGTGCGCCAGGGCGGGTGCGGCAAAACTGCCGGTGCCCACAAGGCTTGCGCAGAGCGCTGCAGTGATGGCGAGCATCCGTTTGGATAGTCTCATAGCGCCTCCTTGCTCGATCGTCCGCACGTCGGCAGGTGGCGTTTGGGCCCACGCGCGGAAATCTAAACGGATACAAAGATGGTATCGGTCCGCATGCATTTTCTGACTCACGGGGTTGGTAAACGGTAGCGATGGGATGGGCGCACGGGTGCGGGCTGAGCGTGCGGGAGCGGTTTCGTTGGGGGCGTGGCGCGAAGGGAGTGCCCGCCTGCAGGCATGCTGGTGCACAGCGGGCGCACGGGGTAGAGTGTCTACGGACGCTCCGCGCGGGCGGGGCGCATGATTTCGCGAAAGGTTGGCATGATGGGCAACACGGCTACGGTACGCTGGGGAATCTTGGGCGCGGGCGGCATCGCGCACCGCTTTGCGAAGAGCCTGGCGCACGAGCCGGCAAGCGAGCTTGTGGCCATCAGCTGCCGCACGCCCCAGAAAGCCGAGGCCTTCGCGGCGGAGTTCGGTGTGGAGCGCGTTTACACCGATGTTGATGGGGCCGATGAGGGCCACCGCCAGCTGCTTGCCGATCCCGCGATCGATGCGGTGTACCTGGCGCTGCCGCATGGCCTGCACCGCGTGTGGGCCGAGCGCGCGCTCGCGGCCGGCAAGGCTGTGCTCTGCGAGAAGCCGGCGATGCTTACGGCTGCCGAGATGCGCGAGGTCGCCGCGGTGGCGCGCGAGCACGGCTCGCTGTTCATGGAGGCCATGAAGGTGAGGTTCGAGCCGGCCTACCTGGAGCTGCGCCGCCTTCTGGATGCGGGTGCGATCGGCGAGGTCACGCGCGTCGAGGTGCGGCTGCTCGGCGAATCGGACCCGAAGGCGCTCGAGGCGTCGTCGTACTACTTCGACCCGGTGCAAGGCGGCGTGCTGCTGGACATGGGCACCTACTGCGCGAGCTGGCTTGCGGACCTGCTGCCGGCAGACCTTGCGGTGGTGAGCGCGGAGTGCGCCTGCAGCCACGGGGTGGACGTGTGGGACCGCGCGGAGTTCGCAGCACCCGGGGGAGCGAGCGCACTGCTGGAATGCGGCAGCGACCGCCCCGGCCCGAGGACGGCGCGCATCGTGGGCACAGAAGGCGCGATCGAGGTCGACCTGCCGCATCGCCCGGATGCGTTGCGCATCGTGAGTTCGTCTGACCCTGAGCCGCACGAGGTGCGCCTGCCCTACGAGGTGGACGACTTCTACCCGCAGATCGCGCACTTTGCCGAGCTCGTGCGCATGGGCGCGACGGAAAGTCCCATCATGCCGCTTTCGGCCTCCGTGCGCTGCGCGGAGATCCTCGATGCCATCCGCGAGGCGACCGCGCGGGGCGCGAAGTAGCTTTCGGTGCGGCCCTCGGAAAGTTATGAAGCCCGTTTTCAGCGTTTCTTTTGGGATCGGCCGAGTAGAGGCCTGATTTCTGCCCGCCTTGCGGCACGTTTTTCCAGTTGGCGAGAAGCCCAAGGTGCGGTGTACTCGAGGAGCCTGGCGAGAAACGCTGAAAACGGGCTTCATAATTATGCCGGCATACTACTGAGCAAGAATCCTGTGTATATCGAGGCTAGTTTCCAGCGCCAGCATGCATAGCGCGCAAGCGCAAGCGCGCCAGCACCAAACGGGGTCTGCGCGAAGAGCGCCGGCGCACACGAAAAAGCCGCCCGCACGGCCAAACAGCCATGCGAGCGGCTCAAATCAGCGGCAGGAGTCGCGCGGTAAACCCTACGCGCGCTCGATGAACGCCTTGTAGCCCTTGTAGGCCTCGTAGACGTCGGCCTTGTTGGTGACCTCCCACAGGGAGTGCATGGAGAGCACCGCCACGCCGGAGTCGATGACGTCCATGCCGTACTCGGCCAGGATGTAGGCGATCGTGCCGCCGCCACCCGCGCCGATACGGCCGAGCTCGCAGGTCTGGAAGTCCACGCCGGCCTCGTCCATGATGTCGCGGACGAGCGCCATGTACTCGGCGTCGGCGTCGTTGGAGCCGGACTTGCCGCGCGCGCCGGTGTACTTGTTGAAGCACAGGCCGTGGCCCATGATGGCGGCGTTCTTCTTCTCGAAGCGGTCGGCGTACAGCGCATCGAAGCCGGCGGACACGTCGGACGAGAGCATGCGCGAGTTGGCAAGGCAGCGGCGCAGCGCCAGCGGGCCGCCCTGGCCGGCGAGCTCGAGGATCTCGGCCATGGTGTTCTCAAAGAAGCGGCTCGTCATGCCGGAGGCGCCCACGGAGCCGATCTCCTCTTTGTCCACGAGCAGCGTGACGGAGGTGCGCTCGACGGTCGGCACATCCAGCTGCGCGGCGAGCGAGGTGTAGGCGCACACGCGGTCGTCCTGGCCGTAGCCCAAGATCATCGAGCGGTCGAGGCCCATCTCGCGGGCGGCACCGGCGGGCACGACCTCGAGCTCGGCGGAGAGGAAGTCCTCCTCGGTGACGCCGTACTTGTCGGACAGGATGTTCAGGAGCATCTGCTTGACGGGCTCCTTGGGCTCGTCGTCGCCCTCGATGACCACGGGGCGGCCGGCAACGATGACGTCGAGGTTCTCGTGGTCGACGGCCTCGGAGGCGGGCTTCTTCAGCTGGTCGGAGGCCAGGTGGATCAGCAGGTCGGAGATGCAGAACACGGGGTCTGCGGCGTCTTCACCCACGGCGACCTCGACGGTGGTGCCGTCCTTCTTGCAGATGACGCCGTGGATGGCGAGCGGGGTGGCCACCCAGTGGTAGGCCTTCACGCCGCCGTAGTAGTGCGTGTCGAGGTAGGCCATGTCGCCGGCCTCGTAGAGCGGGTTCTGCTTGAGGTCGAGGCGCGGGGAGTCGACGTGTGCGCCCAGGATGTTCACGCCCTGCTCGAGGGGAGCGGAGCCCAGGTTCACGAGCATGAGGGTCTTGTTGTGGCACACGGCGTAGACCTTGCTGCCGGCGGTGAGGGCGCGGCCCTCGGCCACGGCGGACTCGAGGCTCACGTAGCCCGCGGCCTCGGCCAGCTTGACGCCGGCGGCCACGCACTCGCGCTCGGTCTTGTTCGCGCTGATGAAGGCGCGGTAGTCGGCGCACAGGCGCTCGAGCTCGGCGACATCGGCGTCGCCGTACTTCTTCCATGCGTTCGGACGCTCCATAGGGATGCCTCCTGTTTTAGTAGGGATATGTCCGGGAGTATGGTAGCACTGTGGGGTGACAAGATGGTGCCGGGTGCAAACTTGTCGGGATGCGGCCGACCTTAGCCGCTGACGATCCACGTGCCGCCGCGCGCGCTGCCGTCTCGTTTGAGCTTGTCGCTCTTGCGCAGATTTGCCACGAGCCGCTCGGCAGATCGCTTGGAGCATCCGAGCAGGGCAGCAAGTTCGGCAACGGTGCCCTTGGGGTTTTTCGAAAAGTAATCCAGTGCCTGGCGAGAGCGGCTCTCATGTTCGTCTTCAGGAATGGAGAAGGGGAGCAATGCATCGCGGATAACGTGCAGCATGAACGCGACAAAACGCTCTGAGGAGCCTTCGGCGTTGGAAGTCGCCAACGCCCTGTAGTATTCCTGCTGACGCTCGCGAATGACGCTTTCGATGGGAAGCCAGGCGAGCACGGGCCGCCAATGCGAGAGCAGCAACGTGTGCCAAAGCCTTCCAATTCGTCCGTTACCGTCAGCGAAGGGGTGGATGAATTCGAACTCGTAATGGAAGATGCACGACGTGACGAGCGGGTGCAGCTCGGTTGTTGCAAGCCAGCTGAAAAGGTCTGCCATGACCTGCGGAACGTAATTTGCCGGTGTGCCGGCATGGATGAGGGCGTCGCCGTCGAAGACCCCGACATCGCGAGAACGGAAGCAGCCGGCATGCTCGATGAGCCCATCCATCATGATACGGTGCGCATGGAGCAGGTCGTCTGGGCTGAGCGGGTTGAGAACGCCCATAAGCCCATAAGCTCGCTTGGCGTTCTCTACTTCGAGAATGTCCTTTGCCGGGCCAAGGACGCGTTTGCCGTCCATGATTGCCGTTACGGCTTCTTCGGAAAGCGTGTTTCCTTCAATCATGAGGGAGGAGCGGATGGTGCGGATGCGCAGCTCCCGGTGAAGGGTGGGATCCGTGCTAAGGCTAGAGGTTGGGTGCAGTTTGCCGACGAGCTCTGCAATCTCCATGCAGAGGTTATCGATCTCCGGCGTTCTTTCAAAGGGTGGTTTGTATCCCATGCGGCCTCCTTTTACCGCCATCATTTTACCGCCATTGGCGGTAAAACGGCGGGGATACGACCTGTTATGGAGTTCATTCTTTCTGATTGATTTGTATGTCTGACATACACGAATTGTTTGGTTGCGCAGGTGCCCACCGTGCGCTCATGCGGGATTTTTCACATTCGGCAACGAATTCCTCGGCAGTGCGTATGCTACGGCTGATGAGGAAAGTCTAGTATTGGGGATTACTCGCGGCAATGGGAGCTCAATTCTAGTTCATTGTGGGCGCGTTGATATCACGCGATGCTGCAGTAGAATCGGTTGTGATTTCGATTCGACAGTGATGATATGGCTGTTTTCCAGCTGTTCATGCCATATGCAGAGAGGATTAACCCATGGAATCCGTATACCGCCAGCTCGTAGTTATTGGAAATGGATTCGATCTGCACTGCGGCCTTCATTCGAGTTATTTAGATTTTAAGCGAAACCGAAAACACTTTTTTAATCAACCAGATGAGGCCGAGGCGACTAATGCCCCTATTCATCATGAGACAATCTGGGACATCATCCTTGACGGCAATCATGGTTCCGATTGGAAAGATATTGAGGGTTGTATTGCAAGCTGGATTGATCCTGACAAGACTGGGGCGAATAAAAGGCGGCGAGGAATTGAAGGCGTTTTCTTTTGTCTGGCACAAAACGATCCTAAAGCTTGGAGTCACGATCTTTCTGATGGCCAGCGACAGGTTCTCCTCTATTTGCTCGAGCATTATCCCAAAATGGATTGGAATTGCCACAGCTTATATAGGTTCTTAATGAAAGAGCTCAATGTGTTCGAAAACGATTTCAAGAACTATCTTGATTATGCTGTTAATTCCTCTAGCGAATACAAAGAAAAGGCAAGGCGTCTGTTGTTTTCAATTCTTGCTGACGGAGGTCCTGATCAAAACGTTGTGCTATACAACATAAACGTTCTTTGTTTCAACTACACTCGGTCTGCCGAGGTATACAGCGTTGGTTATGGTACAGAACGAGCGCCGATTAGATACTGCAATATTCATGGGCGTTTGACGGGCTCAATCATTTTCGGAATTGATGGATCTGGTCGGCTCGATAATGCCGAAATATCCCAGTTCACTAAAACGTCTAGGGTGATGTCGCTCCGTTCTCAAAACGGCAACAATGGCCGGTCAGACAACGGCGTGCAAATATCCAAAGAAACTGATGTAATCAAGTTTTTTGGCCACTCTCTTGGAGATGCGGATTATTCCTACTTTCAGTCCATCTTCGATATAGTTAATTTGTATGGAGGAAATACAAAGCTGGTTTTCTACTACTGTCCGTATCAGTTGTCTGACGGCACTCAGGTGAGTGCTGACAGTGCTCGAGAGCAACAAATGACGAAAGCTCTAAAGCTGTTGGATAGTTACGGATCAAGCCTCGATAACCCCAATCACGGGAGAAATCTCGTTCATAAGATGCTTCTTGAGAACAGAATTGAAATACGTGAGCTGAAAGAGAAGGATTGGAAGGAACTGCCTGAGATTCAGTAAAGTTAGACCATATCTGAGTGAGCAGAGAATCGCGTTTAATGAAACATCTGCTTGCCAACCTATTTTCTGCGGATTTCCAGCATCTGGAGACGAATCGCGCCATTTACAATGCATACGCTCCCCACTACTCCCAGAGCTTCCGAAGTCGTATGAAGAGGCGCGTTCTACGCCGGATTTCGGGGCGATGTTCATGTGGCCGGAGGAGGAATGATGATTGGGGGACGAGGGGCGCTAGGCGCACCTCGTCCCCCAATCAGAATCTGTAGGTGCTTACTTGCTTGTTGTCGGTATCCCCTAGGATGCCGGGTGGTTCGTGCTGCATGCTTCCCGAAAGATCGAGTTTCGACCTCATGCGGCGGGACTGTCGTACCGCTCATCCTCCGCAATCAGGTAAAGTGCTCCGGAATCGGCGGCAATCTTCGTCGGACGTTCGCGCAGCGCAGCAAGGGACTCGACGCCTTGTTGGAGTGGAAGCACCTCGGGTGATCGCATCTCGCGCAGTTTGCCCAAAAGCGAATCGGTGAGGCTTTCATTGAACTTCCCGACTTCTTCGCCAGCTCCGGTAAGTGCATCGTCAACCGGCGTAAGCTCGCCGATAGGTGTTTTGGAGAACAGCGAGCCAAGTGCCTTGCCTGCCTCGGAGATGCCCCCAAGAAGGGCGGCGTCAAGGGAGCCTCGCGACCCTTCCTCAATGGCCTCGTAGCATTCGGTATAGAGTTCGCGGTATGCGAGACCATGAGCGGAGATTTGCTCGGCGATAGAGCGAAGATAGCTTGCATTGAGGTTGTCGCTCAGCATCGGCTCAAGGAACGAAGCAAGAGCGTACGTGTAGGTTGCAAGTCGGTATTCTGCGAAGCGGTCGAGAATCTCGGTGAGACGCGCTTCGACTGACGCCCTGATTTCAATTGGGCCATTTTGAATCTTTCCTCTGATCTGAGCTCTTTGCAGCGTTGCAGCGGAGTCTGCCTGTTTCCTGACTTCGAGTACCTGCGCGTGCGCGCTTTGCAAGAAGATTTGGTTGTCCCAGTTGTAGCGATAGGAACGAGCAATGTTCGCAAGTTCCTGGAAAGCACCGCGAAGTTCAGCCTTATCGCGCTGCCGAAGGTACTCAAACATCTCCTCTTGTGCCTGTTGAATGGAGTCAAGTTTTTGCGTGACGACCGCAAGGGCTGCGGCTATCGCGAGTGTTACGGGATCGAAGGCGACGGGAGCCTGCTGAATGGCGTCGGCAACGTGTAAACGCGCCTGGCCAAAGCCCTTTATCGGGTCGCGATATGAACCGAGAAGCCCAGATCCATCTTTAAAAGCTTGCAAGATTTCAGGAGATATCGGATTTCCGAACTTGTCGGTCACAGTGAAGAGCACGGGCGCCGCAAGCGACGCTGTAGCAGGTGCGAGGGCGTTAACGAGCGATGAGAGCCCAACTCCAAAAGCAGGGAGCTGATCGAAGGGGATACGTAGAGCGTTATCGGTCTTGACCTCGATATCGGTGGGAACGAGACCAAGGGCAAACTCATTCGGGTTTTCGATATCGTGAGAATCCGTCATAACGCTCTCCGTTTCGGTTGATGGTATCGCTATTGTACGTCGATGCTGAAGGTAAAGCTTACTTTGCCTGCGGAGAATCGAGAATTAACGAGCGGGGAAGCGGGGTGCATCAATTCACGCAGCTACAATATGGTGTCAGAAGCGGCTAATATGGCAATCTAACACGAAGAGGCGGTGCCATGATTCTGTTAGAATCTGGCTAGATGTATTGCATAGTGCAAGCACCGGAGGCGCCATGAAATACTCGGAGCTCTTGGACAGAAATGCAGCGCTGAGCGAACTGCAGTCGTTCTTGGTCGATGGCGAGAACGTAGCGGTAACCGTCCGCATTCCAAAGAACATGCGTGACGCCGCTAAGGAAATGGCTGAGCTTTCGGGGATTAGCTTTACGGGGCTTCTCAAACTGAGCCTTATCGAGTACTTGGCACAACGGGGAAGGTAGAATGGAATTCTTGGATAACGTTGGAGTCAATAGGCTCGGCGATGCATTGGCTGGCTCCATCGATGCGGGGGCTAAGCTTTCCATAATCAGTGCTTACTTCACGGTGTTTGCCTATCGCGAGCTCAAGGAAGAGCTTTCGAAAATCGACGGCGTTCGTTTCCTTTTCAGCGAGCCGACATTCGTTAAGGCGATGGAGGACGCTAGGGATCCGCGCCAGTTCGAGCTAGAACGTCGCGACCGCGAGCGTGGAGTAGGCGGTGTAGGTCTCGAGCTCACGCTGAGCAACAATCTGGACCAAAGGGCGATCGCTCGCGAGTGCGCTGAGTGGGTGCGTTCCAAAGGCTCGTTCCGCTCCGCTCGAATCAAAGGCGCCATTCAGCCCGGCGGCACTTACGTGGTGGATAATCCCGATGGAACGGCACATGGATTCATGGGCGCCAGTGCGTCATTTACTCAAGAGGGTCTCGGCTATGAGCGTCGTCCGGGAACAGTAACAGGCGTAAGCCACTTTGAAGGCATGGCGGAGACGGCTGGACTCAAGGCTATGTTTGAGTCGGTCTGGGATAACCCCTCAATGGTTGAGGACGTGACCGAGCAGGTGGCCAGACAGGTCGAGACGCTCTACCGCGAGAATCCGCCTGAGTTCGTTTACTTCCTGACGCTCTACCATCTGTTCCGCGAGTACATGGACGACGAGGAGGATAACGGTATCCGATCGGGCATCCACTTCGAGGACTCTGTTGTCTGGAGCAAGCTCTACGATTTCCAGAAGGACGCCGTGGTGGGCGCCATCCGCAAGCTCGAGAAGTACAAGGGCTGCATCATCGCCGACTCGGTGGGCCTCGGCAAGACCTACGAGGCGCTGGCCGTCATCAAGTACTACCAGGAGCGCAACGACCGAATCCTGGTGCTGTGTCCTAAGCGCCTACGCGAGAACTGGACGCTGTGGACCAACGACAACGACGACCGCAACCCGCTCGCCGACGACCGCTTCAGCTACACGGTGCTCAACCACACCGACCTCTCGCGCTATTCCGGCATGAGCGGCGAGGTGGACCTCGAGCACCTGAGGTGGGGCAACTTCGACCTCATCGTCATCGACGAGAGCCACAACTTCCGCAACAAGAGCACCGACGCCGAGAAGAAGGACCGCTACACGCGCCTCATCGAGGACGTCATCAGGAGCGGGCGCCGCACGAAGGTGCTCATGCTCTCGGCAACCCCGGTGAACAACCGCCTGCTCGACCTGCGCAACCAGATCGAGCTCATCACCGAGGGCGACGACGCCTACCTCGCCGACACCGACGGCATCCCGTCCATCACGCAGGTGACCCGCGTCGCGCAGCAGCGCTTCAACGAGTGGAGCAAGCTGCCCGACGAGGAGCGCACGACCGAGAGCTTTGCCGAGACGGTCAACGCCGACTACTTCAAGCTGCTCGACGTGCTCACCATCGCGCGCAGCCGCAAGCACATCACGAAGTACTACGGAGCGGAGAGCGGCACCTTCCCCACGAGGCGGCCGCCGCTGTCGTTCCAGACGCCGATCGACCTCGAGGGCGAGCTGCCGCCCATCGCTGAGCTCAACGACATGATCGCCCAGTTCACGTTCGCCCAGTACCAGCTGCTGGGCTACGTGATGCACAGCCTGCGGAAGAAGTACGAGGACCGCTACGGCGACACCTGGGGCAAGGACTTCGACAGCCAGGTGCACCGTACCGCCGCCGTGGCGAACCTCATGCGCGTGAACGTCCTCAAGCGCATGGAGTCCTCGGTGAACAGCTTCCGCATCACGCTGCGCCGCATCCTGGAGGGCTGCGAGAGCCTGCTCGCCCAGCTCGACGCGCTCGACAGCGGAGGGGCGGCGTCCGTCGGGATGACTAGCTGGGACGGTGACTTCGACGACGATGACGACGCCGCCGAGGAGTTCGAGGCGGGCTCCAAGGTGCAGGTGGACCTTCGAGACGTCGACCGGCTCAAGCTCCGCCCCGACCTCGAGTTCGACGTGACCGTTCTCCGGGCGTTGCTCGAGTACGCCGACGCCGTGACGCCGGAGCGCGACGCAAAGCTCGCCAAGCTCAAGGAGTTCATCGCCGAGAAGGTCGCGCACCCGTACAACCCCGGCAACCGCAAGGTGCTCGTGTTCAGTGCGTTCTCCGACACGACGACCTACCTCTTCGACCAGCTCGCCCCGTGGCTCAAGAGCGAGCTCGGCATGGAGTGCGCCGAGGTGAGCGGCGACCGCAACCGCACCTATTCGCTCAAGCTCAGGCGCACCTCGTTCGAGAACATCCTCGCCCGGTTCTCCCCGGTCTCCAAGGAGCTGCCCGAGGCGCAGCGGGCGCAGGGCGAGATCGACGTCGTTCTCGCCACGGACTGCATCTCCGAGGGCCAGAACCTGCAGGACTGCGACTGCCTGGTGAACTACGACATCCACTGGAACCCGGTGCGCATCATCCAGCGCTTCGGCCGCATCGACCGCCTGGGGTCGCGCAACACCCAGATCCAGCTCGTCAACTTCTGGCCTGACATCGCGCTCGACGAGTACATCCAGCTCGAGGGGCGCGTGAAGGGCCGCATGGCTCTGCTCGACGCATCCGCCACCGGCGAGGAGAACGTGCTCGAGTCGAAGGCGTCGGGCGAGATGAACGACCTAAAGTACCGCCGCCAGCAGCTCAAGCAGCTGCAGGAGGAGGTGCTCGACCTCGAGGACATCTCGGGCGGCATCTCCATCACCGACCTGCAGTTCGACGACTTCCGCGTAGAGCTCCAGCGCTACGCGAAGGAGCACCCGGGCCTGCTGGAGAGCGCGCCCATGGGCGTGCACGCCGTGGCGCCCATCCCCGACGATCTGCGCGGCGAGGTCGAGCCCGGCGTCATCTTCTGCCTCATGCAGAACGACGACGCGCGAAACCCCATGGACGCCAACCCCACCTTCCCGTACTACGTGGCCTATGTCACCGCCGACGGCACTCGCGTGACCAAGCACACGCAGCCGAAGGCCGCGCTCGACATCATGCGAGCGGCATGCGCCGGCCACGCAGAGCCCATTGCCGACCTCTGCCGCGCGTTCAACCGCGAGACGAAGGACGGCATCCGCATGGACGCATACACCGACCTGCTCAACACCGTGGTCTCCTCGATCACGGGCGTGCAGGAGGAGAAGGGCGTCGACTCGCTGTTCAGCCTGGGCGAGGTCGGGGGCGGCGCGGTCTCCGGGTTCGACGACTACTCGCTCGTGAGCTTCGTGGTGCTGCGATGAGCGTTGAGTGGAACGACATATTCCGGCTGCCGTCTGCTTCTCTCGCCCGCAGGCGCGTGCCCAAGGCCGCGTTGCTGCGCAATGCGCATCTCACGCGGCTCGAGCAGAGGGCGCTGGACAAGGTCTCCTTTATTGAGCACTGGGCCACCGTCCAGAAGTCCTCGACGCGCATACCGCCGCACGTCGACGAGGAGCGCGACATCCAGGCAGTCGTGTTCCTGCGCTGCGGGCTCACCGGCCGCTCCTCCGCCTACGCCGAGCTGGCACGCATCATCCATCCGTGCTTCCCCAACCCCACGGTGCTGCTGTTCGAGAACGGCGGCGAGACGTGCCTGAGCTGTGCCGTCACAAGGATGAGCCAGGCGGAGCGCGGCGCGACCGTGGTGGAGGACGTCACGTCGACGGGAGGGTTCGACCCGGCCGACCCGCTCTACGCGTCGCTCCTCGCTGACCTGGCGCTCAATCGGATGCCGCAGGGCGACCTCTACGAGTACGTGCGGGAGCTCTCGTGGCTCCTGCGTTTGGGGCGCCTCACGGGCTCGCTCGGCTTCTACCCGAGCTGCGCGCCCGCGCAGCGGGTGCGCCTGCTCGAGCTCTCCTCCGAGCGTGACGAGCTTGTGGCGAGGCGAAACGCCATCACCGAGCAGCGCCGCAGCCGAGACCTCACGCTCAACGAGACGGCGAAGTTGCGCATGGAGCAGCGCGAGGCCGAAGGAAGGACCGAGCGTTTGCTTAAAGAAATCAACGAGATTTGCTCGAAGGGAGCTACGTCTTGAGCATTATCGATACTTACCTTTCCGAAGCTAGGAGCGTGCTTGCGGCGGGAGACCTCCGCGAGGTCGACCGAATCGCCCGGGAGATCGTCTCGGCGTTCCATAGCGAGATCCCTCACCTCTCCTCGTACAGGGGCGCCCGGATCATCGGTGATGGACGCGACATGCACAGCCCCGATGACCTTAGGAAACTTGTCGGAAAGCTCCGCGTCCTCAGGGAGGAAAAGGACAGGGAGCTCTACGGGCCGTACGGACTCGAAACCATCACCGAGCACATTCGCAATCTCGAAGACGCCATGAATACTGGTGTTGATGGCGACGATCTGGAGGCGCTGTACGAAAGGGTCGACCGGATTTACGCGAACTATTACGACTCGTATGTAGATGGACTAAGCGGCTGGAACTACCGAGATTATGAACCTTGTGACGAGCAGACCTCCCTCAGAATCGAGAAGCTCAAGCACTTTCGCGATGCGGAGTTGAGAAAGATTAGGGTAGCCGAGGCGCAGGGCGCGAGCCTTAGCGTCAGCGCCATAAGCGAGAGCTCGTCAGCCTCAAGTGCGAGCATCCAGATGTCTGTTGCCATCGAGCAGATCGACAACCTCCCCGACTCCAGCCTCACCGAGGACGAAAAGACCTTACTCAAGGGCATGATGGCTGACTTGCAGACGAAAGATGCTGAAAAGCGAGAGGGGAAGCTTCAGAAGATACTCGGCTGGCTCGCGGACAAGGGCACCGACGTCTTCATAGCCGCCATGCCCTATATCGTTCAAGCCGTTCAGTCGCAAATGTGACATTAGGAGGGTAACCATGGCTGAAATTGAGAAGATGGACCTCGAGTCCCTTGACGTCGTCGACGAGCGCCTCGAACGTATGCGCGAGCTGTTCCCCGAGGTGTTTAGCGAGAGCGGAATCGACTTCGAGAAGCTAAGACTAGAGCTTGGCGACGAAGTCGACACGAATGACGAGCGTTATTCATTCACATGGCCCGGAAAGGCCAAGGCGATCCGCCTTGCCCAAACTCCAACAACGCTTACCCTTAGGCCTCAACCCGAAGAGAGCGTTGCCTGGGATACAACTCAAAACCTCTATCTCAAGGGGGACAATCTCAAAGTCCTGAAGATTCTCCAGAAAGCCTACTTCGGGAGTGTCAAACTCATCTACATCGATCCGCCGTATAACACTGACGGTGATTTTGTTTACGAAGACTCATTTAGTGATTCAATCGAAGATTACAAAGTTCAATGCGGATTGAGCTGCCAAGCCAGCCCGGATTTAACCGGTCGTAAGCACTCTCGCTGGTGCACATTCATGTATGCCAGGATGAAAGTCGCTCGCGAGCTGCTACGGCCGGACGGAATCGCAATCGTTAATATCGACGAGCATGAGTACACCAATCTCCAGCTCATTATGCGCGAGATCTTTGGGGAGAATAACGATCTCGGAACTATCGTTTGGGACAAGAGGAATCCAAAAGGTGACGCCACGGGCGTCGCAATGCAACACGAATATCTTGTGGTCTACGCACGAGACAAGTCTCAGATCGCCGACAAGCGTGTCCTGCAAAGACCGAAGAAGAATGCTCAGGCTATGCTTGACAAGGCGAAAGCTTTGTTCGGCTCAATTAACCTGACTTACTCACTCGATGATGCCAATCGCGACTTCAAGGAGTGGATAAAGAGCCGGAACGAATTGTCGGGCGGAGAGCGAGCTTACAACAACATAGATGAGAATGGCGAGGTTTATCAGCCAGTTTCCATGGCGTGGCCGAACAAGAAGAAAGCGCCTGACGATTACTTTGTCCCCCTCATTCATCCTGTTACTGGAAAAGCGTGCCCTGTGCCGCCTCGTGGTTGGAGGAACCCATCGAAGACCATGCAGGAATTACTCGACCATAAATTGATCGTCTTCGGAAAAGATGAAACAACTCAACCCAGACGGAAGTATCTCCTCCGCGAAAACATGATGGAGAATATACCTTCGCTTCTTTATTTCGGAGGAAGTGACACGGCGATGCTGGAGGAGATGGGCATCCCCTTTGACACGCCGAAAGTGACATCGATTTGTGCCGAGCACATTCAGTCTCTCTCCTCTGGCGAGGACATCGTTCTTGACTTCTTTTCTGGCTCCGCAACCACCGCCCATGCCGTTATGCAAGCCAACGCGAATGACGGGGGCAAACGTCGCTTCATCCAAGTTCAGCTTGAGGAGCCTTGCAAAGAGGGTAGTGAAGCTGCGATTGCCGGATTTGAGACAATTTGCGAAATCGGTATGAAGCGCACTCGGGCGGCTGGTGAAGGGCTCGATGGAGTGGATACGGGATTTCGTGTTCTGCAGCTTGACGAATCTGGCATTGATAAACCTCGACCGGGTGAATTGCGGCTTAACGTCGTCAAGTCCGACCGTTCCGATCTTGATATCGTATTCGAGATGATGCTCAAGTGGGGCCTTGAGCTCACTCTGCCCGTTGAACAAGAAAAGGCAGCAGGTTACCCCTGTTATTCCGTCGCCTACGGCGAGCTCGTATGCTGCCTCGCCCCTGGCCTTACTATTGATGTGCTCGAGGCAATTGCCGAAATCGAGCCCCGCCGGGTATTTATTCTCGACAGCATCCTGGACGACTCGCTCAAACTGAACGCCGTCCAGATCTTCAAGCGCGTCGAGGAGCGCACCGGGCGCGAAGTCGAACTGAGGACGGTATAGCATGGCGACGCTTGAACTGAAGTACTCTGCCGACCAGCAGTATCAGATCAATGCCGTTACCAGCGTCTGCGACCTGTTCCGTGGGCAGGAGTTCATGAGCGGCGAGTTCTTGGCGGAGGTAGCCGGCGAGCGCGGCCTCTTCGACACCGTCGGCCACTCCAACGGCATGCGCCTATCCCCCCAACAATTGGAGTCGAACCTTCATGTCATCCAGGAGGAGAACTCTCTTGCTCCCACCGATGTGCTCACTGATGGCAGACTCAGAGACTTTACCGTTGAGATGGAAACCGGTACCGGAAAGACCTATGTGTACATTCGCACCATCTTTGAGCTGAACCGACGCTACGGACTTACGAAGTTCATCATCGTGGCCCCTTCCGTCGCCATCCGTGAGGGTGTTCTCAAGAGCTTCCGGAGTACAAGGAGCCACTTCGCGACGCTCTACGACAACGCGCCCCTGGACGTGTTTGTTTACGACTCGAAGGACATGGGCCCCGTCGGCAACTTTGCGACCTCGAGCTCGATTCAGGTCATGATCATCAACATCGGCGCGTTCAACAAGGGCTTCCAGAACGACGGCGGCGCTGACGAGGGGAACCTCTTCCACAGGGTGAGCGAACACCTGCCCGGCGGGCGCAGCCCACGTGAGCTCGTGGCGGAATGCCGGCCAATCGTCATCATCGATGAGCCCCAGAGCGTCGACAACACCACGAAGGCCAAGGCCGCGATCCGCAGCCTGAACCCGCTGTTCGTGCTGCGTTACTCCGCCACCCACAAGGAGGAGTACAACAAGGTTTATACGCTTACCCCGACGGACGCCTTCCAGCAGGGGCTCGTCAAGGGCATCTGCGTCGACTCGGTCCTCACGCAGGAGGATCTCAACGGCTCCTACGTGCGCCTCGAGTCGACCAAGAAGGACCCGTTCTCCGCCCGCCTGACCATCGACGTAAAGCAAAAGGACGGGAGCCAGAAGCGCAAGACGGTGACCGTGAAGCGCGGGCGCAGCCTCTACGATGTCAGTAACGAAAACCCCGATTACGAGTCCGGCTGGATCGTGAGCAACATCTCCGCCGCCGAGGACGATCAGTTCGTCGAGTTCCTCAACGGAGAACGCATCGAGCTTGGGCAGGCCGTCGGCGACGTCGCCGAGGAGGCTATCAAACGCGCCCAGATCCGCCGCACCATCGAGGACCACCTCCAGAAGCAGCTCGAGCTCTACCCACGGGGCATCAAGGTCCTCTCCCTGTTCTTCATCGACAAGGTCGAGCGGTACCGCCTCTATGACCCCATCCGCAGCGGCGAGTACGCGCAGATGTTCGAGGAGGAGTACGCCGACGCCGTCGAGAAGTGGCGACCGCGCTACGAGAAGGCTGACGTCCCCCTCGACGACGACCCGGCGGCCGTTCACACCGGCTACTTCGCCCGGGACGGCAAGAAGCGGTTCAAAAACTCCACCGCCTCGGCGAACACCGCGGCGGACATCGAGACCTTCTCCCTCATCATGGAGGAGAAGGAGACGCTGCTCTCCTTCCCTGGTACGACGGACACCGAGGAGGAACGAGCGAAGAAGCGCGTCCAGTTCATCTGGTCGCACTCCGCGCTCAAGGAGGGATGGGACAATCCAAACGTCTTCCAAATCTGCACTCTCGTGGAGACCAAGGACACCATGACCAAGCGCCAGAAGGTCGGGCGCGGCCTCAGGCTCTGCGTCGACCAGGATGGCGAGAGATGCTACGACGAGGACGTTAACGTGCTCACGGTCATCGCTAATGAGAGTTACGACAGTTTCGCCCGGCAACTCCAGAGCGAGCTCGAGAAAGACGGCGTGCGCTTCGGTGTTATTACTCCCGAGAGTTTTACCTCCGTTGTTATAGAGGGGGACGACGGGGCTGAGGGACGTATCGGGTATGCCGGCTCTAAGGCGATATACGACTCTTTCCGTCGAGCGGGGCTTATTGACAAGGACGGAAAAGTATCGCCCGAGCTCAAACTTGCATCTGAGAAGGGCGAGGTTGAGATGCCGGCTGGCCTTGAGGGTGCTAAGGAGCAGGTCGAGACGCTTATCATCCATAAATCTCAGCGGGTCCAAATTAGGAATAAAGCGGATGAGGTTGAGGTCGTGCTGGACAAGGACGTTACTCTCAGTCCTGCATTTCAGGCGCTGTGGGACCGAATCCGCAGGCGAACCCGTTTTGAGGTCAATGTCGACAGCGACAGGCTCGTCGAACAAGCCTGCGAGGCAGTTTCATTGATGCCAAAGGTTAAGACACCTGAGGTGGTTGCATTGCGCGCCGGACTTGACGTCGGGGACGGTGGCGTGATTGCAGAGGCGCTCTCAAGCTCTATCGTTCACGTTGAAGGTCGCCGTATGTACGATCTTCCCGACCCGATTTCGGAGTTGACGGATGCGGTTGGCTTGACGCGCGCGACGATAAAACGAATTCTCGAGGGGTGCGGAAGGCTTGACGAGTTCGAATTGAATCCGGCGCTTTTTCTCGCTCAGGTTGCCCAGAAGATCGAGAAGGTGAAGGCTGAGGCCATCGCCGATGGAATCAAGTATGTAAGGCTACCGGACGAAGAATGGTACACGATGAAAGATCTCGACCCCGGCGAACTTAAGGCGTACGTTGGGCAGAACGCTTGGAAGCCGTCTCACCGTAAGAGTCTCTATACGTATGTAGTCTACGACTCTTCTTCCGTGGAGAAGCCCTTCGCGGTCGAACTAGATCAGGCGGAAGAGGTGAAGGTGTTCGCGAAGCTCCCGAGTAGCTTCAAGATCGATACGCCTCTTGGAAGCTATAACCCCGATTGGGCTTATGTTGAGGAACGCGACGGAGAACATCGTGTGTACTTCGTTATCGAGACTAAAGGAGGCGGAAACAACAGCATACGAGTAAGTGACTCGGAGAAGACGAAAATTCGCTGTGCCCGTAAGCATTTCGAGGCAATCGATGTTCCCGATCTCGAGTACGACGTGAGGACGACATACCACATGATTGAGTTCGATGGAGGCAGGTAGGTAGATGCTGAACAGCACCATCAGAATAGACTTGCATATCCACTCAAAAGCTAGCGCCTATAAGGATAAGGGTGTCGACCTCGGGGAGTGCGATGCCGAACATGTTGATGTGCTGCTTGAGAAATTAGAAGAGCACCGTATCGACATGTTCTCCATCACTGATCACAATAGGTTCAATGCCGCACTGTATGAAGCATTTCGTCAAGGGATAAACAGGCGGAATTCTGATATTTCGCTACTGGCAGGTGTTGAGTTCGATGTGGAGCTGCAGGAAGGAAAGCCTGCGGCACATGTTATTACGATCTTCAACGTTAAGGATGACGCTGATTGTGCTCGAATAGAGTCAACGATAGATGGTGATGGACGAATCGAAGATCCGTCAGGGTTTTATCCGCTGGACAAGTTCGAGGCCCTTCTTAGGCATATTGGTGTGGACGCCATTTTAATCGTGCATCAGTATTCTGGATTTGGAGGAAACCAGCGGACCCGTTCTGTTGGTAAAGCGTGTGATGACGCGGTTGGTTTCTATCGGTATGGATACTTTGATGCTTTGGAGTACAACAGCTACAAAGTCCAGGGTATTCTTCGCGGAGAGCTTGCTGATCTTGAGTTGCCTGCGCGCATGATAGTCGGCAGCGACTGTCACGAGTGGGCGTGTTACCCGAAGCATGACCATAACCAAAGAATGCCTGGGGCATTCTTTGCTGAGATTCGCGCCCTTCCAACGTTCTGCGGGCTTCTCATGGCGTTGACCTCTCCTGAAACAAGGATTGGCTGGCGGGACTATGAATGGAAGGACTCCTACTGCCGAGAAATCACTTTGTGCGGAAAGACGATTCCGTTGAGTCCTGGGTTAAACGTACTTATTGGTGAGAATGGGTCTGGTAAGTCATCTCTGCTAGATCTTATTTGCGATAAGCAGGGTAGAAAGACTTATGTAAAGAAAATCGGCGAAGAGTACGGTTTTGCTTGTGGGCACAAGCCGGAATCATTTGCCTACGTTCCACAGGGTCTCTTGCAAGAAAAATACGAGAAGGGGACGATGTTTGACGACTCCCTATTTAAGGAGCCCAATAATACTGCCTTTATTAGCTCGGCGCGTGCATACGCTGATGGGATAAAGAATCTTATTGTTGACAACATATCCAGAAACAATCTGATTGAGAAGGCGCGAGAAACTCATTACCTGCCCTCTCCTGAGGAAGAGACTTTCGGGTTTACGGTTACCTACTCAGAGGACTTTGCCAACGATGGAGATCCTTGGGCGGAGAGAGCCGAGGCGCTTCGGACGATTGGTTCTCTTCTGGGGCAAGAAATTGCGCGCAGCGAGTATATGGATGATGAGATAGATAAGCTGAAGAGTGCGGCTGCGCTTATTGAAGAGGTCATATCATCTGTTGCTCATAGAAGCGACTGTCGCACAATTACTAATGGTGTGAAGAGCATCATTCTTAGGGATTTCAAGAATTATGAGCTCTACATTGAAAAAAGGAGTGATGACGAGGATAGAAAAAGCGCTGCCTACCGAAAAGATAAGGCGATGTTTAAAGATGTCGTGATCGACCTCGCTCGCTCCGAAATGTTGCAATCTCCGACGCTGACCAGCTCAGTTATTTCAGAGAATGCTGGTGTTGCAAGAAATCAGCAGAATGGTTTTTCTTTTGTTAGAAGAGCCGCATACTCCGATTTGGATGACTATGCTAACGACTATCTGCAGTGTTTCAATAAGCAGTACTGCTCTATTGACAAGTTAATGTCAATTAAAACACGCGACGAAGCGGCTAAAGCAATCCCTGGGGGAAAGCCGGAAACCTGGGTGTCGGACTTTGACGCGCTTACAGAGAAATTTATAAAAAAGCTATGCGAGACCGCCGATACCATTCTGGATGGAGAAAGCAGGGCAATGGGCAATACTCTGGGTGAGCGAGCCCTTACATACTATAAGTATCTGAGCTATGGCTCTGCGGGTGTTGAGGTATTCGTAGCTGACCAGCCTGAAGATAATATCTCAAATCAGCGCATTAGCGCTGATCTTATCGGATACTTGGGAAATCTCAGAAGGCGCTCGCAGGTCATCATCGTTTCTCATAGCCCACTGCTCGTTGTCAATCTCGATGCTGACAATGTAATTGCCTTGAGAAGGGACAAGGAGGGTGCGGAGCGAGTTGTATCAGGATGTCTCGAGTCTGAGGATGACGGATCTGTGCTTAGCGAGGTTGCGTCCATTTTGGATGGCGGCAAAGAGGCGATCAAAAGGAGGTTGGCGGCATATGGCCCGCTCGATTAAGCTCAACGGTACCTCAGAGGGCGTCGAAATGATAGTTGACGATAACGTGACAACTGTTTTCAGTAGAGAAAAGGCAATCGACGCGCTCGGCTTTTACAAAGCGCTCGACTATCATGCTCGCGATATTTACGAGCTAGAAAAAGGTATCTGCGGTCCGATTCCCAAAGGTTCGTTTGAATCGCTTGAGGGACTGGTCAAGGAAATCGTTGATGGTATTAACGGCCTTGCGGCAGAGGGTGCTTCTACAAGCGATGGGCAGACTATTCCGGGCTCTATATATAATGGGGATGAGGAAGATATCCCTTTCTAACAGCGATGTGTTCTTGTATCTGAGTGCACTACTCGCCTCGGCGAGCGTTGTATGTCATTCTAGGGAAACGCTGCGGCGAACTTTCGCCTCCTGCAGGACGAGTATTGGGGCTGTTGCAGCAGGTCCGATTCTGCCGATAGGCATCATTAAGCTCTTCAGGAGCTGCGGCGCTTGGCTCGCCGCCCGTAACCCCATTGAGCGCATTGAACACAAGGTTGGGCGGTCGTGCGAGATAGATTGGTTGGGACTGACGGTCGGTCGTGGTGTCATCGACAGGCGACGGGCATGGTATCCGAGATTCGCCTCAGCTCCACCGTACGGTTTGGTATCGAGTCTGCACGCAGGTCGGAGCTGATTCTCAAATGCCGCTGGTCGGATCAGCTCGCGGATTCTTGGGACGGAGGTATACAAATGATAAAGAGAGTGGAATACCTAGAACGCTTTTGGGAACCCTATCTTATGTCTGAACGCGAGTTTCTCAACATTTGGACGCATGCTCGCCGATGCCCCGGTGAGTAATCGCCCGCTTCAGAGCATGCGATATTGCGAATGGGAGCCGCTGGTGGCCAACGTCAGATATTGGCATAGAGAGCCATCGATATTTCGCAAGGGAGCCGCCTGCTGCTACCTTCGTCTTGCCATGTCGGAGTCAAGACGAAGGAGGTTTTCAGCATGGCGAATAGAATCAGGGCCAAGTGAGTACTGCACCTAGTTAGTACCGGCGCTCTACAAGAGCGGTACCGCCGTTCCGCATATGCGGTACCGGCCGGCGAACCCGATAACCTTTCAGCGAGGAGGGCGCCATCCGGGCGCCCTCGCCCGTTGGAAGGAGGCCCGTATGGCCACTAAGAAGGAGATCATGCGCCAGCTGCTGAAGGGGGTGAGCTGGAACGAAGCCACCCGCGCCCTGGTAACGTACAATTTCTTGCGCACTTTGATAGCGGAATAGCGTCCAGGTAAGGAAGGAGGGCACGGCCCGCCCCGGTATGATTCGAGTTGCCTAGACGAGAAACATGCTGGAGGTAGACCATGCCCGAGCCAATCGTAACATTCAACGAGGAGTCCCTGAAGTCCGACCTTCGCGAGCTCGTCAGGAGGACCGTCGAGGACACGCTGAACGGCCTCCTCGAGGAGGAGGCCGGCGACCTCGTCGGCGCCGAGCGCTACGAGCGGACCGCCGACCGCGAGGCGTACCGGGCCGGCCACTACGAGAGGAAGCTGACCACGACCTCCGGCGAGGTCACGGTCCGCATGCCCAAGCTCAAGGGCATGAGGTTCACCACGGCGATCATCGAGCGCTACCGCAGGCGCGAGACCTCGGTCGAGGAGGCGATGATCGAGATGTACCTCGCGGGCGTCTCGACCAGGCGCATCGAGGACGTCTCGGAGATCCTCTGGGGCTCGAGCGTCTCGGCCTCCACCGTCTCGAACCTCAACGAGAGGGCCTTCGCGTCCGTCGAGGAGTGGCGCAACCGCCCCCTCGGGCGCGCCTACCCCTACGTCTACGTCGACGGGTGTGTTTAGTCAAGCTTTGCTTTCGGAAAAGAGCGCGCCTTTCTTTCGGGTTTCGCCACGAAAGGTTTTCGGGTTTCGGCGCGGGCACGCCGCTATCTTCCTGACTTGCCCAGC
>NZ_JACJKB010000018.1 GCF_016900375.1 Collinsella tanakaei | reverse complement strand
CGTCCGCGGCCGGTACCGAGGCGGAATACCGGCGGTATCGAACGGGAATATCGGCGTGGGCGCGAGGCGGTATCGATTCGCGCTGCACCCGGTACCGAGAAGGACGATTACTCAGTGACGTGCAGGAGGATGAGATCCCGGACGATTTTGACGATAGCAAGCCGTCTTCGGGCACCTATGCTGCAGGCGTAGTTGTTGCCAATGGCCTCACGCCTGTGTATGCCTCAAAAGACGGCGATACCATTCGGATAGGCGTCAAGGGCGACGCGAGCGCTCTTCGCGTGGGAGATTCGGTGGGATTCAAGCGCTCCGAGCCGCTTCCGCTCGGCACGATTATCAAGACAACGGATATTAGGCTGGCTGATCCAGACGAGATAGAGGACGCGGACTACATTATTACGGGCGATTTGCTGGCTATTGCCAACGCCTATGATGACCTTTGGATTAACGAGACCTTGACCCAGGAAGATCTCGTAAATGCTGTTAACAAGAAGGTTGAATGGGGCGATTCCGCGGAATTCGGGAGCTTCAAGGCGGAGGTGTCTGACAACGGTGCCGTTAAGCTGCTGTTTTCCCTCCGATTTGAAGATGATGCAACTTTTACCGGAGGCATTCTTGTCTCGGGATTTGACGCGCTTGTCCAATATGACGACGCGTGGGCGGGAACTGGTTTTCTTAGGCGTAAATACGAGTATTACAACCTTGACGCGGACGCTACGGTCACGCCGGTAATGCAGCTCTCGGTAGATGCTCTGCCAGATAAGATGCAGAAAATCAAGATCGCTTCGATTCCCATTCCGTTTACGTCTCTGCCGCTCGGATGCGGATTGTTCTTCAACGTGTACGCGACGATCGATATAACCGGTGAGGTCAGTTACAGCACTTCGTTTTCCGTGGACATCCATGCCGAAAAGAACTATCTCGAAGATAGCCCTCGGATAACGGGAGGTATTGAGCAGCGCAATGAGTTCAATCTCGAAGCGATGATAGAGGGCAAAATCGGCGTGCAAGACGTGGTTGCCCTGCAGATCCTCGGTCAGCCGATCGTGGACGCGGGTCTTGAGGGCGGCTTAGGTTCACGAGTAAAAACAGAAGTGCGTCCCAAGCTCACCTGTTTGTACCTAGACTTTTGGCTGTACTGCGACGTGTTCGCTGAGGTGTTTGGCGAGTGGACGGATTCTCTGAAGATCGAACACGAGTTAATGAACGAAAGGAACAGCCCAATCAAGCTTTCCAATCACTGGGAACGCACCGACCAAGGATCGGCGTGGGTGAAAGACTGCACTTGGGATGAATCTGAGCAAATGCCCGGTATCGAGTGGAGCAAATATGTCGGCAAAACGTTTGGCACGATAAGGCATGGCGATGTGACATATGACATTGAGATTACTCGAGGGGCTGACGGACTGACTTGCTGGCTGGCCAAACACAGGGATACGGTCCTTCCTTCCGTCTTGGACTTCTTCATCGATCTTGAGGACGGTGTTGCGCAGTACTCTGCAGAGGATCAGAGAAGTAAGAACGACTATCAGATTACGTTCTCTGAATTGGAGAACGGGCTTGCCGTTCGAGTTGAGTGTTTGAGTGGGACGGACTATTTCGGTGAGGGAGAGTACGAGTTCAAGATATTGACGGGAGGCGTCGATTTCGGGGATCACGATTTCGTCATCTCGGAAAATGAAGAAATATCCTCACTGTATGGCACCAACCTGTATGATGCGATTGACCATTTTGACGATATGAGCAACAGTCATGCAACCGCCGGCGTAGAGTACGCAAACGAACAAGTGATCATCAGCTCTCTTAAAGACGACCTGGCTGTCGATTTCATTGAGGTGAGGGCCTGGGGTTACTGTCTTTACGGCATTGCGCCTGATATGGGAATATCGGCCGCGAGGAAGCGCGCGCTGGATGCCGGCGGCGTTCTAATCAGTTCGTCTTCGACTCATGAGGCATATCGGCTGCCAAGTTCCATTGTGCTGTTCTTTTACATCAACGATGCCGATCAGGTCGAATCAGTCGGCATGGCGGACTGGAACCTGTAGCGTTGCAAGTTTGGGGGCAGGTCCCAAGCTGTTACACCGGGCTGCCCGTTCCGAGAATATATATTCTCGGAACGGGCAGCGAGCGCATCCTGCGGAAATACCGAACAAGGTGTCGAGAATATACATATTGTCGGATCGGCCCACTCGGTTATGACAGTTGAGACATGCTCCAGTGTCGTAAATCCGCAGGTTGCCCGGTCATCTTCTCGTGGCGTTTGTGGTCATCTTGATCCTGGTGGTCTAATGACACTTTTCGGTGGGTGAGCCCCTAAAACGGGAACAACCGCCCCTGCCAAGGCGGTTGTTCTGTGTGGGTTCACCCACCACTACACCAAATTGCAGGAGGGCTTGAAACCTTCTGCTCGTACTGAGTATACCCAAGCGCAGCCCTGCGTGGCGCGGGTTTTTTTCAGGGCGAAGGGCGCCCGCGCCGGTCTTCGGTCAACGCCATCTGGCGATGACTTGCCGAATTTGCCGGGCGCCCCGAGCTGGGTGAAATCGGCCGGGTCTACCGCTCAGCCCTCCTCAAGTGAAAGTTCGGGGACAGGCCCCAATCTTTCACGCAAGGCCCCGCTGACATCGCCCCGTGCGTGGGACTTTTCTATGACAGCGAGCCCCGTCCCAACTGTCATCATTGAGTCTTGTGGCCGGAGACTGGACAATCTGACCAGATATGTATCTTTTCGAGCCGACTCAGAGGGCGGATTGGGAGTCGGGGCAGGTGGGCGAGGGTTCACGCTCGCAGACCAGTGAAAAGTGCAGCATCTTATATTGCATATCGGCATCCCGTCGAGGTGCGAGTAGTACATATCTGGGGCAATTGTCCACTTGGGCGAAAGTTAGTTCAGATATGCGTTACCCATCTTGCTTGTGGGTAGTGAAAATCGGGGCAAAAGCCGCCCTATAGGCGTCTGCAGCCGCGAAAATGCGTCAAATATGTGACCGTTATGACTGTTTGAGAAGCAAAACGGTCATAACGGCACAACCAAGCAGCTAAGTAGGTAACGCATATCTGAACTTACTTTCCGCCAGTCGCAGAAATGAGCTGTGTCCACGGACAAAGTGCCCTTCCATCATGGCTGAGCGGAAAGAAAGCGGCGCTTGTCCGGCGGAAAGCCAAGCGTGCGCCGCTCGGACGAGCAGAAGCTATAGAGCCGTGGACCTGGGGCTGCCTTCAAACGTGCGGGCGCGCTCTATCGAGCTGCCGAGCCAGCAAAAAGCCCCGTGCAGCTGTGCGCGGGGCTCGGATGAAAGTTTGGGACCTGTCCCCAAACTTGCACTATTTCAACAGGTCGGAGACACGGCCGAGCATCGTTTCGAACGACACGCCGCGGTCCTGGAACTGCGGCTGCTTCGACGAGACAATCATCGCATCGTGCACGAAGTCGCCCGCGAACACGACGGACTCGCGCAGCGTGCGGCCAGCCATGACGGCGGCCAGCAGGCACGAGCAGTACAGGTCGCCGGTGCCGTGCAGCATGTAGGGCAGCAGCTCGTTTTTGACCTCAAAGAACGCGCCGCCATCGGTGCCCACAAAGTTGCGGATCTGGCCGTCCCCGCGCTGGATGCCCTTGAGCACCACGGTATGCGTCCCCTTGGCGAGCAGGGCGTCAACCAGGCGGTGTGCCTCGTCATCCGCGATGTTCTCGCCCGCCCATGCGTCACCGATAGGCTCGCCCAGGATGATGGCGGCCTCGGTCAGGTTGGGGGTCAGGATGTCGGCACCCTCGGCGAGCTCGGCCATAGCCTCGCAGAGCTCGGGCGTGTAGGTGGGGTAGACCTTGCCGTGGTCGGCCATCACCGGGTCGACGACGCGCAGCGCCTTCGGATACATCTCGTATAGATCGCGAATGCGGTCGACCTGCTCGGGCGCGCCCAAGAAGCCGGAGTACACGGCGTCGATATCCACGCCGATGTTCTTCCAAGCAGCCAGGTAGTCGCTGAGCATCTCAGTCGTATCGTGCATGTACCAGCCGGGGAACGCCGTGTGCGAGCTGAACAGCGAGGTGGGCACGGGGCATACGTCGCAGCCTGCAGCGGAGAGCACGGGGATGGCGACGCCGAGTGAGCACTTGCCGTAGCCGCACATATCGTGCACGGCGGCGACACGCGGGATGTAGGCCCCCTCGCGCTGGTAAAGGGGCATTTCTGGGCTGGTGATTCCGTTAGACATGGTTATTCCTCTTTCTTCCGCGGACTTATGGACCAGCGTACGCACCCCACCTTAGCGCTTTGGCACCAAGGCAAGTCCAACAATCTTCTTGTTCACATTTCCGGTGTCGGGGCGGTTTCGCCCGGCGATGCTATCGGGCGGCGGCGCTTCCGTTGCTCGCGTGCTCCCACCAGGCGGCGTCGTGCCAAGCGCCCTCGAGCTGCACGGAGCAGTCGTTCTCGCGGCACCAGGTGGCTACGCGCCCGGCAATGCGCGCGGCGTCGTCGCCTTGCGCGCGAGCGTACGCGCGGGCAAGCCAGTCGCCGGCGTTCAGCCAGCTGCCGTCCACCAGATAGGACGTGTGCCCGCCCAGGCAGAGATCTGCCAGGCGCAGCGCGAGCTCCCGGGCGCTGGCGCTGTCGTCGCAGGCCCGGTAGGCCATAGCGAGCCACGCGCCCTCGTTGAGCCAAGTCTCTCTGAATCAGATGCTCGCCCCGTTGCTGCAGCACCACGCGGCCGCGCGCCGCGCCAGCCGGTAGCGCTCGGCGCGGTCGGACGCCGGCGTGTAGGAGTACGCGGATGCGACCCAGTCGCCCTCGGTCGCGAGCTGTCCAAAGTAGGAGAACGGAGCCTCATGGTCATGGCACCAGGCGGCAAGCTCGAGCGCGGCGTCGCGTCGCGCGGCGTCATCGCGGGCGTGAAAGAACGCGGCGGCAAGTTCCTCGGCAGGCATGGTGCTCCAATCGCAGCAGGTTGCGCTGCCCCTATCGTCGGTCATGCGCCGCACGCCCTGTTGCGCAACAATCGGCGGAGGGCAGCATCCCGCCGCCGGCCTACGCCCCGTTGCGCCCGCTCCCTTCCGTATAAATCCATCGAATATTCCCGCCAAAATGAATAATTGTGTTTCAACTCAATTACGATGCGAGAATAAGCGTACAATGCCACAGGACTTATCCATCCTTTAAAGCGGTCCCGAGAGACCGAAAAGGAGCGTTTATGGAACTCAGAACCACTGTTGGCATCGAAACTCGAAAGGCTGCGCCGAGCGAGCTTGCGCAGCGCATCATCTCGCAGACAAGCAAGGGCTACCGCGGTCCCGCTATCCTCATGCTTGAGGACGGGACCGTTTTTTATGGCCGCGCGTGCGGCGCCCAGGGCACGGCGACCGGCGAGGTCTGCTTCAACACGTCGCTCGAGGGCTACTACGAGGTCTTCACCGACCCGAGCTACGCCGGCCAGATCGTGACCATGACCTACCCCCAGATCGGCAACTACGGCATCGACCCCGCCGACGTCCAGAGCGCCTTCCCAGGCAGCTCCGAACGGGGGGCGAACACCCCGGCGCTGCGCGGCGTCGTCGTGCACGACATGTGCGCCGCCCCGTCCAACTGGCGCAGCCAGGTCTCGGTGCCCGACTATCTGGAGCAGATGGGCATCGTGGGCATCGAGGGCGTCGACACGCGTGCCCTCGTGCGCCATCTGCGCGATCACGGCGCCCAGAAGGGCATCATCTCCACCGAGGTCTTCGGCATCGCCGAGCTCGTCGAGCTGCTCGATGCGGCGCCCTCGCTCGTGGGCCAGAACCTCGTGCGCACGGTGAGCTGCGCCGAGGCGCATCCCTACACCGCCGCCGACCTGCCGGCCGCCCACGACTTCGCCTCCTCCGCGCCCGCCGAGCCGCGCTACCGCGTGACGGTGTACGACTGCGGCATTAAGCGCGGCATCCTCGAGGGTCTCGTGCGCGTGGGCTGCGAGCTCACGGTCGTGCCGTGGGATACCCCGGCCGAGGAGGTCCTGGCGGGCAACCCCGACGGCGTCTTTCTGTCCAACGGCCCGGGCGACCCGGATGCCGTGGAGGAGACCTACTCCCAGGTGCGCGAGCTCATCGGCCGCGTGCCGCTGTTCGGCATCTGCCTGGGGCACCAGATGATCAGCCTCGCCTGCGGCGCCCAGATGGAAAAGCTCAAGTTCGGCCATCGCGGCGGCAATCAGCCCGTCATGAACCTCATTAGCCGCCGCGTGGAGATCACCGCGCAAAACCACGGCTTCGGGCTTGTGTTCCCGAGCCTGGGCGCGCTCGTGCCCGAGCTCTCCGGCGGCTTGGCCGAGCATCCCGCCAACGGCGACCTGCGCTTCTGGGTTGAGCGCGGCGTGGCGCCCGTGGTGGAAAACGAGCGCTTCGGCCGCATCCGCCTGACGCATGTGAACCTCAACGACGGCACGGCCGAGGGCATCCAGCTGCTTGACCGCCCCGCTTTCTGCGTGCAGTACCATCCCGAGGCCGCGCCCGGTCCGACCGACGCCCACTACCTGTTCACGGCGTTCGCGCGCCTCATGGACGGCGACCCCGACTACCTGAACATCGATATCGCGAAAGACCGCCTGGCCGGCTGGACCTTCGCTGCCGAATAACGACCACGGAGACGGGCTTCCGTAGTGCCCGAGATTGCCTTGAACGAGGAGGGAGCACGCCTGGTGCGCGGCGACCGACGAGTGAAGGGCAAGGTCGGACACTACGGGAGGCCGCAGGGATAGAGAAGAGTTTCCATGCCTAAACGTACTGATATCAAACGCATCCTCGTCATCGGCTCCGGCCCGATCGTGATAGGCCAGGCCTGCGAGTTCGACTACTCCGGCGCCCAGGCCTGCAAGGTGCTCAAGGAGGAGGGCTACGAGGTCGTCCTCGTCAACTCCAACCCCGCCACCATCATGACCGACCCGGGGCTTGCTGACCGCACCTACGTCGAGCCCATCACGGCCGAGTTCGTCGAGAAGGTCATCGCCCGCGAGCACCCCGACGCGCTGCTGCCCACGCTGGGCGGCCAGACCGGCCTGAACGCCGCCGTCGAGCTCGCCAAGAACGGCGCCCTCGACAAGTACGGCGTCGAGATGATCGGCTGCGACCTCGCCGCCATCGAGCGCGGCGAGGACCGCAAGCTGTTCAACGAGGCCATGGCCGAGATCGGCCTCGAGGTCGCCCGCTCCGGCTACGCCTACTCCGTCCAGGACGCGCTCGACATCGTCGCGCGCGTGGGCTACCCCTGCGTGCTGCGCCCGAGCTTCACGCTCGGCGGCGCGGGCGGCGGCATCGCCCACACCGAGGAGGAGCTCATCGAGATCGTCTCCCAGGGCCTCGAGCTCTCGCCCGCCCACGAGGTCCTCGTCGAGGAGTCCATCGAGGGCTGGAAGGAATACGAGATGGAGGTCATGCGCGACCGCGCCGGCAACGGCATCATCGTGTGCTCCATCGAGAACCTCGACCCCATGGGCGTGCACACCGGCGACTCCATCACCGTCGCGCCGGCGCAGACGCTCTCCGACCTCGAGTACCAGCGCATGCGCACCGCGTCGCTCGCCATCCTGGAGAAGGTCGGCGTCGAGACCGGCGGCTCCAACGTGCAGTTCGCCGTCAACCCCAAGAACGGCCGCCTCATCGTCATCGAGATGAACCCGCGCGTGTCCCGCTCCTCGGCCCTCGCGTCCAAGGCCACGGGCTTCCCCATCGCCAAGGCCGCCGCGCGCCTGGCCGTGGGTTACACGCTCGACGAGATCGTGAACGACATCACGCGCGCTACGCCGGCGTGCTTCGAGCCCTCCATCGACTACTGCGTGGTCAAGGTGCCGCGCTTCGCGTTCGAGAAGTTCAAGGGCACCGACACCACGCTGTCCACGCGCATGAAGGCCGTGGGCGAGATCATGGCCATCGGCCGCACCTTCGAGGAGAGCTTCGGCAAGGCGATGCGCTCGCTCGAGGACGGTCGCGTGGGCCTGTTTTCCGCCAAGGACGGCCTGGACGCCATCGATGACGACGAGCTGCTCGAGGGCGTCCGCACGCCCACCGAGAGCCGCATCCACTACGTGGTCGAGGCGCTGCGCCGCGGCTGGAGCGTGGAGCGCCTGCACGAGGCATGCGGCATCGACCCGTGGTTCCTCACCCGCCTGGCCGACATGGCCGCCGTGCGCGAGGCGGCGCGCGGCATGCGCGTGGAGGACATCGACGCCGACGCGATGCGCCTGCTCAAGCAGTACGGCGCGAGCGACGCCGAGATCGCCCTGCTCACGAACAGCGACGAGCGCTTCGTACGCGCCTACCGCAAGGGCCTGGGCGTCGTGCCGTCCATGAAGACGGTCGACACCTGCGCCGCCGAGTTCCAGAGCGCCACGGAGTACCACTACAAGACCTACGAGGCGCCGCTGCGCGCGGGTCTGGACGCCCGCCGCTCCGTGGCCGCCGACGAGGTCACGCCGACCACAAAGCCCAAGGCGATGATTCTGGGAGCCGGCCCCAACCGCATCGGCCAGGGCATCGAGTTCGACTACTGCTGCGTGCACGCGAGCTACGCGCTCGCCGGCCGCGGGTTCGAGACCATCATGGTCAACTGCAACCCCGAGACCGTGTCGACCGACTACGACACGAGCGACCGCCTGTATTTCGAGCCGCTCACCTACGAGGACGTCATGGACATCGTGGATGTCGAGCGCCCCGACGGCGTCGTGGTGACCCTCGGCGGCCAGACGCCGCTCAAGCTGGCCCGCATGCTGGCCGATTCCGGCGTGCACATCATGGGCACCCAGCCCGACGCCATCGACTGGGCCGAGGACCGCGAGCGCTTCAGCGCCCTGCTCGACAACCTGGGCATCATGTACCCGCCGGCGGGCATGGCGACCTCCTTCGAGGAGGCTGAGGCCGTGGCGGCGCGCATCGGCTACCCGCTGCTGGTGCGCCCCTCCTACGTGCTGGGCGGCCGCGGCATGATGATCGCCTACGATGCCGATCACCTGCGCGAGTACATGGCCGAGGCGGCGCGCGTGAGCCCCGACTATCCCGTGTACCTCGACCGCTTCCTGGAGGGCGCTATCGAGTCCGACGTCGACGCCCTGTGCGACGGCGAGGAGGTCTACATCGGCGGCATCCTCGAGCACATCGAGGAGGCGGGCATCCACTCCGGTGACTCCGCCACCTGCATCCCGCCGTTCAGCTTCTCCGAGAGCCTGGTCGAGAAGCTGCGCGACACCACGCGCCGCATCGCGCTGGCGCTCGGCGTGCAGGGCCTCGTCAACGTGCAGTACGCCATCCGCGGCGAGACCGTCTACGTGATCGAGGCCAACCCGCGCGCGAGCCGCACGGTGCCGTTCATCTCCAAGGCCACCGGCGTGCCGCTGGCAAAGGCCGCTGCCTGCATCATGGCGGGCGAGAAGATCTCCGAGCTGGGGCTTCCCGCCGACGACCGCCATCTCGACTGGTTCTGCATGAAGGAAGCCGTCATGCCGTGGGGCCGCTTCCCCGGCGCCGATGTGGTGCTCGGCCCCGAGATGAAGTCGACCGGCGAGGTCATGGGCATCGCCAAGAGCTACCCGGAGGCCTATGCCAAGTCGCAGCTCGCCATCAGCTACGAGCTGCCGCGCCCCGGCAGCGGCAAGGTGTTCATCTCGGTGAACGACCGCGACAAGCGCCACATCCTGTCGCTGGCGCGTATCCTGCGCCACCTGGGCTTCACCGTGTGCTCCACCGAGGGCACGGCGCGCGTGCTCGCGGGCGGCAACGTGCCCTGCGAGGTCGTGGAGAAGATCAGCGGGCCGCATCCCAACGTGGGCGACATGATCGCCAACGGCGAGATCGCCTTCATCATCAACACGCCCTACGGCCCGGGTTCGCGCGGCGACGGCTACATCGTGCGCACTGAGGCCGTGCGCCGTGGTGTCACCTGCCTGACCGCGCTTTCGGCCGCGAACGCCTTCATCGCCGCCGTCGAGGCCCTGCAGCAGGCAAACGCCGCCGGCGAGGGCTCCGGCATGGAGGTCATCGCCCTGCAGGATCTCCCCCAGTACGAGGTCTAGCCCTCTCTCGCCGCCTTTCTTGGCCTCATTGGGGACGTAGCCGGCGGAGGCCAAATGTGGCCTCCGCCGGCTACGTCCCCAATGAGGCCAGGGCGGCGTTCGTGGGTACACTGGGGTTGTGTGTCCGGCTCGGAAAGGTCTTGCCCATGCATATGGTGATGCTTGCCGCCACCGCGGCGACGCAGGAAGCGTCGGGAAGCAACCCCCTCATGTTCATGCTGATCATCGCCTTGGCCACGCTGCTCGGCGGCGGCATCTACGCCATGCGCGCACGTCGCGAGGGCCGAGGCGGCGGTGGCCGCAGCGCAAGCGCGTCCGCACAGGCCCAGCGTCCCGCCCGCAAAAAACGCCCACACAAGAAGCGCTAGTCCCCCGATGTCCGCATTCAGGACGGAGATGTTTGTGGACATCGATGTCCACAAACATCTCCGTCCTGAAAAGGGACATACTGAAACCGTTCATCGTCGTCCAAGAAGGCTAGGAGGCCGCATATGGCAGATACCGAGAAGACCCCGCTCGTGGGCATCATCATGGGTTCCAAGTCCGACCTGCCCACCATGGAGGGCTGCACCGCCGAGCTCGAGCGCCTGGGCGTTCCCTACGAGCTCGTCATCGCCAGCGCGCACCGCACGCCCGACAAGGTGCATGAGTGGGCCGGCAGCGCTGCCGAGCGCGGCATCAAGGTCATCATCGCCGCCGCCGGCAAGGCTGCGCACCTCGGTGGCGTCGTCGCGGCCTTCACTCCGCTGCCCGTGATCGGCGTCCCCATGAAGACGAGCGACCTGGGCGGCCTCGACTCCCTGCTGTCCATGGTGCAGATGCCCTCCGGCGTGCCCGTGGCCTGCGTCGCCATCAACGGCGCCAAGAACGCCGCCATCTACGCCACGCAGATCCTCGGCGCCACCATGCCGGAGTACCGCACCGTGGTCGAGGATCTCAAGCGCGAGATGGCCGAGGCGTAACGGTAGGATTCAACGTCGGAAGACCCGCTTTGGCGGCGTTTTCCACAGCATGGTCGGGACCGCTGGCGATGCCGGGCACACGCGCCCGGGCCGGCGGTCCCGCTGCATACAGGGCGCGGGGCCGCCCCGCGCACCTGTTCCGCTTGCGACGAAAGGCGAAAAACGCATGGCAGCAAACGGCAAACACACCTCTGAGGGCAAGCAGCCCGCCTCCGCGTTCTCCGGCGAGCTCGGCTCGATTCCCGCGGAGCGCATGCGGATGGTCCCGAGCGGATCTCATTTCTCGGCCCAAAAGCATGCGGATGATCCCGTTTCGTCTCGCCCGGCGGGAAAGCGGTTCGCCGCTCCTGCCGCCAGCGGCCAGGCGAGGGCGGGTCACTTTCGGCCGGCCGATACGCTCAGTGCGCCCGACACGACCGAGGTGGGGGAGCGCCCCGCCGGCAAGCGCTTCGCGACGACACCGAAGCCCCAGACAGTGCCCGGCATCTCGGCGGACTCTGCCGATGCGACGGAACGCACCCCGGCGCCCGCGCCTGTAACGCCTGCCGCTCCGTCCGTGCCCACCGCTGCCAGCGTGCCCACGCCCGCCGTGCCGGCCCCGGCCGCGCAGCGAATCGCCGCCGACCGGATTCCCGCCATCGGTGCGGCCTCGGCTCCCGCTTCCGCGCAGTCGGCCGTTCCTTCCATCAATGCCGTTCCGTCGCCAGCCGCCTCGACATCCACGCTGGCGCCATCCGGCCCGGCGGTGCCCGCCCCGGTCCCGACCCCCGCGCAGCCGATCGTCGTCGCTTCGGCCGCAGTGCCCTCGCGCCAGCAGCCGACCGTCGCCGCCCCGGCCGCAGCACCCGTGCCCCAGCAGCCGATCGCCCCCGCCCCAAGCTCCTACGGCACCATCCCCCGCGGCACGCCGGCCCCCAGCCAGGGTGCCGCCCCGCGCATCCCGCGCGCCGGCGAGGCTCCCGTAGAGCCCTCGCCCTACGACGCGAAGCCGCGCCGCCGCGGCTCGGTGCTCTCCACCGTCCTCATCGTGATCGGCGTCATCCTGCTGATCGTCGCCGCGGTCCTGCTTGGCCGCGCGCTGCTCGGCTACCAACAGGCGCAGGGCACCTACACGGAGCTGCAGGAGGAGTACGCGGTCTCGTCTGATGAGGGCGACGGCGTGCCCAACGTCGACTTCGACGCGCTTGCCGCCATCAACCCCGACATCGTCGGCTGGATCTACATTCCCGGCACGGTGGTCAACTATCCGGTCGTCCACACCGACGACAACACGACCTACCTGGACCGCCTTTTCGATCTGTCGGGCAACGGCTCGGGCACGATCTTCATGGACATGGACAACACCGCACCCGGCATGCTCGACCAGCAGACGACGCTGTACGGCCACCACATGTACGACGGCTCGATGCTCAAGATCATCGACAACACGACCAACCAGGCCGAGTTCGACAAGATCGAGACGGTGTACTACATCACGCGCACCACGACCTACGTGCTGAAACCCATCTTCACCGCGCGGGTCGAAGACACGTACACGGATGCACGCAAGCCCAACTTCACCGGCGCGGACGAATCGCTGCCGGCCTACCTCGCCGACCTGTACACCTACGCGAAGGCCGAGGCGCCCGATGCCGAGGAGCGCCTGTCATCGGCGACGCGGGTCATGAGCCTCGTCACCTGCGCGGGCGAGATCATCCCGCGCACGACGCGCGCCGTCATGGTGCTCGACATGGCCGAGGCGGTCGCCCGCTAACCGCGACGGGCTCCCCGCCCGCCGCATCGCGCCCGCCGCGCATGCCCAGCGCCCGACGCGGGTACAATGCCGCAGACCGAACGCATTCACCATACGATGGGAGATTTCCATGGCAGAGCAGATGCCCTCTATCGACGCATGGCTGGCAGAGGCCAAGGCCGACCCGAGCTTCCGCGCATGCGGCATGTACCTCGTGCACAACGGCACGGTGCGCGAGACGCCCAAGGCCGAGGTCCGCGGCATCGAGACCGACGGCGTGCAGCCCGGCAGCAAGGTTGGCGGCATGACGTTCTCCTATGACCGCGCGAAGGTCGACGCGGCCGTCGATGTCACCCGCCAGCTGCCCGGCATCGGCTACGTGCGCGTGTGGCTGAATGAGGGCGAGCTCGAGGTGGGCGACGACATCATGCTCGTGCTCATCGGCGGCGATATCCGCCCGCGCGTGATCGACGCCCTCCAGACGCTCGTCGGCACCATCAAGAACGAGTGCGTCTCCGAGGTCGAGCACCGGGCGTAAGGCGCAGCGCGTCATGTCGCGCTGGTAGAATAGACACGTAGCGAGGAAGGAGAGAACATGTGCTGCTCGATTGAGGAGATCCGTCGCGCTGTCCTCTCTGCGGTCGATGACTACCAGCAAGGACAGGCCGACAGCGGTCCGCATATCAAACGCGTTGCTCTTTTCGGCAGTTATGCGGAAGGGCGGGCGCACGACGATTCGGATGTCGATCTGTTAATCACGTTTTCAGACCCTGTGGTCAGCTTCTTCACCCTTGCCCGAGCGCTTGAAGCAATGGAGGGCCATTTCAACGTGCCGGTCGATATCGTTCAGGACCCACTTCCCGATGACTCGCTGTTGATGATCTCAAAAGAGGTGCCGTTGTATGAGGCAGCCTGACAAACATGTTCTCGAGCGCATCGTCGACGAGATTACATTTCTCTAGGGCCTGCTCAGTGACCGTTCGATGGAAGAGTTCCTTAAGGATGAGACGGTGAAGCGCGCCGCCGCGATGGCATCGATCAATATCGGCGAGCTCGCCAAGCATTTGTCTCAAGAGTTCTACGCGGCGTTCCCTGGCAGCGAGCTCAGGTATGCAGCCAAGACCCGGGATGTTTATGCCCACGGTTATTTCACCTTGCACTTCGAGACGGTGTACAAGACCGCTGTCGAGGATTATCCACGCGTGAAGGCGTGGATAATCGAACATCTGCAAGATTAGAGCGCTGTACGAGAGTGAATGGGCGCGCGGCGGGTCGATGGAACATCCGGCCCGCCGCGCCTCATGTATACGGGCGTGCAGCTACGACGTCGCCCCGCCGCCCATCGCCGTCTCCGTCGCGCTGCCCGAGTTCACGCGGCTCGTGTTCTCGGGATGGATAGTCATGCTCTGGAAGCGGTTGGCCATGAAGCTGTTGTCGAAGTGCGCGGCATAGAACTCCTCGACCGGTGAGCTCGGCGCGATGTTGCTCTCGCGCTCGAACCAGCAGTCCAGCGCCTGCAGCGTCATGACGCAGTTCACGAGCATCAGCACGGCGCACAGCGAGGTGAACGAGTAGCGTGCCTTCCAGGGAATCAGGTTGATAAGGCCGAGCAGGCGCGGCAGCAGCAGCTTGATCCAGATGAGACCCAGAAAGCCCCAGATACCCGCGAACATGGTGCAGGTGCGCCCGTGCGCGATGGCGGCGATAGGGTCGGGCACCAGACCGAACAGCGTGGCGCCGGAATAATCCCAGGCCACCGCGCCGAACGAGGTCTGCATGAACCAACTCACCGCGACCTCGAACACGCCGCCGATGACGGCGCTCACCACGAAGATGATGAGGGGGTTCTTGCGGTAGAACCGGTTGAGTGCCACGGTCATGAGCACGGCGCCCACACCGTAGATGGGCGAGAACGGGCCGAACAGCAGGCCCGCGCGGTCCTGGTACACGCCCGGGTCCACGACGACCATGTGCCAGATGACCTCGAGCACCAGGCCGATGACGCTGCACACCACGAAGACCCAGAACAGGTTGAAGAAGTTGAGCTTGATGTAGCCCTCGCCGGTTTCGTCGCGGCCGAGCATGCCCTCCTCGGCGGCCTCGCGCTCCTGCATGCTGCGCAGCCGCGCCTGCAGGTCGCGCTCCTGGCGCAGCGTCGGGTCGACGGTGACCGAGATGACGATCAGGATGACCATCTGGATCGCCGGCTGGATGAGGTTGGGTCCTATGCCGTCGAGCATGATGTTGACGATGGCCTGCGCAAGCGTGATGACGATCAGCGCCTCGGACCACAGCGCGGCATTGCGGCGCTGGTTTTTGAGCAGTGAGCGCCCGAAGCGGATGAGCAGCACCGACGCCACGAGCGACAGCACGACGCTGAAGCAGGTCACGACGACCGTGAGGGTGGGGTCGGCCGCGACGCTCAGGCTCTCCGGCGACCGCACGAGGACGATCGCCACGAGCGCGATGAGCACCACGATGAGCGGCAGGGTGATGATGCCGTCGATGAGGCAGAGGATGCCGTAGACCTTGAGTAGGCGCGGGATGTGCCGCTGCTCCTGCGGGGTAGGGGTTTTGGGGTCGAGGCCGTTGCCGCGCGGCTCGGTTGCAGCGCGGCGCGGGGCCGCGGTCATTGCATTCACGGGTGCTCCTCCCGGGTTGTTGCTTGAGGCCCTTCTCCCCACTTGCTGCTGTTCTAATCCGGCATGCGGCAAAAAGCGCCGAGTTCCCCGTAGGCGGCTCATGGGCGCAACGCGGGTGCGAAAGATAAAAACCTGTCGACAACGTGTGCCGTGCTCGCCGTCGCTCCCGAGCCGTGCAATAATGTGCGGGTTTCGCGCCGTGCGGGCGCGCGAGCGAGCGGAGGAAAGGACCAGGACGCTCATGTTGCGAGAGAACACGATGGCGGCTGCAGATCAGACCCGGGACGATACGCTGCACGAGGAGTGCGGCGTCTTCGGCGTGTGGGCACCCGAGCGCGATGTTGCGCGCCTTACGTACTTCGGCCTGAAGGCCCTGCAGCATCGCGGGCAGGAGTCGGCAGGCATCGCGGTGGGCGACGGCGGCACCGTCATGGTGCGCAAGGACCTCGGCCTCATCGACCAGGTGTTTTCCGATGCCGACCTCTCCACGCTCACCGGCCAGCTCGCCGTGGGCCACGTGCGCTACGGCACCGCGGGTGCCAAGAGCTGGGAGGCCGCCCAGCCGCACCTCTCCACCATCAACGACGTCATCATCGCGCTCGCGCACAACGGCACGCTCGTCAACACCGATGAGCTGCGCCGCCAGCTGATCGAGCTCGGCGTGCCCTTCCTGTCCAACTCCGATTCCGAGGTCGCGGCCAAGCTCATCGGCTACTTCACCCAGCGCACGCACCATCTGCGCGAGGGCATCCGCAAGACCATGGAGCTCGTGCGCGGCGGCTACGCTATGACCCTCATCAACGAGGAGGCGCTCTACGCCTTCCGCGATCCGTACGGCATCCGCCCGCTCGTGCTGGGGCGCCTGGTGGCAGAGGGCGAGACCGCCGATGAGGGCACTACCGCCGACGGCTGGGTCGTGGCGTCCGAGACCTGCGCGCTCGACATCGTGGGCGCCGCCTACGTGCGCGATATCCGCCCCGGCGAGATCCTGCGCATCTCGGCCGATGGCCTCGTGTCCGAGCAGGGCGTGCCCGCCGTCGCGGAGAGCGCCGAGTGCATCTTCGAGCAGGTCTACTTCGCGCGTCCCGACTCCATCATGGGCGGCAAGTCCGTCTACGCCTGCCGCTACGACATGGGACGTCAGCTTGCGCGCGAGAACCCGGTCGATGCCGACATGGTCATCGGTGTGCCCGATTCCGGTCTGCCGCCGGCGGAGGGCTACGCGCGCGAGAGCGGCATCCCCTTCGGCGAGGGCCTCATCAAGAACCGCTACGTTGCCCGCACGTTCATCCAGCCCACGCAGGAGCTGCGCGCCATGGGCGTGCGCATGAAGCTCAACCCGCTGCGCGACAACATCGCCGGCAAGCGCCTCGTGGTCATCGACGACTCCATCGTGCGCGGCACCACCATGGTGCAGCTCGTTAAGATGCTGCGCCAGGCGGGCGCCGCCGAGGTGCACGTGCGCATCAATTCGCCCGAGGTCGTGTGGCCCTGCTTCTACGGCATCGATACCGACGTGCAGGCCCAGCTCATCAGCGCCAACAAGACCGTGGACGAGATCTGCTCCTATATCGGCGCCGACTCGCTCGGCTTCCTGTCTGTCGAGGGCCTGCTTGCCTGCGTGCCGGCGATCGGCGAGCGCGCGGGCGAGGGCTGTCCCGCTCGCGGCTACTGCACAGCGTGCTTCACCGGCGTGTACCCGGTCGCCATCCCCGAGAGCTTCGGGCGCGACAAGTTCATGCCCGGCTACGACCCTTGCAACCTCACCGAGAGTCCCAAGCTGCCGCGCGATGTCGTGCGCGCCAAGGACCACGACCACAGCTGGGAGGCCGCGCACCCGGGCGCATAGGTACGGCGGCGGCTTTCCGGGTCTTTTATGCGGCCCGGCAGGGTCCCGAACAAGATATGAAGCCGGTTTTCGGTGCATCTTTTGAGGCCGCTCGAGTAGGGCGGCCTCTTCATGTTTCGTGCAGGTCTCTGAGCTGGGATTTTGTCGAGGCAGATCGCGGCATTTCGCTGTCCTACTCAGCCCTGCCCGAAAGATACACCGAAAACCGGCTTTATATCTTGTCGGCCCCGCGTTATGGGCGCTTCGGGCGGCCTGCGGGGCCCGGAGCGCCGCCCCCAGGACCGCCCTTTGTACGCCGAGCCTTGCATTTTCGGCAAGTTGGCAATTATGAAGCCCGTTTTCAGCGTTTCTTGCGCCTCCAGCTGAGTAGAGCCGTCCTTCAAGCCATTGGGCAAGCCTCTGAGCTGCGGTTTTGCAAAGACCAACTGTAGCGCTTCCCCACCTACTCAGGCTTCCTGAAAAGATTCGCTGAAAACGGCCTTCATATCTTGCCGGCTCGTTTCCATGCGGCTTTCTGGCGGGCATGTCGCCCGCTCCCGCTTGGCGCGCGGCCGCGCCGAGCGGGAGTCTTGGGTCCCCGGGCCACGTCGACGGGGTGCTCGCGATAAGTTAACCACCCTGAACAGCCGGTTTTCAGCATTTCTTACGCGGTCGGTCGAGTAGCCCGGCTTATTGCATGCCGTGCGAGTAATAAAAGCCCAGCTCAGAGACTTGCGCGTTTTCAGGAATCTCGTTGCTACTCGACGATACCCGCAGGAAATACTGAAAACCGGCTGTTCATATCGTCTAACTCCACTTCATACCGCTTTCGGGTGGGGTGCGGCCCCGTTGGTGTATTCCTTTCACTGTTCGCTGTTATGCCGGCAGGCCTGCCCTCATCGGCGCGGTCGACTGTTATCATCTTGGGCAGGTTGGACCTCCTTTCGAAAGGATGCGCATGAGCGAGAACACCAAGCACGTCACGTATGAGGACGCCGGCGTCGACACCGCCGAGGGCGGCCGCGCGGTCGACGCGATCAAGCAGATGGTGGCCGAGACGAACCGTCCCGAGGTCATCGGCGGTATCGGCGGCTTCGGCGGCCTGTTCTCCGCTGCAGCCCTCAAGGACATGGAGGATCCCATCCTCATCTCCGGCACCGACGGCGTGGGCACCAAGCTCGTGCTCGCCCAGATTCTCGACCGCCACGAGACCGTGGGCCAGGACCTCGTCGCCATGTGCGTGAACGACATCCTCGCCTCGGGCGCCGAGCCCCTGTTCTTCCTCGACTACATCGCCATCGGTCACATCGAGGCCGAGCACATGGCCAAGATCGTCAAGGGCGTCGCGGACGGCTGCAAGCTTTCCGGCTGCGCGCTCGTCGGCGGCGAGATGGCCGAGCACCCCGGCGTCATGCGCCCGGACGACTACGACCTGGCCGGCTTCGCCGTGGGCGTCGTCGATCGCCCGAAGATGCTCGACCCGGCAAACGTCCGCCCCGGCGACGTCATCCTGGGCCTGCCCTCGACCGGCGTGCACTCCAACGGCTACTCGCTCGTGCGTAAGGTCATCGGCGTCGACGGTATCATCCCCGGCACGCCTGAGGCCGCAGCTAAGAAGGCCGAGCTCGAGGGCATCGAGGTCGTCGACGGCCTGAACCTCGCCGATGCCCTGCTCGCACCCACGCGCATCTACGTGAAGCCCGTTCTCGACCTGCTGCGCTCCGGTGCCCCCGTGCACGCGCTCGCCCACATCACCGGCGGCGGCATCACCGAGAACCTCAACCGCGCGCTGGCCTCCGATGTCGACGCCGTGGTGACTCGCAACGGCTCCGAGATGGGTTGGGACGTTCCGCCCGTCATCACCTATATCGCCGAGCACGCCGAGCTTGCCCCCAACGAGGCCTGCAAGACCTTCAACATGGGCGTGGGCCTGTGCATCATCTGCGCCCCGGAGGACGAGGCCGCCATCACCGAGAAGCTCGTCGAGCTCGGCGAGAAGCCGTTCCGCGTGGGCACCTGCGTCGAGGGTTCCGGCAAGGTGGTGTACTCCGATGAGCAGTAGCGACGAGTACCGCAAGCTGGTTGAGGAGGCCGGGCTTCCGCCCGAGGCCCTGCCGAGCGATGCGTTTTTCAACGCCAACGTCGACGGCGAACTCGCCCGCGCTGCCGCTCAGGCCGCCGAGCGCGCCGAGGTCGCAGCCGAGCTGAATATCCCCAACAGCAACGAGATCCAGGCAGCTCGCGCCACTGCGCGCACTGCGGGAGAGAGCCTCGAGCCGCTGAAGATCGGCGTGCTCATCTCCGGCTCCGGCACCAACCTGCAGGCGCTCATCGACCGCATCGCCGACGGCTCGCTCAACGCCTCGATCGAGCTCGTCGTGTCGAGCCGCCCGTCTGCCAAGGGTTTGCAGCGTGCCGAGAAGGCGGGCATCCAGACGCTCACCCTCTCCAAGGAGATCTACGCCGACCCCATCGCGGCCGACGAGGTCATCGCGCACGAGCTCATGTCCCATGGCGTCGAGTACGTCATCATGGCCGGCTATATGCGCATGGTCCGCGACCCGCTGCTGGCGACGTTCCCCGACCGCATCGTGAACCTGCACCCGGCGCTGCTGCCGAGCTTCCCCGGCGCACATGCCATCGACGACGCCTACGAGCGCGGCGTCAAGGTCACGGGCGTGACGGTCCACTTTGCCAACGCCGCCTACGACGCGGGCCCCATCATCGCCCAGCGCGCGCTGCCGGTGGAGGAGGGCTGGGACGTCGACACGCTCGAGGCTCATATCCACGAGATCGAGCACGAGCTGTACCCGCAGGTAGTTCAGCTACTCGCCGACGGCCGCATCCAGGTGCGCGACAACCTCACCGTTGCCGTGGGCGACTAGCGCCGGCAAACAGCCCGGTAAAACCGAAGCATGCCCAACGGGCCCGGCCTCAAAGCCGGGTCCGTTTTCGTACCGTGTCGGATTCCGTGCAGAAACGATGCAATCCGTGCCAAGGTTTTCGCAGGGCCCCTGTGAAAAACGGGGCCTACACCCGCATCTCGACGGCGAGCACGCGAGCCGGCAGCCGTGTGCTATAGAATTCCTTGGGAATTGCCGAAGCGGAAGGGATGGAGCACGCCATGGCGGAAACCTGGACGGTCATACGGTGCCTGAATTGGACGATCGAGTATCTGGCGAGCAAGGGCGACGAAACGCCCCGCGTGTCGGCCGAGTGGCTGCTCTCGTCTGTGCTCGACGTGCCGCGCATCAACCTCTACACCGATCCCAACCGTCCGCTTGCGCCTGACGAGCTCGCGCGCATGCACGAGTCCGTCGTGCGCCGCGCCAAGGGCGAGCCGATTCAATACATCACGGGCGATACCGCGTTCAGATCGCTCACCATCCAGTGCGAACCCGGCGTGCTCATCCCCCGCCCCGAAACCGAGATGCTCGTCGAGGAGGTGCTTTCCTTCCTGGATGCGCGCGTGTTCGAGTGGACCTGCGAGGATCGCCGCCGCCATCGCATCGAGCTGCCGTGGAACGACGAGGTCGAGGCCAAGCGCCGTGCCGAGCAGGAGGCCGCGGCAGCTCGCGCCGCAGAGCAGCGCGAGACCGCCGGGGAAGACGACGGCGCTTCGAGCGAAACCGACGAAGAGTCCACGGCGGCTGCGCCCGAGGTCGTGGCTCAACCCGCCAACCAGCAGCCTGAAGCCGCCGCCCCGCGCCACGCGCGCGTACTCGAGGTCGGCTGCGGCACCGGATGCATCTCGCTGTCGCTGGCCTTCGAGCGCGCCGGCCTCGTGTCCTGCGTCGCTACCGACATCGAGCCGCGCGCGGTCGCCCTTGCCTGCAGGAACCGCGAGGCGCTCGGCATCGCGCCGGAGACGGTCGACATCCGCGAGGGCAACCTCGTGTCGCCGCTCGACCGCGCGACGGAGTGGGGGACCTTCGACGTGCTCGTCTCGAACCCGCCCTACATCCCAACCGCGGTGCTGCAGGTGATTCCGCGCGAGGTCACGGATTTCGAGCCTGCGCTCGCGCTCGACGGCGGGGCCGACGGCCTCGACATCTTCCGCAGGCTCGTCAACGCCGCGCCCTGCATGCTGCGTCCCGGCGGTCTGCTCGCCTGCGAGCTGCACGAGACGACGCTCGACGACGCCGCCCGCATCTGCTTGGACGCGGGCTTCGAGGAGGTTCGCATCGCGCGCGACCTGGCGGGAAGGACACGCTTCATCCTGGCGACCGTCCCGCAGCAGGTCTGTGAGGAGGCCCGAGCGCGCTTCGACGCGCGGGCGCGCCCGGCGGGGGAGCAGGATGCGCCTGCCCCGGCCACGGCAGAGAGCGAGCGCGTCGAATAATCTGCACGCCAAAACCCCGTCTCAAGAGGCGGGGTTTTCATGTACGGCCACCGCGTCGAAAAAGCTGAACGACGGCATCGCGCCGTGCGGCCCGACGTCTCAGGCCATACAACCAACACATAGGTCTCCCTTTGCCGAAAGAGCCAACCCGTTTATCCGCTAGGTTGAGATATGCATGCACGCCGCGTGCGACAATCACAAGGTAAAACGTTTCGCCGTGTTTCATCGTGGAAAGGATGATTCCTCTATGCAGCGCATCTATCGGGTTGCGGGCGGCACCGCGCAACCGCATCCCTTGGCCGTGTGCGACGCGGCCGCCGTTTTGCGTGCAGGGGGACTCGCCCTTGTTCCCACCGAGACGGTATACGGCGTCGGTGTCTGCGTGGCCGCGTATGCCGAGGTCGCAGGCAGAAACGCGCCTTCTGATCAGAGCGGCTACGGCCGCATTTTCACGCTCAAGCGGCGCGATGTGCGCCAGACGGTGCCCTGGCTCGTCGCCGGCGAGGAGGACCTCGACACCTACGGCGTGGATGTCCCGCCCGAGGCGCATGCCCTGGCGCGTGCGTGCTGGCCGGGCGCCCTTACCATCATCGTGAAGGCGTCTGATGCCGTGCCCGCCTTCATGCAGGCGGACGACGGCACCGTCGCGCTGCGCGCATCGGCGTCTCCGGTGATCCAAGCTCTCGTGCGGGCGTGCGGCTCGCCGCTCGCCGTGACGAGCGCGAACACGCACGGAGCCCCCGCTCCCGCCTCGTTCGACGAGGTCGAGCCGCGCATCCTGGCGGGTGTGGATGCCGCCATCGACGCGGGTCCGACCGCATGCAGCGGCGCCTCGACGATCGTCGATGCCGCCGACGGCACCTTCCGCATCGTCCGCGAGGGGCCGCTTTCCGCAGAGCGCATCGCACAGGTGCTCGCAAACGCTTCAACATTCGACCAAAAGGGGCTGTGACATGGCCTATTCACTGAACGATATCGGACTTGTCGACCGCGTCAGGAACCTTCCCGGCAGCAGCTACATCATGGCGCTCGATTCGGGCACCACGTCGGTGCGCGCCATTATCGTCGACGAGTACGACTGCATCGTCGCCCAGGCGTCCAAGCCCATCCACACGATGTACCCCCAGTCGGGTTGGGTCGAGCAGGATCCCATGGAGATCCTCGCCTCGCAGATAGCCGTGATGGCAGAGGTCCAGTTCAAAAGCGGTATCCACTCCGACCGCATCGCGGCCATCGGCATCTCCAACCAGCGCGAGACCTGCATCGTGTGGGATCGCGATAGCGGCCAGCCCATCTACAACGCCATCGGCTGGCAGTGCCGCCGCACCGCGCCCATCGTCGACGAGCTTATCGCCGAGGGCTACGAGGACATGGTCCGCGAGAAGACGGGTCTCAAGCTCGACCCGTATTTCTCCGGCACGAAGATCAAGTGGATCCTCGACAACGTGAGCGGCGCGCGCGAGGCCGCGGAGGCCGGCGAGCTCATGTTCGGCACGGTGGATACCTGGCTCATCTATAACCTGACGGGCGGGCTCGTGTACGCCACCGACATGACCAACGCGAGCCGCACGATGCTCTACAACATCAACACGCTCGAATGGGACGATGAGCTGCTCGAGATGCTCGATATCCCGCGCTCGATGCTTCCCGAGGTGCGCTGGAGCTCGGACGATTTCGGCTTCGTCTCAAGCGAGGTCATGACGCACACGCCGCCCATTGCGGGCGTGGCGGGCGATCAGCAGGCGTCGTTCTTCGGCCACTGCTGCTTCGAGCGCGGCGACACCAAGAACACGTACGGAACCGGCTGCTTCATGCTGATGAACACGGGCGACGAGATCGTCCGCTCGGACAACGGGCTCATCTCGACCATCGGCATCGCCGAGGGCGGGAAGGTCTCCTACGCGCTCGAGGGCTCCATCTTCCACGCCGGCTCGGTCATCCAGTGGCTGCGTGACAAGCTGGGAATCATCTCCGATGCCCGCGATACGGCCGCGATCGCCCGTGCGGCGGCGGCCGACGACGAGTGCTACCTCGTTCCGGCGTTCAGCGGCCTTGGCGCCCCGTGGTGGGACCCGAGCGCCCGCGGCATCATCACCGGCCTCACGGCGGCCTCCGACCGAGCGACGCTCGTGCGCGCGGCCTGCGAGTCGATGGCCTACCAGAGCTTCGACGTGCTGCGCTCCATGGAGGCCGACGCCGGCATGAAGCTCTCGGAGCTCTCGGTCGACGGCGCCGCCTCGCGCAACGACTTCATCATGCAATTCCAGGCAGATCTGCTGGGCATTCCCGTCGTGCAGACCGAGGCGGTCGAGACGACGGCGCTCGGTGCCGCCTACCTGGCGGGTCTGGCGGTCGGCTTCTGGGAGGATCGCAGCGAGCTTGCGGCCGATCACGCCCTGGGCGAGCGCTTCTGGCCGAAGGGCGACCCCGAGGATATCGCGCATCGCCTGTCGGGCTGGCACGACGCCGTGGCGCGCTCGCGAACCGTGATACAGTGAGACCGGGGGCACGGCCCCGATTCAGTTTGCGATAGAGAGGAACATGCCATGCGCGTCGCCATTGCGTCCGATCATGCGGGATTCGAGCAGAAGCAGCAGCTTGTCGATTATCTGGCCAGCGAGCTCAAGGTCGATACCATCGACTGCGGGCCGGACACCGACGACCGCGTGGATTATCCCGACTACGCCAAGAAGGTTGCCGATATGGTGGTCTCCGGCACCGCCGATTGCGGTGTGCTCGTGTGCGGCACGGGCATCGGCATGGCGCTTGCTGCCGACAAGGTCGCCGGCATCCGCGCGTCCTCGATCACCACGCCCGAGTTCGCCGACCTGTTCCGTCGCCACAACGACGGCAACGTCGTCTGCCTGTCCGGCCGCTTCGTCGACCTGCAGGTCAACAAGGACATCATCAAGGTCTTCCTGACCGCCGAGTTCGAGGGCGGCCGCCACGCCGAGCGCGTCGCGAAGGTCATGAAGCTCGACTAGACGTCGACCTGAAAACGCAAAGTCCGGTTGGGGCAGGCTCCTTTGCAGGAACCTGCCCCCTTTGCTTGGCGTGACAGTTAGGCTGGGCCCCGTCCTAACTGTCACGCACCCGTCCTAACGGTCATTTTTCCGGCCGGTGGGTACACTAGGGCAAGAAAGAATGCCAAACGCTGAAAGGTGGCGCTATGTCCGTTACGTACGATGCAAGCAGGGTCACGGTCGTCGACCATCCGCTGGTGCAGCACAAGCTGTCCATCCTGCGCGACAAGCAGACGGGGACCAAGCAGTTCCGCGACCTGGTGCGCGAGCTCGCGCGCCTCGAGACCTACGAGGCCACGCGCGACCTGCCGCTCGAGACCGTGCGCATCTCCACGCCCATCGGCGACACGGACGCGAAGCGCCTTGCCGGGCCCAAGCTCGCTGTCATCCCCATCCTGCGCGCGGGCCTGGGTATGGTGGAGGGCGCGCTCGACCTCGTGCCCGACGCGCGCATCGGCCATTTGGGCATGTATCGCGACGAGACGACCCACGAGCCCCACGAGTACTACGCGAAGCTCCCGTCCGACATCGCGGAGCGCATCTGCCTTGTGGTCGATCCTATGCTCGCGACGGGCGGATCGGCTGCCGCAGCCCTTCAGTACCTGCGTGCCCAGGGTGCGCGCGATGTGCGCTACCTGTCCATCGTCGCTGCCCCCGAGGGCCTGGCCTGCGTGCTCGCGGCCGATCCCGCCGTGCATATCTACACCTGCTCGGTCGACGAGGGCCTGAACGAGGACGCCTACATCGTTCCGGGCCTGGGCGACGCGGGCGACCGCATCTTCGGCACGTTGTAACTTGTGTGCGTTCTATAGAGTGACGCTTTCCGGTGCGGCCCTTTCGCGACGGGAAGCGACTACAATCGGAACTCCATCTGACCGTATCCGGCCGCCAGCGAGCCGGTCGATAAGGGACGCCGCATGCTGCAGCTGCCGTTCGACATAGCGCCGTTCGTCGGCGGAATCGCGCTCGCCGTGGTCGGCTTCGCGCCGCTCGTCGCCGTGATGCTTCTGGTGCGCCGCGGCCGCGTGCAGCCGGGCCTGCGGTGGGGCGCGCTCGCGGTCGCCGCATCATTCGGCCTGCTCACCGTTGCAGAAGGCATTGCCTGGCTGTTAATCTCGCAGTCTTTCCTTGCCCTCAGTATCGGTTTGGCGCTAGGATACGTGGTTATGCTGACCCTTATGGCGTTCACAGCGCTGAAGTGGCGCTGACCCGCAGCATTCAAGGAGGGCTAAGTCTTGGACGCTTTCGCACTGCTTCCCGACGAGATCAACCACCTCGTCTCGGAGTTCCATTCCATCCCCGTCATGGGCGACCTCATGATGGGCCTCACGCAGTATACGTTCTGGCTGATCGCCTCGGCGCTGCTGCTGCTCGTCCTCATGTTCGTGTTCGTGAAGCGTCTGTCGCTCGTTCCGCACGGCGTGTTCATGAACATGGTCGAGTGGGGCGTCTCGTTCGTGCAGGATGACGTGTGCAAGCAGATCATCGGCAAGAACTGGAAGAAGCACTTCCCGTTCCTCGCCACGCTGTTCTTCTTCATCCTTGCGAACAACGTCGTCGGCGTCATCCCGGGCATGAAGCCGGGCTCCGGCACCATCTCCACCACCGCCGCGCTCGCCGTCGTCGTCTTCATCTACTTCATCGCCTGCGGCGTCCGTACGCACGGTCCCATCGGCTACCTCAAGAGCCTGGCCCCCGAGGGCGTCATGTTCCCGCTGAACGTGCTCATCTGGATCATCGAGGTCATCTCGACTATCCTGCGCCCCATCACGCTGGCCATCCGTCTGTTCTGCAACATGTTCGCCGGCCACATCGTCATGGGCTCGTTCGCCATCATGGTCACGCTGTTCGCGCAGCCGCTGCTCGAGCAGGTCACCGCGTCCAATGTGCTTGCGGCCCTGCCCGGCGTGCTGTTCGCCTTCATCCTGCTGGTCATCTACGCCATCGAGATCTTCGTGGCGTTCGTCCAGGCCTACGTCTTCACCATCCTCACCGCGGTCTACATCCAGGAGGCCGAGGAGACGGAGGAGGAGTAGCGCCCGCGCACGCCGCGCGCATCTCAGTTCGGTACCGAGCGCACACGCGCTTGATATAAACGGTTGTTTTCAAATGCACGAAGGGTGCATGCAACTAAAGGAGGAATTGTGGGAGTTATCGGTTACGGCCTCGGTGTTATCGGTGCTGGTCTTGCAATCGGCCTTGCTGCCTACGGCTGCGCCACCGCCATGGCGCGCCAGCCCGAGATCCAGGGCCGCGCGTTTACCGTCTTCATCATGGGCGCCGCTTTCGCAGAGGCTCTGGCCCTGATCGGCTTCGTCGTTGCCCTGGTTGTCCAGTAAGACCGCCGTACAGGGAATGCAGCCAGTCCCAAGGGAGTAGAAGCCATGAAACTTGATCACATCCGTGTGTCTGCAGCCCTCGCTGCGGCCGCGTGCATGGTGCCCTCCGTGGCGTTTGCGGAAGAGGGCGGCGCCGGTGGCGCTGACATCCTCATCCCCAAGCCTGCAGAGTTCATCCCGGCGCTCGTGATCTTCCTCATCATTCTGGCGCTGCTGTGCAAGTTCGCGTGGCCGAGCGTTATGGCCATGTTCGAGCAGCGCGAGAAGACGATCGAGGACAGCATCAAGGAAGCCGAGGCCACGCGTGAGCATGCCGCCGAGACCCGCCGCCAGGCCGACTCGGTGATCGCCGACGCGCGCCGTCAGGCCTCCGACATCGTGCTTGCCGCCCGCTCCGACGCCGAGAAGGAGCGCGCCCGCATCGTCGCCGACGCCCACGCCGAGGCGGAGGACATCATCTCCAAGGCGCACGACCGCGCCGACGACGAGCTCCAGCGCGCCTACGCCGGTGCCACGGAGTCCATCGCCAAGGTGTCCGTCGCCGTGGCCTCCAAGATCGTGGGCGAGACCCTCGCCGACGATCCTGAGAAGCAGCGCGAGATCATCAAGAAGTACCTAGCGGAAGTGGGTAGCCTCCATGCCTAGTAGCGACCGCATCGAGAGCCGCAAGCTCGAGACGTACGCGCGCACGCTGCTCGAGGCATCCAAGGCCGAAGACCACGTCTACGAGAACATCGCGCCCCTCATCGCGCAGGCCGAGGCGTCGCCCGAGGTGGTCGCCGTCCTCGCCAAGATGTCCGAAGAGGGCGATCTCGACAAGCTTCCCGAGGTCCTCGATCTGTATCGCGGCATGGTCGACGAGCAGCAGGAGGTCGTGGGCGTCCACGTGACGACCGCCATCCCGCTCGACGACGAGCTGCGCGACATGATCAAACAGAAATGCGAGTCCGATCTGGAGTCGCCCGTGTTCCTTATCGAGCACGTCGACCCCACGATCATCGGCGGCATCATCCTGTCCGCCCGCGGCCAGCGCCGCGACGCCTCCGTGCGTACGCAGCTCGAGACCGCGCGCAAGGTGATGACGCAGAATACGAAGAAGAGGGAGGTATAGCGTCTATGTCCGAGGCAATCAACGCCCAGAACATCGAGCGCATCCTGGAACAGCGCCTCCTTGACCTCAACGCTACGGTCGACACCCAGGAGGTGTCCTTCGTGGCAGAGGTCGGCGACGGCATCGCGCATGTCGCCGGTCTCCAGCGCGCCATGGCGGGCGAGCTGCTCGAGTTCACGAGCAGCTCGACGGGCAAGACCGTCTACGGTCTGGCGCAGAACCTCGACCGCGACGAGGTCGGCGCCGTTCTGTTCGGCGACGTCGAGCTCATCAAGGAGGGCGACACCTGCCGTACGACCGGCCGCGTCATGGACATCCCCGTGGGCCGCGGCATGCTCGGTCGCGTGGTGAACCCGCTCGGCCAGCCCATCGACGGCAAGGGCCCCATCAACGCGACGCATCGCCGTCCCATCGAGTTCAAGGCCCCCGGCGTTATCGCGCGCAAGCCCGTGTGTGAGCCCGTCCAGACCGGCCTGCTCGCCATCGACGCGATGGTGCCCATCGGCCGCGGCCAGCGTGAGCTCATCATCGGCGACCGCAAGACCGGCAAGACCGCCATCGCCATCGACGCGATCATCAACCAGCGCGGTAAGGGCATGGTCTGCATCTACGTCGCCATCGGCCAGAAGGCCTCCACGGTTGCCGCGATCCGCGAGACCCTGGCGAGCCACGGTGCGCTCGACTATACGATCATCGTCTCCGCCACCGCGGCCGATTCCGCGCCCATGCAGTACATCGCCCCGATGGCCGGTGCCGCGATCGGCGAGTTCTTCATGTACAACGGCGAGGACGGCGAGCCCGCGTCGGCCACCAACCCCGGCGGTCACGTGCTCGTGGTCTACGACGACCTCTCCAAGCAGGCCGTCGCCTACCGTCAGATGTCGCTGACGCTGCGTCGTCCGCCCGGACGCGAGGCCTACCCTGGCGACATCTTCTACCTGCATTCGCGCCTGCTCGAGCGCGCCTGCAAGCTCTCCGACGAGAACGGCGGCGGCTCGCTGACCGCCCTGCCGCTCATCGAGACGCAGGATGGCGACGTGTCGGCCTACATCCCCACGAACGTGATCTCCATCACGGACGGCCAGATCTACCTGCAGGGCGATCTCTTCTTCCAGGGCCAGCGCCCCGCCGTCGACGTCGGCATCTCGGTGTCGCGCGTCGGTGGTGACGCCCAGACCAAGGCCATGAAGCAGGTCGCGGGCAACCTGCGCCTCGACCTCGCCGGCTACCAGGAGCTTCAGGGCTTCACCCAGTTCGGCAGCGACCTGGACGCCTCCACGCAAAAGCAGCTCACCCATGGTTCGCGCATGACCGAGCTGCTCAAGCAGCAGCGCTTCCATCCCATGACCGTGGCCGATCAGGTTACCGTCCTGTATGCCGGCAACAAGGGCTACCTCGACGATCTCGAGATTTCCGAGGTGCTCCCGTTCCGCAACGGCCTCATCACGTTCATGAACGGTGCCTACTCCAAGGTCTTGGAGCAGATCGGCGACGCCAAGATCGACGACGCTCTGGGCGCCAAGCTCGAGCAGGGCATCGTCGAGTACAAGAACCAGTTCGTGTCCGCACGCGCGCAGCAGGCCACCCCTGCTGCCGGCGAGACGGCGTAAAGGAGCGACCAGCCCTATGGCCAACCTCCGCGAAATCAAGAAGCGCATCGACTCGGTGTCCAGCACCGAGCAGATCACGCGCACCATGGAGATGGTCTCGACGGCTAAGATCGGCCGCGCCCTTGCGCGCGAGAAGCAGTCCGAGCAGTACTGCGAGGCCATCACGGACATGATGCTCACGGTTGCGCAGGACGCCTCCCAGGAGACGAATCCCCTGCTCAGCAACCCCGAGCATTACGACTGCGCCCTGCTGATCGTGATCAATTCCGATCGCGGCCTTGCGGGCGGGTTCAACGTGATGGTCGAGCGCGCTGCCGAGAAGCGCATAGATCACTTCCGTCGCCATGGGGCCCAGCGCGTGGAGCTCATCACCTGCGGCCGCAAGGCCTGCGACTACTTCCGCCACCACGATGACGTCGTCATGGCGGTCGAGGGCGAGTCGGACAACCCTACGCTCGAGCGCGCCCGCGTCATCGCGAGCTACGTGTGCGAGGGTTTCGCGAGCAGGAAGTTCGGCCGCGTGGACATCGTCTACTACCACGCGCGCAACCGCGTCGACCAGGACCTGCGCGAGGAGCGCATCCTGCCGCTGGACGAGCTCGTCTTGAGCACCGCCCGCGGCCCGCGCGCCAACGAGGCCGAGGCCCCCAAGCGCCTCACTTCGCCGTTCGAGTACGCGCCCAGCGCCGATCACGTCCTGTCGAAGCTGATTCCCAGCTACGTGCTGACCGTCATCCATCAGGCTCTGATCGATTCCGCCGCGGCCGAGCAGGGTGCGCGCCGCAAGGCCATGCACTCCGCGACCGAGAACGCCGGCGCGATCATCTCTGAGCTCACCCGCACGTACAACCGCGTGCGCCAGGCGTCCATTACGACCGAGATCAACGAGATCGTCGGTGGAGCCGCTGCATTGGAGGATTACTAATGGCAGATACCATCGTTGCTCCGTCTGCGACGACGGCCGGCGTCGGACGCATCGTCCGCATCATCGGCCCGGTCGTGGACGTCAAGTTCAAGCAGGGCGTTCCGGGCATCTACAACGCCCTGACCGTCGATGCCGAGACTCCCGTGGGCCGCATCAAGACCGTGCTTGAGGTCGAAAGCCAGCTCCCGGGCGGCGTCGTCCGCTGCGTGGCCATGTCCTCCACGGACGGCCTGCAGCGCGGCATCGAGGCTGTCGACACCGGCGCTCCCATGAAGATGCCCGTGGGCAACCAGACCCTCGGCCGCATCTGGAACGTCATGGGCGAGCCCGTCGACGGCAAGCCCATGCCCGAGGTGGACGATTACTATCCCATCCACCATCCGGCGCCGAGCTTCGACGAGCTCACGACCAAGACCGAGATCTTCGAGACGGGCATCAAGGCCGTCGACCTGCTCGAGCCCTACATCCGCGGCGGCAAGACCGGCCTGTTCGGCGGCGCCGGCGTGGGCAAGACGGTGCTCATCCAGGAGCTCATCAACAACCTCGCTCAGGAGCATGGCGGCACCTCGGTGTTCACCGGCGTCGGCGAGCGTACCCGCGAGGGCACCGACCTTTACCTCGAGATGAGCGAGTCGGGCGTTATCGACAAGACCTGCCTGGTCTACGGCCAGATGAACGAGCCGCCCGGAGCGCGTCTGCGCATCGGCCTGGCCGGTCTCACCGAGGCGGAGTACTTCCGCGATCGCGGCCAGGACGTGCTGCTGTTCATCGACAACATCTTCCGCTTCTCCCAGGCCGGTTCCGAGGTTTCGGCCCTGCTGGGCCGCATGCCCTCGGCGGTCGGCTACCAGCCCACGCTCGCGACCGAGATGGGCGACCTGCAGGAGCGCATCACCTCGACCAAGACCGGCTCCATCACCTCGGTCCAGGCCGTCTACGTCCCCGCCGACGACCTGACCGACCCGGCGCCTGCGACCACGTTCACCCACCTCGATGCCACGACGGTTCTTTCGCGCAGCATCTCCAGCCTGGGCCTGTTCCCGGCGATCGATCCTCTGGCGAGCACCTCGGACGCGCTCGACCCGAGCGTCGTGGGCGAGGAGCACTACCGCGTGGCGGTCAAGGTGCAGGAGATCCTCCAGCAGTACTCCGACCTGCAGGACATCATCGCGATCCTGGGCATGGACGAGCTTTCCGACGAGCAGAAGCTTACGGTGAGCCGCGCCCGCAAGATCCAGCAGTTCCTGTCGCAGTCGTTCCACGTGGCCGAGAAGTTCACGGGCAACCCGGGCGTGTACGTCCGCGTGAGCGACACCGTGCGCTCGTTTGCCGCCATCGTCGACGGCGAGTGCGACGACCTGCCCGAGCAGGCGTTCCGCTACGCCGGCACCATCGACGACGTGCGCCAGCGCGCCAAGAAGATGGAGGCGTAATCGCCATGGCCATGAAACTGCGCATCGTCTGCCCCGATTCGTGCCCCTTCGACGGCGAGGCGGCCTTCGTGACCGTCCCCACCACCGACGGCCAGGTGGGCATCGCGCCGCTGCATGCGAGCGAGATCAGCACCATCGCGCCGGGCTACGTGCGCGTGTGCGACGAGCGCATGGGCCAGGTTGACCGCACCTTCGCGGTGACCGGCGGCTACGTGCAGATCACCGGCGACAAGATCATCGTCCTGGCGACCCGTGCCCGCGATGTCTCCGGCATCGACCGCGAGGAGCTTCAAGCCAAGATTCAAGGTTTTGAAGACCAGTTGAGCGTTTTGTCGGAGAACGATGCACACCGTGCCTACCTCTATAATGAAATCGCATGGTGTAAACTGCTGCTCGACGCATAGCCCGACGGGCTGCATGCGGGCGGTACCGATAGAACCGACATCATGCCCGGGAGCCCTTTCGCTTCCGGGCATGTTCATATGTCGGCGTTGTGGCGAAGGGAACGCGCTTGGATATCATTCGCGTTGAAGGCGGACACGCCCTGAACGGACGGGTCCACGTGTCGGGAGCCAAGAACTCGGCCCTCAAGCTGATGGCGGCAACGCTGCTGGCCCCTGGCAAGACCATTCTCGAGAACGTGCCGAACATCTCGGATGTTCACGTCATGGGCAAGGTTCTCAAGCGGCTGGGCGCCACGATCGACGTCGTGGACGAGCACAGCCTGGCAATCGATACCTCCGAGGTGCATTCGTGGGAGGCTCCCTACGAGCTCGTCGCCAAGATGCGCGCCTCGACCGCCGTCATGGGCCCGCTGCTGGGTCGCTGCGGTCGCGCCAAGATCGCCATGCCGGGCGGCTGCAACCTCGGCGCGCGCAAGATCGACATGCACATCCTCGGCCTCGAGGCCCTCGGGGTGAAGTTCGATACCGACCACGGCTACATCTACGCCGATGCGTCCGACGGCCTTGTCGGCTCCACGGTGACGCTCGAGTTCGCCAGCGTCGGCGCCACCGAGAACCTCATCATGGCTGCCGTCCGCGCCCGCGGCACGACCGTCATCGACAACGCTGCCCGCGAGCCCGAGATTGTCGACCTCGCGAACATGCTGAACGAGATGGGCGCCAAGATCACCGGCGCCGGTTCCCCGGTCGTGCAGATCGAGGGCGTCGAGGAGCTCCATCCCGTCACGCACCGCGTGATCGGCGACCGCATCGAGGCGGGTACCTTCATCGTCGCCGGCGCGCTCATGGCCGACGAGGGCGGCATCGAGATCACCGGCTTCAATGCGAGCCATCTCGGTATGGTGCTCAAGAAGTTCGAGCTCATGGGCGTCCAGATCGACCGCGGTTCCGGCGGTGTGCGCGTGCATCGCGTCGACCGCATCCGCCCGGTGGACATCCAGACGCTTCCGTTCCCCGGTTTCCCGACCGACATGCAGGCGCAGGCCATGGTGCTTTCCGCGCTTGCCGACGGCAGTTCCGTCATCACCGAGAACATCTTCGAGAACCGCTTCATGTTCGCCTCCGAGCTCGTGCGCATGGGCGCGGACATCCGCATCGAGAGCCATCACGCCATGATCCACGGCGTGGAGGGCTTCTCCGGCGCCCAGGTGGTCTCTCCCGACCTGCGCGGCGGCGCCGCCCTGGTGGTTGCCGGTCTGGTTGCCGACGGGCGTACCGAGGTTTCCGCCATCCACCACATCGACCGCGGCTATGAGCACTTCGTCGAGAAGCTCATCCATCTCGGCGCCTCCGTCGAGCGCGTGTCGCTTCCCGATCCCATTGACGATTAAGCAGGTAGCCGCATGAAGAAGAAACCCGTACAGGACGCACGGCGCCTCAGTACCGGCGCGGCGAGCCGCATCTACAGCCGCGAGAACGTCGGTCGCTATTCCGAGCGCGCCCGCCAGCGCCGTACCGGCAAGCGAATTCGCCGCGTGATCGTGGTGACGCTTGTCGCCCTGCTCGCCTGCGTGGGCACGGCTGCCGGCGTATGGTTCTCCAGCATCGCGGGTCGTCTTAACAACGGTGCTATCATCACTCCCGACCTGCTCCTCACGCTGGTCGATTCCAACGTGACCAGAGAGCCGTTCTACATGCTCCTGCTGGGTACCGACGGACGTCCGGGCGAGGATTCCTACCGTGCCGACTCCATCGTGCTCGCGCGCATCGACGCACCCGAGAAGGAGGTCACGCTGATCTCCATCCCGCGCGATACCAAGATCGAGTACGACGGCTCCACGATGAAGATCAACGCGGCGCACGTGTACGATGGCGCCGAGGGTATGGTCGAGGCGGTCAACGACCTGTGCGACATCAAGATCTCGCATTACGCCGAGATCAACTTCGAGGGTATGCAGCAGCTCGTCGACGCCTTGGGCGGCGTCGAGGTGAACGTGCCCGATCGCATCGACGACCCGAAGGCGGCCGACTTCGTGATCGAGCCCGGCCTGCAGACGCTCAACGGCGAGCAGGCGCTTGCGTTCTGCCGCTCGCGCGCCTATACCGACGGCGACTACACCCGCATGCGCCATCAGCGCATCTTCCTGGCGGCGCTCGCCAACACCATTCTGAACAAGATGGATGTGGGCAACCTCATGGGCATCGTCGACTCGCTGTCCAGCATGGTCGTGACCGACATGAGCGTTCAGGACATCATCAGCCTCGTGAACGCAATGCGCGGCATGAACACCGACAACATCTGGACGGCGAATCTCCCGTCCTGGGCGGGCGAAGACACCTGGATCGACGGCCAGAGCTACGTGTTCGTCCACGAGGACGAGCTCGAGGAGATGATGGAGCGCGTCAACGCCGGCGAGGACCCGCAGGGTCCCCAGACCATGGGCACGGGCGGCGAGTCCGCGACGACAGGCGACCTCTCCAACAACGAGGCGGATGACTGGGCGTACGGAACGGCGACAACCAGCAGCTCCTCCTCCGAGGAGGATAGCGAGTACACCGAAGAGGAATACTCCGAAGACGAGTACTGAGAAGAGTAGAAAAGGGCGCGTGCCAAAACCGGCACGCGCCCTCTTTCAACTCCGGGGACGGCGGAAGCGGGGGGACGCGGTGAAATTTAGGGGACAGGCCCCAAGCATTCATTAGGTGCCTTTTCTTCAGGTTCACCTTTACTGCAATGAACGTTTGGGGCCTGTCCCCTAAATTTCACCGCGTCCCCCCGCTTCCGCCGTCCCCGGAGTTGCATGCACCCAAAAACTCACCTTTGCAGGCGGACCAGGCGCAGCAGGGGCATTCGCGTGAGGGCATCGACAGCAATCAGGATCGCAACGACCGCCAGGCTACCGGCGATACCCGCTGCAACGAGGTCGATGGCACCGATCGTTGTACTGAAGCTGGAACCGCCAGCAAACGCGAGGGACATGAGCGCATCGACCGCCCGACGCCAAAGCGCATAGAACATAGACTGGGCGATGTAGAAGCCCAGGATGGAGCCGGCGGCACGGGTGATGAGCGGCGCCGCCATCGGATGGTCTTTGCGCGGCGCCTCCGGATGCGCGGCAACGGCGAGCGACAGCCATGCCAGGACAAACGAGATGGCAGATGTCGATTTGAACGAGGTCGCAACCATCAGGTCGCCTCGTCCGTTCGCGGCAAGCCAGATTTCTCCGACGAGCGAAAGGCTCGCGGCTCCTGCGAGCGCAGCGGTCGCAGCGCGATAGCTCAAGGCTTTCTTGCTGAGCACATCGCTCAGGGCGCCTCCGGCAATGAAAGCCGCGCCATAGCTCGCCGCGCTCATGAGCTTGCGCCATTCGAGCAATCCGCGCACCTCGTTTCCCGGTGAAACGAACGCGATGTATGCGTTGATGAGGTAGATGGCCGCCACGATGAGGGCGGTGAGGCCGACGCGCGCGCGGCAGCGCTCCCAGAGCCAGCCGATAAGGGGCGTGATCACCAGCATGGCGAGGTAGACCCAGATGAACTCGAGCCCGCCGATCAGCCACCCGGTCTCGTGGAGCGAAACGCCAGGCAGCGGTACGACCCGAGCGCTCACGATGAGGGCGACCGCTGCGTAGAGGGCAACGGACAGCAGAATCACGGCGGCGCGTCGAGCCGTGCGCGCCAGCTGGTCGCGCAGATAGCCGGCTTCGCGCGATGCACGCGCAGCGCTCGGTATGAGGAACAATCCGGAGATCGCGAAGAAGACGCAGTTGCCGTAGGCGCCGAACAGGTTGATGAACCCCAGCAGGCCGGCGGCGGCCGGCGTCGCCGCGACAAGCGAGGCGGCGTCGCCGGCGCCGGGAACGAGACCGGGGCCCATCAGCTCCGTCATGTGCGCGAAGAGCGGCTGGAAGCTGTGGAAAATCGCGATAGAGCAGATCGCCACCAGGCGCAGCGCCTCGATGCGGATGTTGCGCGGGGCCTTGGTGCCCATGGCGCGCTAGTGTGCGAAGCGGGCGACAAGCTCGGCAAGCACGTCGACCATCTTCTCGAGGGAGCTGACGGGGATGAACTCGTTCACGCCGTGGCAGCAGTAGACGCCGGTGGACAGGTTGGGGCACGGCAGGCCGCGGAACGAGAGCTGGGCGCCATCGGTGCCGCCGCGGATGGGCAGGACGTTCGGCGTCACGCCCACCGTCTCGAACGCCATCTTCGCGGTGTCGATGAGCTCGGGGTAATCGGCCACGATCTCGGCCATGTTGCGATACTGCTGCTTGATGTCCATGTGGACGCGCTGCTCGCCCAGACGGGCGTTCATGAAGTCACAGGCGCGCTGCATGAGGTCGATTTTGGCCTGGAAGCGCGCAGCGTCATGGTCGCGCACGATATAGCGTGCGGTGGCGTGGGTGACCGTGGACGATACGCCCTCGATATGGATGAAGCCCTCGTAGCCCTCCGTGTGCTCGGGGCGCTCGGGAACGGGGAGCAGGTTGTGGAACTCGCAGAACAGGTTCGTGGCGTTGACCATGCGGTTCTTGGCATCGCCCGGGTGGATGGAATAGCCGTCGAAGGTCACTGTGACCTCGCAGGCGTTGAAGCACTCCCATTCGATCTCACCGATGGGGCCGCCGTCGACGGTGTAGGCGTAGGTGCAGCCGAACGCGGGGATGTCGAGCAGCTCGGCGCCGTGGCCGATCTCCTCGTCGGGGCAGAAGCAGACGGCAAGCGGCGGATGCGGCAGCTCGGGGTTCTCGGCGATGCGGGCGACAAGCGCCATGATCTCGGCGATACCCGCCTTGTCGTCGCCGCCGAGCAGCGTGCGGCCGTCCGTGCACACCAGGTCCTCGCCGACGAGCGCATCGAGCGCGGGGAGCTTGTCGGGACCGATCTTGATGTCGGTGCCGTCGACCGTGCCGCACACGAGGTCGCCACCCTTATAGTGAACGATATGCGGCGCCACGCCCGCGCCGGGCGCCACCTCGGTGGTGTCGAGATGCGCGATCAGTCCAAGCGCCGGCTTGTCCTCCGACCCGCTGCTCGCAGGGATGTGCGCGGTGACGTACGCGTGCTCGCTGACCTCCACGTCGAGTGCGCCGAGGGCGCGAAGCTCGTCGGCGAGCAGGTTCGCAAGGTCGAACTGGCAGTCGGACGAGGGCACACGGTCGCAATCCGCATCGCTGGACTGGGTATTGACCTTGACGTAGCGCAAGAAGCGCTCGAGAACGTCGGACTGCTCGGTATGGGACATGGCTTACTCCTTCGGGATGGCGCGCGTTCGCATGCGCACGCGCGTGGTGACTTCACGGTTACTCTAGCACGCGGACAGGACGCGAAGGTCATGATGAATGCGCTACACTTGTCCGTGGATACGACGGGAGGATACGCATATGGAAACCACCGACATCTCGCGTGAGCTTCACCTGACGGTCGCGAACGAGGACTACCTCGAGTGCATGGTCCGCCTTGAGCAGGAGGGCGCGCAGGGCGAGGGCATCCGTTCGGTCGATATCGCCCAGCAGCTCGAGGTCTCTAAGGCGTCGGTCAACAAGGCCGTCACGGTGCTCAAGGAGCAGGGCCTGGTTGAGCAGTCCCATTACGGCAAGGTCGTGCTCACCGATGCGGGCAGAGATCTGGGCCGCGCGGTATGGTATCGCCATCGCCTGATCCGCACGTTCCTCATCCAAGAGCTCGGCGTTCCCTTCGAGCGCGCCGATGCGGAGGCGTGCATGATGGAGCACGCCTTGTCTGAAGACACCATGCAGCGTTGGCTCGGCTATCTCGAGCAGCAGGGCATCGTCGTCGGCGAGGAGTAGCGTTGGGCGAAATCGAGCATAGCGTTGCGCAGGACCGATTCGATCCGGCGCGGTTCGACCGCGCGGGAACGGCGTGGCTCGAGGAGCATCTTGGCAAAGACACCCTGCTCATGCAGGGGCCTATGGGCTCGGAACTCATAGGCCAGGTGGGTTCCGCGCAGGTGCCTCCGGCCTTTTGGAACGTTGCCGACCCGCATGAGGTCGAGCGCATCCACTGGATGTACCGGACGGTCGGCGCCGACATCATGCTCACCAATACCTTTCAGGCATCCGGACCCGCGCTGGAGCGCGACGAGGTCCGGGCCGGCATGGAGCGCGTGAACCGCGCTGCCGTGGCATGCGCTCTGCATGCGGGCGCCCCCTGTACGCTTGGCTCCATGGGTCCTTGCGGCATCTCGTGGCTTGCGGATGATACCCCTGAATACCGCGCGGTGATAGCTGCCTATCGCGAGCAGGCGTATGCGCTGCTCGACGCCGGATGCCACGGCATCGTGCTCGAAACCTTCACCGCCCTGCGCGAGCTCGAGGCGGCACTCGGGGCCGTGCAGTCCGTGGCGGACGGCATGCCCGTGCTCGTGAGCTATGCCATCGACGATGAGGGAAACCTGCTGGGAGACGGCCTCAACATCGAGGCGGCGTGCATGTTTGCCGAGAGCCACGGCGCACGTGCCGTCGGCGTCAACTGCTGCTCGCTCGAAGCAGCGACGGCGGCTGTGCCTCGCATGGTCCGCGCGGTCTCGGTTCCCGTCATGGTGAGGCCCAACGCGGGAGACCCCCAGGTCGATGACGAGGGACAGCTTCACTGGTATGAGCTTCCCGACGATTTCGCGGCCGCCTGCGAGCGTTGGTGCGCCGATGGCGCGCTCATCGTCGGCGGGTGCTGCGGCACGGGGCCGCGCACCACATGCGCTCTGTCCGGCTGCCTTGAGGCGCGAGCCCGCAGGTAGGTCACGACATCGTGAATGACGCGAGCCGCGCTGCCACTGCGCGCTGTTGTTGAGCGCGTGAACGGTGACTGGCATCTGCCTCATGGGGTATAGACATAAAGCATATGAAATACAACCCACTCTGCGCAGATGCGCACGGGAGCGCTGAGGTAATGGGCGGATTGATTCGCTTCGGCACAGATGGCTGGAGGGCGCGCTGCGACGGCGCGTTCACCGAGGACAACGTGATTCGCGTCGCGGATGCGGTGGCGTCGCTGTGGGCGCGTTCGAATCCCGGGGCCATCGTATATATAGGTTTCGATACGCGTCCGGAAGCGGGTCGGTTCGCCGGGCTCGCTGCGCGCGTCATCGCCGGCCACGGACTGGTTGCCATGCTGAGCGATCGGTTCGTTCCCACCCCGGCCCTTTCGTGGTCGATCGCGCACGACCCGCGCGCTTGCGGCGGCATCATCGTGACCGGCTCCCATCATCCGAGCGACTATCTCGGTATGAAGTTCCGCGTGGCGGACGGCGGGGCGGCTTCTTCCGATTTCATGGACGAGATCGAGGACGCCATCGACCCGGATCCGACCGAGGTGCGCGGCCCCGTCAAACTGATCGATTTCGCGACCCCGTATTTCGACGCGCTTGTCTCGCTTGTCGACGGAGATGCGATCGCCCGCGCGCACATGCATGTGGTTTACGACTCCATGTACGGCTCCGGCCGTGGCTCGATGACCGCGGTGCTGGGCGCGCTCGGCGTGACGGTGACCGAGATCCATGGGACCGACGACGAGGGCGTGGCGGATATGCGCCCCGAGCCTATCGAGCCGTGGGTGGACGAGTGCGAGCAGGCGGTCGTCGAATGCGGCGCCTGCTGCGGCCTAATCAGCGATGGCGATGCCGACCGCCTGGGTGCGGTCGACGAGCACGGCACCTATGTGAACTCCCATAAGCTGCTCAGTCTCATTCTGTGGCATCTCGTGGAGAATCGGGGGCTTTCGGGCCGTGTCGTGCTGGGGGCGGCGTCGTCGCTGCTCACTCGCAGGCTCGCCCGCTCGCTGGACTGCAAATATGTGATCAAGCCGGTCGGCTTCAAGCATATATGTGAGGAGATGCGCAAGGGCGGCGTGCTCCTTGGCGGCGAGGAGGCGGGAGGCTTCGGCATGCCCGATCATTTCCCGGAGCGCGACGGCCTGCTGATGATCCTTCTGCTGTGCGAGATGATGGCGGTTTCCGGAAAGACCTTGGGCCAGCTTGTGGAGGAGCTCGAAGCCGAGTTCGGAAAGACCTGGTATGCGCGCCGCGATATCCGCATGCAGAACGAGAACGTCGAGATGCTCAGGACGATGCTTCCCGGCATGAACCCGCGGACCGTCGGGGGCAAGAAGCCGGAGCGCGTGAGCCATGCGGACGGCCTGCGTCTGGAATTTGCCGACGAGTCGTGGCTCCTGCTGCGTCCGAGCGGCACGGAACCGCTGGTACGTATATATGCGGAGGCGTTCACCCTCGAGCAGCGCGACGAGTTGCTCGAAGCGGGCGGGCAGATCGCACGCCTCGAAGAAGAGGCATTTGTGTAGACCACGTGAATGCGTACATTCCCGCCCCCGGCGCCCCCGGGGAGTGGCAATATATCTCCCTGCCGCGCGGGCGAGCACCCGCGGCGGGCACCTTGAGAACCGGATACAGCGGGCAGCGCCGATGAG
>NZ_JACJKB010000017.1 GCF_016900375.1 Collinsella tanakaei | reverse complement strand
GGTGCCCTCCTCCGTCGCATGTGGCGCGCGGCCACGGTTGGTGGTACGACCATTGTCGCCCGACCCACGGAGCCGCGACAGGGGGAGGGCCCAATGTTCAGCTCATATCGTCTGTTGGCTCGACGCCCCGCTCTTGCAGCGGAGGCGCGGTGGCCGCGGGTGCGTGCTCTTGGCTGGCGACGATTCCGTAACGAGAGGAGGTCCCATGGCACGGGTGAACGGCAAGGAGGATCCGTCGGTCGACGGCCTTACGCTGGCGCAGCTGCTCGACCGGATGGACTTTGAGGGCACGCGCGTGGCGTGCGAGCTCAACGGCGACATCGTGCCGCGCGCGCAGTTTGCCGAACGCACGCTGCGCGCCGACGATGCGCTGGAGATCGTACGGTTTGTGGGAGGCGGCTGATGGACGAGGGCAGCGTGCGCGCCGGAGCGGCAGACCCCCTTGCGGCGCGCATCGGAACGGCGGCGCGCGAGCGCCTGCGCGCGGCCTGCGTAGGCATCGCCGGCGCCGGCGGGCTGGGGTCGAACATCGCGGTCATGCTGGCGCGCAGCGGCATCGGCGCCTTGCGCATCGTGGACTTCGACGCGGTCGATGCGAGCAACCTCAACCGCCAGCATTACTTCCGGCAGCACGTGGGCATGCCCAAGGTCGAGGCGCTAGCCGATCAACTGCGCGCCATCGACCCGAAGATCGTCGTGGACGCCCGGTGCGAACGCGTGACGGCGGCCAATGCACGCGCGCTCTTTGCCGGCTGCCCCCTTGTATGCGAGGCGTTCGACGCCCCGGAGGCCAAGGCGCTCCTGGTCGAGGAGCTTCTCGCCCAGCCTGACGGCCCGGTGGTCATCGCCGGCAACGGCATGGCGGGCCTGGGGCCGGCGGCGGAAATCGTCACACGCCGGATGGGCCGACGGCTTTACCTCTGCGGCGATGGAAGGTCGGACGTGGGCGCGGGCCAGGTGCTCTACGCGCCGCGCGTGGCGCTGTGCGCCGCCCAGCAGGCGCTTCTCGCCCTGCGCCTCATCATGGGAGAGGAAGCACCGGAGGGCTAGGGCGCGTTCCCTCGTCCCTATCGCACGTAACGCAACGACCCTCTGCGCCCCGTCCCAGCGATGGAACAGGCGCGGCAAGGATCCCAGAAAAGAGAGGAGCATCATCAATGTCAGATCATACGCAAACCGCCTGCCAGGCCCCGGAGGCGGATACCTGGCTGCTGGGCGGCAAGGAATTCAGCTCGCGCTTCATCCTGGGTTCGGGCAAGTTCAGGCTGGACCTGGTCCGCGCGGCCGTCGAGGACGCCGGCGCCGAAATCGTGACCTTGGCCGTGCGGCGCGCCAACACCGGCCAGGAAGGCAACATCCTGGACGCCATCCCGGACGGCGTGACCCTGCTGCCCAACACGTCGGGCGCCCGCACCGCCAAGGAAGCCGTGCGCATCGCCCGCCTGGCGCGCGAGCTGGGTTGCGGCGACCTCGTCAAGGTGGAGGTCATCCGCGACACCAAATACCTGCTGCCGGATAACGCCGAGACCGTCCGCGCCACCGAGCTCCTCGCCGACGAGGGCTTCACCGTGCTGCCCTACATGTACCCCGACCTCAACGTGGCGCGCGATCTGGTCTCCGCCGGCGCCGCCGCGGTCATGCCGCTAGGCGCGCCCATCGGGTCCAACAAGGGCCTAGTCACACGGGATTTCATCCGCATCCTCATCGAGGAGATCGATCTGCCGGTGATCGTGGACGCCGGGATCGGCCGGCCGTCGCAGGCGTGCGAAGCCATGGAGATGGGCGCCACGGCGGTCATGGCCAACACGGCAGTGGCCACCGCCGGAGACATCCGCCTTATGGCTCGCGCCTTCGGCCAAGCGGTGGAGGCCGGTCGCGCAGCGTACCGGGCCGGCCTGGGCCGCGTGCTGGACACAGGCGAGGCGTCGTCCCCGCTGACCGGTTTTCTTGAGGAAGAGGGGCGGTAGCCATGGCGGACAAGACCGAGCAGGGCGAGAAGGACGCATCGGGCACCGTTCCCGAAAACGCCGCGGCGGCCCTGGCCGCCGGCGACCTCACCACGGCCGACCTTCCGCGCGAAGCGGTGGGCACGCGCGCGTACCGCCTCGCACTGCTGTCCCAGGAGGCGCTCGACGCGGCCATTCACACGGATCGCGCCCTCGATCCGCTCACGTTCCTGCCGGACATGGACGTGCTGGGCGGCGGCATGTTCGACCGGGTGCTCGATGCCGCCGAGACGTACGATCCGAGCGCCGTGACCGCCGCCGACGTACGCCGCGTGCTGGCCGAGGACACGGTGGGGCCGGAGGACTTCGGCGTGCTTCTCGCCCCCGCAGCAGAACCGTATCTGGAACAGATGGCCGTACGCGCCCAGCGCGAGCGCGCGCGGTGGTTTGGCACCAACGTGCAGTTCTTCACGCCCCTCTACATCGCCAACTACTGCGAGAACCGCTGCGTGTACTGCGGTTTCAACTGCGCAAGCGACATCCGCCGCGCGCAGCTGAACGAGGCCGAGATCATAGCGGAGCTCGACGCCATCGCGGCCACGGGCCAGGAGGAGATCCTGCTGCTCACCGGCGAGGACCCGCAGCGCAGCAGCGTGGACTATATCGCACGCGCCTGCGAGCTCGCGGCGGAGCGCTTCCGCACGGTGGGCGTGGAGGTCTACCCCGCCAACGTGGCGGACTACGCGCGCCTGCGCGCCGCCGGCGTCGACTACGTCACCGTGTTCCAAGAGACCTACGATCCCGTGCGCTACGGCAAGCTCCACCTGCGCGGCCGCAAGCGCATCATGCCGTACCGCTTCGAGGCGCAGGAGCGCGCGCTGCGCGGCGGCATGCGCGGCGTGGCGTTTGCGCCGCTGCTGGGCCTAGCCGACTTCCGCCGCGATGCCCTGGCCTGCGGCCTGCACGCATGGGAGATCCAGCGCGCCTACCCCGCGGCCGAGATCAGCTTCTCGTGCCCGCGCATGCGCCCGGCCAAGGGCGGTGTCGTTCCGCATGCGCCGCACGTGAGCGAGCGCCAGCTCATGCAGGTCATCTGCGCGTACCGCATCTTCATGCCGTTTGCGGGACTCACGGTGTCCTCGCGCGAAAGCGCGCGGTTCCGTGACCACGCGGCCGTCATCACGGCCACCAAGGTATCGGCAGGCGTGTCGACGGGCGTGGGCGAGCACACCCACCAGGCCGACGAGGGCGACGATCAGTTTGAGATAGCGGACACCCGCGACCTCCCCACCATGTGCGCCGCCATGCGACGGATGGGTCTGGAGCCGGTGATGAACGACCACGTGCTGGTGTAGCCGCCGCGCCCGCCCGCAGGCGATGCGCCGATCAACGAAAACTCAGAGAGGAGCGCTATGGTTGACGAGCATATCGCATCCGGTCGATCAATGGAGGTGAGGGCCGTCGGTGCCGCGGGGACGACCGGGGCGGCCAGTCCTGCCGCCATGCAGACGTCCGCCCCGGCTGCCGCCGGCGCTGGAACGGCACCCGCTGGCGCACCGAGCCTTGCCGTGCTCTTCTCATCCGGACAATTCGCTCGCGTGGCGATAACGGATCGGCACAACTGCACACGCCCGCTTCCCGATCAGGTGGAGCGGCTGGCCGGCAAGGTCGACGCACTGGTCCTGCGCGAGAAGGACCTGGCGCCAGACGCCTACGAGCGCTTGGCGCGCGACGTGCGCGCAGCCTGCGAGCGCGCGCACGTCGCCTTCATCGCCCACTCCTTTGTCGAGCCCGCCCGGCGCGCGGGCGCTCGGAGCCTGCACCTGCCGCTGCCCGTGCTGGCGCGCACGGGCCGCCCGGCGGGCTTTGAGCTGGTGGGCACCAACGTTCACGAGCTGGACGAGGTCGTCGGCGCGGAGGCCCTGGGCGCAGACTACCTCATTGCCAGCCCTGTCTTCGCCCCGTCGTGCAAGCCGCTGCCCGGGCGCGGCCTGGATTTCCTCAACGCGGTTATCGCCCGGGCCCATGTTCCGGTGCTCGCCCTGGGCGGCGTCACCGACACCACCGAGCAACAGATCCGCCAGACCAAGGCCGCAGGAGCCTGCCGCATGTCGGGCTACATGCGCCTCTGACGAGGCTTATGCAGGAGGCCGCCTGCATGCGGAGCTATCGCCGCGGCATACGCGATCGGCACGCATCGTTATTCTCAATGTAAACAGGGTATGACCCGCCGATTGCCGTTCAAAGAGGGCGAAGCGACCCTTGGAAAGAGGACGGCAGGCGCGGGCGCTTCACCGGGGATCTCGAATTGATGCCGGCCCCGGGAATAAGGCTGGATTCGCCGCCGGCGGTCGCAGGGGCGCCCAGCTTGTCTTCCGGCACCGTTGCGCGCAGCCGGAAGACAATGCCCGGCACCGCATCACGCGGCACCGGGCATTGAAGAGACAGCTTGCGATCAGGCTACTCGGCGGCGGCGAGGATGGGCGCGGCGACCTGCTTCTTGCGCGACAGCACGCCGGGCATCCACACGCCCTCGGCGACATCGGCGACGCCCAGGCCCTTCTGAGCCACGGCGGTCTCGCCCTCGAAGAGCACCTGCGAGCCCTCCTCCATGATGTCGGTCAGGCACAAAACGATGCCGTCGGCACCCTTCTCGGCCTGATAGGCGCGCATGGCCTCGCGGATCTCGGGGATCATGCCGAGCGCGCGGGTCTTGTCGACCGTCTCATACTGACCGATGAGCAGCTTCTTGTCGCCGACCTCGAACTGCTTGATGTCGTTGCCGACCATCTGCTCGGCCGTGAAGGAGCCGGACGGACGGGTGAGGAAGACCTCCATGCCGAACTTGACCGGGTCGACGCCCAGCTGCTCGCCGAGCTTGGCGGCGATGGCGGCGTCGATATCGGTCGCCGTGGGGCTCTTGAGCATGAGGGTGTCGGTCATCATGGCCGACAGCAGCAGCTTGGCCTGGGTGTCGGTGGGAACGACGCCGAGGACGTCGAAGAGCTTGGCCACGATGGAGCAGGAGGAGCCCCAGGGCAGCGCGATGATGTGCAGCGGGGCCGCGGTGGTGAAGCCGCCGAAGCGATGGTGGTCGACCACGCCGACGATCTGCGCGCCCTCGAGGCCCGCGACGGACTGGCCGGCCTCGTTGTGGTCGGTCAGGACGACCTTCTGGCCCTCCTCGACGGACTCGATCAGCTGGGGCTCGTCGATGCCGGCGTCGGCCAGCAGCTTGGCGGACTCAGCGGGCAGCGGACCCAGGCAGCAGGCCTGGTAGGTATCGCCGTTGTAGTTGACCTGGTTCAGCAGCTGGGAGAGGACGACGGCGCTCATGATGGCGTCGTTATCGGGGTTCTGGTGACCGAAAACGAGAACGTTGCTCATGGATTTCCTCCAAGGTGCGAGGTGGTTTGCAAACGTCCTTATGGTAGCACGGAGCAGCGGGCAGCGCGCCTGCCGGCCCCATTCCCATCGATTCGCAAAGCGCGTCTACACCTTGGCGTTCTCGCGGCGCCACTCGCGCGGGCACAGGCCGAAGGTGCTCTTGAAGGCGCGCGAGAAGTGCAGCTGGTTGGGGTAGCCCACCGCGCGGCCGACCTCGCCCACCGACAGCGCCGTGAGCTTGAGCAGCTGGGCCGCCTTGGTCATGCGGAAGTCGATGAGGTACTGCTGGGGCGATTTGTCCGTGGCGCTCTTGAAGATCTTGCCGAAGTAGCTGCGGTTGAGCCCCGTCTGACGGGCGATGTCCTCCACCGTGATGCCGTTTTGGTAGTTCTGCTCGATATAGGTCATGGCCTCGCGAATGTAGAGGTCCTGCAGCTTGCTCGTCGCGGTCGCACGCGGCGTCACCGCGGAGCGCAGCAGACTGTCCAAGAACAGGTAGGTGTGGCCGATGAGCTGGAAGGCCGAGTCGTCCTGATGGTCGACCAGGTAGCGCATCTCCTGCTCCATGACCTCGCGCATATCGGTTTTATCCGCGCGGTAGATGGGAGAGGACTCCATCATGCCGGCAAACGACAGGGACTCCTTGACCCTGATGCCGTCGAACTCCACCCAGATATATTCCCATGGGTCTTCCATATCCGCATAGTAGGTGTTCACCTGACCGGGGAAGATCATGAAACCCTCGCCCGCCTGCAGGTGGTAGGTCGTCTGCTTGCCCGACTCGTCGGACGCCACGAGCGTACCGCGTCCGGCGATGATGTAGTGGAACAGGTAATGGCTGCGGCGGAACGGTCCGAACGCGTGACCGGGCGTGCAGACCTCGCGCCCATACTGGTACGGCATCAGATCGATGTACTTACCCCTGGAAAACGTCGACGAGACGATCTCGTGCATCGGCATGGCCCGCGCCCTCCCACTTCCGCATGATGCATTCTCGGATGGTTCGATATGTCGTAAATCGCTCTATCACTGTATATTAGTTTTTGCGATTTTTCTTTCCCAAATTGGTATATTTTCTACCGTTATGCGTGTTTTCCATCATTTGCGCTGGTAGATGGCATTTCTGCAGATGACTTGCGTAAATGCGATTTTGAAGAAAAACCGTTTCCGGACCGATTCGCGCCGTTTGCCGAACACATCCCTTTTTCAGTCCCCTTTTCCATAGCTGTTTTCCTGCACCATCACGAACTCCATCAGTTTGTATACCTTCATGGATGCTAAAGCTCGCAAAATGGCTAACTTAGTATAAAACCCGCAGTAAGAACTGCCCGTCTGACGTAGCTGGATGAACGGGCATACAGGAAGGGGTTACGCAATGGCAGAACTCTCTCTGGAACACGTGGGGAAGAAATACCCGAACGGCTATGAGGGCGTTAAGGACTTCAACCTGAAGATCGCCGACAAGGAGTTCATCATCTTTGTCGGCCCCTCGGGCTGCGGCAAGTCCACGACGCTGCGCATGATCGCCGGCCTCGAGGACATCACCTCCGGCACCCTCAAGATCGACGGCCGCGTGGTGAACGACGTTGAGCCGAAGGACCGCGACATCGCGATGGTCTTCCAGAACTACGCGCTCTACCCGCACATGACCGTCTACGACAACATGGCCTTCCCGATGAAGCTCCGCAAGGCCAACCCCGACGAGATCGACAAGACCGTCCGCGAGACGGCCCGCATCCTCGACCTCGAGAAGCTGCTCGACCGCAAGCCTAGCGCGCTTTCCGGCGGCCAGCGCCAGCGCGTCGCCATGGGCCGCGCCATCTGCCGCAACCCGAAGGTCTACCTTATGGACGAGCCACTGTCGAACCTCGACGCCAAGCTCCGCGTCCAGATGCGCGCCGAGATCTCGAAGCTGCACCAGCGCCTGGGCGCCACCATCATCTACGTCACGCACGACCAGACCGAGGCCATGACGCTCGGCACCCGCATCGTCGTCATGAAGGACGGCGTGATGCAGCAGGTCGATAGCCCCTCGAAGCTCTACGCCGAGCCCTGCAACCTGTTCGTCGCCGGCTTCATCGGCAGCCCGCAGATGAACTTCATCGATGCCACCGTGGGCAAGGCGGGCGACAAGGTCACCCTCACCTTCGGCAAGAACACCATCACCCTGCCCGAGGCCAAGGGCAAGGTGCTCGCCGATAAGGGCTATGTGGGCAAGGTCGTCACCCTGGGCATCCGTCCCGAGGACGTCGTGGACTCCAACGAGCATCCCGCCGACCGCAACCTCTCCGAGACCATCGAGGCCACGGTCACCGTCTACGAGCTGCTCGGCTCCGAGGCCATGATCTACGCCGACATCGACGGCGGCGCCATCTCCAGCCACGTCTCGTCCACCAACCCCGCGCGCGTCGGCTCCCGCATCAAGGTCGCGTTCGACCTCGACAAGGTCCACGCGTTCGACAAGCAGACCGAGCTGGCCATCGTTCACTAAGCGCGGAAGGAGGCTTTTCGCATGCTGAACAAACCCATTTCCCGCCGCGCGCTCCTGGGAGGAGCGGCTACCGGAGCAGCAGGCCTGCTGTTCAGCGGCTGCACCACCGAGCGCGCAGACGGCAAGATCGAGGTTGAGATCGTCAGCTACAAGCAGGAGGCCGTGAGCATCTTCGAGCACCTCATGGAGGAGTTCAACGCGGCGCACGATGACATCTACCTCAATATCCAGAGCCCGGCAGACGCCGTGACCGTCATGAAGACGCGCTTCGTGCGTGAGAACTACCCCGATGTCATCGGCATCGGTGGCGATGGTGACTACGCGAGCTTCACCGACTCCCAGATTCTCGCCGACGTCTCCGACTGCCCGACCCTCAACGACGTACAGGACGCCTACATCGACATCCTCGACAGCGTGACCTACGTACCCATGGAGGGCATCTACGGCGTGCCCTATGTAGCGAACGCCGCCGGCATGCTCTACAACAAGGATATGTTCGAGGAGCACGGCTGGATGATTCCCGAGACCTGGGACGAGCTGATCGCCTTGTTCAAGCAGATCCAGAGTGAAACACCCGATATCTACCCCATCTACCTGGGCTACCTCGACACGTGGACCATCCTGTCGCCGTGGAACTCCATCACGGCGAATATGGTCCCGTCGGATCTCAATTACAAGGTGAACCTCGGCGAGGCCAAGTTCGCAGACTACTACCGCGAACCCGCCGAGCGCATGCTCGAGCTGCTGGACTACGCGGAGCCCGGCCCGTTCGCCTATGCCTATAACGACGCCTGCACCGCGTTCGCGCGCGGCCAGAGCGCCATGTACCCCTGCGGCTCGTTTGCCGTACCGCAGATCCTCTCGGTGAACCCCGATATGAACATCGGCATGTTCGCCATGCCCTCGGCGGAGCGCGCCGAGGACCGCGTAGTCGTCTCCGGCGTCGACCTGCAGTGGTGCGTCGCCGAGACCTGCGAGCACAAGGACGCCGTGTATGAGGTCATCAATTTCCTGTCGCAAGCCGAGAACATCCAGACCTACATCGACGACCAGCGCGCCATCCCCTGTCTGAAGGGAGATTTCGAGCTCGATCCGCTGTTTGACGACATCCAGTCCTTCTTGGACGAGGGCCGCGTCCTCGACTACCTCGACCACTCCTATCCATCCTCCATGGGTTGCGACGCGCAGGTCCAGACGATGCTTCTGAACAAGGACATCGACGCGTTCCTGGAGAAATGGGACACCGATTGGCAACGCTACAACCGCAATGTCATCCGTAAGGTACAGGACAGCAAGGGTCAGCAGTAAGGAGGACGCGCTATGGCAAGTACGGCTGCAATCGGGTCGAATCGCCGCAAGACCTTCATGGCGATTCTGATTCCGGTTCTTGTGCTCTTCTGCGCATTCAATACGATCCCGCTCATCACGGGCTTTTTGTACAGCTTCACCGACTCGAAGGGCTACGGCGCCTTCAACATCGTCGGCATCCAGAACTACATCGACATGTTCAGCGATACTCGTATCCTGAACTCGTATCTGTTCACGTTCAAGGTGGCCATCGTCGCCACACTCGGCACGAACGTCATCTCGCTCATGCTGGCCATCGGGCTTTCGAGCAAAATCAAGTTCAAGAGCGCACTGCGCGGCGTCTACTTCGTGCCCCGCATCCTGGGCGGCCTGGTCGTCGGCTACGTGTTCAGCTACTTCTTCACCTACATCGTGCCCGCCATCACCGGCACCGAATCCATTCTCGCGAACCCCGACTGGGCGTGGGTGGCCATCGTGGTCGTCGTCGTGTGGCAGGCCTGCGCGCAGACCACGATCATCTACATCACCGGCCTGTCGTCGGTGCCCGAAGACGTCTACGAGGCAGGCAGCCTCGACGGCGCCACCGGCTGGGATAAGTTCCGCTACATCACCTTCCCCCTCATCATGCCAAGCGTCACCACCAACATGGTGCTCGTGATGAAGGACATGCTGATGGTCTTCGACCAGATCGTCTCGATGACCTCCGGCGGTCCCGCCCAGTCCACCGAGTCGATCTCCTACCTCATCTACAACAACGGCCTGTCCGGCGGCCAGTTCGGCTACCAGTGCGCCAACGCGGTGATCTTCTTCATCCTGATCGCCGTGGTCTCCATCCTGCAGACCAAGTTCTTGAACAGTAAGGAGGAGCAGCTCTAATGGCTAACGAGAAAGTTAAAGAGCGGGTGAACTGGCCTATCACCATCCTGCTCATCATCGGCCTCATCACCATCATCTTCCCGCTGTACATGGCGGTCGTCATCGCCTTCAAGGATCCCTCCGAGATGACGAACGACATCGCCGGCATCCTGTCTCTGCCGAGCTCCTGGAGCCTCGACAACTTCATCCAGGCCATCCAGGTCACCGACTTCTTCAATTCGTTCCTGAATTCGCTGATCATCACCGTCGTGGCCGTCGTGGCGTCCATCCTGATCCACAGCCTCGCCGCCTACGCGATCGGCCGCAACATGGATCACAGCCGCGTCTACAAGGCGTCGTACTACTTCATCATCGCCGGCATGTACGTGCCCTTCGCGATCCTGATGATGCCGCTCGTCAAGCAGACCGCCGTGATGCACCTGGACAACATGGTGGGCGTCATGATCCTCTACATCGTGTTCTACATGCCCATGAACATGATGCTCTACACCGGCTACCTGCGTAACATCCCCATCGCGCTCGAAGAGGCCGCGCGCATGGACGGCGCCTCCACCTGGAGCACCTATTGGAAGGTCATCTTCCCGCTCATGAAGCCCATGCACGCCACCGTCGCCGTCATCACCGGCCTGGCCGTGTGGAACGACGTCATGACCCCGCTCGTCATCATGGGAGGCCAGGGCGTGAACACGCTGCCGCTCGCGCAGATGAACTTCCAGACCGCATTCTCCACGAACTACAACCTGGCGTTCGCGTCCTACCTGCTGGCCATGCTCCCGATGATCATCTTCTACATCGTCGCCCAGAAGCAGATCATCGGCGGCGTCACCAACGGTGCGGTTAAATAGCGGTTTTGCGACATTACATGCACATGATGCGACATATGCATAGCAGATGTAGCTTATAACCTCTCACAGTTGGGCCCCGGAGACGGGGCCCAACTGCCGTACAATACCCCCGACTTGCCGGACGATCCCGGCGCCATTCCCTTCAAACCAAGAGACAGAGCGAGGCACGATGTCAATTCGCATTGATGACGCAACGCGCACCTTCACGCTGCACACACGCAACACCACCTATCAGATGCATGTTGACGAATACGGCTACCTGCTGCATCTGTACTACGGTACGCGCAGCGAGGGCACGATGGACTACCTGCCCACCTATGCGGACCGCAGCGGCTGCTGCGCCTGCCCGCACGATGTCGCAAACCGCACCTACTCGCTCGACGTCCTGCCGCAGGAGTTCCCCTTCCAGGGCAATGGCGACCTGCGCAGCACCCTGCTTCAGGTTCGCGACGGCGAGGGCGTCTTCGGCTGCGACCTGCGCTACGTGCGCCACGAGATGCGCGACGGCAAGTACGCGCTGCCCGGCCTGCCCGCAGCCTACAGCGATGCTGCCGACGACACGCAGACGCTTTCGGTGACGCTTGCCGACGAGCGCATCGGCCTCGAGGTCGAGCTGCTGTTCGGCGTGCTGCCCGATGTCGACGTCATCACGCGCGCGGCCATCGTCAAGAACGTGGGCACCGGCCGCATCACCGTCGAGAAGCTGCAGACCGCCTGCCTCGACTTCGTTCACGGCAGCTTCGACGTCATCACCTTCAACGGCCAGCACTGCATGGAGCGCAAGCCGAGCCGCCAGCACGTGCTGCCCGGCAGCTTCAGCGTGGGCAGCCGCCGTGGCCAGTCGTCCCATCAGTACAACCCGTTCATGATCCTGTGCGACCGCGATGCCACCGAGACCGCCGGCCGTGCGTGGTCGATGACCTTCGTGTACAGCGGCAACTTCAAGGCCGAGGTCGAGCAGACCCAGTACCAGCAGATCCGCATGCAGATGGGCCTCTCCGACGAGCTGTTCTCCTACCCGCTCGAAGGCGGCGAGCAGCTCGTGGCGCCCGAGATCATCATGACCTACTCCAACGCCGGCCTCGAGCGCCTGTCGCACAACCTGCACCGCTGCATCCGCAAGAACGTGTGCCGTGGCGAGTGGCGCGATGCCCCGCGCCCCGTGCTCGTGAACAGCTGGGAGGCCCATTACTTCAACTTCACCGGCGATGAGCTCGTGCGCCTTGCCGAGAAGGCCGCCGACCTGGGCATGGACATGCTCGTCATGGACGATGGCTGGTTCGGCGAGCGCCACGACGACTTCCGCTCACTCGGCGACTGGACCGTCAACGAGGAGAAGCTCGGCGGCACGCTCGGCCAGCTCATCGAGCGCATCAACGCCGCGGGCGTCAAGTTCGGCATCTGGGTCGAGCCCGAGATGGTCAACGAGAACAGCGACCTCTACCGTGCGCACCCCGACTGGGCGCTCGCCGTTCCCGGCAAGGCCCCGGCGCTCGGCCGCGACCAGCTCGTCCTCGACTTCTCGCGCGCCGAGGTGCGCAAGAACATCTTCGATCAGCTGTGCGCCGTGCTCGACCAGGGCAATATCGAGTACCTCAAGTGGGACTTCAACCGCAGCATCGTCGACATCTACTCGCACGCGACCGCCGATCAGGGCCGCGTTGTGTACGACTACTACCTGGGCCTTTACGACGTGCTCGAGCGCCTCGTGCAGCGCTACCCGCATCTGCTCATCGAGGGCTGCGCCGCGGGCGGCGGCCGCTTTGACGCCGGCTGGTTCCACTACGCCCCGCAGTTCTGGACGAGTGACAACACCGACGGCCATGACCGCATGACCATCCAGTACGGCAGCTCCTTCGGCTACCCCTGCTCCGTCATGGGCGCCCACGTGTCGGCCTGCCCCAACGAGGTCAACGGCCGCACCGTGTCGCTTTCCGCCCGCGGCCTCATCGCCATGTCGGGCGGCGGCTTCGGCTACGAGCTCGACCTGCTTGAGCTCCCCGAGCGCGCCTGCGAGATCATCCGCAACCAGGTGCAGCAGTTCCGTGACATGGAGCGTCTCGTGCGCGAGGGCCTGTACTACCGCCTGAGCAACCCCATGACCGACGACGTCTATATGTGGGAGTTCGCTGCTGAAGACGGCTCCGAGGCTATCGTGAACTCCGTCATCGCCAAGGCCGAGGGCTACGGCGAGGCCCGCTACGTCGTGCCGCGCGGCCTGACCCCGGGCGCCCTGTACCGCGAGGTCAACTCCGACCGCGTGTACGCCGCCAACGCCCTTATGGACATGGGCCTGCCGCTGCCGGTGAGCTCGGCGCTCTACATGAGCCGCAGCTACCGCTTCGTCCGCGTGGACGAGTAGCCGGCAAAATGGGGCCGGGTTCAAACTTGTCGCGACAAGTTTGAACCCGGCCCCTTCTTGTCATGTATGCGCCAGGCAAAGAACTCGGGCGCAAGCAGACCGCCTGCCGCCTCTATGCATGCGCATGCGATTTCGTATGCTCGACGCTCGGGGTCGCGATATCCGCCTCGCGCGAGCTCCTGCCGAATGATGTTGTCGAACACGTCGACCTTCGCGCTGCATGGCTGGCCGCCCGGAGCGATTCTGAGTTCGGCATCTTCTTGAACAAGCTGCTCCCAGATCATCACCTGGCGCTTACGGTCAACGCCGTCTATGGGCGAAGCGTCGCGAGCAAACGCTTCGAATCGTTCGGGAAGCCGTCGATTATCAAGCAGCCACTCCCCCACTGCACCCCGGACGCATACCACGGATGCGCTCGTCTGCGCCAGAGCGCAGACGAGCGCGAGCGCAATGACCTGATGCGGGAGACGGCCCGTCCAGACACGTACCGTGCATGCCTGAGGCACGCACCCGTAAAAACGCTGTTGGTGCTTCTGGAACCCATCGGCAACCGGGATACCCCATCGTCCGAGTTGGTCCATGCGGGCCTCCGCTGAAAGATCGGCGATATCACCGAAGGTCAAGCAATCTTCAAAGACCTCGATATCCTCTACGGGACAGCCCTCAGCGCGCGCCGCACGCAGCACCGCATACCAGTTGGTGTCGAGGCATACTTCCAGCAACAAGTTTGAACCTGGCCCCTTCTTGTCGATACGACAAGATTGTACCCGGACCCAACTTGTCGCTATCGATGCGAATTCGCGAGGTTTACGCAGGACAGATCGACGCCTCCCACCGCGTCGCCCGAACCGTACACATAGCAGTCGCAATGGACCTCTCCGCTCCCGCGCCCATCCGGAACCAAACGGTGGATGCCCATCGTCTCACCGGTGCCGTCCCAACTGCATGTGCAGTGCTTGTAGCTGTTGCCCCTGAATTCACCCTCGCCTTCGAATACGCACCAGCAGTAATCCTTGTAGACCACCTTACCCGTGCCGCTGCTGCCGCCACCGACAACCTGGGCGAGCTCCTCCTCGTCAATCTCTTCTCTGCCCCCGCGGCACAGCTCGCGCACGTCTTCGGCGCTCATGTCGAAACCCGCTTCCCGGGCAAGCGCGGCAACCGCCTCGCTGCTCGTCTCGACGTCTTTGTCCATCGCCTCGCCGATCCGCTTCTTCAGCTCATCATCCTCGCCTGCACGGCTGAGAAACGCTTTCAGGCTCTCGTTCATAATGGCCTCCTTCATCCGTTCATCTTCGCGGCAGCTTCCGCCACCTCGCGAACCCGCCTGTAGTAGCCTCCCCGGTACAGCGCGCACATCGCACGATCGGGACCCATGATGTTGTCGGGATCCGCGCGAATCGCCCCAGCGCGGCAGCCTCCCCCGCATGCGAAGCGATACTCACATGCCGCGCACTCCGGATTGCGCGCAAGGTACTCGCCTACCGTCGTGGTGACGAGCCTGAGATAGGAAGAATCGGTAAGCCCCCGAGCAAGGCCGAAATCCTGAACTGCCGGATAGTCGTCCTGAACGGGAAGCTCCGAGAGCGGCATGCATGGGAGCATGCGCCCTTCGGGGGATATGTAGAGCGTCACCCGCGCATGGCCGCATATGCAGGAATCCAAGCAGTCCTGCATAACCGCCTCATCGGGCTTCTCCCCCGCATCGCAGGTGGCAACGTGCATGCGAGGAACGAACCAGTCGGTGCTGCCCTTCTCGCACGAGAACATGCCACCGAGCATGATCGAAAGCGGCATGCCGTCTTCGAAGTAGCGCGGGATGTAGGTGAGGTAGGCCTCAGCGGCCTCCTCGATGGAAAGCGTGAGGTCGGACGAGCCGCTTCTCTTCCAGGCCTCCGTCGGGGAGACCGGGTTGGTCTTGAGCGAAAGGCAACCATGCTCGGCGAGCAGGTTCACGCTGTCGCGCAGGGTATGGAGGTTGCCCCTGTGCAGGCATATCTCTGCGCCCGTGGGGAAGCCCATCGCACGGCAAAGGTCGAAGGCGCGCAAGATGTCGTCGGTCGCACCGTCGACACCGCGAAGCCAGTCGTGCCAACCCTCGGTACCGTCAAAACTCATGTTGAACTCGGGATGGGTGCCCCGCTCATCGAGCTTTTCAAGCAGCTCGCGCGTCACCAAGCGCCCATTGGAGTAGATCTGCTCGATAACCACGTGGTGCGCGATGAGGTAATCCACGATCTCTAGGAAGTCGGGGCGCACCAACGGCTCACCGCCGGTGAGGTTCACGTGCAGGATGCCCGCCTCAACGATCTGGCGGGCGATATCCATCATCGTGTCATGGTCGAGCTCGCCGAGCCTTGCATCCGGCGCATCCATAAAGCAATGACGGCACCGATAGTTGCAGCGGCCCGTGATGGACCAGTGAACCGTCTTGATGAAGCGGTTGGGATAGCGCACATAGCGCTGGTCATCGGTGAGTTCGGCACGCTCCCCGTCGGCGAGGGCGCGCAGCACGCCCTCGCGCTCGAGTCGGGCGGCGACATCCCGCATCTGGTCGGAAATGAGGGGAAGGTCGAAATCGACGGTGCCGTCGCTCAGCTCGAGCACGCGGAACATGGGCGCGTCGATGAAGCGCACCGTGTTCTCAGGACGGCGCACGACCGCCCAAGGCAGACGGTCCCAGCCACGCAAAAGATACTGTTCGCTGAGCACATAGCGCATGGTGGACCTCCCTGCCCGACACATCCAAGCTACCATGCGCATCCGTCCGCCTCTCCACCCGATACATGGGCAATTCGTACATGCCTTCTGTGCGGCACGCCATCCTGCAAAAAAACGCCCCCACCGGGGCATCGGCGGGGGCGCGTAGGAGGGAGAGAGGACGTGTTGCTACAGGGCGGCGAGGAACCGATCCTGGGCGGCGCGGCCGGCCTCGTCCCACTTGAAGACGCCGGCGTCGGCGAGCACGTGCCCGAAGACGTCGCTCACGCCGTCGCGGATGATCTGCTCGGCGGTGTCCTCGGCGATATCCGGATGGGCGGCGGCGAGCTCGAGTGCCCAGGCGGCATGCGAGGCCGTCAGCGGGTCGGCCTCGAGCTCGGCGGCGAGCACCGCGGCATCGGCATCGCCCGCATGAGCCAGCAGGCGCGCGCGCACGGCGGCGAGCTCGTCCACCAGGCGCGGCGGCAGGATGGCCAAACCCATGACCTCGATGAGGCCGATGTTCTCCTTCTTGATGTGGTGCCACTCGGCATGCGGGTGGAACACGCCCAGAGGGTGCTCATCGGTCGTGATATTGCAGCGCAGGGCCAGATAGAGCACGTAGGAGCCGTCGACCTTGCAGGCAACAGGCGTGATGGTGTTGTGGCGCACGGTCTGCCCGTCTTCCACCGTCTCGGCGACGACACCCGCCTCCGCATCGGAATAGCCGCGCCACACCTCGAGCACGTGCGCCGCCGCATCGAGCAGCTGCTCGCGGTCGGCGCTCGTCAGGCGCAGCACGCTCATGGGCCAGCGCACGACCTCGCAGGCCACGCTGTCGAAGCCCGCGATCGCGAACGTCTTGGCGGCGGGCGCCTTCATCATGGGGAACACATGGCGCCCGCCCTGGAAGTGATCGTGCGAGAGGATGGACCCGCCCACGATGGGCAGGTCGGCGTTGGAGCCCACGAAGTAGTGGCCGAACAGATCGACGAAATCGAGCAGACGGCTCATGTTCTCGCGGTCCACATGCATGAGGCGATGCTCGGCGCTCATGGCGATGCAGTGCTCGTTGAAGTAGGCGTACGGGCTGTACTGCAGGCCCCAGTGCTCGCCGCCCAGCGTGATGGGCAGGATGCGCAGGTTCTGGCGGGCCGGATGGGCGCCGTGCGGGGCGCCGGCGCCGCGGCCGTGGTAGCCCTCGTTCTCCATGCACAGCTGGCAGGCGGGGTACACGTCGCCCGTGTCCTTGGCGGCACCGGCGGCAGCGATGGCCTTGGGGTCCTTCTCGGGCTTGGAGAGGTTGATGGTGATCTCGAGCTGGCCCCACTCGGTATCCGAGGTCCAGGCGATATTCCTGGCGATGGCCGCCTTGCGCACGTAGCGGCTGTCGCAGCTCATCTTGTAGAACCAGTCGGTCGCCGGCGTAGCGCCGTACGCGCGGTACAGGGCGGCGAAGGTGCGCTCCACCTCGGAGGGGCGCGGCATGAGGATGTTCATGATGCGCGTGGCGATGCGGTCGGCGCCCGACGGGGTGTCCTCCTCGCAGCCGTTGGCGACGCCCGCCGCGGCGATGCGCTCGACGGTGCCCTCGAGGTCGAACACGTCGTCGCCCATCGCCACGTTGGGCACGGGCGGCTCGCCCGTCAGGTCGGAGGTCGGCGAGGTCGCGTAGGCCGCCGCCAGGTACACCTCGGTGTACGGGGCGGCGGGGCCGGGCGCGCCCACGGCCTCGAGCACGGTGTTGTGCGCCCATACCGCGTCGGCGGGCGCCACGAGGCCGCAGCGCACGGCATAGCGCACGAGCGCCTCGATATCGGCCGCGAGCGCCGCGGCGTCGTAGGTCTTCTCTACAGCCATGCCGCGTACGCCCCCTCGGAAGCGATGCGGTAGACGCGGCAGTTGCCCTCGCCGAGCCAGCCGTCCATGCCGGACACGAACATGTCGACCATGTCGAGCGGCACGAAGGCCTGGATGGAGCCGCCAAAACCGCCGCCGTGGATTCGCACGGCGCCGGCATCGCCCAGCAGGTGCTCGGCCAGCGCCAGGGCCACCATGGCGGGCTGGTCGTTGCCGCCGCACGAGACGTTCTGCAGGTACATGCCCGAGCTCGCACCGGAGCGGCGGGTGAGGTCGAGGAAGGTATCGATATCGCCGGCGCACAGGGCGTCCCAGCGCTCGACCACCAGGCGGTTCTCGATGTAGTAGTGCAGCGCGCGCAGCACGGGACGGTCGCCCAGCTTGGCGCGCAGATCGCGCACGCGCTCGTCGAACTGCTCGGGCGCGACCTCGCACAGGCGGGTCTTGCCGAACTCGGCGGCCACGGCCTGCATCTCGCCGGGAACGGCGGCGTAGTCGGCCGTGCTCACGCTGTGATCGGTGCCCATGTAGGCCAGGCAGAGCGCGTAGCCCTTGTCGGCGAAGTCGAAGTCGAGCTTCTCGGACACGGGGTTCGCCGGGTCCTCGAAGTTGATGTGGGCGATGCCGCCGAGCGCCTCGGAGAGCTGGTCCATGAGGCCACAGGGCTTGCCGAAGTACACGTTCTCGGCGCGCTGGGCCGCCTGCGCCATGGCCGTCGGCGTCACCGGGTCGCCGGGCCACAGGGTCTCCATGACGCGGCCGACGGCGAGCTCGAGCGCTGCGGACGAGGACAGGCCGGAGCCGCCGGGGATATCGCTGTCCATGACGAGGTCGAAGCCCTGGACCTCACGGCCGGTCGCCGCGAGGTCGGCAGCCATGCCGCGAACGAGACCCGCCGTGCTCACCTTCTCGTCCTCGCGGGGCGAAAGATCGGAGAGGTCGATCTCGAAGGGCTCGTAGCCGGCGCTCGCCACGCGCGCCGTCATGGTGCCGTTGAGCGCGGCAACGCCCTCGATGGATACGTCGAGCGCGCCGGCGACCACATGGCCGCCCTCGTGGTCGGTGTGGTTGCCCGCGATCTCGCTGCGCGCCGGTGCATGCACGTGCGCCAGATCGCGCCCCGCCCCGAACTGCTCGGAGAAGCGGTCGATGAGCTGTGTTACGGCAGTACCCATGGAGTCTCCCCTCGATAAGCCGCGCCCGCACGGGAGAGCGGGCGCCCGATTCACATCCTGATCCATCACGGTCAAATGTTTGGACCTGATAGAGTTTGATAACCTATACGCGAATGTACCACAGGGCGCCGACCGCGGGTCGACGGTATCGGCAGACGAGGCGGCATCGGCGCCCCATCGCCTGGACCTATGTCTTTATTACGCTATATACCTGCTGTTTTATGTCTTTATGCAGCCATGCGCCTCAAAAAAGTCGAACATCCGGCGCGCGATGCCCTGAGCGAACGTGTCGGCTCCGTGAACGGTCGGACAACAGGGGCGAAAGAGGTGCCGCCAACAATTTCTTGCGCAACTCTGTTCGACTATGTTCAAATAGCGCTAAGGAGGTCCCCCATGCTCAAAGCGGAACGACAGGAGCAGATCGTCCAGCGCCTCACGGCGAACGGAACGGCAACGGTCGGCGCCATCGCGCGCGCCCTGCAGGTGTCGGAGATGACCATCCGACGCGATCTTGAGGAGCTCGCCGAACGCGGCATCATAGAGCGCGTCTACGGCGGTGCGCGCCTGCCCGTCGCGCTCAAGGAGTCGTTCTCATCCAGCGGCATCCCGCTTTTGCGCGAATACTCGCATGTCGAGAAGCGCCGCCTTCATACCGAGGCGAAGCGCGAGGTGGCGCTCCGCGCCGCCCAGCTCATCAAGCCGGGCGAGAGCGTGTTTTTAGGGGCGGGCACCACGGTCGAGGCCATGATCGAGTACCTGCCCGCCGCACCGCTGCGCATCGTCACCAACAGCCTTTCCGTGTTCAAGCTGCTCGAGCACAACGACCAATGCGAGCTCTACCTGGTCGGCGGGCTCTACCGCCGCCAGACCGGGTGCTTCGTGGGCAGCATGGCGGAGGACGCCGTGGCACCCCTCGGCATCGACAAGGCGTTCATCGGCACGAACGGCGTGGCGAGCGGCTCGCTGTTCACCTCCGACATGGACGAGGGCAAGATCCAGCGCATGGTGCTCGACAAGGCGCAGGAGCGCTACGCCGCCTGCGACGCCAGCAAGGTCGGCCGCTGCGACTTCTACGCGTTCTACAGCCTGTCCAAGCTCACGGCGCTCATCTGTGACAGCGGGCTCGACCGCGCGCGCCGCGAGGAGCTTTCCCAGAGCGTCGCACTGATGGCGTAGGTACCGGCCCCCTACCCGATCGTGGGTACCAGAAACGGCTCGCGGTCGCGAATGAGCTCGTCGGGGTAATCGATGATATAGCCTCCGTATGCGTTGACGACCTTCGTGCCGCACGGATGCTCGAGCGAGCGCTGCACGCGCCCGTAGTTCATGTGCACGTGGCCGTGGAGCAGGTATGTCGGCTTCAACTTGTCCACGTAGTAGTCGAAGGCCTCGAACCCCTGATGGGGTAAGTCGTCCATGTCGCCGTACCCGCGAATCGGCGCATGCGTGACGATGATGTCCACGCCGCCGGTCGCACGGCCAAGCAGCGCGAGCTTGCCCAAGCGCGACCGCATCTCCTTTTCTGAAAACCCGAAGACGCGATCGTTGTACCTGATGGACCCGCCGACGCCGAGGATCCGGATGCCATGGAAGTCGCGCAGCTGCCCCTCGATGGAGATACAGCCCTGCGGCGGATGCTCGACATACGACATGTCGTGGTTGCCCCATACGTAGACCAACGGCACGTTGGCGAGCGTCACGACGTGCTCGAGATAGCGTGCCGGCAGGTCGCCGCATGAGATGATGAGCTCGACGCCCTCCATGCGCTCGCGATCGTAGTGGTCGGTCAGCCAGGACTCCTCGACATCGGCGATGGCGAGAATCTTCATCGCTTGGCCTCGCGCTGAGCCGCCACCGCGGGATCGAGCGGGATGACGCCGGCCACGCTGACCTCGTCCAAGGCGCGATCGGACAGCTCCCGCTCCTCGGGCAGGCGACCGACGACGTTCTCGTTCAGCCATGCCATGCGCGCGATCTGGTTGCTGGCAAGCCGCGCGGAACCCACCGGCTGGACGATGCCCGCCTGGCTCTTGAGCTCGCCGGCGAACGGATGCATCTGACCGTTCAGCAGGCTCTGCTTGAACACCTCCACGAGATTGCGTTGGCGCAGGGGAACCACCGGGTCGATATGCACGTCCATGACGCCCGACGACAGACCCCACCAGTAGTTGAGCGCCTTGTCGCGCAGCACGTCCGCCTCGCGGCGCCAGGAGTTGTCGCGGATGGACTGAACGATGCGCTCGTAGTAGCGGCCCCACTCCCACACCGGCTCGCCCAGATGGACCTCGGTGCCGTCGTGCTCCACCAGGTAGAGTCCCCAGGATTCCTCGGGGTTGCGCGGATTGGGAACGTCGCGGGCGCACACGATGCGCACGTCGGTCTCGGCAAGCTCGCGACGCCAGTCGTAATCCTTCGCGGAATACCATTTGAGGTAGACCGTCGCATGCGGGTCGACCGTCTGCGCGCCGATGGCGAAGGCGTTGATACCCGCCACCGTGCCGTAGACCGGGGAATCGGCCACATAGCCCACGCGGTGGTTGTCCGAAAGGCTCGCCGCGAGCGCGCCCAGCAGGTATTTGACCTCGTAGGTCTTCGTGCTGAAGGTACGCACGGCGCTGTGCGAGAGGCTGACCGAGCAGTTGAGCACCTTGAGCTGCGGATACCTGACCGCCGCGCGCAGCGCCTGCGACATCTGCGTCGGGACGTTCGTCACCACGAGGTCGCTCATATCGGCGACCGCGCTGTCGATCGCGCGGTCGAACGCCGCATCGGATTTGCAGTCGGTATAGACCGTGGTCTCGACCGAGCCACCGTAGAAGCGCTCGAGCTCCACGCGGCCCTTATCATGAGCCGCCGCCCAGCCCGATGTGGACGGGCTGAACTCGTAGATATAGGCGATCCGCAGCGGTTTGGGAGACATCGCCTTCTTCGCGAGTCCCTTGAGGTCCGAGATGAGCGATGTGCGCGCCGGGGGCTCGCTCGGCGACTCGAGGTACGCAATCGGCTCATGGCTCGTGGAGACGCGCAGCTCGCCCCAGATGCGCCCCAAGCGGTCGGCGATCTCGGTCGGAGAGCCGCACACGGCAAGCTCGTAGCCGTAGATCTTGAGGTAGATGAGGAAGGCGTCGCCCGCGGTCATCCCCAGGCGCTCGCCCCCGCGATGCTGGAACGACTCGGCGAAGCTCGAGAACGCTGAGCGAAGCGTCTTGACGTCGTCATCGGGCCACGGGTTGTCGAGGTCGTGGCCGGCGAACACCGCGAGCCGCTCATAGGAGCCCTCGTTCGAAAAGACGAAACCGTAGATGGGCGCCACGCGGTAGAAGCGCAGAAACTCCTGGTAGATACGCGACTCCTTGGAGTCAGAGGGCATGGGGAGCACGCGCGTTACGCTCGCGGTGATCGACGGCATGTCCAGATAGCGCATCACCGAGACGCGCTTGTTGCCCTCCTGCACGTAGAAGCGCTGAAGGTACTCGTAGACGACGATGGGCTCATGCAGCCCTTCCTCGCGCTGGGAATCGATCAGCGCGCTCCACTTGGCGGCGAACTCGGAATCGTCCTCGAGCAGCGGCATGAACCCGCGCGAGAAGGAGTTCTGGCGCCCGTGCGTGCGCGTGCCCGCTATGAGCGCCATGTCGATCTCCATGACGCCGATGGGCACCTCGCCCTGGTAGCCGCTGTCCTGCAGGATGTCGCTCAGCGCGACGGGATAGGGGTAGCGGCCGGCTGAGATATCGCGCTGGACCTGCTTCTGGGCAGCCCTTCTCGCCTTGCGGTAGTCCTCGATCATGCGCCCTCGCTCTCCCTCGGCGTGCGGCCCTCTGGGGCTTTCGCCCTCATTATCCATCCCCTCGGACGGATGGGAGTGCTCGCTCCGCCATGCGGCAGAACTCCTTCGCATCTCATAGCACTGTGCTGTAGATATATGGGAATATGCGTCGAAAAGGACGGTCCCTGCCTACGCGCGCTTGCGGGAAAGGAGCGCGCCGAGCACGGCGGCGATCAGGGCGGGAACGACCCAGCCCATGTCAAGGCCGGCGAAGGGCAGGGCATCGATAGGAAGCCAGAGGTCGGGGGCGACCGCGCTGCGCAGAGAATCGGCCACGCTCACGATCGCCGTGGCGGCGACCACCAGGGGCCACATGAGGTGGAAGCGGTCGCACACGCTGTGGAACATGCCCATGAGCACGAGCACGATCGCCATGGGGTAGAGCGCTCCGAGCAGCGGGACGGAAAACGCGAGGATGGCATCGAGACCGAAGTTCGACAGCACGCACGAGAAGGCCGCGAAGACGAGGGCGCAGGCGCGGTACGACACGCGGGGCAGCTCACCGGCAAAATAGGTGCCGCAGCAGCTGATAAGGCCGGTGCACACGTTTAGGCAGGCAAGCAGGAAGATCGCGGCGACCACGACGGTTCCCGCCGTGCCGAAGTGCTGGGTGGCGGAGGCCGTGAGCACCACGGCTCCGTTCGTGGCGTCGGGTGCGATCGCGCGGGTGCTCACACCCACATAGGCCAAGCCGCAGTAGATGAGCGCCATGAGGATGCCCGCGAGCACGCCGGCACGCGAGACCTCACGCGCGATACCGCCGGGCTCGGTCACGCCCATCTCGCGAATATTCGTGGCGATAACCAGGCCGAAGGTCAACGAGGCGAGCAAGTCCATGGTCTGATAGCCCACAAGGAAGCCCTGGATGCCCGCGCCGTTATCGTACGGGGCGGTCGCAGGGCCGAGCTCCGGGGCCTCTGACAGCAGGGCGGCGCCCGTCACCGCCACGATCAGGGCGATGAGCGCCGGACCGGTGATGCGGCCCAGCAGGCGCGTCAGGCGGCCAGGGTGCATGGCCAGCACGTAGGCGACGACGAAGAACGCGACGGAGAAAACGATGCTCGCCGTACCCGCGGGAACCGATGCGGGCAGCAGGGGCTGGAGCATCTCGAAGGCAGTCGACGAGGTGCGCGGGATGGCGAGGCAGGGGCCGATGGCCAGGTACACCGCCGCGACGAACACGCGCGAGAACAGGGGATGCACGCGTGCGGTAAGGTCGCGCAGGGTTCCGGCGAGTGCAACGGCAACGATACCGAGCACCGGCAGGCCGATGGCTGCGATCAGAAAGCCGATCGCGGCGGGAACGGTCGCCTCCCCCGCCTGCAGGCCGAGCAGCGGAGGCAAGATCAGATTGCCCGCGCCGAAGAACATGGAGAACAGCGTGACGCCGACCAACGCGGACTGTCGCGCCGAAAGAGACTGCTGAGCCATAGCCACCCAAACGACAAATCGGTGCATAAAACAACCCGGCGCGTGAATACACGCCGGGTAACACAGCATAGTTCATTTTGCCTGCGTCCGCACGGCAGCTTATCTGCCGCGCGGTGTGGGGGCGCTCGGATTCGCCCCGCTTTACGCCTCTGCCGCACGCAGCGCCATGTAGGCCGCACCGAAGATGCCCGCGTCGTTTCCGAGCGAGGCGATCTCGATCGGCGTGTCGGCACAGACGGACAGGGCATAGCGGCGGTACGCGGCGTACAGCTCGTCGAGGTACTGGCTCGCGGAGTTCGAAACGCCACCGCCCAGCACGAAGGCCTCGGGATCGACGACCGCAGCGATGAGGGCGAGCGCGCGGCCCAAGTACTCGCACATCGTGGAGATGGCGGCAGCTGCGGCCTCATCGCCCGCAGCATGGGCCTCGAAGACCGCACGGGAATCGCTGGGACCGGCAAGCTCGACGGGCTCGATGCCGCGCTTGGCGCACTCCTCGCGATAGCTCGTCACGATACCCGTCGCCGAGGCGTACTGCTCCAGGTGGCCCTTGCCGCCGCAGCCGCAGGTGCGCTCCTCGTCGGGGTTCAGGCACATATGGCCGATCTCGCCGCCGGCACCGACGAAGCCCTCAATCATGTCGCCGTTCACCACGACGCCGCCGCCGACGCCCGTGCCGATGGTCACCATGACCATGCTCTGCTTGCCGCGCGCGCTGCCGCGCCACACCTCGCCCATGGCGGCCGCGTTGGCGTCGTTGCCGAACTTGACCGCCGCGTTGGGGCAGTGGGCCTCGAGCGCGTGCATGAGGCCCGGGGCGTTGAGCTGGATGTTGGCCTGCAGACGGATATCGCCGTCGGCGGGAACCGGACAGGGCACCGCGAGGCCGATGCCGTACACGCTGTCCGCGCCTGCCTGGGCCTCCGCCATGAGCTGGTCGATGCCGCTCACGACCGCATCGTATCCGGCGCTGTTGATCAGCGGCGGCGTCGGCACGCTCGCGCGGGCGACCAGCGCGCCCTCCTCGGTGAACAGGCCCTCCTTGACCGACGTGCCTCCCACGTCGATGCCCACGAAGTACTTGACGGCTTCTGCCATGACATGGCTCCTTTCGCTCCCCTGCCTGACGCCCCTGAAGAGGGGCGCACTGCACGCCCTATGGTACCGCGAGTGACGAGCCACGTGGGCCGCGAGCCGCCGATACGCCGCCAGCCGCCGGCAACCGGCTCCGCAGGTGTAATCGAACTGAACAAACGGGCTCGTTTCTCGGCTCAATCGAAGGAACTGGATGAAAATGCGACTTTTGTACCCGATAGCCAGCCGCTCTGGGAACGGGGTTCTTGAGCAATAGCAGCAATAGCGGCCATACCGGACAATTTGCCGCCCTATTGAGGCCAATTGGAATGCAGAAGCGCTAGCGGTCTGGCGAAAGCCAGCTCTCGCGCAGGCAGCAGCGGTACAAAACCCGCCTTTTCATCCAGAACCTGCAGGCGAACCATGAAAACCGCCGGCTCCAAGGCCTTTGCGGGCAAACATCCACCCCGAACGCACCCCGCGCGCACCGCAGGCCATGTCCAAAGACAGCAAAGGCCCGCATCGACACGAATCATCCGAGTCGATGCGGGCCCGATACCCCTTTACAGGTAGGCTGTGCGAGCGCCCAAGCCCTTAGCTGAGCTTCACGATGGGCGCGAATCCCTTCATGAGGCGCTTGGTCTGACCGGACTTGTCGAACTGCACCTCGATCATGTCGCCCTCGGCCGAGATGACCTTGCCCGTGCCGAACGTCTTGTGGCTCACGGTGTCGCCCGGAGCAAAGGCCTCGGCCGCCTTCACGGCGTCGGGGCGGCGCTGCACCACCGTGGATTCAGCGGCACTCGGGCGCTTGCGCGGCTGGCCGCTGCCGAAGGTCGAGGGCGCACGGCCCGCATCGGGGCTGATGCCCGTATGGCGCGAGACCCCGCCCGAACCGGTCGAGCGCGTATACGATCCGAAGACGCGGCCGCCGTACATGTCGGAGCCCATGCCGGACCCGAAGGTACCCCGGCGGTCGCCGCGCTTCTCCCAGCCGGTGCCCTCGAAACCCGAAGAGCCGATGCCCGAGAACTCGATATCGCCCTCGGGAATCTCGTTCACGAAGCGCGAGCGCGGATTGGCCTGCGTCGACCCGTAGGTACGACGCGTTGCGGCATACGTCAGGAAGAGGCGCTTGCGGGCGCGTGTGATGGCCACGTAGGCCAAACGACGCTCCTCCTCGAGCTTGCCCGGATCGTCGGCGGCGGCAAAGCCGGCAACGTGCGGGAAGATGCCCTCCTCCATGCCGGCGACGAACACCACCGGGAACTCCAGGCCCTTGGCGGAGTGCACGGTCATCATCGTGATGGCGCTCGCCTGGCCGGAGAGCGCATCGAGGTCGGAGCGCAGGGCGAGCCACTCGAGGAGCGCCGGCAGCGCCTTGCAGGCAAGCGGGCCGTAGGTGCGCTCGATCTCATCGGCGATCTGCGCCACATGCGCGGGCTCGGCAGGGGCCGCGGCCATCTCGTTACTCGAGATGAGCTGAGCCAGCGCCTCCTGTGCCGAGGTGAGCGGCGCCGCGAGCGCATCGAGCGGATTTCCCTGCTCGGCATCGCGGCCGAGCGGCGCGGTGCCGCCGGAAGCGGCATCCTCCGCCGCATCGTCGCCCTCCGCGGGCGCGATGCCCGCCGCGCGCAGCTCCGCCAGGCTCTCGAGCGTGCCCTCGATGTCCTCGTGGGTCTCCTCGAACTCGGCCGCGACGCCGAGGAATTCCTGGATGTTCTCGGCGCGGCTCTCGGCCTCCATGGTGCCCTCGGCGCGGAAGGCCTGCACGAGCCCGGCCTTCTCCACGATGGCGTCGACGACGTCCTTGAGCTCGCCGTCCATGCGGCGCCCCTCGCGGACGATGTTCACGAAATCGGACAGGCCGTTACGCACCTTGGCCGAGAACATGCCCGTCTCGGCGCACGCGAGCTCGCAGGCCTGGAAGAACGAGCAGCGGTTCTCCTGCGCTAGCAGCTCGATCTTCGCGATGGAGGTCGAACCGATGCCGCGGCGCGGCGTGTTGATGACGCGCTTGACGCTCATCTCGTCGGCCGGATTCACAATCATCTTGAGGTAGGCCATGACGTCGCGGATCTCAGCGCGGTCGAAGAAGCGCGTGCCTCCCACGATGCGGTACGGCACGCCGGCGCGCAGGAACATATCTTCGAGGATGCGCGACTGGGCGTTCGTACGGTAGAAGACCGCCATGTCGTCGTAGCTCGTGCCGCCATCGTGCAGCTTGTCGATCTCGGCGGCGATCCAGCGGCCCTCGTCGCGCTCGTCGCTCGCCTGGTACGCCTGGATCTTCTCGCCATCGCCCGCCTCGGTGAACAGGCGCTTGTCCTTGCGCTGGGAGTTATGGCGCACCACGGCGTTCGCCGCGGCCAGAATATGGCCGGTCGAGCGGTAGTTCTGCTCGAGCTTGACCACCTTCGCCGAGGCGAAATCCTTCTCGAAATCGAGGATGTTCGAGATATCCGCACCGCGCCAGCTGTAGATGGACTGGTCGTCGTCGCCGACGACCATGAGGTTCTGGTACTTGGCGGCAAGCAGGTTCGCGATCTCGTACTGGACATGGTTGGTGTCCTGGTACTCGTCGACGCTGATGTAGCGGAAGCGCTCCTGGTAGCGATCGAGCACCTCGGGGCGCGTGCGCAGCAGCTCCAGCGCCCGCACGAGCAGGTCGTCGAAGTCCATGGCGTTCGCCGCGCGCAGGCGGCGCTCCAGCTCCGCGTACACGCGAGCAGCCTTCTCGGTCCTCGGGTCGTCGGCGCGCTGCGCCATCTCCTCGGGGCCGATCATGGCGTTTTTGGCCGCCGAGATCTTGGAGCGGATCATGTTGATGGGGTACTGCTTCTGGTCGATATCCATGGACGACATGATGTCGCGCACCAGGCGGCGCGAGTCGTCGTCATCGTAGATGGTGAACTGCCCTGTGTAGCCCAGCAGGTCGGCGTCCTCGCGCAGCATGCGCACGCACATGGCGTGGAAGGTGCAGACCCACATGCCGCGCGTGCCGCCGGGCAGCAGGCCCTGCAGGCGCTCGCGCATCTCGGCCGCGGCCTTGTTGGTGAAGGTGATGGCCAGGATCTGCCACGGACGCACGCCGAGGTCGGCGATCATATGCGCGATGCGGAACGTGAGCACGCGGGTCTTGCCCGAGCCCGCACCCGCGAGCACGAGCAGCGGGCCTTCGGTGGTGAGGACCGCCTCTTTCTGCGCGGGGTTCAGGCTCTCGATATCGACCTTGGGCACAGCCGGCGCCACCGGTGCCGCGGGCGCATCGTACACATCGAGCGGAACCTGCTCGTACTCCGGCGCAGACGGCGCTGCGGGCGCAGCGAACGGCATCGTCTGCTGAACCCCACCCGTTGCCTGACGGGCGGCCTGCATGTTCCTCTCCCATGGTAGCTGTTGCGGCATCGACGACCTCCGGCACATCGGACGAACCTTCTTTGAGCCAGACAAGTATAGCCGCCCGCGTAGACACGCATGCCGAGGGCGGGCAGCAGGCACCGATACTCCAAGCGGCACCCGCGACCCGCCCTCCAGAGCCGCAATGAGTTCGCGCGGCTAATCGGCCGTCTTGGCGAAGGCCTCCTCGCGGCGTGCGACCTCGTCGATCAGGATCGCGTCGCCGTGCTTGGTGAGCAGCACGCACACGAGCATGCAGGCGCCCATGGCGGCGATGTAAGCGAACAGCTGGTTTGCCGCGACATCCATGACGATACCCGAGAGGATGGGCGTCGCCACCTGACCGGCCATCGACAGCGTGTAGTAATAGCCCGAGTAGCGGCCGACGCTGTTGGCGTCGCAGTTCTCCACGAGCATCGTGTAGACGCACATATCCACCGCGCCGAGCGCTGCGCCCATGACGAGGAAGATGGCGTAGAACGCGGGGTTGAAGCCGGGGACCAGCCACAGCACGACCGGACACACCGTCATGACGAGCGCCGACAGGATGGCGACCTTCTTGCGCCCGATCTTGAGCGAGAGGTTGGCCACAGGCACGTAGCTCGCCAGCGCGCCGACGATCGTCACGATGTTGATGATGGCGTAGCTGCCGCCCGCAAGGCCGTAGAACTCGTCGGCGTAACGCGAGATGTTCGTGGTCATCGCGTTATAGCTCATGTAATAGAAAAACGTCGTGGCGAGGATCATGATGACCGAGAAGCGCACGGAGGGGTCGGTGATGCGCTGCTTGCCGCCCGCCTCGGGGGAATCGTCGACGTCGATCTGCGACTCCTCGATGCCCATCTCGAGGCTCTTCTCGTGCATGCGCTGCACGAGCGCGGGCTCGCGCACCTTCCACGCGTAGATGAGGGCCGAGCCGGCAATGAAGAGGGCCTGCAGCAGGAACAGCGGGATGTAGTTGGGGTGCGCCACGCTCGGGACCATCACCGCAATGGCCACGAGCATGACGCCCGTGCCCGCATAGCCCACGATCTTCTCGATGGAATCGGCCTTGGTGCGCAGCGGACGCGGCGTGATGTCGGCGATGATCGCCACCGTCATGGTGCGGTACATACAGATCGCGAACAGCGCGAGCAAAATCATGCAGATAAGCAGCGGAAAGATTGCCAGCTGGTCGGCCACGGCGATGAGCGGCACAGCGATCGTCGCGATGGCCGATCCGACCAGGATGAAAGGCGTGCGCCGCCCGAGCCTGCTGCCGCAGCGGTCCGACAGCACGCCGAAGATCGGCAGCAGGAAGAGGCCGAACACGTTATCGAGCGCCATCACCGCACCGGTCAGCGTATCCGACAGGCCGAAGGTGTCGGTGAGGATCTTGGGCACGATACCGTCGTACACCTGCCAGAAGCTGATCATCCCCATGAACGGGAGCGATACGAGCGCCACGCTTCGATAGTCGAGCTTGCTCGCGGCGCGCACCGCCTTGCTGGAAACCGCCATGTCTTCCCCTTCCCCTCTGAGCGCAGGCGCGCTACCGCGCCCCGTACTTATCGACCAGGTCGAGATGGCGCAGGAACGCCACGTAGAACTCGATGCCGCGCTTGTACACGTCCACACCGATGCGCTCGTTGGCCGTATGGATGAGCGTTCGAGCCTCGCCCGAGTAGATGAACCCGCAGAAGCGGTAGACGCGCTCGCAGATTTCGTTGAACTCGCGCGAGTCGGTGCACGAGTTCTGGACGTACGGGGCGCATCCCGCCTCGGGATACACACCGGCCACGCAGCGGTGGATGTAGTCGAACGCGGGGTCGCGCTCGAACGGGCTGATGGGCGCGGGCTCGGTGTAGGAGGCCTCGCCCTCGATGTCGATGGTCACGTGGTCGGGCGACACGCCGCACGCCGCGCACTCCTCCGCCGCGAGGGTGCGGGCCCGCGCGACCGCGTCGGCAACCGTCTCGAATGGAGCCACGCGGACATTGAAGTTGGCGCGTGCGACCGTGGGCAGCACGTTGCGTGCCGGCGACCCCTCGAGCTGCGTGAGCGCGTAGGTGGTGCGCACCATGGCCGCCGTCTCGCCGTTGCCCGCCATGATGGCCGCCACCACGGGACGCGTGAGCCAGAGGTTCGCGAACACGGTCCGGTACAGCGGGTTGCTGCGGCTGGCGAGCTCGGTCAGGGTCGCATCGACCGCGCCGACGAACTCCGGCTTGCCCGGATGCGCCGCGATGCGCTCGCACACGCGCGCCAGCAGGCGCGTGGCGTCGTTGGCGTCCGGCGTCGAGGCGTGCCCGCCGTCGGCCGTTGCCGTCACCCGCAGGTCGACATGGCCCTTCTCGGACACGCCCACCATGGCGATGGGCACCTCAACCCCGAGCGGGACATCGGTCGCCACGGCACCGCCCTCGTCGAGCACCAGGTAGGGGTGGATGCCGCGCTCGCGCAGCCAGGCCACGGCATCGCGCGCCGCGGGGCCGTAGATCTCCTCGCCGTTCGACGAGAAGTAGTACACGTCGCGTGGCGGTCGGTACCCTTGGGCGATCAGGTACTCCGCCGCCTCGAAGAACGCCCCGACGATGCATTTGGTGTCAAGCGAGCCGCGCGCCCAGATCTCGCCATCGATGATCTCGGCCCCAAAGGGATCGTGCTCCCACTCCTGCCCCTCGACCGGCACCACGTCGTGATGCGCCATCATGACGATGGGGTCGAGCGACGAGTCGGCACCCGGCCAACGCATCAGGATGCCGAGCTCGTCGATCATCGTGAGGTCGCAGGTGGCAAACGTCCGGGGGTAGAGCTGGCGCAGGGTCGGCACCCAGCGCTCGAAAGCGCCGCGATCGACCTGCGCGGGATCGTCGCGCGATACGGTGGGGATGCGCAGCAGCGTCTGGAACCTGCCGACGGCGTCGTCGCCCGCGCGATATTCACCCGCATCGAGCGGGGAGCCCGCCGGTCGCGCCGGTTTGAGCGCCGCCGCACGCGCAGCGCACTTCACCCCCAAGGCTCCCAGCGCCGATCCCGCAGCGACCGCCGCCGTTGCCGCGGCAACCTTCACAACCGTCGAAGCCCGCATGACGAACCTCCTTGTCGCTTTACCTTATTAAAGCGACATGCTAGCACGCCGTGGCGGCCTGCGCGGGCTGAAGAGCCGCGTTCGTCCGCCCGCGCGATCGGCAAGGTAGCGAACGGCATTGAAAACAAAACGTGCCCGGACGGCATCGCCGGGCGCTCGATGCGCCCCGAGAATGCCATCCTGGCACGGATGCGGGTGAAGCGGATCGATCGGCCGTCGAAAACCGCCCTGCGCTACAGGATGCCCATGGGTTGGAGCACCAAGAAGTACAGGAGCACGAGGATGCCGAGGATGATGCGGTAGACGCCGAAGCCCTTGAAGTCGTGACGGCGCACGAAGCCCATGAGCCAGCGGATGACGACGAGCGAGACCACGAACGCGGTCAGGCACCCCACCGCCATGATGGCGATCTCGCTGGTACCGAAGGTGCCACCGTCGAGCACCAGGTACTTCAAAAGCTTGAGCGCACTCGCGCCGAACATGACCGGGACGGCCAAAAAGAAGGTGAACTTGGACGCCACGGCGCGCGTGCAGCCCAGCAGCAAGCCGCCGATGATGGTCGAGCCGGAACGCGAGGTGCCGGGAATGAGCGACAGCACCTGGAAGCAGCCGATGCCGAACGCCGTCTTGAACGACAGGTCCTCGAGCGAGGTGATGGAGCCGAAGTCGGTATCGCCCTCGTCGTCTGCCGCCGCGATGCTACGCGGGGCGAAGTGGGCGCCGGCGGGACGGCCGACGGCAAGCTCGCCGCTCTCGATCATGCGGCGGCGCTTGGACGCCCTCCACATCTCGATGGCGATGAACGCGATGCCGTAGACGATGAGCGCGCCAGCGACGACCACGGAGTTGTACAGATGCTCCTCCATGAAGTCGTCGAGCGGGATGCCGACCGCGGCGGCGGGAATACAACCGAGCACGATCTTGCCCCAGAGCTTCCACGTCTCGCGACGGCCGTCGGCGCCCTTGGAGGGCGAGAACGGATTGAGGTCGTGGAAGAACAGCACGCATACGGCAAGGATCGCGCCGAGCTGGATGACCACCTGGAACATATTCCAGAACTCAGGGGTCACGTTGAGCTGTACGAACTCGTCGACCAGGATCAGATGGCCCGTCGACGAGATGGGCAGCCATTCCGTGATGCCCTCGACCACGCCCAGAAAGGCAGATTTGAGAAGTTCGATGATATCCAAAGCATCCTCCGCGAAACGCCCCTCGCGCGGGGCGGTCGTTCCCATGTGATGTCCCATTATCGCCCGGCGCCGATAGGGTGGCGCAAGAAGACGAAAGCGTTCACAGAATAATAAGGAGCATGCGGTATATCGCAGGGTATAACCCTTTACGAAGCGGGAAGCCTAGCGGCGCGCGCACGGACGGCGCGCCGCGTAAGCCCTAAGGAGGAAACCATGAATGAGGGGTATTCCAAGGTATTCGTTGCACTCGACGGCACTGAGCAGCAGGACTTCGTTCTCGCGCGCGCCATCAAGGTCGCCGCGAACAACGGCGCGAAGCTCTTCATCGGGCATGTGATCGACTCCACTGCCCTCGAGTCCGCAGGCGCCTACCCTGTCGACCTGGTCAATGGGCTCGAGGAGGCGTTCCGCAACTCCATCGCCGAACAGGTCGAGGAGGCGCAGGAGAACCAGGATATCGCCGGGGTCGAGATCATCGTTCGCGCCGGCCGCATCCGCGAGACCCTCAAGGACGAGATGCTCGACGTGATCCAACCCGACCTGGTCATGTGCGGTGCGCGTGGCCTATCGTCCATCAAGTACGCACTGCTCGGGTCCATCTCGACATTCCTGCTCCGCAGCACCGAATGCGACATCCTTGTCGTCAAGTAGCCGCAGGCGCAACAAGCCAGCACAACAGGGGACGGGCGACGCAAGGCGCCGCCCGTCCTTTGTTTTCGCTGCCAATCAATTAGCCTCGAAGTAGTGCATCTTGTTGCTGGGGAACGTCAACCGCACGCTGAACCCCTCACCCTCGACGGAGTCGGCGGCAACCCCGATGCCCATCTTGTCGCAAAGGCGCCGCACAAGATAGAGCCCGATGCCCGTCGAGCGCTTGCCGGTGCGACCGTTCTGGCCGGTGAACCCCTTCTCGAACACGCGCGGCAGGTCGGCCGCCGGCACACCGTAGCCGTTGTCGCGCACGGTAAGCTCGATCGCCTCGTCTGCCGTTCCCGCGCCGACAACGCGGCCGGAGAACTCCATCGCCGCCCCCTCCTCGCGCGCGTACTTGACGCTGTTCTGGATGAGCTGCCCTAAGATGAACGCCATCCACTTGTCGTCCGTGAACACCATGAGGTCGAGGTTGCGGCGCAGAGGCGCCACATGCGCCGCGATCATCGCGCGGGCGTTAGCCTTGATGGCGGAGGTCACGAGGTCTTTCAGGCTGTGGCTGCGAATCAGGTAGTCGCGATCGACCGCTTCGGACCGCGCGAAGAACAGCGCCTGCTCGATATAGGCCTCAACGCGGTCGAGCTCCTCCTCGAGGGCGTCCGCCTTCGCGAGCACCGGCTCGGCGGCGTCGGTTGCCGGCACCGACTCCACGAGATTCTCGAGCATAAGATGGGCCGCGGCGAGCGGTGACTTTGCCTCGTGGACCCACGTCTCGATGTACTCACGGTAGTCGGCCGCCTGGCGGCGGTAGGCCGCGACGTCGTCGTTAGCGGCCTTGGATATGGCGCGCAGCGCATGGTAGGTAATCGCGCCCTCGGCGAAGTCGGGGCAATCGACCATCTCGGCGATCCAGAGCGGATGCTCGACCTCGGAGGCGCTCGTGGCAAGATCGGTGTAGAAAGGGCGACGACGCAGGTAATCGATGATGCTCGCCAGGATCGTCGCAAGGGCGATCATGCCCGCGATCAGCAGCGTCACCGCCCAGGACGCGCCGGAGACGATGAGAACGAAGCAGACGAGCGCGATCAGGCAGAGCACGATCAGGATGCTCGCTGCGGATGAGCGCAGATAATCACTGTACGACATGGGCGCACCTACACCGAATAGCCGCGCCCGCGGTGCGTGGACAGGTATCCCGTGACGCCGATCTTCTCGAGCGTGTTGCGCAGGCGGTTGATGTTCACGGTCAGCGTGTTGTCGTCGACGAACGCGTCGGAATCCCAGAGGTCGCGCATGATGGCCTCGCGCGACACGATGGTCCCCGCATGGCGCATGAGCAGGGCGAGGATACGCATCTCGTTTTTGGTGAGCTCGACCTGCTTGCCGTTTGCCAAGGCGAGCGAGCGCGCCAGGTCGAGCTCGACGCCGTTATGTGCGATGGCGTTGCGCTCGGGCACTGCAGACGCGCGGCGCAGCAGCGCCTGGATGCGAGCGACGAGCACACGCGAGCTGTAGGGCTTTGGCACGAAGTCGTCGGCGCCCATGGTCATGCTCATGACCTCGTCGATCTCGGTAGTGCGCGAGGTGAGCACGATGATGGGAACGTCCGAGCGGGTACGCAGGTCGCGGCAGACAAACTGGCCGTCGGTGCCGGGAAGCGTCAGATCGAGCAGCACGAGGTCCGGATCGGCGGCAAGGATGTCGTCGACCACGGCGTCGAAAGCCGTGCAGGCAGCCGTCGTAAAGCCGTTGCGCTCGAGCACCTGCGCGAGCTCGGTGCGGATGGCGGCGTCGTCCTCGACGATGTAGATGAGCGGCATGGCGGCTCCTCGCTTTCCCAAAATCGTGTCTCCATTATGCCGCGCTTCGCCGACGCGGGTCACGCATCCGCTCGAGGTTGCAGCAATGTAAGGAGACCGGCCGCGATACCTCCCCGCCAAAGGCGTGAATATATATCGGGTATTAACCGGGGTACGATTATTGGGTGCCTCTGCCCGCTTACGAGAAGAGCTTCGCCACGCCCCCGGCCAAAAAGCGCAGGAAGGCGACGTCGTCCTGGTCAGCAGATCCCTCGCATTCCGCTGCGAGCACCACTCCGTGTTCATCGGACACCAACGCGAGCGCGCCGTCGGCCGGCATCTCGGCACCCGCCCGCACGATGTCGTGCCCGCAGGTCGCAGCCAGCTGCTCCACCAAGGTCATCGCGCCGCACAGGTGCTCATCGGAAGATGCCGCCACCTGCAGAACGCCACCTCGAACCGCACAGAGCACCTCCGGTGCCACGCCCGTCTCCCCGCGCTCCTCCTGCGCCCGCTCGGCACGCGACCGAAGCGCCGCGGCCGAGGTCTCGCTCAACGGCTCGTAGGGCCCCACGGACATGGCGGCGTTTCCGTTGGTGTCGATCACCAGCATGAGCACACCGTTGGGATCCGTGTAATCCCCTTCGGCAAGCGACCACTCGACGTGCTGCTTCGCCCAGCTCAGCATATTGTGCGATAGCGGCGCCCCGTTCACCGTGCGTTGGGAGAGCGCGCGGATATGGCGGTTGAGCAGGGGTACCGTGCGCTTGGCCATGCGCCAGCGGCAGATGAGCGCCGGCTGGTCGAGCCGAAACTCCTGGGCGCGCTCCTGCTGCTCGCAGAACTCCTCGTAAGCCCGCTGCTCCTCGGCTGTCGAAAACAAGTCGCTATCGAATGCGTCGGACATGCCGCTCCTCTCAAGAAGAATCGGGACAGGCGCACGCCGGACGGCATGCTCCTGCCCCGATGTCAAACAGGCCCCGACGCCAGGCGCCGGGGCACATCAAGGCTTAGTGACGGAAGTGGCGGGCGCCCGTGAATACCATGGCGATGCCGTGCTCGTTGCAGGCCTCGATGGACTCATCGTCGCGCTTGGAGCCACCCGGCTGGATGATGCAGGTCACGCCGTGCGCGGCGAGCACATCCACGTTGTCGCGGAACGGGAAGAACGCATCGGACGCGCAGGCGAAGCCGCCCTTCTCCCAGCCCATGCGCTCGCAGGCGTCCTCGGCACGCTCGCAGGCGAGCAGCGCGGAGTCGACGCGGTTCGGCTGGCCGGGACCCATGCCGATGCCGGCGTTGTTCTTGGAGATGAGAATGGCGTTGGACTTCACGCCCTTGCACACGCGCCAGGCGAACATGAGCTCGGCCATCTCCTCCTCGGTCGGCTTGCGCTCGGTCGGGCAGGTGAAGGTCGTCGGGTCCTCGGAGACGGTGTCGACGTTCTGCACGAGCACGCCGCCGTCGATGGAGCGCAGCTCGAAGTCGGCGTGGCCGTCGGCGCCGCCGGTTGCGAGCACGCGCAGGTTGGGGCGCTTGGCCATGCGCTCGAGGGCCTCGTCCGTGTAGCTCGGGGCGATGATGACCTCGACGAACTGCTTGTTCTCGTCGGCGAAGTGCTCGACGAGCTCGTAGGGCACCTCACGGTTGCAGGCGATGATGCCACCGAAGGCGCTCTTGGGATCGCAGGCGAAGGCGGCGTCGTAGGCGGCGGTGATGTCCGCGGCGACGGCGGAGCCGCAGGGATTCTGGTGCTTCAGGATCACGCAGGCGGGACCGTCGAACTCGCGCACGAGGTTCCAAGCGGCGTCGGCATCCAGGTAGTTGTTGTACGACAGCGGCTTGCCCTGGATCTGCTCGGCTCCGACCAGCGGGTTTGCCGAGGAGCCCTTGCCGGCGAAGTCGTCGGCAAAGCGGTAGACGGCAGCCGTCTGCTGCGGGTTCTCGCCGTAACGCAGGTCGTCGACCTTCTCGAGGTGCAGGTCGAGCGTGGCGGGAGCGGCCTCGGCCTCGCCGGCCTGCTTGCCGAGCCACGCCGCGATGGCGGCGTCGTAGGCGGCCGTGGTCTGGTAGACCTTCAGCTGCAGGCGACGGCGGGTCTCGAGCGTCGTGGCGCCATCGTGCTCGGCCATCTCGGCGAGCACCGTACCGTAGTCGGCGGGGTCGGACACGACCGTTACCGCGTCGGCGTTCTTGGCGGCGGAGCGAAGCATGGAGGGGCCGCCGATATCGATGTGCTCGATGGCGTCGGCAAAGGTGACATCGGGGTTCGCCACGGTCTTCTCGAACTCGTACAGGTTCACGACGACCATATCGATCATGCCGATGCCGTGCTCAGCGGCCTCGGCCATGTGCTTGGGGTCGTCGCGACGCGCCAGCAGACCGCCGTGCACCTTGGGGTGCAGGGTCTTGACGCGACCGTCCATCATCTCGGGGAACCCGGTGTACTGCTCGATGGGCACGACGGTGACGCCGCCCTCCTCGAGTGCACGAGCCGTACCACCGGTGGAGATGATCTCCACCCCATAGACGGTCTGCAGCTCGCGCGCGAACTCGACGACCCACTTCTTGTCGGTCACCGAGATCAAGGCGCGCTTGATCTTCACGTCTGTTGCCATGCAACCCCTCCTTCTTCTTGGCGCCCGCAGCGGTCATGGCCTTCAGCGGACGCATGGGTACCCATCTAATGTAGCGCATCGGTCTGCACGCGGGTGCGTATGGGGCATCCTTTTTGAAGAATTCGCCGAGACAACGTGTCGCTTTGGCGAAAAACGCGACCGCTGGGCGGTGCCCATGAAGGCACCATATTTCGGTCCGCGTCAGGTGATACAACCATACATGTCGTATCGTCTCGGCTGTCCCGGAGGTTCAATATGGTCTCGAAAGTCCTCTACCGCCCTTTTGAGGAGACGGACTTCGATACCATCGCGATGATCCTGCAGGCCCAGTGGCACACGGGCGATAACCAGGAGGTCTACAACTTCCTGGAGGCGTGCGACGATTTGGCGTACTGTCTTTCTGGCTCCACGTTCTCGCAGGTAGCTCTCGTCGACGACGTGCCGCGCGGCATCGTGCTCGCGCGTGCGGGAGAGCGCGATCCCGCGTGGGTGCGGCGCTGGGCGCGCGCCTCGGACGACTTCATGACGCAGATGCGCTCCGTGAACAAGAAGGCGCTCGACCGGTATCTGGAATTCATCGCGGCAACGGTTAAGATCACCGACCGGCTGATCAAAGAGGGCGGCGTGGACCCGGCAAGCGAGATCACGCTGCTTGCCGTTGACGAGACGGCGCGCGGCCTCGGCATCGGTTCGGTGCTGCTCGACGCCGCCCGCAGCGAGCTCTCTGCCCAGGGCTGCTCGCAGGCGTACCTGAGCACCGACACCACCTGCGACTGGAAGTTCTACGAGGCGCGCGGCATGAAGCGCGTCGCCCGGTACAGCGCGAGCTGGGAGGAGCGCCGCCTGCTCCCCCGCGAGATGTATCTCTACCGGATGACGATCTCGGACTGACGGATCGGCTGAACCCGGAGTTTCGCACTGAACACAGCGCGCCCGCGGCCCCAGATCGGGACCGCGGGCGCGTTCGCGTTGCGCGATGCCGCTAGAACGTGCCGCCGCCTCCGCCGCCGACGCCTCCTCCGCCGCCGACAGAGAAGCCTCCACCCATACCCGCGCCCGAGGTGTCGAGGCTCGACGCCAGGGCGGCAAGCGACGCCGCCTGGACCGACCGCATCGAATCGGTCGGGGAGTTCAACCTGCCGTACGGATAGCACCACCAGTAGACCGGGTAGTAGTAGCCGCCGTACAGGTCCTCGCGCAGCTCGCGCGGGACGGCATCGGCAAGCTGGCGCAGGACCTCGTCGGACACGCCGAGCGCGACCGCCATCACGAGCAGCTTGTTCCACAGAATCAGATCGGAGGGCATCGCCTCGTTCAGACGGGTGAAATCCTCGAGCCACCGCTTGAGGGCGACGCAGCGCTCACGCAGCTCGACGCCCTCCTGCGAATACACGCAATAGGTCATGGCCACCACCGCCGCCGCTACGAGCAGCAAGATAGAAATGGCAAACGCACCGAGGTTGGCGAAGTCCGTAAACAAGAAAAAGAGAAGCGAAGCGATGCCCAGTGCGATGGCAATACCGGTAACCGTCGCTTTGAGAGTCCCGCCGTCACTTTGCACGAGCGAGCGCCGCTCCAGCTGCGCGGAGATTTCTGCCTTGTAGTCGTCAACAAGCTCCTTGCAGGCTTCGGCATCGTGTTCGGCGCGGTATTTGACCTGGTCGAACGGCACCTCGGTCACGCCGTCGGCCTCATTGCCAAAGTAGAGTTGCAACGCCGCGCGGTCGATGGGGTCGGTCGCGGCGGCACGGTCGAGAAGCCTCAGGCAGTAGCGTTCCTCCTGCTTGGTGCCAAACAGCCCGTCGGTCTCGACCGTCTGGACCTCGAGGGCGATGACGCGCTCGTCGGTCAGCTTCATGAGCGTCGCCACGAAGGCCCGGTCGGGGACATCGCCGTTCTCCATGAAGGCGGCGATGACCGCCGGATGGTCGGCCGAGGGAACATCGCGGAAGTAGGTCTCCTGGAACACAGGCTTGGGGCTGCGCCCCCGCGTGAGCTTGAGATAGCTGACGATGGCCAGGAAGATCGCCGGGATCGACACCTGTGCCGCGCTGCCCGCGCCCACGATGGCGCGCGCCTGCTCGCGGCGGGCATTGGCCTCGTCGGCCCACGCCTGCTCCTCTTCGAGGATGGTCGGCAGGCGCTCCTCGCTCGACGCGGCAAGTGCCGGCACCCATGCCGTCGGGAAGACGACGCGCGCCTCGGCGAACTCGCCCGACTGCACGCGGGGCATATCCAGCCTGACCTGCGGCGCAGCGGCATCGAGGGCGACCGATCCGTCGAGGGGGCCATGGCCCCATGCCAGCAGGTTCTCCCCCGCCTGCGCCGCGACCCCGGAGCCGGCAGCGCCCGCGAAGCCGATGAGCACGCCAACACTCTCAGAATCGTCCTCCCAATCCGGGCCGATGAACTGCCAGTACAGCTCGGCGGTGTCGGCCCACGCCATGACCGCGCCGGTCAGCGTGTATTCGACCGTGACGTAAAACGCATCGCCGTCTTCGTGTGGCGTAAAGACCTTGAGCATGAGGCTATCGCCCTCATTTGCCACCGTGTAGACGCCGTTTTGGCCGTTTTCTGCCGCGTCGACGCGCTGGAAGGGATGCGGGCCGTTACCGTCGTGCTCATCGACCGACACGCCCGTGATCACCGCCGACGATGCTGCACCCTGCTGGTTTTGCGCGAAGGGGATGGTCCAGTAGACCCCGTTGGCATCGTCATCAAGATCGAACAGGCGGCATTCGCTCACCTTGAGGTCGCCGTTTGCCTGCACCTGCGCTTGAATGTCGACGCCGTAAGCATACGAATCCGCAAGTGCCTGCACGGGCCGGGCAACCAGCACGGAGACCAACATGACAAGAGCCGCGCACGCGCACAGCAAACGTTTTCCCGATCGCATGGCGAACCTTTCAACGAGGTCGGCTTCGATGGCCCCATTATGACGGAACGCATCCGGAACAGCGCGATGAATCGGGCAAGCGCCCATACAGGGCGGCGTCTCGTACACGAAAGCCGCCTTGCCCGATAGGGTCCGCGCAGATGGGTATACTCTCATCGAATGTGTAAAAGCCGTCCGCCGGGCGGCACGCGAGTAAGGAGATGCGCGCATGGCCATCAACGAGAAGGTCGCCGAGGTGCTCGAGGACCAGATCAACAAGGAGCTCTACTCGTCCTATCTGTACCTGACCTTTGCTGACTACTACGAGGACCGCGGCCTCAAGGGCTTCGCCAACTGGTACGAGATCCAAGCCAAGGAGGAGATGGACCACGCCATGGCCCTGCGTCGCTACCTGCTGGACAACGACTACAAGCCGACGATGAAGGCAATCGCCCAGCCCGACAAGACCTTCGACAACGACCTCGCCCCGCTCGAGGCCGGCCTTGAGCACGAGGAGTACGTGACAAGCCTCATCCACCACTGCTACGAGGTCGCCCACGAGGCGCACGACATCCGCGCCATGCAGATGCTCGACTGGTTCGTGAAGGAACAGGGCGAGGAGGAGACGAACGCCCGCGACATGATCACCAACATGAAGCTGTTCGGCGGCGACCCCAAGGGCCTGTACGACCTTGACCGCGAGTACCAGACCCGCGTCTACACCCAGATGACCGCTCTGCCGCTGTAGGTTTCGAGCAGCCATACGGCACGACCGCGCCGCCCCGCGATGTGATTGCGAGGCGGCGCGTTTTCAACATGGCCTCTCTGGGGACGTAGCAGGAAGGCGCCAAAAATGGCGCCTTCCTGCTACGTCCCCAGAGAGGCCATGTTCACGAAAAGCGAGTATCATTGCGATGCCATGCAACTCGACCGCGGCCGTGCGTGCCATCGGGAACGAAAGAAGAAGCGATGGATCGTTCAACCCCCTGCAGCGAAGACGGCAACGCGCCCGTCACCGGACGCTTTGCGCCCTCGCCATCGGGGCGCATGCATCTGGGCAATATCTTCTCGGCCCTTATCGCCTGGCTGTCCGTCCGCTCGGCAGGCGGGCGCATGGTCCTGCGCATCGAGGACCTCGATCCGCGCTGCGCCGACACCCGGCGCGCCGAGCAGATCATGGCGGACCTCCAATGGCTCGGCCTCGATTGGGACGAAGGGCCCATCTACCAGCACGACCGCCTCGACCTGTACCGCGATTCCGTCGCCGCGCTCGAGGCGCGCGGCCTCGTATACCCCTGCTTCTGCACGCGCGCCGAGCTCCATGCCGCGAGCGCGCCCCACGCCAGCGACGGTACGCCCGTGTACGCCGGCACCTGCCGCAACCTGACGCCCGAGCAGATCGCCGAGAAGATGCAGCTCCGCCCGGCGGCGATGCGCCTGCGTGTGCCCGAATCGGGCGACCCCGCGGGCGAGATCTCGTTTACCGACCGCGTGTATGGGCCGCAATCCGAAAAACTTGCCGTGGAGTGCGGCGACTTCCTCATCCAACGCAGCGACGGCGTGTTCGCCTACCAGCTCGTGGTGGTGGTCGACGACGCGGAGATGGGTGTCACCGAGATCGTACGCGGAAACGACCTGCTGCCATCGGTTCCTCGGCAGATCTACCTGCAGCGGCTCCTCGGCTACGCGCAGCCGTCCTACGCGCACGTCCCCATGCTCGTCGCGCCCGACGGCAGGCGCCTGTCCAAGCGCGAGCGCGACTGCGACATGGGCGAGCTCAAGCGCGTCTTCGGCACACCGGAGCGCCTGCTGGGACGGCTCGCGGGGGCTTCGGGGCTGACGCCCGATGACACACCGCGCGGCGCCGAGCAGCTCATCGGCCTCTTCTCGTGGGACACGCTTGCCGAGCATGCGGGCGACATCGTGATCGATGACGGCTTCTTCGGGTAGACCTCCGTCCGCCCCAAAACGGAACTTGCTGTGGAGCCAATATTTCCCTTGCACTCCCAACCGCCTGTGCGTTAAGATAGGCGTCACTGTTCCGGAGAGCTGACCGAGAGGCCGAAGGTGCTCGCCTGCTAAGCGAGTATTCCCCACAAGGGAATCTGGGGTTCGAATCCCCAGCTCTCCGCCAGTTGAAGAGACGAGCCCGTTGCCCTCGCGGTGACGGGCTTTTTCTTGAACGTGCGCTGGGGATTCGAACCCGCAAGGGTCTCATGCTGCGCAAAGCGTGACAGTTAGACGATATGTAGAGTGATCGGGACCTCACTCTATGAAGCAGGGCCCTCTCCGGGGCATCGTGGGTTAGGCTCGGTCTTGTAGGAGTCCGGCTCTACCACATTCATAGGAGGTCCCGACCATGATCTATCGTACCAGCGTGGGTCTCGACGTGCACGCCCGCTCCATCGCCGCCGCGGCGCTCGACCACCTGACCGGGGAGGTGGCGCAGAGGTCGTTCGCGTACGACCCCGCGGCCGTCGCCGCGTGGGTCCTCTCCCTCGAGGGGCCCGCGAGGTGCGTCTACGAGAGCGGCCCGACCGGCTTCGACCTGCAGAGGTCGCTCGGGCGCGCGGGCGTCGAGTGCGTCGTCGGCGCCGTGAGCAAGATGCTCAGGCCCTCCGGGGACAGGGTCAAGAACGACAGGCGCGACGCCGCGTTCCTGGCCAGGATGCTCGCCGTGGGCAACGTCGTCGAGGTCGCGGTGCCGACGCCCGAGATGGAGGCGGCGCGCGACCTGGCGCGGGCGCGCGAGGACTGCCGCCGCGACCTCATGCGCGCCAGGCACCTGCTCTCGAAGTTCCTGCTCAGGAAGGGAATCGTGTACGACGGGGGCAGGGCGTGGACGAAGGCCCACGAGGCGTGGCTGTCGCGGGTCGAGCTGCCCGACCCCTGCGAGCGGCTCGTTGGATTGGCTACACTAGGTTGGACAGTTTCACGAGGGCCTATGGAAGGAGGCTCGATGGCCGATCCAAAGCACCCGAGGCATTTCACCGACGATTTCAAGAGGCAGAT
>NZ_JACJKB010000016.1 GCF_016900375.1 Collinsella tanakaei | reverse complement strand
AGATGTGTATAAGAGACAGGATGTAGAGGCCGGTTCGGCTTGCGCTTCCGCAGCACGAGCCCCGCATCCCTCGTTTACCGCCTGCGTGGCCATGCTGGCGCTGCTCGAGGTCTCGACGCCCCTGCTCAATCTCGTCGTTTTCCCTCTGTACGATCAGACGTTTTCCGCTGCCCGCGACATTTCGGTGCTGGCGATGGCTGTGCTGCTCATGGGGGTCGCTCTGGTGGCGACGGCAGCCCCGCGCCTGCTCATGACTAAGCGCATGTCGCAGATGTCCTTGGGGTGCCTTGTCGCAGGCCCGCTGCTGCTTCTCCCTGCGCTTGCGTGGCAGGTGCCGGTGCTTTTGGTCGTCGCGTCGATCGTGCTCGCGGTCGGTCGCGGATGGGTGACGGTCGCTGTGGGAACGGCGATCTCCCGCCTGCCGCGCCGCGATATCGCCCTTTGCGTGACGGGCGCCTTCGCCGCCGCCTACACGGTTGCCGCGGTCGCATGGAGGCTCCCCGCAGCGGTCGGTCTTACTGCGTTTTTCATCGGGCCGCTCGCCGCGCTCACGATCGCGCGGCCGGCTGCACGCGCCGCCTTCGAGGCGACCGAGCACGACGAGGCGCCGCGCGATTTCTCCGTCACGCAACCTGCGACGTTTCTGCCCCTGACCAGCCGTCTGTTCGTGAGCATGCTCGTGTTCAAGCTCGTGTTCGGATACGCGCTTCGGTTCGACGTGAACGACGCGAATCCTGTTGCCGACTGGCTCGTTGCCCTTGCTGCGGTCGTTGCCGTGCTCGTGCGCTCCGCATGGCCCGCATCGCGCCGCGCGGGCGATGCGCAACCGGTGCACGTGCTTGGCCAGAGACCATGGGATGCCTTTGTGAGCATGGTGGTCTGATTGTGACGGCGGCCCTGCTCTGCTCGATGCTGCCGCTGCCGGCCGCCCCGGGCGTCAGCACCTCGCTGCTCACGGCGGGAAGCGTGCTATTCGAGCTCGTGTCGTGGACGGCACTCGTGACGCTCGCCTCGCGCAATCCGCGCGCGGCGGTGGCCTCGTTCTCGTGGGGCCGCGGCGCCGCCTGCTTGGGATCGGTTGCCGGCGCGTTTTGCGGCGCACGGGCGGGAGCGCTCTTCGGCGTCGACCAGGTGTCGGTCATCCTCGTGTCCGCGGGCTTCGTGCTCGCGCTCATGGTCTATGTCCTCTTCTGCCTGCGCGGATTCAGTTTCGACGAGACGATTGGCGGCGTGGTTCCCGTTGTGGAGGAGACGCCGCTTGAAGACGCGGGCGCTGCGGGAGAGCTATCTGCCGTTCCGCCTGCGAGCATCGATGAGCGGTGTGCGACGGTGGCCGAGGCGCACGGCCTGACGCCGCGCGAGCGCGAGGTGTTCCTCATGCTGGCGCACGGGCGCAACCGCGAGTACATCGAGGGGCATCTCAGCATCTCGCGCAACACCGTGAAGGCCCACGTGAAGCACATCTACGCCAAGCTCGACGTCCATTCGCACCAGGAGCTGCTCGATCTGGTGGAGTAGGGGCGGAATCGGGCACCGGTGAATTCAAGCTGGATAGTTATGAAGCCCGTTTTCAGCGTTTCTTCCCGAATCTGCCGAGTAGAGTGGGTATCTGCGCCGAATACGATTTACAAAACCGCAGGTCAGATATGGTGTCAAGGTTCCGTGTGATTGGCTCTACTGAGGGGTAGCCGAAAGATTCGCTGAAAACGGGCTTCATAATTGCGGCCGACAAGTTCGAACCCGGCCCAACCCTGCCGGCCGGCAGGGTTGGGCCGGGTTCGAACTTGTCGGCCGGTTATGCAGAGACGGTGCTCGGTGAATAGTCGTGCACACTGTGTGCAATAATGCACACTGAGTGTAATTGCAACCGAGAGGACTGCATGCCACAGACCGATTTCAAGTGCGACCGACGGTCGCTGCGCTCGCAGCAGGCCCTGCTCGACGCGCTCGTCCAGCAGCTTGGCGAGGGGGAGGACCTCTCCCGCGTCACGGTGGCGTCGCTCACCGAGCGGGCAGGCTTAACACGGCGCACGTTCTACACCCATTACAAGGACATACCGGATTTCGTCGAGCAGGTTGAGGCGGCGCTTCTGGCCGATATCGGCGAGCTCACGGCGCGTATCGGCGCAGCGACGCTCGAGGACCTCTACCGCAACATCGGCGAGCTGGCGCCCGCGCCCGGCTCCGTTGAGCTGCTGAGCTACCTGCGCGATCGCCGTGCGCTTATCGGATCGCTGCTCGGCCCGGGCGGCGACCCGGCCTTCATCAAGAAGCTGATCGACCTGGCGCGCGGGGTGGTTGCCGACCGCATGCAGACCGGCATTTTCCCGGGCGCGCTCGGGTCGTTTTTCGACTACTACCTGAGCTATGTCGTCTCGGCTGAGGTCGGCGTGATCCAGCGCTGGTTCGAAAACGGCCTGAGGGAATCGCCCGAGACCATGGCGCGCATCATGACGGTCATCGCCTTCGTGCGTCCCGGCGACCTATATGGCAAGCCGATCGATATCAACGTGCCGGCCTACGGCATGAAGCTTTTGAACCTGCAACTCGACACCGAGGAGAACTAACCATGGGATTCTTCAGGAAGAAAAAGGCCGACCCCGCCAACGAGCCCGAATCCACAACCACGCAGACCCCCGCGCCCGCTATTTCGAGCATGGAAACCCCTACACCTGTCACTTCTACTACGGAGACGGCCTTGTCAGATGCCGCAGATTGCCCTGAAAGAGGAGGGAGCACGCCTGACGTGCGGCGACCGACGATTGAAGGGCAAGGTGCGGCATCTGACAAGGCCGCTCAGGTCGAGATTCCGTCCGGCGCCCTCTGGGCGCCGGAGGAGGCCTACGGCACCCTCCACCTCGGCATCGACGTGGGCTCCACGACGGTCAAGCTCGCGGTGTTGAACGACGACAACCGCATCGTGTACGCCAAGTACCAGCGCCACCACACCGACGTGCGCGCCTGCGCGCGCGACCTGTTCGTGGGTGCCTCCGGCCTGCTCAAGCGCACGCCCATGACCTGCGCCATCACCGGTTCGGGCGGCCTGCTCCTGTCGCAGTGGCTCGGCCTCGAGTTCGTGCAGGAGGTCATCGCCTCCAAGCGCGCCGTCGAGACGCTCATCCCCGCCACCGATGTCGCCATCGAGCTCGGCGGCGAGGACGCCAAGATCATCTACTTCGACCACGGCATCGAGCAGCGCATGAACGGCACCTGCGCCGGCGGCACGGGCGCGTTCATCGACCAGATGGCGACGCTGCTGCACACCGACGCCTCCGGCCTGAACGAGCTCGCAAAGGGTGCGACCACCATCTATCCCATCGCCAGCCGCTGCGGCGTTTTCGCCAAGACCGACGTGCAGCCGCTGTTGAACGAGGGCGCCCGTCCCGAGGACGTCGCTGCCTCGATCTTCCAGGCCGTCGTCACGCAGACCATCTCGGGCCTCGCGTGCGGCCGTCCCATCCGCGGCAACGTCGCCTTCCTGGGCGGTCCGCTGCAGTACCTCTCCGAGCTGCGCAAGCGCTTCTACATCACGCTCGAGCTCGACGAGGAGCACCGCATCGTGCCCGAGAACGCGCACCTGTTCGTGGCGAGCGGCGCGGCCATGGCGCACGAGTCCAACAAGCTCTCGACCTTCCCCGAGCTCATCGCCGCCATCGACTCGCTGGGCGACACCCAGGGTTCCGAGGTCGCGCGCCTTGACCCGCTCTTTGCCGACGATGAGGCATACCGCGCCTTCAAGGAGCGTCACGACACCGAGGTCGTGCCCAAGGGCGACCTTGCGAGCTATGCGGGCGGCCGAGTGTTTATCGGCATCGACGCCGGCTCCACCACGATGAAGGCGGCCATGGTCGGCGAGGACGGCCAGCTGCTTCACACCTGGTACGGCAACAACAACGGCGACATCCTGGGCACGGCCAAGACCATCATGGCCGACTTCTACGAGCACATCCCCGCGGGCTGCACCATCGGCCACGTGACCACGACCGGCTACGGCGAGGCCCTGCTCATCGAGGCGCTCAAGGCCGACTCGGGCGAGATCGAGACCGTGGCGCACCTGCGCGGCGCCAAGGCCTTCCTGCCGGGTGTCGAGTTCATCCTGGACATCGGCGGCCAGGACATGAAGTGCCTGCGCGTGCGCGATGGCGTCATCGAGCACATCATGCTGAACGAGGCCTGCTCCTCGGGTTGCGGCAGCTTCATCGAGAGCTTCGCGGTGTCCATGAACATGGACGTGCGCGCGTTTGCCGACGAGGCCATCCGCGCCAAGAACCCGGTCGACCTGGGCAGCCGCTGCACGGTGTTCATGAACTCCCGCGTCAAGCAGGCGCAGAAGGAGGGCGCGACGGTGGGCGACATCGCCGCCGGCCTGTCGTACTCCGTCATCAAGAACGCGCTGTTCAAGGTCATCAAGCTGCGCGATCCCAAGGAGATCGGCACGAAGGTGATCGTCCAGGGCGGCACCTTCATGTCCGACGCGACCCTGCGCGCCTTCGAGCAGCTCACGGGCGTCAACGCCATCCGTCCCGACATCGCCGGCTGCATGGGCGCCTACGGTGCCGCGCTGCTCGCGCGCGACCGCGCGGGCGAGACGGGCACTTCAGCCATCCTTTCGGCCGACGAGATCGCCCGTCTGACCGTGACCCAGAAGCATGCCCGTTGCGGCCGTTGCTCCAACAACTGCCTGCTCACCATCAACGACTTCGGCGGCGGCCGTCGCTTTATCACCGGCAACCGCTGCGAGAAGGGCGCGGGCCACAAGAAGGCCAAGACCGAGGCGCCGAACCTCTTCGCCAAGAAGAACGAGCTGCTGTTCAACCGTCCCGTGCTCGACGAGGCCGACGCCCCGCGCGGTACGGTCGGCCTGCCCCGCGCGCTCAACATGTACGAGAACTACCCGTTCTGGCACACGTTCTTCACCAAGCTGGGCTTCCGCGTGGTGCTGTCGGACAACTCGAGCAAGAAGGTCTACGAGGCGGGCATCGAGTCCATGCCGTCGGAGTCCGTGTGCTATCCGGCCAAGCTTTCCCACGGCCACATCATGAACCTGATCGACAAGGACGTCGACTTCATCTGGATGCCCTGCATCCGCTGGGAGCGCAAGGAGGACGAGGCCGCGGGCAACTGCTACAACTGCCCCATCGTCATGAGCTACCCGACGGCGCTCGGCCTGAACATCGACGACATCGCCGCCAAGAACGTCGAGTTCATGTACCCGTTCGTGCCCTACCACGACAAGGTCGAGCTCAAGCGCCGCCTGTACGAGCTCATCGCCGTCGAGCGCGTGGCCGACGCCGAGGCCGGTCGCGGCCGTGTGCGCGGACCCAAGATCACCCGCTCCGAAATCGACGCCGCGGTGAACGCCGCCTACGAGGCCGATGCCGCCTTCCATGAGCAGATCCAGACCATGGGCGAGGAGGCCATCAACTGGATCGAGGAGCACGGCGGCCACGGTATCGTGCTCGCCGGGCGCCCCTACCACAACGACCCCGAGATCAACCACGCGCTGCCCGAGCTCATCTCGAGCTTCGGCTTCGCGGTGCTGACCGAGGACTCCGTGGCGCACCTCGTGAAGCCCGACCGTCCCATCCGCGTCGTGGACCAGTGGATGTTCCACAGCCGCCTGTACCGTGCGGCCAAGCTGGTCACGTTGCGCAACGACCTCGACCTCATTCAGCTGAACTCCTTCGGCTGCGGCCTGGACGCGCTCACCACCGACCAGGTGCAGGAGATCCTCGAGGGCTCCGGCAAGATCTACACCGTGCTGAAGATCGACGAGGTTTCGAACCTCGGCGCGGCGCGCATCCGCATCCGCTCGCTTATGGCCGCGCTCAAGGACCAGGAGGCCGAGCGCGCCGCCGCTGCCGCGGCTGCCGGCGAGGACTACAAGCAGGGCGACGCCGCGCCCGTGGCGCCGAGCGCTGACGCCCCGGCGTTCTCCACGCACAAGTACGCGCTCTCCGCTCAGCGCCGCGCCAACTCCGCCGCCTTCGAGAAGGTGCCCTTCACCGAGGAGATGCGCGATGCGGGTTACACCATCCTGTGCCCGCAGATGGCGCCCATCCACTTCGACCTGGTGAAGGAGGTCATGAAGGCGGGCGGCTACAACTTCGAGCTTCTGCCCTCCACCGATCGAGGCGCCGTCGAGGCCGGCCTGCGCTATGTGAACAACGACATCTGCTATCCGTCGATCCTCGTGACCGGCCAGATCATGGAGGCCATCGAGAGCGGCCGCTACGACCTGTCGAAGACCGCCGTGATCATCTCGCAGACCGGCGGCGGTTGCCGCGCCACCAACTACATCGCGCTCATCCGCAAGGCGCTGCGCGAGTCCGGCCACCCCGAGATTCCCGTGATCAGCCTGGCCGCCGTGAAGCTCGACGAGTCCAACCCCGGCTTCAAGCTGTCGCCCGGCCTGCTCAAGGCCGCGGTGTACTGCGTGCTGTTCGGCGACGTGATGATGCAGATGCTCTACCGCTGCCGTCCCTACGAGGTGACGCCGGGCGCCGCTAACGCGCTGTTCGAGGAGTACATGGCGCGCGCTCGCCAGCTTGCGCCCAAGTTCACGCGTCGCAGCTTCACGAAGCTCGCGCGCGAGGCCATCCGCGCCTTCGACACCATGCCGCTCGTGGGCGAGGGCACCAAGCCGCGCGTGGGCGTGGTCGGCGAGATCCTCGTCAAGTTCCATCCCACCGCGAACAACCACGTGGTCGAGGTCATCGAGAACGAGGGCTGCGAGGCCGTGGTCCCGGGTCTGCTCGACTTCTTCCTGTACTCGATGAGCAACGCCAAGGTGCAGAAGGACGAGCTCGGCAGCTCGGCAGCGTCGCGTGCCGCCATGGATGCCGCCATCGCCGCGGTTGACTGGATGCGCAAGCCGGTCGACGACCTGCTGGAGAAGTCCAGCCGCTTCGAGCGCCCCGAGCCTATCTCCGTCATGGCCGAGAAGGCCAACACGGTGCTCAGCCTGTGCAACAACATGGGCGAGGGTTGGCTGCTCACGGCCGAGATGCTCGACCTCATCGACCACGGCGCACCGAACATCATCTGCACGCAGCCCTTCGCCTGCCTGCCCAACCACGTGGTGGGCAAGGCGGTGATCAAGGAGCTGCGCCGCCTGCACCCCGAGAGCAACATCGTGGCCGTCGACTACGACCCGGGTGCGTCCGAGGTGAACCAGCTGAACCGCATCAAGCTCATGATCTCGGTTGCCAAGGAGAACATGCGCGCGGGCAAGGGCTTCACGCTGGAGCACATCAAGCCGCTCGAGATGGACGCGGTCGACTCCAAGTTCCGTCCGCACCATGGCGAGGACGAGGGCGCCTCGGGCAGCTGCACCGCCTGCGGTGCGGTGAGCGACGAGGCCGTTGCCGCCGTGGCCGATCGCCTCATGGGGAAGAAGTAGCCTTCCCGCCACAAAGACAGCTTGCATATGAGGGCCGTCCTTCGGGGCGGCCCTTTCGTGACAGGCTGTCCACTTTCAGGACGGAGATGTTTTCGGACACCCGACGCGGGCCGGCCGGCCCGCGTCGGGTGTCCGAAAACATCTCCGTCCTGAAAGTGGACAGCCCACCTGTCATAGCTTTTGACTAGCGCTGGTTCGCCGTCCAGAGGAGGGCGAGGCCGCGCAGCGTGAGGGTGTCGTCGACGGTAGCCGTGTGCCTCAGCAGGGCGGCGATGGTGGCCGCACCGTCGCCGGTGATGATGACCTGCGGCTCCGTGGCGCAGCTCATCTCGGCGACCATCGCGTCGAGCAGGCCATCGATGCGCGCGACCTCGCCGAGCACCACGCCGGACTGCATGGCCGCCCGCGTGCTGCGCCCGATAACGCGCTTGGGCGCCCGCAGCTCGATGATGGGCAGGCGCGCCGCCGCCTGCGCGAGCGAGCGCGCGCCGAGTGCCGCGCCGGGCGCGATGATGCCGCCTGCGAACGCGCCGTGCTCGTCGATGGCCTCGAAGTTCGTCGTCGTTCCCAGATCGACCACGATAGCCGGGGTGCCATAGGCTGCGCGTGCGGCGACGACATCCGCCACGCGGTCGGGGCCCACCTCAGACGGGTCGTCGTATTTCATCTGCACGCCGGACTTAAGGCCTGGACCTACCACGAGGGGCTTGGTGTCGCTCGCGGCTGCAAGGGCCTGCCGCCAGGTGTCGGTCAGCGAGGGGATGACGCACGAGAGGATGGCACCGCCGGCGCTGCCTTCGCCCATCAGCACGAGTGCCTGGGCGATCTGCGCGCGCGCCTCGTCGCGGGTGAGGGGCGAAAGCGTGGTGAACTCGCAGGAGCCCACGAGCTCGGGCGCGGAGCCATCTACGGCAAACAACCCGAAGCGCGTGGTGGTGTTTCCCACATCAACGGTCAGCACAGCACCCATAGCTCTCCTTCATGGCAGTTAGGACGGGGTCAGCTGTCACAATCTTACGGCCTTGCCGCGATTGTGACAGCTGACCCCGTCCTAACTGTCATATAATCACCGCGTCCGAGCCGTAACCCGACTTCCCGGTTTGAGGGGGAGCGGATATACGAAGGAGAACAGAATGAGCTCTACGAGCGACCGCGCGGGCCTGCGCGGGCAGCTGTCTGCCGCCGGCATCCTGATCGGCTGCATCGGCTGCGTCATCATCACGGCGTCCTCGGTGTACACCGCCCTCAAGATGGGTTCCCTGCCGTGGCCGACCATCTTCACGTCCATCACCGCGCTCGTACTGCTGCGCGCGGTGGGAAGGACATCTCTCAACGAAGCGAATATCACCCAGGTCATCATGTCCGCCGGCTCCATGGTAGCGGGCGGTCTGGCCTTTACCATCCCGGGTATCTGGATGCTCGGCCTCACCGACCAGGTGGGCTGGGGCGAGATGCTCGCCGTGGCGCTTGCCGGCACGCTGCTCGGCCTCGTGTGCACGGCGCTTATCCAGCGGCACTTCGTGGAGGAGTCGGACCTGGAGTATCCCATCGGTACCGCTGCCGCCGAGACGCTGCTCGCCAGCCGCGCCGGCGGCTCGACGGGCCGAAAGCTCTTCGGTTCGATGGCCGTGGCGGGCCTGTGGTGCGTGGTTCGCGACGTGCTCGGTCTCATGCCGTCGCTCGTGGCGCAGGTGCCGGTGCCGGGCGTCGCCTTCGGTATCCAGAACTCGCCGATGCGCTGGGCCGTGGGCTTTCTGGCTGGGCGCCGCTCGATCATCTACTGGGCGATCGGCGCCATCGTCGGCTGGTTCGGCGTCGTCGTGGGCGGAACCGCCGTGGGGCTGTGGGATGCCGCGGGTGCGCAGGGTATCGTGAGCAGCCTCGGCATGGGGCTCATGATGGGCTCGGGTGCCGGCGTGGTCGTGCGCGACATCGTGGTGCCGCTTGTGCGCCGCGCGCGCCTCAGGACGGCCCAGACGAAGGACGGTTCCGAGGGCACGCAGGGCGAGCCCGGTTTCATCTCCCGCTTCATCTCGCGTTACGACGCCGGCGTGCTTGCGCTCATGGCCGCCTCCGCTGCGCTCATCGTGTGCTTCGCGCTCGGCCTCGGCCCCGTGGTTGCCGTGGTCGTCGTGCTGCTCGCGTTCGTGACAGCCATCATGAGCGCGCAGTCCGTGGGCCAGTCGGGTATCGATCCCATGGAGATCTTCGGCCTGATCGTGCTGCTGTTCGTGGCGGCGTTTTCCGAGGCGACGCAGGTGCAGCTCTTCTTCGTGGCGGGTATCATCGCCGTGGCCTGCGGCCTTGCGGGCGATGTCATGAGCGATTTCAAGACCGGTCAGATCATCGGCACGAGCCCACGCTCCATGTGGTTCGGCCAGGCGATCGGCGCTGTGCTGGGAACGTTCGTCGCTGTCGCCGTCATGGTCGCGCTCGTGGCCGCCTACGGGCCCGACGCGTTCGGCACCGATGCGCTGTTCGTCTCCGCGCAGGCCAACGTGGTGGCGACGATGGTCTCGGGCATTCCGAGCGTCAACGGGTTCGTGATCGGCTTGGCCGCGGGTGCTGTGCTCTACTGCATGGGAATCCCCTCGATGATGCTCGGTCTCGGCGTGTACCTGCCGTTCTACATGTCGATCTCCACCGTGCTCGGCGCGGTGATGCGCTGGGTGTACGACCGCATCTGCGCGGCCCGCGGGCTCGATGATGAGGCCTCGGAGGAGACGGGTGTCGTCGTGGCCTCGGGTGTGCTCGGCGGCGAGTCCATCGTGGGCGTCATCGTGGCGTTCGCCACCGTAGCCGGCGGATTGCTGGGGTAGCGGCGCCGCATTCTGCCGTTCCAGCAGGGCGGCTGGATGAAATGGCGACTTTTGTACCGCTTGGGTTTGGGCCCAGCCTGCTTGCCCAGGCAGAATGCGGGGGCAAGATACTGCCAATAGGGCTATAGCGGTCAAACCGGACAGATAAAGACCCCCCGCAACGGCGAAAGGGGCAGCCGAATGGCGAACGGTAAGGCACCTTACCGGTACAAAAGTGGCGAATCTATCCAGCTGCGCTGCATCGCTCGGTTTAGGGTCGCATGCGTTCGTCGCTGTTCGCGAAAAAACGGGGTCGGTATCACGGGCCGGCGTGCTTCTCGTATGGGGTGTCTTGTCGGTTGCATTTCGGGTATGAGCTTGTAGTACCATTACATCTACCTGCGGGCGCAGCGCAAAGGCGCCCGCACACCGCATACGAAAGGAGCCCTCGTGGCCGTTAACGAAAAGCTGCTGCTCGCCGTGCTCGACGAGATCCGCCCCAACCTCCAGGCCGATGGTGGCGACATGGAGTATCACGGCGTGGACGAGGACGGCGTCGTCTCCCTCGAGCTCACCGGCCATTGCGCCGGCTGCCCCATGAGCCAGCTCACGCTCTCCATGGGCATCGAGCGCATCGTGAAGGAGCACGTTCCCGGCGTGACGCGCGTTGTCGCCATCAACGACCTGACCGGCGGAGCCGCCGACCTCTACGACGAGTACGCGCCGTTCTAATCATCGAGCGTACAGGTATCTCAGATGGGGCCGCGTCAAGCGGCCCCATCGTTGTTGAAGCAGGGCTATACCGGAAGGGGAGTGTCAGCGTGACGGCATCGAGCGCAAGGGACGCCGCATGTCCCGGCGGGCTTCCTCCCGTCACCCAGATCGCACCCGGTGCGCCCGTCGGGCACGAGTCGGGGCGCGATTACGAGCCGGTCGACCCCCGAGGGGAAGACGGTGTCGTGCGCTGCTGGGAGGTGCGCGGTTGCGCGGGCATCTACGGCTTTGACGCCTACATGGAGGACGAGTGCCCGCATAACGTGCCCGACCGCTACTCTCCGTGTCCCGGCACCTGCGCGTACACGCGCTGCCAGCGCCCGTGGCATCGGGAGGCCACCTCGCTCGACGACCTGCTCGATCCCCGGGTCGACCGCATGGCCGCCATCAAGGAGGAGTGCCGCCACTGCCTGCACTTCATCCGCAAGGGCCCGGCGGCGCGCGCGTAGCTCCGCGGCCCTAGCCTCGCTCGATTGCAAACGAAAGGAGCCTCCGTGCTCAACGAGCTCTACCAAAGCCTGGACCCGGTCGCCTTCTCGGCAGGTCCGATCACCATCTACTGGTATGGCATCTCCTACATCGTGGGCGCGCTGCTCACGGGCGTCGTCATGTACCGCACGCAGCGCCGCTGGGGCCTGGATATCACCGTCGACGACATCATGACGGTGGTCGTCGGCATCGTGTTCGGTCTGCTCATCGGTGCCCGCCTGTTCTACGTGCTGTTCTATGGTGATGGCTACTACTTCGCGCATCCGCTCGAGATCTTCGCCGTGAACCACGGCGGCATGAGCTTCCACGGCGGCCTGGTGGGCGGCGCGCTCGGCGGCATCCTTGCGTGCCGGTTCTGCCGGCTGTCCGCCTGGACCATCGCGGACCTCGCGGTCATCGGCGTGCCCGTCGCGCTGGCGCTCGGCCGCTGCGCGAACTTCACCAACGGCGAGCTATGGGGCAAGCCCACCGACCTGCCCTGGGGCGTGATCTTCGAGTCGGGCGGTAACGTGGCGCGCCATCCCTCCCAGCTCTACGAGGCGCTGCTCGAGGGCGTGCTGCTGTTCGTCGTCATGCAGATCCTCTCGCGCAGAAAGCCGCTGCCCCCGCAGGGCCTGTTCATGGGCGTGTTCGTCGCCTGGTACGGCGTGGCGCGCATCCTCGTGGAGTTCGTGCGCGTGCCCGATGCGCAACTGGGCTACCTGTTCGGCGGTTTCGTGACCATGGGCCAGCTGCTCAGCCTGCCGCTCGTGGTGATCGGTATCGCGCTGATCGCCTTCGCGCTTCACGCCAAGCGCCCGCAGCGCGGCTACCTCGACGACTAGTCGACGCCGCAACGCGACCGACATATATAGAAAAGCGAAGGCCGCCCTCGCCGAAGGCATCTCGGCGAGGGCGGCCTTGTACATGAAAGTTTGGGGCCTGTCCCCAAACTTTCACTAGGCGAAGAGTCGGCGGATGGTGTCGCGGCCTTCGCGGCTGCAGAACAGCACGGTCTCGTCGCCCGCGTGCAGCACGGTGCGTCCATTCGGAACCGTCAGGCTGCCGCCGTGGTCGACCGCGACGACGATAGTCTGCTCGGGAAACACGATGCTGGAAAGGGCCATTCCGTCGACCTTCGACCCGGGGTTCACGGTCGTCTGCACGATGCTGTGCTCGTCGCGGCCGAGCTTCATGAGCGTGAGCATATCGCGCAGGCTCATGCCCTCGCGGATGAAGCGCGTGAGGATCTCGGCCTGGTTGACGCCCACGTCGACGCCGTTGACCGGCGTGAACATCCAGGCGTTCGAGGGGTCGTTCACGCGCGCGACCACGCGCGGGACCGAGAACTCCATCTTGGCGAGCATCGCGATGACGAGGTTCACCTCGTCCTTGCCGGTGACGGCGGCCAGCACGTCCGCCATGTGCACGCCCGCTTGCTCGAGCGCCAGCGGGTTCGCGGCGCTGTCCTCGATGATGGTACAGTCCGGGCACGTGCGCCTCAGGCGCTCGACGGCTTCGGGCCGCTGCTCGATGATGGTGACGGTCTCGCCGTCCGCGCACAGCTGCGAAGCCAGGTGGGCGCCGATCTTGCCGCCGCCTGCGATGATGATCTGCATACCGATCGCCTACTCTCCGATGCCGAGCATCTGCTTGAACTTGCGGTTGGCCGACGTCGCGACGGCCGCGTAGATGATGTCGCCGTCCGACAGGACGGTGCCCTGCGTGGGGATGAACGTCTCGTTGTTGCGCGAGACGCTCACGATCTGGACCTCGCCGAGCGCGGTGAGCTCGCGGACGGTCGTGCCGGAAAGAAGCGCGGGGATGTCGGCGCGCACGAGGTGCACGTCTCCAGAGCCGATCTCGTACACGCCGTCGAGCTGCCCGTAGGTGAGCAGCTCGCAGATGCGCGAGATGCCCCACGTGTTGGGGGAGATGGTCTGGATGTCCAGGCGCCGGTACGTCTCGGCCTTGGACAGGTCGTGCAGGCGCGCGATCACGCGGGGAACGCGGAACATGCTGCGCGCCACGTGTGCGACCACGATATTCGCCTCGTCGGATCCCATGCACGACACGAGCGCGCTCGCGCGCATGATGCCCGCCTCCTCGAGCACGGCGCGGTCGAAGCCAACGCCGCAGACCTTCTTGCCGGTAAAGGACGCGCCCAGCGAATCGAGCGCTGCCTTGCTGGTGTCAACAGCTGTGACGGAGAATCCCTGGCGGGAGAGGCGCCGCACCAGACCGGCGCCCATGTAGCCGACTCCCACTACGATAACGTTCATCGTGCATCACCTTTCTGCACATACGGGAAACCAAAGGGGTTCAGAGCGCGCGCTGCCGCGCATCGGATGCCGATCATCGCGCCTCCCGTCCGGCTCGCCGGGCGTCGCGGCGCCTGAGCCATGCCTTGCGCGCCTCCTCGATCGCGATGACGATCGGCGGGATGCAGCAGAGGAAGACGTAGTCCTGCCAGGCGAGCGGCGTGGTGTGGAACACGCCCTGAAGCGGCGGGAAGACCGTGAGGAACACGATGAGCGCCACCTCGAACACGATGCCGATCATGATCTGGCGGTTGGCGAACAGGCCGATCTTGAACACCGAGGTCTTCTCGGTGCGGCAGTTCATGACCTGGCCGATCTGCGCGAACACGATGCCGGCGAGCGTCATGGTCGTCGCCTGGATGTAGATCGGGTCGGCGTCGTCGCCGAGGCCCGCGAGCGGGGCGCCGGGTACCCAACCGTTCAGGATGTTGACCAGGAAGTACCCGATCATGGCGGCGATGGACCCCATGAGGCCGTACCACAGGAAGGCCTTCACGAGCACACGGCGGTTGAGCAGGCGCTCGTTGGGGTCGCGCGGGGGCTGGTCCATGATCGTGCTCTCGGGAGGCTCGGTGCCCAGGCCGAGGGCGGGCAGCATGTCGGTGCCCAGGTCGATGGTGAGAATCTGCATCGTGGTGAGCGGCAGCGGGACGGCGCCGCCGGAGAGTAGGTACACCGCGTTGGGCACGGCCTCGGGTGCGTTGGAGTTCAGGATGTAGAGCAGGAACTTGCGGATATTGCTGTACACCGCGCGGCCCTCCTCTATGGCTGCCACGATCGAGGCGAAGTTGTCGTCGGTCAAGATCATGTCCGCGGCCTCCTTGGCCACGTCCGTGCCGGCAACGCCCATGGCGACGCCGATGTCGGCCTTCTTCAGGGCGGGCGCGTCGTTCACGCCGTCGCCCGTCACGGCCACGATCTCGCCCATCTCCTGCAGGGCGGTGACCACGCGAAGCTTCTGCTCGGGCGCCATGCGGGCAAAGACCACCTGGCCCGCAAGACGGCGCTTGAGCTCCTCGTCATCCATCTGCGAAAGCTCGAAGCCCGAGATCACGGAGAGGTCGTCGCCCTCGACGATGCCGATGCGCTTGGCGATGCTCGCGGCGGTGAGGCCGTAGTCGCCCGTGATCATGACGATGCGGATGCCGGCACGGCGGCACTCCGCCACGGCGGCGGCAACCTCGGGGCGGGGCGGGTCCATCATGACCTGGAGGCCGACGAACGTGAGGTGGCACTCGATGTTCTCGGGCGTGTATGCGCTCATGGCCGCCGGCACGCCCTCACGCGCCGCGGTGGCGTCGAGCGGGCGGTACGCCACGGCGAGCACGCGCAGGCCATCGGCCGCGTAGCCGTCGTTTGCCGCCATGATGCGCCCGCGCAGCTCCTCGGTCATGGGCTCCACGCGCCCGTTCACGCGGATCTTGTCGGCCAGGCGGACGACCTCGTTGGGAGCGCCCTTGACGAAGGCGATGCGGCGCGCCCCGTCGATCGGGTCCTCGAGGCTGTGCACGGTGGTCATGCGCTTGCGGCGGCTCTCGAACGGCAGCTCCTTCACGCGGGGCATGCGGTGCTCGAGCTCATCGGGGTCGATGCCGCCCTTCTGGGCCGACACGATCAGGCAGGCCTCGGTGGGGTCGCCATAGACCTCGTAGCGACGGCCCTCCTCCTCGGGGGCGTGCAGGCGCGCGTTTCCGCACAGCAGGCCGCCTTCGAGTAGCAGCTCGAGGTCGGGGTCGTCGACGGCGCGATACGTCGTGCCCGCCGCCTCGATGCTGCCTTCCGGCGCGTAGCCCACGCCGGTGATCTCGTACTCGCGAGCTGCGGTCCACAGGTGGTTGACCGTCATTTCGTTTTGGGTGAGCGTGCCGGTCTTGTCGGTGCAGATGACACTCGTGGAGCCCAGCGCCTCGACGGAGTTGAGCTTCTTGACCAGGGCGTTGCGCTTGCTCATGCGCTGCACCGCCATGGCGAGCGACAGCGTCACGGTGGGCAGCAGGCCCTCTGGAATGAACGCCACGACCATGCCGAGCGCGAAGATGAACGACTGCGCGAAGGGTTCATGCACGACGAACATGGAGAGGGCGAAAAAGATCATGCCCATGCACATGGCGAAGATGGTGACCTGCTTGGTCAGGCGATCGAGGTCGCGCTGGAGTGGGCTTTCGGCCTCCTCCATGTTCTGCGTGAGGCTCGCGATCTTGCCGAATTCGGTGTCCATGCCGATGCGGACCACGACGGCCCGTCCGTTGCCCTCGGACACGCTCGTGCCGGCAAACACGAGGTTGGGGATCTCGGCTGCGGAAAGGCCCTCCTCCAGGACGGCGTCGGACGTTTTGCGCGAAGGGTTCGACTCGCCGTTCAGGGTGGATTGGTTCACCTGCAGGTCCGAGCTCGCGATGACGCGGGCGTCGGCCGAGATCTTGTCGCCCTCGGCAAGAAGCATGATGTCGCCGGGGACGAGGTCCTCGGCCAGCACCTTCTGCTCCTGGCCGTCGCGGATGACATTGGTGTAGGCGGGCAGCATCTTCTTGAGCGCCTCGGTTGCCTGGCTTGCGCGAAATTCCTGCCAGAAGCTGAAGACGCCGTTGATGATGTTGACGAGCCACACCGCGATGCCCAGCTCCGGCAGCCCCGCCACGAAGGCGATGATGCCCGCAGCCCACAGCAGGATCGCCATGAGATGCGTGAAGTTGGACAGAAACGCGAGCACGGGTGAGCGCTTCTTACCTGATTCGATCAGGTTCTTGCCGAAGCGCCCCTGGCGCGCGGCTGCCTCGTCGGTGCTCAGGCCGCCCGGGCCAACGTCGAGCCGGGCAAACGTCTCTTCAATCGGTTGTTTTCTGATGCTTTCGATAAGATCGCCGGAATCCGCTCCGGCGTTTTCGGTACAGCGGGGCGATAAATGCACGCCCCTGCCTGTGCCAGCCGCATCCTGCGGCGACGCGGGGTTCTGCGTTCCCATAATCCCCATCCTTTCCACGGCCATGAGCTGGGCTTATGGCGAGAAAAAATGAAACTTTGGGCCACGGGGCTCGCGCATGCCCTCGTGGATTGCAACGCATCTTAGTCATGTGCCGCAGCGGGTGCAATATCCTTTTTCAGATTTTTCCGAACCGCTCCCGCAAGAACACGGCAAACGGCCGCCGACGCTGCCCAAACGGCATGAAAGTTTGGGGACAGGCCCCAAACTTTCACATGATGCTCTTTGCGTGGCATGTGGCCGTGGGGCTTTTGCGCAAGCCGTAATCGGTATATCATGCCTTATCGTGTGTTTCTATGGGCCGAGCTGCACCCCGCGTGCTGATTTCGGCTGGATAAGATAGAAGGAGCTGTGCCATGTCCGGACACTCTAAATGGGCAACCACCAAGCATCGCAAGGGCGCGCAGGACGCCAAGCGCTCCGCGCTGTTCTCCAAGCTGAGCCGCAACATCACCGTTGCCGCCCGTCTTGGCAACGATCCCAACCCCGATAACAACGCCAGCCTCGCCGCGGCCGTCGCCAAGGCCAAGGCTCAGTCCATGCCCAAGGACAAGATCAAGTCGGCCATCGACAAGGCCTTCGGCACGGGTGCCGACGCCGCCGTGTACGAGAACATCGTGTACGAGGGCTACGGTCCCGCCGGTGTCGCCGTGTACGTCGAGTGCCTGACCGACAACCGCAACCGCACCGCCGCCGACGTCCGCTCCGCCTTCAGCCACGCGGGCGGCAACCTGGGCACCACCGGTTCGGTGGCCTTCCAGTTCGAGCGCAAGGGTCAGGTCGTCGTTTCCAAGGAGATCGTCGATCCCAACGACAAGAAGGAAAACATGATGGCCAACGGCGCCGCGGGCGACGAGGAGGAGTTCATGATGGCCGTCGCCGAGGCCGGTGGCGACGATTACGAGGACGCCGGCGACGAGTGGGTCGTCTGGACGAACCCCTCCGAGCTCATGGCCGTCTCCAAGGGCCTTGAGGAGCAGGGCATCGAGGTCAAGGGCTCCGAGCTCACCATGGTTCCGACCACCCCGACCGATGTGACGCCGGCCGACGCCAAGAAGGTCCAGCGCCTCATCGACCGCCTCGAGGAGCTCGACGACGTCCAGGACGTCTACAGCACCATGAACATGACCGACGAGGTCATGGCCGCTCTGGAGGAGGAGTAGGCCCGCGCGGGTGATCCCGCGTCGATAGGCATGAAGGGAGGGCCGGGTTTGCGCGCGTTCGCGACCCGGCTCTCTGCGTACCGTGCGGCCGACCCTGCGTATCGCGGGCGGGGCATAGGGACCGCAGATGACGAGAAGCGCTGAGGGGAGCCGACATATGCGCGCGATCCGGAGGATCTCCGCCGTCATATACCTGCTTGCCGCGGGCTGCGTGCTCGGGGTTTCCACCTGCCGGATGCTGGGGGTCAGCCTCGGCCGCCTCGACGGCATGCTCGAGCGCCAGCCGGGCCGCATCGCGTTGCTCGTGTTCACGGCGATCGTCGCGCTCGGCGTGCTGATCACCGTGATCCGCGCGTTCGCGGAGCGACCGGACCCCACCTGCGTCCACCCGGCGGGCAATCCCGATATCGAGGTGACGCTCGCTGCGCTCACCTCCACCGCCAAGCGGGCCGCCGCGGGTTCCGACGACGTGATGATCGAATCGGTCGAGGGCAAGATCGGCGGGAGGGGCCGCGATGAGGTCCGTCTGACGATCGAGGCCATCGCCTTCACCGAGGAGGGGCTCGAGCCGCTTGCCGACCGTATGCGCCAGCGCGTGGTCGACGCCTGCGAGCGCATGCTCGGCACGAGCGGCGTGACCGCCCGCGTCCGTTTTCTTCCCAGCAAGACCACGATTGTGACCAAGGAGGTCTAGCATGAGCGACACCGGTGCACGCAAGACGGCGCCCAAGCTGACGATCGACCAGGCGCCCATGCCTGAAAGCGATACGGAGCGCGCTGCCGAGCGCGAGGGCGTTCGCGCCGCGGCGTCGGAGATCGGCGAGGAGGCCGTCGGTTTCATCAAGGGTCTCGGCGCGTCGCTGTGGGCGTACGCGGCATCCCATCACTACACGGTGCTCTACGGCTTCATCGGGTTCGTGCTCGCGGTCCTCATCCTCACGATAGGGCTGTGGTCGACGATCGTGATCGCCGTGTTCGCCGGTGTCGGTGCCACGCTCGGCCAGATTCGCGATGGCGACAACGGCATCGTGAATTTCTTCCGCAGGCTGTTCTCCGGTAAGCGTTAGGATGGATACGACCCCCGTCCGGCCGCGATGCGCGCCGGCGGGACGCGTTAGGAAAGGGGAGTACCCATGACCGATGAGCTCAAAGTTGAGGTGGAGACCGCCGACCAGGGCGCTCTCGATGAGGCTGCCGCTCCGGTGGCGGCCGAGAACCAGGACCTCGCGGTTGCCGAGGAATCCGACGACGCGGAGTTCGAGGACGAGGAGCTCGACTCCGAGGACTCGCTCACCTATTCGAACGGCGTGATCGAGAAGATCGTCGCCATCGCCACGCGCGAGGCCGACCACGTGCTCGGCATGAAGGGCAACCTCATGCACTTCGTGCAGGAGACCCTCGGTGCCGAGAACCTCACGAAGGGCGTGTCGGTCGAGGTGACCGACGACAACCGCGTGATCGTGAACATCTCCGTGATCATCGAGTACGGAAGCTATGCGCCCGCGATCTTCGAGGACGTGAAGGAGCGCGTGACCGAGCAGCTGACCGCCATGACGGGCCTCGAGGTTGCCGGCATCAACCTGCGCATCGAGGACGTCATGACGCGCGAGGAGTACGCCGCGAGCCACAAGCGCGCCCAGGAGGCAGCTGCCGAGTAGCGCCGCAGGCATGCAACGTGTGCAAGACGGGGCCGTCATCGCGAGCGATCGCGGTGGCGGCCCCTTTGCGTTCGCGGCGGGGCGGACGTGTCACCGCGCATCCGTTGTTGCGTTTCATTCCGAACTTGCATCCGCTAAAGTGCCCTGCTACCCTTGAGTGCATGTTTACGACTGCCGCACATATGATGATGGTCATGATGATGCCCTCGCCCGGGCACTTTGCCATGCCGAGCGATCATCGCGGGCATGGGGAGACCGGGCGCCTTCGCTAGGTCGTCTCCGGCGGGAGTCGACCCGCCTTTTTCCTAGACCAAATCATCGGGTGGTGTTCTCGTGATACAAATCAAGCATCTGTGCAAAGTGTTTGACGGCGCTGAGGGCGCCGCGTGCGCTCTGGACGACATCTCCTTCGATATCGCCGATGGCGATATCACGGGGATCATCGGCATGAGCGGCGCCGGCAAGTCGACGCTCGTGCGCTGCATCAACCTGCTGGAGCGTCCCTCGTCGGGCCAGATCGTCGTCGACGGCCAGGACGTGACGAGCCTTTCGGGCGCCGAGCTGCGCAGCTACCGTCGCCGCGTGGCCATGATCTTCCAGAACTTCGGCCTGCTTTCGCAGAAGACCGTGCTCGACAACGTGTGCTTCCCGTTTCTGGCGGCAACCGGCAAGGTGACGGCCGACAACCGCGCCCATGCGCTCGATCTGCTCGATATGGTCGGTCTCAAGGAAAAGGCATCGTCCTATCCGTCCCAGCTCTCCGGCGGCCAGCAGCAGCGCGTGGCCATCGCCCGCGCGCTCGCGTGCGACCCCGAGTACATCCTGTGCGACGAGGCCACGAGCGCCCTCGACCCGGCGAGCACCAATACCATCCTGAAGCTCTTGCGCGACATCAACCGCAAGACGGGCGTCACGGTCATCGTGATCACGCACGCCATGAGCGTGGTCGAGAAGATCTGCCGCAACGTCGTCGTGCTGGAGCACGGCCGCGTGGTGGAGAAGGGCAGCGTCGCCGACGTGTTCGCCAACCCCACCTCGCAGGCCGCCAAGGTGCTGCTCGAAAGGGTTGATTGGGATGCTTAACGCCGTGAACGCCTTCATCGCCGAGTACGGCGAGCTGCTCGCCGAGGGCACGGTCAGCACCATCGTGATGGTGCTTGTGCCCACGCTCATCTCCTATATCATCGGCATCGCGCTCGGCGTGGTGCTCTACCTGACCTCGCCGGGCTCACTGCGCCCCATGCCGGTGCTCAACGCCGTGCTCGGCTGGGTCGTGAACATTCTGCGCTCGTTCCCGTTCATCGTCCTCATGGTGTTCATCATCCCGTTCACACGCCTCATCATGGGCACTGGCTCGGGCATTTTGGGCACCATTCCGCCGCTCGTGCTCTCCGCGTCGCCGTTCATCGCGCGTATGATCGAGCAGTCGCTCGCCGAGGTCCCGCGCGAGTCCGTCGAGGCAGTCGAGGCCTGCGGCGCGAGCGTCCCGCGCATCGTCTTCTCGGCGCTTCTGCCCGAGGCGCTGCCCTCCATCGTCCGCGGCGTCGCCGTCGTGCTCATCTCCGTTCTGGGCTACACCGCCATGGCCGGCGCCATCGGCGCGGGCGGCCTGGGCGATATCGCCGTGCGTTACGGCTACTACCGCCGCGTGGACGAGGTCATGATCGTGGCCGTGATCATCCTGATCGTGATCGTCCAGGTCATCCAGAGCGTCTGCGACCTGGCGGCGCGCAAGGTCGACCACCGCGGCGCACGCGACGCGTAAGGTTCGGGCCGGGCGCCTGGCTGCGCACCGTTCGTAACGTTTTCGATTGGCAGCTGCCCTCTGCGTGCCGCTGCTGTACCGTAATCTCAATCTCCATCGCTTCGTAAGAAAGGCTTTCATCATGAGCTTTGATTCCACCATCTCCCGCCGTTCGTTCATCGCCGCTGCCGCCGGCATCGTGGCCGCCGGCTCCCTTTCCGCCTGCGGCGGTAACGACACCTCCGCATCCGGCTCCGTTGCGGTCGATTCCCCCGTCACCCTTACGGTCGCCGCGAGCCCGAGCCCGCATGCGGAGATCCTCTCCGAGTTCGCCGCGCCCAAGCTCGAGGAGCAGGGCATCACCCTCGAGGTGAAGGAGTACACCGACTACATCCTGCCCAACCAGGACACGAGCGCCGGCGAGGTCGACTGCAACTACTTCCAGCACCTCAACTACCTGGCCAACTACAACGAGGAGAACGGCACCGACCTCGTGAGCGTGGGCAAGATCCACTTCGAGCCCATGGGCGTGTTCGCCGGCAAGTCCGACGACCTGGCCAACGTGGCCGACGGCGCCACGATCTCGGTGCCCAACGACGCCACCAACGAGGGCCGTGCGCTGCTGCTGCTCCAGGAGCACGGCGTCATCACCCTGTCCGAGGACGCCGGTATCACCGCCACGCCCAACGACATCGTGGACAACCCGCATAACATCGAGATCCTCGAGCAGGAGGCCGCCATGCTGCCCTCCACGCTTGCCGATGTGGACTTCGCCGTCATCAACGGCAACTACGCGATCGATGCGGGCCTGACCCTTGCCGACGCCGTGGCGCAGGAGAGCGCCGACTCCGACGTCATCAAGAACGAGTACGCCAACGTCATCGTGACGACGCCCGACCTCGAGGACGACGAGCGCATCGCCGCGCTGGTCGACGTGCTCACGACCGACGAGTTCAAGGAGTACCTCGCCGACACCTTCGGCGATTCGGTCCAGGCCGCGTTCTAACGGCTTTGCCCTCATCCTTATAGGTATTGGATGCCTCCCCGCGGCGCAGTCTCTCTGCGCTGCGGGGCTTCTTTTTTCGGACACCCTTCTGTTTCACATGAAATTGCGCAATTATGCGGCGGAAACCCTGCCATACAATAGGACTCGCGCCAGCATGCACGGCGCTTTTGCAAGGGAGGTCCTATGTATTGCAACAAATGCGGTACCAAGATGGAAGATTACGACCGCTTCTGCCCGGCATGCGGCGCGCCGAACGCGCGCATGGCGCAGCAGGCCCAGGCGGCATCGGGGCCGGCATCTGGCACGCAGGCGACAGCTGATGCCCAGCCCACAACAGCTCAGCCCACGACGGCGCAGACGGCGCCGACGTTCGACTGGTCTGGCAGCTCTCAGCCCGCGGGCTCGGGGCCTGTGGCAGCTCATCCCAAAGGTTGCCTCGCGCAGGCCTTCGACGATATCACGAAGGTGCCCGGCGCCCTTCAGCGCGTACTCAAGATCGCCTTCGTGCCCGGCATCATCGCCGTCGCCTCGGTCGTCTTGTTCATCATCCCGATGATCGGCTGGGTTGCAGGTGCCATCGGGCTCATCCTCGCGTGGTGCGCGAGCATCTGCGCTGAGGGCTACGCCATCGAGTGGGGCCGCGAGCTCTCGCGCGGGCGCGGCTTCGATACCAAGGCGCCGCTGCTGCGCACCTCGCTGTTTTCGCTCGGCTTTTTCGGCAACGCGGTCCGGAGCCTGTTCTTCACGGTCGCCTTCATCCCGCTGCTGATTTTCATCGCGTTCCTTACCCTCACCACGGGAACGGGCATCCTCTCCGCGCTTTTTGGAGGCGGCTACTCATCCGGCGGCTTCCCGGCGGGGCTCGGCGTGCTGGTGCTGTTGATTCTCATCTTGGCGACGATCGTGCTGGCGGTCCTGTTCACCATGTTCGGCGATGCCGCCGTCATGCACATGGCGGTGACCGGTCGCGTCGAGTCGACCTTCGCCCTCGGCAAGGTGGTCCGCGTCGTCAAGGGCACCGCGGGCAAGCTCTTCTGCGCCTCGATCCTGTCGAGGATGCTCGTCGGCATCGCCATGTACATCGTACTCATGATTCTGATGCCGCTGACGGGGAGTATGTTCGATAGCTGGACCATGTATTCGGTGTTCGGCAACGCGGTGGAGCAGCTCTTCGCGACGATTCCGCTCGTGATCTGCGTGGCGGCCATGGTGTTCGTCGTGTTCTGCGCTGCGGCCTTTACCAGCGTGCTTGCGTATCGCGCCTTGGGTTACTGGGCGCAGCGCTATGCGCCGGCGTGGATCCATGAGGGCGAGAGCGACTTCGTGTTCACGATTCCCGGAACCGAGGGGCGTCCCGTCGTCTAGCGGCGAGGAGCTTGCAAAACCTTCTGGCCGATATGAGAAGCGGGGCGTCGAGGCGCCCCGCTTCGCTGTTTTGGGTTGCTTGTCGGCGTGTGACGTGTGGCGCGGCGCTACTCCGCCAGGAAGTCGACGGCGTACTGTGCGGCGGTCATGCTGCCCTTGGCGAGCACGGTCTCGTCGACCTTGTAGTAGCAGGAATGCTGGGCCCAGGTGGCGCCGATGGCGGGGTTGCGGCAGCCCACGAACGCGAGCACGCCGGGCACCTCGTGCAGGTATTCCGAGAAGTCCTCGCCCGACATCGTGCCGCGGTAGCTGCCGACGCCCTGCTCGCCGAGCACCTTCACGATGGCCTGGCGGCAGCGCTCGCTTGCCTGCGCGTCGTTGTCCACCTTGTAGTTGGCGATCGTGTAGTCGGTGAGCTTGGCCTCGGCGCCGAGCGCCATCGCCGTGTGCGTGCAGATGCGCTCGATGAGGGTGGGCATGATGTCGTGCGTAGCGTCGCTGTAGGTGCGCACGGTGCCTGTGAGGTAGGCGGAGCCGGCGATGACGTTGCGCGCCGTGCCGCCGTGCAGCTCGCCGACGGTCACGACGGCGGGCTCGTAGGGCGAAAGGTCGCGACTGACGATGGTCTGCAGGCCGTTTACGATCTCGGCCGCGGCGATGATGGCGTCGGCGCCGCGCTGCGGCATGGCGCCGTGGCACGAGGTGCCCTCCACATCGATGCGGAACCAGTCGGTATTCGCCATGCGCGGGCCGGGCTCGCACGAGATGGTGCCCGCGTCGACCTCGCTCCAGATGTGCATGGCGAAGGCACCGTCGACACCGTCGCAGACACCCGTCTTCTTCATCATCTTGGCGCCGCTGCCGTTTTCCTCGGAGGGCTGGAACACGATGCGGGCCTCGCCGTGCAGCTGGTCGGTCATGCGGGAGAGGATCTGGAGGGCGCCGAGCATCATCGCGATATGGCAGTCGTGGCCGCACGCGTGCATGACGCCCTCGTTCACGCTGGCGAACTCCTCGTTCGTGCGCTCGAGCACGGGCAGGGCGTCGATGTCGGCGCGCAGCAGGAGGCGGCGGCGCGGAGTGCCGTCGGCGTTGTAGGCGTCCTTTGCGGTGCCGGCGAGCGTGGCCACGAGGCCGGTCTCGAGCGGGCGATCGTAGGGGATGCCCATCGCGTCGAGCTGCGCGGCGATGTCGTCCGTGGTCTGGAACTCATGCAGGCTGAGCTCGGGATGCTTATGGAAGTGGCGCCGCTGCTCGATGATGTAGGGTTCGTACTCTGCGCCAAGCTGCTTGATTGCGGCGGTGGCGTCGATGGGGGAGGGTGCTGCGTTCGGTGCGTCCATAACAGGTCCTTCCTGGGGAGCTTCCGGGCGCATGCGGGCGACGGGGCTCCTCGTATGGTATGCGCCTAGAAGTATAGAGCAAGCATTTGCGGGCGTTTGCGCGGCGGTACCAGCCGTAACACGACCTATGCGAGCGCACTGAAGAAATCTAAGTGCCGATTAATAAGATTTTTTGCCATTGCGTTGTATAAGTCGGGATTGCTGGGTATTATTCTTGGCGTACGAAAGGTCAAGGCTGGTTGGGTGCCGTCACATGGGCCCGCCAGCGCAAAAGGAGGAATCAAGCATGAGTCTGAAGCCGCTTGGAGACCGCGTCCTGATCAAGCCCGATGCAGCCGAGCAGAAGACCGCTTCCGGCCTGTACATCGCCAGCAACGCCCAGGAGAAGCCGCAGCGCGGTGAGGTCGTCGCGGTCGGCGAGGGCAAGCTCAATAACGATGGCCAGCGCATCCCCATGGACGTCAAGGTCGGCGACAAGGTCATCTACGGCAAGTTCGGCGGCAACGAGATCAAGGTCGACGGCGAGGATTACCTCCTCATGCGCGCCGACGACATCTACGCCATCGTCGAGTAGCCCATCCGCTGCACGTAGGTTTTCGTAACTCAACCATTCCCCGGAGGAATAAACATGGCTAAGAACATCACCTTCGACACCACCGCGCGCGCCAAGCTCGCCAAGGGTGTCAATACGCTGGCCGACGCCGTTACCGTCACCATGGGTCCCAAGGGCCGTTACGTCGCCCTGCAGCGCTCCTATGGCGCGCCGACCATCACCAACGACGGCGTTTCCGTCGCCAAGGAGATCGAGCTCGAGGACAACATCGAGAACATGGGTGCCCAGCTGGTGAAGGAGGTCGCCACCAAGACCAACGATACCGTGGGTGACGGCACCACCACCGCGACCCTGCTCGCCCAGGCCATCGTCAACGACGGTCTGCGCAACGTGGCCGCCGGCGCCAACCCGCTGGCCATCCGCCGCGGCATCGAGAAGGCTGTCGCCGCCGCCGTCGAGGAGATGAAGAAGCAGGCACAGCCGGTCGAGACCAAGGAGCAGATCGCTTCCGTCGGCACCATCTCTGCTGGCGACCCCAACGTCGGCGCCAAGATCTCCGACGCCATGGACGTCGTGGGCAAGGACGGCGTCATCACCGTCGAGGACGGCCAGACCTTCGACATCACCATCGACACCGTCGAGGGCATGCAGTTCGATAAGGGCTATGTCTCTGCGTACTTCGTGACCGATAACGATCGCATGGAGGCCACCCTCAAGGATCCTTACATCCTCATCACCGATCAGAAGATCTCCAACGTCCAGGACATCATGCCCGTGCTCGAGGCTGTGTCCCGCGCCGGCAAGAGCCTGCTGATCATCGCTGAGGACATCGACGGTGAGGCCCTGCCGACCCTCGTGCTCAACAAGATCCGCGGCGCCCTCAACGTCTGCGCCGTCAAGGCGCCGGGCTACGGCGACCGCCGCAAGCGCATGCTCGAGGACATCGCCATCCTGACCGGTGGCCAGGCTGCCCTCGATGAGCTCGGCATCAAGATCGCCGACATCACCGCCGACATGCTCGGTACCGCCAAGAGCGTGACTGTGTCCAAGGACAACACCACCATCGTGGGTGGCTCGGGCGACAAGGCCGCCATCGACGCCCGCGTTGCGCAGATCAAGGGCGAGATCGAGCACACCGACTCCGACTTCGATCGCGAGAAGCTCCAGGAGCGTCTGGCCAAGCTCTCCGGCGGCGTTGCCGTCATCAAGGTCGGCGCTGCGACCGAGACCGAGCTCAAGGAGATCAAGCACCGCGTCGAGGACGCCCTGCAGGCGACCCGCGCTGCCGTCGAGGAGGGCATCGTCGCCGGTGGCGGCGTGGCCTTCATGGACGCCGCTCCCGCGCTCGATAGCATCGAGATCACCGATCCCGAGGAGCAGATCGGCATCGACATCATCAAGAAGGCCCTGACCGCTCCGGTTGCCACCATCGCTAAGAACGCTGGCTTCGAGGGCGCCGTCGTCGTCGACAAGGTCGCTTCGCTGCCCGCCGGCGAGGGCCTGAACTCCGCTACCGGTGAGTGGGGCAACATGATCGAGATGGGCGTGCTCGACCCGGTCAAGGTCACCCGCACCACCCTGCAGAACGCTGCTTCCGTGGCCGGCCTGATCCTTATCACCGAGGCCACCGTGACGGATGTTCCCAAGAACACGCAGCTTGAGGACGCCATCGCGGCCGCTACCGCCAACGCTCAGGGCGGCGGCATGTACTAAGCCGTAACGGCCTAGAACTTCCTTCGGAAGCCCGGAGGCGCTTTCGCGCCTCCGGGCTTCCTGTTTATGGCTCCGATAGCGCCGACTCGGCGCGCTGCTTTGACACGTCAGCTTATTATGAAGCCGGTTTTCGGTGTATCTTTTTGAACTCCCCGAGTAGAGCACCCATATGGGCTGTTGACGAACAGCGTTTTCCCAGTTGAGAGTTGCTCGCAATCGGGTTGTACTCGGCAGGGTCCGAAAGATACACCGAAAACCGGCTTCATATTTCGTCTGCCCGTGCAATCAGCTCATTCTTGCTGTCATAGAAGAGCGAAGAATGTGGGCGTCGGCGTGGAACGGGTAGTGCAGTTGTTTTTGGCATTGCAAAACTTATGAAGCCCGTTTTCAGCGAATCCCATTTGGGTCTTGGAGTGAAGGGCCGTTTTGGGAGCTCGCTGCGCGGCGTTTTCCCAGTTGAGAGTTTCTCGGCATTGCGCTGTACTCAGCTCTGTCAGAGAGATTCGCTGAAAACGGGCTTCATAATTAGCTTTCCCTCACAGTCGATGTGTTCTTGCTGTCTAAGAAGGGCGGGGGATAGGTGGCAACGCGGATCGGTGCGTTCATCTCCCGGTAAGTCCGGTTACAATTGAAGGGTTGCAACGTGGGGCCTGTCGGCCCCTTCGCATGAGGGAGCGTTTTCGTTATGGCGCAGCAGCACGACCTGTTCGACGACATCATCGATATCAGCAAGGGCCTTGGCGCTCTGAAGGACCCGTTTTCCGGCGTGACCGATGCGCTGCTCGGCGTGGATGCGCCCGATGCGCCGGTTTGGAATCCCGCCGACTACAAGGAGCGTCCGCGCGCCAACTCCATCCCGTGCCTGGTGTGCAACTACGAGAAGAGCTCCTGCACCGCCTGCATGGATGCCTGTCCGGTCGATGCGATCGACATCGAGGAATTCTGCATCGAGATCAAAGACAGCTGCCGCAAGTGCGGTCTGTGCGCTGCCGTGTGCCCGACCGAGGCGTTCGTGTCGCCGCGCATCCAGCCCAAGAAACTGTACGACGCCATCGCGGGTGCCGCTGCTGCGTACGAGACGGCCTATGTGACCTGCACGCGCGCCTTGCGTCGCCTACCGCGCGAGAACGAGGTCGTCGTTGCCTGCATCGGCGACGTGACGCCCGAGGTCTGGTTCTCGGTGCTGGTGGACTACCCGAACGTAAGCGTGTATCTGCCGCTCGATATCTGCGAGAACTGCAAGAACACCACCGGCGAGGAGATCTTGGGCAACGCGATTGCCACCGCCGAGGAGTGGGCGGGCGCCGGCTTGGGCCTTGAGGTCGACGCGAAGGCGCTCACCTGCACGAAGCGCCGCGAGTTCGAGCGCAAGGAGTTCATGGACAATATCATGCGCACGACGGGTCTTGCGGTGAGCAAGCTCAACCCCGCGACGGCGGCGGTGACCTCGGTCGCCCAGCGCCTGAAGGACCACTCGCAGAAGATCTCGGCGCTCGAGAAGACCCTCAAGAACGCCTGCGGCACCACGACGCAGAAGCGTCGCCGCATCCTGACGCAGGGCCGCCAGCTCATGCTGTCGACGCTTCAGTCCTATCCCGAGCTCGCGGAGAACATCCAGGTCAAGACCCCTGAGTGCGACTTCTCCAAGTGCACCCTGTGCGGCGAGTGCGTGAAGATCTGCCCCACGCACGCCACGGACCTCGTGGGCGCCGGGCGCTTTGCCGTGGAGCCGACCTACTGCATCGGCTGCGGCCTGTGCGCCGAGGCCTGCGAGGACCATGCGCTCACCATGGTTGAGCACGACGCAAGTGATCTTGTGGTTCCCGATCCCGAGGCCGAGAAGAAGGCCGCCGAGGCCGCAAAGGCCCGCATCGAGATGGAGAAGACCAAGGCCGAGGCAAAAAAGAAGCTCAACAAGATGCTCGACTCCATGGAGAAGCTCGACAAGTAAAAACTGCCAACGCGCGCGGCCTGCGAACCGCGCGCGTTTTCCATGATGGTCGATAGGTTTCCGTTCGCTTGAAGGAGCGCTCCCCATGTCGTTCGTGCAGACAAAGACCTCTCAGGGATTCATTCCCTTCCGAGGGGTTATGCTGCGCGATGATGGGGTGCTCGAATTCGATGTGCTGTCCGCGCGGGAGCTGATGAGTGCCGAGCCCTCTCAGCGCGCGATGATGTCATCGCCTGCGGCAACGAAGGATCTCATCGACCTCGCGCTATGCTCTCCTTCGGCGGAATCTTCCGACGCGCAGCGTGCGGAATCGATGCTTTACGCATTCGCACAGTGGTCGGGACCGCTGTTCGGCTCATCGCATATCGAATCGCTTCGTGCATGGAAGTACGCGGCGGACGTTGCGATGCTCGCGACGAGGCTTCAGGAATGCGCCAACGGCTTGAAGCCGATATCGTCGCTCAAGGCGCTCGGACGGGTGCATAAGCAGCGGGTAATCGATTCGGCAGCAGGTGTCGGCTTCGATGAGCTCGACGTTGCCATTGCGGTTTGCGGGGAATATCGAGACGTCGTTTCGACGCGGCCGATGATTCGGCGCACGGAGGATGCCGATGGAATCTGTTACGTCTCCGTCGCTCGGCACGACGAAGCGGATCTGACCTATCTGGAGTTCGTAGCGATTCGGCTTGCGGAAGATATGGATGCCTCCGACCTACAGGAGCTCATGGAAGATGCGGGGATTGCCGATGGCAAGGAGGCGCTTGCCACTTTTGCCGTGGAGCCCGACAGGTATGTCTTCGAAGATTCGGAACTATGCGCCGAGGATCTCCCCGCAATCGCTGCCCTCCTGAGGGCGATCGTTTCGGCTCATCTCGATGGTGTGCATGTTGATGCGTTTGCAGATTACGATGCGACGGGGAATCTCTCTTTTGAGAGCTTTCTGGCATGGCTTTGGTACGACTTCTCTAGACGCCTCAGCAGGGTGTCAATCGGATACTGCGAGCAATGCGGAAAGCCGTTTTCGCTGGTCGGACATCGCGGGGCCGAGCGACGGTATTGCTCCCGGCAGCGCAAGACCGACGCGAAGAACGCTCGGTCAAGGGCGGATAGGGAGGCATCGCGACGGATGTTTCTCCAGGGGGCAAGCGTTGCAGAGATCGTGCGGGAGCTGTATCCGACCGTGGAGGCCGACAGCGCGGCTGCCCGTGTGCGTGCGGACCTATCCAAATGGGTTGAGCTGAAGCATAGGATCGACGACCAGATTGCCGAGGTCGGCATTGCCCTTTCTGATCTTCTCAGGCGTTGTGTCGCCGAGGGGCTTGATGTGAGCCGGCTGGTAAATGCTCGGCGCCTCAAGCAGATTAAGCTGAAAATTACTCCTTAATTCACCCTTTTTACGGTTCTAAAAATCAATAGAGTGAGTAGCAGAAGGCGGGCAGAGATGGCCGCGCGGGCGCATTCGCGCTTCTAGATGCCCTGTTTGGCACGGCTTCACCTGCAGGTATGTCGAAAAATGCGCAACTCTTAGGCCGTGGGTCAGTTTAATGTTGGCGCAAGGAGAAGGAACGTGCTCGGAATCGAGTGCGGGAGCATGCCTGGCTGGCAGGAGGGAGCTGAACCGATGAAATGCAAGAACTGCGGATACGAGGTCGAGCCGAGCTATCGTTTCTGCGCGAAGTGCGGATATCCCGTTGAGCAGGAAGACGAGACGGGTGGCGAGGAGCTGCTGCAGCAGGAGCCTTGCGGCTCGACGGAGGAGCAGCCAATCGCTGAGGAGGTAAATGATTCGGGCGCAACCGCTCGAGAAGACGACACCGTGCCTCAGGAGGATGGTGCGGCGGCTCTAGACGATGCCGTTCCTTCCGCTGAGCCCATTTCCCAGGATGCCGCCGCTGCTGCTGTTCAAGACGCTCCCAGGCCGCTGGCGAATCCTGCTCCTCAGGAGAGCACTGCTGCCGCAAACCAGGCGAACGAGCCCAAGCATCCGTCTTCCTAGGACATGGTTTCCAAGCATCTTTCGGGCGGCAAGATTCCGAAGCCGGCGATACTTGCCGGGGCTGCTGTTGCCGTGGTGCTCGTTGTGGTCGTGTGCTTCGGCGGCTTGTCGGGCCTGCTGAACGGGAAGCCCGATCGAGGTCGCATCGAGGCCGATGTTCGTGCCGAGCTGTCGGACTGGGCGGATGACGGCGAATACGGTTACGGCGACTCGTTCAAAATCTCGTCCTTTGAGATCGTGAACGAGGAGCGCGAGAGCCTGGAAGGAACGCTTTTCGGCGGTGTCGGTTCCGAGTACTATGGCGCTGACGTGAAGGTGAAGGCGTCTAGCACTGGCGTCGATGCCGAGCGCACTGTGTCAGTTTCCTATATCAAGCAGGGCAATTCGTGGGAGCCGTTCTCGGCGAGCACGAGCGATTCGCAATATACGGCAAAGAAGGGTCCCAACGAGGAGGTTATCCAGCGGAAGGCTGACGGAATCGTAACGCATGCGGATGACTGGTACGAGGTTTAGAAGCTGTACGAGAACGGTAAGTTTACGGTTAGCGAAGTGAAGCTTGGCGATGATGGCCAGTCCAGCGCCGTGACGATTGCCTGCGACGCCGGATCCCCGTATTTCGATGCGCGCTGTGACGTCACCGCCACCTTTGAATTCAATAATGGGGATTGGCGTCTGGATGATGTGGTGCTGGATGATGACGCAGATAAAAGTTCGTTTGACAAGCTGATAGGAACCTGGAAGGGCACGTTCAAAGAGACGGCGGGCAAGTCGGGCAAGGGAATCTGCTACGGCGCGGAAAACAGCGAGTTTACTCTCGACATCGAGTCGGTTGACCCGACGACGGGAAAGGTGAAGGGCACGTTCTCGGGCCTCGCGCATTACCACGCTCCAACTGAGAGCGATCAGGAATCCACTGAGGGTGACAAGGAAATCGGGCCGATTGAGTTTACCGCCACGCTGAAAAGGGATAGTACGCTAGGGCACAACTACAACCATATGAAGAGTATGCAGTATGTCGCCGAGTACGAGATGCCCGATACCGGCGATGGGGTCATTACGGTTAGTTTCGGTTTCAGCGAGCGCGATGATCCAAACGCGGCGTACGGGGCTCTTTACACCAAGGTTGAATACGAGGAGAGCTGGTTTACGACGGATGCAGATTGCGAGGACATCTACACGCTGACGAAGGCGTAGTAGAAACGGCAATCAGGGACGTTAGGGGAGGGCGAGCCGGATGAGCGAGACATCTTTCTGCACATACTGCGGCGCTCGACTTACACGGGGAGCGAAATTCTGCACCTCGTGCGGCGCGCGCGTCGAGGCCGGGGACGTTTCAGCCGCGGAGAAGCAGCAGGGCGATGTCGGCTCGGACGCCTTCCTCTCTGAAGCGAATGCATCCAGTACCGAAGGGACTCAGGCTGATCAGAAACCGGAGCGCAAAGGGTTTTCGGCATTTCGCCGCCTGACGCTCAAGAGCGTCCCGTTGTTCATCATCTTCATCATCACGGCGCTTGCGACCGCACTGTGTGCGTACGCGCTGTACCGCGTCGTCACGGATGTCGTCATTCCGATGATGCAGCCGCAGACCGAGATCGTGGAGGATTCTCCGGCAGCTGAGGAGCTTGCTGAGGAGGCCGAGGAGCCAGCTGCCGATGAGGAGGAGGTTCCGGAGGAGGAGACCGAAGTCCAGGCATCCGCAACGGGTGACCCCGATAACTTCATGCAGCTTGCCGAGCTGCTGGCAATGGAGCCGAGCGAGATCGATGCCTATCTTTCTGACGAAGGCCTGTATCGGTACACCGGTGGCGATGCTCGACTCGAGGATGTAGTGAGCGAGGATAACGCTTGGCTGTACGGCCAGGTCATGGGCGACGTCCTGCGCTCGGAGCTGCCTGCGGAGCAGGTGGATGAAACCGTGCTATCGGACTTCGATAAGGGCAATTCGCTCAGTGCGCTTGGCTGGCAGGGTTACTTCTCGTACTTTTCGGGTGCGTTTGCGACAGAGATGCAGTTTGGCGTGGATGCCTGTGAAATCAAAAATGGGCAGATCGTCCACCCTATGACAACCGACGAAATCGCTGCGGGAGGTGTATCGACGTCGGCAATCATTCCCGCCTTGCCAGTTAATTGGCTGTCCGAATCCGAGCTACATGAAGCCGCTACGGGCTTGTTCGGATTCCAGGGCGAAGGGTCGTACTACTACATCCAGGGCCATATATGGATGATGGTCAAAACTGGCGGGAGGCGTACTTCCAAGCGGTTGCGGGCTATGAAAGCGTGCGTGGAGAGCAGGCCATCTGGTTTGTGTACCAGGGCGGAGTCGATTGGGAAGAGGGTCGCGATGGCATCGCCGCTTCGCAGACTGCGGTCGGCTGCATGACGATGTCCACAGCAAAGAAGATGGTTATCGACACGGGCCTGTACTCCGAGGACGAGTGGACCTCTGCGGACGACGAACACAAGAAGATGATGTTCCTGCAGTCCTACGTCCAGAACGTCGGAGAAGCTGCGGGCTTGCCTAATCTTCGAACGGGTCAAGTGGAGCTGGTCGTAAGCCGCAACGAGTCTCGCTGGGTCACCCCCGAAGAGTACGAAGCGGAAACAGGCTATCCAGTTCCGACCACACGGACTGTCATCTCCGACGAGTACATCACCGATTACACCGAAGACGCCAAGTAACAGGGTGGATCTAGCACCGGATTGAAACCCGCCATATCATCATGGCGCAAGACGCGGAGCAAAGCTCGCAATCGCGCGCCTCGATGCGCTGATGTGACGGCGACATTGCCCAAGATGATGGGGAGCTTGGATGGCGTGGCCCTTATGCATCGGCGATGGGCTATCATACATACTCGAAGGTTCGAGCGTCCCCGCTGCTTGCCGGCGGGGCGCTTTCGTTTGAGAGAAGGTACATCGTGGCCCTGTCTATCGGCATCGTCGGCCTGCCCAATGTTGGCAAATCGACCCTGTTCACAGCGCTCACTAAGAAGGGCGGCCTTGCCGCCAACTATCCGTTCGCGACCATCGATCCCAACGTGGGTATTGTGGACGTGCCCGACGACCGCCTGCAGAAGCTTGCGGACATCGTGCACCCGGGCCGCATCGTGCCGGCGACGGTCGAGTTCGTGGACATCGCCGGTCTGGTGAAGGGCGCCAACGAGGGCGAGGGCCTGGGTAACCAGTTCCTGGCGAACATCCGCGAGACCGACGCCATCTGCGAGGTCGTGCGTTACTTCAAGGATCCCAACGTCATGCGCGAGGTGGGCCGCACTGGCGACTTCGTCGACCCGGCGGGCGACGCCGACACCATCATGACCGAGCTCATCCTGGCCGACATCCAGACGCTCGAGAAGCAGATTCCGAAGCTGGAGAAGGAGGCAAAGCGCGACCATGAGCTCCAGCCCAAGTTGGACATCGCCAAGCGCCTGATCGCATGGCTGAACGAGGGCAACCGCGCCGCCGCGCTCGACATGATCGACGAGGAGCGCGCTGCCGCCAAGGGCCTGTTCCTGCTCACCATGAAGCCTATCCTGTACGTGGCCAACGTCGACGAGGACATGCTCGGCGAGGAGCTGGAGCCCATCGACGGCGTCACGCCCATCCCCATCTGCGCCAAGGTCGAGGCCGAGCTTTCCGAGCTCGACGCCGAGGAGGCCGCCGAGTACCTGGAGAGCATGGGGCTCGAGCGCCCGGGCCTGGAGGTCCTCGCCCAGGCGGCTTACAAGCTTCTCGGCCTGCAGTCGTTCTTCACCGCAGGCGAGATGGAGGTCAAGGCTTGGACGGTGCGCCAGGGCGCGACGGCTCCCCAGGCTGCGGGCGTCATCCACACCGACTTCGAGCGCGGCTTCATCAAGGCCGAGGTCATCAGCTACGACGACTACATCGAGCTCGGCGGCGAGCAGGGCGCCAAGGCCGCTGGCCGCCTGCGCATGGAGGGCAAGGAGTACATCATGGCCGATGGTGACGTGGTGCACTTCCGCTTCAACGTCTAGGCTACCGCGACGTATCCGCTGCAAAGGAGAACCATGTTCAAGTACAGCAAGATGGCGGGCATCCTGAGCGTCGTGACCGGCCTACTCGCCGTGGCGCCGCTCATCGCCGCCTTCATCATCGTTCCGGGTCTGCCCGATTCCGTCCCCATGGGTGTGGAGCTCTCCGGCGAGATCAGCCGATGGGGAAGCAAGTACGAGCTGTTCATCGCGCCCGTTTTGGCCCTTGCATTCGGCGCGGGCATCTACATGCAGACGTCGCGCAAGGCGGCTGAGCACGCGAAGACCTCCCAGAGCATGGCCGTCACCACGGCCGAGCGCTTCATGCGCAACGCGGTGCTGACCTGCGCTGCCATTAACATCGCGAACATCTACCTGATGTATCGGGTGGTCACGGCGATGACCGTGTAATCGCGATCCGCACATTCGATGCGCAAAGGCCGGGCGCAGGTTGATCGCATCCTGCGCCCGGCCTTTGCTGTTATGGGATAGTATTCGGCACCGCAGCGCTACAGCGCGGCAAGACGGTCGTTGTTGACAGGCCGGTAGAACAGCTCCTTGACGCGGTCGGGGTCGCTCGACTGACCGCGCGCCCACATGGTTTTGGCAACAAGCGCCTCGGTGGTCATGTCATCGCCCTTGAGGATGCCAGAGTGTTCCGCGTAGGCACGGCCGACTTCGTAAACGCCGAGGTCGAGACCCTCTTCGGGGACCTGCGTCGTGATGACGATCGTGCGGCCGGAGTCGACCCAATCGAAGATCGCCTCTTTGAAGGAGAGTCCGTCCTGGTTGGACGCAGCGTATTCAGGGATGCCGCCGATGCCGAACGTCTCGAGGATGATGGCGTCGTAGTTGGGCTTGAGCAGCCCGAAAATCTCGGGGCTGATGCCGGGTGTGAGCTTGAGGACGAAGACGCGCTCGTCGAGCGTGTCGAAGAAATGCGGGCCCGTGGGCTTGGAAGCGGTGGCGGCGAGGCCCTGCGCCGCGACGAGCGCGTCGCCGCTGCGGATGATGCGGTCGTTGCGGATATAGGCGATCGAAGGGTAGTTGACGCTTTTGAACGCATTGAAGCTCATGGTCCGCTGCTTGCGACCGCGCGTGCCGGCGATCACCGCGCCGTTGAACACGATCGTGACATCGTGACTGCGGTCGTCGACGGCATACAGGATGCTCTGGAACAGGTTGAGCTTGGCGTCGGTGAACGAATCCTCCATGGGCTTCTGCGATCCGGTGAGCACGATCGGCTTGGGGCTGTCCTGGATCAGGTAGGAGAGGGCGGCTGCTGTGTACGCCATGGTGTCGGTGCCGTGCAGCACGACGAAGCCGTCGTAGGCGTCGTATTCTCGAACGATGGCGCGGCTGATGCGGAGCCAGTCTGCTGGCTGCATGTTGGTGCTGTCGATATTCATGAGCTGGCAGATGCCGATATGGGCGAGCCGGGCGATCTCGGGCACGGCGCGCGCGAGGTCCTCGCCGGTGAGGCTGGGGGAGAGGCCGTGACCGTCCTCTGCGGAGGCGATGGTTCCGCCGGTTGCGATAAGCAGGATGTTTTTCATAAGGTGTGCTCCCGTGGATGCCGTATTGCCGTCTATTGTGACATATCTGGAGCCAAACGCTGCGCCTCTGCCGCGGTTCGAACGCGTGCTTGAAGGGGTACGGGGGTTAATTTAAAGAAATAGATTCAGATATGCGTTACCTAGTTGATAGATAGGATGAAAATTCGGCGCGAAAAGCTCCAAGATAAAGGGCTCTATCCGGGCGGATGCGGAAGAAATCAGAAGAACTGTCCGTTATGTCCGAAATAAAACCGTTAAAACGCATCTGCGGCGCGCTGCGGACAACCTATCAAACTTGTGCGCTTACGCATATCTGAATTAACTTTGCGAAACGCCCGGTTGCCCCGTGCAAATCGGCCCCACAACACGCCTCGAGCGCCCTGCGAAGCCTTAAAAGCGGGCTGGCGACGGGCTGTGGAAGCCGCTGTCTTTGTACAGCCTGCGTAAACGATGGGGATTGGGCACGAAACGGCTGCTCGCATGTATGATAGTGCGGGTATCGAATGCGGCCTGCACGGCGCGGGCCGACATATCAAGCAGAGGAGACCTATGTCGCAGACTTCTTCCAGCAAGACGGGGAGCAAGGTCCTCGTTTTTGACTTCGGCGCGCAGTACGGCCAGCTCATCGCCCGTCGCGTGCGTGACCTGCATGTGTACTCCGAGATCGTTCCGTGCGATATCTCGGCCGACGAGGTTCGCGCCCTGAATCCCTCGGCGCTCATCCTCTCCGGCGGACCGGCGTCCGTGTATGCCGACGACGCGCCTTCCATCGATCCTGAGATCTTCAACCTGGGCCTTCCTGTGCTGGGCTTCTGCTACGGCCATCAGATCATGGCCGTCACGCTCGGCGGCGAGGTCTCGCATTCCGAGATCGGCGAGTACGGCCCCGCCACCATCGAGCGCGACCGTGAGAGCGCCCTGTTCAACGCGACGCCCATCGAGCAGACCGTGTGGATGAGCCACCGCGACGCCGTCTCCCGCGCGCCGGAGGGCTTCGTGGTCACGTCGTCCACCGAGGTGTGCCCCGTCGCCTCCATGGAGTGCCCCGAGCGCAAGCTGTACTCCACGCAGTTCCATCCCGAGGTGCGCCACACCGAGTTCGGCCAGCAGATCCTGTCGAACTTCCTGTTCAACATCTGCGGTCTCGAGGCCAGCTGGACCATGGACAACCTGGTCGAGAGCATGTGCGCCGACATCCGCGAGAAGGTCGGCAGCGACCGCGTGATCCTGGCGCTTTCGGGCGGCGTGGACTCCTCTGTGGTCGCGGCGCTCGGCGCTCGCGCCATCGGCCGCCAGATGACCTGCGTGTTCATCAACCACGGTCTGCTGCGCAAGGGCGAGCCCGAGCAGGTCGAGGAGGTCTTCACCAAGCAGTTCGACGTCGACTTCATCCACGTGCACGCCGAGGATCGCTACGCCGCGCTGCTCGACGGCGTCACCGAGCCGGAGGAGAAGCGCCGCATCATCGGCACGCAGTTCTGGAAGGAGTTCTTCGCCGTGGCCCAGGAGCTCGACGGCGTGAAGTACCTGGCCCAGGGCACCATCTACCCCGACATCATCGAGTCCGGCGCCCGCAAGACCGGCGGCAAGGCCTCGACCATCAAGAGCCACCACAACCTCATCCCGTTCCCCGATGGCGTGCACTTCGATCTGATCGAGCCGCTCGACCACTTCTTCAAGGACGAGGTGCGTGAGCTTGGCTTGGCTCTCGGCCTGCCCGAGCACATCGTGTACCGTCAGCCCTTCCCGGGTCCGGGCCTCGCCATCCGCATCATCGGCTCGGTGAGCCCCGAGAAGCTCGAGATCCTGAAGAACGCCGACGCCATCGTCCGCGAGGAGCTCGACGCCTACAACGCGCGCCTGTTCGAGGCGACGGGTGACCGCAACTCCGAGCACAGCTGCTGGCAGTACTTCGCGGTGCTGCCCGACATCAAGAGCGTGGGCGTCATGGGCGACGAACGCACCTACCAGCGCCCGGTGATCATCCGCGCCGTGGAGTCGAGCGACGCCATGACCGCCGACTGGGCCAAGCTGCCCTACGACGTGCTCGCCAAGATCTCGAGCCGCATCGTGGCCGAGGTCCCGGGTGTGAACCGCGTGGCCTACGACATCACGAGCAAGCCTCCGGCGACCATCGAATGGGAGTAGCTTAATATATGTATTAATAAAACTAATACTAATACATAGATGTATGAATGAAGACGAGGCTGCGATAATCCCGCAGCCTCGTCTTTGTCTTCGGTATAGACGCTCATCGCCTGCATGGAAGACGAATAATGAAGACCGGGGCTTCGGCGCGATAGCCGCTCCTTTTGGAATGGACGCTGCGCCTCGGCGCTCTGAGCCCGGCAAAGCGGTCCCGTCGCGTACCGTTCGCCAGCTCACCCGTTTCATCCGTCGTTAGCACCAATTGTTCGCGAAAACGAACGAATACAATGCGTAGGTACCGAGTCGAAACGGAGCGCGTGATGGACTATCGCAATGTGAGGGAAACCGCTGAATCGTGGGGGATTTCGGACCGCCTGGTGCAGCGTTTTTGTTCCGCGGGAAGAATCGAGGGTGCCCGTAAGCTCGGGGGAACGTGGATCATCCCGGAGAATGCAGAAAAGCCCGAGGACCTTCGCAAGCGCCGGTCGACGGGGCACGAGCCTGCCGAGCAACCGATAGCCGAGACGTCCCAGCCAGACGAGAAGCATCGTCCCTCTGCGTCGTGGGCACCGCCGGCGGTGCACGCCCCTCAGATGTCCCCCATCGCGCCCGGTGTGTTCTCGCGCTTGATGCCCCTGATGAACACCTCGTTCGAGCCGGGAACCTGCCAGCAGACGATCGAGCAGTTCGAGGACCCCGAGATACGCATGATCGCTCAAGCGGAGTTCTGCTACTTCAGCGGCGACGCCGAGCGAGCCGTTCAGCTGACAAGCGAGCTGCTTTCCCATGACGACCTGGCAGTCCGCCTCTCGGCATGCCTTATCTACGCGTATGCCAACCTGCCTCTGGGCAATATCAACCGTTCCCGCTTTGCGTTGGCGGAGCTCCAGCGCGCCCTGAAAGCCTCCCCGAACGTCTCGTCCGAGCAAAGCCGCGCGGCGATCGCCTTCATGGGCCATACGTCCTCTATCCTCCTGCATATTCCGGTGCCCGATGACGTGCCGCCCGTCGACTCGCTGCTGCCGCTGCTTCCCCCGGGCCTGCGCGCGTTCGCCCTCTATGTCAGAGCGCACGCGCTGTATCTTAGCGGCGACTACGCGCGAAGCCTGGGCGTGGCCGAGGCGGCCTTGCTCATGAGCCCGAAGGTCTATCCCATATCCGATATCTACCTGAACCTCGTTGCCGTCATGGACTGCATGAGCCTCAAGCGCATCGCCGATGCACGCGAGCACCTGCTGACCGCCTGGGAGCTTGCGCGTCCCGACGGACTCATCGAGGCGTTCGGCGAGCACCACGGCCTGCTAGGCGGCATGTTGGAGTCGGTCATCAAGAGCGACTGGCCCGAGGACTTCAAGCGCGTCATCGACATCACCTACCGCTTCTCCGCCGGCTGGCGCCGCGTCCACAATCCCGCGACCGCCGAGACAGTCGCCGACAACCTCACCACCACGGAGTTCGCCGTGTCGATGCTCGCGGCCCGAGGCTGGACCAACAGCGAGATCGGTCAGCACCTGGATATCTCGGCGAACACGGTCAAAAGCTACCTGACCTCTGCCTTCCGCAAGCTTGGCATCAGCAAGCGGCAGGACCTGGCGCAGCACATGCTGCGCTGACGAGTGCGCTGCGGACGGGCCCCGGAGCGTCGCCACATGGTGATCGCCCGGCGCGGTCCGTCCTGTTTGCCTACCCGATTTAGCAGAAAAACGGCGGTGCCGCGCTGCCTCCCTTTTCGCTACGCTGAGTGGACAATGCGTCCACGCTGCTAAAACGCTATATCGAGGAGGGGCCTGTATGAGCGCTCGAACCCCTGAATCCACCCAGACCAAGTCTTCGATGGCGGTCTCGCGTCGTTCGTTCGTGCTCGGCGGCCTCGCGGGCGCGGCATCGCTGTTCCTGACCCCTCTGTGGCAAGATGGCGCGACGCGCGCCTATGCGGTCGATAGCGCGAATCCCGAGTTCAAGGTGTTTGTCGTCTCGAATAAAGAGATCGGCATCGCGGCTGTGGACGTCACGAACAACCAGAACAGGCCGCTGCCCGGCGCCGCGGTGACGCTCACGACGCGCGGGCCGTTCTCCACGACCAAGCAGGGAACGACCGATGCGGACGGCAACATCGTGGTCGACATCTCGAAGATGACGACCCCCATCGATGTGGGCGACGGCGAGGTCATCTACCGCTTCGACGGGCGCATCGACATCGAGAAGGAGGGCTACCGCCGCGTCACGATCGAGCGTATCCGCTGCGACGGCGGCAGCGGCATGAAGGTTCCCACGCGCCTGGTCACCGACCAGAACTACGTGTACTTCCGGAAGATGTCGTTCAACGGCTGGGATATCCAGTACACGAAGAACGCCTTTCCCCTGGTCAAGAGCGAACTGACCACGCACGACCTGGCCGGCGAGATCGAGGCGCCGCAAAAGAGTGCAGCGACGGTCTCGCTCGTGGCAAAGGACAACGGCACCGGGAGCGAGTCGGTTATCCGCACGTTCGATGTGACGTTCTCGGACGGCGTCGGCAGCTTCTCGGCCTCCGATCACTTCCTGTGCCCCGGGCATAAAGCCTGCCTGAGTCTGAACACATCGTATCTGTACCATGTCGCGTTTTCCGATGGGGACGAGTACCGTTTCGAGACGGGCCTGTCCGTTGTCCAACCGCCGGTCGATTCGGTGCTGAGCAGCGGCCAAGACTTCGCGCTGAACGCGCAGGACAACGAGGCATGGCCTGCAATCAAGCTCGGTGACTCGGTCCCGAAGCCGCTTCAGGGCACGCTGACCGTCTGGAAGCCGTCCTTCCCGATCATGGGCTATGTCTCGCCGTTCGGCTACGCCATGTTCGGCGTCAGCACGGTGGGTCTCGATTGGGTCAAGAACTCCCCGCTTACGGGAGGGGAGTGGGAACGCGAGGGCCATTCTTCGGCCAAGCAGCAATGGCAGGAGCTCCAGAAGCGCTGGAACGACCAGATCGCCAAGACGCAGCGCATGAAGTCCATCGCGCGCGGTGCGGGCAAGGCCGTGAGCTTCTCGTCGAAGCTCAAGGCGAGCGTGGCGCTGCAGGCGTTCCTCCTGGTGAGCTGCGACCTGTTCGACGAAAGCAAACCCTTTACCGGTTCGGCGAACCTGCTCGCGGAATTCAGCATGGGAGTCGAGCTGAACTGGACGTTCGTCGTCGGTCCGGTGCCTCTGTTCGTCACGCTCTCGCCCGAGATCAGCGCCCTGATCTCGGCTGCGGCGCAGGTTAAAGCCCCTCGGAACAACCCGCTCGCCATCAACCTGGTGAACGATTCCAATGTGCAGGTCAGCTTCACCATCAACATCCAGGTCGGCGTCCATGTGGGCGTGGGCATCTCCGGCGTCGCGTCGTTCGGCTTCCGCGGCGTCGGCTACTTCACGATCTACATCGGCGCCTTCGAGATGAAGGGTTATATCGAGGGCTATCCGCTCCCGCGCGTTATCGTCAGCTCCGGTTTCGATGTCGAGGTCATCGTCCAGCTGCTGATCTTCAAGTGGAGCGGAAAGCTCTGGAGCTACTCGTGGCCGCGGCTCTACGATCGTTGGGCGGGGCTTAATCCGACCCTCACTGCGGGCGAGGTCGAGGGGAACAGGGTGGCCGAGCCGCTCGGGTTCCAGCTTAGCGCGGGTAACGACGGCGGGGCGGTCTACTCGCACTCCGGGCCGCTCGGCAACGGCGATCTGAACCTCGAGGCCTTCCTCAACGAGGCGTCGATCGTGACGGAGGGCGAGCTCGCCAAGACCGCCGAGGTGAGCGCAAAGCAGAAGGCGGGCTTCACGGCGACGACTTTCTCGTATGAGCAGCATCAAATCGGCGACGACCTGTACGTCGCCGAGATGCGCACGTTTGGGCCGGCCAACGCCGAGGAGGACATGGAGGAGTTCGACTACGAGTACATCGGGCGCGACGAGGACGCGGTCTGCCGCTTTGGCGATAGCCTCGGCGTTGCGGGCATCGGCGAGCTCGGCGGTGTGAAGCCCACCGCCGACACGCGCATCTCGCGCAACATCTTCAGCAACCCGCTCCAGAAGACCGTCCTCTTCCACTCCACGCCGTACATGTTCCGCATCGTGAGCGTCACCTACAAGCTCCAGGACAAGACGGTCCAGCGCACGCGCCTTTCGGCCCAGCGCTACAACGCCGACACCGGCAAGTGGGAGCGGCCGAAGGTGATCGACGTCAACCTGGGGAACATGGGGGCGCGCATCGATACCTTCGACCACGACTTCGACGTGATCGCCTATTCGGAGGACCTATCGAATCCGAATGTGCCCAACGGCATGCATGTCCTGCTGATAAGCGGCACACGTCCGAGCGGCGATACGACCGGGCTTGCGGATGTTGCGAGCAACCAGCTCATGACCTGGCTGATTCTGGACGAATACCTCCAGGTTACGGCAACCTACTCGTGGAAATACAACCCCGGCACCTCGAAGACCTATAGCTACCCGTCGGTTCCCCGCCTGGTCGTGCTGCCTGCAAGCAATGGGTCCAGCGCATCGGCCTACGGCATCGCCGCGGTGTACCTGCGCCGCTGCGCCTCGACGCCGGAGGGGCTGTTCGGCTCCGCGGCGCAAACGACGGCGAAGTACCTGCTGCTTTCGGGCACGAAGGTCCTGGAGTGCGCTCCGTTCGCCGTGCACTCGACTGCCTACGACATGGTGCTCGCGGCCAATACGGGCAGCGTAAGCGGCGGCAGGGCGAAGCTGTCCTTTGTTGTCGCCTCCCGGTCGAGCGAGGCGGGCGTGCGCATCACGACCGTGAAGATGGATCTCCCTGAGAATCTCGCAGCCATGGAAACCAACAAGGTTGCCGGTGCCGACATGGAATTCGACGCCGTCGAGAACATCGCCGATACCAAGGACATCACCGATGTCAAGGTGTGGCCCAACCATTCTGCGCTCCTCACCGTAAAGGACGGCGTGCTCTATGCGTCCACCTTCAATCCGGACGTGCAGCACGGCCAGCTGAGCTCCCGGCAGGTCGGTCCCGAGAGCATCAGGATGTCCGGCTTCATGGTGAGCGAGAACGGCAATGTCCTGCTCTTCCTGGAGAACAGGGAGGGCGAGGGCGGCCAGACCTTCAACGAGGCGGGCGAGCCGTCGCCGACCAAGGTGAGCATCCACCGCGTGTGCGCGAGCATCCTGTGCGACGACCTGTTCTCCGAGTCGTTCCCCCTGGCGGAGCTGAACCACCCTGTGGATTCGCTGTTTGCCGTCAACGGCGGGGCGTCCTACACGTTCCTGGCGACCTCCATCACCGACATGTCCACCAGTGCGGCGGACCTCTACTACCTCGATATCCCCGTCGTCGCCACGGCGACGCCGCTCGGCTTCGAGGCGGTCTACCAGTTCGTCGAGCAGGGCGACCCCGACGCGCCGTTCTTCATCACCCTGCGCAACGACGGCAGCGTGATCCTCAAGGGCTGCACGATCGAGATGTGCGACGCCGAGACGAGGCGGACGGTGGATTCCCGCCGGTTCTCGTTCTCGAAGGACAAGCTGTGCGCCTCGGTGTGGAACCCCGAGCTCTATGAGGATCCCACGCCCGAGCTGCTGGAGCTGATTGAGCTCAAGCAGAACATCTATCCGCCCGAGTGCCTTGCCGCCGTTACGAACGCCAACGACGGACCGCATCTGCTGGCGGATCCCGCTGCGAACAACTTGCTCATGCCGGGCAAGACCGCCCAGTACCGGGTCAACTTTTCCATTCCCAAGGACTGGCATGGCACGAAGAAGGTGTACTTCCAGCTCAAGGACTACCAGTACGACACCATCGTGTCGGCCGTCGACACCGAGGGCGAGGTGCCCGTGCTGCACTACACCGCGCCCTATCACGAGTCGCTTACCAGTGAGGTTCCCGTTCACGAGGAGGTTGGCGACGAGGAGTTCGACCTCTTCGATCCCGGTGCGTGGAAAGTGGAGGATGACGGCTCCGATACCCCCATCGGCGGTGGCGGTGTCGGAATGGATGAACCGGATGCGCCGGGAGGGTCCGGAGGGTCCAGCGGCTCTGGCGGTTCGGGTGGTTCCGGCTCGTCGGGGAAGACCCAGGCATCCTCGGGCGTCCTGCCGGGCACGGGCGATGCGTCCGTGCCGACGGTGGCGGGCCTGGCGGCGACCGCCGCGGCTGCGGGCTTCCTCGCGTACAGCGCGCGGCGCCATGCCATCGAGCGCGCTGCAGAGGACTCCGACGGTGCGGCAGGCGGTGGCGATGAGTAGCCGCGCCGCGACATAACGGGTAAGGGGAACGCGTCGCGCCTTCGGGCGCAGGCGCGTTCCTGTGGCATTCGACGAAGGATAACTGCGATGGGTGGATTCGGAACGTTTGCGGGCGGACGCCTTCATGTGAGGCATATGCTGGCGGTTTTCGTCGCGATGGCGATGGCGCTCGTGGCGCTCCTTCTTCCTGTGGGGCGCGCCCATGCGGTTGACGATGCGGGCGAAGTCGGGGCTGCGAATGTCGTCTACTACGACGTCAGCACGGCGAAGCGAGGCGCCGACTACCGCATCACCGCGTCGGGGGACTACCACCTGAAGGGCAGCACGAACCGCGTGAGCATCGTCGTGCAGCCGCCAGAATACGGCACGGTGAACATCTATCTGGAGAACGGCCTTCGTATCGATGCCGACTTCACCGGCCGCGGCTGGGACCTCTCCTCTGCGCCGGCCATCTCCATCGGCGAGGCGACCGGCGCGACGGTGAACATCATCACCCTCGAGAGCGCCCAGGTGTACTTGGGCGGCTATCGCGGTGCGCCGGCCATCCGCAAGAACGGAACCGCGACGAAGCTCATTTTCAGCACGCGTACAGCAGGCCAGCCTGGGACGTTGACCGCAGTCGCCTCGTCGGAAGGCAGCACTCCCGCCATCGGTTCGAACGGGGGGTCGGGAACCGTTGCCGGCAACATCCATTTCGAGAGCGGCAAGGTCGAGGCGCGCGGGCACGACGCACCCGCCATTGGCTGCAAAGATGGCAACCTGACGTTAAAGAACCTCACCATCAGCGGCGGAGAGGTGATTGCAACAGGCAGCGGCGCCAATTCGGCGGGCATCGGCGGAGGCAAGGGCGGCCATGCCGAGAACATCACCATCATCGGCGGTACGGTGCGCGCGACCGGCTCGGGTGGCGGCGCCGGCATCGGCAGCGGCTCGAGAGGTCGCGCAAGCAATATCACCGTGAGTGGCGGAACGGTGACGGCTAAGGGCGGGACGTCCGCCAACGGCGGTGCCGGCATCGGCAGCGGTGCGGGAGGCAGCGCCAGCGCGATTACGGTCGGCGGGGGTACGGTCGATGCCGCGGGCGGCGGGTACGCCGCGGGTGTCGGTGGCGGAAGTGCGTCTTCTGTCTCCAAAATCGCGATAGGAACGTATCAGCGGGACAACCTGACTTTGACTGCTCGCGGCGGCACGGATGCGCCGGGTATCGGATGCGGCGCAGGCGAGAACGTGAGCGTTTCGGGCATCATCGTGCGCGGCGGCACCGTGACGGCCATCGGCTCGAGTACGGGCGGTGCGGGCATCGGCGCCAGCCACCAATGCTCCTCGTGCTATAGCATCCACATCGTGGGCGGCACGATCACGGCGACAGGCGGCCCCGGGTCAGCGGGCATCGGCGCCGGGCAGTATTGCGAAGACCTGTCCATCATCACCATCGAGGGCGGCCTGATCAGGGCTACGGGTGGACAGTCGAGCACGGGCGATATCGGCTCGAACCGCGCCAGGAACGTGAGTGTGAGCGGTGGAACCGTCGACGGCACCATTGCTGTGCGGGACAATTCGCCTGCCGTCATCACCGGCGGCTCCGTGCGCGCGTTTGCCGACGACTGCAAGCTTGTCAACGGCAACAACGAGACGGTGTACCGCACCGTCGCCACCGTCGTGGGACTGACGACGAGCACGAAGATTACGGACCTGAATATCGGCATCGGGCAGGGAAGTTCGGCGGCACGCTACGACTATGGCTCGACGGACCTGTACACCCTTGCCGACGGGGATGCGCAGAACCTGTTTGTGTATCTGCCTGGGAGCACGTATACGCGCACTGCGGAGGATGCGAACGGGGTTGCCTATCGAGGGAATGTTTATCCGGGTGAGGCTGGTCAGCTCAAGCCGACGACAAACGTTCTGCTGGTGAGCGGGAACGGCTACGATGGAGCGGCCTTTGCCACGGTGGGCGAGACGAGTATCGAGATAGACGAAGAGCCTACGGACGGCCTTGGCCGAGCGGTTGACCACTATGCGGACTCGGTGGGTCGGCGCGTGGCGGATTCGAATGGCATGATCTATAGCGGTGACACGGAGTACTCCTCCGGGGGCGTGTGGACTTATAAGGGCGGCAATGAGGCGACGCTCGAGACGGTGTGGGAGGCCAAGACCTACACGATTGTCTATGAGGGGAATAGGCCGGAGGATGCGAGTACGGAGCTGGTTGGAGATACCCAGCACGCTTATGTTGAGGCTGATGCCAAAGATGCGCATATCAACTCGGGCGGCTTCTCGCTGCCCGGATACCGCTTCACCGAATGGAACACCGATCCCGATGGGTTTGGCGACGACTACGAAGGCGGCGCTCTCATCAGGAACGACCTGTTCCTCGACGCGGACGACGGTACCGTCACGCTGTACGCCCAGTGGGAGCCGTATACGTATGAGGTGAAGTTTGAGTCCGGCGATGGGACGGGTGAGATGAAGTCTCAGGTGATGACGTTCGACCAGAAGGAGGCACTTGACCGGAATGCGTTCAAACCTCCGTCGGGCAGTAGCTCTAGCTTCCTGTACTGGAAGGATGGAGACGAGAATCTCTACGTCGACGGTGAGGCCGTGACCAACCTGTGCACGTTCGACCAGCAGTCTTCCGGTGACAAGCCGATCGGCCGCACACTGACCGCGCAGTGGTTGCCCAACAACGCCGTCGTCATCACGATTTTCAACAACGGCGAACCGGTCGTGCTGGATAATCCGGGTGAGGATATCGTGCTCGTGAGCACCGAGGATTCATCAGAGACCGTGAAGGGCTTTTCTGCGACTGACGTCTTAGGAGTTTATGGCCTTTCAAATGTCAAACTTGGTACGTATCATGTCGATATAAACGATGGCGAGTCGGCAGGGTTTCCGACCGACAAGAAAACAATCACTGTGGAAAACGGCAAGAGCAATTCATTCAGCGCGAGTTACTGCACGATTACCGTGAAGTCTGCGGATAGCGCACATGTAAACGCTTGGATTGGGGAGAGCCCAACGTCGCCGACCTCTACCGCGCGAACAGTGTTTCAGGGCGAGAAGGTGTCGCTCCAGGCGAAGACCTACCCCGATTCGGATGCCCTCTACGTCTTCGATCGCTACGATGTCGATGGCGTTGTTCCAGACGACTTGGTTTTGAACGAGCCGGACACTCAGGAAATCAAGGTGAACGGTGGCGTGACCATCACAGCGCATGCGCGCCCGGCTTCCTACAGCGTCTCGTTCGAGTCCAACTATCCTGCCGACGCAAGCACCAAGGGCCAGGCATCGGGCAAGATGGCCACGATGACGGACCTCCTCTCTACCGAGGAGTACAAGCTTCCTGCCTGTGCGTTCACGCTGCCGGGTTACACCTTTGCCGGGTGGATGGTGCAGGGCGGCACGGCGGAATATGACGACGAGGCGACAGTCCGGAACCTCGCAAAATCTGACAATGAGACCGTGACCCTGGAAGCTCAATGGAAGCCGAACTCATACACCGTAGCCTTCGATGCGAACGGCGGCGAAGGCACGATGAACCCACAGTCATTTACGTTCGACAAGTCGCAGAATCTCACCTCGAACACGTTCACGCGCGACGGTTACACCTTTGTTGGTTGGAGTACCGAGGCGCATCCTCTCTCGGATGATCCGAGCGGCACGACGTATGATGACGAGGCATCGGTGAGCAACCTCACCTCGGTCGACGGCGCCACCGTCACACTCTATGCGCAGTGGGAACGGGATACGTATACGGTGACGTTCCAAGCCAACGCCACCGATGCCGTGGGCTCCATGAATCCCGAGTCCGTCCCCACGAACGAGGACTGGCTCGTCTCCGGGTGCGGCTTCACCCGCGCGGGCTACACGTTTACTGGCTGGAATACTGAGGCGGATGGAAATGGGGTCACATATGAGGCCGGCACGACCGTGCCTGCGCTTGCGGTGAAGGACGGAGAAGTTGCACTCTACGCACAATGGCAACCGGTCTCTTACACCCTCACCTTTGATGCGAATGTTCCCGAAAATGCAAGCACGACCGATCTGCTGACCGGTGCCATGAGCGAGCAGAAGTTGACTTACGGCAAGAGCGCCGCACTGGCCGCCAGCACGTTCCAGCTGCCCGGTTACAAGTTCACGGGCTGGAACACAGAGGCGGATGGTGCCGGTACGCCCTATAGCGATCAAGAGCAAGTGATTGACCTCGCCACGGAAGACGGCGCTACCGTCACGCTTTATGCGCAGTGGAAGCCGATGATCTACACGGTGCAGTTTGTCTCCAACGGTGGCAGCGGCTCTATGGACTCGCAGCAAATGACCTTTGACCAGTCCGCATCGCTCAGAGCGAACTCATTCACCAACGACGGTCAGGTCTTCATCGGCTGGGCAATCTCCGGCGAAACCGGGAATAGCACGCTGATCGGCGACAGGGAGACCGTTGTCAACCTCTGCACGATCGACGACGACGGCAAGCCGCAGGGCCACATCCTAAGCGCTGTCTGGGCATGGAGCGACGACGTCCTTATCACGCTGACGAAGGACAACATCGCCGTCGAAAACGCCAACATCGCTCTCGTTGCGGACGGGCAAACGATTCCGCTGACAGCCTACGACGGTGTGCCCGGCGTGTACTCCGCCTACGAGATCAAACCAGGCACCTACCGCGTCATCGCAGACGGCTATCCGGCGGGCAACAAGACGGTGGAGGTCAAAGACGGCCAAACGGCAACCGTCGCGCTCGACTACAGCACCATCACCGTTGCGGGCGTCGACGAGCACGTGGATGTCCGGTTCGGTGACACTCTCGGCGGATCCTCCAGAGTCGTGTTCACGGGAGACAAGGTCACGATCAGTGCAAGCCTCTCCGATGGCTACGTTTTCGAGGGCTATGCCGTCGAAGGCATCATGCCGGATGGCCTCGACGCCGATAACCCCGGCGCCCAAGACATCACCGTCCAGGGCAAAGTGGCCCTGACAGGACATGCGCGCCCGGCCCAGTACGAGGTCAAGTTCGATGCGAACGGCGGCGAGGGAATTATGTTCCCCCAGGATTTCACCTACGACGTTGCCCAGACGCTCGAGCCGAACGCGTTCACGCGTAACGGATACGTGTTCAGCGGCTGGAATACCGAGGCGGACGGTAGCGGTGCCTTCTACGCCGACCAAGCGCAGGTGGGCAACCTCACCACGGAGGACGGCGCTATCGTCACGCTTTACGCGCAATGGAGCACGGTGGGCCCCAATCCTCCGAGGCCCCCGGCGACGACCTATGCCGTCACGGTGAACACGCACGCCCACGGAAGCGCCGCGGCGGATCGCAAGACCGCTTCTGCCGGCACGACCGTCACGGTGACCATCGACCCCGATGAGGGCTTCGAGCTGCGCGACATCTCCGCGCTCGATGGCCGGGGCCGCTTGGTTGAGCTTGCTGCGCGCGATGACGGCACCTACACGTTCACGATGCCGGCATCCAGCGTTACGGTGCAGGTCCTGCTCGGATGCGACGGGGGAGACCTCTGCCCCTCGCGCCGCTTCCCCGACGCCGACCCCACGCAGTGGTATCACGATCCTCTTGACTGGGCAATCGTCCACGGCATTCTCGGCGGATACAGCGACACGGGCCTCATGGGGCCGGAGGATGCGGTCACGCGCGCCCAGATGGCGCAGATTATCTGGAACGCCGAGGGCAGGCCATCCGCGACGGACGCCAAGGGCTTCTCCGACGTGAGCGAGGACGATTGGTTCGCGGATTCCGTCCTGTGGGCACAGTCGGCCGGCGTCTTCGTGGGCTACGAGGGAACCGACCTGTTCGGGCCGAACGATCCGCTCACGCGCGAGCAGGCGACCGCCGTGATGATGCGGTGGGAGCAGCTGAGCGGTAACGACGTGTCGGCGCGCATCGATCTTTCGCCATTCCCCGATGCGGGCGGGGTGTCCGCTTGGGCGCTCGAGAGTATGTCGTGGGGTGTGGCCGCCGACATCATCAGCGGTGTCGACCAGCCTGACGGCTCGGTGCTCCTCGATGCCCAGGGCGCCTGCACGCGCGCCCAGATGGCGACCCTCATGATGCGTCTGCGCGCCGTCGACCAGCTCGATCCCTTCGCCTAGCGGCTTGCGGGGGCGACTGATTTCGGGGCGGGTACGCTTTGCGCTTCGGCGCGCGTGCCCGCCCTCTTTTGTGCCATCATGGGGCACATGTTCGGAAAGGGGAGGGTCTATGGAGCTCGCAGAGATCAAGCGGCGCATGGCGGATGGCCGCCTGTACATCGCCAACAGCGACGAGCTGTTCGCGGAGCAGATGGCCAGGCGAGATGTGCTCGATGAGTACAACAGTCTGCCGTTCGGCCATATGGCCGAGCGCGACGCGCTGCTGCGTCGCCTAGTTGCCGAGGCAGGCGAGGGCTGCATGATCGAGCCGCCGCTTCACGCCAACTGGAGCGGCGCTAACCTGCATCTTGGTAACCGCGTGTACGCCAACATGGGGCTCACGCTCGTGGACGACACGGATATCTTTATCGAAGACGATGTCATGATCGGCCCCAACGTGACCATCTGCACGGGCACGCATCCCGTGTCGCCCCGCCTGCGCGCGCTGGGGCTGCAGTACAACAAACCCGTGCGCATCTGCGCGGGCGCCTGGATCGGCGCGGGATCCATCCTGCTTCCGGGGGTGACGGTGGGTGCGGGCTCCGTCGTGGGCGCGGGCAGCGTGGTTACGCGCGACGTTCCCGCGGGCGTCGTGGCTGCGGGCAACCCCTGCCGCGTGCTACGGGACATCACTGACCGCGACGATGCCCTCTACGACGGCGATAAGCCCGTCGACGGCTTCTGGCTCGGCTGACAGGCGGCCTTTCGGGCCATCACCCACAAAGCACCCACAACTTGAGCCGAAATCGTTTTCGAAACGGCCTAACCCCTAGGTTGTGGGCCTTGGTTGTGGGTGTTCAACACGGGATCGTCAGTGGGCTGGCGGCGACGGCGAAGGCGGCTCCCGCTATCGGGTTGCCTCGATTGCCTCTTCCGCCAGGTCGGCGGTCTGGCTCCATTGCTCGGCTGCGCTCACGCTTGCCTCCCCGTCGCCCGCCTGCGGGCCGTAGTCGCCGAAGCCGGCGTGGTTGCCTCCGTCGAGCACCGTCGTGCTCGCGCCTGCGGGCAGGTTGGCGGCGTTCTTCTCGAGGGCATCGCGGTTGTGCACGCCGTCCTCGCTGCCATATACGATGCTGACGGCGAGGTTCGTGGCGGAAAGATCGCTCGCGGCGTAGGCGGCAAGCAGCAGGACGCCTTCGAGCTCGCTGCTGTGCCCCGCGGCGAACTGGGCCGCCATGGCGCCGCCGAGCGAGTGCCCGGCAATCCACCAGCTTTCGACCTCGGGCGCATCGCCCATGATGCCGTTAGCTGCGTCGATACCAAAGAAGGCAAGGTTGAAGGGCATCTTCGCGATCACGCAGTAGTAGCCGCGCTCGGCGAGCTCGCAGGCGAGCGGGATGTATGCCGCCGCCTCGACCTTGGCGCCCGGGTAGAACACGATGCCGACGTCCGCGTCGTCGTCTCCGATGGCGATGGAGCCGTCCGTCTCGGTGAGTTCGCCCGATGCGGTAAGGGATTCTGCCAGCTGGCGTGCGGTATCGCCGGCGCGGTAGTAGTCCGCCGTATAGATGAAAAAGGCGGCTGTTGCGGTCATGATGAGCGCCGCGATGCCGATGGCCACCCGACGAGGCCAAACCCTGCGACCTTGCTTTTCGGCGTTCCGTTCATCCATGGAGGTTCCTTCCCGTGCGATGCGCTCCATTGTTGCATATCCGTCGGCGCGAAACCGGCGTTGGGCCGGAAGTCGGACGCTCATGTGGGGTGCTGCGAGGCGGACTGTGGATGAAACCGCGACTTTTGTACCCGATATGAGAGCGAGGTCAGGTAGCGAAACCGATTAAGCTGCCAAAACGACGGAGCCTTAGGGCGGATTTGGCGGCTGTAGAGGCTGGCTGCTCTCGGAATCGGGTACAAAAGTCGCGGTTTCATCCAGGGCATGCTCTCGGGCCGGCAAAATCGGTATCGGCGCGACCCGTCGGCACGCGCCCGCGCAAGTGGGAAGGCGGCAGGCGCTTGGGCGATCCGTGCATAGCGGGCCATCTGCCAGCGTATTCACTCGGCGCCCGACGGACCATGTGCGCTGCCTCGCAGGACGGGCCGTCGCGGCAGGGTGGCGGTTCGGTATGCAGGCTGCAAATAGTCCGGACTTTGGACGGACTTTTGACGCCGGGTCGAGACAAGCGCTCTTTTGACCTCGATGTTTTCGCAGGTCCAAAGGGGGCTTGTACGGCCCCGGGGTGAATAATCCGTCCAAAGTCCGGGCTTTTCGCGGCGGGGTGGCCCGACAGGGCGCACCCAGGCCGCATCGTGCCGAAGCCGGCGTCATCCGGTGGCAGGCCGCCCTTGCGACTGCCCTCATGGGCGGGTATTCTTGTTCAGCCCTGCACCCGACAACAGGGGAGCCCTATGGATATCATCGCAACACTTGCCGAGGAGCTCGGCCTGAAGAAGGCAGCTGTCCAAGCTGCGGTTGACCTTATCGACGAGGGAAACACCATTCCCTTTATCGCTCGCTACCGCAAGGAGGCGACGGGCGGCATGGACGACGTCGCCCTGCGCACGCTCGACGACCGCCTGGCTTACCTGCGCAATCTCGAGCAGCGCAAGGAGGATGTCATCGCGCTCATCGGTGCTGCCGGCAAGCTCACGTCGGAGCTCGAGGCGGACATCCGCGCGGCCACGCAGCTGCAGCGCGTCGAGGACCTCTACAAGCCCTACCGCAAGAAGCGCATGACCCGTGCGGGCAAGGCACGCGCGGCGGGGCTCGAGCCGCTCGCCAACATGATCATCATGCAGGCGACCACCAAGGGCTCGGCGCTCGACGCCGCCGGCGCCTACGTGACGCCCGAGGCCGCCGAGGCCGGTTTCGATACGCCCGAGAAGGCGCTCGCCGGCGCGGCCGACATCGTTGCCGAGACGGTGGCGGAAGACGCCGAGAACGTGGCCGACTTGCGCTCCTTCACCGAAGGCACGGGCGAGATCGCTGCTGTGGCGGTCGATGCGGACGAGAAGACGCCCTACGAGCCGTACTACGACTTCTCCGAGCCCGCGCGCAAGATCCCCAACCACCGTATCCTGGCGATCGACCGCGGCGAGCGCGAGGGCAAGCTGCGCGTGCGCGTGAGCGTCGACACGGATGCCGCGGTGGCGCGTCTGGGTTTCCGCTGGCCGCGCCGCGCGGGCGTGTTCGCGCCGGTGCTCGACGCCGCCATCGCCGACGGCTACAAGCGCCTCATGGCTCCTTCGCTCGAGCGCGAGCTGCGCGCCAAGCTCACGGTGCGCGCCCAGATGGATGCCATCAAGGTCTTTGCCAAGAATCTCGAGGGCCTGCTTTCGGCGCGGCCCGTGCGCGGTGCCCGCGTGATCGCCCTCGATCCGGGATACCGCACGGGTTGCAAGGTGGCGGTGCTCGACGAGACGGGCAAGCTGCTCGATCACGGCGTGGTGTATCCCACGCCGCCGCGCCGCGACATCGCGGGAACGAAGCGCGAGCTGGCGCGTCTTATCAAAAAGTACGGCATCAACACCATCGTCATCGGTAACGGCACCGCGAGCCGCGAGACCGAGGAGGTCGTGTCCGATTTCATCGGCGAGTCCGCGCCCGACCTGCGCTACACGATCGTCAACGAGGCGGGTGCATCGGTGTACTCGGCAAGCGAGCTCGCGAGCGAGGAGTATCCGGATCTCGATGTGACCACGCGCGGTGCCATGAGCCTGGGCCGTCGCCTGCAAGATCCGCTGGCAGAGCTCGTGAAGATTCCGCCCCAGTCCATCGGCGTGGGGCAGTACCAGCACGATCTCGACCAGCATGAGCTTGCGCGCACGCTCGGCCATGTGGTAGAGGACGTGGTGAACCGCGTGGGCGTCGACGTCAACACGGCGAGCGCGAGCCTGCTGTCCTACGTGTCGGGCATCACGCCGACAGTCGCCAAGAACATCGTGGCTTATCGCGAAGAGCACGGCGCCTTCACCGATCGGCGCCAGCTGAAGGAGGTGCCCAAGCTCGGTCCCAAGGCGTACCTGAACGCAGCGGGCTTCCTGCGCATCACCGGTGGCGACAATCCGCTCGATGCCACGAGCGTGCATCCCGAGAGCTATGCGGTGGCGCGCGAGGTGCTCAAGCGCGCCGGCGTGGGTGCGGCCGACCTCGCGGCGGGCGGCATCCCCGACATCGAGCAGCGCGTGGGCAGCGTGTCGGCGCTGGCGTCCGAGATCGACTGTGGCATCCTGACCCTATTCGACATCATCGCCGAGCTCGAGAAGCCCGGCCGCGACCCGCGCGACGACGCGCCCGAGGTCGTGTTCAGCAGCGCCGCCCGCAGCATCGACGACCTCGAGGTCGGCATGGAGCTTGCGGGCACTGTGCGCAACGTGGTCGACTTCGGCGCCTTCGTGGACATCGGCGTGCACCAGGACGGCCTCGTGCACATCTCGAAGATGGCCAAGCGCTTCGTCAAGCACCCGAGCGACGTGGTGACCGTGGGCGACACGGTGACCGTGTGGGTCGAGCGCATCGATCGCGAACGCGCCAAGATCTCGCTTTCGATGGTGAAGTAAGAGCCGGCGGGAGCCGGGACGCGGTGAAAGTTAGGGGACAGGTCCCATATTTGCAGGCAGATGCGGAGCCCGCGGGCTCCGCATCTGCCTGCAAATATGGGACCTGTCCCCTAACTTTCAC
>NZ_JACJKB010000015.1 GCF_016900375.1 Collinsella tanakaei | reverse complement strand
TGGTACTGCGGGGGAAGCCCGTGGGAGAGCAGGGCGCCGCTGACCGGTGGACGGCGTTTCATCGCGGGGAGGGCCCCGGGGGAGCGATCCCCCGGGGCCCTTTCCCCTTTTCGGCCGCGTGAAAGTTCGGGACCTGTCCCCAAACTTTCATTCTGCGGGTACAATAGCGCCTATGTTTACTGCATTTGTTATTGGAAATATCGCGTCGGGAAAATCGTGTGCCACGAAGTATCTCGAACGGCGCGGGGCAATTCGAATCGATTTGGATGAGTTCGCCAAGGAGCTCTATGTTCCTGGCTCAACTCTTGTGATGGAGCTCGCCGATCGATTCGGATTCGAGATTCTCAATCCTGACGGGGGAATCGACTCGCATGCCTTGGCGCGCCAGGCGTTTGCTACCCCGCAGGATGCCGATGATCTCAACGCGATCGTCCACCCCGTGCTTATCGAGCAGCTTGCGTTTCGATTGCTTCCGCCCTTGTGCTGCACCGTCACGGTACCTGATCCGGAGCTCACGGTCGTGGAGGTTTCCGTCGCGGCTGCTTTTACCGATGCGTTCGGACTTGCCGATGAGATTCTTGCCATCAGCGCGCCGATAGACGTTCGGCGTGAGCGTGCTGTGGCGCGCGGAATGGACCCCGCAGCCTTTGACGAGCGCGCGCTATGCCAGCCTTCTGAATCTGAACTATGCGCTCTTGCTGATGTCGTTATTGACAATACTGCCGGAGATGATAGTCTTTTTAGCTCTCTTGATCGATGGCTCGAAAGCCATGGTCTTCTGACATCTTCGGAGGTACTCTCATGACTCGACGCCCACGTCTTCTTGCGTGGTATCGGGTGATTCCCGTTGCGCTGGTCCTGCTGTTCGGTTGCGCTTCGTGGGCATATGCCTATGCGCCCGCTCAGCTCTTCCAGCTGTTCTATCCGCTTCGCTATGAGGAGGACATCTTGTCCTCCGCAACCGAGTTCGGGCTCGATCCATATCTCGTGGCGGCGGTCATCGAGACCGAGTCCGGCTTCGATCCCTCTGCGCACTCAGACAGCGGGGCTTGCGGCCTTATGCAGCTCATGCCCGATACCGCGTGGGATATGGTTCACAAGGGCTATGTCTCTTCTGACGAGGTGGATCCCGATAACCTGTACGATCCTTCTACGAATATCAGGATCGGCTGCGCGTATCTTTCGTATCTGATCTCGTATTTCAACGGCGCGACCGATCATGCGATCGCCGCCTATAACGCCGGCATGGGCAATGTCGATTCGTGGACAGATGGCGGGCAGGACCTCGCGGATTCGATTACGTTCCCCGAGACCCAGTCCTATCTTGTTCGCGTCAAGACGGCTCATGAGCGATATCGGGAGCTTTATCCAGATAGCTTCATGTAAATCCGCAACGTTCGTACGTGATGGAGGTTGCCATGGCTGATTTCGAGGTCGAGCGCGTCGGAGGCGAGCTCAAGCGGTTCGGCGTGGCCGGTGAAGACGCCGCATTCGAGGTCGTGGCGCCGTATGAGCCTTCGGGCGATCAGCCGCAGGCTATCGAGTCCCTTGTGCACGGCATCGAGGCAGGGGACCGTTATCAGGTCCTTCTGGGCGTCACGGGTTCGGGAAAGACGTTCACGATGGCTAAGACCATCGAGGCGCTCGGCAAGCCGACGCTCGTCATGGCTCCTAACAAGACGCTCGCTGCCCAGCTCGCCAGCGAGCTCAAGGAGTTCTTTCCCCATAATGCCGTCGTGTACTTCGTTTCGTACTACGACTACTATCAGCCCGAAGCCTATGTGCCGGCGAGCGACACCTATATCGAGAAGGACTCCTCCATCAATGAGGAAGTCGAGATGCTGCGCCATCAGGCGACCGCATCGCTGCTCTCGCGCCGCGACGTGATCGTCGTTGCCTCGGTGTCGTGCATCTACGGCATCGGCAGCCCCGAGGATTACGCCGGCCTTGCCCCGAATGTCGATAAGACGGTCCCGCTCGAGCGCGACGACTTCATCCATGCGCTCATCGACATCCAGTACGACCGCAACGACTACGATCTTGCACGCGGCACCTTCCGTGTGCGCGGCGACGTGGTGGATGTCTATCCTCCCTATGCCGAGCATCCGCTTCGCTTCGAGTTCTTCGGCGACGAGGTCGAGCTCATCGCCGAGATCGACGAGGTGACGGGCGAGCTGCTCCGCGAGTACGATGCCATCCCCGTGTGGCCGGCGTCCCATTACGTGACCGAGAAGCCGAAGGTGACGCAGGCGCTCAAGACCATCGAGGAGGAATGCGAGCAGCGCGTGGCCGAGCTCAAGGCCGAGGACAAGCTGCTCGAGGCGCAGCGTCTGCAGCAGCGCACCGATTACGACCTCGAGATGCTCGAGACGATGGGCTTCTGCACGGGCATCGAGAACTATTCGCGCCATCTGGATGGCAGAAAGCCCGGAGAACCCCCGTTCACGCTTATCGACTACTTCCCGAAAGACATGCTCTGCATCATCGACGAGAGCCATGTCACGGTCCCTCAGATCCGCGGCATGCACGAGGGCGACCGCTCGCGCAAGGTGACGCTTGTGGAGCACGGTTTCCGCCTGCCCTCGGCGCTCGACAACCGTCCGCTGCGTTTCGATGAGTTCGAGGCCCGCATTCCCCAGTTCATCTACGTGAGCGCGACGCCGGGCGATTACGAGCTTCGCGTGAGCCAGAACAACGTCGAGCAGATCATCCGTCCCACGGGCCTGCTCGATCCCAAGATCGACGTGCGTCCGGTTCGCGGGCAGATCGACGACCTGCTGGACGAGATCCGCGTGCGCACGGCGCGCAAGGAACGCGTGCTCGTGACGACGCTCACGAAGCGTATGGCGGAGGACCTGACGGACCACCTGCTCGACGCAGGCATCAAGGTCAACTACATGCATTCCGACACGGCTACCCTCGACCGCGTCGAGATCCTGCGCGATCTGCGCCAGGGCAAGATCGACGTGCTGGTGGGCATCAACCTGCTGCGCGAGGGCCTGGATCTGCCCGAGGTCTCGCTCGTCGCGATCCTCGACGCCGACAAGGAGGGCTTCCTGCGCAACAGGCGCTCCCTCATCCAGACGATCGGCCGTGCGGCGCGTAACGCCGACGGCGAGGTCATCATGTACGCCGACACCATCACCGACTCCATGCGCGAGGCGATCGACGAGACGAACCGCCGCCGCGGTATCCAGATGGCCTACAACGAGGAGCACGGCATCGAGCCGAAGACCGTGCGCAAGGCGATCAACGACATCTCGAGCTTTATCGCCGAGGCGACGGAGACGGTGGGGAAGAAGGATCGCAGCCGCGGCGACTCGCTCGGCCATGGCGCGTTCTTCACGCCGGCAGGAAGCGAGGCGGCCGGAGCCGAAGCCGCCGAGGAAGAAAGCACGGGAGAGCGCCTTGCTGCGGAGCTGGCATCGCTGCCTTCCGAGGAGGTCGCGCGCATCATCGCCACGATGGAGGAGGACATGCGCAGCGCGTCGGAGGCCATGGACTTCGAGGAGGCTGCTCGCCTGCGCGATGCGCTCGTTCACCTCAAGGCGATCGTGGAAGGCGGAACCGAGCAGGAGGTCATCGAGCGCCTGCGTAAGGATGCGCGGCGCGGCTCGAAATTCGGTGGCGGCCGCAAGCGCCAGGGGGCGCGTTTCAAGCACTGATGCGCGCTCGCCTACGCGGCAGAAGCTTCCCTGAGTCAGCTGGTCGTTCAAGGGCGAATGCGGTGCTATAATCACTGCGGCATGGTATGGATTTCACTTCGATGGAATCTGCCCGATAGATTCGTGTCGGCTAAGGGGGAGCAATGAGAAAGCAGACGCGTGCAAAGCTCGATTGCCTGAAGGAGCAGCTGCTGCTGGTGAAGTGGAACCTGGTCATCATGGCCGTGTTCTGCTTCGGCATGGCCGCGTACAACTACGTGACGCCTTCGTGGGGCGGTCTGGGCATGTTCATGATCACGCCGCATGACGGCCTGGCGGGCATCCTCTCGATGCTCCCGTGGTGCGCGATCGTCCTCGGTGTCCTGACGGGCATCGCGTCGTTCGTGTCTCGCAGCGGATGGGTGCTTTCGTGGGTCGAGGTGCTCATGAGTCTCTTCATGTTCGTCTTCGGCTTCTGGGAGCTGTTCTTCCCCTACGACATCAGCGTGTATTCGCAGACCTGGGCGTTCGTGGGTATCTTCCTCGCGTTCTTCGTGATGTTCATCGCGCTGCACATGGATCGCGTCGACGCGGGCCACTGGTTCGTGGAGCTGTGCGTCGCCGCCGCCACGTGGATCGTGTCGTTCATCAACATCATGAACTTCGCAGGCGAGGGCGCCGCGCAGGGTCTGACGTCGCTCACGCTCTTCATCGCCGCATGGGGCTTCGTGTATGGTGCCGTGGCGCTTCATGGTGTCGGCTCCATCGACGAGTCCATCTGGGCGCCTATCCGCGCGTTGCGCAAGAAGGATAAGGGCGCTGCCGTCGCATAGCGGCAACAAGGCGTTTTGGCTTGCATGTCGAGGCGGGACTTCGGTCCCGCCTTTTTTCTTGTCGATCTGCCACGCCGGAAGGACTGTTCCCGGCATCGACCCAGGTTAGCTTGAAAGGCTGTCGATGAGCGCCTGGGCGCAGCGGATGCCATCGGTCGCCGCGCTCATGATGCCACCGGCGTATCCCGCACCCTCGCCGCAGGGGAAGAGACCCGGCGCGCCGAGCGCGGTGCAGGAGCGGTCGCGCACGACGGTAACGGGCGAGCTCGAGCGCGATTCCACGCCGGTGAGGACCGCCTCCGGGTCGTCGTAGCCGCGCAGCTTGCGACCGAGAGCGGGGATGCCGGCGCGGAGCGTTTCGATGATATGGGAGGGCAGCGCCTGGTCGAGAGCGGTCCAGGTGACTCCAAGGGGATAGGTGGGCTCGATGCGGCCCCCGGCGGTGCTGGGGCGGCCGGAGAGGAAATCTCCCACGAGCTGAGCGGGCGCGCGGTAGTTACCGCCACCGAGCTCGAATGCGCGTTGCTCGCAACGCCGTTGGAGGTCGATGCCGGCAAGCGGATCGGCGCCTAGCAGGTCGTCGGGGTTCACGTTGACCAGCAGGGCGGCGTTGGCGTTTCGGCCGGCGCGCGCATAGAGGCTCGCCCCGTTGACGACCACGCCGCCTTCTTCGCTTGCCGCGGCCACGACCTCGCCGCCGGGGCACATGCAGAAGGTGAAGACGTTGCGGCCGTTCGGCAGATGGGTGACGAGCTTGTACGGGGCGGCGCCGAGCGCAGGATGCCCGGCGGCAGATCCGTATTGCGCACGATCGATATCTGCCTGCAGGTGCTCGATGCGCACGCCCATGGCGAAGGTCTTGCGTTCGACGGAGAAGCCGCGATCGCAGAGAAGGCGGAAAACGTCGCGAGCCGAATGGCCGCAGGCGAGCACAAGATGGGTGACGGGGATGCGCTCTGACGACGCGTGGGCTCCTTGGCTGCGTCGCTCGACATGAATGGCGACGGGCGATCCCTGATCGGATCGCTCGATATCCACGAGCTTGCAGCCGAAGCGGACCTCGCCGCCAAGCTGCTCGATGCGGCGCACGATGTGGGTGACAACGGTGGGAAGGATGTCGGAGCCGACGTGCGGCTTTGCATCCCAGAGGATGTCGCGCGGGGCGCCAGCGTCGACCATCGTCTTCAGGATGAGCCGATGCGCGGGATTTTTCGTTCCGGTATTGAGCTTACCGTCGGAAAAGGTGCCCGCGCCGCCAAGCCCGAACTGGATATTGCTCTCCGGGTCGAGTATGCGGGTTCGGCAGAAGCGCTCAATCGTCTCGGTGCGCGTGGCTGCGTCGTCTCCGCGTTCGATAAGGAGGGGCGCCAGGCCCGCTTCCGCCAACGTGAGCGCACAGAACAGGCCGGCGCAGCCCGCACCGACCACGACCGGCCGCTTGGCGGGGCGCAGCGAGGCGTGCAGGGGTGCCGGGAAGCTCGTCGGTTCGTCGTCGACCGGGCGAACGTGCGCGGCGTCGCGCGATGGGACGCGGGCAAGGGCCGTGCGCTCGGCCTGCTCGCTGCGGAGCCGGAGACGTGCGCTCAGAACGAAGTGCACGTCGCGCTTCTTCCGCGCATCGACCGATTTGCGATGGAGCTCGATGTGCGCGATGTCGGAGGGCTTGCATCCGAGCACGCGTCGCGCCGCCTGGCGGCAGGCATCTAGGCATCCCTCTTCGGTGGCTCCGTTGTCGAGCGTGACGGGAATCTGGCTGATCTCGAGCATGATGGGCCTTTCAGTGCGTGGTGCTTCCCAAGGTTGCCGCCCTGATGCCCGAGAGCCATGCCCAGGCAAGGTTGAATCCGCCGCAGTCGGCGTCCATATCGAGCGCCTCCCCGCAGATGGAGAGCGCGGGTGCGATGTCGGGCTTGATCGCGAGCGAGGGCAGCTCGACGGCGTCAAAGGGGATGCCGCCGCGGCGCACCTGCGCGCTTGCGTGCTCGGTGGTGCCGCTCACTTCGAAGGCGAGGTGCTTGGCGAGATGCGCGTACGTGCCGCAGGTGTGGCCGATCGGTTCGGCGAGGGTGGCGATATGCGCGTCAAGGCTGCTGTCGAGCACCCCGCAAAACCAGGTGCCGGCCATCCGCGCGGGATTGCCGAAGACGGCGGCGCGCGCCTCGAAAAGCTCGGTGAGCTCATCTTCGCCATAGGCGGGGAACAGATCGACCTCCACGATATCGCCGGCGGAGCAGCGCCGCGAGAGGTCGAACACGACGATGCCCGAGATGCCATACGAGCGGAAGAGGACCTCGCCGTCCTCGCTCCACATGGTCGCACCGTTGCGAATAAGGGAAAGCCGGCAGTCGACGCGCAAGCCGTCGAGCTGCTCGAGCGCGAAGGGGCGCAAGGGAACGTGGCGGTCGTCTGGGGGCTGACAGGCCACAGGGCACAGCACGGGCTTCTCGGGGATATGCGGCAGGTGGAACAGCACGGCCATGCGCTCCGACGCGCCGCCGCAGGCGATGACGACGCGGCGGGCCGAGAGGGTCTCGCTTACGCGTTCCGCACGGCGAAGCTCTTTGCGCTGTGCGCGGATGAGCGCCTTGAAATCGTGGGGCTTTTTCGGCATCGGTAGGGGCTTGGCAGGTTTTGAGACCTCAAGATGCCAGATGCCCTCGCCGGCATCGTACGTCGCGCGCTCGACCTCGGCGCAGGTAAGTGTTTGGGCGCCGGCGCGAAGCGCCGCTATGAGCAGGACCTCGCGCACGGAGTCGGCGCGCTTGCTGTAAGGGTACAGGCGCCCGTCGATCTCGCAGGTCATAAGGCCGAGCGAATCGAAAAACGCTGCGAGCTCCGCTTCCGGATGCTCACCCATGACGGCGCGCACGATGTCGGGATGGCGGTAGCGCGCGGGGTCGAGGTCCGTATTGGACAGGTTGCAGCGCCCGTTTCCGGTCGCCAGGATGGGCAGGCCGATCTCGACGTCGCGCTCGATGATGACGACGCTTCTTCCCGTGCGCGCTGCAGAAACGGCGGCGGCGAGCCCTGAGGCGCCGCCGCCGATGATCGCTACGTCGTATGTGGGGCGACTGGTCACTTACGCCTGGTCCTCGGCATCGTCGCCCTCATGAGGCTCGACGGCCTTAGCGGCTGCGAGAGCCAGGGGCAGGGTGCCTGCCTGAAGCTCCGTCTCGATCGTGCCGGCATCGCAGGCGGCGGCGAGCGCCGGGTCGATGGGCAAGCGGTCGAGGACGTTCAGGTGATAGGTCTCGGCGACCTGGTCGAGCTTGCTCGCGCCGAAGATCTCGATGGAGCGACCGCAGTCGGGGCACTGCACGTAGCTCATGTTCTCGACGATGCCGAGGATGGGTACGTTCATCTTGTCGGCCATGTTCACGGCCTTGGCGACGATCATCGACACCAGGTCCTGTGGGCTCGTGACGACGACGATGCCATCGACCGGCAGCGATTGGAACACGGTGAGCGCGACGTCGCCGGTGCCCGGGGGCATGTCGACGAGCAGATAGTCGAGCGGGCCCCAAGATGTATCGCTCCAGAACTGCTTGATGGCGCCGGCGATGACCGGGCCGCGCCAGAGCACAGGGTCAGTCTCGTTTTGCAGCAGCAGGTTGGACGACATCACCTTGATGCCGGTCGCGGAGATCTCGGGGAGCAGCAGCTTGCCCAACCCGTGCGCGCGGCGGTCGCCCATGCCGAACATGCGGGGGATGGAGGGGCCGGTGATGTCGGCATCCAGGATGCCGACCTTCGCGCCGCCGCGGGCGAGCTCAACGGCGAGCGAGCCGGTGACGAGCGACTTGCCGACGCCGCCCTTGCCGGAAAGCACGGCGATGACGCGCTTGACCTCGGAAAGGTTGTTCTCCTCGAACTGCATCGGGGCGGTCTGGCCGCCGGCGGCCTGTGCGTGTTCACAAGAGGCCATGGGAAGTCCTTTCGGGATTTGCGCCCAGCGGCATGCGCGACGGGCGCCGCGGCTGGGCATCGATGGTTGACACGGCTTCATTGTACCCATCTGATGAAAGTTCGGGGACAGGCCCCAAACTTTCATCGGGCGCATGCGCTGCGGCGTCGGTTCTTGTACTAGCAGGTGGCGCCGCCCACCACGTTCTTGTTGAGGATGGCCTCCTTGTCGATGGGGGCCGAGAGCAGCTTGTCCTGCACGTAGTCGAATCCCAGGCGCGCCAGGGTGTCGGCGAAGCGCTCACCGGAGATACCCTCGTCGCGGAAGAACAGGATGGCGCGCTCGACGACGTCCATGACCTCGTCCTCGGTGGTGAAGATCTTGTCCAGTGCCTGGCCGTGGGCGGTCTTCTTGCCCCAGCGCCCGCCGATGTAGACCTTGTAGCCCACAAGGCTCTCGCTCACCGCATCGAATGGGCAGGAGCCGATGCAGCGGCCGCAGTGGTTGCAGAGCTCCTCGGCGATGGTGATCTTGCCGTCCGGGCCCACCTGCGCGTCGCCCATGGGGCAGGCCTTCACGACCTGGCAGACCTTGCAGGCGCGGCACTTGTCGAGATCGATCTGCGGCACGCGCTGGCCCACGATGCCCAGGTCGTTGAGGTCGGGCTTGACGCACATGTTGGGGCAGCCGCCGACGGCGATCTTGAACTTGTGCGGCAGCTCGACGCCGTGGTAGCCCACGTAGAAGCGCTGGTGCAGCTTCTCGGAGAGGCCGAAGGTGTCGATGAGGCCGTACTGGCAGGTGGTGCCCTTGCAGCTCACCACGGGGCGCACCTTGGAGCCGGTGCCGCCGGCGTCGAGGCCCGCGTCCTGCAGGAAGGCGATGCACGCGTCGATGTTGTCGTACTTCACGCCCTGAATCTCGAGCGTCAGGCGCGTGGTCATGGTGACCTCACCGGAGCCGAACCGCTCGGCGGCGTCGGCCACGGTCTTCTGCTCGGCGCTCGTCAGCTTGCCGTTGCGGGTGATGACGCGGATGTTGAACACGTCGTCGCAGCGCTTGTCCTGAAGGCACCCCAGGCCCTTCAGGCGCTTGATCTCGGCGGCTGGCAGCTTTTTGCCCGCCGGACGCGGCACCTTGACCTCGTTGAAGGTCATGCCGCCCTCGAGCACGCGCGTGTTGGTGTAGCCGGCGGCCTTCAGGCGGTTCTGCATGAAGTAGCCGCGCTTGCCCTTGGCGCACACAAGCAGGAGCTTCTCATCCTTGGCGTGGCCGGGGAGCTCGCCTACGACCTTCGCGAGGTCGACCCATTCGGCGCCGGGGATGGTGGGGGCGGGTAGGGCATCGATGACGGTGTAGTCCTTCGCCTCGCCGGCGGCGTACTGGGCGGGCGTGAAGGTCTCGAGGGCACCCGCGAGCTTGTTCTCGAGGATGTAGGCGGCCGTCACGACCGGGTGGATCGCCGTCGAGAACGGCGGCGCGTAGGCGAAGTCCATGAGGTCGAGGTCCTCGACCTTAAGCTTGCTGTAGAGCGCCTCGACGATAACGTCAACAACCTTGTCCACGGCACCCGCTCCGAGCACCTGGACGCCCAGCAGGCGGTGGCTGGCGCGGTCGGCGATGAGCTTGATGAAGAAGCTCGACGAGCCGGGGTAGTAATGCGCCTTGTCGTCGAGGACGGCGACGATGGACGCGGGGTCGAGGCCCTCCGCACGGGCTGCAGCCTCGGTGAGACCGGTGCGGCCGCCGTTCAGCGTGGGCAGCAGGCGCACCACGCCGGTGCCGAGGACGCCCGGGTACGCGGTGGGCGTTCCGGTGAGGGTGCGGGCGAGCGCGCGGCCGGCGATGTTCGCCGTCGAGCCCATGGGGCTCCAGGCCGGCTTGCCGGTGATGGCGTTGCGGACCATGGCGCAGTCGCCGGCGGCGTAGACGTCTGCGAGATTCGTGGCGCAGAACTCATCGGTGTCGATAGTGCCCTTCGTCAGGGCGATGCCCGAGCCCTCGAGCCAAGCCGTGTTGGGCTGGATGCCGATGGCGACCACGACGATGTCGGCGGGGATGGTTCCGGTCGCCGTCTGCACGCCCTCGGCGCGCTCGGTGCCAGCGATGCCCGTCAACGAGGTGCCGGTGAGCACGCGCATGCCGGCGGCCTTGAGCTGGCGGCGCGCGAAGTCGGCCATCTCGGGGTCGAAGACGCCGGGCAGGATCTGGGGCATGGCGTCGATGACGGTGACCTGCAGGCCCTGGGCGAGCAGGTTCTCGGCGACCTCGAGGCCGATGAAGCCCGCGCCGCAGACGACGGCGCGGCGGCAGGAGGCATCCTTCTGGTAGGAGCGGATGGCGGTGGCGTCATCCGGCGTGCGCAGGCAGAAGACGCCGGGAAGGTCGATGCCCTCCACGTTCGGCACGAAGGGCGACGCCCCCGTGGCGATGACGAGCTTGTCGTAGGTCTCGGCGCGCTCGGAGCCGTCTTCGGAGCGGACGGTCACGGTCTTCGCCGCGGCGTCGAGCGCGATTGCCTCCTGCCCGGTTTGGACCTCGACGCCGGTGAGGCCGGCGTAGGCCGCGGGGGTGTTGACGATGAGCTCCTCGCGGGTCTCGATATCGCCACCCACGTAATAGGGAAGGCCGCAGCCGGCATACGAGATGTCGTGGCTCTTCGAGATCACCAGCACGTCTGCAGTGCGGTCGCAGCGCTTGATCTTCGCTGCCGCCTTGGTGCCGGCGGCGACGCCTCCGACGATAAGGTACTTCATGCGCATATCCCCTCTCTTGCATGGGACGCGGTCGCGTCCTGTGCGGGCGTATGCATCCATGATAGGCCTTTCAGAGAGCATATCCCCGCCTCGAGGTGGGGAGCGTGCGGCGGGGAAGCGCAGGCGGGGCGGGCGGCCTTAGACGGCCTTCTCCATGATGTAGTCGTCCATGATGAATCCGCTGCCGATGTCCGTCTCGACGGCGTCGATGGTCTCGAAGCCCTTGGCGACATAGGCGCGGATGCCGAGCTCGTTGTGCTTGTTGACCGTGAGGTACATGGCGCGAAGGCCGCGCGTGCGGCAGAGGTCCTCGTAAAACGCGATGACGGCGCTGGCGAAGTGCTTGCCGCGCTCCGATGCCAGCAGGTAGATCTTGCTCACGAAGAACCGGTTCGTCTCGGGCTCCACATGGCCGCCCGTATAACCCACGATGCGCCCGTCGTCCGCGGCGCGCACGAACCAGTATTCGTAGCCGTGCTCGGCCATGTCGCGCTCGATGGCGGGCAGGCTCTGGAAGTGCTCGATCATGTACTCGGTCTGCGCCGCGCCGATCGTCGCCGGCCAGTATTCGCGCCAGATCGCGCCGGCAAGCTCTGCAAGCTGCTGCACCTGCTCGGGTGTGGCGACCGCCTCGAAGGATGCCGCGCCGAACGTTGGCAGATTGTTGCGCTGCTCCATGGGTATCTCCTCTGCTGTCTTCGGGTAACGAGATGCAGTTTACGCCGACTCGTCCCCGTGCGCGCGGGCGGGGATCGGCGGCAATCGGCCCGAAATGAGCCGGCGTCCCGGCTGCACGCCCGATGCCTGCCCGCAGCGCGGCGACGGTATCATAAGGGCAACGGTTGTGCGGAGATTGCGGAGTGAAGGGCACGGGCGGATGATGCGAGGATTGCTGGTCACAGCATACGGGACATCGCGCGACGAGGCGCGTCGATGCTTCGTGGAGCCCTTGGTATCGGCCGTCGTCTCGGCGTTTCGCGCCGATGCCGGCAACGCCGGCGCCCCGGTGCGCGAGGCCTATACGAGCGCACGCGCCCGAAGTGCGCTTGCCGAGCGCGGGGAATGCGTGCTCGATCCCGCCTCTGCCCTCGAGGAGCTGTGGGACGCGGGAGTCCGCGACGTTACGGTCGTCTCGACGCATCTCGTGGATGGCACCGCCTACGCTGGGCTTCGGAGAGCCGTGACGGCGAAGGCGCCCCTGTTCGATACCGTGCGGCTTTCGGCGCCCCTCCTGTCGTCGGCGTCCGATGCCCACGTGCTCGCCCGGGCCATCGACGCGCACCTGCCCCTTGAGCCCGGCTGTCCAATCGTGCTGGTGGGCCACGGAGCTTCCGGGGTGGGGCAGCTCGCCTACCTGGCTCTGCAGGGTGCGCTCGATGCGCTCGGACGCTCCGATATCCACATCGGGCTGCTGCGTGGAGAGCCGCCGTTCGACAAGGTGATCCGCGTTGTCGAGGCGCACTCGAAGGCCGGGTGCGAGCTTCTGCTCGCACCGCTCATGATCGCCTCTGCCGGCCATGCCGAGCGCGATATCCTAGGCGTTGGGAGCGCGAGCTGGCGCAGCAGGTTCGAGGCGGCGGGATACGCCGTCCGCACGGTTGCCATGGGGCTCGGTGCGTGGCCCGAGGTGCAGCGGCTCGCCGCCTCGCATCTCGAGAATGCGCAGGTCGTCGAGTGCGGCGTGCCCGCCTTGCCGATGACGCGGAACGAGCACGCGCGGTTCCCGCTGTTCGTCGACCTTTCGGGAGCGCGATGCCTCGTGGTGGGCTGCGGCAAGGTGGGGGAGCGCCGCGCCCGCGCCCTCGCGCGCTTCGATGCGATGGTGTCCGTTATCGATCCGCAGGCCGAAGACCTCGAAGGCGAGGGAATCACGGTGTGCCGGCGCGCCTACGCTGCCGGTGACGAGGCGGGGTGCGCCCTTGTGGTGGCCGCGACGGATAACCGTGCGGTCAACCATATGGTCGCCGAGCGCTGCCGAAGGCTTCGTATCCCGGTGTCGGTGGCGGATGCCCCGCAGGAATGCACCTTTTTCTTCCCCGCGCTCTGCGAGGGCGAGCAGCTCGTTGCCGGCGTGGCGTCGCGCGCGGGCGACGCGGCGGGGCATGCGCTTGTTGCCCGGGCGGCTGCCGCGATCCGCCGTGAGCTCCTGTAGGATTCGCGCCTAGCGGATGTTGCGGGCGAAGTTCAGGTACTGGATGCTGCGCAGGTCGTCGACGAGCGAGGCGTAGGGGCTGTTCGCCTCCAGCTCGTAGCACAGGCCGTCGGCGCCGCGGTAGCCGTTTGCGCTGATGGACGTGATCTGCGAGCGGCTGGCAAGCAGCGCCTTCTGGTAGTCGCTCAGCGGAGCGCCGATCAGGTACATCATCTGCGCCGCGAGCTCGTTGGCGCTGAGCTCGGCCTGCAGGCTCACCTGGTCGTTGCCGGCGACGTCGTAGTTCGCCCAGACGAAATAGGTCGATTCGAACAGGCGCCACTGGTGGGTGAGGGTGTCCTCGCCCGGATGGAGCGTATCGTTCAGGGCCGTCGTGAAATTGGGCTGGTGGTCGCCGAAGAACACGAGGACGATGGGGCGGTCGAGACCGCGCAGCTGCTCGATGAACCACGAGAGGTCGCTGTCGGACGCCTCGATGCAGGCGAGATAGGTGTTGAGCTGGCTGAGCAGCGTCTGGTCGCCGACGCCTTCAGGAGCGTAGGACGTCATGTCGCCCTCGGGAACGGAGCCGGCGTCGTAGCCGCTATGGTTCTGCATGGTGACGTCGAAGACGAACTGCGGGTTGCCGTCCTCAGCCAGAAGCTCGAGAACCTTCTCGTAGGTCGCGCGGTCGGTCGCGCCGGAGTGGTAGCGGGGCGCATCTGCGAACTCATCCTTCGAGATGAAGTCCTCGAAGCCGAGCTGACGGTAAACGAGCGAGCGGTTCCAGTTGTTGGGCGGCATGGGGTGGATGGCCCGCGCGCGGTAGCCGGCGGCGGCGAGCTGCTTGGGCAGGCTGTCCACATCGGAGAAGTTATAGAGCTGATAGGGGTACTTGCCGTTGCCGACGAAGGCGATCGAGTTGTCCGTGAGGAACTCGAACTCCGTGTTGGCGGTGCCGCCGCCGTTGGTCGACACCATGAGCGTGCCGCGCTGCAGGGTATCGCCCAGCGAGTTGTAGAACGACGGGCCGTTGTAGCCGGCGTTGCGCAGCCCCTCGTACACGGAGAGGTCGGAGAAGCTCTCGTTCATGATGGCGATAACGGTGGGCTGGACCTCGGCGAACTGCTGCTCGGCGGCAACGCGCTCGGGAGAGGTGGCCAGGGTCGCGTCGTACTGGGCGACGAGTTCGGCCTGGGAGTCGGTTGCCGCCTCGTCGCTGTAGTCCTCGGGCTCGGGGATGGGGAGGTCCTGAGCCACGGCGATGAACGAGGGGATGAAGCCGGTCGCCTGGTAGGTGGAGATGGGCCACCAGCGGTCGTAGGTGAACTCGAGCGCCTCCTCGATGCGCACGCCGTTGTAGGCCGATGCGAGCGCGACGACGATGGCGCCTCCGCAGCAGAGGTTGGCGGCCACGCCGATGGCCCCGCGCCGCGCATCGCGCGGGCGGCCGGGCCACACGAAGGAGAGCAGGGCGAGCGCCACGCAGGCGGCGATGATCGATTCCGTGACCGCAGCGTCGATCTGGTAGGTGTACCCGCCGCTCACGGCGGCCGCGGTCTCGAGGGCGAGCAGGTCGCTCGGCAGGATGGCGGCGGACTTGAACTGCTCGATGAAGTACTGGGCGACGCCGAACCCGCAGCAGGTGAGGACGACCAGCGCCGGGAGCACGCCGGAGCGCTGGCCGAAGAAGTACAGGGCGAGCATGACGGCGAATACGAGGAAGACCGCCGTGCCGAAGTAGAGGATGGGGATGCTCGCGTACGAGGCGTTCCAGGCGCGCTCGAGCGACCAGACCGACAGCACGGAGGCGGCGGCGAGGATGCCGACGTCGCGGACGGGGCGCATCACCCGGCCGCTGGCCGGGTCGAGCTGGTCGAGCCACGTCACGATATAGGTGCGCGCGAGCGTGAGCGCGCCGAGCGCCTCGACCGCCAGCGAGAAGATGACGAGCAGGGTCGGCTCGAAGATGCACATCTCCGCGGAGCACATCCACGCCATGCCCGCGAGCATCGCGATGAAGGGCACGGGCCACAGGATGGCGCCCGGCGTGACGCGGCGCCCCTCGCGGCGCGTGTGGACGATCATCGCGATGGTGAACACGACGAGGGCGATCGCCGCGGCAAGGGGGATGATGGCGAATGTCAGGGGAAGGATTTCGGTCATGGGGCTCTTTACCATACGTTTACAGATAAATAAAGAATCCCACGACCCACCTGCGCAGTCAAATGCGGCACATATCGAACAAGGATTGGATATCCCGTGGCGCGCTTGCAGACGAACACGTGTCCGTTCTGTTTGGGGTTAGACTTGGTCGACAGCATGCATACCGCTGGCATAACCGAAAGGGCACCCATGTCAGATTCCTCTATCGTCATCCGCGGTGCGCGCGAGCACAACCTGCGCGACATCGACGTCGAGATTCCGCGCGACAAGCTCGTCGTGATCACCGGCCTGTCGGGTTCGGGCAAGTCGAGCCTCGCCTTCGACACGATCTACGCCGAGGGTCAGCGCCGCTACGTGGAGAGCCTGTCCAGCTACGCCCGCCAGTTCCTGGGCCAGATGGACAAGCCGGACCTCGATTCGATCGACGGCCTGTCGCCGGCCGTGTCCATCGACCAGAAGACGACGAGCAAGAATCCGCGCTCCACGGTGGGTACGGTCACCGAGATCTACGACTACCTGCGCCTGCTCTTTGCGCGCGTGGGCACGCCGCACTGCCCCGAGTGCGGCCGCGTGATCGAGCGCCAGACGACCGACCAGGTTGCCGACAAGATCATGGAGGCGGGTGCGGGGCGGCGCGCCCTCGTGCTCGCGCCGGTGGTTTCCGACCGCAAGGGCGAGTTCGCCAAGCTCCTCGACGACCTGCGCCGCGAGGGCTTCTCGCGTGTCCGCATCGACGGCGATGTCCGCAGCTTGGACGATCCCATCGAGCTCGATAAGAAGTTCCGCCACACCATCGAGGTCGTGGTGGACCGCATCGTCATCCGCGAGGGCAGTGTGGGCCGTATCGCCGAGGCGGTCGAGCAGGCCACCAAACTCGCGCATGGCCGTGTCGCCGTCTACCTGCTGCCCGACCGCGACGCGCCCGAGGGCACGCCGGGCGATGTGCTGACGTACTCGCTCGCCCTCGCCTGCCCCGAGCACGGCCACTCCATCGACGACCTCCAGCCGCGCGACTTCTCGTTCAACGCGCCCTATGGCGCCTGCCCCGAGTGCGACGGTCTGGGCTTCAAGAAGGTTGTGGATGCCGAAGCGCTCATCGAGGATCCGAACCTCTCCATCGACGAGGGCGTGTTCGGCAGCTTCTTCGGCAAGTCCAACTACTATCCCCAGATCTTCCGTGCGCTCGCCAAGCACCTCAAGGTCGATCCCGCCACGCCCTGGAAAGACCTTCCCGCGCGCGTGAAGAAGATCTTCCTCGACGGCCTGGGCGACAAGAAGATGCGCGTCGACTACCACACGCAGGATGGCCGCGACACGCATTGGTTCACGAAGTACTCCGGCGTGCGCAACATCCTGTACGAACGCTATATCGAGACGACGAACGAGAACACCAAGGCGCGCCTCGAGCGCTACATCCGCGAGGAGCCCTGCCGCGCTTGCCATGGTGCCCGCTTGCGCCCCGAGATGCTGGCCGTCACGGTGGGGGACAAGTCCATCTACGACGTGTGCTGCATGAGCTGCCGCGAGTCCCTCGAGTTCTTCGGGGCGCTCGAGCTCACCGAGCGCCAGCAGTTCATCGGCGGCCGCATCGTCAAGGAGATCATGGAGCGCCTGCGCTTCCTGGTGGATGTGGGCCTGGACTACCTCACGCTCGACCGCGCCTCGGCCACGCTCTCGGGCGGCGAGGCACAGCGCATCCGCCTGGCCACGCAGATCGGCGCGGGCCTCATGGGCGTGCTCTATATTCTCGACGAGCCCTCCATCGGCCTGCACCAGCGCGACAACGAGCGCCTTATTGCCACGCTCGAGCGCCTGCGCGACCTCGGCAACACGGTCATCGTGGTCGAGCACGACGAGGACACCATCCGCGCGGCCGACTTCGTGGTCGACATGGGCCCCGGTGCGGGCGAGAACGGCGGCGAGGTCGTGTGTGCCGGCGCGCCGGACGACATCATGGCCTGTCCGGCATCGCTGACCGGCCAGTACCTCACGGGCAAGCGCATGGTGCGCCTGCCCGACGAGCGCCGCAAGCCCGGGCGCGGCGCGCTCGTGGTGCGCGGGGCGAAGGCCAACAACCTCAAGAACGTGACGGCAAAGATCGAGTTCGGCACCTTTACCGTGGTGACGGGCGTGTCGGGCTCGGGCAAGTCGAGTCTGGTCACCGATACGATCGCGCCGGCGCTCACCAACGCCATCCACCATTCGGCGCGCCCCGTGGGGCCGTATCGCGCCATTGAGGGCATCGAGGAGATCGATAAGGTCATCGATATCGACCAGTCGCCCATCGGCCGCACGCCGCGCTCGAACCCGGCGACCTACATCGGCCTGTGGGACGACCTGCGCGCGCTGTTCGCGAGCGTGCCCGAGTCCAAGGCGCGCGGCTACTCGCCCGGCCGCTTCTCGTTCAACGTGCCGGGAGGACGCTGCGAGGCGTGCAAGGGCGACGGCCAGATCAAGATCGAGATGCACTTCCTTCCCGATATCTACGTTCCCTGTGAGGTCTGCGGGGGCAAGCGATACAACCGCGAGACGCTCGAGGTGCTCTATCGCGGCAAGTCCATCTCGGACGTGCTCGATATGTCCGTAACCGAGGCGCTCGCCTTCTTCGGGAACATCCCGCAGATCAAGCGTAAGCTGCAGACCCTCTACGACGTGGGCCTGGGCTACGTGCGCCTGGGCCAGCCGGCCACGACGCTTTCGGGAGGCGAGGCGCAGCGCGTGAAGCTCGCCAAGGAGCTTCACCGCAAGCAGACCGGCCGCACGTTCTATATTCTCGACGAGCCCACGACGGGCCTGCACTTCGAGGACGTCCGCCAGCTCATCGACGTGCTGCAGCGCCTGGTGGACGCCGGCAACACCGTGCTCGTCATCGAGCACAACCTCGATGTCATCAAGGTCGCCGACCGCATCATCGACCTCGGTCCCGAGGGCGGTAACGGCGGCGGCACCATCGTGGTGTCGGGCACGCCCGAGCAGGTGGCTGCCTGCAAGGAGAGCTATACGGGCAGGTTCCTGGGGCCCATCCTGGAGCGCGACCGCGCCCGCCAGGCGGGGCAGATGGCGTAGCGCATCCCCTCGACATATGTTTGCTACCGATACGGGACCGTCCTCTTCGGGCGGCCCCGTATTTTGGAAAAGCACGTTCGAATTCGACAAGACGGACACCGTCGGGTAAGCCGCTCGTGAGCAAATCCATACCTCTCGACGACCGTTGCGGTCGGTTTCCGCGAAGCGGGAAGAAGCATGCGAACAGGGTGTCCGCAATGTCCGAAGAGGACTAAACCCGCAGGTAACATGCGGCACAGACAACATGAGATCGCCTCCCTTTAAGCTCAGGTTGAAGCTTAAAGACCTATGGAGGGGGGATGAATCGGTTGGGTTCGAACGACGCGGGCTGTTAGAATGGCTCTACCTTTGATCTCCCGCAGAGCGGGACGAAGACCGATACGAGCGCTCCGCCTCGCGGCGCGCACCGTTAGGAGATGTAATCTATGGCGCACTTCAAACGTAGCCTCTTCGCCATCCCCACGTTGGGACTCGGCCTCGCGCTCACCGCGGGCCTCTGCCCCGCGCCGGCCCTGGCAGAGACCTCGGCCGAGCTCCAGCAGCAGCTCGACAGCGTGTCGGAGCAGCTGTACTCCCTGTATTCCCAGGCTGAGCAGGCCGGCAACGACCTCGCCACCGTCACCTCCAACCTGAACGACACCAACGCCCAGATCGAGCAGACCACGGCTCAGATCGCCGAGGAGGAGGTCCAGCTCGCCGCCTACCAGGAGGAGCTGGGCGATCTGGTGAGCTCCCAGTACAAGTCGGGCGGCAGCGCGAGTATCGTCTCGGTGCTGCTCAACTCCGGCAGCTTCACCAACCTCATCTCGAACCTGCACTACGCCGATAAGGCCGCTCAGCACAAGCAGAGCGTCATCACGAACGCCCGTGAGCTCAAGGAGTCGCTCGAGGAGAACCGCAAGGCCCTCGAGGAGCAGAAGACCCAGCAGGAGCAGCTCGTCGCCGACCAGCAGGTCAAGACCGAGGCCGCCATGGCAGCCGCGAACGAGGCCCAAAGCTACTACGACCAGCTCTCCGATGAGCTGAAGGCGCAGATCGCCGCCGAGGAGGAGGCTGCCCGCGCAGCCGCCGAGGCCCGCGCCGCCGAGCTCGCTGCCCAGCAGGCCGCCCAGGCCGAGCAGGAGCAGCAGGGCGAGCAGGGCGAGACGACCACCGAGAACGGCGGTTCCGAGTCGACCGACGAGCAGGCGCCCGCCGAGGACACCAGCACCGGCTCCGACGAGGCCGACGAGCCGTCTTCCGACTCCGGCAGCGACTACGACGACAGCTATGAGGACGACTACGAGGACGATTCCGATTCCGGCTCCGGTTCCGGCGGCAGCATCACCCCGAGCGGCCCGACGTCGAGCGCCAGCAACCTGGTCGCCCGCGCCCAGTCGGTGATCGGCTCCGGCTATTCCTACACCGGCTACAACTGGACCGGCTCGACCAGCACCTCTTGGTTCACGTGCTCCGGCCTGATCGACTACGCGCTCGGTCTCGGCCCCTGGTCCAACAGCCCCGAGTCGCTCTACGGCAAGGTCGCCTATATCACGACCGATGTGAGCCAGCTGCAGTACGGCGACCTGGTGTTCTTCGCCACCGGTGGCCGTTGGTGCGGCCACGTGGGCATCTACATCGGCGGTGGAGAGATGATCGACTCCATCCCGGGTTCGGGCGTCGGTTACCGTACGCTCGACTACATCGGCGGCTTCATCGGCGGTGGCCCGATCGTCTAGTCCGTCGACGTGCGGAAGTGATTTCAGCGGCCCCGGAGCGTAACGCTCCGGGGCCGTATGCTATGCAGGGAGGATAGCCATGGCCCGCAAGGAGAAGGTGCAGAAGACGAATGCCATGCGCGAGCTCGAGCGCGCGGGCGTTTCGTTCGAGGTCCTGACCTACGAGGTCGACGAAAGCGACCTGTCGGGCATCCATGTGTCCGAGCAGCTGGGGGAGGATCCCGGTCAGGGCTTCAAGACGCTGGTGACGCAGGCGCCCGACGGCAGCCACGTCGTGTGCTGCATCCCCGTTGCGGAGGAGCTCGATCTCAAGGCGGCAGCCCGCGCCGCGGGCTGTAAGTCGTTGGCGATGATGCACGTACGGGACCTGCTCCCCACGACGGGCTATGTGCGCGGCGGCTGCTCGCCGGTCGGGATGAAGAAGCGCTTCCCGACGCTCATCGATGGTCGTTGCATGCGCTATGAGCAGATTTTCATCTCGGGGGGCAAGCGCGGCATACAATTGAAGCTTGCCCCAGACGACCTCATCGCGCATACGGGCGCGACGGTCGCCTCCATCTGTGCAGAAAGGGCGTAAAGAACGAATGAGCGACGAGGAGTACGAACGCCGTCCGCGCGGCGCGCACTTCAAGCAGCAGGAAGTACCTGCTGAGCAGCAGGCGCCTGAGCGTGTCGGAGAGGCGGGGGAGCGCGTGCCCGCCGCCATCTCCGACGGACATCGCGCCGCCCCCGATGAGACCACGGCGTTCCTGCTGTCTGCCGGAATCGATCCTGGCAGGATAGCGACGCTGGACGAAGCCGACTTCGTGGCATCGCCACTTCCCACCGACGAGGAGACGGCGGCCCTCATGGCAGCCGAGCAGTACGCGTCGCCAGCAGCTGCCGGCTACAACTCCGTCCGTCCCGACGAGACGGCCCAGTTCGCGCTCGCTGACGCCCAGTCGACCGACGGCTGGGATGCCGACGTCTTCGCCGGGTCGTCGCCCGAGGCCATCGAGACCGAGCTGCCCCCGCAGGCGAAGGGGGCCGGTGCTTCCGAGCCTAAGGCCGTTCCTGCCGACGATGAGGACGAGGCGAGCGAGGCCGACGTGGGGCGCTCCGCCGCCCTCATGAGTGGTCTTGTCATCGTGAGCCGCATCACCGGCTTCTTCCGCACGTGGGCGCAGGCCTACGGCATGGGCACCACGCTCGTGGCGAGCGCGTTCACCGTCGCCAACAACCTGCCCAATGCCCTGTACGAGCTCGTGATGGGCGGCATGCTCGTCACCGCGTTTCTGCCGGTGTACGTGTCCACGAAGAAGAAGGCGGGCCGCGTGGGCGCCTGCGCCTACGCGTCGAACCTGCTTTCGCTCGTCACGCTGCTCATGGGCGCGCTTTCGGTCATATCCTTCATCTTCGCGGGCCAGATCATCTGGACCCAGGCGTTCAACGCGTCGTCGGAGTTCGATTTCGACCTCGCCACCTACTTCTTCCGTTTCTTCGCGATCGAGGTCGTGCTGTACGCCCTGTCGTCGGTCATCTCGAGTATCCTCAACGCCGAGCGCGACTACTTCTGGTCGACGGCGGCGCCCATCGCCAACAACATCGTCATCACGGCGGCGTTCTTCCTGTACGGCATGCTCGCCGACACCAACCCCACGGCGGGCATCCTCGTGCTCGCCATCTCCAATCCGCTCGGCGTGCTCGTGCAGGTGCTCATGCAGGTGCCGGCGCTCAAGCGGCACGGCGTGCACCTGACGCCGCGTATCGATATCCACGATCCGCTCATCCGCGAGACGCTTTCGATCGGCATCCCCACCCTCGTCGTGACGATCGTCTCGTTCGCCACGACGTCGGTCCAGAGCTCGTGCGCCCTCTCGGTCAACCCGAGCGGCGCCTCCATCACCTACTACGCGCGTATCTGGTACATCCTGCCGTATTCGGTGTTCGCCATCCCCATCACGACGGCCATGTTCACCGAGCTCTCGTCGTTCGTGGCGGGTGGCCGCTTCAAGGAATTCGTGGGCGGCCTTTCGCGCGGGTCGGGGCAGATCCTCTTTCTGCTCGTGCCCTTCGCGCTGTACCTGATGGTCTTCTCGCCCTGCCTGGCGAATATGCTCAAGGGCGGTCAGATGTCGGCCGGGGACGTCGACATCCTCGCAACGTACATCGTGTGGCTGTCCATCTCGCTTCCGGGCTACGGCGTGTGCACCTACCTGCAGAAGGCCTGCTCGTCGCTGCGCAAGATGAAGCTCTTCGCGGTGGCGGAGTGCATCGCCGGTGCGATCCAGATCATCATCTGCCTCGTGTTCACGCCCGTGTTCGGCTTCAACGTGGTCGGCTTCAGCTCGACGTTCTTCTTCGTGTCGATCGACCTCGTGACCCTGCTGTTTTTGCGCCATGAGCTCGGGCACATCGGGTTTACCTCCATGGCGGTGGCCGGCGTGCGCGCGCTTGCGCTCGGCGCCGCGGGCGCCGGGGTGGGCTGGCTCATCCTGACCGGCCTGCAGGCGGCGTTCGGCCCGCTTGCCGGCGGCGGCATGGTCCGCTCCCTGCTGTACGCGATGGCGGGCGGCATCCCGGCACTCATCGTGACGTTCGGGGTCGCCATCAAGATGAAGCTCCCCGAGGTGTCGTTCATCAGCTCGATGGTCGCGCGCTTCACGCGCCGCTAGCGCGAGCGCGCAGTGCCCGTTCTGACCTGAAGGAGGCAGACATATGAATCGCACGCCCGAGGAGGAGCGCATCGCCACCATCATGGCGCAGCGCACGGGAACCGATCCCGCCGACTGGTTTTTGACGTACAAGGCGCGCCACGGCATGCTGGTCGCCTGCGAGGAGATTCGCGCTGGGCTGGGGGAGGGCAGCGCGGTGACGCAGCTGCTCACCTGCTGCACCGCCGTCGACCCCATCATCGCCGCCGGCCTCACGCCGGTCTATGCGGAGGTCTCGCGCTGCGCGGCGTCCATCTGCCCCGAGAAGCTGCGCCTGCCCGCGGACGCCCGCGTCGTGATGCTCCAGCACACCTACGGCATCATCGACGAGCGCGACAGCGCGCTGCTCGTGCGCATCGCGCATGAGGCGGGGGCCTGCGTGATCGAGGACTGCGCCCACGGCCTGGCACGCATGGCGTGCGACGCGGGCGGCAGGCCCGTCGCCGACATCTCCGTCCATTCGTTCGGTGTCGAGAAGATGCTCCACACGCAGTTCGGCGGCGCGATCTGGGTCAACCCGGCCTCTCCGTTTTCCGCTGTCACGGCGCGCATCCGTGAGCGCTTGGCGACGCTGCCCGTCGCGGGAGCGCACCTGACCTCGCTCACGCGCACCTTCGTATTCTGGAACCGCGTGTACAACCACCTGCCGCTTGCCTGCGCGCGTGCCCTGCGCCGCGGCCTGACCGCGGTGGGCCTGTTCGAGCCCGCGGTGTCCGACGACGAGCGGCGCGGCAAGGTGTCGCGCGAGCCGATGCGCCCGAGCGCCGAGATGTGCTCCCGCGTCATCGACGCCTTTTCCGAGCTCGACGGCGACATGCGCCTGCGCACCGAGGCGACGGCGGCCTACGCCGAGGCCTTGGCCGACGTGCCCGGCGTCGAGCTGTTCTCGAGCGCGTGCGCCGACCCGGCTCAACCGCTGCTCAAGTTCCCCATCCTCGTGCGCGATCGCGCGACGGCCGACCGCATCACCGAGCAGGCCTGCGTTGCCGGCTACTACACCTCCACGTGGTACCGCCCCTACCTGGGTCCGGGCGTGCTGGACGAGGCCGCCTACCGCGTTCCCGCCGACAAGAGCGGCATCCCGTCGTGCATGCGCATCGTCGAGACGGTGGCGACGCTTCCCACCGACCAGGGCGCCGAGGCCGCGCGCGCCGTGGCCGATATCGTGCGGAGCGTGGTCTCTTCATAGAATGGACGTGGAGCGTCGATGAGGCCGCGTCCGCTGCGATACCATAATCTGCTGGTAACGACTCGACGATAGAAGACGGAGCACGACGCGATGCAGGTTCATGAGCTCTCGCGCAAGGAATACGAGCTGGGTATAGCCGGACTCGACGTCCCGGTGCCTATCGAGCAGCTGCCGGTGTGGCAGGAGCTCGAGGCCACGATCCCCGGGCGCTCCCCGTGGGGATACGCTGTGGTGAGCGAGGGGGACGAGGCGCTCGCCTTCGTCTCGTTCGTCCAGTACGAGACCCATGGCTACCGCTATCTGCGCGCGCACCATGCTCCCGTGTGGGCGAGCGAACCCACCGCCGAGCAGGAGGCAAAGGCCATGGAGGCCCTCGTCTCGTTCGTGCGCGGCCGCGATAAGCGCCAGGTGTTCATGCGCCTCGCGGTGAAGCACGAGCTTTCCGCGACGCGCCCCTGCCTGTCGACGCTGCCTTACGATACCACCGTCATCATCGACGTCACCGGCGGCGACGACGCCATCCTCTCGCGGATGAAGCCGCGCGGCCGCCGCGATGTGCGCAAGGCCCTGCGCGAGTGCCCCTGCGAGATGGCCGACGAGACGGAGCGCGCCGCCGCTTCGTTCGAGGAGTACTACACCATCATGTGCGAGACCGGTGCTCGTGACGGCTTCACGCCCGCGCCGATGTCCGATTTCCAGAGCATGGTGAGCATCCTGGGCCCGGAGCACTGCCGCGTGTACGCTGCGCGCAACGAGGGTGTGCTCGTCGCCTGGTCGCTCGTCACCATCTCGGGGACGCGCGCGACGCGCTACTACGCCGCGACCGCCCAGGGGACCGGCCGCCTACGCGTGGCCGATGCGCTCATGTTCTTCGAGTGCCAGCACGTCGCCGAGCTCGGCTGCACCGAGTACGACCTCATGGGCATCGGCAGCGAGTTCGCGCCCGAGACCATGAACCTCAACGAGTTCAAGACGAAGTTCGCCAAGGAGGGCGTGGTCACCATCGCCCCCGATCGCGATGTTCCCATCAAGGGCGCGTTCTACGGTGCCCTCGTGAAGGCGAAGAGCCTGCGCTCCCGTCTGCGCAGCCGGAAGGAGGACTAGCCGTGAGCGTCGTCTCCGAGGTCCCCGCCATCACCGAAAGCGAGATCGCCGACCGTCTGGTGCCCGTGGTGCTGGGCGGCGAGATCCTTGCGTACTCCTATGGCCGCTGCTTCTATGAGGCCTACGGCATCCGTACGGTCGTGTACTCCTCCGTGGACGTCCGCGTGACGTCTGCGAGCCGCTTCACCGACTACCGCATCGACGCCGCCATGGGCGAGGGCGAGGAGGCCATCGTGGCCCTGCTGCGCCGCCTGGGCGCAGAGCTCGTGGCAGCGGGCAAGGTCGCCGTGCTGCTGGGCAGCGCCGACTGGCATGTGCGCATCATCTCCAAGAACAAGGAGGAGCTCTCGCGCTGGTTCGTCGTGCCGTACAACGACTTCGAGCTGTTCGACGAGATCACGCAGAAGGGGCGCTTCTACGCCATCTGCGATCAGCTGGGCATCCCGTACCCCGCTACGCGCACGTTCGACTGCTCCGATCCGAGCATCGAGATCGACGCCGATTCGTTTACGTACCCGGTGATCGCCAAGCCGTCGAACTCGGCTCGCTACGACCTCATGGACTTCCCCGGCAAGGAGAAGATCTACGAGGTGCACGAGCCCGCCGAGCTCACGCGCGTCTTCAACCTGCTGCGCGATGCCGGCTACGACCGCGAGCTCGTCGTGCAGGATTTCATCCCCGGCGACGATGCCGCGATCTGCTCGCTCACCACGTTTTCCGATGACCGGGGCCGCGTGCGCGCGGTGTCGGGCGGCACGGTGGTCCTGCAGGATCACTCGCCTGCGCGCATCGGCAACCCGGTGACGATCCTGCTGGAGCGCCACGACCAGGTGGTCGAGGATGCCAAGCGCTTCTGCGAGCATACCGGCTACGTGGGCTTCGCCAACTTCGACGCCAAGTACGATGAGCGCGACGGGAAGTACAAGTTTTTCGAGGTGAATGCCCGTCCGGGTGCCAACACCTACTACATGGCGCTCGGCGGCGTGAACTTCGCCGCCCTCATAGTCGACCAGTTCGTGCTGCACCGCGAGATTCCCTATCAGGAGGCCTATGCCGACCGCCTGTTCACGCTCGTTCCGCGCCGCGTGATCGAGCGCAGCGTGCCCGACGCCGCCCTGCGCGAGCGCGTGCTGGGATACTACCGCAGCCACCGCAGCGGCTCGCCGTTCGGCTCGTCGGCCGACACGCTTGCCCATCGCTTCTGGGCCGCCGTGCGCCTGTACAACCAGATCGAGAAGTTCAAGCGCTACGTGGGCGACGTGCGCCGCGCGGACACGCACTAACATGCCGCGTCCGCTGTCGCATGCGGGCCTTCCCGGCTCGAGCGTTCCCGTGTCGCCGCTCGACACGCGCGCCGCGGCACGCCATGTGTCCGAGGAGGGGGAGGGGCGCGCCCCCTCGATCGCCGAGCAGGTTTCCCAGGTGCCCACCAGCCCGGGATGCTATCTGTGGAAGGATGCCGCCGGCGAGGTCATCTACGTGGGCAAGGCGAAGAACCTGCGCGCCCGCATGAAGCAGTACGTGCAGCTCACCGACGACCGCGAGAAGATCCCGCTCATGATGCAGATCGTGGCGAGCTTCGACTACATCGTGGTCGACAACGAGCACGAGGCGCTCGTGCTCGAGCGCAACCTCATCGGGCAGTACCACCCGTATTTCAACGTCGACTACAAGGACGATAAGAGCTATCCCTATATCGCCGTCACGCATGGCGACTTGTTTCCCGCCATCAAGTACACCCGCGAGAAGCACAAGCCGGGCACGCGCTACTTCGGTCCCTATACCGATGCGCGCGCCGCGCGCGAGACCATCGACACCCTGCGCAAGGTGACGCCGATCTGCTCGGCCACCTGCGCGGAGTGGAAGCGCGTCCGCCGCCTTCTGGCAAAGCGCCCCGACGACGCCGATATCATCGGCCTCGTGTGCGCGCAGAAGGGCCGGCCGTGCTTCGACTACCATGTCGGCCGCGGCCCGGGCGTGTGCGCCGGCATGGTCTCGCCCGAGAAGTACGCCGTGAACGTGCGCCGGGTGGAGCGCTTCCTTTCCGGTCAGCGCCGCGAGCTGGTGGGGGAGCTCACCGACGAGATGGCGGAGGCCGCCGCCGACCTCGACTTCGAGCGAGCCGGGCGCATCAAGCGCCGCCTCGAGGTCATCAACGGGCTCGACGACCGCCAGCAGGTCGTGTTCCCCACGAGCGTGGACATCGACCTCATCGGCTTCTACCGCGAGGAGACCATCGCGGGCGCCTGCGTGTTCGTGGTGCGCGAGGGCAGGACGGTCCGCACCTGCGATTTCATCTTGGATAAGGGTCTCGACGTTTCGGAGGAGGAGCTCGTCGGCGGCTTCGTCAAGCGCTATTACGACGAGACTGCCGACATCCCCGCCGAGGTGGACGTTGCGGTCGACCTCGAGGATGCCGAGCTCATCGGGGCGTGGCTTACCGAGAAGCGCGGGCGAAAGTGCATGCTGCACCGTCCTCAGCGCGGCGAGAAGCGCCATCTGCTCGAGACGTGCGAGCGCAACGCGCGCCATTCGCTCATGCGCTACATGATGCGCACCGGCTACGCCGACGACCGCACGAACCAGGCGCTGCTGCAGCTCGAGAGCGCCCTTGCGCTCGATGCGCCTCCGATGCGCATCGAGTGCTTCGACATCTCGACCATCCACGGCCGCTTCACGGTCGCCTCGATGGTGGTGTTCACGAACGGAAAGCCCGACAAGAGCCAGTACCGCCGGTTCAAGATCAAGACGCCGCTTACCGAGGCGAATGACTTCCTGTCGATGTCCGAGGTGCTCGGGCGTCGCTACGCGCCGGAGCGCATGGCCGACGAGCGCTTCGGAAGCCGCCCGGACCTGCTCGTGGTCGATGGCGGCAAGCCGCAGCTGACGGCGGCCATGAACCAGCTTGAGCAGCTCGGCCTCGACATCCCGGTATGCGGCCTCGCGAAGGCCGACGAGGAGGTGTTCGTCCCCTGGGACGACACACCGGTCGTGCTGCCGAACGGCTCTGCGTCGCTCTACCTTATCAAGCAGGTGCGCGACGAGTCGCACCGCTTTGCCATCACCTTCCATCGCGAGCTGCGCGACAAGGCCATGACGGTGTCCGTGCTCGACGAGGTCGAGGGCGTGGGCCCCACGCGCAAGCGGGCGATCATGAGGCACTTCGGCTCGATGAAGCGGCTGCGCGCCGCGAGCGCGGAGGAGATCGCCGAGGTCAAGGGCGTGCCCGAGCAGGTGGCGCAGGCGGTTTACGACACGCTGCGCGCCTGGGAGGCCGAGCGGCAGAACCCCGTGCCGGAAGAGTAGGGTCGCTTCAGACCGAAGCGACATTTCAAGCGAACAGATGAAGCGACGGGCCATGTTCGACCCGCCGCTTCATGTCGCACAGATTTCCATATCATAAAAAAAGACAAAACGGACAAGCGAATCCATTTTGCCCATACGCCACATGGCTACCATGGGTTCATGACGAACGGTTTCGCGCCTGCTGAATGAGGGGGTGGCTTGTTGGGATGGTATGGACCACAGGGCGAAACGGCGCAGCGTAGACGGCATGGTCCTAACTGGTATGGTGGTTACCACCAAATTAAGCAAAGGTCAAGAAAAACGTAAACGGTCGAAAAAACCGGCTGCGCGTCGCTTTGGCCGTTCGCCGCCGCGTGGATGTTGCGAAACGGTTTCCACGTTATCGTGAAATGCGTCTAGTATAAGCGCGCTGCTGTCGCGAGACGGTAGCGCGGGCACAATGATTGGAGTGCTCATGGATATCAAGAACAAGAGCCTGTCGCGCCGCGCGTTCCTGGGAGTCACCGGGGCTACCGCGACGGTTGCGGGCCTCGGCCTGGCCGGCTGCGGCGGCGGTGGCGACGACACCGCGGCTGGTTCCGGCACCGCCGCCTCCGGCGGCACCGAGGGTGGCGGCACCATCACCGCCGGTTCCGCTTACGCGACGCAGAACTATGACCCCTCCAGCACGTCCTCCGCTCTCTCGCTGGGCACCAACTGGCATGTCGTCGAGGGCCTCTACGGCATCGACTACCATGACTACAGCACCTTCCCGGAGCTGGCCACCGGCGATCCGACCCAGGTCGACGACACCACCTACGACATCACGCTGCGCGAGGGTGCCGCCTTCTCCGATGGCAACCCCGTCACGCCTGAGGACATCATCGAGTCCTTCGCCCGCTGCACCGCCGAGGGCAACATCTACATCCCGATGCTGACCCCCATCGCGTCCATCGAGAAGAAGGACGACACCACCGTCACCGTCAAGACCACCATCCCGAACTTCTCGCTGCTCAAGGAGCGCCTGGCCATCATCCGCGTGGTTCCCGCCTCCTCCACCACCGAGGATATGACCGCCAAGCCCATCGGCTCCGGTCCGTGGATGTACGAGACGATCTCCGACGACGTCGTCGAGATGGTCCCGAACCCCGAGTACAACGGCGATCACCCCGCCAAGGACGAGAAGATCCACTACGACATCCTCGTCGACGCCACCGCCCGTATCACCGCTCAGCAGGAGGGCACCACGCTCGTCATGGAGATGGCCACCGCTGACGCCATCGAGCAGCTCGAGGCCTCCGGCTGCAACGTCGACACCGTCCAGGGCTTCGGCACCCGCTTCATGATGTTCAACACCAAGAAGGCTCCGTGGGACAACGCCAAGGCCCGCCAGGCCGTCATGTACGCGCTCAACTACGATCAGATGATCACGAACGCGTTCGCCGGCCTCGCCGCCAAGCCGACCTGCTACCTGCCGGAGAACTTCCCCAACTACCATGAGGCCTCCGTCGTCTACGAGTACGACGCCGACAAGGCCAAGAGCCTGCTCGAGGAGGCCGGCGTGACCCCCGGCGAGATCGAGCTCTGCGTCACCGACAACGAGCAGGTCACCGCTATGGCCACCCAGGTCAAGGAGGACCTCGACGCCCTCGGCTTCACCGTCACCATCAACGAGCAGACCTCTGCCAACACCTACACCTACATCGACGGCGGCGGCGAGTACGACCTGCTGCTGGCCCCCGGTGACCCGTCCTGCTTCGGCGCCGACCCCGACCTGCTCATGAACTGGTGGTACGGCGACAACGTGTGGATGCAGTCCCGTGCCCGCTGGTCCGACTCCGCTGAGTGGGCTCAGCTCACCGAGCTCATGAACAAGGCTCTTACCCAGGAGGGTGACGAGCAGCAGGAGACCTGGAACCAGTGCTTCGACTTCATCGCCGAGCAGTGCGTCCTGTATCCGGTCCTCCAGGTCCAGACCGCTACCGGCTACTGGGGCGACACCCCCAACGGCGAGGGCGTCTCGATCACCGGCTTCGCCGGCATCGGCACGACCGGTATGTCGTTCATCGATTGCGCGACCGTCACCGCCTAAGACCCGGTTGCCTGAGAACCCTTATGACAGCTCGGTTCTCACTACGTTAATCGTCACGTGCGGGGCCCGAACACGCTCGCGTGGTCGGGCCCCTTCGCTCAAGGCACAAGAAGGGAGAGGGAATGAATAATCTTCTTCGCCTTGTCGGCAGGCGCGTCATCGCGCTGCCCATCATGGCGCTGGGCGTGACCCTGCTCGTGTTCTTCCTCATGTCGTTCACCGACCCGAGCGTCCCCGCGCGCAACGCGCTGGGCGAGGGCGCTTCGCAGGAAGCCATCGAGCAGTACATGGAGGAGCACGGTCTGAACGACCCGACGCCCGTCCGCTACGTCAACTACATCGCCGGCCTCGTCCAGGGCGACCTGGGCACCTACGGCGCCTCGCAGACGCCGGTCGCCGAGCGCATCGCCAAGGCGCTGCCCGTCACGATGCAGCTCACGTTCATCGGCCTCATCCTGGGCGCCATCGTGTCGTTCATCCTCGGCGTGATCGCAGCCCTGTACCGCGATAGGTGGCCGGATCAGCTGATCCGCGTCATATCCATCGCGGGCATCGCCACCCCGTCGTTCTGGCTGGCGGTCCTGCTCATCCTCGTGTTCTCCTCGTATCTGGGCGTGCTGCCCGCCTCCGGTCCGCTGCCCAACTTCTTCACCAATCCGGCTGGCTACATGGCCCGTATGTTCATGCCCGCCGTGGCGCTCGCCTTCCCGCTGACCGGCCAGATGACGCGTATCGTGCGTACCGCCATGGTCGAGGAGCTCGATAAGGACTACGTGCAGACGGCTCGCGGCAGCGGCATCCCCGAGAACGTCGTCATCGCCAAGAACGTGCTGCGCAACGCCCTGATCACGCCCGTCACCACGCTCGGCCTGAAGATCGGTTACCTCATGGGCGGCGCCGTCGTCATCGAGGTCATCTTCAACCTCCCCGGCATGGGCACGGCCATCCTGAACGGCATCCAGGGCAACGAGGTCAACCTCGTCCAGGGCGTCGTCGTCGTGGTCGCTCTCGCGTTCGTCATCATCAACATCGTGGTTGATATGCTCTACCTGCTCATCAACCCGCGTATTAGGACGGTGTAGGCCATGGCTAAGATTCGTGAAGGGCAGACTGCCAAGCTTGAGCAGGCTGCCGCCAAGGGCCTGAAGCTTGGCGGCCTCAAGAAGATGAGCATGTCGAGCAAGATCTCGCTCGTCCTGCTTCTGGTCGTCGCGCTGCTGGCCGTGCTGGCTCCGCTCATCGCTCCCCACAGCCCGACGGAGATCTTCACCGCGCGCCAGGCGCCCAGCGGTGACTTCCTGTTCGGCACCGACGACAAGGGCCGCGACATCCTGTCGCGTATGCTCTACGGCGGCCAGTACTCGCTGGTCATCGGCTTCGGCGCAACCCTGTTCGCCCTGATCTTCGGCTCGGTCATCGGTGCTCTTGCCGCCGTGTCCCGCAAGTGGATCTCCGAGGTCATCATGCGCGTGCTGGACGTCATCATGTCCATCCCGGGCATCGCCCTCGCCGCGGTCCTCGTGCTGATCCTGGGCAACTCCGTGCCCGCCATCATCTTCTCCATCGGCTTCATGTACACGCCGCAGATCGCCCGTATCGTGCGCGCCAACATCGTGTCCGAGTACGGTGAGGACTACGTCCGCGCGGTCATCGTCTCCGGTGCCCAGGCTCCGTGGATCCTCATGAAGCACGTGCTGCGCAACTGCATCGCGCCCATCATGGTGTTCACCGTGACGCTCGTCGCCGACGCCATCATCTTCGAGGCCTCCCTCACCTTCATCGGCGCCGGCATCACCGAGCCGACCGCCACGTGGGGCAACATCCTCGCCGACGCCCGCGCCGGCGTGCTTGCCGGCCGTTGGTGGCAGGCGCTGTTCCCGGGCATCGCGATCATGATCACCTGCCTTGCGCTGAACATCCTGTCCGAGGGCCTTACCGACGCCATGGCCGCCGCCCCGTCCGCTCCCGTCTCCAACGAGAACTCCGAGAGCCGTCGCGAGGCCGACCTGCTCGTCGCCGACCCCGTCCGCGCCTACAAGGAGCAGGCTGACTCCCTGGCCCGTCGCCTCGGCGCCCTGCGCGAGGTCGAGCTCGCGCGTACCGACCGCCGCGTGCCCGATTACGACGTCAAGCCGATCCTTCAGGTCAAGAACCTCTCCATCGGCTTCCCGCGCCACGGCGACGTCCACGTCGTCGACAACGTCTCGTTCGACGTGCGCCCCGGCCAGTGCATGGCGCTCGTGGGCGAGTCCGGCTGCGGCAAGTCCATCACCACCAAGACCATCATGAACCTGCTGCCCGATTCCGCCCGCATCTCCGGCGAGATCCTCTACAAGGGCCAGGACCTGCTCAAGCTCTCGAAGGAAGAGCACCGCAAGCTGCTCGGCCACGAGCTCGCGATGGTCTATCAGGACTCTCTGTCGTCGCTCAACCCCTCGATGCTCATCTCCGCGCAGATGAAGCAGCTCACCAGCCGCGGCGGCACCCGCAGCGCCGAGGAGCTGCTCGAGCTCGTGGGCCTCGATCCCAAGCGTACGCTCGAGAGCTATCCGCACGAGCTGTCCGGCGGTCAGTGCCAGCGCGTCATCATCGCTATGGCCCTTACCCGCGACCCGTCGCTCGTGATCTGCGACGAGCCCACCACGGCTCTTGACGTGACCGTCCAGAAGCAGGTCATCAAGCTTCTGAACGACCTGCAGAAGAAGCTCGGCTTCGCGATGATCTTCGTGTCGCACGACCTGGCGCTCGTCGCCGAGGTCGCCTCCGAGATCACCGTCATGTATGCCGGTCAGGTTGTCGAGTCCGCTCCCACCAAGGAACTGCTCACCAACCCGATTCACGAGTACACTCAGGGCCTGCTCGGCGCCGTGCTCTCCATCGAGGCGCACGACGGCAGCCGCCTGCACCAGGTTCCCGGCTCGGTCCCGAGCCCGGCGGACTTCCCCAAGGGCGACCGCTTCGCGCCGCGCTCGAGCCATCCTACGGTTGGCCTCGACGTCCATCCCATCCTGAAGCCCGTCCCCGGCGCCGATCACCACTTCGTCTCCGAGATCCCGGATGCGGAGCTGGCAAAGTGCGGCCTCGTTTCTCGACTGGAGGTGAGGTAGATGGCCGAGCAGACACCCATCATCTTCCTTGACAACATCTCGGTTACGTTCAAGTCGCGCACCGGTTCGCTGTTCCATCCCAACCTCGTGCACGCCGTGAACGGTCTGACGCTCAAGCTGATGCCCGGCGAGACCATCGGTATCGTGGGCGAGTCCGGCTGCGGCAAGTCCACGACGGCAAACGTCATGTGCGGCCTGCAGTCGCCGACCGACGGCCACGTGTACTTCAAGGGCGAGGACGTGACCAAGCGCACCGCCGACCTGCGCAAGAAGATCGGCCGTGTCGTCTCCGTGGTCTTCCAGAACCCCGCGACGGCTCTGAATCCGCGCATGTCCGTTCACGACCAGCTGCTCGATCCGCTGATCGTGCACAAGGTCGGCAGCGAGGAGGAGCGCGAGGACCGCGTCCGCGAGCTTCTCGGCATCGTCGGCCTTCCGTCCTCGGCGATGTACGCGCTGCCCGGCCAGCTCTCCGGCGGCCAGCGCCAGCGCGTCGCCATCGCGCGTGCGCTCTCGCTGAAGCCCGATGTCATCATCGCCGACGAGCCTACCTCGGCGCTCGACGTCTCCGTCCGCGCGCAGATTCTGAACCTGCTCACGGACCTCAAGAAGGATCTCGGCCTGGCGATGGTCTTCATCAGCCACGATATCCAGACGGAGCGCTACATCTCCGACCGCATCATCGTCATGAACCACGGTCAGATCATGGAGCAGGGCCCCGCCAAGCAGGTCTTCGAGGACCCGCAGGACGCCTACACCAAGATGCTCCTAGCCGCCGCGCCGTCGCTGCTCCACCCGAAGCTCGGGCAGTAACGCGACAGAGTTTCCACAGGCGCGTCCGAGGTTTCTCGGACGCGCCTTTTGAGAGCGCCCCTGCTCTCGCGCATCCCTTGTCGACAGCCGCCAGACGTTAAGGTTATGGAGCTGCGCGCGTGCGCACCGCCGTCGTGGCGGCGCGCTACCATGGGTGCGCCCACAGGGGCAATCGCCATAGGGTTCGGGGTGCCGACGCCCCGACCACATCACCACTATTTGAAGGAGTGTTACCACAAGTGGCTGATAAGAAATTCACCGGTGTCATCCCGCCCGTCGTCGTCCCGCTGAAGCAGGACCGTACACTCGACCTCGTGTCGATGGAGCGCAGCATCAACCGCATGATCGACGCTGGTGTTGACGGCCTGTTCATCCTCGGCTCCTCGAGCGAGGTCGTGTTCTCCACCGACGCCCGCCGTGCCGCCGTCATCGAGAACACCGTCAAGTTCGTCGACGGCCGCGTGCCCGTGCTCGCCGGCATCATCGACACCGAGACCGAGCGCATGATCGAGCACGGCAAGCGCGCCCAGCAGATGGGCGTCGACGCGCTCGTCGCCACCTGCCCGTTCTACGCGCTGCAGGGCATCGACGAGATCGAGTGGAGTTTCCGCTGCCTGCACGACGCGCTCGACCTGCCGCTGTTCGCCTATGACATCCCGGTCTGCGTCCACAACAAGCTCAACACCGACATGCTCGTTCGCCTGGGCAAGGACGGCGTCCTTGCCGGCGTGAAGGATTCCTCGGGCGACGACATCTCGTTCCGCTACCTCGTGCTCAAGAACGAGGACGCCGGCCACCCGATGTCGATCCTGACCGGTCACGAGGTCGTCGTCGACGGCGCCTACCTCTCCGGTGCCGATGGCTCCGTGCCCGGCCTCGCCAACGTCGAGCCCTGGGGCTACGTGCGCCAGTGGAAGGCTGCGCAGGAGGGCGACTGGACCACCGTCAAGGCAGAGCAGGATCGTCTTGCCCGCATCATGGAGATCACCGCGGTGACCACGGGCGTCCAGGGCTTCGGTGCCGGCGTCGGCGCCTTCAAGACCGCCCTGCAGCTGCTCGGCGTCTTCGAGACCAACCAGATGCCGCGCCCGGTCCATCGTCTGAAGGGCGATAACGTCGAGGCCATCCGCAAGGTGCTGGTCGACAACGGCCTGCTGGATGCGTAAGAGTTCTAAATTCGAGTGAAGGAGTCTGCCATGGAGCGCACGACTATCGTTGCCGTCGATATCGGGGGAACCAAGATCGCCTGTGGAATCGTGACCTTGGGCGATGGCGCTCCGCGCGCAGACAAGGTCGAGAAGATGCCCACCGAGGCCGCCCAGGGCGGCGAGCACGTGCTCTCGCGCGTGATCGCCGCCGTGCGCGCGGCCATCGAGCGCGCCGATGAGGCGCCGGTCGGCGTGGGCATCTCCTCCGCAGGTGTGGTCGATCCCCGCACGGGTGACATCACCTTTGCCAACGAGCTCATGCCTGGCTGGGGCGGCACACATCTTGCCGCCGAGGTCACGGCTGCCTGCGGGCTTCCGTGCCGCGTCCTGAACGACGTGCACGCCCATGCGCTGGGCGAGGCGCGTTGGGGCGGCGGCCGCGATGCCTCGAGCTGCCTGGTGGTGGCTGTCGGCACCGGTATCGGCGGAGCATTCGTCGAGCACGGGCACATCATGCTCGGCGCTCACGACGAGGCGGGCCACATCGGCCATGTCTGCTGCCCGGCGGCTGTCGGCGTGCCCTGCTCCTGCGGCGCGACGGCCCATCTCGAGCCGATCGGCGCTGGCCCGGGCATCATCCGCGAGTACATCCGCCGCGGGGGAGACGAGACCTACGACGGCAAGCCGATGGATGGCGCCGAGATCGATCGCCGCGCGGCTGCGGGCGACGAGGCGGCCAAGGGCGCCGAGGAGCGCGCCGGCCGCGCGCTCGGCGAGGTCATGGGCAGCATGTGCAACATGCTCGACCCCGCCTGCGTGATCCTGTCCGGCTCGGTGGCCCAGTGCGGCCCCGACTGGTCGGATGCCGTGGCCGCGGCCTTTGCCGAGCAGGCGATGCCTCCCGTGGCGAAGACCCCGATCATCGGCGGTGAGCTGGGCGGCGACGCGCCGCTCATCGGCGCGGCGGAGCACTTTATGCGCTCCGCTTATATTGAGGTTGACTGATCCCTTCGGCTTTCCCAGGCACCGCACCTTGCCCTTCAATCGTCGGGCATGGCGCGAAGGCCTATGCCCTCCTCTTTCAGGGCAATCTGCGGCACCTGGAAAAGCCGTCTCCGTTGTAGGCCTTTCGATCCCTGCGGCTTTCCCAGGCACCCGACCTTCGCCTTCAATCGTCGGGCGCCGCACGCTAGGCGTGCGCCCTCCTCTTTCAGGCGAATCTCGGGCACCTGGAAAAGCCGTCTCCGTCGTTGAGCTTCCGGGGAAGACGTCGTCTTTGTTGGATTCGTCGAATTCGGTTTCCTCGACTTCATGATTTCTTGTTTGCTAGGAGGACGATATGGCTATCGATCCGTTGATCCAATCGCTTAAGGGCAAGCTCATCGTGAGCGTGCAGGCGTATCCCGGCGAGCCGCTGCGCCATCCCGAGACGATGGCCCAGATGTCTCGCGCCTGCGAGCTCGGTGGCGCCGCCGCCATCCGCTGCCAGGGTCTCTCCGACATCGCCGCCATCAAGGGGCGCTGCGAGATCCCTGTCATCGGCCTGTGGAAGGACGGCCATGAGGGCGTCTACATCACCCCGACGCTTCGCCATGCGCGCGCCTGCGTGTCCGCCGGTGCCGATATCGTGGCCATCGACGCCACCGACCGTCCGCGTCCCGACGGCAAGACGGTTGCCGATACGCTCAAGCCGCTGAAGGCGGAGGGCGTGCTCACCATGGCCGACTGCATGACCATCGACGATATCCGCCGTGCGGTCGACCTCGGTTTCGACATCGTTTCCACGACGCTCAGCCACGGCGTGGCCGCCATCGACTGCACGATGGCCGATGGCCCTGACCTGCCGCTGCTGCGCCAGGCGGCCGAGGAGTTCCCCGGCTTCCCCGTGGTCTGCGAGGGCCGTGTGCACACGCCCGCCGAGGCCCGCGCCGCTATCGATGCCGGCGCCTGGGCGGTCGTCGTGGGAACTGCCATCACGCATCCCACGAGCCTCACGAGCTGGTTCAAGGCTGAGCTCGAGGCCTAAGTTATCACGTTTGGGCAAACGTTGCAGCAGGGTCCGTCCTCTCCGGGGGCGGGCCCTTCTTCTTGTGAACCGGTTGCGGCGCGTGTGTTCGCCATCGGTTTGGAGGCGGAGATGTCCGGGCGCGCGGGTATACTGGGTTGCGTAGCCAAGACGCTGCAGAGAGGGGATCCGCATGCCCGCGAACGAAGACAGCACCATAACCGCAGCCGAGCTCGCCGACCGCGTGCCCGACATCGTCGTCATCACGGGTATGAGCGGCTCCGGCCGCACCCAGGCCATGCACGTGTTCGAGGATATGGGCTACTTCTGCATCGACAATCTGCCGCCGCGCCTGATCTTGCAGCTCGCCGAGCTCGTGGGCATCAACGCGGGAATTGGCCGCCATCTTGCCGTGACGTGCGACCTGCGCAGCCAGGGCCTGTTCGACGAGCTGCTCGACGCCATCCAGGACCTGCTCAATCACGAGATGAGCTGCAAGATCGTCTTTCTCGAGGCGTCGGATGAGGTTCTCATTCGCCGTTACAACGAGAACAGGCGGCGCCATCCGCTTGCCATGGCGGGGGAGACCACTGCCGATGCCATCCAGCGCGAGCGCGTGCAGCTCGCGAGCATCCGCGACCGCGCGGATATGATTATCGATACAAGCCGCCTGCGCACGAGCGCGCTGCGCAACCGCCTGCGCTATGCGTTCTCGGAGCTCACCGACCAGCAGCTCATGGATGTCCAGGTGTTCTCATTCGGCTTCAAGCACGGCATGCCGGTCGAGGCCGACCTCATGATCGACGTGCGCTTCCTGCCGAACCCCTTCTACGACCCCGAGATGCGCAAGCTCACCGGTCTCGACGAGAAGGTTTCGACCTTCGTGCTCGATCATCCCAAGACCAAGGAGTTCTTGGACGCATGGTACCGTCTGCTCGACGCGGTGATGCCCGGCTATGTTGCCGAGGGAAAGCCGCAGCTCTCGATTGCCATCGGGTGCACGGGTGGCCAGCACCGCAGCGTGGCCATCGCCGAGGCGACGGCGCGCTACCTAGAGCGCCAGCACTACCACGTGAGCATCTCGCATCGCGACCTGCATCGCGCGAACCTCACGGCCGAGGGCGACGCCCACTAGCGCGGTATCGCAACCGCATCTGCACTGTTTGACGCGAGCCATCAAGGGAAGTGAGCCGCCATGTCGTTTACCGCGGAGGTCCGCGATGAGCTTGCACGCTGTGCGCCTACGTGCGAGTACTGCAACCTGGCGACGCTCGCCGCGCTGACCCGCGTCTGCGGCACCCTGAGCCTTGCCGGTAGGGGCCATTACCGCCTGCAGGTGGCAACCGAGACCGGCGCCGTCGCGCGCACTATGATCGGCCTCACGCACCAGATCCTCAAGCTCAAGACGGAGTTCACCGTCCGGCGCAGCGTGCTGCACCGCGTTCGCAACTACCTGATCGCCCTGCCCGACCAACCCGACCTGGAGAAGGCCCTCGTTTTGCTGGGCATCCTCGACCGCAGCGGGGCGCTTGTCCGCGGCGTGCCCCATCACGTGGTGGCGCGCGATTGCTGTCGGCTCGCCTATATCCGCGGAGCGCTCATCGCCGGCGGGTTCGTTGCCGACCCGCGCGGGGATTTCCATCTGGAGATCACCGTGCAGGGGGAGGACCTCGCGCAGGGCCTTGCCGACCTGATCGGTCAGGTGGGTGTGAGGGCGCGCGTGAACCGCCGGCGCGGAGCGTTCGCCGTCTACGTCAAGAGCGCCGACGACATCCTGCGCCTTCTGCGGCTCGTGGGCGCCAAGCGCTCCGTTGCGGAGATCGAGGAGGCCCGTGCGGTCAAATCGGTCAAAAACGAGGTGAACCGGCGCGTAAACGCGGAGCTTGCCAACCAGGGGCGCAGCGCGGGTGCCGCCCAGAAGCAGCTCGAGCTCATCGACGAGGTGGAGCGGCTGGGCCTGATCGACCATATCCCCGAGGCTCTCAGCTCGTTTTGCGAGCTGCGCCGCGCCTATCCCGATCTGTCGCTCAGGGACCTCGGAGAGGTGGCGGATCCACCGCTGAGCAAATCGGCGCTGTACCACCGCGTGCTTCGTTTGGAAAAGCTCGTGGAAGCTGCGAAATTGAACGATTGAAACGATTCAAAGGCCCCTACGCTGGGGTTTTGAAACGAATCAAGAGGGCAAAAATCTCAAATATGAGTGCATTGTCGTGAAATTAAAGGCGGAAAACCGGTAATATTACAAGAGGTTTGTTTGTAGGCCTCAGCGGCAGGCAAGGGAACCTGCGGGGGCCTCGCGAAAGGAGACAAGCATGGCAGTAAAGGTTGCGATTAACGGCTTTGGCCGCATCGGTCGTCTCGCGTTCCGCCAGATGTTCGGCCACGAGGGTTCCGAGATCGTCGCTATCAACGACCTCACCTCCCCCGATATGCTCGCGTACCTCCTGAAGTACGACTCCACGCAGGGCAACTACTCTCGTGACCACGAGGTCGTCGCTGGTGAGAACTCCATCACCGTTGACGGCAAGGAGATCACCATCTACAAGGAGGCCGACGCCAACAACCTCCCGTGGGGCGAGCTCGGTGTCGACGTCGTGCTCGAGTGCACCGGCTTCTACACCTCCAAGGAGAAGGCTCAGGCCCACATCAACGCTGGTGCCAAGAAGGTCGTCATCTCCGCTCCCGCTGGCAACGACCTGCCCACCATCGTTTACAACGTCAACCACGAGCAGCTGACCGCTGAGGACGACATCATCTCCGCCGCCTCCTGCACCACCAACTGCCTCGCCCCGATGGCCAAGGGTCTGAACGACTTCGCTCCCATCGTGTCCGGCATCATGACCACCATCCACGCCTGGACCGGCGACCAGATGCCGCTCGACGGCCCGCAGCGCAAGGGCAACAAGCGCCGCAGCCGCGCCTGCGCCGTCAACATCGTCCCCAACAGCACGGGTGCCGCCAAGGCCATCGGCCTGGTTCTCCCCGAGCTCAACGGCAAGCTCATCGGTGCCGCCCAGCGCGTCCCGACCCCGACCGGCTCGCTGACCAACCTCTACGCCGTCGTTGACAAGACCGTCACCGCCGACGAGGTCAACGCCGCCATGAAGGCCTACGCCGCCACCATCTCCGAGACCTTCGCCTACAACGAGGACGACATCGTCTCCACCGACATCATCGGCGAGACCCACGGCTCCATCTTCGACGCCACCCAGACCATGTGCGCCGACCTTGGCAACGGCCAGACCCTCGTTCAGGTCACCTCTTGGTACGACAACGAGAACTCCTACACCTCTCAGATGGTCCGTACCATCAAGTACTTCGAGAAGTTCATCGGCTAGTCCCATCCTCGGGATCGAGCTTTTAGCGTCTTGATGTGAGAGGGCGCGGCCTCAAGGCATATGCCCCAGGGTCGCGCCCTCGTTTTCATTGCGCCCTCGTGGCGCAAGCGTTACGAAAGGTAGATGCACATGGCTTTCACCAAGAAGACCGTTCGCGACATCGATGTCGACGGCAAGCGCGTTCTCATGCGCGTTGACTTCAACGTGCCCCTGAAGGATGGCGTCGTGACCGACGACACCCGCGTCCGTGCCGCCATCCCCACCATCCAGTACCTCAAGGAGCACAACGCCAAGATCATCCTCATGAGCCACCTCGGCCGCCCCAAGGGCGACGGTCCCGAGCCCGAGCTCTCCCTGAAGCCGGCTGCCGACAAGCTCGCCGAGCTCACGGGCTATGAGGTCAAGTTCGTCGACGACACCTACGGCGAGAAGGCCGCCGAGGCCGTTGCCGCCCTGGAGCCCGGCGACATCCTCGTGCTCGAGAACGTCCGCTTCGACAAGCGCGAGAAGAAGAACGACCCCGAGATCGCCAAGACCCTCGCGTCCTACGGCGACATCTTCGTGCTCGATGCCTTCGGCACCGCTCACCGCGCCCAGGGCTCCGTGGTCGGCCCGGCCGAGTACCTGCCTGCGGTCGCCGGCTTCCTGCTCGAGAAGGAGGTCGACACCCTGACCGGCATCTTCGCCGAGCCCGAGCGCCCCTTCGTCGCCATCGTCGGCGGCTCCAAGGTGTCCTCCAAGATCGGCGTCCTCGATCACCTCATCGACTCCGCTGACACCCTGATCATCGGCGGCGGCATGGCCTACACCTTCTTCCTGGCCAAGGGCTACACCGTCGGCACCTCCCTCAAGGAGGAGGACTGGGTCGAGCGCGCTGGCGAGATGCTGAAGAAGGCCGAGGACAAGGGCGTCAAGATCCTGCTCCCGATCGACAACATCGTTGCCGACCACTTCGGCGAGGACGCTGTGGGCGAGGTCGTCGACTCCGACAAGATTCCCGATGACCGCATGGGCATGGACATCGGCCCCAAGACCGAGGCTCTGTACGCCGAGGCCATCGCCGGTGCCAAGACCGTGTTCTGGAACGGCCCCATGGGCGTGTTCGAGATGGATCAGTTCGCTCATGGTACCGAGGCTGTCGCCCGCGCCGTGGCCGACTCCGACTGCACGTCCATCATCGGTGGCGGCGACTCCGTGGCCGCTATCAACAAGTTCAACCTGGCCGACAAGATGAGCTGGATCTCCACCGGCGGTGGCGCTTCCATGGAGCTCGTCGAGGGTAAGGCCCTTCCTGGAGTGGAGGCTCTGAACGATGCCGAGTAACCGCGTTCGCCTGATCGCAGGCAACTGGAAGATGAACAACGACGTCCCCGCCGCCAAGGAGCTGGCCGAGGGTCTCGTCGAGAAGGTTCCCGTCAATGGCGTCGAGGTCGTCGTCTGCCCGCCGACCATCGATCTGGCCTGCACCTCGCATAAGCTCGAGGGCTCCAGCATCAAGCTGGGCGGCCAGAACGTGTACTGGGAGGAGAAGGGCGCCTACACCGGCGAGACCTCCTGCGCCATGCTGAAGTCCGTGAACGCCGAGTACTGCATCATCGGTCACTCCGAGCGTCGCGATTACTTCCACGAGACCGACGAGGACATCAACAAGAAGGCCAAGGCGCTCATGGCTGCGGGCATCGTGCCCATCAGCTGCTGCGGCGAGTCCCTTGAGGTTCGCGAGGCCGGCAAGCATGTCGAGTTCGTCGTCGACCAGATCAAGAAGGACACTGAGGGCCTCGAGATCTCCGATCCGTCCAAGTACGTGATCGCCTACGAGCCCATCTGGGCCATCGGCACCGGCAAGACCGCCACGGCCGATGACGCCCAGGAGGTCTGCGGCGCCATCCGCGCCACGCTCGTCGAGATCTTCGGAGAGGAGACCGCTGCGGGCATCCGCGTTCTGTACGGCGGCTCCGCCAAGCCCGAGAACATCGCTGGCTTCCTCGAGAAGGAGGATGTCGACGGTGCGCTCGTGGGCGGCGCCTCCCTGGTCGCCGAGAGCTTCGCGGCCATGGTCGAGAAGGCGGGGGAGTAGACAGTGACCAAGCATCTTCCTGCACTTCTGGTCATCATGGACGGCTGCGGCCTGGCGCCCGAGGGTGCCGATAACGCCGTTGCCGCTGCCAACACGCCGTTCCTCGACAGCCTGTACGAGCAGTATCCCCACACCACGCTGGGCGCTTCCGGCGAGGACGTGGGCCTGCCCGACGGCCAGATGGGTAACTCCGAGGTGGGCCATCTGAACATCGGTGCCGGCCGCATCGTGTTCCAGGAGCTCTCCCGTATTAACAACTCCATCAAGGACGGCTCCATCCAGGAGAACGAGACGCTTGCGCGCGCCATGGACGATGTGGCCAAGAACGGCCGCACCCTGCACCTGCTGGGCCTCGTGTCCCCGGGCGGCGTGCACTCCATGCAGCGCCATGGCGAGAACCTCGCCGCCATCGCCGCCATCCACGGCGTCAAGCGCATCCGTTTCCACTGCTTCATGGACGGTCGCGATGTCGACCCTCACTCCGGTGCCGGCTACATCCAGACCCTGAAGGAGAACCTCGAGGCGCTGTCGACCTTTGCCGGCGTCAACGCCCGCATCGCCACGGTCTCCGGCCGCTACTGGGCCATGGACCGCGACAACCGTTGGGAGCGCGTCGAGCGCGCCTACGACGTGATTACCCTTCCCTCCGAGACCGAGTGCGACCCCGTCGAGGGCGTCAAGGCCTACTACGAGAAGGATGAGCGCGGCGACGAGTTCGTCGAGCCGTTCGCCTGCCACAACGAGGGCGTGCATGACGGCGACGCGATGGTGTTCTTCAACTTCCGTCCCGACCGTGCGCGCGAGATGACCCGCGCCTTCACCGAGGACGATTTCGACGGCTTCGAGCGCAAGGTCGCCCCGAAGCTCTCGCACTTCGTGTCCATGACCGAGTACGACGACACGTTCACCAACGTCGAGGTGGCCTTCCCCAAGACGTTCCCGCAGAACGTGCTTGCCGACGTCATCGCCCAGAACGGTCTCAAGCAGCTGCACACCGCCGAGACGGAGAAGTACGCCCACGTGACGTTCTTCCTGAATGGCGGCGTGGAGGAGCCCAAGGAGGGGGAGGAGCGCGTGCTCGTGCCCTCGCCGAAGGTTGCCACCTACGACCTGCAGCCCGAGATGAGCGAGCCCGAGGTTACCGAGAAGCTCGTCGAGGCCATCAACGAGGACCGCGCTGACTTCTACATCGTCAACTACGCCAACTGCGACATGGTCGGCCACACCGGCGTGTTCGACGCGGCCGTGAAGGCCGTCGAGGCTGTTGACGACGGTCTGTCCAAGGTGATCCCGGCGATTCTCGCCAAGGGCGGCTTCGCGCTGATCACCGCCGATCACGGCAACGCGGACCACATGTTCGACGTCGACGCCGAGGGTGATAAGCACCCGTTCACGGCCCACACGACGAACCGCGTTCCGTTCATCGTGGTCGATCCTGTAGCCAAGCTCACCGGCATCGAGGACGGTCGCCTGTCCGACATCGCCCCGACGATGCTCACGCTGGCGGGCCTCGAGCCCTCCGCCGAGATGACCGGCCGCGTGCTGGCTGTCGAGGAGTAATCCTCACCGCATAGCCCCTTCGGGTTTGCAAAGCCCCGGCCCATTTCGGGTCGGGGCTTCTTTTTTCGACAAGATGGGGCCAGGTACAATCTTGTCTATCGCGATCCTTACCTGAACCCAACACATAAAAACGCCACTTCACCTGCGGATATTCTGGGTACGACAAGATGGCGCCACGTCCATTCTTGTCATTGGGAGGTACCGGATATGTCGAGGGTTCAGCGCGAGATTTCTCCCACAGGCTACTACCACGTGACGCTGCGGGGAAACGGACGGCAGATCCTGTTCGAGGACGATGCGGATCGGAGGAAGTATCTTCATCTGATGGCGGAGTCCGTTCGCAGCGCAGGCGGGCGCATTATCGTGTGGTGCCTGATGAGCAACCATGTTCACGTTGTGATCGATGATCCCCAGGCGAAGCTGAGCGATATGGTTCACGACTTCGCGGGTGCCTACGCGCGGCATTTCAATGCAAAGACCGGCCATGTGGGGTCGGTCTATCAAGGAAGGTTCCACAGCGTTGCCATAACGTCGGAGGAGCAGCTGCTGCAAACAGCGCGATATGTCCACGATAATCCCGTGCGCGCGGGAATTGCCGCTGCTGATGAATACGAGTGGAACAGCTTCGGGGAATATGTCGGCAACAGCCCGTTTGCCATTTCGGATGTGTCCGTCTTGCTTGAGATGCTTGGGGGCGTGGAAGGCTTTCTGGAATTCAGTCGCAGCGGGGCGCATGCCGTGAATTACCTCCGAACAGGGAGACGGATTTCCGATAGGGATGTCCGGAAGGCGGCTAAGGATGCCCTTGGAGAAATCTCGCCGCTGGAAATCAAATCGATGCCTCAGGAGGAGCGCGTGGAGGCGCTTGCAAAGCTGCGGGCAATCGGATTGTCGTGGAGGCAGATCGAGATGCTTACGGGGATAGGCGTCTCGTCCATCAGGCGCGCCCTGTCGAAGCGACAAGAATGAATCTGGCCCCATCTTGTCGGTGTGGCGATTGGGTGGGTCGGCCTGCGGTGTGGTACCATATTGCCTGTTCGTACGTACAACAAAGGAGTCTCATCCTATGGGTCCGTTCCAGATTATCCTCTTCATCGTGTGGGCGCTGTCCACCATCGCGCTTGTTGCGCTCGTCCTCATGCACTCCGGCAAGGGCACCGGCGTCTCCGACATGATCGCCAGCTCGCTCTATAACGCTTCTGCCGCCACCGGCATCATGGAGCAGAACCTCGACAAGCTGACCGTCGTCGTCGCCATCGTGTTCGCCGTCTGCGTCGTGCTCGCCATGTTCTTCTTCCCGCAGGGCATCGTGGGCATCTAAGCGGACAACGCTGCAAAACCAAGCGTTTTTGTCAGGGGTCGCCACAGCGGCCCCTGTTTTGTGAAGCGACAAGTTTGGACCTGGCACCATCTTGTCGGAATTGTTGCGTGAGTGTAAACAATCCGTACAGTTTCTGTTTTAAATCGGTCGGAAACGGCGCCGCGTCAGGAATTCTAACGCATCAAAGAACGGCGCAATTACGCAGCGGTTATGCATGGGACCGGAATAATTACCGTGGAATCGCTTTCATCAGATAAAGAAAAAAGCGCTCTTTACTCAAAATAGAGCGCTTTAGCGCGCTCAAGTTAGGTTAAGGTAGTACGCAACGTCGCGACGATCGAGGTCAGTCAGCCTGGACTTCAGATCGCGCCTCGTCACGTGGGCGAGCCGCTCGGCTCGCACAGGTTCTGTATTAAGGAGGATGGAATGGCTGAATTCCTGAACAAGCCGGTTGGCCGTCGCGCCTTCGTCGGCGGTGCTCTGGCTACGGGCGTCCTCGCTGCTCTCGCTGGCTGCGGCCAGAAGGGTGGCACCGACACCGCTGCCGGTAGCGCTTCTGCTGGTGGCTCCGCTTCCGGCGGCACGCTTCGTTACTACATCAACAACCCGGTGTGCATCGAACCGTTCAACCTGCAGGAGGATCAGGGCACGCAGGTCGGCTTCCAGCTGTTCGACTCGCTGACCCAGTACAACTTCGAGGAGGGCAAGCTCGAGTGCCTCGCTTGCGAGAGCTACGACGTCAACGACGACGCCACCGAGTTCACCTTCCACCTGAAGGCCGCTAAGTTCCACGACGGCACCGACGTCAAGGCTGCCAACTGGAAGTACGGCTGGGAGCGCATCGTCAACCCCAACACCAACACCGAGAGCCCCTCGGTCATCGGTTACCACCTGGCCATGATCGAGGGCTACGACGCCCTCGCCGCCGGTGAGGCCGAGGAGATGACGGGCATCACCTGCCCCGACGACTCCACCCTCGTCGTCAAGCTCTCCTACAGCTACGCTGACTTCCCCTATGTCGCTTCCCACCCCGCTCTGGCGCCTATCCCCGATTGCGCCAAGGAGATGTCCCAGACCGAGTTCGGCCTGGCTCCCGTGGGCAACGGTCCGTTCAAGATGGACGGCGAGTGGGTCGACGGCCAGTACATCAACATCGTGCGCTTCGATGACTACTATGGCGACAAGGCCATCCTCGACGGCGTCAACTTCATGATCCAGAAGGACGTGGAGACCGCCTACAAGGAGTTCCAGGCCGGCAACCTCGACGTCTCCGACGTCCCCGTGGCCTCCCTCGCCACCGCTGCCGAGGAGTACGGCACCTCTGAGGATGGCTACACCATCACCCCGGGCCACCAGTTCCTCAACGGCACCGAGCCCTCCACCTACTACCTGACCTGCAACGTTGTTGACGGTCCGTTCACCGACATCAACCTGCGTCACGCCGTCTCCATGGCGATCAACCGTCAGGCCATCTGCGACACCCTGTTCCACGGTTCGCGCACCCCGGCCGACAACATCGTCCCGCCCGGAATCGACGGTTACGAGGAGGGCGCGTGGGAGTTCTCCAAGTACGATGTCGACGCCGCCAAGGCCATCCTCGACGAGTACTATCCCGCTGACGCCGACGGCAACCGCGGTCTCGAGCTGACCATCACCTCCAACCAGGATGGTGGCCACAAGGAGGTTATGGACTCCATCATCTCCGACCTCGCCGCCGTGGGCATCACCTGCGTCGCCGACACCCCCGACTGGGCTACCGTCCTCGATCGCTACCAGAAGCTCGACTACCAGTTCGGCCGTCTGGGCTGGGTTGCCGACTACCCGATCATGGACAACTTCCTGTACCCGCTGTTCTACACCGGCAATGGCGACAACCGCGCCGGCTACAGCAACACCGCGGTCGACGAGGCCCTCATGGCTGCCCGCTCCACCGTCGATGACGCCGAGCGCAAGGCTGCCCTGCAGGAGGTCAACAAGACCATCGGTCAGGACATGCCGGTCATCCCGCTGATGTTCTACACCCACACCGCTGTCGGTGGTGCCAACGTCGCCACCCTGTACCTCGACCCGCAGAAGAAGGCTGACCTCTCCAAGGCTCAGCTCGTCGAGGCCTAAGATATTCGGTGAAGACCGCAGATTAGTGCTACACTAGCGGCTATGTCTGTGTGGGGCGCCTGTCCTTCCGGGGCAGGCGCCCCTTTTTTGTGTCCAACCAATAGGGGAGAGAATCATGGGGAAATACATATTGAAGCGCGTGCTTCAATTCATCCCTGTCTTCATCGGCGTAACGATCATTCTGTTCGCCATGAAGGCAATCGTTCCCGGCGATCCTATTTCGATGATCACCGGCGGGCGCTCCGTGCCCGAGCAGACGCGCCTTCAGCTCGAGGTCGAGAACAACATGATCTACGGCAACGAGAAGGGGCAGCCCATCTACGATGAGAACGGCGAGACCATTCCCGTTCCCATCTGGGAGCAGTACGCCCGCTACATGGACGACCTGTTCCATGGCGACCTCGGCACCTCGTATTCCAAGAAGCGCCCGGTGACCGACATCTTCGCCGAGAAGTACCCCTATACCATCCAGCTCGCGGCATGCGCCATCTGCCTCGAGGCGATCATGGGTATCGGCGCGGGCCTCATCTCCGCAGTCAAGCGCTACTCGTTCTGGGACATCATGGTGACGCTCGTCACCTCGGTCCTCGTTGCGGTCCCGGCGTTCTGGCTCGGCATGATCTTGCAGCTGATATTCGGCATCTGGATCAAGGACCTGACCGGCGGGGCGTTCTCGATGCCCATCTCCGGTGCCGGCGGTCCCAACTCTCCCTACCAGGACTGGATGCACTACATCCTCCCGGCGTTCACGCTCGCAGCCGTGTCCACCGCCTACACCGCGCGCATCATGCGCTCGCAGCTGCTTGACGTCCTGAACCAGGACTACATCCGCACGGCCAAGGCCAAGGGCCTGTCCCGTCGCTCCATCATCATCCACCATGCGCTCAAGAACGCGCTCATCCCGGTTGTCACCTACATCGGCATCGACTTCGGTGCCATGATGGCCGGCGCCATCCTCACCGAGACCGTCTTCAACTGGCCCGGTGTCGGCTCCGAGATCTACCGCGCCATCTCGTCGCGCGACTGGCCGCTCGTCATGGGCGGCGTCACGATTATCATCGTCGTCGTCATGGTGATCAACCTGCTTGTCGATATCAGCTACGCCTTCCTTGATCCTCGCATCAGGCTTGGCAGCAAGAGCGAGAAATAAGGAGGCGCAACATGAAGTACCCGTTTTCCACTCAGGGTGCCGGTGCGGCTGCTGCCGTCGCCGAGGCGCCCAAGACCGACGCCGCCGTGTCCGGCGCCGCGTCGCGTACCCTGTGGGGTGACGCCTGGAAGCGTCTGCGCCAGAACAAGCTGGCCATCATCGCCGCCATCTGGATCGTGTTCGTGGCGCTCGTCGCCATCACGGCCGACCTGTGGGCCCAGCAGTGGCTCGGCTCCCCGACGGCTGCCGACACGACCGCCATGGCCACCTCGTCGCTGCTGCCCCCGTCGCTCGAGCACCCGTTCGGCACGGACGTCACGGGCCGCGACATCCTCGTGCGCGTCATCTACGGCGCCCGCATCTCGCTGACCATCGGCCTGCTCGCCACCGCGATCTCGACCGTCATCGGCCTGATCATGGGCGCGCTTGCGGCCTACTACGGCGGCATCTTCGACACCATCATCATGCGTGCTGCCGACATCTTCCTCGCGTTCCCGTACGTCCTGTTCGTCCTGTGCCTCATCGCGGCGCTGGGCCAGAGCATCACGAACGTGTTCGTGGCAATCGGTATCCTCGGCTGGCCGTCGATCGCCCGCGTGTTCCGCTCCGCCATCCTCTCCGTCAAGGAGAGCGACTACGTGGACGCCGCCCGCGCCATGGGCGCCTCCGACGCGCGCATCATCGCCCGCCACATCTTCCCGAACTCCGTTGCCTCCATCGTCGTCTACGCCACGATGAACATCGGCTCCGCCATCCTGACCGAGGCCTCCATCTCGTTCCTCGGCATGGGCGTCCAGCCGCCCAACCCCTCCTGGGGCATCATGATCCAGGACGGCCAGGCGTACCTCATGACCGCCCCGTGGCTCATGATCATGCCCGGTCTGGCGATTCTTTCGACGGTGCTTGCGTTCACGCTGCTGGGTGACGGCCTGCGCGACGCGCTCGATGTCAAGATGAAGGATGCATAATGGCGAAGAAGACTACGAACCACACCGACCTCAAGGAAAAGCCCATTCCTGAGGGCCGCCATCTGCTCGAGGTCGATAATCTCAAGATGTTCTTCCATACCGAGGACGGCATCGTCCACGCGGTGAACGGCGTGTCCTACACGCTCGACCGCGGCGAGACCCTCGGCGTGGTGGGCGAGTCCGGTTCCGGCAAGTCCGTGACCGCGATGACCATCATGGGCCTCATCGACATGCCCCCGGGCAAGATCGAGGGCGGCCACGTCTACTACCGTGGCGAGTCGCTGCTCGATATGACCGAGGAGCAGATGCAGCACATCCGCGGCAACGACATCGCGATGATCTTCCAGGATCCCATGACCTCCCTGAACCCGGTCTACAAGATCGGTCGTCAGGTGGGCGAGGGCCTGCGCCTGCATCGCGGCTACTCTAAGAAGGAGGCGCTTGACCGCGCCGTCGAGCTGCTTCGCTTGGTTGGCATCCCCAATCCCGAGAAGCGCGTGAACGAGTATCCGCATCAGTTCTCCGGTGGCATGCGTCAGCGCGCTATGATCGCCATGGCGCTCGCCTGCGACCCGGACATCCTCATCGCCGACGAGCCCACCACGGCTCTCGACGTGACTATCCAGGCTCAGATCATCGAGCTCATGCAGGAGATGCAGGAGAAGAACGGCAACGCCATCATCATGATCACCCACGACCTGGGCGTCGTCGCCGATATGGCCGACAAGATCATGGTCATGTACGCCGGCCGCCCGGTCGAGTTCGGCACCGCCGACGAGATCTTCTACGACAGCCGTCATCCGTATACCTGGGGCCTCATCCGCTCCATCCCAGAGCAGGCGATCGACGAGAAGAAGCCGCTCACGCCGATTCACGGCAACCCGCCGTCGCTCGTGAACCTGCCCGCCGGCTGCCCCTTCGCCCCGCGCTGCCCGTATGCCGTGGACATCTGCCACGAGAAGGAGCCGGTGCACATGACCACCGAGACCGGGCACTATTCGGCTTGCCACTTTGCCGACGACCCCGAGTTCCTCAAGTTCGCGCCCGATACGTCGCGCTCTCGCGGCAACATCGCCACGGGCACGCCCGACACGATCGAAACCAAGCCCACGGGAGGTGAGGCGTAAATGGCCTCCAACACCACCGGTGCGCCCCTGCTCAAGGTTGAGCACCTGACCAAGGAGTTCCCGGCCGAGGCGGGCATGCTCGCGGGCCGTTTCTCCAAGCGCGTCGTCTCCGCCGTGAACGACGTCTCGTTCGAGATCCACGCCGGCGAGACCTTCGGTCTCGTGGGCGAGTCTGGCTGCGGCAAGTCCACGACCGGTCGCACCATCATGCGCCTGACGAACCCCACCGCGGGCAAGGTCTTCTTCGAGGGCAAGGACGTCTCGAAGATGAGCAAGCATGAGCTCAAGGACCTGCGCCGCGAGATGCAGTTCATCTTCCAGGACCCTTATGCGAGTCTGAACCCGCGTATGACCATCGGCGAGATCATCTCCGAGCCGATGACCATCCACAACGTGGGCACGAAGGAAGAGCGCATGAAGACCGTGCGCGAGCTGCTCGATGTCGTTGGCCTGAACCCGGAGCACATCAACCGCTACCCGCACGAGTTCTCCGGCGGTCAGCGCCAGCGTATCGGCATCGCCCGCGCCTTCGCGTTGAAACCGAAGCTGATCATCTGCGACGAGCCCGTCTCGGCCCTCGACGTGTCCATTCAGGCTCAGGTTCTGAACCTGCTGAAGGACCTTCAGGACAAGTACGGCACCGCCTACCTGTTCATCGCGCACGACCTTTCCGTCGTGCAGCACATCTCCGACCGCGTGGCCGTCATGTACCTCGGCAAGATGGTCGAGCTCTCCGACTGGAAGACGCTCTACACCGAGCCGCACCACCCCTACACCCAGTCGCTGCTCTCGGCTGTGCCGGTGCCCGATCCGGACGTGCAGAAGACGCGTGCCCGCATCATCCTCGCCGGCGATCCGCCTTCGCCGATCGACCCGCCGAGCGGCTGCCGCTTCCATACGCGCTGCCCGATCGCCAAGGAGATCTGCGGCTCTCAGCAGCCCGACTTCAAGGAAGTCGCTCCCGGTCACTTCTGCGCCTGCCACTTCGCGGAGAAGTTCCCCATCAGGGAGACTTCCATCGAGCTCTAGGCCTCTGCGTTAAACTCTTGCGCAGCATATGCGTTTCAGGGACCGTCCTTTTCGGGACGGTCCCTTCTTTTTTCCTATATGGAAAAGCAGTGCCTCGATGTTCTGGTGTCTGGATGCGTGCGCATGCGGGACAATGATGGGCGGATATCAGGGGTGCGCATTCTTCCCGTTTGCGGGGCCTGCACGGCCCCTGGAATCGTCTGAGGCTTATGAGAGGGTTCGCTATGGCTCTGGATGCTCGTCTGCTCGATAGAAGGTCGTTCGTGTGCGCCTCGGCGGCGTCGCTCGGGTCGCTCGTCTTGGCGGGCTGCTCGATGGATGCGGCCGCTCCGGAGGGCTCTGAGGCCTTGGGTCAAGATCCGCTCGATGCCACGACGGTCGATGTAGGAATCGAGCGCCCCGTATGCCTCGATCCGTATGGCGCGTCCGACCCCGCCGCCGCGCAGATTGTGTTCCAGGTGTTCGATGCGCTTACGCGTTTTGATTTCGAGACCGGTGCGCTCACCTGCCTTGCCGCCGAAAGCTATCTGGTGTCTGAAGACCAGCGGACCTTCACCTTCACCCTCAAGGAGGCGACGTTCCACGACGGCCAGCCGGTGCGCGCCATCGATTTCAAGCGGGCATGGGACCGCTTGGTGAGCCCCGACAGCGGGGCGGCGAGCGTATGGAGTGTTCCGTCCCGCGAGCATCTGCTGGCGCTCGTGGAGGGTTACGAGGCGGTGCGAGATGGCTCTGCAGCCAGCCTTTCAGGCGTGAGCTGCCCCGACGAGCACACGCTCGTGGTCCAGCTTTCCGCTCCGTATGCGGACTTCCCGTGCGTCGTTGCCGACCCGCGTCTTTCCCCTGTGCCCGCTCAGGCCGAGGACGATTCCGAGACGTTCGGCCTGTATCCCGTGGGCAACGGCCCGTTCATGGTCGACGGCGCGCTCTCGCCGGATAAGGACACCTTGGACCTCATCCGCTTCGAGGACTACGCCCCCACGCCGGCGACGGTCGGTCGCGTGCGCATGAGGTTTCAGGAGAGCGTGACCGACTCGTTCCGTGCGTTTGAGTCGGGCGACCTGACGGTGTCCGCCTGCCCGATCGAGAACGTCGACACGAATGCGGCAAGTTGGAAGTCGAGCGACGACGAGCGCCTGCAGCTGGGCATCAATCGCCATACGGTGCTGGGCACCGAGCCCATCGTTTCGTATCTGGTGTGCAACACGGAGGTCGGCCCGCTCGATAACCCTGATGTCCGCCGCGCGATCTCGATGGCGATCGATCGCGACGGGCTGTCGAAGCGCGTCTTTCGCGACGTGCGGATGCCCGCGTACGGCATCGTGCCGCCCGATGTGCCGGGATATCGCGAAGAGGGGTGGTCGGCCGCGGCTCATAATCTGACGAACGCCAACCAGCTGCTCGACGCTGCGTATCCCAAGCAGGCGGGAGGGGAGCGCGATATCTCCCTCACGCTGCTGTACAGCTCGGACAGCGGGCACCAGAAGGCGATGGAGGAGATCGCCTCCGACCTTGAGGGCGTGGGCATCTCCTGCGAGCTCGAGGAGGTGGTCTTCGAGGACCTGTACGACCGTTTGCAGGCGGGCACCTTCGAGCTGGCGCGCATCGATTGGGAGCCCGATGTCCCCGTTATGGACAACGTGCTGTTCCCGCTGTTCCACTCCTCGTCGATCGGGGGGCATAACTACGCGCGGTATGCCAACGAGCGCGTGGACGAGCTGATCGACGAGGCGCGCTCCATTGCGAGCAACGCCGAGCGGCTGGAGCGCCTGCGCACCGCGGAGGGCATCATCGCGGCGGACATGCCGGTGATCCCGTATATCTTCGGGGCCCATGCCGTCGTCGGCACGCGGAGGATCGCAAAGCTGCTGATCGATCCGTTGGGCTACGCGCACTTCTATGAGGCGGAGCTTGCGTAGGCATGGCGGAGGTTTGCGAGCTGCGCCCTCCCTGAGCAGGGAAAATGCGATACTCCTGCACCTGTCCAAAAGTTTTTGAAAAAAGTGCTTGCATCGAGAGGTCGGCCTGGGTTAATATCTTTCTCGCTGAAAGGCAAGTCGGAGTGGCGGAATTGGCAGACGCGCTAGCTTGAGGTGCTAGTGTCCATTTCTCGGACTTGCGGGTTCAAGTCCCGCCTCCGACACCATCGGAACCAAGGGCCTCCCAATCGGGAGGCTTTTTTCATACCTATTGGGGCTGCGGCGAATATCTTCGATACGGCACGCCCCTCGATGGCTCCTTGTTGTATCCGTGGGTTTGGTCCACGCGAGGGAGCCCCAGTGGTCAAAACCCGCGGGCACAATTCCCGAGCGATGACGGCGCCGTCGGTTTTTGCGCGCGGTTGCCGCTTCGCCGAGCGCGTACAAGTTGGATATACTTCAGACGATGCCAGACACGAGGTCCGGGCGACGGCTACGGAGGTGCTGCGATGGAATCCATGGCAAGCGAGCGATTTGCCGAGCTGGCACGTCTCGTCGAGCTTACGAGCGACGCGGTCGCCCTGTGCGATATCGACGGCACGGTGCTGCACGTCAATCATCAGCTGATCGCGCTCGCCGCCGCGTCGCGCGAGGATATCGTGGGCGCCGACATCAAGGACCTCGTCTACAGCGAGCGCTTCGAGCGCTCCGGGGACCATCTGCCTCCCTTCGGGCTCGACGGTACGGATAGCGTCTGTCAGCTCAAGCTGCCCGACGGCTCGTTCATCCCGGTTCGCGTGCGCGCTCAGCGGGTGTCGCCCCGTACGCTGTCTATGGACGACGAGCGGGGAACCGCGGACCGCATGCTCGTGGTCATCAACAGCCTCGAGGAGCAACACGCTCGCGACCGCCAGACGCGGCGGCTCTTCTCGGAGCTCCAGGCGGTGAACCGCCGCCTGTCGGGCACGCTCTCGGTCATCATGACCGCTGCGGGGTCGAAGGACCTGCCCTCGCTGCTCGACGCTGTGCTGAACAAGATCGTGGAGGCGCTCGACGCCGACGGCTCGTCGATCTACTTCTCTGAAAGCGGCGGCTTCAAGCTCCGCGGCATCAGCTACGGGCTTGCGCGCGATTACGTGCCCGAGTTCATCCCGTACGGCTCGGGCATCCCGACCTACGTTTTGCGCGAGCAGCGCTCGTGCAGCCTGACGATTGTGCCGGCGGCCTATGGGAAGGGCATCGAATCGAGCGTCTTCTTTGATATCGATACGCACGTGAGCACGCGCCTGCGCGTGGAGAACGTGCCGCCCTACCGTACGCTCATCGCCGTTCCGGTGTTCTTCGGCACGCAGGTGCTGGGCATCCTCGAGCTTGGCTGGAAGCGTCCACGCCGACCCCGGCCGCTCGACGCCCGCGTGCTCGAGGTGATCTGCGACTACCTGTCGATCGAGCTGGTGAGCCTGGTAAGCAGCCTGCGCGCGCAGCGCACCGAGGAGCTCACTCGGTCGCTCAACCGCATGCGCGAGTTCATGTACGGCCAGACCGACGACCATGGGGCGGTTTGGCGGGCCGTGTCCAACGAGGCGCACCGCATGCTGCAATGTCGCACCTGCGCCGTGCTGCACGACCCCGACCGCGGCTGCTACGTCATCGACTTCGAGGGCGGCAGCCGGGTGTGCCTGCCCGGATCTATCGAGGACATGTTCTTCTCGACAACCGCTCCCGCGGCCCGTGTGGATCCGATGGCTGCCATGCAGTTCGCGCACGGGCAGAGCGCGTGGTCGTGCTCTCCGGACGACTTGACGACCGTGCGTCTCGTGCGCGTGGACCAGACGACATGGGCGGGGGAGTGGCTCGCCTCGCGCGGTATGCCCAGCCAGGGCGTGTTCTTCGACATGCGCAAGAGCATGCCGGGCGCCGAGGACGGCGAGGGCGAGGCGGCCGATGCGACGGACACCGCGGACCAGATTCCGCGCATGGTGCTGCTGCTGCGCGATAGCACGCAGGAGCCCATCGATGATATCGAGTACGACTATCTCGTGCGTCTTGCACACGACTTCGAGATCATGATGCGCGGCATGCGCAAGGCGAGCTCCGAGCGGCGCATCGCCCAGACGCTGCAGATCGGCCTGCGCAACGACCTGGGAAGCGTCCCGGGCATCACGACCGACTCGCTCTACTCCTCGGCGACGCGCCAGGCGCTCGTGGGAGGAGACTTCTACACGCTCATTCGCCTGCCCGACGATCGTGCGGTCATGATCTTGGGCGACGTGTCGGGCAAGGGCGTCGAGGCCGCCTCGATGTCGGCCCTCGTCAAGACGGCGCTCACGGCCTACGCTTGGGAAGGCGCGGCGCCGGCCGCCATGGTGCGCTCCCTCAACAGCATGCTCATGAGCTTCTCGCGTGTCGAGACGTTCGCCACCATGTTCGTGGCGAAGATCGACCTGCGCACGGGCACGGCGGAATACTGCTCGGCGGGCCATCCCCCGACGGCGCTCATTCACCCTGCGCGAGCAGGTCGGGGAGATGCCGAAGAGGGGGCTCCTGCAGAGATCGAGCTGCTCACGGTGCAGTCGGGCGTGGTGGGCGCGTTCGAGACGATGGCGTACGAAGGGGGAAGCTTCGCGTTCAGCGAGGGCGACATCCTGTTCATGTACACCGACGGCGCCGTGGAGGCGCGCAATGCCGGTCGCGAGTTCTTCGGCGAGCGCCGCCTGTTCGACGTGCTGCTCCAGGCTTCGTCAAAGGGCGTCGAGGGGCTGTGCGATTCAGTGCTCTCGGCACTCGACACCTTCAGCGGATCGGCGCTCGACGACGATATCGCCTTGGTCGCCCTGCGCTTCGACAGGGCGGGCGAGGCGCGATGAGGCTGCCGGTCGCCGGTGAGGCGGCGCATGCGCCGGCGGGCAACGGGGCGTGTGAATAGAGCGGCGCGGACAGGGAACCATGAGCGTATGAACGAGTGGAACGACATAGCGGTGATCTCCCCGGCCCACGACATCGATATCTCGACGGTGGGCGAGCTGCGCGACCAGATTGACAACCTGGTCGCGTCGGGTGTGTATCGCGTGATGGTGAACTGTCAGCACGTGACGTTCATCGATTCCTCGGGACTTGCGTGCCTGATATCGCGTGCCCGCCATCTGAGCCAGAACGGCGGCCTGCTCTCGCTGGTCAACACGTCTGCCGATGTGACGCGCACACTGCAGATCGCGCGCCTGCTCGAGGTGCTCCACGTGACCGCCGCCACCCGTCCTCCCGTGCCGGTGCTCAAGCCCGGGGCGATGCCCCTGTGGAGCAAGAGCTTTTCGGTGCGCCAGGGCATCGAGCACCTGGGGTACTACCGCCACCGCATCGCGGACATGGTGTCGACGCTGCCTATGAGCGACAGCGACCGCTTCGACATGGCGCTCGCTGCCGGCGAGGCGCTGTCGAATGCTTACGACCATGCGAACGGGGCGGTGGGCTGCATGATGATGGTCATCGCGTACCCCGACCGCGTGGTGGTGGAGGTGCGCGACAACGGCTGCGGCTACGAGATCGCGCCGGATGAGGAGCCCGACGAGTCCGAGGAGCGCGGGCGCGGCATCAGGCTCATGCGCATGCTGGTGGATAGCGTCGAGGTCCGTCGGCGCACGGATGCGCAAGGCACGCTCGTGCGGCTGATCAAGCTGCTTCAGGCTCCGGTTGCAGCGGCGTAGATCGATTGCGCGCGACAATTCCGCGGTATGTCCCATCCGCTCGGTAAGCGGTTGCGATAGGGGCGCGTGACGCTCGTTCGTGCCGTCAGATGCCCGATGGCGCCTCTTGCGGAAGTTCGGCCTTTGTTTGCCGCTACTATGGTGTCGCGGCGGAATAATCCATCGCATAATCGGAACGGAGTCGACATGAAGAAGTTCATTCCGGTTATCTGCACGGGTTTGGTTGCTTTGGCGCTTGCCGGATGCGGCGGTGCTGCGAATTCCGAGTACGCCGAGTATTGGGACAACGACGAGCTCATCGCTGAGCAGACTTCAAACTACACCCACGAGGCGTTTACCGGCGATCAGGGCGGCGGCGAAACGACGAGCCAGAGCTTCCAGGGCTTCACGGGCAAGTACGTCGTGTGGAACTTTGATTCTGAGGCGGGTGGCAGCGTGACGCTCAACTGCGATGCCGAGATCGAGGACGGCGACTTCAAGCTCGTGTCCATCACGCCCGAAGGCGACGTGGAGACGCTGTTCGAGGGTTCGGGTTCCTGCGAGGAGACTATCGAGCTCGAGGCCGGTAATACGCGCATCGCGCGCATCGGCGTCGATGCGTCGGGTAAGTTCACGGGTGAGGTCATCGGTCTCGAAGGTGCAACCTCAAAGGAGATCGAGGTCGAAATCAAATAGCCTATCCCAAAAGTATTGCGCACGACGAAGGGGTCCCTCGGGACCCCTTTTATGACAGTTAGGACGTGCCCCCACTGTCGTACTTTTCGCCAGGCGCCGCCGGCGCGGTCCGGAGCCGGGCTGCATCCGGCGGGGAGGGGCACAAGACGATATGAGCTGAACATTGGGCCCTCCCCCTGTCGCGGCTCCGTGGGTCGGGCGACAATGGTCGTACCACCAACCGTGGCCGCGCGCCACATGCGACGGAGGAGGGCTCCATGTCCGATTATGTCACAGCCATCGGCCTCGACGTCCACGCCCGCAGCATCAAGGCCTTCGCCCTGAACCCCATGACTGGTGAGTGCGAGCGCGCCTCGTTCGGCTACGACCCGGCCGCGGTCGCCGAGTGGGCGCTCGGGTTCCAGTCGCCCAGGGCGGTCTACGAGTCCGGGGTCACCGGCTTCCACCTCTGCCGGGCGCTCAACGCGCTCGGCCTGGACTGCGTCGTGGGCGCCGTCTCCAAGATGCAGAGGCCCGCCGCCGACCGCGGCAGGAAGACCGACCGGCGCGACTGTGTTTGATAGCCTCCGTGTTGCGGGTTTGAGCGTGGCGAACTTTCGGGAATGAGCACGAAAAACTTTCGGCTTTGAGCGCGGGCACGCCGACCATCCCGTTCGGCCTAACG
>NZ_JACJKB010000014.1 GCF_016900375.1 Collinsella tanakaei | reverse complement strand
CATGGCGTGGGCGGTCGAGAACGGCGTCATCAGCGGCGTCGAGCTCGACGACGGCTCCCGCGCCCTGCAGGCCACCCGCTCCATCAACCGCGCCGAGATGGCCGCGATGATCGTGAACGCGGTCCAGGCCGGCGTCGTGAAGTAGCGGCCGCAAGGTCTATAGTGCTCTTCGGCACCCCCGCCTCTCTGCAGGCGGGGGTGCCTCTTTATGGAAGGCGGGGGAGCCGAGGATGTGCGACGGATGGGACGCCGAAAGCGCCGTAGGGCGCCGCGGGCAGGGGAGCCATATCCGCCGCCCCGGTTTGGGGAGATACGGTTTGCCAGCGCTATCGATTCGAACACGGGGATGGCAGGTGCCGACTTGCGCTTTAGGCGGACCGGGCATCTCCTGCTCGAGAGCCTCTTTATCGAGGGAGCGTTCGCGGCCTCCGCCTGCAGAGATGATGGCTTAAGCAGTGGGTCAAATGATTGATGTTGCGCAACAGCGCGCCAACTTCGGTTGGTACCGTGAAATGGATTCATGCGTTCGATCTGGTGACCGCGGTCTTGCGATGAAGCGCGACAGAGCAGGGTCGGCGCTTTTGGGAGGGGACGATTGGAAGGAGCACCATGAAGGTCGATCATTATATCCCTAGAATACGGGGTCGTGTTGCGGCGCTAGCGGTGGCAGTGGCACTCGCGCTGCCGATGGCGCCGGGTGCGGCGTATGCCAATCCGGTGGATGTGGCGGGGACGCTCGAGTCGGCGATTCAGTCTATTGCTGAGCCCGCGCAGGAGGCTGATGGTGGCATCGACCTTATGGCAGCGACTACCGCACCCAAGTACGATTACCAGGTGTACTACATCGACGGGCTCGGCGACACTTGGTACAACAATTCGAAGTGCATGCGTTATCTGTACATCAGAACCGACAACCCGGACGCGAGCTTCTCGCTTCAGTGCGCCGGGGCGACGACGACCTACTATGACCCACTGAAGTCAGGGGAATTCGATGATATCGATGACCAGGGCGTGGTGAATCACTGCCTTCGCGTGCCGGGGGGCTACGTTGCTGGATTTGCATTCAAGCCGAATTCGACCGGGGCGAAGACGCTCAGCCTCTATGAGAAGTCGGGATCGAGAAAGGTGCTCGCCGCGACGTTTACCGCGAACTTCGTCGATTACGACCAGGCCCTCAACAAGTGGGTTGACGACGCTTTTGCGAAGTACGGCAAATCCATCAAGAATCCCGTCGAGAAGCTCTCCGCCGTCTGCGACGGGCTCCGCGCCGAATTCCATTACCCTCTGAACGACGGCGAGTATCTCATCCATTTGGTGACGCGCCCCGATGAGCCGTTTTTCGTTACGAAGACTTGGGACTCATACGTCTCGCCCACGACGATTACCTATATCGCGAACCGCATGGGCGTATTCGAAGACGTCCATAACTGCTTTTTCGACTACGAAAAGGGCACAGAGGCGTACTACGCGTGGCATTACTACTGTCGGGTGACCTATCAGGGCGAGGATTATTACTTGGAGGCGTGCCCCTCTTCTAGCACCGGCGAGATGAGCTGGAGCTCTATCAAGAAGCTCAACTTCAACAACACGTCCTCCTCGACGTTCGATGGGCCACGGGGCTTCAAGCAGGTCGAGGCGCAAGGCGATCAGAAGACTTCGCACAAGATCACGGTGGATTCCCGATTTGGCGTTACCTTCAACGGGCTCTACGACACGCAGAAGGACTCCGCCGTCACCGGCGAGCGGGTGAGTATCCATTGCATGTTTTTTGATACCTACCGCCTCACCGATATCTATGTGACGACGGCGAGTGGCAAGGACGTGCCGTTCTCGCGAAGCGGCTCCGGCGGCTGGTTCATCATGCCCGATGAGGACATTACCATCACCTTGGAATTCGAGAATAATAACGACCTGCCCCCTATCGCTATCGTCGCCCATCGCGCCGTATCCATCGTCTCGGCCAACGGCACCCTCAGATTCGGCGAAGGCTTCGACAAGGATAGGGTTGAGATCGGCGATCACGTGGCGTTCGTCATCGATCCCGACGACGGCTATGGGATCTCCGACGTCACGGTGACCACCAAGACCGGCGAGAGCGTGAAGGTGTACGGGGCGGACGACACGCGCTGGTTCACCATGCCGAGCGAGGACGTCACGCTCACGGTCACGTACGAGAATGCCGTGAACAAGCGCTACATCGACGTCGTCCAGCCCACCGAGGGTGGCACGGTGAGCATCAGCGGCTCTCCCGCCACGGTCGGCTCCGTCGTGAAGGTCTACCCGAAGCCCGACGACGGCTGGAAGGTCGGCTCGGTCACGTACACCGACGCGAGCGGCAAGACCGTCGACATACCGCAGACCGCGAACACCACCTGGGCGTTCGACATGCCGGACGCGGACGTCACGGTTAAGGTCGCCTTTGTCAAGGACGCCGTGTACCGCGTGAAGGCCAACAAGCCCGCGCACGCGACCGTCTACCTCCAGGACCGGGACTACGCGCCCGGCGAGGAGGTCTACTACATGATCGACCCCGACGAGGGGTACGGCGTCTCCTCCATCAAGGCGGTCGACGGCAACGGCAAGACGGTGAAGCTGACTGGCCCCGTCTCCTACCCTGACGGCCTGCGATACACCTTCACCATGCCGGAGTCCGACGTGACCATCACGGCGGCGGTCGAGGAGCACGACGCCGCGCACGCCATCGACGTCGAGGTCTCCGACTGCTCGGTGCTCGCTCCGCAGGAAGCCAAGCCCGGCATCCAGGTCAACCTCCACGTGGAGCCGAACGACGGCTATACGCTCGAGAAGGGCGCTGTTGTCGTTACCGATAAGGACGGCAAGTCGGTCGCCGTGACCGAGCGCACCGCAGGCGAGTACTGGTTCACGATGCCCGACGGCCCGGTAACAGTCACTGCCACGGCTACCGAGGCGGGCGATACCGAGGAGCCCGAGAAGGTCTTCAGCGACGTGGCGTCCGACGCCTGGTACGCCGAGCCCGTCGCATGGGCGGTGGAGAACGGCATCTTCCACGGCTACGAGGGCTCCGATAAGTTCGGGCCGGACGACTCCATCACGCGCGCGCAGATGGCGACGGTGCTCTACAACGTGGCGAAAAACCCCGAGGTCGACACGACCATCATGGACCGCTTCGAGGACTGCGTCGCGGGCTCTTGGTACGGCGAGGCCGTCTCCTGGGCGGTTCAGGAGGGCATCTTCTCCGGATACTCCGACTCCGGCAACTTCGGGCCGGACGACCCGATCACGCGCGAGCAGATCGCCGTGGTGCTCTGGCGCCAGGCGGGCGAGCCGGCGGCCGCGGGCGACTTGGCGAGCTTCCCGGACGGCTGGAAGACGAGCACGTGGGCGCGCGACGCGATGGCCTGGGCCGTCGACGAGGGCATCTTCACCGGCAACAGCGTGACCGGTGAGCTCATGCCCACCGGCAACCTCACCCGCGCCGAGGCGGCGACGGTGATGATGCGCCTGCTGTCGTAGGGGAGGCGGCATCTGCGGATTGCGGCTAGGCGGCGGGGCGTACCGATGTGGTGCGCCCCGCCGCTTGTTCTCCATCCAAGCTGGCCGTTGCAGCACGCGTTGCGTATCCCATATCCAGCGGGTATGCTTGATGGTTCGTAACGTGTCGATTTCGGGAGCCGTATGGAGAACTGCGCCGCGCTGGAAAACGAATCTGGTTTTTCGCCTATGCCGGTGGCAGGTGCTACCGCGCAACTTGGGGGTGCGGATCGCCCGCGCATGCCGCTGCTGTCACTTGCCCCTATGGAGGGGTTGACCGGCCACACCTTCCGTCGGATTCACGCGGAGTGCTTCGGTGCGCTCGACCGCTACTACACGCCGTTTCTCACGCCGCCGCGCGTGGGCAGCTCGTTCGGCAAGCGCGATTGCGGGGAGGTCGATCCGGCCAACAACCAGGGGCTCGACGTCGTGCCGCAGCTGCTCACCAAGAATGCTGATGAGTTCGTATGGGCCGCCGAGCTTCTGGCGAAGATGGGCTACCGCGAGGTCAACCTGAACGTCGGCTGCCCGTCGGGCACGGTTGTCGGCAAGGGCAGGGGAGCGGGCTTTCTGCGCGATCTGGATGCGCTCGATGCATTTTTGAGCGAGGTGTGCGATAGGTCCCCGCTGCCGGCGTCGGTCAAGACGCGCATTGGCATCGCGCGCGATGAGGAGTACGAGGCGATTCTCGAGATGTACTGTCGTCATCCCTTGGCCGAGCTCATCGTACATCCGCGCGTGCGGAAAGATTTCTATCGCGGCAAGCCGCGCTGGGAGTCCTATGGCGAGACCCTGCGCCGTGCGTCGTTTCCCGTGGCGTACAACGGCGATATCTTTACCTGCGACGACATGGATGCGCTGCTTGCGGCGTATCCAGAGACGCGTCATGTGATGCTGGGCCGCGGGCTTCTGTACAACCCGGCGTTGGCGCGTATGCTGCACGGCGGTCCGGCGCTCACGCTTGACGAGCTCAAGCGCTTCCACGACAAGCTGTTCTGCGCCTATGAGGGGCAGATGGGCGGCAATGCGGTCTTCCGCATGAAGGAGTGGTGGTCCTACGCCCAGCACGCGTTCGACGACCCGCAGACGGTCCACCGCGCCGTTAGGAAGGTCCGTACCATACCCGACTACCAAGCTGCCATAGCAAAGATCTTCAGCTGAGGTCCGCTTTCAGCACGGAGGTGCCAGCGAGGCCGCTTCGTCCTGAAAGTGGACATCGTGCCGAGTACAATTGAGGGGTCTCGTTGCAGGGGAGGTCAATGTGAAGGCACTGGTGCATGACGGTCACGGAAACATCGCGCTGCTCGAGCGCCCGCGTCCGAAGCTGCAGGAGCCGACTGACGCCATCGTGCGCGTGACGCGCTCGACCATCTGCACGAGCGACCTCCACATCATGCGCGGCGCCGTTCCCCGTGCGCTGCCCGATACGGTGCTCGGCCACGAGTTCGTGGGGGTGGTCGAAGAAGTCGGCTCGGGGGTGACGCGATTCTCGCCGGGTGACCGCGTGGCCGTCAACTGCGAGACCTTCTGCGGTGAATGCTTCTTCTGCAAGCGCGGTTGGGTCAACAACTGCGAGCACGGCGGCTGGCTGCTGGGTTGCACCATCGACGGCTGCCAAGCCGAATACGTCCGCGTACCGATGGCGGACAACGCCTTCACGCGCATTCCCAATGGCGTCTCCGACGAGGACGCGCTCTTCTTGGGCGATATCCTGGCAACGGGCTGGTGGGGTGTGCGCCTGGCGGAGATCGAGCCCGGCTCCTCCGTCGCGGTCATCGGTGCGGGGCCGGTCGGTCTCACGACCATGATGTGCGCGCGGCTGGCGAATCCCGGGTGCATCATCGCTCTTGACGTCGACGAGGTTCGCCTGCGCCGCGCGGTCGACCACGGGCTTGCCGACATCGCCATCAACCCGACGGGGAAGAGCCAGACCGAGGTCGAGGCGCTCGTGCAAGAGGCGACGTGCGGCCGCGGCGCGGACGCCGTCATCGAGGCAGCAGGTGGTCCCGACACCTTCGAGATGGCCTGGCGCATCGCCCGCCCCAACGCCATCGTGGTGATTTCTGCCATGTACGAGCAGGACCAGACGCTGCCTCTGCCCCAGATGTACGGCAAGAACCTCATCTTCAAGACCGGTGGCGTGGACGCATCCGGTCTCGATGAGGTCATTGCCCTCATCGCGGCTGGCAAGCTCGACACGAGCCTGCTCATCTCCAAGCGCTATCCGCTGGACGACATCCTCGAGGCGTACCGCGCTTTCGAGGCCCGCGAAGACGACTGCCTCAAGGTGGTCATCACCCCCGCAATGTCCTGAAACATCTCCGTCCTGAAAGTGGACATACGTGTCCACATTCGGGACGGAGATGTTTTGGGACATTCGCACGCCTTTTTGCTCAGGTCCTCCGTCCGCCACCCGCCAGCGCGATATGGCCGTTCATACTGGGCGTTCGTCTGCCCATGTAAAACCCCTGCTTACAATGGGGGCATCCACCGAATCGGCTGGCAGATGGAGTGATGGGGGACGCTATGGGCACCAAGCGCGTGAACTTTCTGAAGATGACGACCATTGCGGTTGCCGTGGCCGCGTTCACCTGGGCCGCCCCCGCCTTCGCGGCTCCCCAGAACGGCTGGGTCGAGTCGGGAGGGGAGCGCTACTGGTACGACAATGGCGTTATGGCCCGCGACAAGCAGGTGTACGACCCGGCTTCCGACGCGTGGTATTGGTTTGACGCCGACGGCACGATGGCGACGGACAAAGACGTGTTCATCCCTGTTTCCAACGAGGACCGCAGTCGGGGCAAGTGGGTGCGCTACGATGCGGAAGGCCACATGGTCAAGGGCGAGGACTACCGCTATGGCGGCTGGTATTACTTCGATCCGGTGACCGGCGAGATGGCAAAAGGCTTCCGCTATCTCGATTCCAACGGCGGCAAATGGGTGTTCTACGATTACATCACCGGCCAGATGGCTCATGGCGAGCGCTATATCGATGGCAGCCATGGCGACGAGCCCGGCTGGATGTACTTTGCCGACGACACCGGTGCGGTGACCTACGGCTGGCAATTCTTGATTTCGGACATCGATTTCAAGTGGGTCTACTACGACACGTCGACCGGGCGCATGGTCCACGGGCGTCGCGTGATCGACGGCGTGCCCCGCGAGTTCGACATGGCCACTGGCGCGCATCAGTTTGGAGGGCGCTACAGCCCGAACGAGGCGCGCGACGTGCTCGGTCTGGTGAATCAGGCGCGCGCCGCCGTTGGCGTGGCGCCGCTTGCGTGGGATGATGAGCTCGCTGCAACGGCAGAGGTCCGCGCGGCTGAGCTCACGATCTCGTTCTCGCACGGGCGACCCGATGGCACTTCGTGCTTCATCATCTTCCCTCCTGCGGCGGCGGTGGGCGAGAATATCGCTGCTGGTCAGAGGTCGGCGGCGCAGGTGAACCAGGCGTGGACGAACTCGCCTGGGCACTATGCCAACATGGTCAATCCCAACTTCACGAAGCTCGGCGTCAGCTGCCTGATCGACGACAACGGCTACAAGTACTGGGTCGAGGCGTTCTCCTCGTAGACGCCTCGGCTGTCCCGCTGGCCTCTCAGAGGGCGTAGCCGGAAGGCGCCAAGGGGCCGCGGGCCCTTGGCGCCTTCCGGCTACGTCCCCAGAGAGGCCAGGTTACGCCACGCGGCGAGTGAGCTCGCGTTCGCGGACCTCGCTGACCTCGGAGATAACCCAGAACGCGTGCGGGTCCACCGAGTTGATCATCTCGCGCATGGGCCACAGCTTGCGGCGCGGGATGACGCACAGCACGGCCTTGCTGTCGGCGTGGGTGTAGCCCTGCTCGATGGGCAGCATCGTGGCGCCCGCGTCCTGCTCGGTGAGGATCAGCTCGCGGATCTTCTCGTACTCGGGCGAAAAGATCAGCAGCTGGACCTGCAAGCGCCCCATGACCATGACCTTGTTCATCACGATGGAGAGCAGCGACAGCGCAAGAATGCCGAGCAGGATCTGCTCGGAGCTGGAGAGCGGAAACTGACAGGCGATCACGAAGGCGTCGATGCCCCACAGCAACGCCGACACGTTGAGATGCAGGTATTTGTGCGCGATCAGCGCGATGACGCCGGCGCCTGCGCCCATGAAGGCGCCGCCGCAGATCGCAGCGAGCACATGGTCCTGCGCAAGCTCTGCGATCGGCAGCATCTCCAGCACGGCCATGGCAAGCGGGTAGGCGACGGTGCTCACGATGGTCGAGGCGGCAAAGGTCCTTCCCAGGAAGAACGATCCGACCACGAACAGCAGTCCGTTCACGATGAGCACGGCAAGCGAGAGCTGCAGCGGCACGAAGTGCGTCACCACGAGCGAGATGCCCGTGGAGCCGCCGAGCACAAGACCATGCGGAACGATGAATGCCGTGACGGCGAACGCCACGAGAAGGTTGCCGAGTACGATAGCCGCCAGATGGCGCATATGGGTGCCCATGATGCCTCCGGTGAAAGTTCCGCAGCTGCGGGAAATGCGCGGGGATGTTCACCCCGTACGGCATCGAAAGAGGTGCTGAAGCGTCAACATTCCATGCGGCGCGCCTGAGGCTGCTTTACATGCGCCTGGGCCTGCGTGCAGAGCGTCCAAGAGATTGCGACTCCTGTGGCAGTGGATCTGACCGACGTTGGCTTGCGGGCAAGTATCGTCGCCAGCTGCGCAACCACGGGGCTCGTTTGCATCGAAAGGCGCGCCGGGGCGGGCAAGGGGACACCCCGGCGCGGTGCGAAAGGTCATGCGAAGGTTTGGTCGCCGTACGACGGTGATGTCGCCATCGGCGTGCGGGGCTTCGCCGCTCGCATACCTATGCGGTTTCCTACCCGAATCGTAGGCAAAGATACGCTCAATTTCGTGTTTGTTCATGCGTGCTTCGGCAGACGTCGCGTGCTTCGGCGGACGTCGCATGCTTACCGCAACCTGACAAAGGCAGATGGGCATGTGCCCTTGGCCTCTGGTAAGGTTGAAAGGATAGCTATCGAAGAGAGGAACGCACATGCAGCAGGACGCGGCGCAGCTTGCCGGGCACATCGACAACGGACATATCGAGTTCGAGGGGCTTCCCAACACGCGCGATTTGGGCGGCATGCCCGCAGCGGACGGGAGGCGCATCCGGGGGCGCCGTCTGCTTCGCAGCGGCCTGCTTGCTCCCGCCACGCGTACCGACCTGACGCGCCTGCATGAGGAGTACGACCTGCGTCTCGATGTCGACCTGCGCACCGATGAGGAGTGCGCCGAGCGTCCCGACCCGGTCGGCGAGATCTCCGGCCTGCGCTTCGTGCACCTGCCGGTGTTCCAGGAGCCCGCGGCGGGCGTGTCGCGCAGCGAGACCGATATGGACCGCGTGCGTTCGCAGGTCATGCGCGGCGAGGTCGAACCCGCGCAGCTCATGATCACCCTCTACCCGCACATGCTGCTCGACGATATCGGCGTCACCGCCTACCGCACGTTCTTCGAGGAGGTCCTCGCCTGCGAGACCGGTGCGGTGCTATGGCACTGCACGGCGGGCAAGGATCGTTGCGGCATGGCGAGCGTGCTCATGGAGACGGCCCTCGGCGTTCCCTGGGAGGTCATCTTCGCCGACTATATGGCCACAAACCGCTTCTATGGTCTTGCCGTGGTCGACGGCGTTCCCGAGGATCCGTTCAACGGCGTCGATGCGCGCTACCTCTCCGCCGCCTCCGAAGCCGTTGACCGCGAGTTCGGCGGCATGCTCGGCTACATCGATCGCGCGCTGGGCATCGGCGCCGACGCCCGCGCTGAGCTTCAGGCGCGCTATCTCGTGTAGGGGTGTTCGGCCCGCATCGCGCAGAGTCCGAGATTTCCGACAGATAGCGGCCGATTTTCGGCCGTAGCTGTCGGAAAACTCATACTTTGCGCACCGCCTTGCACGCCGGATACCCTGCTGGTGTTATTGCGGGGCCACGCGCGTCGTGCGGCCTTGCCCCAATCTAACCCTAAACTTACAGTCCAAACGGGCCGTCATCTGCTCAGCGCTTTGCGCGGGCATGCCACAATGGTGCCCGTTGCACCAATCTGCAGGGCGGAGACACCGCCAGCCATGAGGAGATTTGCATGAACCAGCGCATCGTACGAGCGTTTGCCTTCATCTGCCTTGCCCTTGCCCTCGTGCTTGCCGGCTGCGGCGGCACGAAGGATGGCGCGTCGGCGGGCTCCTATGTCGAGCTGTCGTCCGAGGCGACCGTCGAGCAATCGTCGTTTACAGACGAGGAGATCGCCTACGCCGAGGACAACCTGGGTTATGAGCATTACAGCGGCCTGGACGAGCTCGGCCGCTGCGGCGTCGCCGAGGCGTGTCTCGGCCCCGAGACGCTTCCTGCCCGTGGCGAGGAGCGCGAGAGCATCAGCGACGTTCACCCCTCCGGCTGGCATTCCATCCGCTACGACTTCATCGAGGGCGAGTCGCTCTACAACCGCAGTCACCTGATCGGCTGGGCGCTCGCGGCCGAGAACGCCAACGAGCGCAACCTCGTGACGGGCACGCGCTACATGAACGCCGACGTCATGCGCCTGTACGAGGAGGAGGTCGCCGACTACATCTACGACACCGACAACCACGTGCTCTACCGCTCGACGCCCGTGTTCGAGGGCGATGAGCTCGTGTGCCGCGGTATCCAGGTCGAGGCCTACTCGCTCGAGGACGACGGTCGCGGCATCGATTTTTCGGTATGGTGCCCCAACGTGCAGCCGGGTGTGGAGATCGACTACGTCACAGGCGAGGCGCGCCTGACCGATGACGCCGCCGTGGGCGAGGGCGACGCAGAGGCGAACGAGGTCGACGATTACGTGCTCAACACCAACACGCACAAGGTGCACGATCCGGAGTGCCCCGGCGTCGAGGACATCGCGCGTTCCAACCGTGAGGATTTCCACGGCTCGCTCGCCGAGGCGGAGCGGATGGGATATAACCTCTGCGGGCAGTGCCTAGCGTAGGTGAAGATCGTCGCAGCTGTCCGTTATGCCGCTTTGCCTGCGCGCGGAAAATCATAACCGTGTGAAATTGCCGATGCCCTGATGCGACGCCCCGCCGCCACTCTATACTTGTTGGGTTCCGAAATCCCAACAGGAGGGCAAGGTATGGGCGGATTCTTTGGCGCAACGTCCAAGCGCGACGTGGTGCTCGATGTGTTCTTCGGCGTTGACTACCACTCGCATCTCGGTACGCGACGTGCCGGTATGGTGATCTGCGAGGGGACGGGTGGCTTCCAGAAGGAGATCCACTCCATCGAGAACACGCCGTTCCGTTCTCGCTTCGACGCCGACCTCGCCCGCTTCCATGGCACGAGCGGCATCGGCTGCATCAGCGACACCGATCCCCAGCCGCTACTGGTGCGCTCCCGCCACGGCGTGTTCGCCATCACGACCGTCGGCATCATCAACAACGCCAACCAGCTCATCGAGCAGTATTTCGACCAGGGCGGCGCGCAGTTCATGGCCATGAGCTCGGGTGCGGTCAACGGCACCGAGCTCGTCGCGGCGCTCATCAACCAGAAGGAAGACCTGGTCGAGGGCATCATGTTCGCGCAGTCAGTGGTCGAGGGCTCGCTCACCCTGCTGGTCATGACCGAGGACGGCACCATCTTCGCCGCCCGCGACCGCATGGGTCGCCTGCCCGTGCTCATCGGCCGCGACATCGAGGGCCAAGGCTACTGCATCTCGTTCGAGTCGTTCGTCTACCACAAGCTTGGCTACGAGGACGAGTACGAGCTCGGCCCTGCCGAGATCGTGCGCATCACCGCCGACGGCTACGAGACCATGGCGCCCGCGGGCACCGAGATGAAAATCTGCGCGTTCCTCTGGGTGTACTACGGATATCCCAACTCGAACTACGAGGGCGTGAACGTCGAGGTCATGCGCTACCGCAACGGCCATATCATGGCTCGCGACGAGGCTGCCGCCGGCACGCTGCCCGAGGTCGATTACGTTGCCGGCGTGCCCGATTCGGGCCTGCCGCACGCCATCGGCTACGCCAACGAGTGCGGCGCCACCTTCGCCCGCCCGTTCATCAAGTACACGCCTACCTGGTCGCGCTCCTTCATGCCGTCCAACCAGAGCGTGCGCAACCGCATCGCCGAGATGAAGCAGATCCCCGTGCCCGAGCTCATCAAGGACAAGAAGCTCCTGTTCGTCGACGACTCCATCGTGCGCGGCACGCAGCTCGGCAAGACCGTGAACTTCCTGTACGAGGCCGGCGCCAAAGAGGTGCACATGCGCTCTGCGTGCCCGCCCATCATGTTTAGCTGCAAGTACCTGTCGTTCTCGCGCGGCAAGTCCGATATGGACCTCATCGCGCGCCGCGTCGTGCGCGAGCTCGAGGGTCCCGAGGGCGACAAGCATCTCGACGAGTACGCCGACAGCTCCACCGAGCGCGGCGGCTGCATGCTGCGCCGCATCTGCGAGCAGCTCGGCTTCGACAGCCTCGGCTATCAGTCGTTGCCCGGCATGCTCGAGGCGATCGGCATCGACCCCTCGAAGGTCTGCACCTACTGCTGGAACGGCAAGGAGTAGGTTTTATACTCGCCAAGTCTGTTCGGCCCGTCGAGGTGTTGCGCCTCGGCGGGCTTTTCTTGGCAAAACGGGGCGTTTCATGCTGGCGGGGTGCATCGGTCGAAGCTTTGGTTTGAGCTGCTTGGCTGAAAATGCGAGTTGTGTACCCGGGCTGTTCATATAAACGGACAGAACGGACTTACAATATCGGCCAAGGCGGACAAACGCTCTTAACCTATCACTGTATCGCGGCTTATACGGGCAAGCTAGGTTCCCGAAGCCGTTGCGCGCGGTACAAAAGTCGCCTTTTCAGCCAGTGTGGTTGGTCGGCAGCGTCGATTGGGGCCGATTTAGGTCCGCTGACTGGCAGGAATTGTAACTTGAGCATTTTTCGGTCGAGCCCCATGACCGAATCAGGAGGCTTTCGGATGCCAAAGAGCCCGATTTGAGCCTCAACGAGGCGAAAAGAGGACGGTCTGTCGGGGTGATAGGGTGCCAGAAAAATGCTCAAGTTACAACTTTTGCCAGCGCCGCCCAGCGACGCCCTCCGACGAGGTGCAGCGGGGCCGTTTCGGTGCGGCCGCTAGGCCTCCATGCCCGGAAATCCGGTCTGGCGCAGCGCCTCGTACAGGACAACGGCCGCTGCGTTCGAAAGGTTGAGCGCGCTGATGCGGTAGTCGTCCGGATCGATGAAATTGCCACAGATATCCTGCTGCAGCAGGGGAGAGGCGGCCGCATTATCGCCTGCGCCCGCATGGAGCTCCTGTTCGTGGGCCTCCCACTGCGCGCGGTTCGCGAGCGAATCGCGGTCGGGCAGCATGGGGATGCGCTCGCAGCAGCCGGGAAGCTCCGCGAGAATACGCTCGGGAATGCCCGAGCTCTCCTTTCCGAACACGAGATAGTCGCCATCGCGATAGGTGCTCTGAGCGTAGGTGCGCTGGGCTTTCTTGGTCAGCAGATGGAGCCGGCTGCCCGCGTGCGCGCCGCGCAGGTTGCAGGCGTCCAGGAACGCGTCCCATGAAGCATGGACTCGAACGTCGAGGTTCTCCCAGTAGCCGAGGCCGGCGCGATGCAGCATCTTGCTGTCGAGCGAGAAGCCCAGAGGCTCGATCAGATGGAGCCGCGTGCCCGTGACGACGCAGGTGCGTCCGATGTTGCCGGTGTTGGCGGGAATCTCGGGTTCGAAGAGCACGATGTTCAGCATGGGGCCTCGCAAGCAATGGGCCGATGGGACATGCGATATCCTACGCTATTTTGGGTGAGGGGACGCTCTTTGGAGAGCGGCCCTGCCGATTTACGCTACTATCGTGGAGCGCCCCGCGGCGCACCGAACGAACCCATCCGAAAGGACCTCTTCATGATTAAAGAGCTCGTGCACGACGAAGCCATCCTCTCCCAGCCCTGCGAGCCCGCCACGGCCGATGACGCCGCGATCGCGCAGGACCTTATCGATACGATGAACTCCATCGACGACGCGGTCTGCCTGGCTGCTAACCAGATCGGCGTCACCAAGGCGCTCGCCGTCTACAAGGATGACGACGACCAGGTCCACGTGATGTACAACCCCAAGATGCTGCTCGGCCTCGGCGCCTTCAAGTGCGAGGAGCGCTGCCTGTCGCTCGAGGATGCCCACAAGGTCACGCGCTTCATCAAGATCAAGGTCAACTACGACGAGCTGGTCGACGGCGAGCTCAAGCACCGTCGCGGTGACTTCGCCGATTGGGAGGCCCAGATGATCCAGCACATGATCGATCACTGCAACGGCAGGCTCGTGTAGCCTGTAGCTGGCAAAACGATTTGGAGCGCCCGGTTCGCACACATGCGAGCCGGGCGCTCCGCTGTAACGGGTGTTCAGGGCGGGCGAATCCCTCACAGCCCCTACGGCGCGATGAGCGCCCAGATGACGGCGACGACCACCGCGGGCAGCATGTTCGCCGGCTTGAACGTCCCCTTCCAGATCAGGTTCACGCCCACGCAGAAGATGAGCATCGATCCCACCAGCGAGAGGTTAGAAAGCGCCGCGGCGGTCATGATCGGGCGAATGGGCTGGGCGAGCAGGGTGATGGAGCCTTGGATCGCCGCTACAGGCAGCGCCGAGAACAGGCAACCGCGCCCGAACGATGCGCTCATCACGCAGACGATGATGGCATCGAGCGCGCCTTTGAGCGCGAGGGTGGTCCAATCGCCCGCGATGCCGTCTTGGATGGACCCGACGATGGCCATGGCGCCGATGCTCACGGTAAGCGAGGTGTTCACGAAGCCGTTGACGAAGCTCGCGTCGTCGGTGCTGCCGGTCTTCTGCTTGAGCCAGACACCGAGCTGCTCGAAGCGGTCGTCGAGGTCGATGAACTCGCCGATGGCAGAGCCCAGGGCAAACGAGACGATCATCATGGCGGTGCCGCCCGTGGCGAGCGCGCCGTCCTGGATCGCGAGCATCTCCTCGAGCGTGCCCGAAAGCCCGACGAAGATGACGCAGAGGCCCGTCGCCTTCATGAGGGTCTCCTGCACGCGCGGCACGAGAAAGCGCCCGCCGAGCAAGCCGAAGATACCGCCGGCGAGGATGCAGGCGACGTTGATGAGCGTTCCCAGTCCGATCATGTGCCAACTCCGCAAAACAAGGCGCCGCCGCAGCGACGCATGGGTTTCGATGTCGAAAGCCATGGTAGCAAACGGCGGCGCGGGGGTTGGGGAGAGGCGGCCTGGCAGGGGCGCTATCGGCTGGAATCCTGCTGCCGGCCGGCTGCCTCCTCGATCAGGCTGGCGAGGTCGTCGTGCGGTGCCTGCAACCTCGGGGCGCCCATCCAGCCACGGCGCGAGAGCTTGCGCACGAGCCGCCGCGCTGCGGCTGGCCCCGTCACCTCATCGTGCGTGACGGGCACGACGGTAAGCCCCGGAAACGCATCGGCGTCGATCGGCGAGCTGTGCGGGTCGTCCACGATGTCGAGCGCGAGCTTGTGCTGGGGAAAATACAGGGCCATGGCATCCTCCTTCTTCGCAGGTCACGCCTGCGGCAACGGGTGCTGCCAGCCTATCAGCCGAATCTTACCGCCCCTCGCGCATGGCCTTACCGCCGCCCAAACGTGCCAGCATGGACCCGGCGGCGGGCCCGAAAACAGCGGTATATCCCCATGAATCGCGCGTGCGGGCAGGCGCCTCCGGGCGGTTTTCGCATGCCGCGAAGCCCGTAACCCTCTGTTCACGTGCTTGTCATAATCGGGAGCCATCCGTATAGACTTCGGCCGTTTCTGTATACTTTGGAATCCGTGACGCTTTAGTTTGATAAAGAAAGGCGCGCTATGGTGGATATGTTGCCGATGACTCCGGAATTCGGAGAGTATCTGCGCGATGAATCGCGCAGCGTGGGCACGGCCGATTCCATATCGTTTCCCCGAACCGAGGACGAGATCCGTTCGGTGCTGCGTAGCCTGCACGGGGTCTCCGGCGCCGATGGCAAGCCGGTTGCCATCACGGTGCAGGGCGCGCGCACGGGTCTCGCCGCGGGCGCGGTGCCGTCGGGCGGGCACGTCATGAACCTGTCGCGCGCGACCGCCTATCTTGGGCTTTCCCGCGATGAAGATGGAACCTACCTGCTGCGCGTGCAGCCTGGCGTGATCCTTTCCGAGCTCCGTCGGCACCTGGCTCGCCACACCGTTCCCACCGATGGCTGGGACCGCGCGAGCCTCGATGCGCTCGAGGAGCTATATGCCGGCCCCGAGCAGTTCTTTCCCACCGACCCGACCGAGACCTCGGCGTGCGTGGGCGGTATGGCGGCCTGCAACGCCTCGGGCGCGCGCAGCTACGCCTATGGCCCCATGCGCCCGCACGTTCGCGCGCTGCGCGTGGCGCTCGCCGACGGCGACGTCGTCGCGCTGCGCCGCGGCGAGGTGCGCGCGAGGGCCCGTCGCCTGACGCTTGCCACGGAGTCCGGCCGCACGCTGGAGCTGGACCTTCCGACCTACACCATGCCCTGCACGAAGAACGCCTCGGGCTACTTCGTGGAGGACGACATGGACGCCATCGACCTCTTCATCGGCTCCGACGGCACGCTCGGTATCATCTGCGAACTCGAACTCGCGCTGATGCCGACGCCGGCCGTGAGCTGGGGTGTGAACTGCTTCTTTGCAAGCGAGTCCGATGCGATCGACTTCACCTGCGCCGTGCGCCCCGTGCTGTCGGACGCCTGCGCTATCGAGTATTTCGACGCCGACGCCCTGAACATCCTGCGCCGCCAGCGCGAGCGTAGCACGGCGTTCTCGGCGCTGCCCGCGATGGACGATGCCTGGTCGTGCTGCGTGTATGTTGAGCTCGCGTGCTCCTCTCGCGAGCAGGCGCTCGCTGAGCTTGCGCGCTTGGGCGATATCGCGCGCGATTGCGGTGGCTCGAATGCTGCCACCTGGGTCGGCCGCACCGACATCGACCGCGAGACGCAGCGGTTCTTCCGCCATGCCGTGCCCGAGAGCGTCAACATGCTTATCGACGAGCGCCGCCGCACCGACCCCACGATCACCAAGCTCGGCAGCGACATGTCGGTACCCGACGAGCGCCTGCGCGACGTGATGGCGCTCTACCGCGCCGACCTCGCCGCAGCCGGGCTCGAGTCGGCCGCCTGGGGGCATATCGGCAACAACCACCTGCACGTCAACGTGCTGCCGCGCAACACCGCGGACTACGCAGCGGGAAAGCGCCTGTTCGAGAAGTGGGCCCGTGCGGTCACGGACATGGGCGGCGCGGTGTCGGCGGAGCATGGCGTGGGCAAGCTCAAGCGGAGCTTCTTGGCGGTGATGTACGGCGAGCAGCATATCTGCGAGATGGCCTCGCTCAAGCGGCAGCTCGACCCCTATCTTCAGCTGGGTCAGGGCAATCTGTTCGAACTCGAGACGTGTGAAAGGGGTGCATAGCCCATGCGGATCGTGGTGTGCGTGAAAGCGGTCCCCTCCACCACGGAGGTCAAGATGGACCCCGTGACCAACACCATCGTGCGCGACGGGCGCCAGGCGGTCGTGAACCCGTTTGACGCCACGGCGCTCGAGCTCGCCCTGCGCATCAAGGACGAGCGCGCCGCGGCGGGTGAGCACGTGGACGTGACCGTGCTGTCGATGGGCATCCCCGACACGGAACGGCTGCTGCGCGACTGCATCGCCCGCGGTGCCGACGACGGTCTTTTGCTTTCGGATCGTGCCTTCGCGGGCGCCGACACGCTTGCGACGGCCTATGCGCTCACCTGCGGCATCGAGAGCATGGGGGCGCCCGTCGATCTTGTTATCTGCGGCAAGATGGCGGTCGATGGCGACACGGCGCAGATCGGTCCCGAGCTTGCCGGCGCACTCGACGTGCCCTGCATCGCGGGGGTCGAGCGCCTGGTCGAGCTGTGCGGGAAGGTTCTGTCCGCCGAGCGGGCAACCGATGCCGGCCGCGAGTTCGTTGAGGTCGAGCTGCCCGCCGTCATCACGGTGGCAAAGGATGCCGCGCAGCTTCGGATGCCGAGCATCGCGGGCGTGCTTGCGGCGGAGGACGCGCCGGTGGCGGTGAGGACGGCCGCCGACGTGAAGGCCGATCCGACGCGCACGGGGCTTGCGGGATCGCCGACGCAGGTGGTCCGTTCGTTCGTTCCTGAGCGCGCCCATGAGGCGGTGCCCGTTGAGGGCACGGCTGCCGAGCAGGCAGCGGCGCTGGCCACGCTGATTGAGGAGGCATGCCGATGAGCGGGTTGATGGTCGATCGCGAGCTGTGCATCGGGTGCGGCCGCTGCGTCAAGGCGTGCGCGTCGGCGGGAATCGAGCTCGTGGGGGAACGGCCGAACCGCTTTGCGCGCCCCACGGATTCCTGCGTGTTCTGCGGGTCGTGCGTCGATGCCTGCCCGGTGGATGCGATCTCGATCGAGAAGGACGAGCGGGCCGATGCCGCCGAGCTCGCGTCGTATGCGGGTATCTGGGTGTTCGCACAGGTCGACGACGAGGGGCGCGTGCTTCCCGTGGCGTTCGAGCTGCTCGGGCGTGCCCGCGAGCTCGCCGCCGAGCGCGGCTGCCGCGTGTCCGCGGTGCTCGGCGAGGGGGCGGAGGCGCCCTCGGCCAACGAGGAGCTGCTGATCGCCGCGGGTGCCGACGAGGTGCTCGTTTGCCGCGACGAGCGGCTTGCCCACCGCGATGCCGAGGTGTTCGCGCGTTGGATTTGCGACCTTGCGCGCCCGCGCAAGCCCGAGGCGATCCTCTACGGCGCGACGGCGTTCGGCCGCGAGCTCGCGCCCGGCGTGGCGGTCCGTCTGCAGACGGGTCTTACCGCCGACTGCACCGTGCTCGCCATGGACCCCGAGACAGGTCTTTTGCAGCAGACGCGCCCCGCGTTCGGCGGCAACCTGATGGCCACGATCGTGTGCCCGGCGCATCGTCCGCAGATGGCGACGGTCCGCCCCGGCGTGTTCGCGGCGCCCGAGTTCGACAGCACGCGGATGGGCACGGTGAGCGAGGTCTCGCTCGACGACAGCGTGGTGCCGCGCGTGCGCGTGCTCGGGTACGAGACTGCCGATGCGGGTGCGTCGATCGCCGATGCCGAGCGCCTGCTGGTCGTCGGTCGCGGCATCGGGTCCAAGAAGAATCTGCCGCTCATGCGCGAGCTCGCAGACGCGCTCGGCGCGAAACTCGGCTGCACCCGCCCGCTCGTGGAGTCGGGTTGGCTCGAGTACCCGCACCAGGTGGGGCAGACCGGCGTGTCGGTGGCGCCCAAGCTGCTGGTGAGCCTCGGCGTGTCCGGCGCCATCCAGCACCTGGCGGGCATCGGCGGTGCCCAGACCGTCATCGCGGTGAACGACGACCCCGACGCTCCGATATTCGGCGCCGCGCACTACAAGGTCGTGGGCGATTGCATCGAGGTGGCCGAGGCGCTTCTCGAGACCCTGCACTCCTAGCAAAAAGGCGACGGTGCGAGCGGATCGTTCCGCTCGCACCGTTTTATTACCGGCGGGTTTGCAGGTAGATGCGCACCTCGTCGCCGATGTGCTCCCAGGTCTCCTGGGTCTTCAGGTCGTCGAAGGGGCGGTCCAGCCCAAAGGGGTCGTCGAGCACGCGGAAGAGGTGGCCCTGCGCGGCGACGGCCCGCTTCGTCTCGGCGAATACGAGCTCGAACACGAAGCAGATGAGGCCGATCAGGTAGTCGGCGGGTTCGTGGCGCTCGCTGCGCTTGAGGCAGCGATGCTCGCTGAACGCCTGAAGGGCCTCGTCGGAAAACCGGCTGGCCAAAAAGGCGCGCTTGTCGACGCCGAGGATCGTCTCCACGCTGCTTTCGTTCACGGTGCGCAGGATGTCCGCTTTATCCGCATCGCGGACGATGTTGCAGAACAGGCGCGTGCGGGCATCGAGGTCGTCGGGCAGGCGAAAGTCGCTGTGGAAACCGACCGCGGCGCGGATGAGATTGTCCTCGTAGCGCTCGTCGGCAAAGCGGCGAATGTTGCCCGGTGCGTCGTCTTCGGTTTCGAAGAGCTCTTGGACGCCTAGCTGGGCGTGGCTTTCGCTCTCGGCATCGCTGAAGGTCTCCCAACGCCGAACTTGCTCAAAACGGCCGATGTCGTGCAAAAGACCGCAGAGCCATGCGAGGTCGACGTTTGCCGCGGGCAGGCCCTCGCTGCGCGCGATGGTGTCGCAGAGCGTCGCGACGCGGCGGGTGTGCTCGATCTTGAGTGCGATGCGGGGGTTGGCGGCGTCGTAGGGTGCGACGTATTCGTAAAACGCGTCGAGTGCGCGCGGGCGATCGATATCCATGCGGCTCATCTCCCAGGGCCACGGCGTCAAGGGGCGCCGTGGCCTCAACCGTCTGTAGAAGTCGAGCTTTGATTGTAGGCAATGTACGGGCCGGATGTCCATTTTCAGGACGGAGATGTTTTGGGACATTGCGCGGTGCGCCGCGCAATGTCCCAAAACATCTCCGTCCTGAAAATGGACATCACCAGACAAGGTTCACGAGGAGCATGTAGGAGGCGGTGCCGGTGAGGATCGCCCACAGCATGTCGCGGCGCCAGAGGTAGATGCCGCCGGTGACAAGGATGCCGATCGCCTCGGGTGCGCCATGCGACCCGGCAAGAACGTCAACGTCCTTCAGGCAGTAGATTACAAGCATGCCGAAGATGGCGCCGGGCAGCACGTCTCCGAGATAGCGGATGAAGCGAGGGGCACCATGGCGGAACGCGAAGAAGGGAAGGAAGCGCGTGAGCACGGTGGCGGCGCCGGCGATGAGCACGGTGGCGATCTGCTGGAGCGTCGTCATGCGGCACCGCTCCCGTCCGCGGCGGGGGCGTCATCGGAGCTGTAGATGCTTTCAAGTCGCGGTCGTAGAACGGCCATCACGGCGAGGATGATCAGCATCGCGGGAATCAAAAAGCCGTCCGCCCCGAAGAGGACGAGCGCCAGCGCGGACGCCGCGAGGCCGGTAAGCGAGCTCACGTGGCTTTTCTCCTGCAGCCACTGATCGAGGAAGATGACGACGCACAGGGCCGTCATCGCAAACGATATGCCCTCGATATCGAGGGGGATCATGTTGCCGAACACGCCGCCCAGTGTGCAGCCGAGCACCCAGGAGGCCTGGTTGAGCAGGCTCACGAACAGCATGAACCAGCCGCGGTCGATTCTTTCGGGCACATGGGCGCCGTAGTTGATGGAAAACGACTCATCGCATAGGGCGTAGATGAGATAGGGCTTCTTGCGCCCCATGCCCGCGAAGGGCTTGAGCATCGATAGGCCGTAGAACAGATGGCGCGCCTGCACGACGAGGATCACCGCGAAGGTCGTGAGCGGGTCGAAGACGCCGGGCAGCATGGACGCCACGACGAACTCGGCCGAGCCGCCGAAGATGGCGATGGACATGAACGTGGGCATCCACCAGGGCAGGCCGAGCGAGCTCGCGTACATGCCGCAGGTGATGCCGAGGAAGATGAATCCCACCATGATAGGGAAGGAAAGCGGCAGCGCCTGCCTGAAGGCCGCCGTCTTGGTGCCTGTCGGCTGCATGCCCCTCCCTTCGACGTGGTTTGCGCCCGGTTGTGCGCCCTATTGCGAACAATGGTCACAAGGATAGCGCAAGGTGACGGGTCGTGGAGGTGATGGGCGCGCCTCGTTGGCGGGCAAGAGCGAAACCATGGGTTTGTACCGTTTAAGAGCCTCTATACGGTACAAACCCATGGTTTCGATGCAGGGGTCCTCCCGCCCGCATGCCCGTCGATTGACGGGTCGCTCGCGGGCGGGACGTTGGCGTTTATTCGAATACGGCGACGACCCGGGCGGGAAGGCCCGTGGCGCCCTCGATGCGCGGCCAGCTCACGAACACGATGGCGCCCGTGGCGGGCACCTTGTCGAGGTTCGCCATGACCTCGACCTGCAGGTGGCCGTGGTCGAGCACCCAGCGCTCGCAGGCAAGGTCGTCGGCCTCGGCCGCCAGATACGACGCGTCGGTGTCAAAGGTCTCGTGACCGTTCATGGCGATGCCGCGCTCCTCATAGAGGAACTGCAGCGCGGGCATCGACCAGCCAGGGCAGTGCTCGCCGCCGTTTTCGTCGAAGTTGTTGAGCGCGTCGTTGTCGGGCCAGCGGAGGTGCCAGTCGGTGCGCAGCGCCACAAACGCGCCCTCGGGAATGCGGCCGTGCTCGGCCTCCCACGTCTCGATATCGGCGACATCGATGGCGACATCCGGTCCCTGTTCGGCGATCTTGGGCGTGAGGTCGATCACGACGAGCGGCATGGCCATATCGGCGGCACCGTAGGCCTCCGAGCCCACCGCACCGGGCGTGAAGTGGCTCGGGAAGTCGACATGCGTGCCGAACTGCCCGGGGAACTTGTAGGTGTGGATACGGCAGGAAAGCATCTCCTCGTCGTAGTCGAACACCGTGCGGCAGAGCTCGACCGAGCCCTCCGGGATGCCCGCCCAATACGGGCTGTCGTCGGTGAGGGGATGGGAGAGCTCCACCCAGTGGCAGCTCTTCAGTTTGGCGAGGTCGGACCACAGGCTCATGGGATGTCCTTTCTCGTGAGGGGCATGTTGTCAGGTCTTTTGATGGTACCAAGCGCCCCGTCCCAACTGTCACGCTGGGTTCCGTAACCGTTCGCGGGCATAAATCGACCGTTCATCCATGGTGACCGATTTTGAACGAACGTGACCAATTCTGGTGCTATTCTCTCGTTGTGAACGAATTAGAATGGTTTTGGATGGTTTTGACAGATTCCATCCACGGGACACGATGAGAGGAGCGCAGATGCTTGCAGAAGACCGCCTTGAGAAGATCGTCGCCTTGGTCAACGAACACGGATCGATCACCGCAACCGATCTCATGCAGCTGCTGGACGCCTCCGAGTCCACCATTCGTCGCGACCTCACGCGTCTGGCGCAGATGGGTCGCATCGTGAAGGTCCGCGGAGGAGCCACCGCGGTCACCCGCACGGTCGTTTCCTCAGACCAGACCGTCTACGAGAAGTACAGCGTGCGTCTGGAGGAGAAGACCGCCATCGCGCGCTTCGCCGCTACGCTCATCGGTCCCGACGACTTCGTCTACATCGATGCCGGCTCCACGACCGAGCGCCTCGTCGATTTCATCACCGAGACGCGCGCCACGTATTTCACCAACTCCATCTCTGCAGCCCACACTCTGCTGTCCAAGGGCTGCCGGGTGCTCGTCCCCGCAGGCGAGCTCAAGCCCGTCACCGAGGCGCTGGTAGGCGAGCAGACGGTGGAGGTCCTGGGGCGCTATCACTTCACCATCGGGTTCTTCGGCACCAACGGCGCGACGCCCGACGAGGGCTTCACCACGCCCGAGACGGGGGAGGCTCTCGTCAAGTCGACGGCTCTTGCCCAGACGCTCCGTCCGTACGTGCTGTGCGACTCCAGCAAGTTCTCCATGGTCTCGCCGGTCACGTTCGCCGATTTCGACGATGCGACGATTGTGACCGAGGCCCTTCCGCCCGACTTCGAAGAGTATTCGAACATCATCGTGGCATCTGCCGCCGCGTGATTATCCGCATAATCGGTCCCAAGCAAAGGAGCAGCCCCCATGATCTACACCGTGACCTTCAACCCCTGCCTCGACTACGTCGTGAGCGTCGACAACCTGACGCTCGGCGCGGTCAACCGCGTCTCGCGCGAGACCGTGATGGCGGGCGGCAAGGGCGTGAACGTCTCGATCGTGCTCAAGAACTTGGGTCATGCAAGCTGCGCCTGGGGCTTCCTCGCCGGCTTCACGGGTGACGAGATCGCGCGCCGCCTGCGCACCATGGGCATCGACACCGATTTCATCTCGGTGCGCGAGGGCATGAGCCGCATCAACGTCAAGGTCAAGGCTGCCGAGGAGACCGAGATCAACGGCATCGGACCGGCCATCACCGACGCCGACGTCGAGGCGCTCTACGCCAAGATCGATCAGCTGACCGCAGATGACATCCTTATCGTGTCGGGCAGCGTGCCGGCAACGATGCCCGGTGACATCTACGAGCGCATCCTGGCGCGCCTCGACGGTCGCGGTGTGCGCATCGTCGTCGACGCGACACGCGACCTGCTGGTGAACGTCCTGCCGTTCCATCCGTTCCTCATCAAGCCCAACAACCACGAGCTGGGCGAGATCTTCGACGTCGAGCTGAAGACGCGCGAGGACGTGGTTCCGTATGCCCGAAAGCTGCAGGAGCGCGGCGCGCGCAACGTGCTCGTCTCCATGGCGGGGGAGGGCGCCGTGCTCGTCACCGAGGACGGCGATGTGATCGAAAGCCCCTCACCCAAGGGCACCGTGGTTAACTCCGTGGGCGCGGGCGACTCGATGGTGGCTGGCTTCGTCGCCGGCTACCTGGAGAGCGACGGCTCGTTCGAACAGGCGTTCCGCATGGGCGTGTGCACGGGGTCGGCCAGCGCGTTCTCGCTGGGTCTGGCCACGCGCGACCAGGTCGAGGAGCTGCTCGCCCGCTAGCGTTCCAGCGTGCCGTCGCGTCCGACGGGCGGCACGATGAGATCCATATCCATCGTTGTAGACAATCCGTCCTCCCGGGCGGTGGGGCCGGCCTGTGCCGGGGAAAGGGGTAAACCATGAAAATCACCGAGTTGCTGAAGAAAGACGGGGTGAAACTGGGCGTTGTCGCCGCCACGCAGGCGGAGGCTATCGACGAACTCGTCGACCTGCAGGTCGCATGCGGTGCGGTGAACGATCGCGCGAAGTACCGCCAGGCGGTTCTCGACCGTGAGGCTCAGTTCTCCACCGCGGTGGGAGAGGGCATCGCCATCCCGCACGCCAAGACCGCGGCCGTGTCCAAGGCGGGGCTCGTGGCCATCACGGTGCCCGCGGGCGTGGACTGGAAGGCGCCGGATGGCAAGCCCTCCGACCTCATCTTCCTGATCGCCGCGCCGGATACGCAGGCCAACGTCCACCTCGAGGTGCTGGCCAAGCTGTCCGCGCTGCTCATGCATGCCGATTTCGCCGCCGCGCTGCGCGCTGCCAAGACCCCCGAGGAGTTCCTGGCAGCAATCGACAAGGCGGAGGCGGAGCACGATGCCGAGCAGGCTGCCAAGGAGGCCAAGGCCGCTGCCGCCAAGGCCGCGCGCGAGGCCGCCGCGGCTGACGCCGGCGCCGCTGCCGATACGGGCCTGCCGCAGGTGCTTGCCATCACCGCATGCCCCACGGGTATCGCGCACACCTACATGGCCGCCGAGAACCTCGAGAAGGTCGCCGAGCAGATGGGCGTGACCATCAAGGTCGAGACCCAGGGCTCCGTGGGCACCAAGAACGCCCTCACCGCCGAGGAGATCGCCGCCTGCCGCGGCATCATCATCGCCGCCGACAAGGGCATCGAGCTCGGCCGCTTCAACGGCAAGCCGCTCTACTCCACGAACGTGTCGGCGGGCATCAACGACGCCGAGAAGCTCATCAACATCATCATGAACGGCGAGGCGCCCATCTGCCATGCTGAGGGCGGCGCTTCCGCTCCCGCGGCGTCCGGCGCCACCGAGAGCCTGGGCTCCACCGTGTACAAGCACCTCATGAACGGCGTTTCCCACATGCTGCCGTTCGTCGTGGGCGGCGGTATCCTCATGGCCATCTCGTTCCTGCTTGACCAAGCGGGTATGGGCACAGCGAGCTACGGCTCCTCGACGCCGCTCGCAGCCTTCTTCAACCTGGTGGGCAACCAGGCCTTCAACTTCATGCTGCCGATTCTTGCCGGCTACATCTCGATGTCCATCGCCGACCGTCCGGGTTTGGCGCCGGGCTTCGTGGGCGGCTGGATCGCCAAGCAGGGCTACACGCTCGGCTACCTCGCCACGGCTATGGACGCCGAGGCCCAGGGCGCACTCATCTCCGGCGGCTTCATCGCCGCGCTGTTCGCGGGCTTTGCCGCCGGCTATATCACCTACGGCATCGAGAAGGCCTGCGACAGGCTGCCCGATTCGCTCGAGGGCATCAAGCCGGTGCTGCTCTATCCGCTGATCTCGATCTTCCTCATCGGCCTCGTGATGCTCGCTCTGAACCCGATTTTCGGTGCCATCAACGCGTGGCTCTCGAGCGCCCTTGCCGGCATGGGCACCGGTAACATGGTGCTTCTGGGCGCTGTTGTCGGCGGCATGATGTCCGTCGACATGGGCGGCCCGTTCAACAAGGCTGCCTACGTCTTCGGCACCGCGATGCTTGCGGACGGCACCTCCACCGGCCAGATCATCATGGCTTCCGTCATGGTGGGCGGCATGGTTCCGCCGATTGCCATCGCGCTCTCCACGACGATCTTCAAGAACCGCTGGAGCTCCGCCGACCGCAAGGCGGGCGTGGTGAACTACATCATGGGCCTGTCGTTCATCACCGAGGGTGCGATCCCCTATGCCGCCGCCGACCCCGGTCGTGTGCTTCCCTCCTGCATCATCGGCTCTGCGCTTGCCGGCGCCATCTCCGCCGCCTTCGGCTGCACGAGCCCCGCACCCCACGGTGGCGCCTGGGTCATCGCCGTTATCGGCAACCCGGTCATGTACCTCGCCGCGCTGGCGATCGGCGCCGTGGTGGCCTGCCTGATCCTGTCGTTCCTCAAGAAGCCGCTGCCGGCAGAGGAGGCGGGTCTCGCTAAGTAGGGCGGACGCGAAAGCGAAAACCCCTCAAGAGAAGGGCGGTCGAACCGAGTTCGGCCGCCCTTTTTGCGCGAATGCCCCAGCGTGACCAAGGGGATCCGCACGGCCGGGCCGTCGCGTATAAAACCCGGCCGTGCAGGCACGTTACTGAATGCCCGGGTTGCTCGGGATCGTGGCGAAGCCGCGCTCGAGCTCCTCGTCGGTGGGGATATAGTCCTCGAGCTCGCCGCGGTTGAACTTGTCGTAGGCGACCATGTCGAAATAGCCCGTGCCCGTAAGGCCGAAGAGGATGGTCTTCGCCTCGCCGGTCTCGCGGCAGGCCTCCGCCTCGCGCATGGCTGCGAGGATGGCGTGCGCGCTCTCGGGCGCGGGCAGGATGGTCTCCAGCTTGGCGAACTGCTCCGCCGCAGCGAAGACATCGGTCTGCCGCACGGCGATGGCCTCCAGATACCCGTCGTGCTTGAGCTGGCTCACGATGGGGCTCATGCCGTGGTAGCGAAGGCCGCCCGCATGGTCGGGATTGGGAATGAAGCCGTTGCCGAGCGTGTACATCTTGCACAGGGGGCAGGTCTGGCCGGTATCGGCGAAGTCGTAGGCAAAGCGCCCGCGCGTGAGCGAGGGGCAGCTTGCCGGCTCGACGGCCACGAAGCGCGTGTCGGGCCGCGCGCCGGTGAGCTTGTCGCGCATAAAGGGGGCGATAAGCCCGCCGAGGTTCGAGCCGCCGCCGGCGCAGCCGATGACGATGTCGGGGTACTCACCGAGCTCGTGCATGGCCTCGTAGCTCTCCAAGCCGATGATCGACTGGTGCAACACGACCTGGTTCAGCACCGATCCCAGCTGGTAGCGGCCCTTGTTCTGCGGTACGTTGAGCGCGCGTTCGACGGCCTCGGAGATGGCGGTGCCCAGCGACCCGGAGTTCGTGGGGTCGGCGGCGAGCATGCGGCGCCCGACCTCGGTGGTGTCGGAGGGGGAGGGCGTCACGCGGGCGTTGAAGGTCTCCATGACGTTGCGGCGGAAGGGCTTCTGCTCGTAGGAGCACTTGACCATGAAGACATCGAGGTCAAGGCCGTAGTGCGCGCAGGCCTCAGCAAGCGCGGTGCCCCACTGGCCGGCTCCCGTCTCGGTGGTCACGTTGGTCAGGCCCTGCGCCTTGGCGTAGTAGGCCTGCGCGATGGCCGAGTTGAGCTTGTGGGAACCCGAGGTGTTGTTGCCCTCGAACTTGTAGTAGATCTTCGCCGGGGTGTTGAGTGCCCGCTCGAGGTTGTAGGCGCGCACGAGCGGGCTCGGGCGGTAGACGCGATACATCTCGAGCACCGGTTCGGGAATGTCGAAATAGGGGGTCGTGTCGTCGAGCTCCTGGGCGATCAGCTCGTCGGCGAACACCGGGGCGATATCCGCGGCGGTTGCCACCTGGCCGTTCGGCAGGCGCATGGGCTCGGGTTTGTTGGGCATGTCGGCGCGCAGGTTGTACCAACGGCGTGGAATCTGGTCCTCGGTCAGGTGCAGGCGATAGGGGGTGCGGGCGGTCTGGGCGCTCATGGCGGTTCCTTTCTGAAGAACGTATCTCGTGGTCGTCGACTGTCTGAAAATCGGGGGTGCGAGCCGGCAGAAGCGCTCGCGCTTCGCGAAGGGCCGCATTCCTGCTGCGCGCCTGCAGACGGCCCGAACGCAAAAAGGGCTTCCGGATCGCCCGGAAGCCCTGTAAGCGCGATATGCGATAAGGCCGGCTGCTAATCCGAAAGACGAGATATGGAGTTGTTCCACCACCACGCGGCAGCAACCGGCTGCGCCGTGAACGCGAAGCGCATGTGAGCCGTGTAGGTCATGGAATCCTCCTCGTCCTGTGGCTGGCCTATCCAGCCATCGGATTGCAGTCACTATAGCATGCTAAAGTACGTTCTGGCTATATGTGATCGGCTGGAAACAATATGCACGATCGGTGTCCGTTGAACCAAAAAGCGGGCCTCCCGAGGGAGACCCGCTTGCATATCGGCTGTCGCGCGCCCTACGCGAAGTAGGCGACGCCGGACTCGAAGATCGGCATGAACTTCTCGCCGGGGACGTTGGCGTACAGGCCCTCGCCGCGGCGCTCCACATGGCCCATCTTGCCGAAGACGCGGCCGTCGGGGCTCGTGATGCCCTCGATGGCGCACACGGAACCGTTGGGGTTCACGTCGAGGTCCATGGACGGTACGCCGGCCTCGTCCACGTACTGCGTGGCGATCTGGCCGCCGGCCACGAGCTTGGCGAGCACGTCGTCGTTGGCGACGAAGCGGCCCTCGCCGTGGGAGATGGCGACGGTGTAGGTATCGCCGGGCGTGCAGGCGGACAGCCAGGGCGACAGGTTGGAGGCCACGCGCGTGTGCACCAGGCGGCTCTGATGGCGGCCGATGGTGTTGAACGTCAGCGTCGGGGCGTCGGGCGTGGCGTCGACGATGTCGCCGTACGGCACGAGGCCGAGCTTCACGAGCGCCTGGAAGCCGTTGCAGATGCCGAGCATAAGGCCGTCGCGGTTCTGCAGCAGGTCGCGCACGGCCTCAGTGACCTCGGGGGCGCGGAAGAACGCCGTGATGAACTTGGCGGAGCCGTCGGGCTCGTCGCCGCCGGAGAAGCCACCGGGGATCATGACGATCTGGCTCTCGCGGATGCGGCGCGCCAGCTCATGGGTGCTCTCGGCAACGGCCTCGGGCGTGAGGTTGTTGATCACGAAGGTGTCGGCCGCGGCGCCCGCGGTGCGGAAGGCGCGGGCGGAGTCGTACTCACAGTTGTTGCCCGGGAACACGGGGATGATCACGCGCGGGCGCGCGAACTTCTCGCCGGTATACACGTGCGGGGCATCGCATGCGAAGGTGACGGGCTCCACGGCAGGCAGGTCGGCATCGGCGGGCGTGCGGTAGGGGAACACGCCCTCGAGGGCGCTCTCCCAGGCTTCCTGCAGCTCGGCGAGGTCGATGGTTTCGTTGGCGGTGTCGAGCACATAGGCCTCGACGGTGGTGCCGAGCGGCTCGATGACGAGGCCCTCGGGCGCGTTCTCGAGCAGGGCGTCGGCGTCGTCGGAAAGCTCGATCACGAAGCTGCCGTACATCGGCTCGAAGAGGCTGTCAATGTCGACGTCCTCGGCGAGCTCCAGGCCGATCTGATTGCCGAGGCTCATCTTGAACAGGGCCTCGGCGGTGCCGCCGTAGCCGGGCGTGGAGATGGCGAGCGCCGCACCGGAGTCGGCGAGCTTCTCCACGAGCGCGAAGGCGTCGAGCAGCTGGGCCACGTCGGGACGCCAGTCCTCGCCGTAGGTTGCCGGCGCGATGCGCACGACACGGTGCGTGATGCCCTTGAACTCGGGCGACACGGCACCGTCGGCGCGGCCGACGGCCACGGCGAAGCTCACGAGCGTGGGCGGTACGTCCAGGTCCTCGAACGAGCCGGACATGGAGTCCTTGCCGCCGATGGCGCCGATGCCCAGGTCGACCTGGGCCATGAGGGCGCCCAGCACCGCGGCGACGGGCTTGCCCCAGCGCTCGGGCTCGGTGCGCAGACGCTCGAAGTACTCCTGGAAGGTGAGGTAGGCGCTCTCGTGCGCGAAGCCGGCGGCCACGAGCTTGGCCACGGACTCCACGACGGACAGATAGGCGCCCGCGAACTGGTCCTTCTCCATCAGGAACGGATTGAAGCCCCAGGCCATAGCGGAGGCCGTGGTGGTCTCGCCGTCGACGGGGAACTTGGCGACCATGGCCTCGGCGGGGGTGAGCTGGGTCTTACCGCCGAAGGGCATGAGCACGGTCGCCGCGCCGATGGTGGAGTCGAAGCGCTCGGACAGGCCCTTGTTGGAGCACACGTTGAGGTCGGTGACGAGGCTCGTCATGCGCTCGGCGAGCGTCGTGCCCTCCCAAGCGGGCTGCCACACGGAGCGGGCCTCCACGTGCGCCGCCTGGTGCTTAGGCGCACCGTTGGACGCCAGGAACTCGCGGGTGAGGTCGACGATGGCCACGCCCTGCCAGGCCATGCGGACGCGCGGCTCGTGGGTGACCTCGGCGATCACGGTCGCCTCGAGGTTCTCCTCGGCGGCGTAGCCCATGAACTCGTCGACGTCGTCCTCGGCCACGGCAACGGCCATGCGCTCCTGGGACTCGGAGATGGCGAGCTCGGTGCCGTCGAGGCCCTCGTACTTCTTGGTCACCTGGTCGAGGTCGATGTACAGGCCGTCGGCGAGCTCGCCCACGGCGACGGACACGCCGCCCGCGCCGAAGTCGTTGCAGCGCTTGATGAGGCGGCAGGCGTCGCCGCGGCGGAACAGGCGCTGCAGCTTGCGCTCCATGGGGGCGTTGCCCTTCTGGACCTCGGCACCGTCCTTCTCGATGGACTCGACGTTGTGCGCCTTGGACGAACCGGTGGCGCCGCCGATGCCGTCGCGGCCGGTGCGGCCGCCGAGCAGGATGATCTTGTCGCCGGGCGCGGGGCACTCGCGGCGCACGTGGTCGGCCGGCGTGGCGCCCACGACGGCGCCGATCTCCATGCGCTTGGCCACGTAGCCGGGGTGGTAGAGCTCGGAGACCTGGCCGGTGGCCAGACCGATCTGGTTGCCGTAGCTGGAATAGCCGGCCGCGGCGGTGGTCACGAGCTTGCGCTGCGGCAGCTTGCCGGCGAGCGTCTCGGACACGGGCACGGTCGGGTCGGCCGCGCCGGTCACGCGCATCGCCTGGTACACATAGCTGCGGCCGGAGAGCGGGTCGCGGATGGCGCCGCCGATGCAAGTCGCCGCGCCGCCGAAGGGCTCGATCTCGGTCGGGTGGTTGTGGGTCTCGTTCTTGAACAGGAAGAGCCAGTCCTGGTCCTCGCCGTCGACGTCGACGGTCACGCGCACGGTGCAGGCGTTGATCTCCTCGGACTCGTCGAGGTTCTTGAGCTGGCCGATCTTCTTGAGGTACTTGGCGCCGATGGTGCCCATGTCCATGAGGCAGACGGGCTTCTCGTCGCGGCCGAGCTCATGGCGGATCTCCATGTAGCGGTCGAAGGCGGCCTGGACGACCTCGTCGTCGATCGCGACGTCGGTGAGCACGGTGCCGAAGGTGGTGTGGCGGCAGTGGTCGGACCAGTAGGTATCGATCACGCGGATCTCGGTGATGGTCGGGTCGCGGCCCTCGTCGAGGAAGTACTGCTGGCAAAACGCGATGTCGGCCTCGTCCATGGCAAGACCGCGCTCGGCGATGAAGGCCGCCAGCTCCTCGGGCGAGAGCTCACGGAAGCCGTCGAGCACCTCGACGGGCTCGGGATCGGGGACCTCGGTGGTGAGCGTCTCGGGCTTCTCGAGGCTGGCGAGACGCGCCTCGACGGGGTTGACCACGTAGTGCTTGATGGCGTCGACATCCGCATCGGAAAGGCTGCCGGTCAGGATGTAGACCTTGGCGGAGCGTACGGTGGGGCGCTCGCCCTGGCTGATGAGCTGGATGCACTCGCTCGCGGAGTCGGCGCGTTGGTCGAACTGGCCGGGCAGGAACTCGACGGCGAACACGGTCGCGCCGGGCACGTCGGGCAGCTCGTCGTAGGTGACGTCGACCTGGGGCTCCGAGAACACTACGGGCGTGCAGCGCGCGAACAGCTCCTCGTCGGCGCCCTCCACGTCGTAGCGGTTGAGGAGACGCAAGCCGTCGAGGCCGCTGATGCCGAGGATGCTCGTCAGCTCCGCCTTGAGCTGCGATGCCTCGACGTCAAAGCCGGGCTTCTTCTCCACATAGATGCGTGAGACCATTGAATCCTGCCTTCCTGTACGGATGTGGCCGTGGGTTCCGCGCGGCAGCGGCTGCCGGAGGCGCTTGCTCCCGGTACCTTGAGCCGCACGGTGTGCTAACCCTTCCATGATACGACAGGCGAAGGTCTGCGGGCGCGTGAGCCGGGGAGGGGCACATCGTTGCCAGAATGTGCGGGCATGCGGCTGCTTGAGGTGCGACCGTCTGGGTATCTTTATTCCTATCGACAACAGAACGGGAGCCATCCATGCGATTCGAGACCATCGAGCTGCCTCGTCAGCCCTACGGCAAAAAGACCCCCACGATGACGCTGTATCTTCAGGACAACATCCCCGTGCAGGCCGGACGTCTGCGCCCCGCGGTGATCATCTGCCCCGGAGGCGGTTACCAGCGCTGCTCGGAGCGCGAGGCGGAGCCCATCGCGCTCGCGTTTTTGGCTCGCGGCTACCAGGCGTTCGTGGTCGACTACACCGTGCTCGACCATGCGGAGGCAGCGCGCGGCACGGCGCTGCTGCCCTATCCGCTCTACGACCTCGCGCATGCCGTGGCTACGGTGCGCGCACATGCGGAGGAGTGGTCGGTCGACGAGGACCGCATCGCGCTCGTCGGCTTCTCGGCGGGAGCGCACCTGTGCGCCGCGTACTCCGCCGTCTCGCGTCGTCTGAGCTTTCCCTTCGAGGCGGATTGCGCGATGCGCGACATCTCCGTGGCGGCGCAGGTGCTGTGCTATCCCGTGATCGACTTCTCGCTCGGCTGGCCGGATGACGAGGTCATCGCGCGTGCCCTGTGTGTCGACGGCGAGCTCGATGCGGTGCAGAACCTTGTGGACCGCGATACGCCGCGCACTTTTATATGGCACACCGCGGCCGATGCCTTCGTGCCGCCGGCCAACACCTTCGCCTATGCCGAGGCACTCGATCGGGCGGGTGTGGACTTCGATTGCCATGTGTTCCACCGCGGCCGCCATGGGCTTTCGCTTGCCACCGAGCAGACCGGCGCCGATGAGGCTCATCTCGACGAGCATGTTGCGCGTTGGATCGATCTTGCCGTCGAGTGGCTCGAGGAGGACCACCGCTAGCGTGGGCGCAGGAAGGATTACCGTATGTACCGCATGACCGACGAGGAGTTCGAAGGCATCGTTTCCGACGCGCTGGATAGCATCCCGGACCATCTGTTCGAGGCGTTGGAGAACGTCATCGTCACCGTGGCGGATGAGCCCGATGACGATCAGCTTGCCGCCATGGACAGCGACGGGGCAGAGGTATGCGACGACGAGCTTCTGGGGCTCTATGACGGCCTGCCGCTCACCGAGCGCGGCGCGTACTACGGCGAGGGCGACCTGCCGGATGTCATCACGATCTTCAAGGGGCCGCACGAGCGCTGCTTCGAGGGGCGCGAGCGCGTGCACGAGGAGGTTCGCAAGACCGTGATCCACGAGGTCGGGCACTACTTCGGCAACGACGAGGCCATGCTCGAGGAGATGGGCTACCGCTAGGGACGCCGGCCGTCTGCTGCCGGCAGGTGCGATTCATTATCTGACGGCAGGGCCACGGTTATATGCGGCGACTCCGCCGCATATAACCGTGGCCCTGCGGGTGAGGTGTCAAATCCGGGACTTTTGAGATATCTCATCAAATCGGTGGGTTTCTGACCGCGCCAAAACATCCAAAAGTATGCAAAACATTCGTCATTAACGCAGGTAAATTAAAAACTCTATGCAGCCGGTGTGATCGAGCAACTTCGGGCTGATTGCAACCCTCTCAAAAGTCGCGAATTTGGTACCGCCAGGTCTCGGAGAACGCTTTTCGTCGGAAAAACCCGCGTCCGGCTGGCTGGCCGGACGCGGGCTGGGCATGCAAGGGGGTTGCGCCGTCGCGGGCCTACTCGTTCGCCTCGGCGCCTTCCGCCCAGGCGTCTACGTCCTCGATGCGGATGACGCTCGCCACCTCGCGAACGGGGTCGAGCGCCTCGAGGTCGGCGCGCAGCGCCTGCAGGTCGCGCTCGGATGCCGTGTGGGTGAGGAACACGACAGAGCACTTCGTGCCGTCGCCGTCGTGCAGCTGGTTGATAGTCGAGATCGATACGCCGTGGCGCGCGAACGCGTCGACCACCGGGGCCAGCGTGCCGACCTCGTCGGTGACCACGAGGCGAATGTAGTAACGGGTGGACAGGTCGTCGATGGAGCGCAGCGGCAGCACGCGGTCGAACGGCTCGATCTCGGCCTGCACCTGCTCGTTGTGGCTGATGGCGTCGGCGAGCTCGAGCACGTCACCCACCACGGCGCTCGCGGTGGGGAAGGAGCCGGCGCCCGCTCCGTAGAACATGGTCTCGCCCACGGCGTCACCGACGACGTACACGGCGTTCATGGCGCCGTTCACGCTGGCGAGCATGTGGTCGGCGGGAATCATGGTGGGGTGCACGCGCACGTCGACGCCGTCAGCCGTGTTGCGGGCGATGCCCAGCAGCTTGACCACGTAGCCCAGGCTGCGCGCCTGCTCGATGTCGGCCGCGGACACCTTGCGGATGCCCTCCTGGAACACGTCGTCGGTGGTCACGCGGGTGTGGAACGCGATGGACGAGAGGATGGCCACCTTGCTCGCGGCGTCGAAGCCGTCGACATCGGCGGTGGGGTCGGCCTCGGCGTAGCCCAGGCGCTGCGCGTCGGCGAGCACCTCGTCGAAGTCGAGGCCCTCGGCGTCCATGCGCGAGAGAATGTAGTTGGTGGTGCCGTTCAGGATGCCGGCCACCGTGAGGATCTCGTTGCCCACGAGCGCGTGCTCGAGCGCGTTGACGATGGGGATGCCGCCGCCCGCGGAGGCCTCGCAGCGAATCTGCACGCCGTTCTCGGCGGCGAGCTTGGCCAGGCGCTCGACATGGCGGCCGAGCAGGGCCTTGTTGGCGGATACCATGTGCTTGCCGCTGGTGAGCGCCGCCTCGAAGATCTCGGTGGCGGGGTGGTCGCCGCCGATGAGCTCGATGACGATGTCGATGTCGGGGTCGGCCACAACATCGTGCCAGTCGGTCGTGAAGTTCTCGGGTGCGATGCCGAGCTGGGCCGCGCGCTCGGGCTCGAGCGCGCTTGCGAGCTTGATGCGCACGTCGATGCCGTACGCCTTCAGATACTCGTCGCGATGGCGGGCAATGAGGCGGGCAACACCGCCGCCCACGGTGCCCAGGCCGATGAGGCCGACGTTTACGGTGCGCGCGGTCTTGTCCATGGTGTCTCCTTCGCCGTGATGAATTGGGTTGAACATGTTCCATCATGTGGACGCAAGCGGAGCTTTTTGCATACACGCGCGCGGTGTAACGAAGATGTAACAGAGGTGTTGACCCGCAAGTTTGCAACGAAAGGGCAGGTTGATTCGCTGGCGTTCAAAGTAAGCCGCGCACCAGCGTATTAACGTCAAACACACACCTTACGTTTTTTGCATAAAACGAGTAAGGTGGACCGAACCACCAATACGGGACAGCGGGGGAAAGTCGCCGGTTCTCGGGGGTGGGTGTTTCCATACTCCGCCGAGGCAAGCGCCCCGGCCTCAATGCGAGAGGAGAGCCGTTATGTCGAGCCTCAACGGTACGTCGTTCAACCCTGTCGTCAGCCGCAGGAGCATCATTGCAGGTATTGCCGGTCTGGGGGCCGCGGGCGTTCTCGCCGGCTGCTCCAACGATGAGGGCGCGTCTTCTGCCGGCAGCAGCTCCACGGGCTCCGCGACGGGTGCCGCCTTCAAGATCGGCGGCATCGGACCCACCACCGGCGCTGCGGCCATCTACGGCAACGCCGTGAAGAATGGCGCCCAGATCGCCGTCGACGAGATCAACGCCGCCGGTGGCGACATCCAGTTCGAGCTGAACTTCCAGGACGACGAGAACGACGCCGAGCGCGCCGTCAACGCCTACAACAACCTCAAGGACTGGGGCATGCAGATCCTCATGGGCACCGTGACCACCACCCCGTGCGTCGCCGTGTCCTCCGAGACGAACACCGACAACATGTTCCAGATCACCCCGTCCGGCTCCTCCACCGACGTCATCGGCGGCCAGCCGGATGCCGACGGCAACGTCTCCACGCCGCGCAAGGAGAACGTCTTCCAGATGTGCTTCACCGACCCCAACCAGGGTGCGGCTTCCGCGCAGTACATCTCCGAGCAGGCGCTCGGCACCAAGATCGCCATCATCTACAACAACTCCGACACCTACTCCACCGGCATCTACAACAGCTTCAAGGCCGAGGCTGGCGAGCTGGGTCTGGAGATCGTGTCCGAGACCACCTTCACCGATGACTCCGCGACCGATTTCTCCGTGCAGCTGAACGACGCCAAGAACGCCGGCGCCGACCTGGTGTTCCTGCCGATCTACTACACCCCGATCTCGCTGATCCTCACCCAGGCCAACCAGATGGGCTATGCCCCCAAGTGGTTCGGCGTCGACGGCATGGACGGCCTGCTGACCGTCGAGGGCTTCGACACCGCGCTCGCCGAGGGCTGCATGCTGCTGACCCCGTTCGTCGCTACCGCCGAGGATGAGGCCACCAAGGACTTCGTCGCCAAGTTCGAGGAGATCGCCGACGAGACCCCCAACCAGTTCGCTGCCGACGCCTATGACTGCGTCTACGCGCTCAAGGACGCCCTCGAGCAGGCTGGCGTGGCCGCCGATGCCGATTACTCCGACATCTGCGACGCGCTCGTAGAGGTCTTCACCTCCGGCGACTTCTCGTTCACGGGCCTGACCACCGCCGGCGAGGCCGCCACGTGGTCCGAGACGGGCGAGATCTCCAAGCAGCCCATGGGCATGGTCATCCAGGGCGGCGTCTACATGCCGCTCGATGCCTAGGGCTTAACGCATACGTACGGTTTGAGCGGAGGCTGCCTGCCGCAGGGCGGCCTCCGCTTTCGGTTTATGAAAAGTGGAAAGGAGGGGCCATGGAAATTCTCGCCAATATCATCAACGGTGCGAGCCTCGGCAGCGTGTACGCCATCATCGCTCTGGGCTACACCATGGTGTACGGTATCGCCAAGATGCTCAACTTCGCCCACGGCGACGTCATCATGGTTGGCGCCTATATCTGCTTCTGCGCCGTGAGCTACCTCGGGCTTCCCGCCCTTGCGGGCGTCGTGCTGTCGGTCATTGGCTGCACGGTGCTGGGCATCGTGGTCGAGCGTCTCGCCTATAAGCCCCTGCGCAACGCCCCGTCGCTCAACGTCCTCATCACCGCGATCGGCGTGAGCTACTTCCTGCAGAACGCGGCGCTCCTCATCATGGGCTCCGACCCCAAGTCGTTCTCGTCCATCATCGCCCTGCCCGCTCTGCAGCTGTTCGATGGCCGCCTGACCATCAGTGCCACCGCGGTGATCACGATCCTCGCATGCGTGGTCATCATGGTCGCGCTGACGCTCTTCACCACGAAGACCAAGATGGGCAAGGCCATGCGCGCCTGCTCCGAGGATCGCGACGCAGCCCAGCTCATGGGCATCAACGTGAACTCCACCATCTCGATGGTGTTCGCCATCGGCAGCGGCCTTGCGGCCATCGCCGGTATCCTCATGTGCTCCGCGTACCCCACGCTCATGCCCACGACCGGCTCCATGCCCGGCATCAAGGCCTTCACGGCGGCGGTGCTCGGCGGCATCGGCTCCATTCCCGGCGCCGCACTCGGCGGCGTGCTTCTGGGTATCATCGAGATCCTGGCCCGCGCCTACATCTCGACGCAGCTTGCCGACGCCGTCGTCTTCGCGGTGCTCATCGCCATGCTGCTCATCCGTCCGGCCGGCTTGCTCGGCAAGCCCGTGAACGAGAAGGTGTAGGTGAGACATATGGGTATCAAGGCTTTGAAGCCGCAGACGCGCTCGACGATCATCACCTACGCCATCGTGCTCGTGGCGTTCGTCGCGGTCACGCTGCTCGACGGCATGGGGCTCATCTCCAACTCGCTGTCCGGTCAGCTCGTTCCGATCTGCGCATATGTGTCGCTCGCCGTGTCGCTGAACCTTGTCGTCGGCGTGTCGGGCGAGCTTTCGCTCGGCCACGCGGGTTTCATGAGCGTCGGTGCCTTCACGGGCGTCGTCGCCGCGGGTTGCCTTACGCGCATGGGCATCGAGTCCGAGCTGCTGCTGTTCGTGGCGGCCGCCGCTATCGGCGCCGTCGCCGCCGGCATCATCGGCTTTCTGGTGGGCATCCCCGTCATGCGCCTGCGCGGCGACTACCTCGCCATCGTGACGCTCGCGTTCGGCGAGATCATCAAGAACCTGCTGAACAACTTCTATATCGGTGTCGATGACGCCGGTCTGCACTTCTCGATGACCGACAGCTCCTCGCTCGGCATGAACCAGGGCATGATCCTCGTCAACGGCCCGAAGGGCGCCGTGGGCATCGATAAGATCTCGACGTTCGCGCTGGGTATCGTGCTCGTGCTCATCACCGTTGCCGTGGTGCTCAATCTCATGCACAGCCGCGACGGCCGCGCCATCATGGCCGTGCGCGACAACCGCATCGCCGCGGAGAGCGTGGGCATCAACGTCACCAAGTACCGCCTCATGGCCTTCACCGTGGCCTCCGCCCTCGCGGGCGCCGCGGGCGTGCTGTACGCCATGAACTACTCGACCATCACGCCGTCGCAGTTCGACTTCAACCAGTCGATCCTGATTCTGGTGTATGTGGTCCTGGGTGGCATGGGCAACATCTCCGGTTCCATCATCTCGGCGGCCTTCCTCACGGTGCTGCCCGAGGTGCTGCGCCCGATCAACAACTACCGCATGCTCATCTACGCTGTGGTCCTCATCCTCGTGATGGTCGTGCCCAACACGAAGCTCTACCAGCGCGCGGCCGAGGCCCTGCGCTCCAAGCTGCGCCGTGAGCCCAAGACCCCTGCCGCGGCCACGGAAGGCGGTGAGGGCAATGAGTAAGTTCACCGATTTTGCCAAGCAGCGTCGCGAGAGCACCAAGATGGTGCCGGTGCCGAGCGTGTCCATCATGCCCGAGCGCGATCTGGGCAAGGCCCCTGCGCTCGAGTGCCTGCATCTGGGCATCGACTTCGGCGGTCTTAAGGCCGTCGATGACTTCAACATCACTGTCGGTCGCACCGAGATCTGCGGTCTCATCGGCCCCAACGGTGCCGGCAAGACCACGGTGTTCAACCTGCTCACCAAGGTCTACCAGCCCACGCGCGGAACCATCATGGTCGACGGCCACGACACCGCCGGCCTCGACCCGGCGCGCGTGAACCGCTTGGGCGTGGCGCGTACGTTCCAGAACATCCGCCTGTTCAACACGCTGACGGTGGAGGAGAACGTCGCGGTCGGCCTGCACAACCAGCACCACTGCGGCATGGCGACCTCCATCCTGCGCCTGCCCCATCACTGGAAGAGCGAGAAGTACTACCACGAGCGCGCGCTCGAGCTGCTCGACATCTTCGACATGGCCGGCCTTGCCGACCACGAGGCGGGAAGCCTTCCCTACGGCGCCCAGCGTCGTCTCGAGATCGTGCGCGCGCTGGCCACGAACCCGAAGCTGCTGCTGCTCGACGAGCCGGCGGCGGGCATGAACCCGTCCGAGACGGCTGAGCTCATGGAGAACATCGTCAAGATCCGCGATCAGTTCCAGATCGCCATCATGCTCATCGAGCACGACATGAACCTCGTCATGAACATCTGCGAGGGCATCTGCGTGCTCAACTTCGGCAAGATCATCGCCAAGGGCACGCCCGAGGAGATCCAGCAGAACGACGCCGTCATCGAGGCCTACCTCGGTAAGCAGAAGGAGGTCGAGGCGTAAAGATGCTTTCCGTCTACAACATCAACGTGTGGTATGGCGCGATCCACGCCATCAAGAACGTCTCCTTCGAGGTCAACGATGGCGAGATCGTCGCGCTCATCGGCGCGAACGGCGCCGGCAAGTCCACGACGCTCAAGACGCTCTCGGGCCTTCTGCGCTCGCGTTCGGGCTCCATCAAGTTCATGGACACCGACATCATGCACACCCCTGCCGAGAAGATCGTGGAGCAGGGCCTTGTGCACGTTCCCGAGGGCCGTCGCATCTTCCAGCAGATGACGGTCGAGGAGAACCTCGACATGGGCGCCTACACGCAGCCCAAGGAGACCATCACGAGCAATCTCGAGCGCGTCTACGAGCACTTCCCGCGCCTGAAGGAGCGCCGCCGCCAGATCGCCGGCACGCTGTCGGGCGGCGAGCAGCAGATGCTCGCCATGGGTCGTGCGCTCATGGCCAACCCGAAGCTGCTCATGCTCGACGAGCCGTCGATGGGCCTGGCGCCCATCCTGGTCGAGCAGATCTTCGAGATCATCCAGGCGCTGCACCAGGCGGGCACGACGATTCTGCTCGTCGAGCAGAACGCCCAGGCGGCGCTTTCGATCGCCACGCGCGGCTACGTCATGGAGACCGGCACCATCACGCTGTCCGGCTCCGGTCAGGATCTGCTGCACAACGACGACGTCCGCAAGGCCTATCTGGGCGGCTGACGCGAAGCAGAGCGGCTAGCTTGGCAGCTGGGATAGCCCATCTGCCACGGTTTCGGCGGCCGGCTTCCCGCATGGGAGGCCGGCCGCCTTTTCTGCGCGCATACCCGTGTCTGCTTTCGGGCTTGCATGAGAGTCTCCTTTTGAAGGAGCTTCCTGGATGAAAAGGCGCAGGAAGCTCCTTCCATTCGCCTCGATCATCCATGCCCGCGGGCTTTACATTGCTCTGATATGCGTTTGATAGAATGGCAAAACCACAGGTAGCTTGGGTAATTCAAGCGGTTTGGGCGGAGGTTTCGCCATGAAGGGTCATCGGTTTGCGGCAGGGTTTCTGGCAAGCGTGCTGATGGTCGTGCTGTGCACGGTGCTCGTGGGGTGCTCCGGTCTGACGGAGAGCGCCCCTGAAGCGGCCTCCGACACTCCGGCCCAGACAGACTCCCAGGAGCCCTCAGAGGTCGCAGGCGTGACCGTGGCCGAGCAGGATAATGTCCAGACGTTCGATCTGACCGACGGCGAACCGGTGGCCACGCTTAAGATCGCGTCAGGCTCCGAAAACAAGGAGGCGGCGCGCGCCATCAAGTACGCCGTCGGCGCCACCGGCGTTGCCGTCGAGATGCACTACATGGGTTCGCTCGATATCATGGCGGTGCTCGAGGCGGGCGGCGAGGACTACGACGCCGTCTGGCCCGCCTCGTCCATGTGGATCTCGATGGGCGACACGCAGCGTATCACGCGCAACGTGCAGTCGACCTCGACGACGCCCGTCGTGTTCGGCATCGCGAAATCGAAAGCAATAGAGCTCGGGTGGGCAGACGAGTCGGGTACGACGACCTCACCTACAACCGCCGAGATTCTCGAGGCTGTGCAGGAGGGAAGGCTTACGTTCGCCATGACATCGGCGACGCAGTCGAACAGCGGCGCTTCTGCTTATCTTGCCTTCTTGACGGCGCTGTCGGAAGCCGACGGGCCGCTTACCTCCGAGGACCTCGCCGACGGTAACCTTACCGGCCGGGTGGCGGCACTGCTTGATGGCGTGGACCGCTCCTCGGGTTCGTCTGACTGGCTGAAGGAGATGGTCGTGGCCGACCCCGATCAGCACCAGGCGATGGTGAACTACGAATCTCTCGTCTCGCAGGCGAACCGTGAACTTGAAGAGGCGGGTGATGAGCCGATGCTCGTCATCTACCCGGCCGACGGCATAGCGGTGTCCGACAGCCCTCTGGCGTTCGTCGACCGCGGGCAGAGCGAAGAGGCGGAGTCCGCCTTTAAGAGTTTCCAGGAGGCGCTCGCCGAACCCGAGGCCACCCTCGAGATGGAGCGCGTGGGACGGCGAACGGGCTTGGGAGGAAAGGTCGTTCATGCCGATGATGCCGAAGTCGAGCAGGCGTTCAGCTCCGAGTGGGGGATCATCGAGGATGCGAGTGCGCTCAAGTCGATACCGCTGCCGGCAGGCGATGTGATCTCGCAGGCGCTCACGCTCTACCAGACCGGTCTCAAGAAGGCCTCCTATACCGTGTGGGCTGTCGACTACTCCGGCTCGATGCTCGGCGCGGGTAAGCAGGGTGTCGTCGACGGACTCACCCAAGCGCTTGACCCGGCGCGCGCGGCAGAGTCCATGATCCAGCCGACCGAGGATGACGTGAACGTGCTCATCCCGTTTGCCGGGCAGCCTGACGAGGCACTCGTCGCGACGGGTTCCGATACCGCGGCGCTGCTCCGGTACGCGCGGGATCGCGAGGCCATCGGCGGTACCGACATGTACGCGGCCCTCATACGCGCGCTCGATTTCGCACGCCAGGCGAAGACTGAGGGCGGCTACACGGTTGCGATCGCCCTCATGAGCGATGGCGTATCCGAGACGTACACGCGCGACGCGTTCATCTCCGCCTACGCCGAGGCGGCCGTGGACGTACCTATCTTTCCCATCATGTTCGGCGATGCCGACCCCACGCAGCTCGATGAGCTTTCGAGCTTATCCAACGGACGGACCTTCGACGGGCGCTCCGGAGACCTTGCATCGGTCTTCCGCCAGGTCAAAGGCTACAACTAGGGTGCACGGGTATATGGGGTATGTCGTAGGCGCGATAGCGGGCATCGCAGCGGGCATTGCATGCGCGGTGATCATCGGCGGCGCTTTGGGGCTCGCGGTGGGCGTCGCAGTCGCGGGGCTTCTGTATGTGGGCGTCGGCGCGCTGCTGCGTCCCGAGCGTCGGCTGGCGGGCGTGGCGGCGAGTATGCTTCCCGAAGGGGATGCCGCGGTGGAGAAGATTGACGCGGCGCATCGGCTCGTGCGCGAAATCGGGGCGCGTCGCGGCAAGATCCGCGATGCGGCCATCAACCGCGAGGTGGACGATCTCTTGCGCGATATCAGCGCGCTCGTCACGGCGGTCGAGGAACAGCCGGCCACCTATCGGCGCCTCGGCCATTTTCTGTCGACCTATGCGGACCAATGCGTGCGCATGCTCGATGGCTATCTGGCTGTCGAGCGCTTGAGCACGCCGGAGCTTCTGCGGGGCGCGCACGCGGATGCGCTCGAGGCGCTCGCAGCGCTGCAGGGTGCGGCCAAAGGTGAGCTTGCGCGTGCGACCGGTGCGAAGGCATCGGAGCTCGAGGCAAGCTCGGAGGCCATTAAACGCCTGATGGAGATGGATGGATACAAGCCGGATGCACCGGCGGACGCGACGTCGTCTGATGGTGGTGGAAGAATGGAACAAGAGGATGTCTAAGGGCAGGATCATCGGATTGATATGCGTGCTCGCGGCGGTGCTTGTCGTCGGCGGCGCGATGCTGTTTCGGCAGGCGCAGCCCGAGCCCGAGCCTGCGCCCGCGCCGGTGGAGCCCATCGAGATGACGGGATATCTCGGCGGCGAGAAGATCTCTTTGTTCGATGACCCCGAGTTCATCAGCCTGGCGGAGCAGGCGGCGCTTTCCATCGGCTATCGCAAGGCGGGGTCGCTCGCCATGATGGAGGCGCCCATCGAGGGCATGGACTACCTGTTTCCCTCGTCGCAAGCTGCGGTGGCACACGGACATGAACGGGGAATCGAGCCCGTGTCCGAACAGATCGTGCTGAACTCGCCCATTGTGATCTACACCTATCGCGACGTTGCCGATGCGCTCGTGGGGTCGGGAATCATGGCTAAAGACGGAGAAGTCTACACCTTGAACGTCGATGCCGCCGTGGAAGCGATGCTTGCCGACCGTACATGGGCGGACCTCGGTTACACCGCGGGATACGGCCAGTTCCGCATCGATAGCACCGATCCGGCGGAGTCCAACTCGGGTAACGAGTGGGCAGCGCTCGTCGCGAACTCGCTGGCGGGCGGCCAGCCGGCTTCCGTCGAGAGCATCGACGCGAATGTGGGGTCCATCCGTAAGATCTTCGCGAAGTCCGGCTGGATGGAGACGAGCTCTGAGGACTCCTTCCGTCAGTTTCTGACGCTCGGTGAGGGGTCGAAGCCCATGATGGTTGGCTATGAGAGCCAAGTGCTCGACCTGTCGGTCAACGAGCCCGATCTGTTCGCACAGGTGGCCGATAGCCTGGTGGTCGCCTACACAACGCCGACCGTGTGGTCGACGCATGTGATCATGGCGCTCGACGAGGCGGGCGAGCAGCTGACCGAGTTCTTGATGAGCGATGAGGTGCAGAAGCTCGCGTGGGAGCGCCACGGGTTCCGGGGAGCCTCGCAGCTCGGCACCGACAGCGCTGAGCGCTTCGGCGTCGCCGGCATCGCCGAGCGCGTGCCCGCCGCGGTTGAGCTGCCCGCACCGGCAGCTATGGGCCGGCTGATCGAAGTCGTGAGCGGCTCGTAGGGGCCCTGCGCATATCTATACGATTTCGGCGCCATGCCGAGACGAGGAGGTTTGCCATGTCCGACACTCAGCTCGACACAACGGTTTCTCAGACGAAGAGGATCAACCTTGCGGATATCGCCGCCTCGCAGGGGGCGACATTGCAGCAACAGGCGGCGCCTGTCGCCCTTGAGCGGCCGCCTGCGGTTGCGCTGTCCGATGAGGACCAGGCGCGCGCCCATGAGATTGCGCGCGGCATCGATTTCATGAAGTCGGGTATCGAGAGCACCTATGCGCGCGACGCGCAGCGCTCGATGTCTGATTTTGCCGACGACGTGCTCTCCCGCACGTCGAGCAAGTCGACAGGTGAGGCCGGCAAGCTGCTGCGCGAGCTGCTGACCGATGTCGAGAGCGCCGAGCTTTCCGGTGTGAAGCAGGTTCCCATCATCGGTAAGGTCGTCGTTGGCATCGACAAGCTGCGTCGCACCTATCAGAAGGTATCGCCCCAGGTCGATGAGGTCGTGGAGAAGCTCGAGCGCGCCCAGGCGCAGATGATTGCCGACATTGCCATGTACGACACCATGTACCAGCGCAACGTCGAGCAGTACCGCTCGCTCAAGGTTTACATCGCTGCCGGCCACGAGGCGCTTGGAGCGTTTCGCTCGGAGCAGCTCCCGGCGCTCGAGGCGGAGGCGCAGGCATCCGGCGACGCGATGGGCGCGCAGGTGCTCAAGGACTTCAAGGACAAGCTCGACCGCTTCGAGAAGCGTCTGGACGATCTCGACCGCGTGAGCATCGTAAGCTTGCAAATGGCGCCGCAGATCAAGCTGCTGCAAAACGCCGACAAGAGCATCTCCGACAAGATCGACACGACGATCTCCACCACCATCCCGCTCTGGAAGTCGCAGATGGTGATCGCACTCGGCCTGGCTAACCAGAAGGCGGCGCTTACCCTCCAGAAGGACGTGGATGACACCACGAACAAGCTGCTGCGTGCCAACGCCGAGGCTCTGCAGCAAGGCGCGGTGGATGCCGAGCGCGCCACGCAGCGCGGCACCGTCGACGTGGAAACGCTCGAAGAGGTGAACAAGCGCCTGATCGACACGCTGCACGAGACGCTGAAGATTCAGCAGGAGGGCCGCGCTGCGCGCGCCGATGCGGAGGGCCGCATGCGCCAGATCGAGTCCGATCTGAAGACGGCACTGCTTGAGGCTGCGCGTTCCGAAGGGTAGCCTCGGGTTCCGTTCCACCGTTGCTCGCGACAGGCGCTTCGCAGGTCGGACATCTGCGAAGCGCCCCAGCTTCCCGGTTCCTCGGCGGATGTCATGATGCTCAGGGTGCGTTTTCTCGAGGCCGTACGTGTCGGGTTCGCCGAACCCGATTGCATCCGCCTGTCTCCTGCGCACTCGTTTGCGCTTCTTGTGCCCAGTTGGCGTCGTCTCGATCAAGATGCATTCGATGTGGGAATACTGGCTTCAAAGGGAGGTTGTCTGCCTGCGGAGGGGCGTTATGGGATTACCGTTTTGGTTGTTTCTTGCCGTGACGCTTGCCATCTGCTGGGTTGCGGACAACCGGTGAGATGCTCGTGCCGTTGGGCTACGCCCGCGCGACATAGGCCGATGCGCGACGCGGCGGGCGGGCGAACGAGCTGTGGACTCCCTGTACCATGAAGGCGGAACTCACCCGGTTAGGGGGCACGATATGACCAACCGAGGCCGCGGTATCGGCTATACGCTTGCAACAACGTTTATGGGCATCGCGATCTCTGCCTGTATGCTCGCTGCCATACTGGTAGGATGCGCGTCGCCGAGTGCGACCGATGCGGCCAAGGGCGTCTCCGCCCCACAGGGCTCTGCGGAGGTCTCTGCCGATCCCGCTGCGAGCGGGGAGGACGAGAAGGATTCCGAGGGCTCGGAGCTCACTCCCGGCATCAACGTGATCAGGCATTCCGCGTACCTGCGCGCCCTGCCACAGGGCGTACTCGCCGGCGCCCATGCCGATGCGACCACCTCCGACGACATGATCGCGTGCGATCCGCGCTTCGCCGAGGCCCTTGCGGAAGGGGGTATCTCCACAGGCGATATCGCCTCGGCGTGCGGCGCCTCCTCCTTTGCCGAGGCCCTCGATGCCGATCCTTTGGGCACAACGGAGGCGATACGCCAGCTGCTCGAGCGGGCGGGCTACGAGGATAGCTTCTCCAAGGGCACGCCCGTGTTCGGCGAGTCGCAGGGCGTTACGTTCACGATCAGCTTCGACGGCGGTGGGCTCAGCGCGATCGCCTACGCGCATTCCGAGGACTTCGGCCAGGCATTCAAGCTCACTGTCGGCCTCGATGCCTATCGCGGGACGTTCGAATACGTGACCGACGTGTTTCCCACCGCGGCGGCGCTGAGGGATATCGTCCCGCAAGTCTTTGCGGAGTATGGTGCCGACACCTGGTAGGTCGATACCGCGAAGTGGGGATATGCCCTCGCCTCCAGCGTGCGCACGCTATAATGCTTCCGGAATCGAGTCGGATGGAGGCATAAGGTTATGGAAAGCGCGCATATTCTCGACCCCGCGCCGCGGGCGTTCTTCTTCGATGTGGACGGCACGCTCGTCTCCCATAAGACCAAGCGCGTCCCGCCCAGCACGGTCGAGGCTCTCGAGGAGCTGCGCCGCCGCGGCTGCAAGGTCTTCGTGGCGACCGGCCGCTCCATGAGCGAGTTCCATTTCCTGCCGCTTCAGGACCTCACATTCGACGGATATGTTCTGGTGGGTGGCCAGGAAGCACGTGATGCGCAGCGAAACGTTGTCTTCGCCGACCCCATTGTGGGCCACGATCTCGACGTGCTGCACGAAGAGTTCTATGCGCGCCGACGCCCCATCCTGTTTTATGAGTCGGTGCGCATGTACATTAATGTTGTGACCGACCATGTGCGCCAGGTGGAGGAGGAAGTCTCCACGCCGGTGCCCGCGATCGACGAGCCGAATCCGGAGATCCCGGTGCTCAAGGCCATCGTGTACGAGGACTCCCTGCGTGAGGACGATCTCATGGCGCGTCTTCCCGGCTGCAAGGCGACGCGCTGGCATCGCGGCGCCTATGACATCGTGCCTGCGCACGGCGGCAAGGTGGCGGGCATCAAGGCGCTGCTCGACCATTACGGCATTCCGCAGGAGCAGACCATGGCGTTCGGCGACGGCGAGAACGATGCCGACATGCTGAGGTTCGTGCGCATGGGCGTTTCCATGGGCAACGGCGATGCCGAGGCGAAAGCCGCTGCCGACTATATCTGCGGCGATATCGACGAGGACGGCCTCGCTCGCGCACTGGAGCATTTCGGCCTGCTGTAGCGCGTCGCGGTATCAAGTGGACGATCTGCCATTGAACGGTCGTTGCGCATCCGCTTGGCGGGCTGTTTGGCGCACCGCCGGGGCTTGCTAGGCTGTAACGGGTGTTGCGGCCGGGGGTTGTTCGGCGGGCCGCGCACGGTCGAGGCGAGGCTGACGGTCAGGCATCCACAAAAAGGCTTAGCGCAGCCTGTTTTATGCAGGTGGTTTGTCCGCAGAGAGCGACGCGAGGCAGGTTGAGTGTCAAATTCGCGACTTTTGAGATACCTCACAAGAACGGTGGGTAGATTGAATGTCTGGAGGGTCTCAATTCTATGCAGTCATGATCGTAAATGCGCTGTTCAGATGAATTGCGTATACATGACCAATGACCGAATCAATCGAGGCGCGATGCAACCCTCTCAAAAGTCGCAAATTTGATCCTTGCATCTCACGTTGACGTAGCCTGCGGTGCAAAACCGGCATATTCATCCAAGAAAGACCCCAGCGCAGTACGATGGAGCCGCCCAAGGGCAGCGAATCGCTAGCGGTTCCGTTTGCGCAACAGGCGCTTTGCCTGCTCGACCTTCCGGTCGCGCTCGGCAGTGTCCTCGGAGCAGAGCCGCTCGATGATATGACCGAACGTCGCTGCGAGAATCTGCTGGAAGATCGTGCCGCACATCACGGGAAACACGGTCTCGCCGGGAAAATACTGCGCGGCGAGCGTGGCGCCCGACGAGATATTGCGCAGGCCGCAGTCGAAGCTCATGGTCACGAGCAGCGACTGGGAGCCGTGCATGAGGCGCGCGACCGACAGACCGATAAAGAACCCGCAGGTGGCAAACACCAAGATGAACAAGGCGACCTCCAGGCGCTGCAGGTTCATGTTGAGCACGTAGGCGCTCATCTTCGTGGAGTTGGCGGTGATGTTCAGCAGCATGAGCACGCGACATGCAGGGCTCAGGGCGCCGGAGAGCTTCTCGTGTCCCCATCCGCGCGTGAGCTCGTTGACGGCCATGCCCGCAATCGCGGGCGCTGCGATCATGAAGATCAGGTCGACGATCATGCCCATGACGTCGATGTGCACGGTGGCGCCGAGCAGGAATGAGAGCGTAGCCGGGATCGTGAACGGCGAGAGCACCGTCGATACGAGGATTGCCGCCAGGCCGAGCGAGGTGTCGCCGCGATACATGTCGACCCACATGAAGCTCACGATGCCGATGGGTACGCTGTACTCGAGTACGATGCCGGTCACGAGGTCCATGTTGTCGCCGAATAGCAGCATGGCACACGCATAGGCGAGGCCAGGCATGAGTACCATGATGACGCCGAGGATGATGAGCAGGTTCAAAGGATGGCGGAACACGCCGGCGAGCTGCTTGAAGGTGTTGTTGAGCGACCCCTGGAACGTCATGATGGCGAACATGATGGGCCCGAAGGTCGACACGGGACCGAAAGCCTGGGGGAGCAGGACGCCGAGCGCCACGCATAGGGGAACGAAAAACGTCATGTGCGACGAAAGGTACGACCCCATCTGGCGGTAGCCCTGTGCGATCATCTGCGCGATACCCCCTTCCTCAACAGCTTGTCGTCACGACGGCACGGGCGAGCCCCGCGTTGCCGCAAGCTATGCTAGCGCACCCGTGTTACCGGTCGATTGCACCTTCGCTGCGCTTCACAAAACAAGGTGCACACGCCAGGTCGTTGCGTATCGGTCCGTCGCCCTCGATGACGCTCCACCTCCGTAACGCTTCCGTCCATCCGGTCGGATGGGGGATTTGTCCGCTTCGTGCGTATAATTGGGGGCGAACAACAGCACGGCCCGCCGCAGCGGGCTCATCTTCTAGGAAGTGCCCCTATGCCTCGACCGCATATCCGGCACGGTGCGTCCTGCGCGCGCCGCGCATCATCATGCATCGCCCCCGTACCTCGAGCTGATAGGGCGGTGCAGCATGTCCACGCTTAAGACATCCCACCGTTGGACCGTCGTCGATCGGGACGAGGCCGCCGAGCGGCGACTGTCCGCCGGCCTCGGCGTGGCGCCGCTCGTCGCGCGCATTATGGCGGCGCGCGGTATCCGCTCGGTGGAGGAGGGGCGGCTGTTCCTCACCCCGTCGCTCGAGCGCGATTGGGCCGATCCGTCGTGCATCCCCGGCCTGTTCGACGTGGCCGATCGCGTGTGCGCCGCGCTCGACGCGCAGGAGTCCATCGCGGTGTTCGGCGATTTCGACGTGGACGGCATCACCTCGACCTGCCTGCTCACCGAGGCGCTGCGTGTTCTGGGCGGCACGGTCCATCCCTTCATTCCCCATCGTTTCGAGGAGGGCTACGGCCTGACGACGGCGGCGCTCGATCGCGTGGCGCAGGCGTGCCATCCCTCGCTCATCGTGACGGTCGACAACGGCATCGCAGCGCGCGAGGAGGTCGCGGCCCTCACGGCCCGCGGCGTGGATATAGCCGTGACCGACCATCACGAGCCGGCAGATCTGGTGCCCGTGGGCGTGCCCGTGGCGGACCCCAAGCTCGTTGCCGACAGCCCGAGCCGCGAGCTCGCCGGTGCGGGCGTGGCGCTCAAGCTCGTCCAGGTGCTGGGCGAGCGCCGTGGCATGCCCGATCTGTGGCGCCGCTATACCGAGGTCGCGGCTCTCGGCACGGTGTCCGACATGATGCTGCTCACGCCCGAGAACCGCGCGCTGGTGGCCGAGGGCATCGCCCAGATGCGCGCCACCGCGCGCCCGGGATTCATCGCGCTCGCATCGCTTGCCCGCACGGACCTCGCCACCATAACCGCCGATTCGCTCTCGTTCTCGCTCATCCCGCGCCTCAACTCCGCGGGCCGCATGGCCGACCCGACGCTGGCGCTCGACCTGCTGCTCGCGACGGATCCTATCGAGGCGGGACGGCTCGCCGCGGAGCTCGAGCACATCAATCAGGAGCGCCGCGATATCGAGTCGAAGCTAGCCGACGAGGCCATCGACCTCGTGGAGCGCACCTATGACGGCAGCCGCGTCATCGTCGTGGGCGGCGAGGGCTGGCATGAGGGCGTGAAGGGCATCGTGGCGAGCCGCCTCACGAGTCGCTATCACGTGCCTGCGCTCATGTTCTCCATTGTCGACGGCATCGCGCGCGGGTCGGGGCGCTCGGTCGGGTCGGTCAACCTGTTCGATGCGGTCGAGCAGTGCTCCGACGTGCTCATCCGCTTCGGCGGCCATGCGGGGGCGGTGGGCGTAACGCTCGACGCCTCGCGCCTCGACGAGTTCCGCACCCGTTTGGCAGAGGTGCTCGACCGTCTGCCGGCCGAGCAGTTCGAGGACCGTCGTGAGGTCACCGCCATGGTGGAGCTCTCGGAGCTCGATATCGATACCATCCAGGCCATCTCGGCGCTCGAACCGTTCGGCCAGGGCAACAAGGTCCCGCTGCTCGGTGTGGCGGGCGTGACCATGGTCGATCGCGCCGCGGTGGGCAAGAGCGGCGAGCATATGCGCTTCGTGGCAACCGACGGCATCGCGAGCGTGCCCGCCATCATGTTCCGCGTGCCCGATATCGACGACCGCGTCGCATGCGATTCGGTGGTCGACCTCGTGTTCGAGGCGGTCGCCGAGCACTGGCAGGGCAGGGTGAAGCCGAAGCTCATGGTGAAGGACATCCTGTGCCATTCGTGCGACGACTCGTCGTGCGATATCACGCCGGCGGGCGCCGTCGATGGGGATGCCGAGGCTGCAGACGCCGCCATGCTGCTCGAGGCTGCCGATCCCGCGCCCGCGGCGGCAGACCCCGCCGTCTCGTCCGATCGCCGACGTATGCTCTCCCGGCTTTCCTACGACGAGCTCACCCGCTCGCTTATTCACTCGCTTATCGGGTCGGCGCGCCCGCATAGAACCCAAACCGAGGCGCTCGATGCCTTGGCACGGGGCAAGGGCGTGCTTGCGGTCATGGGCACGGGGCGGGGCAAATCGTTGATCTTCCATGTGCACGCGGCGCGCGAGGCGATTCTGCGCGGGCGCGCGAGCGTGCTCGTGTACCCTCTGCGCGCGCTCGTGGCCGACCAATCGTTCCACCTCGTGAACGCGCTTTCCGACCTCGGCCTGCATGTTCAGGTCCTGACCGGCGGCACGTCTGTCGACCAGCGCGATGGCGCCTTTGCGCGCCTGGCGCAGGGGGCCACCGACATCGTGCTCACTACACCGGAGTTTCTCGCCATCAACCGCGCGCGGTTCGCGCAGGCGGGGCGTATCGGATTCGTGGTGATCGACGAGGCGCACCACGCGGGCATGGCGCGCAGTGGGGAGCGCGACGCCTATCTCGACCTGCCGGATATCTTGGGCGCCCTCAACCGTCCGACGGTGCTTGCGACGACGGCCACCTGCGATGACCGCATCCTCTCCGAGATTCGCCGGCTGCTGCCCATCGATCGCATCGTGGTCGACGACGCCGTGCGCGAGAACCTGCGCATGGAGGACGACCGCGACCTTGCGAGCAGGGAGAACCGTCTGGTGTCCATCGTGGCGCTCGGCGAGAAATGCGTGGTGTACGTCAACTCGCGCGAGCAGGCCATGACGCTTGCCGGCATGCTGCGCCGCCGCGTGCCCGAGCTCGCGAGCAGGATCGCCTTCTACCACGCCGGGCTCTCGCGCGACGATCGCCGCCGTGTCGAGGATGCCTTCCGCTCGGGCGAGCTTAGCTGCATCGTGTCGACCTCGGCGTTCGGCGAGGGCGTCAACCTTCCCGACATCCGCCATGTCGTGCTGTACCACATGCCGTTCGGCGCCATCGAGTTCAACCAGATGAGCGGCCGCGCCGGGCGCGATGGCATGCCCGCCCTCATCCACCTGCTGTACTCGACGCGCGACGCGCGCATCAACGAGCGCCTGCTGGACATCGCGGCGCCCGAGCGCGATGAGCTCGTCACGCTGTATCGCGCGCTGCAGACCATGTGGCGCTCCAACCGGACACGCACCGGCCAGGATAGCTTCTCGGCAAGCGACCTCGACATCGCGCAGATGTGCCTTGCCATCGATGCGCGCTTCCCGGTCAACGAGCGGACGGTATCGTGCGGCCTCGCCGTGTTCGAGGAGCTGGGCTTCGCATCCATCACGGGTTTCGATGACGGCAGGCGCATCCAGATGGCAGAGCATCCGGGGCGCGTCGACCTCACGAGTTCCATCCGCTACCTCGAGGGCATCCATGCGCGCATGGAGTTCTCGGCGTTCAGGAGCTGGGCGCTCAGCGCATCGGCATCTGATATGCTTGACCGTATCAACAGACCTATCACGCCACAGAGCAGGTAAGAGGGGGACGCCATGGACGCCTCTGCGAACAAGCCGATGTTCGGCACGAAGCCGCACAAGCACAGCAATCAGAAGGGCGAGCTGCAGCCCACATCAGCTCTTGTCCACTATGCTCATGCGGACGACCTGCCCTTCGAGATCATGGCGGACAACTACGACAAGCTCGCGAACCTCTGCCGCAAGTACATGGGCGACGACGACCGCGACAAGGTGGAGCACGCCTACTGCTTCGCGGCCGAGAAACACGCCAAGCAGAAGCGCCGCAGCGGCGAGATGTACATCAACCACCCCGTCGAGGTCGCCATCATCCTGGCCGAGCTCAAGATGGACTGCGACGTGGTGTGCGCCGCCCTGCTGCACGATACGGTCGAGGACACCGAGACCTCTCTTGCCGACGTGAGCGGGATGTTCGGCGATACGGTTGCCGAGCTCGTCGATGGCGTGACGAAGCTCACGAACATCGACGTCGACACGATGGACGAGAAGCAGGCGCTGAACCTGCGCAAGATGTTCCTCGCCATGAGCCGCGACATCCGCGTGGTCATCGTCAAGCTCGCCGACCGTCTGCACAACATGCGTACGCTCGCCGCGCTGCGCGAGGATCGCCGCCTGTTCAAGGCGCGCGAGACCATGGACGTCTACGCGCCGCTTGCCGACCGCCTGGGTATCTCATCCATCAAATGGGAACTCGAGGACCTCTCGTTCTTCTATCTGGAGCCCGAGGCCTACCAGCGCATCGCCCGCATGGTCGCCGAGAGCCGCGAGGTGCGCGAGCGCTTTTTGGCCGACACCATCAAGACGCTCGACGACGAGCTCAAGCGCGTCGGCCTGACCGGTTACCAGATCAACGGCCGTTCCAAGCACTACTGGTCCATCTATCAGAAGATGAAGCGCAAGGGCAAGGAGTTCTCCGAGATCTACGACCTCGTCGCGCTTCGCGTCATCACCAATTCGGTGGGCGATTGCTATTCCGCGCTGGGCGCGGTCCATACCCTGTGGCATCCCATGCCGGGACGCTTCAAGGACTACATCGCCATGCCGAAGCTCAACAACTACCAGTCGCTCCACACGACGGTCATCGGCCCGACCGCGCGTCCGCTCGAGATCCAGATTCGCACCTACGAGATGCACGAGCAGGCTGAATACGGCATCGCCGCGCACTGGCTGTACAAGCGCTCCGGCGGCTCGAGCGCGACCAAGTCGAACGAGGCCCAGCGACTCGACGACCAGATCAACATGCTCAAGCACTCGCTCGACTGGGCGGCTTCCGACGAGATCGACGACGCCAAGGAGTTCCTCCACACGCTGAAGGCCGATCTCTACGACACCGAGATCTTCGTGTTCACGCCCAAGGGCGAGGTCATGAGCCTGCGCGCCGGGGCGACGCCGCTCGACTTCGCCTACGCCGTCCACACCGAGGTGGGCAACCACTGCGTGGGCGCCAAGGTGAACGGCGTCATGGCGCCGCTCACCCATGAGCTGGCCACGGGCGACCGCGTGGAGATCATGACCAACAAGGCGTCGAGGCCATCGCGCGACTGGCTGAACATCGTGCGCACGCCCTCGGCGCGCTCCAAGATCAAGCGCTATTTCGCTGCCGCCACCAAGGACGACAACGCGACGGCCGGTCGCGACATGCTCGCCAAGGACCTGCGCAAGCGCGGATACGGCATCTCGACGCAGCGCACGACGCGCGCGCTCAACACCGTTGCCGAGCAGCTGAACCTCAAGCAGATCGACGACATCTTCGCCGCGATCGGCGCCGGTAAGCTGCCCGTGCGCATGGTGGGCAACAAGGTGCAGCAGATTCTCGACCCCAAGCCCGAGATCCCGACGAAGGCCGAGCCCGCCGCCACCGAGGTCGAGCGCGGGTCCAACCGCAAGCCGCGCTCGTCGAGCAAGTCCAATTCCGGCGTCATCGTCAAGGGCGGCGAGAGCAAGGACCTGCTCGTGCGCCTCGCGCATTGCTGCAACCCCGTTGCGGGAGACGACATCGTCGGCTTCATCACGCGCGGTCGCGGCGTATCGGTGCATCGTGCGAATTGCCCGAACGTGAAGGGTCTCATGGAGCACCCCGAGCGCATGATCGAGGTCGAGTGGGATAACGCGGCCGATGCCCTGTTCCAGGTCGAGATTGTTGTCGAGTGCCTCGACCGCATGGGCCTGCTCAAGGACGTCACGATCGCCATCGGAGATGTCGGCGGCAACATCCTGTCGGCGGCGACATCCACCGACCGCGAGGGCATGGCGGTCCTGCGCTTCCTCGTCGAGATCTCCGATGCAAGCGGCCTCGACCCGCTGTTCGCCTCCATCTCGGCTGTCGAGAGCGTCTACGACGTTCGCCGCCTCATGCCGGGAGAGGGTAACATCACCATGAAGCGCCGGGGTTAGGCCTTCCCAGGCACCCCACCTCGCCGTTCAATCGGTCGGTCGCCGCGCCAAGGCGTGCTTCCTTCCTCTTTCACGGCGATCTGGGGCACCTGGAAAGGCCTAACAGCCGGATTGGGTCCCGATCCTGCCCTCAAGCCTTCGGGCGCCGCACGCAAGGCGTGCGCCCTCGGCTTTCGGGGCAATCTCGGGCACCTGGGAAGGCCTCGGGCCGGACCCGGGTCTACCTGGAAAGGCCTCGCAGCTGTTTCGACATCTCATGCCCCGCGGGATCGCCTGCGGGGCGTTTCATGCGAAAGGAATGACATGACTGGCATGCCTGCCTCCGATTTCTCACTCGACCTCGAGCCGCACGGGACGCTTTCCATCGAGTGCGTGGAAAACGGGCCCATCCAGACGAACACGTACTTTGTGACCTCCGACGACGAGGCAGTGGTGATTGATCCCGCTTGGGAAGGGGAGGAGCTCGCTCGGCACTTCGCGGTGCGCCATCCCGAGGTCCGCATCGTGGCGCTCGTGTGCACGCATGGACACGCCGACCATACGGGAGGCGTCGCGGGCCTGCGCCGCGCCCTGGGCGACGACGTTCCCTTCGTTATCGCTGCCGACGACGTCGAGACCGCAAGGGACCACGTCGGATGGCTGCGCCAGGCGTGGGGTATCGATACCGAGCAGCCGCCTGCGCCCGATCGCCTACTGACAGAGGGTGATCGCATCGAGTTCGGCGACGTGAACCTGCAGGTCATCGCCACGCCGGGCCATACCCCGGGCGGTATCGTGCTGTTTGCCGCGACCGAGAGCGGCAACGTGGCGTTTTGCGGCGACACGCTGTTCCCGGGCGGCCATGGGCGTACCGATCTTCCCGGCGGCGACGAGACGACCATCATGCACTCGCTTGCGCATCTGTTTCGCCTGCTGCCTCAGGACACGCTCTGCCTGTGCGGCCACGGGCAATCGACGACTGCGGGGGCTGAGCTCGAGGGCAACCTCTTCGTGCGCCGCGCGCTCAATATGGGCTATTAAAAGCGCATCCCCTGGACCTCGGAGCGTGACATCGCGACCTATGGGATTTCTGCGTCGCCAAACAGCTTGACCAAAAAGGGGGAGGGCACTGAGCTGGGAGTTCGGCGCCCTCCCTCCCGCTTTGTCGGGATTCTGTTGGGCACACTGCATATGCGGTAAGACATGCGAAAAATACTATACGAAGTCCGATATAAATTAAGACTCCTATCGCTACCCTTACGATGTCCCAGAGGCATTGTATAGGGAGGTACCGAGATGGAGACTGGTGGAAGTGCGCTGAGGGCGGTCGAGCTTGCGGTCAAGCGGATGCACGATTCGCTCGATGGGATGCTGGATGAGGCGAGCGGGGAGTTCGACAGCTGCGTAGATCCTGCTGTCTGCTACGAGCCGAGTCCCACCGAGAGCGATCTGGTGGTCGCGAGCATGTGCTATTTCGAGTGGCTGGTGTTCGAGCGGCCGATGCGCGAGGGGAAGACGCCCCTGCAGGTTCTTGTCGACGATCCGCCCGAGGATTTTCCTGCTCAGATGGTTGATGTGCTGCGCCAGGTGGCACAGACGCAGTTCTTCTCGCGATTTGCCATCGAAAAGAAAGATCTGCAGACCTGCATGGCGAATTTGGTGGACGTTCGAACGGGGCAAGGCTATGAGGTGTTCGCGCGGCATCTGTGCGAGGTCGACCGGTGGAAAGAAGGGACGATCGGCATGCGCATCGCCTGCGTGGACGGGCTGTGGCAGGACACCGGCAAGGTGAGCCTCTACGACCGCTGTCCTCCGCGGCCGGTTGACGAGAATTCCGCCGGCGAGATCCACCCGGGCGATATCGAGCTCCCCGAAGCTGCACAGCGCAGCTATTATCTGCGTCTCGTACGCGATCTCATCGGCGTGGACGGCAGGTTCCGCAGCTCCGCGCGGTACGTGGGCGGTCCGGTTTAGCCCGCGTTGTGTCCGCATCTGCCGAGTTTCCGCACGCAGGCTTGTCACTCGGACCCCCTTTGCCCCCGCTGGCGATTATGGGAAGGTTTCCACAAATTAACACCAGCGTCTTTCAGAGTGTCTGAGCGATGCCTTTGAGCTGGGGGAATCTGTCGCAAAATGAGGGGTCTTGCTGCGATTTCGGCAGTACATTTGCGATATCTGCCGTAATGGACAGTGGTAGAATTGCCGAAGGTATTGGAGCAACCTAAACAGGAGGTCTTCTTATGCTCGTTAACGCGGCAGAGATGCTCAAGAACGCCGAGGCCGGCCACTACGCCCTCGGTGCGTTCAACACCAACAACCTCGAGTGGACCCTTTCCATCCTTCAGGCTGCCGAGGAGGCTAAGTCCCCTCTGATCATGCAGTGCACCGGTGGTGCCGCCAAGTGGATGGGCGGCTACAAGGTCTGCGCCGACATGGTCAAGGCTGCCGTTGAGGCCCTGAACATCACCGTCCCCGTTGCCCTGCACCTCGACCACGGTTCGTATGAGGACTGCTTCAAGTGCATCGAGGCTGGCTTCACGTCCATCATGTACGACGGCTCCCATGAGGAGACCTTCCAGATCAACCTTGACCGCACCAAGGAGCTCGTGGAGCTCGCCCACTCCAAGGGCATCTCCATCGAGGCCGAGGTCGGCGGCATCGGCGGCGTCGAGGACGGCGTTGCCTCCAACGGCGAGCTCGCCGATCCCGCCGAGTGCAAGCAGATCGCCGACCTGGGCGTCGACTTCCTCGCTTGCGGCATCGGCAACATCCATGGCGTGTACCCGGCCGACTGGGCTGGTCTGTCCTTTGACCGTCTGGCCGAGATCAAGGCCGAGGTCGGCGACCTCCCGCTCGTCCTTCACGGCGGTACCGGCATCCCCGTTGACCAGATCCAGAAGGCCATCTCCATGGGCGTTTCCAAGATCAACGTCAACACCGACCTCCAGCTCGTCTTTGCCGCTGCGACTCGCGGCTACATCGAGGAGGGCAAGGATCAGCAGGGCAAGGGCTATGACCCCCGCAAGCTGCTGAAGCCCGGCCGCGATGCCATCGTCGCCCGCACCAAGGAACTCATGGAGGAGTTCGGCTCTGTGAACAAGGCGTAACGCCTGGCCCCATAAAACGCGGAAGGCCCCGGAGGGTTTCCACGCTGACGTCCTCGCCGCTTCGCGGCTGCGGGATTGTCAGCTTAGGAAATCCCTCCGGGGCCTTCCCGCGTTTTATGGGGCCAGGGGTTTCGATTTGCGGCAGAGCAGGCGAAGCTGGGCGGGGGTTGGGGTCGGGACGTTGTGCTGCGCTTCGCGCCTCGGGGGTGTTGGGGGTAGAATCGGGAGTGGCCCGCTGCGGCTTGCGGCGGGATTCGGTACGCGATGCGAGGGGGAGAGATGGCGGTTAGGACTGAGTGGCCTGAGGAGGGCAAGCTTGTTGTGGATGGGCCGGTCGGATGCACCGACGAGGTATCCAACGACGATTACCGCTTTCTGGTCGTGGGGCTGCCCGCAGAGATCGAGCGGCTCAAGCAGGCGGGGTATCTTCGCGAGGCCGTGCACGCGTGCGACGAGCTGCTGAGCGGCGATATCACACCGGAGCTCGCGGCGTGCCTGCGTGTCGAGCGCCATCGCATGGGCAGGCTCGCGAAGCAGTTCTGCGTGACGCGCGCGGATGCCCTTGCGGCCATTCGATCCGAGTGGCCGGACTTCACCGAAAAGCAGCTGGATGACCTCATCGCGCGCAAGCGCATCGACACCCGCTTCATCGAGGGCGAGCAGCGCTTCCTCGACAACTTCCTCGACTCGCTGCGCGTGTATCCGCACGAGGTCCCCGGCCTCAAGAAGGAGGAGTCCCGCGACCTCGAGATGCGCGACGCCATGCTCGACCGCATGCATGAGAAGGGTGGCCTGACCTGCGAGATCGCGCTTAAGGTCTCCATCGATATCCCCGGTGCCACGCCGGGCGAGATGCTCCGCGCCTGGCTGCCCGTCCCGGCCGCCTGTCCGCAGCAATCCGATATCGACGTCTACGATTGGACCCCCGGCGTGCTCGTTGCCAAGGAGGATGCCCCCGCGCGCACGGCGTTTTGGGGGTCGAGGGAGAACCATTCCTTCGAGGCGAGCTACCGTTACCGCATCCACGCCCCGTATGTCGACACCTGCGCGCCGGCTCCCGCGGAGCACGTCGTAGCAGATGATACGGTCACCGATGACGACCTTGCCGAGCTTGCGCCCCATATCGTGTTCACGCCGTACCTGTGCACCCTGACCGCGCGCGTCGTCGGCGACATCGAGCGCCCGATCGACCAGGCGCGCGCCATCTACGATTACATCACGAAGAACGTGGATTACCGCTATCAGCCCCCGTATGCCCAGCTCGACTGCATTCCAGATAACTGCGCGAAGTCGCTGCGCGGCGACTGCGGCGTCATGGCGCTCACCTTTATCACGATGTGCCGTATCGCGGGCATTCCCGCGCGTTGGCAAAGCGGACTATATGTCTCCCCGGATTACGTGGGCCCGCACGATTGGGCGATGTTCCACACCGATGAGTTCGGCTGGCTGTGGGCCGACTGCTCGTTCGGCTCGTCCGCTCGCCGCGAGGGCAACGAGGCACGTCGTCTCCACTACTTCGGCAACCTCGATCCCTGGCGCATGGTGGCGAACTCCCAGTACCAGGCAGAGCTGACGCCGGCATCCAACGGCGTGCGCTGGGATCCGTTCGATAACCAGATGGGCGAGGCGACCGTGGAGGGCCGCGGATGCGACGAGGACGAGATGCGCCGCGCCATCGAGCTTGTCGAAATGCACGAGGTGTAACCGACCGGCCGTATGCTACTATAGGTCGCGTGCTGTGCCCGAGTGGCGGAATTGGCAGACGCAGTGGACTCAAAATCCACCGGTGGCGACATCGTGCGAGTTCGAGTCTCGCCTCGGGCACCATATAGAACAGTCAGGGCCCCAGCAATGGGGCCCTTTTCATAAGCGGGGTAAAGGGGGGCGCCGTCCCCTTTTGCCCGGGGGAGGTCCCATGAACATCCAGATCTTCGGCACCAAGAAGAGCTTCGACACCAAGAAGGCCCAGCGCTACTTCAAGGAGCGCCGCATCAAGTTCCAGTTCATCGACCTGAAGGAAAAGGAGATGAGCAAAGGTGAGCTCATGAGCGTCATGCAGGCAGCGGGCGGCATCGATGCGCTCATCGACCCCAAGGCGAAAGATCAGGACACCGTTGCACTCATCACCTATCTCGCCGAGAGCCAGAAGTTCGACAAGCTCCTCGAGAACCAGCAGGTCCTGCGGGAGCCCATCGTGCGCAACGGCAAGAAGGCGACGATCGGCTATGAGCCCGATATCTGGAAGACGTGGGAATAGGCCGAGCCGCTGTCGCTTGATTCCTATGGCGAAAGCATGAAGGCCCAACTGCCGAGCGACTTTGTGCTAGTATAGCCAACGCACTGATTCCAGTGCCCATCGAAAGCGGGGCAAGAGCTCCCACCTTTCGGCGCCTGCGAGGTAGCTGTCTGGTTGCACAACAGAAGATCAAGGCGAATCATGCCTTAATTTGACCTGTGTACCCGGATGCCGCCTGTCAGGCATCCGGGTATTGTTTTGTCTCTCAAGAAGGAGGTTGGGACAATAGCTAAGTCTGATGCCACCCGCATCAACGGGGAGATCACCGCGACCACCTGCCGTCTCATCGGTGTCGACGGTTCGCAGCTCGGCCTGTTTGGCATCCGCGACGCCCAGCGCGTCGCTGACGAGCAGGGACTCGACCTGGTGGAGATCGCGCCCAACGCGGAGCCCCCGGTTTGCAGGGTCATGGATTATGGCAAGTTCAAGTACCAGCAGGCCATGAAGGCCAAGCAGGCCCGCAAGAACCAGTCGCGGGTCGAGGTCAAGGAAATGAAGTTCCGGCCTAAGATCGATGTGGGCGATTACGAGACCAAGAAGGGTCACGTGATGCGCTTCCTGAAGAAGGGCGCCCGCGTCAAGGTCACCATCATGTTCCGTGGCCGCGAGATGGCCCATCCCGAGCAGGGTCTCAATGTGCTCGAGCGCCTGGCAGCGGACCTCAAGCCGTATGCCACGGTCGAGAGCGCTCCCAAGCTCGAGGGACGTAACATGCTCATGCTCCTCGCTCCCATCAAGGGCGCCTTCGACAATGTCGAGGACAGCGAGAACGAAGCTAAGAAATAGCGTAAGGAAGATTAAGGAGAAGTCTCATGCCTAAGATGAAGTCCCACAGCGGCACCAAGAAGCGTTATCGCCGCACCGGTACGGGCAAGCTCATGCGCGCCAAGGCCTTCAAGAGCCACATTCTCACCAAGAAGACCACCAAGCGCAAGCGCAACTTCCGTCAGGAGACCGAGATCGCCGCTGCCGACAAGAAGGTCGTCACCGCGCGTCTCGCCGGCCGCTAAGCCGAACTTCCCATCTTACGTACGAAAGACTATTTGACTAGGAGTTGATCAGATATGGCACGTGTGAAGCGCGCTGTGAGCGCCAAGAAGAAGCGCCGTACCGTTATGAGCCGTGCGAAGGGTTACTACGGTGCCGCTTCGCGTACGTATAAGCATGCCAAGGAGCAGGTCCAGCACTCCCTGCAGTACCAGTACCGCGATCGTCGCAACAAGAAGCGCGAGATCCGCAGCCTCTGGATCACCCGTATCAACGCCGCCGCGCGTCTGAACGGCCTGTCCTACTCGCAGTTCATGCACGGCCTGAAGCTTGCCGGCATCGAGCTGGATCGCAAGGTTCTCGCTCAGATGGCTTACGAGGACACCGAGTCCTTCAACGAGCTTGCCGCCATCGCCAAGAAGGCGCTCGAGGCTTAAGCCAGCTGCCTATAGCTATTGCAACGGGGTGCCTGAGGGTACCCCGTTTCGTTTGAATGTCTACAAAGAAAAGCACGCCGCCAGGTTAGGACTCTATAAGGTCTAGGGGGAAGGCCATAGGGCAGGGAAGGCCGTTAGCGCCTATACGGTAAAGATCGGGTGAGTTAACGGAAAGAATGGTGCAAATATGTAGACAGTGTGGAGGGAGAGAATCCCGCCCCCGGCGCCCCCGGGGAGTGGCACTATATCTCCCTGCCGCGCGGGCGAGCACCCGCGGCGGGCACCTTGAGAACCGGATACCGCGGGCAGGCCGACGAGGCCTGCCG
>NZ_JACJKB010000013.1 GCF_016900375.1 Collinsella tanakaei | reverse complement strand
GTAGCCGGAAGGCGCCAACGTGGCCCGCGGGCCACGTTGGCGCCTTCCGGCTACGTCCCCAGAGAGGCCAGGCCCCGCGGGTGAAATTTAGGGGACCTGTCCCAAACTTGCAGGCGGACGGGGAGCTTGAAAGCTCCCCGTCCGCCTGCAAGTTTGGGACAGGTCCCCTAAATATCACCTAGGCGACGGTAACGCCGAGAAGCTCTGCTAGGGAGATTGCCTGCTCGGGGCTGACCGTGAGGCCACGCAGTTCGGATCGGTTGGCCGAGAGCACCGGCGCCGCGAAGGTGCATGTCGACACGTCCACGCCAGAAAGCGACGTGCCGAACACATCGAGCCGCGTAAGGTCGCAGCCCTCGAGCTCGATGCTCCGCAGGCGCGCCCGCTGCAGCGCCGCCTCCACGAGCCGCCCGCCGCGCACGCGCAGCCGGTCGATCTTCGTCTCGGAAAGGTTCGCGTAGCTGAAGTCGCTCTCGAGAATCGCCACGCTCGCGAGCCGCGCCTTCATGAGGCTCAAACCCGGTGCGGAGCAATCGCGGAAATCCACATGGTCGAGCCAGGCGCGATCCATCGTGCAGCGCACGAAACGGCAGCCCGAGAAGCGCACATCGCGCAGGGCGCAACCTGAGAAATCGACGCCGTCGAACACGCAGCTGCGAAAAACCACGGTCTCGAACGTCGCCTCCTGTGCGTCATCGTAAGCAAGCTCGAGACCCACGAAGGCCGTGTTGGACACGACCGCCTCGCCCTCGGCGAAGCGGTCGAGCAGCTCCTCGCTGTCCATATGGCTGCCGAGCGCCTCGGGCACGCGCGCGAAACCGTGCCCCGTGCGTCCCCCGCGCCCGGCAACCCCGTGTCCCGTCACAGGTACTTCCGCCAATCGTCCTCTTCCTCATCGTCCGCATCGGCAGCAGCCTGCTCGGCGGCAGCAGCCGCGGCGCGGGCCGCCTGGGCGTCGGCAAACGACTGGGCGTTCGCCTCGGGGAATGCCGCCAGCGCGTGCTCGAAGCGGGCGAAGTGGTCGTCGAAGCGCGTGGAGGGAACGGCGAACACGACCTCCTCCACCCCGTGGGTGCCGGCAGCCAGCTCGGCGCGGAAGAGCTCCGCGACCTCGCTCGCGTCCCAGCCGAAGGCGCCGCATCCGTAGGCGCCGAGCACGACCTTCTTGATGCCGCGCGCGTCCAGGATGGCGAGCACGAAGCGGATGCGCTCGCGCATGGCGTCGGCGAGGACGTCGTCGGCGATCTTGTACTCGGCGCGGGCGCGCTTGGCGTTGGGCGCCGCCGCCACGATCACGTCGGCGTACGCGTGCACCTTGCCGCGGCCGAAGCGGACCGCCGGCACGAGCAGCGCGCGGTTGCGGTAGAGCTCGCAGTTGATGTTGCGGCGGCGGTTCTCGGTGTACCAGTCGCCGAAGCGCTCGAGGACGTTCGCCAGATACGACTCGCGGCAGAGCGACTGCTCCTGTCCCGCGTTGCCGCGCGTGTAGCCGCCAGCGGGGCTCACGAACGAGGCGAAGTCGAGCACCGCGAGGTCACAGAAGTTGGCACGGCCGCGTCCGCGCTCGAGGATCACCGTGGCGGCGTCGGCATCGACGACGCTCACCTGGGGCACGCAACCCTCCACCTCGGCGGCGGGGATGCCGTCGTAGCGGACCGTCCCCTCAAACGATCGGTCGATCTCCTTCCCGTAGCGCTCGGCCATCTGCTGCGTGTGGCGCTTGGCCGCCTGCGCGCGGGCTTCCTTCCGGGGGTTGGTGGTGCGCTCTGCCATGGTTCTCGCTCCTTCGTCGACATTACCTGCTGCCCATGATAGGCCATCGCCCGGACGGCGCGCACCCGAAGACCCGAACTCCCCGCAAGCGGTGCGCTGGCCTCATCGGGGACGTAGCCGGAAGGCGCCAGGGCGTGAAAACAGGACAGGGGTTATTTCACATGGGGCGGCGATTACGCCGCCCCATGTGAAATAACCCCTGTCCTGTTTTCACGCCCTGGCGCCTTCCGGCTACGTCCCCGATGAGGCCAGCCACCAACCGGACGCGCGCTCGAATTATCTGATGTGACGGTGTTAACGCGCCGCCCGCGGGGGCCGCGCCGCCACTTTTCTGTATCATGTGGTGAGTTCCGGGGCCCTGGCAGCACAAGCCCGCGCAGGCAGCGCCGCCAGCCGACCCGAAACGCATCGTTACCTATCCGAAACCGGTGAAATCGTCTGACTATGGACTTCGTCATTCCATATATCTGCGTGGCCGCGGCGGCCTTCATCACCACCTTCGCGTGCGTGCCGCTCGCCAAGCGCATCGCCATACGCCTTGACGCCGTCGACTACCCCTCCAAGCGCCGCATCAACAAGGTGCCCATCCCCCGCATGGGCGGCATCGCGGTGTTCGCGGGCCTGATCGTCGCCTTCATCGTGCAGCTGCTGGGCACCTGGTATCTCGGCTGGCCGCCCGTCCTCGTGCCGCACCCCAGCATGGAGATCAACTATCCCCTGCTCGGCATGTCGTTCCTGCTCATCTTCCTCACCGGCGCCATCGACGACGTCATCCAGCTGAGGCCCCGCGCAAAGCTCGCGGGCCAGCTCATCGCCGCCGGGTGCGCCGTCGCGAGCGGCGTGGCCATCCACTCCATCGTGAACCCCTTCGGCACCGACTACATCCAGCTCGGCTGGTTCGCCTACCCCATCACCGCCATCTACCTCGTGGCGTACACGAACATCATCAACCTCATCGACGGCCTGGACGGCCTCGCCGCGGGCATCTCTTGCATCGCCGCGCTGTCGATGTTCTCGTTCGCCGTGCTCGCCGGGCGCGTCGACGCCGCGGCACTCGCCCTGGCGCTCGCCGGCGCCTGCATCGCCTTTCTGCGCTACAACTTCCACCCCGCGAGCATCTTTCTGGGCGACTCGGGCGCGCTGCTGCTCGGCTTCGCCCTAGGCACCGTGTCGCTGCTGAACGTGTCGCGCACCGCGGCGCTCACCTCGCTCATCATCCCGCTCGTCGTCGCCGGCGTGCCCATCATCGACACGCTCGCAGCCATCATCCGCCGCATGCGCGCGCACGTGAGCATCGGCCAGGCCGACAAGGGCCACATCCAGCACCGCCTCATCCAGGAGGGCTACGACCAGCGCCAGGCGGTGCTGCTCATCTACGCTTGGTGTATCCTGCTGTCGCTCGGTGCCGCCGCCATCAACCAGGCTGACATCTGGCTGCGCATCGTGATCTTCATCGTGCTCCTCGTGAGCTCGGCGGCCTTCGCCATGCGCCTGCACATGTTCGAGCCCGTGCTGCGTCACCATTACAACCCCAAGACGCAGCAGGACGAGATCGTGACCCCCGACAATCCGGCGTTCGCCGAGGAGGAGGCCGCCCAGCGCGAGCTCAAGCGCGAGATGCACGAGCAGCGCCGCGACAGCCTCGAGAAGGTGCTTCGCCGCGACCGTTCCGATAAGAAGCGATAAGGAGAGATTCGACCCATGCCCAACGAACGCAGCTACGAGACCGCGCTTGAGCGCAGTAACCAGATCCGCGCCGACCTGGCGGAAAACCCCGGCAAGTACACCATGCTCACCGGCGACCGCCCGACCGGCCGCCTGCACCTGGGCCATTACTTCGGCACCCTGAAAGGCCGCGTCGAGCTGCAGAACATGGGCGTGAACACGAGCGTGCTCATCGCCGACTACCAGGTCATCACCGACCGCGACACCACCGAGCACATCCAGGACAACGTGTACAACATGGTCATGGATTACCTCGCCTGCGGCATCGACCCCGAGCGTACGATGATCTACGCGCACTCCGCCGTGCCCGCCTGCAACCAGCTCATGCTGCCGTTTTTATCTCTCGTGTCCGAGGCCGAGCTGCAGCGCAACCCCACCGTCAAGGCCGAGATGGAGGCATCCGGCCATGAGCTCACCGGCCTTCTGCTCACCTACCCGGTGCACCAGGCCTGCGACATCCTGTTCTGCAAGGGCAACGTCGTGCCCGTCGGCCGCGACCAGCTGCCGCACATCGAGCTCACGCGCCTGATCGCTCGCCGTTTCAACAACCGCTATGGCAAGGTGTTCCCCGAGGTCGACGCCCTGCTGTCCGACACGCCGCTACTGCCGGGCCTCGATGGCCGCAAGATGAGCAAGAGCTACGGCAACGCCATCTCGATCTCGATGACGGCCGAGGAGACGGCCAAGCGCATCAAGAAGAGCCAGACCGACTCCGAGCGCATGATCACCTTCGACCCCGAGAACCGCCCCGGCGTGTCCGGCCTGCTGTCCACCGCCGCGATTTGCACCGGCCGCAGCGAGGTCGAGATCGCCGAGGAGATCGGCATGGGCGGCTCCGGCCAGCTCAAGAAGTACGTGACCGAGGCCGTGAACAGCTACTTCGAGCCGATCCGCGAGCGCCGTCACCAGTTTGAGAACGACCTCGACTACGTGAAGGACGTGCTTGCCGAGGGCAACCGCCGCGCCAACGAGATCGCCGAGGCGACCCTTGCCGAGGTCCGCGAGGCCATGGGGATGGTGTATTAGTTCCGCGGTTTTGACAAACCGCGGAACCTGGTCGACGCTCGCTGGCTGAGTACTCGACCCACAATGCCCACTTTTTTGGGACGCGTGAAGGAGATGGCGATGTATAGGCTTGTGGCGAGCGATATGGACGAGACATTCCTGGGGGCCGGACACCTCGTGCCGCCGGCGAATGTCGAGGCGCTGCGTCGCATGCGCGAGCTCGGCGTGCTGTTCGTGCCCAGCTCGGGCCGCCCGTACCGCTCCATCATGTCGAGCCTTGCCGGCATCGACCCGGCGCTTCTGGCGGACAGCTACGTCATCTCGTACAACGGCGGCTTCATCAACCGCTATGGCGACGACACTCCCCTGCTCTCCACCGTCATGGACCGCGATGTCCTGCGCTGGCTATACGCCTACGCCGTTGAGCGCCGCATCTGCATGCACGTCTACACCGAAAGCGGCCGCATCCTCACCCAGTTCGTGAACGACGTTGAGCGCGGCTACATCGCCAACCTGTCCGATATCGAGGAGCTTTCCGACGACGCCGACGCCATCGAGGCGGCCGGCGGCGAGGAGTTCCCCAAGATCATCTTCATGGACCCCGATTTCTCGCGCATGAAGGCGCTGGGCGCGAAGCTTCGCCCTGCGCTCGACCCCGCGCTCGTGGACATCACCTACTCCTCCAACCGCTACGTGGAGTTCGTGCCGCACGGCGTGAACAAGGGCACCGGCTTGGCGCACCTGGCGGACCTGCTCGGCATCGATATCGCCGAGACCATCGGCGTCGGCGATTCCGAGAACGACCGCGCGATGATCGAGGCCGCGGGCCTGGGCGTGGGCGTGGCGAACGTATCGGACGACATGCGGCCCTGCTGCGACCTCGTGCTCGACACCTGCGCCGACGACGGAGCCTTCCCCGAGCTCGTTCGCCGCGTGATCGAGCCTGCCTGCGGGGATTTCTCCGCACGCTAGTTTTCCGGCTGCCGACGCGCGGAACCGCGGGACACGGCGCGCTGCTAGCATGAAGGCGTCCCGTCCGATTCGATTGCGAGGGAGCCACCGATGGCCAGCGTTCCGTTTTGCACCTGCACCGACCATGACTGCCCGTTCAACCCGGTGAACCACGACCAGGGCTGCACGCCCTGCATCGCCAAGAACCTGCGCGAGCACGAGGTCCCCACCTGCCTGTTCAAGGCGGTCTCACCCGACAAGCTCCCCGAGGACACCGACGACTGGTCGTGGGAGAGCTTCGCGCGCCACGTGCAGGCGCACCGGGCGTAAGGCTGTGCCGCGATCATCTGCCGTCTGCCGCGCTTCCCCACCGCTTTCGACACACATGAAAGTGCCCCGCCGTCCCGTGGATGGCAGGGCACTTTCATGTACAACGTTGATCGCACAGAGGGGAGGGATGCAATCAAACTCGGCGGAGAGGCTTTTTTCATCGCCTGTTACCTGCTCCGTCGTTGAGTTAACTATAGTAAACTGATGGGGAGATGTCCACGACGGACCCTTCGTTCACAGGCTCTCCATAAGTTAGCCATGGGTAACCGTTTGGAATGCCGAGCGACGCTGCGGCCGCCGCGCGCTACGATAGTGGGGCAACCAAACCGCCGAAAGCGCGGCACCAAGAAAGGGGCGCTTATGGCGCAGACGACGAATCGCGAGGGCTTCTTCGCCCGCGTGTACGAGACGGTCGAGCAGATTCCCGAGGGGTTCGTCGCCACCTACGGGCAGATCGCCAAGCTCATCGGCGAGCCGCGCCGCGCCCGCTACGTCGGCTACGCGCTGCACGCCAACCCCCGACCCGGCGTGATCCCCTGCCATCGCGTCGTGTTCGCCGACGGCCGTATCTGCGAGGGCTTCGCCTTCGGCGGCGCCGGCGTCCAGCGCTCGCTGCTCGAAGGCGAGGGCGTCGTCTTCCGCGACGCCGACCACGTGGACCTCAGCGTCTCCCGCTGGCCTGCCGGTCTCGAGTAGCGTGAAAGTTTGGGACCTGTCCCCAAACTTTCACGTAGAGGGAAAGCCAGATGAGCGAGACGCAAAAGCCGCCGAGCACGTCGGAGGCGTAGTGGACGCCCAGGTAGATGCGGCTGATGCCGATCATGAGGATGATGAGCGAGAACGCTGCGGTCAGCACCGCGCGCTTGCGGCGATCGCTCTCATAGTGCCAGATGAGCCATACGATGAGGCCGTAAAACGCCATGGCCGCCATGGAGTGGCCGGAAGGAAAGCTGAAGCCGGTCTCGGTCACCAGGCGGAATCCCTCGGGGCGCGGGCGCTGGACCAGGCTTTTGATTGCAAGGTTCAGCAGCGTCACAAGCACGAGGTTCACCGCGCAGCACCATCCCGGACGGCGCCCCGGCGCGAACGCGATGATCACCAGCAGCATGGCGACGAGCACCGTGGGCGTCGCCAGCGCCGAGAAGCCCTCCATGACGGGCGTGAGCCAATCGGCACGCAGGTGCTCGACGATCAGGGTGTAGGCCGCCGTGTCGATGCGCATGATCTCGCCGCGAAGCACCTCGAAGAGCAGGAACAGGAAGATCGCGGAGCATACGGCGATCGTCAGGACAAGCCGGTTGTCGCGCACGAACGCGCCGATCCGCCCGATGACGCCCTCGGCTCCCTCGAGCTCGTTTCTGCATCCGCCCTGCGGCTCAAGATCCTGCATGTCTCCCCTTCCGTGCCGAGGCGGCGCGCCGCCGGGACGTCGACCGTCCACATGAGCGCCCCCCTCGTCTGCAGCTGCAACACACACGGTACCCGTGAAGGGCATCCGGCGGCACGGCGGCGCGTACAGGTCTGTGCGCCGGGCAAAATCTCCACAGCCTGCAACGTTCGGCTTGCACCCCATACCACCTGCGGCGCTTTTGTCCACGACCGTCCGCCACCTGCCTGTTTGACATATGTCCACGCGAGCTTCTATTATCGAACAGACGTTCTAGAAGGCGGCGATTGCCGGAAGGGAGGCGGCCATGGGCGCGGATACGGGACGCATCTACCTGTGCATCGACCTCAAGACCTTTTACGCCTCGGTGGAGTGCGCCGACCGCGGGCGCGATACGCTCAGCTGCAACCTCGTGGTCGCCGACCCTGACCGCGGGCGCACCACGATCTGCCTGGCCGTATCGGCCGCCATGAAGAAGCTCGGCGTGCGCAACCGCTGCCGCCTGTTCGAGATCCCCGAGGGCATCGACTACATCGTGGCCAAGCCGCGCATGCGCCATTACATGGAGGTTTCCGCCAAGATCTACGGCATCTACCTCGAGTACGTGAGCGCCGACGACATCCACGTGTACTCGATCGACGAGTGCTTCATCGACGCCACGCCCTACCTCTCGCTCTACCACATCGACGCCCGCACCTTCGCGCGCGAGCTCATGGACGCCGTGTACGCGCGCTGCGGCATCCGCGCCACGGCGGGCATCGGCACGAACCTCTTTTTGGCCAAGGTGGCGCTCGACATCACGGCCAAGCACGTGGACGACGGCATCGGCTACCTCAACGAGGAGCTCTTCCGCCAGCAGATCTGGCGGCACCGGCCCATCACCGACATCTGGGGCATCGGCCCCGGTATCGCCGCACGCCTGGCCAAGTACGGCGTGGAGGACCTCATGGGCGTCGCCGCCCTCGACGAGCGGATCTTGTACCGCGAGCTGGGTGTGAACGCCGAGTACCTTATCGATCACGCCCACGGCGTCGAGCCGTGCACCATCGCCGAGATCCACGCCTACCAGCCGGAGGCGAGCTCCATCGCGAGCGGCCAGGTGCTGCCGCGCGCCTACACCTACGAGGAGGCGCGCACCGTGCTGCGCGAGATGGTGGACTCGTCGGTGCTCGACCTGGTGGACAAGCGCGCCGTGTGCGACGGCATATCGCTCTACGTGGGCTATGCGGACGACCGGCGCGACCTTGCGCGCCTGGGCGCAAGCGGCAGCGCGCGGGTGACCGACACCTGCGGGCAGGTGCGCGAGGCGACCGGCGACCTGCTGCCGGCGAACACGGCGGTTCCGACGGGCGCGGCAGCGGACGGGCGCCCGGGCAGTCCGGCCGCAGACGGAAGCGTTACGCCGCCGCCGGGCTACCGCCGCACGACCGACGCGGTTCGGGCCCGCCAGGCCGCGCGCACCCCAGACGATGCGGGGGCGGCCACCGTCTTTATTGGCGAGCACGGCAAGCGGACCGTGCGGGGCAAGCGCGCCTACGGATACGCCGAGGCCTCACGCAAGCTTGGCGAGCGGACGAACTCCTTCAAGCGGCTGATGGCGCGCTTCGACGCGCTGTACGCCGAGATCGTAGACCCCGCGCGCCCCATCAAGCGCGTGAACATCGGGTTTGCGAACCTGCTGCCCGAGGAGTTCGCCACCACCGATCTGTTCCGTGATGAGGCGGCCGAGCAGGCCGAACGCGACCTTGCGCACACGGTGCTCGCCGTGCGCGACCGCTACGGCAAAAACGCCCTGCTCAAGGGCACAAGTTACAAGCCTGCCGCCACCGGGCGCGAACGCAACGAGCAAGTGGGAGGACACCATGCCTAGCGACCGCAGCGCACGCCGCATCTCATCGCCGTGGGGCGAGCTCGAGTTCACGCCGGTCGGCACGGGCTCCGAAAGCGCGGCGAGCGCGCCGGCCGATGGGAGCTCACGCCCCGCGCTGCGAGCCGACGGCCGGCCCCGCGCAAGCCGCGCCGCGCAGTTCATGCCCTTCGCCGCGCTTACCGGCTACTACGACCTCGTCCGCGAACAGGAGCGCGTCGCCGAGCCGCGCCACGAGCTCACCGAGGAGGAGGCCGAGGAGCTCTCGCGCGCCATCATGCAGACCCGTCGCGGCGATCTTGTGCGCATCACCTATTACGACCGCGGCGGCTACCAGACGCGCGCCGGCGTGGTCGAGGCGATCGACCCCGTGCACCGCAGCCTGCGCCTCGGCCAGCAGTCCGTCGCCTTCGACGACATCTGGAAGCTCATCCGCGCCTGATGTCCACTTTCAGGACGGAGATGTTTTGGGACATACTATGGCTTTGCGACGTAGTATCCCGCGTCGCGCACGGCGGCCTCGCAGGCGTCCACATCGATCGGATGCTTCGCGCGGACGTGTGCCGTCTTACCGGCCAGATCGACCGTAGCCCAGGTGCCATCGATGGCGTTCAGGGCATTGGCCACATTCGCGGCGCATCCCTCGCAGCTCATGCCGCCGATCGGAAGATCGATCGCATAGGGATAGTGAGCCTCGTCGGTATCGGTGACCTTGACGGCTCGAACCTTGCGGCTGCTCGTGCCACTCGTGCAGCAGCTCTCCCCCTTCGTGAGCCCACCGATCGCGCGGCGCACGCCAGCGATCAGCCCGATCGCCACGATAACGAACACGATGATGTTTCCCGGTGTGAGGATCTCGCCCATAGCAGCCCCTTCCCGACAGCGCGCACGGACGTGACGCTATAAGTAATCCATGTCTTACTTCTCTTCTCTACTCTAGCGCAAGGGAGCACGCAACGCGGGAAAAGTTTGAGATCTCTTACTTGTCCACTTTCAGGACGGAGATGTTTTCGGCCACCCGCGTAGGCAGACCTCTCTGGAGGTGAAATTTAGGGGACAGGTCCCAAACTTGCAGGCAGACGGGAAGCTTCCAAGCTTCCCGTCTGCCTGCAAGTTTGGGACCTGTCCCCTAAATTTCACCTTCCGGCTGCGTCCGGATGTCCCAAAACATCTCCGTCCTGAAATTGGACATCGGAATTAGTTTGTTAAGGCTTACTTTTTTTCTTGACGGAGCGTTGCAGAACCTATAAGTTTGCTTTGGGTAACTTACCTGACAGCTCAGCACGACGGAACCAGGAGATGCCATGACCCGTACCATCGACGAGGCAACGCTTGGGCGCGCCATCGTGCGCCATTGCTCCCCTACGCTTGCTGGACTCAAGCCCGCAAGCCTGTTCACTTTTCCTGGGGACTTTTCCGATCACGGCGATTCTGGGGCACGATGCCACGACCTCCAGCAAGCCATCCGCGTCTGCGCACGCCAAATCGAGCCGGCAGGCCTTTCCATCCATGTGCTTGCCTGGCGCTCGTGCGGCGCACTCGTCTACGTATATCGGGCAGACGAGCTCACGTCCTACCTGACCGACCCACGCGCCGCACACCCGCTGGCGCGCATCGGCTATCGCGTCGACTCGCTCGACGCGTGCCTCGAGACGCTCGGTGCGCGGCTCTCCTCGATGGGTGGCAGCGCCCGTCGTAAAGCCACCGGCGCATCCGAGCCCTGCCCGTGCGCTCAGGACGGATGCTGCCGCGACTTTCCCCACGAGCTTGGCTTCTTCCTCGGCTACCCCTACGCCGACGTCGAGGGCTTCATCGCCCATGGCGGCCGCGACTACCTCGCCGTCGGCCCCTGGAAGGTATATGCGAACCTCGAGGGAGCGCTCGCCACGTTCGCGCGCTTCCGCCGCTGCGCCGATGAGCTGCGACGCGCCCATCAAAGCGGGTGCGGCCTCATGCAGCTCGCCGTAGCCACCCCACGGTAACCCGTTCGGAAGCATCCGGACTTGAACACATACAGAAAGGATCATCATGAGCAACATCGCAGTCGTCTTCTGGAGCGGCACCGGCAACACCGAGGCCATGGCAAACGCGGTGGCCGAGGGCGCCGCGGCCAAGGGTGCCGAGGTCGAGACCGTGCAGGCGGCCGACTTCACCGCATCGAGCGTCGCGAGCTTTGACGCCATCGCCTTCGGCTGCCCCGCGATGGGTGCCGAGGAGCTCGAGGAAGGCGAGTTCCAGCCCATGTGGGACGACGTCAAGCCCGAACTCGCCGACAAGAAGATCGCCCTGTTCGGCAGCTACGATTGGGGCACCGGCGAGTGGATGGACACCTGGCGCGAGGATGCCGAGGACGCTGGCGCCAACGTGGTGGATACCGTCATCGCGAACAACGAGCCCGACGACGAGGCGCTTTCCGCCTGCAACGAACTCGGCGGGTCGCTGGCATAACCGAGTGCCCGCCACCGGCGCCGCAGTCGCCCCGGGCAGCCCCGCTGGCCTCTCTGGGGACGTAGCCGGAAGGCGCCACCGCGTGAAATCGGGACAGGGGTTATTTCACATGGGCCATGTGAAATAACCCCTGTCCCGATTTCACGCGGTGGCGCCTTCCGGCTACGTCCCCAGAGAGGCCAGGCCCCGCGGGTGGCCGAAAACATCTCCGTCCTGAAAGTGGACATGGGCTGGGTACAATGGGTGCAGCCATAGCTGCAAACGAGAGGGGTACCCATGGACGATGTCAAGCGCACCGCCTGGCGCACAACCGCCGAGACCGTGATCAAGAACCTGAAACGCCGCAATATGGAGGGCTACTACTGCGACACCGCCGAGGAGGCCGTGCAGCTCGTGTGCGGCATGATTCCCGCCGGCGACTCCATCACCTGGGGCGGCTCGGTCACCTTCACCGAGAGCGGAATGCGCGCTGCGCTCGAGGCGGGCGACTGGCGCATGCTCGACCGCTCGACGCCCACCACGCCCGAGGAGCAGCGCGAGATGTGGCGCGACCGCGCAAGCGCCGACTGGTTCTTCATGAGCGCGAACGCCCTCACCGTCGGCGGCGAACTCGTGAACATCGACGGCAACTCCGACCGCCTGTCACTTCTGCTCCATGGCCCGGAGCACGTCGTCGTGCTCGTGGGCATGAACAAGCTCGTGGCCGACGTCGACGCCGGATTCAAGCGCATCCGCACCACCACCTGCCCGCTCAACGCCGCGCGCCTGCACACGAACACGCCCTGCGAAGTCGCGGGCGCGTGCTCCGAGTGCCACAGCGAGCACTGCATGTGCTGCGAGATGGTCGTCACCCGCCACTCCCGCCACACCGGTCGCATCAAGGTCGTGCTCATTGGCGAGAATCTCGGGTATTAAGATAGAGCTATAACGAAAGATCGCGGGGGCATCGGACGGATGCCCCCGCCTTTGCAGACGGCAGGAAAGGCTGCGTATGTACGATTTCAACTTCTGGTCTCCCACCCGCTTCGTCTTCGGCCGCGGTGCCACCGACCGCACCGGCGAGGAGCTTGCCCGCCTCGGCTACAAGAACGTCCTGATCGTCTACGGCGGCGGCTCCGTCGTGCGCACGGGCACGCTCGACCGCGTCAAGGCCTCGCTCGACGCCGCGGGCATTACCCACATCGAGCTGGGCGGCGTGCGCCCCAACCCCGAGATCGCCTCCGTGCGCGCCGGCATCGAGCTCGCGCGCGAGCACAAGGTCGACCTCGTGCTGCCCGTGGGCGGCGGCTCCGCCATGGACGCCGCCAAGGCGATCGCGCTCGGCACCCCTTACGAGGACGATGTCTGGGACTTCTTCGCCAAGCGCGCCGTGCCCGCCGAGCACATCCCCGTGGGCTGCGTGGTCACCATCCCGGCCTCCGGCTCCGAGGCGTCCAACTCCTGCGTCATCAGCAACGACGAGCTGCACCTCAAGAGCGGCTGCAACACCGACCTCAACCGCCCGGTGATCGCGATCCTCGATCCCGAGCTCACCTTCACCCTGCCGCCCTACCAGACGGCGGCCGGCATCACCGACATGATCGCCCACATCATGGAGCGCTTCTTCTCCGGCGCGCCGGCGGTCCCCGTGACCGACAACATCGCCTGCGGTATGATCCGCGCCGTCATCGACGCCGCGCCGCGCGTGATGGAGGACCCCGAGGACTACGACGCCCGCGCGAACATCATGTGGGTGGGCACGCTCGCGCATAACGGCCTTGCGGGAAACGGCCTCATGATCCCGGGCAGCGGCCGCGACGGCGACTGGTCGTGCCACGGCCTGGAGCACGAGCTTTCGGCCTTCGACACCACCATCACCCATGGCGCCGGCCTCGCGGTGATCTTCCCCGCGTGGATGCGCTACGTGTGGCGCGAGCACGCCGAGCGCTTCCTCGAGTTCGGCAGCCAGGTCTTCGGCATCGAGCCCATCGACCCCGAGGTCGACGACCTGTCCGACATCGATGTGGAGATCACGCCCGAGCTCGCCGTCGAGTACGCCGTCGAGGCGACCATCGACGAGCTGCAGGAGTTCTTCGTCTCGCTCGGCATGCCGCGCACCCTGGGCGAGCTCGGCATCAAGAAGGAGGATATCGACGCGCTGCTCGTCGGCCTCAAGATCAACAAGGGCGAGCAGTTCGGCACGTTCCGTCCGCTCACCCTCGACGACGCGCGCGCCATCTACGAGAGCGCACTGTAGGGCCTCGCCAGCATGAACCCGACCCTTTAGCAGGGCCCCTCCGTTCATCGGAGGGGCCCGTTTTCATGTCACCCGAAACCGCTCGAGCGCCGCGGGCGGGCGCCAAGCCTCAACCGATGATGGAAGGGTGGCGCCGCAGCGCACGACGTGAGATTATGCAAACCCGGAAACGAATTGACAGGCAGGCGCATCGCGCAGGAAGGGCCCCTTATGCTGCACCATCTCATCTCCCGCAGGCAGTTCATCGCCGCCGGTGCGCTCATCGCCGCCGGCGCGGCGACCAGCGCGTGCTCGACCACGCCGACAGCGCCCGGTTCCGCCGGAGCAGCGGATAACGGACAGGGTTCCACCCCGGCAGAGCAGCCGCAGGATACCGAGATCGTCGAGCCCGAACCGGAACCCGAGCCCGAGCCCCAGAGCGCAACCGACCGCCTGCTTGAAACCATGACCATCGAGCAGAAGGTGGCCCAGCTCTTCATCGTCACGCCCGAAGGCCTCACCGGCGCGAGCGTCGCCACCATCGCCGGCTCCATGACGGCCGACGCCCTGGCGCGCATCCCCGTGGGCGGCATCTGCTACTTCGGTCAGAACATCACGGGCAACCAGCAGCTGCGCGACCTGCTCGCCGGCACGCTCGAGCTCTCGCGCAACTCCGGCGCGGGCGTGCCTGCCTTCCTTTCGGTCGACGAGGAGGGCGGAAGTCTTGTGGCACGCGTCGCGAACTCGGGCCACTTCGACGTCCCGCACTTCCCCAACATGATCGAGATCGGTGCGACCGGCGATCCCTCCCGCGCCGCCGAGGTCGGCACGCAGATCGGCACCTACCTGCGCGATATCGGCTTCATCGTCGACTTCGCCCCCGACGCCGACGTGCTCACCAATCCCGAGAACCCCGTCATCGGCGCGCGCTCGTTCGGCTCCGATGCCTCCGTGGTCGCACAGATGGTCTCGGCCGAGGTCGAGGCCATGATGGCCACGGGCGTCGCCCCTTGCGTCAAGCACTTCCCCGGCCACGGTGACACGGCGGGCGATTCGCACACCGGCGCCGTCTACACCGACCGCACCGCCGACGAAATCCGCGCCTGCGAGCTCGAGCCCTTCCGCGCAGCCATCGCCGCGGACGTCCCGTTCGTCATGGTCGGCCATATCGAGACGCCGAACTTCGCCGACGACGGCCTGCCGGCGTCGCTTTCGCCCTATATGATCGGCACCGTGCTGCGCGAGGAGCTGGGCTTTGACGGCGTCGTCACGACCGACTCGTTCTCCATGGGCGCCATCACGCAGAACTTCGCGCCCGACGATGCCGCCGTGCAGTTCCTCGTCGCAGGCGGCGACGTCGTGCTCATGCCGGCCGACCTTGAGCTTGCCTACACAGGTGTGCTTGACGCCATCGAGACCGGCGTGCTCACGGTCGAGCGCATCGACGAGAGCGTCCGCCGCGTGCTGGCACTCAAGGAGCGCTTGGGGCTGATTGCCTAGCGCGGGCGGAGGGCACCTGGAAATCGTATCCCGGTTAATACGCAACATATATGCGCTTGCTTTTGGACCCTACCGCAGCGGCAGATTCCGCAAGCGGCGGACACCGGGCGCGCCCTAGCCGCGCTGCAGCCCGCGCAGAAGCTCGATTTCCGCCGCGTAGCCGGGCAGCTCGTTGGGAGTCTCCAGAATAAAGGGCAGGTCGCGCAAGGCGGGATGCGACACGATGCGCGAAAAGACATCCGGACCACCGCCCAGCTCGGGCGAACCCAGATAGCCCTCGCCGATCTTGGCATGGCGGTCCTTGTGCGCACCGCGCGGGTTCTTGGAATCGTTGATGTGCACAGCATGCAGGCGCTCGAGGCCGACCACCCGATCGAACTTTGCGAGCACGCCGTCGAGGTTGCCGATGATGTCGTAGCCCCCGTCACTCACATGACAGGTATCCAGGCAGACGCCCAGGTGCTCCGCCAGCTGGGGCGCGCGGGCGGCAACGCCTTCGATGATGGCCTCAAGCTCCTCGAAGCTGCGCCCGACCTCGGTGCCCTTGCCCGCCATGGTCTCCAGCAGCACGGTCGTGCGCATGTCGGCGAACATCACCTGGCAGAGCGTGTCGACGATGAGCTCGATGCCCGCCTCGGCCCCCTGCCCCACATGTGCTCCGGGATGGAAGTTGTAGTAGTTGCCCGGCAGCGCCTCCATGCGCTTGAGGTCCTCGGCCATGGCCTCGAGCGCGAACTCGCGCGCCCGCTCCTTTGCCGAGCACGGGTTATAGGTGTAGGGCGCATGCGCCACGAGCGGGCCGAAGCCGTTATCGTCGAGGATTCGCTGCAGAGCGGCCACGTCGTCCAGATCAAGCTCCTTCGCGTTGCCACCGCGCGGGTTGCGCGTGAAGAAGGCAAAGGTGTTGGCGCCGATGGAAAGCGCCGTCTGCCCCATGGCGGCAAATCCCTTGGATGTAGACAGATGACAACCGATGGTGAGCATGGCGAGCCCTTCGGGTAGGAAACATGGCCATCGCATTGTAATGTAAGAACGCTCCTCCTGAGGAGCACACCCCATCGGCTTCACCTTAGGTCCGCCGTACAGGCAAGGTGAAGCCCTGCAAAACGAATTGTCTGGTTTCTCACCGAGCATCGCCGTCGAAAGCGCCTGCGAGGAGGATCAACTCCCCATCAGAGGCGCCCATGAGTGCCCCTGGCAAAATTGTGTTTGATTTTTACGTCTCCATTTCTCACGGGCTGGATAGCCCGCAACAAAGCCCCAGGATTCAACTGCGGAAATGCCAGGCGATATAGCGACGATGAAGAAAAGGCACCGAAAAATCGTACAGAATAATAGTTAGGTCGGTCGAATCGCCCCGAGTCGCCACAACTTCGATCGACAGTCTGCCAAGAGGGAGCCGGCATCGCCCCTAAACGCACGCCGCTATGCGATAGCAGCGCCCTCGAGCTTGAGCAGGGCGCGCTTGCGGTCGACGCCTCCCGCATAGCCCGTGATGGCGCCGTTCGCTCCCAGCACGCGGTGGCAGGGCACGATGATCGAGATGGGATTGCGCCCGACGGCGCCGCCCACGGCCCGCGCCGACGCGTGCGAACCGAAGCGATGCTCAAGCCCACGCGCCAGCGCACCGTACGTCGTCGTCTGGCCGTACGGGATCTCAAGCAGAAGCCGCCACACGCGCTGCTGAAACGACGTGCCCATCAGATGCAATGGCGGCAGGCCGCTCGGGTTATCGCCAGCGAAATACGCGTCGAGCCACGCACGGGCCTGCGCAAGAACACGAGCCTGCGCCTCGTCGCCCGCATTGCCCGGACGCTCGAGACCGCCCGCCACCGTATGCCGCACCGACCCGAACTCGCCATAGTGCCGCTGGCCTGCGAACCATGCGCCCGCAAGACCCTCGACGTCTGCCGCAAGCACGAGTCCGCCCAGCGGGGAGTCGTAGGCCTCGGTTCTCATCACGCTCGCGCCTCCCTATCACGTCGCGGCGTCGAGGCGGCCGGCCTCCTGGGTGCCCAATCGCGCATGCCAGGAACCGCACCGCCCGCGATCGCCCACAGGTACAAGCTCGCGACGCTGCCATAGGGGCTATAACGCCGCCGATACTTGGCAAACAGCTGCGGCGTGATCTTCCGGTGATGATAGAGCATGCGCATGCCGCGCTGTATGGCCAGGTCGTCGTAGGCCAGCACGTCGGGCCGCTGCAGGCAGAACAGCAAGATCATCTCCGCCGTCCAGCGGCCGATGCCCTTGAGCTGCGACAGCGCGGCGATGGCGTCCTCGTCCGACATGGCCGCTACAGCGTCGAGGTCAAACGCCCCGCTCTCCACCCGCTCGGCGAAATCCAGCAGGTAATCAGCCTTACGAAATGTCATACCCAAGCCTTGCAGCCCGTCGCGCCCGCACGCGAGCACGGATGCCGGCGTCACCTCGCCCAGCCGCCCGCACATGCGCGCCCAGATGGTCGCCTGCGCCTTCGTGGAGATCTGCTGCCCGATGATGTGGTGCATGACCGACGAGAACAGGTCGCCATCGACCTCACGCTCCACGTGCCCGATCGCATCGATCGCCTCCGCCAGCCGCGCATCACGGCTTCGCAGGTACGCAAGCTCGGTCTCGCCGTATTCGAAGCAGGCCATGAACACCTCCACGCACAAAAATACCGCCCCCATTGTGGCACAACGGGGGCGGAGCTCGGTCGCAGCACTCGGATCGGCCGCACGCTACACGCGGTCGGCGATCTCCAGCACCAGGCGCTCGGTCTTCTCCCAGCCAAGGCACGCGTCGGTGATCGACTTGCCGTACACGCCGCCGTCGACCGGCTGGTTGCCGTCCTCCAAGTAGCTCTCCACCATGAAACCGCGCACGAGGGTGCCGATCGCCGGCGAGCGGCGGCAGGAGTCGAGCACCTCCTTCATGATGCGGATCTGCTCGAGCGGACGCTTGCCGGAGTTGTCGTGGTTGCAGTCGATGATGGCCGCGGGGTTCGCGAAATCGGCCTCGGTGTACTTGGCCGCCAGGCGCTCCAGGTACTCGTAGTGGTAGTTCGGGTAGTTGAGCCCGTCCTCACCGATGTAGCCGCGCAGCACCGCGTGGGCGAACTTGTTGCCCGTGGTCTCGACCTCCCAGTTGCGGAACAGGAAGGTCTGCGGCTGCTGCGCCGCGTAGATGGAGTTCAGCATGACATCGGTCGAGCCGCCGGTGGGGTTCTTCATGCCCACGGGCATGGGCACGCCGGACGCCACCAGGCGGTGCTCCTGGTTTTCCACGGAGCGCGCGCCCACGGCGATGTAGCCCAGAAGGTCGATCAGGTACTGGTAGTTGGAGGGGTACAGCATCTCGTCGGCCGTGAACATGCCGGTCTCCTCCACCACGCGCAGGTGCATGCGGCGGATGGCCTTGACGCCCTCGAGCAGGTTGGGTGCGCCCTCGGGGTCGGGATTGTGCAGCAGGCCCTTGTAGCCGGTGCCCTTCGTGCGCGGCTTGTTGGTGTACACGCGCGGGATGATGACGAACCGGTCGCGCACGCGGTCGGCAAGCGCGGCCAGGCGCGTCGCGTACTCGAGCACCGAGTCCTCGCGGTCGGCCGAGCACGGGCCGATGATTAGCAGACGGCGCGGGTCCTTGCCGGCAAGCACGTTTGCCACCTGCGCATCGAAGGCAGACTTCTTGCGCGCCATGTCATCGGAAAGCGGCATCTCCTGGCGGATATCCTTGGGGATGGGCAGCAGGCGCTTGAAGTGCATGGACATGGGCGTCTCCTTCATGGGCATCGAACGTGCGCGAGCGCGCAGGGGCATACGGAAAATCATGTAACGGCGATTATCGCGCGACCGCCTTATCGCGCAAAAGGGCATATGGTACCGAAACCAAAATGTTTACAAACGGTTGCAGGTTCCTCGGCCGGCGTTGCCGTTTGTGCGGCAAACGGCAACGCCCTGTTACCGATGCGTTACCGGTGGCACACCCGCCGCACGCGTGCGCATCCGACGGGGTACAACGGGATGCGTATCAACTCGAAATGAGAGGTGACCTCATGGATACCAACCAGTTTGAGATTCACTCCAACGCCGTGCGCTATGTTGACCCCGAAGGGACCGTGCTCGCCGAGGTGACGTTCCCCGCCGAGGACGGCAGCGTGGTCAACATCAACCATACGTTTGTCGACGAGTCGCTGCGCGGCCAGGGCATTGCCGGCAAGCTGCTGGAAAACGTCGCGCAGGAGCTGGAGGAGACCGGCCGCCGCGCGCACGCGACGTGCAGCTACGCCGTGCAGTGGTTCGAGAAGCATCCCGAGCGAGCATCGCTGCTCGCGTCGTAGGAGCATCCGGATCGAACGCGTGAAGGCGCCGCCGCGCAGCCAAGCTGCGCGGCGGCGCCTTCGTGTGCGGCGGCTGCAGGCGGGGCCTGCGCGTCCTCCCCAGATTCGCTACAGCAGGGCAAACGCCAGAAGAACCGCCAGGAACGCCACGTTCCACGCCGTGAACATCACGAGGTAGCGGCCCTTGTGGGCGGGCAACCACAGCGCGAGCTGCTTGTAGGAGATGAGGCTCGCCATGGAGGCGATGAGCGTGCCCAGCCCGCCGATGTTCGTGCCCACGATGAGGGCCGGAAGGTCGGATGTGAAGCCCGACAGCAGAATCGCCGTGGGCACGTTGGAGAGCACCTGGCTCGCCACGACAGACACGATGAGCTCGTGGCCGGTGACCACCGACGCGATGAAGGCGTCGATCGCCTCGATACGGCCCATGTTGCCCACGAAGACGAAGAACGCCACGAAGGTCACGAGCAGGCCGTAGTCCACGTGCGCAAGCGCGCCGCGGTCCGCCACGACCCCCACGAGCAGGGCGACGGCCACCGGAACACCCACGGGCACGACATGCGCCACGGCGAGCAGCGAGACGGCGAACACCGCCACCCACGGCACGATACGCGCCGGCGCGAGCGCATCCGGCTCAGCCGTCGCGGTGACGGGCGCACGGCCGCGGTGGGCATCGACAAGCTCCTCGATGCCGTCGCGCTTGAGCGCCTGGCCCGCCACCACGATCACGATGGCGAGCATCGCGAGAGCCGCCGCCGCATACGGGGCGACGAGCAGCATGAAGTCGGGCAGCGGCATGCCCGAGGCCGAATACAGATAGAGGTTCTGGGGATTGCCAACCGGCGTCAGCATGCTGCCCACGTTGGCGGCGATGGTCATCATCACCACGGTGAAGCAGGTGAGCTTGGGCGAGCGCAGCGAATCGAGCGCCAGCAGCGCCAAGGGCACGAAGGTCACGAGGGCGACGTCGTTCGTGATGAACATGCTCGAGAAGAAGGCCAGCAGCGTGAGCGCCAGGATGAGCGGGCGCGTACCGCGGATGGCCGCGAGCAGGTGCCGGCATGCGACGCGGAACACCCCCGCGCGCGAAAGGCCGGTCATGGCTGCCATGAGGCTGAACAGCAGCCCGATGGTATGCAGGTCGACGTAGTCGGCATAGCCCGCATCGGGCGGCACCGCCGCGCACGACGCAAGCGCGAGCACCGTCGCGATCGCCAGCACCGGATCTTTGCCCACAAGCGAGCGCAGGCTCCTGATTCGCCTTCTTACTGCCGCCACGAATGCCCTCCCTCGAATCGTCCTCGGCGCCCCTTTCGCCAAGACGGCCCGATGGAGTATAGCGGGACATGCACGCCTGCGGCATCACCCGACCAAATCCATACGCGCAGCGAACAAACTTGGCCTCTCTCGGCTACGTCCCCAATGAGGCCAACAATGGCACCATTGGGGACGTAGCCGAAAGAGGCCAAGCGCAAGGGCTACATGATGAGCATGGCGTCGCCGAAGCTGAAGAAGCGGTAGCGCTCGTTCACGGCCTCAGCGTAGGCATCCATGATCTGCTCGCGGGTCGCCAGCGCGCTCACGAGCATCATGAGGGTCGAGCGCGGCACGTGGAAGTTCGTGATGAGCGCGTCCACCACGTGGTAGGTCGAGCCGGGCATGAGGTACAGGTTCGTCGTGGCGTCGGCGCGGGCGGTGATATCGCCGCGGCCGAGCGTGTCGGCGCCGTCCACACGACCCTCGAAGTAGCGCGCGACCACGGGCGGCTCGGACGCGGGCGCCTCCGCATCGAACGCGCTCTCCAGCGAGCGCACGGCCGTGGTGCCGACCGCGATCACGCGGTGGCCGGAAGCCTTGGCCTCGTGCACGGCGTCGATGACCTCGGCCGGCACGTGGTAGCGCTCGGTGTGCATGACGTGCTGCGTGGGATCGTCCTCCTCCACCAGGCGGAACGTGTCGATGCCGACCTCGAGCTCCACGGCGACGAACTTCGCGCCCTTGGCCTCGATGCGCTCCATGAGCTCGGGCGTGAAGTGCAGGCCGGCCGTCGGCGCCGCGGCGGAGTGCTCCTCCTTCATGGCGTAGACGGTCTGGTACTTCTCGGGATCGCCCTGGTAGTCGGTGATGTAGGGCGGCAGCGGCACGTGGCCGGCCGCATGGATCGCCTCGTCGAGCGTGCGGGGCTGCCCTTCGGCGTTCTCGCCCGCCGGCGTGAAGCGCACGAGGCGGCCGCCGCGGCTCTCGGGCACGAAGTCGATGACCTCGCCCGTGAGGACCACCGGTGCCGACTCCGGCGCGTGCAGGCCACCCGCGCGGTACTCGATGACCGCGCCCGGCTTCAGGCGCTTGCCCGGGTTGACCAGGCACTCCCACACATGACCCAGCGCGTCGATGTCCTCGCGACGGCGCAGCAGCAGCGTCTCGGCCACGCCGCCCGTCTTGGCCTTGCGGCCGATGAGGCGCGCGGGCATGACGCGCGTCTGGTTGATGACGAGCACGTCGCCCGGCTCGATGTAGTCGATGACGTCGCGGAAGATCCGATGCTCCACCGTACCCCCGTGCGCGAGCGCGATGCGCCCGTCGCCCTCCTGTGCCTCGCCGCGACGGTCGAGCACGAGCAGGCGGCAGCTGTCGCGCGGCTCGGCAGGAGCCTGGGCGATCAGCTCTTCGGGCAGGTTGTAATCGAAATCATCGGTGCGCATGGATGGGCCTTCTTCGTACAGCCGCAGGTGCGGCGGGTTTTCAACGCTCCCTATCCTAACGCAACGCGGCAGGAAGCACGGCCCCTCCCCCATTCTCCACGAGCGACAGGTTTGTACCTGGCACCTTCTTGTCGGTGCCATAATAGGGGGACCACATCACCGCATGCGAGAAGGAAGAACCATGAAGATCTTCGCGTTCGCGCTCCGTCCGTTCGACGAGCTGGAGTACCTCGATGCCCTGAGCCGCGAGCTCGGCTTCGACTACGACTGGACGCCCGACTACCCCACGCTCGAGAACGCTCACCTGGCAGCCGGCTCCCAGGGCGTGAACATCATCACGAACCCCATGACGCCCGAGCTGCTCGACGCGTACCGAGATCTTGGCGTCACCGGACTCGCCACGCGCTCCATCGGCTACGACCACATCGATATCGAGCACGCCCGCGCCATCGGCATGCGCGTGGGCCACGCGGCCTATCCGCCCGAAGGCGTGGCCGACTACACCATCATGCTCATGCTCATGGCGCTGCGCCGAGCGAAGTTCGTGTTCCGCCAGGTTGCGGTACAGGACTTCTCGCTTGCGGGCAAGATCGGACGCGACCTCAAATCGTGCACGGTCGGCGTGGTGGGCACGGGCGCCATCGGCTCGTGCGTCATCCGCCAGCTGGCGGGCTTCGGCTGTCGCATCCTCGCGTGCGACCCCTTCCCCAAAGATGCCGCTCGCGCCCAGGCCACCTACGTCGACCTGGACACGCTGCTCGCCGAATCCGACATCGTGACACTGCACGCCCCCGGCCTGCCGGAGAACCACCATATGATCGGCGCGGAGCAGTTCGCCCGCATGAAGGAGGGTGCGCTGCTCGTCAACGCGGCGCGCGGCATGCTCGTCGATACCGGCGCGCTCGTCGATGCCATCGAGAGCGGCCATCTCGGCGGCGCCGCGCTCGACACCATCGAGCACGAGGCGGGCCTGTACTACCTGGACCGCACGCGCGACGTCCTGCCCAACCGCGACCGCGCGATCCTGGATGCGCTGCCGAACGTCATCGTCTCGCCGCACATGGCGTTCTACACCGCCTGCGACGTGGAGGCCATGGTCCGCACCACCGTCGAGGCCCTGCTCGCCTTCGACCGCGGCGAGGCAACCCCCTACGAAGTGCTGTAACGCAGAAACGGACAACCGAGATGGCCAAAACGCTCTACCTTATCGGCGGACCCATGGGCGTGGGAAAGACCGCCGTCGCCCGTCGCCTGCGCGACGCGCTCCCCGCCTCAGTCATGCTCGATGGCGACTGGTGCTGGGACGCCAGCCCCTTCGTGGTGACCGACGAAACCAAGGCCCTCGTTCTTGACAACATCTGCCATGTGCTCGGGAACTTCTTGCGCTGCTCTGCCTACGAAAACATCGTGTTTTGCTGGGTCATGCACGAGCAGGCGATTATCGACGCCATCTGCCGCCACCTGCCACTCGCAGAAACCGGTTGCGAGGTCGTATCTGTTTCGCTCACCTGCACGGCAGATGAGCTGCGTCGGCGCATCGAAGGCGATGTTTCTGCGGGCGTCCGCACGTCCGACGTCATCGAGCGGGCCCTGGCGCGCTTGCCGCTTTACGGCACCCTCGACACTATACATATGGACACAACGGACATGAACCCCGACCAGGTGGCAGAGCGCATCGCGCATCTCGCTCGCTTCGACAAGATCCGCACCCTGCGTTTGCTCGACCGCCGCGGCATCCCCTACGAGCTCGCGGAGCACGCCGCGGTCTTCACGGTGCAGGAGGCGCACGACGAGCAGGTCCCCTTTGCGGAATTCGGCGCGAAGAACCTTTTCCTGCGCGACGACAAGCACCGCGCGTACTATTTGGTGGTCCTGCCCGACGCCAAGGAGGTGTCGCTCAAGCGCATCCAAGAGCTACTCGGCTCGCGCCGCCTTTCCTTTGCCTCCGCAAATGACCTGGACCGCATGCTCGGGCTCATCCCCGGCGCCGTCTCGCCGCTCGGCGCGCTGAACGACGCGGAGCATCGCGTGGAGGTCGTCCTCGACCGCGCGCTCGTCGACGCCGGCAAGCTCACCGCGCACCCCTGCGACAACACGGCCACCGTGCTCATGGGTACGCAGGACCTCATCGACCTGCTGGAATCCCGCGGCACCACGGTGCGCGTCATCGACGCATAGAAAACGGCCGCCCTCGCAGGCGGCCGCAGCGGTGCGCATCAGAACGTCACGTTGCCGAACTCGGACAGCTTCAGCTCCGGGTTGTGCTCCGTCGCCCAGTCGACGTTCCACGGGCTCGTGAACAGCAGCAGCTTGCCGCCGCGCATGTCCTCGACGCGCAGCGTGTCGCGCGTGAGGTTGAGCGCCTTGACGTCGATCGCACCCGGCTCGTTGGCAATCCAGCGGATGTCGGTGTAGCCCAGAGCCTGACGGCGCACGTTGACGCGGTACTCGCTCAGCAGGCGCTGCTCGAGCACCTCGAACTGCAGCTCGCCCACCACGCCGACGATGACGCTCTCCATGCCGGCGCCGAGCTCGCGGAAGATCTGGATGGCGCCCTCCTGAGCAAGCTCCTCCATACCCTTCACGAACTGCTTGCGCTTGAGCGTATCCACCTGGCTGACGCGCGCGAAGTGCTCCGGCGCGAACGTCGGGATGCCGGCGTACTGCACGCGGCGCGACGGCGCGCACACGGTATCGCCGATCGAGAAGATACCCGGGTCGAACAGGCCGACGATGTCGCCGGCATATGCCTCATCGACCGTCGCGCGGTCATCGGCCATCATCGCGGTGCCGGTCGCCAGCTTGATCTTGCGGTTGCCCTGCACGTGGAGCGCGTCCATGCCGCGCTCGAACTTGCCCGAGCAGATGCGCACGAAGGCGATGCGGTCGCGGTGGTTCTTGTCCATGTTGGCCTGGATCTTGAAGACGAAGCCCGAGAAGGCGTCCGTCGCGGGGTCGACCGGCTCGCCCGTGAGCGCGTCGGTATGCGCTGAGGGCGCGGGCGCCAGGCGCAGGAAGTCCTTCAGGAAGGGCTCCACGCCGAAGTTCGTGAGCGCGGATCCGAAGAACACCGGCGAGAGCTTGCCGGCGCGCACGGCGTCGAAATCGAACTCGTCGGCCGCGCCGTCGAGCAGCTCGATGTCGTCCATGAGGTTGCGGTGGTTCTCGGCGCCGATGAGCTCGTCGAGCGCCGGGTCGCCGAGCTCCGCCTCGACCTCGTTCACCTTCTTGGACGCGTTGGCACGCCCGTCGCCCTCGAAGGCCAGCACATAGCGGCTCGCGCGGTCGAACACGCCGCGGAAGTTCTTGCCGTTGCCGATCGGCCAGTTCATGGGGCAGGTGCCGATGCCCAAGACGTTCTCGATCTCCTCCATGAGCTCGAAGGGGTCGCGGGTCTCGCGGTCGAGCTTGTTCACGAAGGTGAAGATGGGAATGCCGCGCAGGGCGCACACGCGGAAGAGCTTGACGGTCTGGGCCTCGACGCCCTTGGCGCCGTCGATGACCATGACCGCCGCGTCGGCCGCCATGAGCGTACGGTAGGTGTCCTCGGAGAAGTCCTGGTGGCCCGGGGTGTCGAGGATGTTCACGCAGCATCCGCCATAGGTGAACTGCAGCACCGACGACGTGACGGAGATTCCGCGCTGCTTCTCGATGTCCATCCAGTCGGACACCGCGTGCTTGGCGCTGCTCTTGCCCTTGACCGAGCCGGCCGACTGGATGGTGCCGGTGTAGAGCAGGAGCTTCTCGGTAAGCGTGGTCTTACCCGCGTCGGGGTGCGAGATGATGGCGAATGTGCGCCTCGACGCGATCTCGTCGGCGATGCTTGGCATGTGGATGATCCCTTCGTATGCGTTTGACCGTGGGTATTGTAGCGGCAAGCAGATGGAAGGAAGGGGCAGGCACCATATTCCCACGAAGGACTGGCTGCAAAAACCGGGGACTTTGGATGGTTTTTTCTGCCCGGATCCAAACGGACACGCAATTGACCTCGCGTTTTCGCAGGCAGAATAGGCGCCGATACGGGCCCGGGCTGCAAAATCAGTCCAAAGTCCCCGGTTTTTGCTAACGCCGACCCCCTATCGCCTCTTTTGATGAGTCGCCGGACGGGAAGAAAGCGCCAAGTGGTGAGCAGCACGTAGGAGCCGATGTCGAAAACCCGGGACCCTACCGCCTGAGCCTAGAGCGGGCGGCGAGCACGGTGAGCACGACGCCGACGACCGACAGCGCGCCGAACACGTAGAACGTGAACGCGAATCCTTGGGAGAACAGCTCGACGCCGCCCTCGGCATAGGATGCGATCGGGCGTCCCGCAAGGGCGCTCATGTGGCCGTACAGTAGCGCCGTGCCGCCGGTCACGCCCACCGACATGCCCAGGTAGCGCACAAGCGACACCACGCTGCCGGCAAAGCCCAGGTGCTCGCAACCGACCGAGCCCATGACGAGCGAGTTGTTGGGCGACTGGAACAGGCCCATCCCCACCGCCATGACGAGCATGCCGGCGACGATCCACGCAAGCGGGGCCGTCGTGGGCAGGCTCCCCGTGAACGAGATGCCCACTGCGTACACCGCAAGGCCGATGCCCCACGGCAGGGCGCTGCCGATGCGGTCGGACACGGCACCGCTTATCGGCCCGACGACGGCCATGCCGAGCGGGATGGCGGTGAGGGCGAGCCCCGCCACGCTCGACGGGAACCCGCAGGCATCCTGCAGGAAAAACGGCAGCAGGTACTCGGTGCCGCCTACAGCGGAAAAGCAGATGAGCATGGGACGAGGTTCACCGAGAACGGGACGTTGCGAAACGCATCGAGCTGCACGAGCGGATCGGCGGCACGGCGCTCGACGGCGATGAACGCGGCGAGCAGCGCAGCGCCCAGCGCGAACATCGCCACGAGCGCAGGCGTCACGCCCTGCGCCATGAACGTGAGCGAGCAGAAGAGCAGCACGATCGCGGGCACGACGAGCACGGCGCCGGCAACATCCAGGCATCCGCGCGCGCCACCGGCCGCATCGCGTGGCAGCGTCCTCATGCCCACGGCGAACGCCGCGGCACCGATGGGCACGTTGATGAGGAAGATCGACTCCCAGGGAAACGCCGCCACGAGCATGCCGCCGATGGTGGGGCCGCACATCATGCCGAGCGACACGAAGGTCGATACGATGCCGAGCGCCCGGCCGCGCTGGTCGGCCGGAAAAGCCTCGGTAACGATGCCCATGTTGTTCGCCATGGCGCTCGCCGCGCCGACGCCCTGCACGGCGCGTGCCGCGATAAGCGCCGGCAGCGTCGTGGACAGGCCACAAAGCGCAGAGCCTGCCGTAAAGAGCGCCACGCCCGCCTGGAACAGACGAACCTTGCCCAGGGCATCGCCCAGGCGGCCGAAGATGAGCACCGTGGCGCAGCAGGCCAGCAGGTAGACGGTCGACACCCACTGGATGCCCGCGGCCGTTGCTGCAAGCTCGCGCTGCATGACGGGCAGGGCGATGTTGACGATGCTGCTATCGAGCGTGGACATGAACGTCATGTCCACGACGGTGAAGAGGACGACCCATTTGTTGGGCCGCGGACAGGCGTCGGTTGCGATTTCAGGACTCACGCGAAACCTCCCAGGCGAGCGCGGACAGATCCACGCGCCTGGCAACGCGCCTCCCCGGCGCTGTGCGCCGGGCGCTATCGCGGCAAACGAGCAGCCGCGACGGGTTCGCCCATCATACCAAACAAGATGGGCGACAAGATGGTGCCGGGTTCAATCTTGTCGCAAGCCGCCAGAGGGGCACGGCGTAGAGGAAGACGGCGAGCGCCATGCTCTCGATCGGCGCGCCCATGGAGGCGAGCGGCACGCCGCCGGCGATGGACCAGGGCACAAGCCCCGCCACCAGCACGACCGAGTCCTCAAGGTCGAGCGCGTGGTCCTCTGCGGACGTCGCGAGGTCGCGGCTCAGCTGGTGCGCGAGCATGATGGCGAGCGTCTGGTTGCACGAGATCGCCGAGGCGAGCACCGAGATGCCGAGCGTTGCCGCGAAGGGCGACATGCGTGCGGACAGGCGCGCCACCACACCCTCGACGCCGTGAAGAAGGCCCGTCTCCTCGAAGATGCCCGCGTAGGTCGAGGTGATGACCACGATGGCGATGGCCGACACCATCGACGCGATGCCGCCGCCTGCAAGGGCCGCCGTCTCGGGCGTAGGCGCCGTGAAGCCGAACAGGGCGGTGCGCAGGACATCGGCCGCACCCATCCCCTGCACGGCCAGGCAGAGCGGGACGGAAGACACGATGCCCGCCGCGATTACGAGCAGGATGTCCATCCGCGCAAGCGCAAGGGCAAATACGAGTGCCGGGGGCACCAGCACGATGGGCGACAGGTCGAACGCGGCCGCCAACGCCTTTGCGGTATCGGCACCGGCGGCGCCGGCGGGCACGAGCCAGCCCAGCACGAAGTAGATAAGGCAGGTCAGCGCAAACGGCACGACCGCCGTGCGCAGCATGTTGCGAAGGTTGCCATAGAAGTCGGTGCCGGTGATGTTGGCCACGAGCAACGCGCTTGTCGAGATGGGCGACCAGCGATCGCCGAAAAACGCGCCCGAAAGCGCCGCACCGCCGGCAAGCACGAGCGGCACGTCCATACTCGCCGCGATCGAGATGCAGATGGCGCCCATGGTCGCCGCCGTGCCGAACGAGGTGCCCGTGAGCACCGACACCAAGCAGCTGAGCAGAAACGTCATGAGCAGAAGGAGCCCCGGCGTGATGAGCGGAACGGCGTAATACACGATGGCCGGGATGACGCCCGCCGCGCGCCAGAGTCCCGTGAGGACGCCCACGGTCACGAGCATGCCCAGGATGCGGCAGATGGGGCGAACGCCGTGCCAGCACATCTCGGCCACCCGGCGCGGCGAGTTGCCGGCACGCCACGCGTAGACGCTAAACAACGCGAGCCCCGCCACGAGCGCGTACGCCGTCGGGATGCCCACGGCGACGCAGGCAACGAGCACGGCGACGAACGCACCTAGCACGAACAGTTCCACAACGCCCCTTCCGCTCAATGCAGGTGAAAAAACCTCTAGGGTGTTTTCACCTAACTATAGCCCTGCGACCCAGGCGAACAGGCGTGCAACGATGTCGGACGCGTCGGCTCGCGCGGCCAGGTGGAACACCGCGTGGGCGCCCTCGTCCACGATGGGCACGACGGCGCGGCCGGGAACGGGATCGCTTTGGAACGGGGCATCTGTGATAAACGTGCAGTGCGGTGTCGAATGGGAAAGCTGCGTGAACACCATGCGGTCGCGCTGCTCGATGTAGGTGGCATCTGGAATCTCGCGGTCGACGACGCCGCGCCAAAATCCGATCTCGGTCATGATGAGAAAGGTCTCGCCGGCGAGGTCGGCAAAGGTCACCTGACGCCGCGCCGCGAGGGGGTGGTTCGGTGGCAACGTCACCGAGAGGTTCTCGCGCATGAGCTCGCATGACATAAGGCCCGGCCGGTGCGGCGGATCGAGCACGATACCGAAGTCGAAGGCCCCCTCCACCACGCCGCGCAAGACCGAAGCCTCGTCGACGATCTCGGAGGTAAGCGTCTCCTGCGGAAATCGCTCGACCATAAGTCCCGTCAGGCGCCATACGGGCGCGGGCGCCACCGACGCCACGCGCAGGGCGTGCACGCGCTGAGCCGCCGCGGCAACCGCCTCGCGCATGAGGCGCTCGTCGCGCAGCAGCTCGCGGGCCCAATCCACGGCCACGCGACCGACGTCGTTCAGCGCGATGCGCCTGCCCTCGCGGTCGAACAGCGCGCAACCGAGCTCCGTCTCAAGCCGTTGGATGGAGCGGCTGAGCGCTGGCTGCGAGATATGCAGCTCCTCGGCCGCGGCGGACACGGTCCCCAGCCGCTCAATCGCCTCGATCTGCCGCATCTGCTCGAGCTCCATCACGTTCCCCTTCTTCCGCATGCCAGTGTGCAATCGTGGTCTCCTTATGCGTTGAACGCATATAAATAGCGCCATCTTGCATTGTACTTTCAAGCATTTGTGCAGGACACTTGCATTGTAAGCAATACCTCACAGAAAGGAATACCGCATATGACTGCATCGGTTCCCGCCTTCACCCTCGCGAACGGACGCACGATTCCCGCCATGGGTTTCGGCGTCTACATGATGAGTTCCGAGGAGGTGCTCGAGCATCTTCCGCAAGCGCTCGAACTTGGCTACCGCCACATCGATACGGCAAACGCATACTTCAACGAGGTCGCCGTGGGCGAGGTCATCCGCTCCTGCGGCATTCCGCGTGAGGAGCTCTTCGTGACCACAAAGCTCTTCCCGCAAAGCTACCCGTATGAGCAGTGCGCAGCTGACATCGACGCCACGCTCGCGCGCCTGGGCCTAAACTACGTCGACCTGCTGCTGTTCCACCAGCCCTACGGCGACTACGCCTCCGGCTGGCGCGCCATGGAGGAAGCGGTCGCCAACGGCAAGGTACGCGCCATCGGCCTCTCTAACTTCCCGGTGCACAAGATCGACGAGATCCTCGAGGTCGCAACCATCAAGCCCGCGGTGCTGCAGGTCGAGATCAACCCCTACTGGAACCAGCACGAACTCAAGGCGACCCTGGCGAAACGCGGACTTTCCGACACCGTGTACGAGGGCTGGTACCCGCTCGGCCACGGCGATGCCGCCCTGCTCGCCGAGCCCGTGTTCACCGAGATCGCCGCTGCGCACGGCAAGACGCCCGCGCAGGTCATCCTGCGCTGGAGCTACCAGGAGGGCAACGTCACGTTCCCGAAGACGCTGAACCCTGCGCATATGGCCGACAACCTCAACATCTTCGACTTCGAGCTCACCGACGACGAGATGGCTCGCATCAACGCCCTGCCCCAGCGCCCCTACTACGAGGTGCCCGAGGAGCCGCCCGCGTTCGTGCTGACGGTCAACGACTACAGCAAGCAGGCGACGTCTGGCCCCCGCTCCCCCATGCGCCCAAACGGCGAATAACGGCAGCGCTCCCGATGCGCACCTCCGTTTACGAAAGAAAGGATCGCCATGCTCTACAAGACCCTCAACAACGGCGTGAAGATGCCCATGCTCGGCTTCGGCGTGTTCCAGACGCCGCCGGAGGACACCGCGCGCTGCGTGGCGCAGGCACTCGACGCCGGATACCGCCTGATCGACACCGCGCAGGCCTACGGCAACGAGGAGGGCGTCGGCGCCGCGGTGGCGGCCAGCGATGTCCCGCGCGACGAGATCTTCATCACCTCGAAGATATGGGTCTCGAACATGAATTACGAGCGCGCAGCCGCCTCGATCGACAAGACGCTCGCCAAACTGGGCACCGACTATATCGACCTCATGCTGCTCCACCAGATGATGGGCGACTATCCGGGCGCCTACCGCGCCATGGAGGACGCCTACCGTGCCGGCAAGATTCGCGCGATCGGCGTGTCCAACTGCAATCCGGAGCGCCTCGTGGACCTCTGCGCGCTCGCCGCGGTGCCGCCCGCGGTGAATCAGATCGAGACGCACCCCTTCCGCCCGCAGCGCGAGGCACACGAGCTGATGGAGCGGCTCGGCGTGGCTCACGAGGCCTGGGCACCGTTCGCCGAGGGGCAAAACGGCATCTTCACCAACGAGGTGCTCGCCGGCATCGCCCAGAAGCACGGCAAGACGCCTGCGCAGGTCGTGCTGCGCTCGCTTCTGCAGCAGGACGTGATCGTCATCCCCAAGACCGTGCGCCCCGAGCGCATGGCGGAAAACATCGACGTCTTTGACTTCGAGCTCGACGCGGACGACATGGCAGCCGTCGCCGCGCTGGAGGACCCCGCCTTCCCTAGGATCTTCGACCACTTCGACGTCGATACCGTGAGCTGGCTTCTGAACGACCTCGTGAAGACACAGCAGCTCGCTGGCGCCACCCTGTACTAGCATGCAAGTTTGGGGACAGGTCCCAAACTTTCACAAGGAGGAATGATGTCCAAGCTCTACCTTATGCGTCACGGTCAGACGCTGTTCAACGTACTCAAACGCAAGCAGGGCTGGTGCGACTCCCCGCTCACGGAGCTGGGACGCGAGCAGGCGCGCCGCGCGGCCGCGTGGTTTGCTGAGCACGATGTCGCATTCGATCACGCCTACTCGTCAACCTCGGAGCGCGCCGTCGATACGCTTGAGCTCGTGCTCGAGGGTATCGGCCAAACCGAGCTCCCCTACGAGCGCGTGAAGGGCCTGAAGGAGTGGAACTTCGGCGGCTTCGAGGGGCTCACGGAAGACGTGAACCCGCCTCTGCCCTACGGCGACTTCTACGTGCCGTTCGGCGGCGAGGGCGAGATGGCCTTCCGTGAACGCCTCGTGACCACGATCACCGCGCTCATGCAGCGCCCCGACCACGAATGCGTGCTCATGGCGTCGCACGGCGCAGCGGTGGCGCAGTTTTTGCGCGCCCAGGGCGCGCACGCGGAGGCGCGCCTGCGCGGCGACGGCCGCCGCATCGGCAACTGCGGCATCACGGTGTACGAGTTCGATCCCGCCACAGCAACTTTCGACGCGCTCGAGCTCATCAACCCCAACGGGTAATGCATGCAATTCCTTGGTTTTTTGCTGCGGCATGCAAGACAATCGTCCCGCATGCCGCACCGCTTGTCGCGTTGAACCCGACCGACAAGATTGAACCCGGCCCCATCTTGTCGCTGTTAGCGCGCGGTGTCCCTGCGAACGAGCACGGGGTCGACCACTTTGTGGATGGGCTCATCCAGAGGCTTCGGCCGACGCTTCTTCCGCTCCTCCATCTGCATCACCAGCACCTCCATCGCCTCTTGTGCAATCGTTTCGACCTGCTGCCCCACCGTGGCTATGGGGACGATGGATTCCCGAGATACGGGAGAATCGTCAAAGCCGACGATCAGATAGTCGTCCGGCATCTCGCGCCGCGCACGCACAATCAAGTTGAGCAGCATGTTCGCGTACGTATCGTTCGACACGAACACGCTCTTGCGCTTTCCCTTCTACGCCGCCCTCATCGGCGGTGGCATCGGCGCCGCGTACGCCACCATGGTCCACGTGCTGTCCGTCTCGCAGGGACCCTGCGGCATCATCGGCGTCATCTGCATCCGCCCCGACTGCATGGTGCAGTTCCTCGTCTCGACAATCATTGCCATCGTGTGCACGTTCATCATCACGCTGACCTTTGGCAAGACGATCGGCCGAAAGCAAATCGCGTAGCATAAAGGACCGCAACATACCATGCGGCGGCAGAAGCGGTGCGGTGGTGGGGCGATTGCCTTGCACGCCGCGCCGCCTGCCGCGTTGTACTATCGTTCAATACACCACGACCTCCAATGGATAGGAATGTATGAAACAGACAGGCCATATCAAAGCACCCGGCAACTGGATCAACGACCCAAACGGATTCATCTACTACCGCGGGCGTTACCACGTGTTCTACCAGCATTTTCCCTATGAACCTCGGTGGGGCACCATGCACTGGGGCCACGCGGTGAGCACAGACCTCGTCCACTGGGAGCACCTGCCCATCGCGCTGTACCCCACCAAGCCGCAAGATCGCAACGGCTGCTTTTCGGGAAGCGCCGTTGAGCACGACGGCAAGCTCTACCTGTTCTACACCGGCGTGCGCTACCGCCAGGAGAACCCCGAGAACATACACAAGCACGTGGACAACGACTTCGAATCATGCCAGATGCTTATGGTTTCCGACGACGGCGAGCACTTCGACAACCTGGGATCCAAGCACGTAATCATCCCCAAGATCACCGATCCCGAGGTGGGTGACGTCACGCACACGCGCGACCCGAAGGTCTGGCGCGGTTCGGACGCCTGGTACATGGTGCTGGGCAGCACGCGCCACAACGAGGGCGAGGTGCTCATCTATCGCAGCCGTGACCTCACGACGTGGGAGCTGGCCGGGCAGGCGGAGCGCCCGGGCATCGGCTGGATGTGGGAGTGCCCCGACTGGTTCACGGTCGACGGGCAGGGCGTCTTGCTGTTCTCCCCCATGGGATATATGAAAGACTGCGCCTGTCCGCCCGATATGTCGCTCTGCGCGCTCGCCGATTTTGACGAGGCGACGTGCGCCATGCACATCGCGGACGACGGGCGCTTCTTCGATTACGGGCTTGACCTCTACGCACCCCAAAGCACGCTCGACGCCGAAGGGCGCCGCATCGTGATCGCATGGCTGCGCATGCCTGGACCGGTCGATGAGGGCAGCCGCCCCTGGTGGGGCATGATGTGCCTGCCACGCGTCGTGTCGGCGCGCGACGGGCGAGCGCGCTTCTCGGTGCACCCCGATGTGCGCGCAGCTTACGCGCACCCGATTGCCGCGCCTTCAGAGGCGGGCAACGGGGGCTTCCGTATGACGCTTGAGCTGCACGAGGGCGAGACCCTCGACATCGGCGGCTACCGCATCGCACGGATAGAAGGACGCCTTCGCGCCGACCGCAGCGCCGTGTGCCCGCACAATGGGAAGTGCCGGCTCGTCTCCGAGACGCCCGAGGCTCGCGAGGGCGATCATCTGGAAATCTACGTGGACGGCAATATCGTCGAGACCTACGTGAACGACGGCGAGTACACGCTCACCAATGCGGTCTATGGGCTCAGCGACGATATTCATCTCGAAGGTACCGGCACGATCGCGCTCTACGGCCTTAGGTGAAAAGACCTCTAGGGTAATTTCACCTAGTCGAAGCGGCTGATGAAGCCCTCGACGGCGGCGAGGCACTCATCGGGGTGCGTGATATTGGCCAGATGCGGTGCGCCCTGGATGAGCGTCCATTCGCAGCCGGGGATGAGGTCGACGCTCTCCTTGATGGTGTAGGGCGTACCCTCGTCATCGGTTCCAGAAAGCGCCATGCACGGCACGCGGATGCTCTTCACGCCCTCGCGGATGTCCCAGTCCTTGAGCTTACCGGTGCACACGAACTCGCTCGCGCCCTGCATGACCATGTAGCACTCGCCCGTGCCCGCGTTGGAGTCGATAATCTCCTGCGGATAGTCGGCGGCGTAGACGCCCATCACGTGGCGCTTGTAGTACTCGTCGGCTGCCGCTGCCGCCGCCGGCGCGTCATAGTCGCCCGTGCGCTCCGCTTCCTCCAGGGCCTCCTGCATGTCCTTCGGGAGATACCGGATGAGGCGGCGCGCCTCGGAAAGCCAGGTATCGATGCGCACCGGCGAGCTGTTGATCACGAACGAGTTGACTCCCGCGTCGTCCCTCATCATGCAGAGCATGCCGAGCATGCCGCCCCACGAGTTGCCGAACAGGTGGATGTCGTCGAGACCGAGCGCGCGGCGCACGGTGTAGAACTCGTCGATCCACAGGTCGCAGGTGTAGAAGTCGTCCTCCTGATGAGGGATGGCGCTCTTGCCGCAACCGATCTGGTCGTAGAACACCACGGTGCGCCCGTAGCGGTCGGCAATCTGCGCGTAGGTGAGCAGGCAGTTGTGGCAGGCGCCGGGACCGCCGTGCAGCACGAGCAGCGGCTTTTTGCCCGCGGCGGGCTCATCCGGCTCGACGGTCTTGCAGTAGGTCTTGAACCCAGCGTAGTCGACATAGGTCTCGGTGATGTGCGCCATGGCAGGCTCCTTTGCTCCCGCGTCGATAGATATGGGATAGATACCCGCGCCGCACCCGAGCCATGCAAGTTTTTATGACGGGCGAGACGGGTCCAGCGTCATAAGGCTCATAATGCCATGACCCACCCGGCCGCCGCGCGCCAACGGGGCACGCAGAGCGCAAAAGCATGACAGTGGAACCTGTCCTAACTGTCATCATTGGGCCTCGTGGTCGGGAGCTGGACAATCTGACCAGATATGTATCTTTTTTCGCCGGTCCGGAGGGAGAAATAGGGGTTCGAAGTGGCGGGACAGAAGCTCACACCTGTTATTCTCGGGGAATCGCAATATTTCATATTGCGATTCCATGTCTCATCGAGGTGTGTCGCCAACCGAATAGTACATATCTGGGGAGATTGCCCACATGGGCCTTACGGGAGGGCCGGCAGGGCCAAAACGAGCCGAATCGCTGGCGGCAAAGCACAAAAGAACCCGGCTCCAGCGCCGATGCGAATCGAGGCACACGTCGCGAGAAGTGATGGGGCCCCGCAGAAGCCGGGACATAGATGCAAGTTTGGGACCTGTCCCCAAACTTGCATGTCAGCCGTAGTGGCGGATATCGCGCTCGAGGTAGCGACGGCGCTCGACCGTGGGGTGAGCATCGTTGATCTGCCGGTAGCGCGGGCAGTCCTCGGCGTGGTCGTTAATAATGCCGCACGCCTGCAGGTGCGAGTAGACGACCACGGGGCCCAGGTACTTGAAACCGCGCCGCTTGAGGTCCTTCGAGATCTTCGCCGAAAGCCCGTTGCTCACCGGGATGTAACCCTGGGCATGCTTGTGGTAAAGAATCGTCTTGTTGTCCGAAAAGCCCCACAGGTAGGCCGAGAAGCTGCCGAACTCCGCGCGCGCCTCCAGAAAGCGCTGCGCGTTGTTGATGATGGCCTCGACCTTGCGACGCGAACGGATCATCCCCGGCGTCGCCAAGATGAGCTCTACGTCGTCCTCACCGTACGCCGCCACGCGATCGTAGTCGAAGCCGTCGAAGCATCCACGCAGGATCTCACGCTTCGCCATCATCATGTTCCAATTGAGTCCGCACTGCATGACCTCAAGCGAGAGGAACTCGAATTGCCCGATATCGTCGTGCAGCGGCACGCCCCACTCTTCGTCGTGGTAGCGGCGCGTGATCTCGCTCGATCTATCCCAATCGCAGTACGACATGGTCACCCCCCGACAAGATTGTACCTGGCACCATCTTGTCACTTTTCGGCACAGGTTGCCCAGAAGGTGGGGATGCCCAGCTCGTGCAGGCGACCTTCGCCATTGGTGTCCTCGTACAGGTCGAGCAGGCGGAAGCCCGCCTGGATCTGCCCACGGATCTGCTCGTCGAGCGTGTGCGAGAACTGCACGCCCCAGTCGGCGAGCTCCCCTTCGGGGATGAGCGAGGGGTCGCGCAGCGGGTTGAACGGCAGGCCGCGCACGATACGCCCCTCATCATCGTCCACCACGTAGTTGAACCCGTTGTCGAGACCCGCCAGCAGGCGGCCGCCCGGCGCCAGCACGCGGAAGCACTCGCGCCAGACCGGCAGGACCTTCTCGATGTAGCAGTTGGACACCGGATGGAAGATGAGGTCGAACTCCCCGTCCTCGAAAGGCAGCGGGCGCGTCATGTCGGCGCGCACGGTACGGATCTCGTAGCCCTCGCGCTCGGCGACAAGCCGCTCCGAGGCGATCTGCTTCTCGGAGTAGTCGAGTACCGTGCACGCGGCGCCCATCGCCGCGAAGATCGGCATCTGCTGGCCGCCGCCGGCCGCAAGGCCGAGCACGCGGATCCCGCGCATGTCGTCGAACAGCCAGCTGCGCGGAACCTCGCGCGTGGGCGTGAGCACCATGGACCGGTCGCCCGCGAGCGCCGCCTCGTAGCGCTCGTGCGAGATGGGCGTCCCCCACTGCCAGCCGCCTTCAATCCACTGGTCGATGATCCGCGCGTTCAGATCGGTATACGAATCGGTCGGGGCGGTATCCTCCGCGCCCGTACCCCCATGTTTCTGCAATCCCATATCCGCTCCTTCATGACAGTTAGGACGGGGCCAGCTGTCATAAGTATGACAGCTGGCCCCGTCCTAACTGTCATGCTCTTTCTGCTAGCGGCGCATGAACAGCAGCGGATAGGGCGCGCCCTCGCTGTCAGTTTCGGTGCGGCGGTAGGTCGCAAACCCCATGCGCTCGTAGAAGCCAACTGCCTGCGGGTTCTGCTCGTTGACGGAGACCTCGGTCGCACCGTGCTCGGAGATCGCGCGCTCGACCAAGCCGAAGCCGATACCCTGCCCGCGGCAGGCAGCCGACACGAAAAGCATCTCGATGAAGGTGCCCTCCATGCCGAGGAACCCGACCGGCTCGCCGTCGCGCATGCACACGAGCAGCGTCGGCACACCCGCGATGGCCTGCGGGACCATCGCGCCGATGCGTTCGACCTCGCCCGCAGGCAGGTAATCGTGCGTCGCGCGGACGGCGCCCTCCCACACCGCGCAGAGCGCATCCACGAGCTCAGGCGTGCGATCCGCCGCTTCGATCTCAACGATATGCAACATAGACCCGCTCCCCTTTCCCGTAACCGATAAGATGGGGCCAGGTTCAATCTTGTCGCTTGGCGCTCAGACGCGTTGTTCCCGCATCATGCTACCGTAAGATGCACGCCAGTCGGGCCAGCAAGCCGCCAACCGTCGACCGTCGAAAAGGAGCCCCGTGAGCGAAAACCCAACTCCAAATCGCGTCCTTGTCGCGGGCTGTCCCGGCGCCGGCAAGAGCACCTTTGCACGCCGGCTTTGCGACCGCCTCGGCCTGCCGCTCGTCCACCTCGACATGATCTGGCACAAGCCGGACGGCACGCACGTGACACATGAGGAGTTCGACCGCAGCCTCGATGCGGAGCTGGCGCGCGACCGCTGGGTCATCGACGGCAACTACCTGCGCACGCTCGAACGGCGCCTCGCCCGGGCGGACACCGCGTTTCTGTTCGACCTGCCGACCGCCACCTGCCTTGCCGGAGCCGCCGCGCGCATCGGGCACCCGCGCGAGGACCTGCCTTGGGTCGAGTCTGAACTCGACCCCGAATTCGTCGACTACATCCGCCGCTTTCCCGTCGAACAGCGCCCACAGCTGCTCGAAACCCTTGGAACCCGCCCCGCGGGGTGCCGGCTGGTCACCTTCCGCTCGCACGCGGAGGCGGACGACTATCTCGAGCGTATGCGACAAGATTGAACCTGGCCCCATCTTGTCGGCTCCATCTTGTCGGCTAATCCTCAATCGTACGGATGCTGGGGATCGCCCAGGTCGCCACGGCAAGCAGCGCCATCGCAACGCCCGCGCCCGCAAACCAGACCGGCGCGCCCACGGCGTCGGCGAACAGCGACGAAACCGCAAGGCCCACCGGCATCGCCCACGACATGATGGCGCCATACAGGCCGAACACGCGGCCCAGGTACTCGGGCGGAATCTTCTCCTGCATGAGCGCGGTCTGCGGGCCGGAATAGAACGGCGAGCTCAGGCCCATGAGGAAGCTCATCGCCAAAAACAGCAGGTAGCCGTTCGCGCCGAGCATACCCGCCACGAAAGTCGCAACACCGTAGAGAGCCGTGGCCGCCACCACGGTGAGCGCGCGGTTCCTGAAGCCGCCCGTCGAGGCGAGCAGCGCCGAGCCGGCGATCATGCCCACCGAGAACACGATCTCGGCGGTCGCCGCGTCGGTCGTGGTGCCGCCGAAGTGGTCGAGCGTCATGAGCGGAAAGAGCGCCGCGATGGGCGAGAACACAAGCGTGAACACGAAGCCGCACCACAGCAGCGCGAACAGGCCGCGATAGCCGCGCAGCACGCGATATCCGGCGGCCGTCTCGCCCATGAGCGCGCGGACCTGCGCGGCGACGCCGACGCGGCCCTCCCCCGTCGTCGTCTGCGCGCCGCCCGCGTCGAGCCGCGCCGCGAGCACGGCTACCGTGGCGAACAGCGCGCCGGCGACATCGAGCGCAATCATCGCCGTGAAACCCCACAGCGGGTAGATCACCGCCGCGAGGGCCGTGCCCAGGATGTAGCCGCCCGACTGCACCGCCTGCGTGACGCCCGCCAGGCGGGTCAGGTGCTCGGCCGGCGCCACAAGCGGCGTCAGCGTCTGGAACGCCGGGGTGTGGAAAGCGCTGCCGATGGCTCGGAAGAACAGCGCCGCGATGACCACCCAAACCGGTAGCGCGCCCATCGCCGACACGAGCGCCACGACGCCGCTCACCGCGGCGATGAACAGATCGGCGCCGATGAGCACGCGCTTGAGCGGCAGCCGGTCCACGATGGCGCCGGCGAAGGTTCCGAACAGCGCCAGCGGCAGAAAGCCCGCGAGCGACGCCAGCGACAGCATGCTCGCGGAATTCGTCGCGAGCGTGATATGCCAGATGAAGCCCATCTGCAGAATGGAGCTCGTGAGCACCGAGACGAGCTCACCGACCCACACGCAGGCGAGCTTCGCCTGCCACGACCGATTGGCCATGAGATCCCCCTTGTTGTTCAGCAGACGCTCGGGCGACAAAGCTCGCCCCCGCCCTTTCGCTACGGCTACATACGATCGAGTAGCTTACCATACCGTTCGCGCAAACAGTCTTCTACGTGTTGGAATTCTGGAATGTAGCGCTCGATGATGACATCCACTAAAGCTCTTGCCTTGGTGGAATCGTATTCATGCGACGTGTTATTGCGATCGCGCAGCATGCACAGCCAGGTATCCTCATCCATGCAGTCGAAATACCGATAGGCAACCTTTATGATGTCTCGCGGCGAGCCGCTTGCCGAAACGGGATCGCCCTCGTACGACAGAAGCTGTTTGAACAGCTTCCACCCGAGTTCGAACTGCACGAAGAACTTGTCGATGACGCCGCCTTGGATGAACTCGTTCGCAAGATCCTGCTCATGCGCAGTCTTAAGGACCGACAAAGCGGACGCGTAGCTATCGAATCGCTTCATACAGCACCTTTCCATCCCGGGCGATCTCCGAGCGCAGCTCGTCCGATATCTGCTCATCAAGATTAACGACATCGACCTCCAGCAGCGACCAGAGACGCTCCTGCAGGTCCTCTTCGAATCCAGCCGCATCCCCACCGGAAAACGCGATATCAAGGTCGCTTTTCGGGGCATTATCGCCCCGAGCACGCGAACCGAAGAGCACGACCCGCTCAACCCCTCGCGCCCGCGCGAAGGCACGAATGTCCTCGTAAGTCCGCTCGATCGTCGGCATATGCCCTCCTTCGTCCACCCAATCATATCTGATGGCAGGGCGATTTGATGAGCGGCATACCGACAAGAGTGAACCCGGCCCCATCTTGTCGCTGCTTGATCGGGCGTAAGATTATGACACTGGAGCACGTCCTACCTGTCATGAAAGGATGCGATGGTATGGAATTCAGCGATGTGATCAAGAGCCGGTATTCCTGCAAGGAGTACGATTCCGCGCGTCAGGTGACGCCCGAGCAGCTCACGGCCATCCTCGAGGCGGGCCGCGTGGCGCCTACGGCCAAGAACCTGCAGGAGCAGCACATCTACGTATTGCAGGGCGATGCCGACCTCGCCCTGATCGACGAGCTCACCCCGTGCCGCTATGGCGCGCCGACCGTGCTCGTCGTGGCCTTCGACACGAAGAACGTCTACACCTACCCGGGCGACGAGCGCGATTCGGGCATCGAGGACGCGGCGATCGTGGCGACGCACATAATCCTCGCCGCTACGAACGAGGGCGTCGACAGCTGCTGGCTCAACCGCTTCGATCCCGCCGAGGCCAAGGCGAAGCTCGGCCTGCCCGACAACGAGGAGATCCTCATGCTGCTCGACCTCGGCTTTGCCGCCGAGGGCACGGGTCCGCTCGCGAACCACGCCAGCCGCAAGCCGCTCGAGGAGACCGTCACCTACCGCTAAAACGACAAGAAGGGGCCAGGTACAAACTTGTCGCGACTAGTTTGTACCTGGTCCCAACTTGTCACTTCCGGTCGATCACCAGGGTGCGCACGAGCGAGATGGCCAGCGCCGCGGCGACGAGTGCCGCCAGCAGATGGAACACCGTCGCCAGGCCATGCATGAAGAGCTCGGGCCGGTCCGCCACGAAGCTCGACACGCGATAGCCCGCCTCGGCACTCATGGTGCCATACAGCACGCCTGTGGAGATGGTGATGCCGAGCGACTGACCCAGATAGCGCATGAGGTTGCCGAGCGACCCCACGAAGCCGAGCATCTCGGGCTCAGCGTGACCCATGATCAGCGAGTTGTTGGGGCTCTGGAACATGGCGCTGCCGAGCGAGGTGAACATGAGCATGGGCACGATCCGCGCAATCGGCGTGTCGAGCGCGAGCGTCGAGAGCCCAAGCAGGCCGAGGGCGAAGACGACCTGACCGGCAAGCGTCGGCTTGATGCAGCCGATCCTGTCGGACAGGGCGCCCGAGAGCGTGCCGATCGTCGCGTTGACAAGCGGATAGCACGCCATCACGAGGCCCGCCACACCGGGCTCAAGGCCAAGCGCACTCTGCAGGTAGAACGGCATGATAATCGTCACGCCGGAGAGCCCCAGGAACACGAGCACCATCGCGATGAGGTCGATGTCGAAGCTCGCGTTGCGAAAGATCCGCAGCTGCACAAGCGGCTCGGCTGCGCGGCGCTCCACCGCGATGAACGCCGCCACCAGCGCCAGCCCACCCGCGAGCATGCCGAACTCCATCGGGCCAGCACCGTCCTCCATAAGCGTGATGGCGGCGAACACGAGCAGGATGGCGGGCACGACGAGCAGCGCTCCGGGCACGTCGAGCGCACGTTTCTCCGCAGGGCGCTGGTTGGGCAGGGCGATAGCGCCGATCGCAAACGACAGGATGCCGATGGGAATGTTGATCACGAAGATCGACTCCCAGGGAAACATCGACACGAGCACGCCGCCGACCGTGGGGCCCGCCATGGCGCCGAGCGCGGTGAACGTGGCAACCAAGCCCAGCGCGCGGCCGCGGCTCTCGGCGAAGAGCTCCGTGATGATGCCCTGGTTGTTGGCGAGGCTGCATGCCACGCCAAGCGCCTGCACGGCGCGCGCCGCCACGAGGACGGGCAGCGTCGTCGACAGTGCGCAGAGCGCCGAGCCCACCGTGAACAGCACGACGCCCGTCTGGAAGACGCGCACCTTGCCGAGCATGTCGCCCAGCCGGCCGAACACAAGCAGGAAGGCGCAGGTCACCACCAAAAACACGCTCGCCACGAGCTGGATCTCGGTCGCCTCGACGCCAAGCTCCGCCTGCATGGTGGGAAGCGCCACGTTGACGATGGTGCCGTCGAGCACCTCCATGAAGGTCATGCACAGGATGGCGAACAGCGCCAAGCCGCGGCGTGGCGCGCGACCGGGCCTCGATGGTGCCGTCATCTCATCGCTCATGTCGTAACTCCTTATCTACCCGCATGCGGGCTACCTAACTGAGCGCCTGCGATAGTGTACGTCGCCCCGCCGGCGCTCGACCAGGCGCGCATTAGCCGCAAGCGCGAGCCGCAGGCCTATGATTACCATGCACAGGCAGACGAAACCTCCCAAGCCGCCCTCTACCACGCTGCGCGACACGGTATCGGGCAGCAGTTCCCAATCGACGCGCGAGAGCAGCACCGTCTGCAGGGCGAACACCGATATGAGGGCGCTCGCCAGGTTGAAGGCGCGCACGCCCCTGACCGCAAGCGTCTCCTCGCGGCGGGCGCGCACGAGGTTCACGAGCGCGATGAGGATCTGGATGAGCGCGTAGGCAGCGTACACATAGATGAGCGCACCGGGGTACTCGCCGCCGAACCCCTGAAGCACCAGGCGTGCCACCGTGCCCGACATGGCGAGAATCACGAGCACGAGCGCGATTCCGACGCGGCGGCAGCGCAGCAGCGATTCCTCGGTCTCGTAGCTCGAATCGATCGCGACGCTCATGAGAGCGCCCGACGCCAAATACGACTTGCCCACGTTGAGCGCGGCGATGACCAAGCCCACGGACAGCGCCCAAACCGAGCGCGCAAGGAGGGCAAGAACGACATTAGCCACGGCGAACACCACGTGGATGCTGCCGATGATCAGGCCGGTCGCCATTGCGCGGACCCGCGCGTTCTCGACAAGCGGGTGCGGCACGACGCTGCGGACAACGGAACCCACGCGCGACACCCGCCGAACCGTGATGTCGTTGTCGGCAGCACGCGTAGGCACGCCGGCGAGTCTACGAAACGCGCGGACGAGCGAGCGGCGCACCCGCGTGCGCAGCCGTGCGCGCGCACGGCCCTGCGTCTCGACGATAACCCGCATGCGCGCACCTCCCCACTTCGACAAAACGGCCCATCTTTATGATACCGGGCGAGCGGGAAAGCGGGTGCCACGCGCGCGTCGCGCTTGCGGGGAGCAACATGTTCCTTGTGGGCTTCACCCCAGTCGAATCCGCGCGAAAACGGCGTACGGGCACAGAACAGGAGGGCCTCGGTGGCATGCCGCCGATTATGAACCCAGGCGAAAATGGTGAGCAACTGCAAAGCCGACGGGCACAAATGAGCGCATTGCAGAATTATGAATGCCGTTTTCAGCGAATCTTTCGACAGCCCTTCAGTAGACCGACCAATTGCCTGAATGTCCAAGCGTTCTACCTGGGGTTTTATCGGAGACCTTCGCCCGGATTCCAGGGTATACCGGACCCCTCCAGTAAAAAACGCTGAAAACGGCCTCCATAATTCACGCGCCCGCCAAATGAGCGGGTAGACCGCTGCCGCCAGCGCCCTCGTGTCGTCATTGGCCACGATATTGAACCGCCCAAGGCGCCCTCCGGCGCAATCGCACGAAACCTACCGGGGCGCGACGCCGTAGACGTCGTTGCGCAGCAGGCGGTAGGCGACGGCGGCGAGCGGCACGCCCACGAACATGCCGGCGATACCGAAGGCGCCGCCGCCCACCGTGACCGCAGCGAGCACCCAGATGCCCGGCAGCTGGATGGACGAGCCCACGACGTGCGGATAGATGAGGTCGCCCTCGAGCTGCTGTAGCACCACGATGAAGATCAGGAAGATCAGCGCCTGCACAGGCGACACCATGAGGATCAAAAACGCCCCGACCGCCCCCGACAGCAGCGCGCCGACGATGGGAATGAGCGCCATGAACGCCGTCAGCGCACCGATCATGAGCGCATAGGGCAGCTGCAGCGCGAACATGCCGAGCGCGCACAGCACGCCGAGCACGACGGCCTCGGTGCACTGGCCCACGAGGAAGCGATGGAAGCAGTCGTCAGCGATGCCGAGCACATAGCGCACGCGCGAGAGCGTCTGCGCACTCAGGTAACGCTCCATGATCAGATCGCGCTGGATGGCAAGGCGCCTCTTGTTGAGCAGCACGAAGATGGAGAAGATGACCGCCAGGAAGAACGTCGCCGTGCCGGACACCACGCCCGACACCGCGCCGACCACACCGGACATCACCACGCCGGCAAGCTCGCTGGCGCGTGTGCGCCAGTCGAACGCCTCGAGCGAGGCCGTCACGCTGTTCACAAGGTCAGGCGTGATGAGGTCGCTTTCCTCGAGCCAGTCGAACAGGGCGACCGCCGCCACGGGGACCTCGTCGATAAGCAGCTTCACGCACTCGATGAGCTGGGGCACCACGAGCCACATGACGCCCGTCGCCACCACGACAAGCGTAAGAAGCGCGAGCACCAGGCAGACGCCCGGACGCACGCGCGCCACGACCGGGCTTTCGCTGCGCGCCAGGAAATGCCGCTCGTAGAAGCTCATGAGGATGTTCAGCGGGTACGCGAGCACGAGCCCCAGCACAAGCGGCGCCACCGCGCTCGCGATGAGCCCGATGAAGCCTGCGATATTCGGCCAGTAGTAGATGCCGAGGTACACCGCGAAGACCGCAAGCGCGACCAGGGCGATCGTGCGCCCGCTCGGTTGGTTCATAGCTGCTCCCCTTGAAGACTAGCCAGGCGTTTCGTTTCATCATACCCACTCGTACGACAGGATGGGGCCAGGTCCAAACTTGTCACCCGAGCGTGATGGTGAGCATGTTGCCCGCGAGCTCGGCGGAAAGCTCCATCCCCATGGCGCGGGCGAGGTTTGCCGCGACGGATAGACCAAGGCCGCTCCCCTTGGCGCCGCGGGCGGAATCCGCCTGGTAAAAGCGATCAAATAACCGATCCGGATCGATAGCGGTCGGGTCTTCCACGGCATTGGATATGCCAAGGAGGACCCGGCCGTTTTCCGTTCTCTGGGAGATCATCGGCGCCGACGAGCCGTGGCGCAACGCATTGACCACAAGGTTCGTGAGGATGCGCGCGAGCGCCTCGCGGTCGGCCTCGAGGGTCGCCGCGGCATCCTCGAAGGCGATCTGCGGCTCCCAGCCGCGCTCCTCGAAAGCCGGATACTGCCCGAGCAGGATCTCTTCCACAAAGGGCTTAAGCGCCACGGGTTCCATCTTGAGCGCCAGGTCGGGATCGGTCGACTTTGTGTAGGCGAAAAGCTGGTCGAGCAGCTCCGTCGTGGCGTCGATGCGCGCCGCCGCGGCATCCAGGTGCCGGGCGCGCTGGCCAGGATCTTCCTCGTCGCGCGCAAGCTGCAGGTAGCCCTTGGCGCCCATGAGCGGCGTGCGAATGTCGTGCGAGAGCGCCGAGAGATCGCGCTGAAACTCTTGCTGGTGACGCACCGCTTCGATATGCGCCTGCGCACTGCGGTCGAGCTCGGCGTTGACGGCGTCGGCCAGATCCGTCACGCCCGGAGCCCCGCCCGCCGTCACGCGTGCGTTGCTCTGCGGATCGCGTCCGCGCAGAAAGCGCGCGATGCGGCGCAGCTCGCCCAGGTAACGCGTCCCGGCAAGCAGCGCGCCCATGCCCAACCCGACCACGAGCAGGACGATGGCAAGCAGGCTGGTGTCCATGGCTCCTCCAGTTATCTGAAAGGGGCACCTCCCGGCGCTGCTTATGCGCGGGAGCTGCCCCGTACTTCCCTAAGGATAGGGACCGCCTCTATTGTCCCACTAGATATCGCGCTTGCGAGAGATGGCGAGCACGAGAGCGCCGGCGAGAACGATCCAGATGATGCCCGTGAGTACCGTCTGGATGCCGGGGGCGATGGTGAAGGCGTAGCCCGTCTCTCCCCAGATGCCAAGCGACGCGTTGAGGAACAGCTGCCCGCCTTGGCTCAGATTGCTGAGCGCCGTGGAGGGTATCCAAGCGGCGAGGGTCTCGAGCACCGGGCGAATCGGCTGCAGCACGCTCAGGATACCGCCGGTGGAGTACGCGAGGCCCATGAGCGTCTGCGGCACAACAGAGGCGCAGAAGCAGAAGGCGCCGATATAGCTCACCGGGCTCACGCGGGTCGCGTACACGAGGATGAGCGAGCACGCGGCAAGCGCCCAGGTGTTGAGCCAGAAGCCTACGAACCAGCCAATGACCTCGAGCGGTCCGTCCACCGTGTTGAAGACAGGGTGACCGGCGGTCATCACCGGCAGGCACGCCAGCACGACGAGCGTCGAGAAGATAATCATGAGCGCAGACAGCACGCCCACGAACAGCAGCTTGCCCGTGATGTACGAGAGGCGGCCCGAGCGCGCCGAGAGCACAGATTTGATGTAGCCGTTCTTAAACTCGGCAAGCGCGTGCTCAACCGCCATGAACGCCACGCAGAGCGGCACGAGGCCGTTCAGCATGTCGGCGAAATACACCGTGAGCGAGGTCTTCGTCACCACATCGCCGATGGTGCCGCCCGTCATGTCGAGAAACACCTGGCTGTTCGCGAAGGCCACGAGTGCCACGACGATCCCGTAGGCGGCAAGGATCGCGATGCCGTACTGCCAGAAGCTGCCGCGCAGGCCGCGCGGGCGAGTGATACGGTAGAGGTCGGATTTGATGAGGTTCAGCATGGTGTTACCTGCCTTTGCGACGCGAGAAGAGGGACGGTACGAGTTCGACGAGGAGGTCGATCAGGCAATCGAGCACGACTACCTCCTATCGACCGGGCTCGGACCGGGCGCCGCAGAGGCGCCGCCGTCCATGAGCTCCACGAAGTAATCCTCGATGTCGCGCTCGAGCACCGAAAGCTCGAGCACCACCTGGTCTGCCTCGTGCAGGATGCGGGACACGTCCTCGACCGAAGGCGCGCCGGATGCCGCAGGATCGGTCGATGCGCCGCCGAAGGATGCGGCGGCACTCCGCGCTCCCCCGCTGACCACGATGGCCTGGTCGGGTTCCATGCGGAAGGTCGCTCCCGCCAGACGCTCCTCGAGGATTGCCAGCGCGCGGGCGGGATCGGCGGTCCGTACGCGCACCGAGCTTCCGCAGGTGGCGTGCAGCTCCTCATCGGTGAATTCGCGCACCATGCGGCCTGCCGCGATGACGCCGAAGCGCGTGCACACGCGCATGAGCTGGTCGAGCACGTGGCTCGAGATCACGATGGTCACGCCGCGCTCCTGGTTGAGCCGCACGAGCGCACGGCGCAGGTCGCGCGTGGTCTCGGGGTCCATGCCGTTGAACGGCTCATCGAGCAGCAGCAGGTCGGGCGAGCCAACGAGCGCAAGCGCGAGACCCAGGCGCTGCTTCATGCCCTGCGAGAACTTCTTGACCTTGCGCGAGCCCGCCGCCTCGAGACCCACGAGCTGAAGCAGCTCGACCACCTGCTTGCGCGGACGCACGACGCCCATGGCAAGCGCCTTCATCATCAGGTTCTCGCCTGCCGAGAAGTTGGGCATGACACCCGGCTCCTCGATAAGCGCGCCGATGCGCGAGGGCGCAGCCGAGAAGCTGCCGGCACGGCCCTGGCCGGCGCTCACGCTGTTGAACAGTGCGAGCTCGCCTGAGGTCGGCGTCGTGAGGCCGGCGATCATCTTCATGGTCGTCGACTTGCCGGCGCCGTTTTTGCCCACGAAGCCGTAGATGTCGCCTGAGACCACCCGCATGTTCAGGTGATCGACGGCGAAGGTTTTCCCGTACCGCTTGGTGAGACCGCGGATATCGATCGCGTTCATGGTTGCTCCCATCTGTCGTTTCCATCTGTTGCCTACGAGTATGGAAGCCAACCTTTGAGCAGGTCTTATCCAACATTTAAGAAACCCTAAAGCATGACAGGTAGGACGGGGCCCAGTGTCATGCTTTTGCGACGCGAGGCCTCTGCCTTAGTCTTCCTGCAGCTTGAAGCCCATTCCCCACACGGTTTTGATGTAGCCGTCGGTGCCGCTCGCCTTGAGTTTCGCGCGGATGTTTGACAGGTGCACGTTCACCGTGTTGTCGTCGGCAGCATAGGGCTCTCCCCATGCACGCTCGAACAGCTCCTGTTTGGAAAAGACGCGCTTGGGGTGGGAGATGAGCGCGTGCAGGATGTTGAACTCGATGCGTGTGAGCTCAACGGGCTCGCCCGCGACCGTGAACGTATGCGCCTCGGGATCGAGCTCCCAGGCACGGAAGGTCAGCACGCTCGACGACGCGCCGGCCGTTGCGCCACCGGCATCGTTGCCCGCACCGGCAAGCCCGCGATGCCGTAGCTGCACCTCGATGCGCGCCACGAGCTCATCGAGGTCGAACGGCTTGGTAAGGTAGTCATCCGCCCCGAGCTTCAGCAGGTCGATGCGGTCAGATGCCGCCGTGCGCGCCGAGATGACGATGATGGGTACGCGCGCGTCGCGCTCGCGGATGAGGGCGACGAGCTCCTCACCATTCAGGCCCGGCAGCATAAGGTCGGAGACCACGATGTCAAAGGGAAACTCGTCGCCGCTGGCGAGCAGCCGCGCCTCGCTGCCTGAAAACGCCTGTGTGCAGTCCATGCCGTGCCGCGCCAGATGCGTGGCGACGATCTGGTTGATATCGGCATCATCCTCGACGATCAGCACGCGCGTTGCCGCCATATAAGCCCCCTTACGACAGTTGGGACGGGTTCAGCTGTCATCATTATGACAGCGACAAGATTGTACCTGGCACCATCTTGTCGCTATTCTGGTGACAGGTGAACCATCCCGGATGCCGCGAAGGAGCACGATGATCGGCAAGACGCTTGCAAAGGCCGCGATTTCTTCAGTTGCGGCGATGTTGGCTTTTCCCGCTTGCGCGTGGGCCGACATGGGCCTTGTGCAAAAGACCACCTCGGAAGGCACGATCGTCTACTACGACTTCGACGGCATCGGTTATGCGCTGATTATCGTCATCGCGCTCGTCTTGATCTTCCGTGGGCAGCGGAAGACGCTGAAGCGCATGGCAGCCGGAAAACGGCGTGCCCGGCGTGGCGAATCTGCCGCTGGCGAGCCCGCCGACCCCGGCGCCGAGGCCCTTGCCGCCGTCGAGCGCCTGAAGCGTGCCGAGCAGGCCGCCCGCGCGCCCAAGAAGCGCGTCATGCGGCAAAGGCCCGCCAACGCGCAGCGTCAGGGAGACGCAAATCAGAAGCAGCCCTGAGTCAAAGAGGCATTCTGAACGCTTTCGACGCCTTTCGCAGACTGCCGCCGTGGATCACTCACCAGCTCTTGGATGAAACCGCAACTTTTGTACCGCTGCACTTCCGCTGCAGCGCCAAATTGTGACGATAGCAAGCGGACATATCGCGCAATACGGTCAAATCAGCGCATAGCTTCCGGTCATTCGAAGCTTACCGTGACCATCTCGCGGTACAAAAGTGGCGGTTTCATCCAAGAGCACCTCGAATGTCGCCCAAACAGACGAAAACACGCATGAATGCGGCCGTCATCCCTCGACCTCGCGCAAAAGATCCGCGGGGTCCACATTGAACACGCGCGCGAGCTTGATGAGATTCGTGGTCGAAGGCTCGGACGCCCCCTGTTCCCACTTGCTCACCGCTTGCCGGCTGACGCCCACCTGCTGGGCGACGAGCTCCTGCGTCATATGGCAGGCCTCGCGATGCGAGCGCAGCACCTCGCCGAGGGTGCGGCGCGTCGCCACCGCTACGGGGTCCTTTGCCGCTTTCTCCTGACGCAAGAACCATCTGATAGCGAAGACGCAGACGACAACGAACAGGACAGGTGGAATAAGGCTGAGCAGCAACGAGGCGATGATGACTACCTCGAACCCTGACGGCACCATAGCAACTCCTCCCTACCGGACTTCGCCTCCATCGTATCCGGCAGCACGCGAAATGCCCAGCAACTATCGCGCTACATGCGGTTGCGTTTCGGTTGCAGCATGCGACAAGATTGAACCCGGCACCAACTTGTCAACGAACTGGCCGATCAGCCTGTTCACGTACTCCGACGCATCGGTGTTGGCGTTATGGCCCGCACCTTCGATCCATCTCATGGGAAGACCGGCGCGTCTTTCCCATGCTCGGTTGTAGCGCTTGGCCGACCCCGCAGCGTCGCGGTCTCCGCAGATGAGAAGTGCGGGGCAGTCGATGCGGTACGGCCGGTCCGCAAGCACGGCTTCCGCGAGCGCCCGGTAGCCGCAAACGGCAAGATCGATGTACTCCTGTTTAGAGTAATCGCTCATCATCCGACGCATAAGCTCCTGCCCGTACGAACTGGTCGCGCAGCCGCGTGAGCCGATGTCGAGCAGCATCTTCCAGGGAATCGACTGGTAAATCGCGCGCGTGTGCTTGAGCGCCCACAGCTCCGCCGACGTGTAGTACACACGCTGCAACGGACAGGAATCGATGGAGATGAACCCAGCGGCCTCGCCTGGATACAAATCGAGATACGCTTGCGCAACGTAACCGCCCATCGACTGCCCGATAAGCACGGGGTGTGTTAATCCCTCGCGTTGAAGAATCGCATGTAGCAGCCGGGCTAGGTCGGCCATGCTCCACCCGAGCTTGAATGGTCGCGATAACCCATGCGAGGGAGGGTCCCACACCAAGCAGCTCGCACGCGATTCAAAATGCCCGATCTGCTTGTCGAAAAGCCGATGGTCCGCCGTGAGTCCCGGAAGGAACACGAGCTGCGGCGCTTTCGGACAAGCGCATGATATCCAATAGCGGATGGCCCCGCCGTCGGCTGAGAACTCCTGTCCGACCATGAACCTCTCCCATCGTGGGAAAATAGGGACAGGCACCATTTTCCCACACAGGAGCGCATCGTGAGCGACATCATCATCCGGCAGATCACGGCGAACGACGACGCGGCGATCGCCGCCATCATCCGAGCGAATCTCGAGGCGCACCGGCTGGACATCCCCGGGACCGCATACTTTGACCCGGAGCTCGACCACCTGAGCGCCTACTACGATGCCGCCCCGGATCGCCGCACTTACTTCATACTGACCGATGCCGCAGGCACCGTGCTGGGCGGCGCCGGCCTGGCGGAGTTCCCCGGGCTGGACGCGTGCGCCGAACTTCAGAAGATCTATCTGAAGGATGCGGCCAAGGGCAAGGGGCTGGGAGCCGCCCTCGCCCAAGCCGTCGAAGCGCGCGCCCGTGAGCTTGGCTACCGTCGACTGTATCTGGAAACCCACACCGCGCTCGACGCCGCCATCCGCCTCTACGAACGCCTCGGCTACCAGCGCATCGAGCAGCCCGTACCCACCGCCCACACCACCATGGACCGCTTCTACCTCAAGGAACTGTAGCGGCCAACCGACAACTTGGGGCCAGGTCCAATCTTGTCGCCCACGCGGGCGACAAGATTGGACCTGGCCCCAAGTTGTCGGTTGCAACTGTGTATAGGTGAGTATATACTGTGCTTGTCGGGTATATACACTATACCCAAGGGGATGCGACGCCGACGTCAGTCGCCTCCCCCGCCGCGTGCACGGGGACGCCCGCGGACGCGGCACCCCGACGAGGGACGCCTTGCCGGGCGGCACGAAAGGAATCCGATCTTGGAAATCATCATCTCGAACGCAAGCAGCAAGCCCATCTACGAGCAGATCACGGACAGCATCAAAACCGCGATCCTCTCGGGCGAACTCGCTGAAGGCGAGCAGCTCCCCAGCATCCGGGCGCTCGCCAACAGCCTGCGTGTGAGCGCCATCACCACCAAGCGCGCCTACGCCGACCTCGAAGCCGCGGGCTTCATCGAGACGGTGCAAGGCAAGGGCAGCTTCGTCGCCGGCGGCAACGCCGAGCTCATCCGCGAAGAGCAGCTTCGCCAGGTGGAGGCGCACATGGCCCGCGCGATCGACGCCGGCCGCGCCATGGGACTCACCGACACCGAGCTCACCGAGATGTTCGCGCTCGAACTGGAATAGGCGCCCGCCGCAAGCGAACGCCGCAAGAAAGGACCGGCCATGTCAGCTATGGCATCCGATATCACCTCCGGCGCGCCCCTCATCGAGGCGCACGGACTCACCAAGCACTACCAGGACTTCTCGCTCCAAGGCGTCGACCTCACCGTAGACGAGGGTGAGATCGTGGGCTTCGTCGGCCAGAACGGCGCCGGCAAGTCGACGACCATCAAGGCCCTCCTCGGCCTCACCACCCTCGACGGCGGCACCGCTCGCATCCTGGGCACCGACGTCAACGACCTCGCCCATGGCTCGACGGGGGCATGCATCAAGGAGCAGATCGGCGTCGTCTTCGACACCGTGTCGATCCCTGGCCACCTGCGCGTGGCCGATGTGGGCCGTGTGCACGCCCGCGCGTTCAGCCAGTGGAGCCAGCACCTGTTCGACCAGCTCGTCCGCGAGTTCGGCCTCGGCACCAACAAGCAGGTAAAGGACCTGTCTCGCGGCATGGGCATGAAGCTCAGCCTCGCCTGCGCCCTGTCCCACGACGCCCGTCTGCTCGTACTCGACGAGGCCACAGCGGGCCTCGACCCCATGGCGCGCGACGAGATCCTCGACCGCCTGCGCGCTTTCGTGGAGACGCCCGGCCACGCGGTGCTCATGAGCAGCCACATCACGAGCGATCTCGAGAAGATCGCCGACCGCGTGCTGTGCATCGAGGGCGGACGCATCGTCTTCGACCTCGCCAAGGACGAGATCACCGACGAGATGGGCATCGCCCGCTGCCGCGTGGCGGAGTTCGAGGCGGTCGCCGCATCCGGCATCATCCCCGAGCGCGAGCTTCGCTACCGCAAGCACGACTACGGCATCGACCTACTCGTTCCCGACCGCTTCGCGTTTGCGCGGCAGTTCCCCAACATCCCCGTCGACCACATGACCATCGACGACTACATGACGCTGACGCTGAAAGGTGGTGTGCGATAGATGAAGCGCGCATACCTGATTGAAATGACCGTTATCCGCGACTACGCCCGTCAGCTCTTCGGCCTGGGCATCTTCGTCGGCCTGTGCACGAGCCTGGGCATGCAGAGCATCGTCGCCATCCCCGGCGTGCTCACCTGCATGTACCTCATCATGGGGACCATCGCCGGCTCGGCATACGACGAGCAGAACAACTGGGGGCTCTACCGGCTCACCATGCCCGTCAGCCGCCGCGACGTGGTGCTCGGACGCTACGGCGTCATCGCGACGCTCGGGCTTCTGGGTATGCTTGCGGGCTTCATCGCCACGATCGCGCTCTCGCTGATCGCCGGCGTGGTCCCGCTGCCGGGAGACCTCTCGAGCTCGCTCGGGCTTACGCAGGACAACGTGCAGGCGATGGTGTTCTCCTGCGCGGTCTGCACGATCATCGGATCTGCCGTCGCGAGCATCGAGACGCCGATCTATTTCCGCTTGGGCCAGACGAAGGCGACCCAATGGATCCCCATGATCTCCGTGTTCCTGTTCATCGGCCCCATGGTGATCCTGGGCGCCACCGGCGGGCTCGACAACTTCGCTGGCATCGCCGACGCGGTCCGCGGCCTGTTCGCCTTCATCGAGACGCCTATCGGCGTTGTGACGAGCATGGCCGTCGCCATCGTGGTCGCCTGCATCATCCTCGGCATCTCCGCCGCCGTCTCGCTCAAGCTCTACGAGCAGCGCGAGCTGTAGCGACAAGTTGGGGCCAGGTACAATCTTGTCGTACTCCACCTCATCTCGCGACAAGTTTGGACCTGGCCCCATCTTGTCGCCTGCTCACTTCCAGCGCTTGAGTGTCGGCAGCACCGCGCCGAGCAGCGAGGCGCACTCGTCCGGCGTCCAGCCCATGAACTCGGCCATGCGCGGGGCGCAGTCTTCGATCATGTCCTCCATCGTGGTCTCGTAGGTGTAGGCGCCGTCCTCGTAGCACCAGCGGCAAAAGTCCTCGGCCTCGGCGCCATCCGCCTCGTGACCGTGCTGGTCGGGACCGGTGAACATCATGCCGCAGCTCTGGCAGTAGTGCTCCGGCATGTCGAGCAGCGTCGTCACAGGCACGTCCAGCTCGCGCGCGATAAGCTTGATCATGTCGATGCCCGGCTCCGTGGCACCCGTCTCCCAGCGGCTCACGGCCTGACGGGTGATGTAGAGCCGGCGCGCCAGCTCTTCCTGGGTGAGGCCGCGCTCGCGGCGCAGGCGGGACAGGGCGTCTTTCAGCATGATCATCGAGGGGCTCCTCTCGGTCGGGTCCGCCACCATTGTCGCCGGCGGTGCCCAGCGCGTCGAGCAACAACCTGTTGCGACAAGATTGAACCTGGCCCCATCTTGTCGACCGGCCACGCCGCGCCAACCAACTCCCCGGCTACCGCAACGCCCGCTTGATCTCGTCAAGCAGCAGGTCGATATGGTCATCCCGATGATTGAGTGCCGGAATGTAGGTAACGTCAGGATTCCCGCCGCGCGCCCGGCAGCACTGCTCGAACCGCCCTTTGGCGACAGATGCGATGTCGTACAGCGATTCGAGGCAGTCGGACGCGAAGCCCGGCGTCACGAGGGCGATTCGGTCCACACCCTCGTCCGCCCAGGCATCCAGAATCGTGTTGGGATGCGGCGTCGCCCACGAGCGCGAGTCCTCGAAGCGCGAGTGGAATGCGACTGCCCAATCGTCAACGGAAAGCCCCAAGAGCTCGGCCACCCGACCCATCGAATCTCGAACCTCATCGAGATAGGTATCGCCCGCCTCGACGTCGTTCAGGGGCACCGAGTGAAACGAGAACAGGACCTTGCTCCCCGCGCGCCATTCCCACCGCTCCGCGATCGACCGGGCAAGTGCTTCCCAATAGAGCGGGTTGTCCGCATAGCCCTCGACGACCCTCGCCACCTCGGAGGGGGCGACAACGCTCAGAAACCGCTCCTTACAGGTGCCTACCGTGCAGGTTGCCGTCTGCGGAAAGAGCGGGAACCCAAGAAACCGCGTGCACCCCTGGCGCCGCAGCGACACCACGGCATCCTCGATGGAAGGCGACCCGTAGCGCATGCCGACCTCGGCAACGAAGGGCAGCCCCTCCCGGGACATACGCTCGTTGAGCTCATCGCGCTGCTTGAGCGACTCGACAAGCAGGGGTGCGCCCTCAGGCGTCCACACCTGCCGATACCGAGGAGCGGTCTTCTTCGGACGATTTCGCGCCACGATTCCATGGAGAATGGGAAGCCAGATCGCATGGGGAACGCGAACGATGTTCCTATCGGAGAGAAACTCGATGAGATAGGAACGGATGTCCTCGGGATCCGGCGATGCGGGAGACCCCGTGTTGATCAGGATGACCCCGGTTTTTTCATGCAAGCAGTCCATGGAGCCGACTATAGCAAAACGTCTTCCAATTGTGAGCCGCAAGACGCGAGCAGTTTGGCACGAAGATGCCCTTGCCTATCCTTCGCGATGAGACCCATCACCAGAAAAACCCTTCCCTTCTTGAAAAAGTGAGCTACAGTAAACTTGTATTTGTTTGTCTAGGCGTACTTTTGGCACGCATGAAGGGAACCGCCATGAGCGCATTGAGCTTTCTCAAGGGAACGCACGGCCTGCTGTTGGGAGCAGGAGTGGCTATCGGATCGGTCGGCGTCAAGGTGCTGACGAGCGACTCCGCCAAGCGACTTTACGTCAAAGCCGTCGCAGCGGGCCTGCGTGCCAAGAGCGCCTGCGAGGACACGCTCGAGAGCGCACGCGCCGAGGTGGATGACATCATCGCCGAAGCGAGCTACCTCAACGAGACCACCTACCGCTCCGATGCGCAGGCGGATGGCGAATCCTGCGAGTCCGCCCCCGTCGAAGCATAGAGCAGACCGTGAGATACACCATCGATCACGAGCTGCCACAACGAATCCGGCTGACCCTTTCCGACCGCGTCTCCGTATCCGACGCCGCCGCTTTGGAGCCGATGCTCGCATCCTGGACCGGCATCGAGCGCGTGCGTGTCTACCCGCGTATACGCTCTGTTGCCGTCTGGAGTCGCGACGAACTGGCAAAAACGGCCCTGCTCGGCAGGCTGGATGCCCTCACGCCCGAACAGCTGAGTGCCGCGGGCGCCCAGACGCCCGGTGCCCTAGCGCCCGTCGATGCGCCCGTCGTCCGCAGCATCGCCCGCCTTGCCGGCTCCTACCTGATGCGCCGCTGGTTCATGCCACCCGCGCTCCGGACAATCTGGGCAGGCATCCACTATCTCGGCTTCCTACGCGCCGGTCTGGCATCGCTTGCACACGGCAGGCTAGACGTGCCGGTGCTCGACGCCTCGGCGATAGGCCTCTCGTTTGCCAAGCGAGACCCCAAGACCGCCGCGAGCACCATGTTCCTGCTCGATCTGGGCGATGCGCTCGAGGACGCAACCCGCGCGAAATCTGAACACGAGCTCATTCGCTCACTTATGGCGATCCCCCAGAACGCGCGGCGTCTAGAGGATGGCGAAGAGGTCATCGTGCCCGCGCAGAGCCTCCGTGCGGGCGACCTTGTCGTGGCGCGCACCGGAATGCCCGTGTGCGTGGACGGCGTTGTGGAGCACGGCTTCGCCCTCGTCAACCAAGCAGCGCTCACCGGCGAGCCGCTCGCCGTGGAGCGCGCCGTCGGCGACGACGTCTTCGCCGGAACAGCGGTGGAGGAGGGCGAGATCCTCATCCGTGTGGGTGCCGAGCCCGCTTCGACCAAGCTGCGCTCCATCGTGAACCTCGTCGAGGCGTCCGAGGCGCTCAGAAGCGAGGTGCAGGCGCGCCGCGAAAACCTCGCCGACCGCTTCGTGCCATGGAACTTCCTGCTCGCGGGCTTCGTGGCGGCAACGACCCGCAGCCTCACCAAGTCCTCCGCCGCCCTCATGGTCGACTACTCGTGCGCACTCAAGCTGACTTCATCCATCAGCGTGCTCGCAGCCATGCGGCAAAGCGCGCAGGAGGGCATGACCGTGAAGGGAGCCAAGCATTTCGAGGCGATTGCCGCCGCCGACACTATCGTGTTCGACAAAACGGGCACGCTCACCGAGGCCACACCGCGCGTGGCGCGCGTGCTCGCCCTATCGTCCGGTTGGACAGAAGATGAGGTCTTGCGCACATCCGCCTGCCTGGAAGAGCATTTTCCCCATCCCGTGGCGCGTGCCATAGTTGCCGCCGCGACGGCACGCGGCCTCGAGCACCGTGAGCGCCATGCCGAAGTTGCCTACATCGTGGCGCACGGAATCGCTTCCGAACTCGACGGCAAGCGCATCGTCATTGGAAGCAGGCACTTCGTGATGGAAGACGAGCACATCGACGTCTCCCCCGAGATGGAGGAGCTCGTCGAGTGCGAGCTCGAGGGCCTCTCCCCGCTCTACCTCGCCCAAGACGGCAGGCTCGTGGGCGCCATCGGCATCGAGGATCCCCTGAAGCCCGGCGCATCCGAGGCGATCGCCGCCCTGCGCGCACAGGGCATACGCCACGTCATCATGCTCACTGGCGACAACGAGCGCACCGCCGCCCGCATCTCCGCCGAAGCGGGCATCACGGAGTTTCGCGCCAACCTCCTTCCCGAGGACAAGCACGCCTATGTGGAGGAGCTCGTGCGCCAGGGACGGCACGTGATCATGGTGGGCGACGGCGTCAACGACGCCCCGGCGCTTTCCGCCTCCGACGTCGGCATCGCCATGGGCACAGGCACCGCCATTGCCCAGGAGGTAGCCGACATCACGCTCGCAACGGGCGACCTGAGCTCCGTCGTGCGTCTCCGCGAGCTGAGCCGCGCACTTATGGCCCGCCTCGACCGCTCGTTCGCTGCCGTCATGGGAATCAACTCCGCCCTGCTTGCGGCGGGTATCGCCGGTATCATCCAGCCCCAGACCTCGGCGCTGCTGCATAACGGGAGCACCATCGCGCTCGCTGCAAAGAGCGCTTGCCGGCTCTAGCGAAGCCAGCCCTCCCGACCTGGCGCCCGCTGCGCGCACGACACGCTGGTCATGCGCGCAGCGGGCTTTTCCGCAGGTCCCTCGAAGAACGGCCCGATGCGCGGCCGGGAGGACATGCGGGTCCCGGACGCCACCGAATCCCGCAACGTCCAAAACCCGCACATCCATGAGGCGATGATCCGCCTACAGCGCCCAGTTCGCGCTCTCGGTCTGCAAGCGCACCATGCGGGCGAAAAGACCGCCGCGCGCCAGGAGCTCAGCAGGACTCCCCTGCTCGGCCACGCGCCCGCCATCGAGCACCACGATCTTGTCCGCCGCCTGCACCGTGCGCATGCGGTGGGCGATCACGATGACGGTCTTGCCGACAAGGAGCCTCGAGAGTGCCTCCTGGACCTTCGTCTCGTTCTCCACGTCCAAGCTCGCCGTCGCCTCGTCGAGCAGCACGACGGGCGCGTCCTTGAGCAGCGCGCGGGCGATGGAGATGCGCTGACGCTCACCGCCGGAGAGCTTGGAGCCGTTCTCGCCGATCATCGTGTCGTAGCCTTCCGGCAACCTGCTCACGAACTCGTCGCAGTTGGCGGCACGCGCAGCTGCCAGCACCTCCTCGTCGGTGGCGCCGCGTCGACCCAAACGGATATTGCCCATCACCGTGTCGTCGAACAGCAGGACGTCCTGAAAGACCACGGCGAAATCGCGCAGCAGGGCCTCCGGGTCCACGGTCGCCACATCCACGCCGCCCACGGTGACGCGGCCCGCGTCCGCATCCCACAGGCGCGCCGCCAAGCGCGCGCAGGTGGACTTGCCGGAGCCGGAGGGCCCCACGAGTGCCGTGACCTCGCCCTCGCGGGCCGTAAACGTCACGCCGTCGAGCACCTTCTCGCCGCCGCCGTAAGAGAACGAAACTCCCTCGAAGCAGATATCATGACCTGCCGGGTCATAGGCCTCTGAACCCTGCGCGAGCGGCTCCTCGAAAAAGCCCTTCATGCGCGCCGCGGCCGTCTTTGCCGAGAAGAGCTCCGCGATGAGCATGAGGCACTGGTCGAAGGGCGCGTAGATGCGGCTCACCACGATAAGGAAGGCGAACAGCGTCATAAAGGTGCAGGAGCCCTCCAAGATGAAGACGGCGCCGGCGAGAACCGTCGTCGCGAGGCCCAAGCGCAACACGATCTGCGCGCCGTTCACGCAGACGCCGCAGGCGATCTCGGAGCGAGCCGCCTGACGCTCGGCGGCGTCCACGTCGGCGTGGATATGCTCGAGGTAGCGGTCCTCCTGGTTGGTGGCGCGCACCTCGCGCACGCACTCGAGTGCCTCCTGGATGTCCTCCGAGGTGACAAGGCCGCGCATGCGCGTCTTCTCCATCATGGGCTGAAGCGTGCGGCGCGCGCCGAACAGGATTGCCAGACCCACCGGGCAGCTCCACAGCGACGCCGCCGCGAGCCGCCAATCGAATGCGAAGAGCCCCACCGCGGCCACAGCGAGCGTAACGTAGGCTCCGTAGAGCTCGGGCAGCACGTGGCTGTAGGCGTGCTCGGTGGTCTTGACGTCGGTCATGAGGGTCTCGGTGAGGTCGGCAAGATCGCGCCTGCCGAAAAACGAGAGGGGCAGCTTGCGCAGACGCTCGGCAAGTCCGATGCGCTGCCGGCCGCTCTCCTTGTAGATGACGCCGTACTGGTAGTAATATGCCCAATACTCGGTCACGAAGAGCACGACGGCGAAGACCGCGATGGCAAGCGCGTAGGGTGCCGGCGCGGGCAGCGGAGCGCCTTGCGTAAGGTGCGCCACAAGCGACTCCATAAGCTTGTAGATGATGCCCACCCCGCCGAAGATGACGAGGTTCGAGGCCGCCGTCCACACGGTGCCGAGCTTGACGTTGCGCATGCCCTCATCGGTGAGGGCGTACTTCTCCTGGAGACTCATCTACTCCACCTCCTGGGCGCTCGTGATGCGCCAGCTCACGGACCGCTCATAATCCGCCCACATGCGGGCGTACAGGCCGCCTGCCGCCAGCAGCTCGTCGTGCGCGCCCTGCTCGGCCACGTGTCCGGCGTCCAGCACCACGATCTTGTCGGCGTTCCGCACCGTGGAAAGCCTATGCGCGATCATGAGGACCGTGCGAGGCTCGCCATCGCGCCCGCGGGCAAGCCGTCTGAATGCCGCCTGGATCTTGACCTCGTTTTCCGGATCGGCGAAGGCCGTGGCCTCGTCGAGCACCACCACCGGCGCGTTCTTCAGGATGGCGCGGGCGATCATCAGGCGCTGGACCTCGCCGCCGGAAAGGTGCGCTCCACCCGTACCCACAAGCGTGTCGACGCCCTGCGGCAGCTTGTCCAAAATGTCGGAGCACTGGGCGGCCTCGAGGGCGGCAAGCACCTCATCGCGCGTCGCGTCGGGACGCGCAGCGCGAACATTCTCCAGCACCGTCTGCTTGAACGGCCTGTTCGCCTGAAATACGAACGCCACGCGGTCCATGAGGTCATGCGGGTCCATATCGCGCACATCCACGCCTCCGAGCTCCACGCGCCCCGAGCCGACATCCCAGAAGCGCGGCACGAGACTCGCCGCCGTGGTCTTGCCGCCACCGGAGGGCCCCACGAGCGCCACGGTGGCGCCCGCCGGAACATCGAAGCTCACGCGATCGAGCGCCGGGACATCCGAACTCTCATAGGTGAAGGAAACGTCCGCGAAGCGGATAGCGTTGCCCTGAGGCGTGCAGGGGCGCGCAGGCGCCGAGATGACGGGAGCGGCGAGCACATCCTCAACGCGTGAGACCGCGTCCGCCGCGGACTGGAAGGCCTCGGACATGAACATCACACGCGTGACCGCAGTGGGAATCACGGCCGCGAAGATTGCGTAGAACGCGAAGTTGGCGACGAAGCGCGCGAAGTCCCCCTCGCCCGGCGCCAGCAGAATCGCCGCGGGCACGAGGAAGATCGCGACGCCGTTGATGACCGTGAGCGAAAGCGACTGCGGCGTCTGGCACCATTTGACCGCGTAGTCCTGCGCAAGGCGCGTGAACTCGTCGATGGCGTCGTGGAACGCCTTGAACGAGTAGACCGTCTGCTGGAAGACCTTGACCACGGGGATGCCACGCACGTACTCCACCGTAGCGTTCGTCATGCGCTCCTGGTTGACCAGATGGCGCCGCATCTTGTCCGTGATCGACTTATTGGAGAAGCCCGCCGCCTCGACGCCGAACGCCGCGACCATGCACGCCACCGCCGCCAGGCCGAAACGCCAGTCGAAGACGAAGAGCAGCACCACGATCGCCACCGGCGCGGTGAATGCCGCCGCCATGTCGGGCAGCGAGTGGGCCAAGAACCCCTCGATGGCGCCGACGCTCTCGTCCATGACTTTCCCGACGCGCCCCGTGCCCAGAGCCTCGAGGCGCCCCAGCGGGATGCGCCCCAGGTGCTCGACGATCTGGAGCTTGAGGTTGTACTCGGCGTCGAAGGCCGCCGAATGCGCGCAGAGAAGCGCCGCGAGGTAGAGGCCGATGTTGCCCGCCACGTCCCCGAGGGCCATCCAGCCGAGGCCCGCCGCCTGCAGGCGACGACCAGGGCGCCGGCGAGCTGTTCGTGGGCGACGGCGTGCGTGCCGAGGGCTGGTACCGTGCGCGGGCGGGCGACGGCCTCACGGTGGTCACCTGCGACTTCACCATCCTCGTCGACACGCTCTTTGCCATAGACACGCGTCGCTACCTCACGGTGCGGGGCCAGGCGCCGGGGGCAGGCGGAGATGCGGTCGTATCTGGCCCCATAGCAGTTGCCTACATCGAGACGCGCGAGGGGTGGGTCACAGCGCCCGTGCCAGCCGGCTCGCACTTCGCCTACACGGAGGTCGAGTACTTCGAGGGAGCGCTTCGGGGCGCGTTCGCCGAGCTCGGATGGAAGTCCATCGAGAGCATCTCGTCCCTTCTCGCCGAGATGCGGCACAGCGTGGGCTGGGCCCCCGGGGTCCTCTCTGCGCTCGGTGAGATCTCCAACGTCGATCCCGCTGCGCCGGGAGCCCCGCTTGTCTACGAGGGAGCGGCGAAGATCCTTCTCGGCTCGCTTGTCGGGACCGCCGCGGCAGCTCTTCCGAAGGAAGGCGACGCGCGAACCGGCATCCTTGCCGCCATCGAACTCGCGAATATGCGGTGGCGGGAAGGCGTAAGCCGAAAGGAGGCCGCATCTGTCGCCGGAATGGGGACCACCAAGTTCAAGCTCCTGTTCAAACAGGCGACCGGAAGCTCTTGGTCGGCCTTCATAACTGCGCGGCGAATGCGTGAGGCGAGGGCCCTGCTGCTGGCCGGAAAAAGTGTCGCTGAGACGGCACGGGAGGTCGGCTACCGCTCTCCCACGAGCTTCTCCGAAGCCTTCGCTCGGATACACGGCCTCTCTCCAGCGAGGTGGAGGGACGCGGCGAAGGCGGAGGTGGAGCAAGTCAGTCTTTATGAGGGGGATTCGTCTGGACAAACCCGACGAAAGTACTTTTGAGCCGAATCGGGAGGGCGCTGGGATGCCTCCTCAGATGTCCCGCCTACCCCCGTGTGCAACATAGGCAGGCTTGATCATAGAAAGATAGCGAAATCTGACTGATTTGCCATTTTTAAGGACGAATTTTTGTATAGATTGCCAATTATAGCGACGATTTTTTGGCAATTAGCCTCTTCCCCCTATAATGGAAAAGAGAAGATAGGAGGCGTCCATGAGAAGGAATGTCCTGGACCAGCTTGTCCAGTGGAAGCAGCGCTCAACGAGGAAGCCCCTGCTCGTTCAGGGCGCACGTCAGGTGGGCAAGACCTGGGCCATCAAGGAGTTCGCGCGACGCGAGTTCGACGATATGGCCTATGTTGATTTTCTCGCCGATGAGGACATGAAGGCCGTTTTTGACGGAAGCCTCGATCCGGAGCGCCTCCTTGAGGCGATCTCCCTCAGAACAAACACTGACGCGGGAGAGCCGAACGTTCTTGTTGTGCTCGACGAGATCCAAGAGTGCCCACGAGCCCTCAGCTCGCTCAAAACCTTCTGCGAGCGGCGGCCCGACGTGCCCATCGTTGCGGCGGGATCGCTTCTTGGCGTTGCCCTGCACGGACGAAGGCGACCGGGGGGCGACGAACCGCACATCTCCTTTCCCGTCGGCAAGGTCGACTTTCTTACCATGTATCCCATGACGTTCGAGGAGTACCTCGACGCCGTGGGCGAGAACCGCATGGCACGCGTGCTCAGCGAGGCCAACACGTCCCTTCTCGATGCGTTCTCCGAACGCTTTACCGACCATCTGCGTCGGTACTACTTCGTGGGCGGCATGCCGGAGGCGGTTAGGACCTACGCGGAAACCCATGACTACTCAGCCGTCCGTAACGTCCAGACAAATCTGCTCACTGCCTATGAGCTGGATTTTTCAAAATATACCACCCCTCAGGTCAGCGAGCGCATCCGCTACGTCTGGCAGTCGCTGCCATCTCAGCTCGCCCGTGAGAACAAGAAGTTCATTTACTCAGCCGTGCGACCCGGCGCGCGGGCCCGTGGCTACGAGGAGGCCATCCAGTGGCTCGTTGACGCGGGACTCGCCCTACGCGTGAGGCGCATCACCAAGGCAGGACTCCCCCTCTCCGGCTATGAGGACCCGAACGCCTTCAAGCTCTACCTCCTTGACACAGGCCTTCTGGGAGCGGCGAGCGGGCTCGATGCGTCAACAATTGTGACAGGAAACCGCCTGTTCACCGAATTCAAGGGAGCGCTTGCCGAGAACTACGTGTGCCAAGTGCTCAACGCGTCGGGCAAGGTGACCCCACGATACTGGTCCGCCGAAAACTCGACGGGCGAGGTCGACTTCGTTTACGAATGGAAGGGCCGGGTCGTGCCCGTAGAGGTCAAAGCCGAGCAAAACCTCCGCTCAAAGAGCCTGAAAGCGTTCCTCGACCGGTTCCACCTGGAGCGCGGCATCAGGCTGTCGCTCTCGGGGTTCGAGGGCCAGCCGTGGGTGACCAACGTGTCGCTCTACGCCGCCGGGCTCTTGCCTGACAAGATTGATATGACGGAATGAAGGGCTTCTCCAGAACAGACCGCACCTCTCACTCTGTCCCGATGATCTCCCGCTGCACGCGCTTGGGCAGCTTGGCGAAGACCAGTTCGTAGCTCATATCGCAAAGGTCGAACACGAGCTCCTCCGGCAGATCGGCATCGAGGTCGACGGAAATCCATGTCCTCCCATCGGAATAGTAACCGGGAAGGACGCCGTCGGGAAACTCGGCCACCAGCTCGCAGATGCGGTCGGGGGCGCACTTGAGCGAAAGGAGATGGCGTCCCGCATACGGCAGCTTCGCATCAGGCGAGGCGGTGAACTCGCAGGCAAACTGCCTGCCGCCCACCCAGTACACCATCCAACCCCACTTCTCGTGGAATGCCTTCGTCGCACCGGGGTGCGCAAGCAGCTGCTTATCGATAACGGAAACGTCCATATGCCCCGCCCTCCCTACGACGTGCCGCCCCGCCGACGCGCACGTTCAACCAGGTCGCTCGCGATCGTAAAGGCCGCAACACGGCGCGTCGGTACCATGGTCTTCCCCGTTCCCGGCGCTCCGGTAACGACAACGATTCTCCCCCGCTTCACGCGCACCCCCTCGAGCCAAGGCCTCAACCCTAGATGTCCCCAATCATGCAGCCTCGATATCGCACGCCGCCTGGGCACGCAGCCAGTATCCTTCAGATAGATCGAAGAACCGGCACAGCCGAAGATCGATATCCGCAGTGACAGGGCACGTACCGAGCAACATCTGCTCAATGCGCTGCTCAGGTATGCCGGTTTCTTGCGCCAGGTGGTGCTGGGAGATTCCTATAGGCTCAAGAAACTCCTCCATAAGAAGCTCCCCCGGAGTGACGGGGGCACGTGAAGCTTCGTCTCTCTTCAACTCAGCGGTAGCCGTAATGCTCGACATCTTCGCCACCTCCGTAAAACGGCGCCTGCGCGTAATGATCTTTAGCGGAATAGATGATGAGCCGATCGTCCGCAACCTCGTACACCAAGCGGTCTTCCTGATTGATGCGACGCGACCACATGCCGGACAGCTCGCCACGCAAGGGCCCGGGCTTCCCGATGCCGTCGAATGGATCGCGCTCGACAGCTCGAATGAGCCGGTTGAGCCTTTTCAGCGTCTTCTTATCGTGCCGCTGTCACCAAATATAAACGTCCTGCGCATCGTCCGTCCAGACTTTACCCATCGTCGGCCTCCGCCAGCTCGTGCTCGGAAACCGCACCTTCTTCTTCACCGACGAGGACGCGCGCCCGCAAACGTGGAATTGCCGCGGGTTTGCATGCCGGCTTCATTTCATGCCGAACTGATGGCCGCCGCAGCGGCACAAGGATATGCGTACGCATAACCGTCGAGGGAGGGTCTGTGCGCGTCACCACCATGGCGGAACTCGGCTCCCTCATCCGGGAGGAGCGCCTGCGTCAGAAACTCACGCAAACCGATCTCGCGGGGATCTCGGGCGTCGGCATCGCCTTCATATCGCAGCTCGAGAACGGCAAGGAGACCGCCGAGATGGGACGCGTGATCAGGGTCCTCACCATGCTCGGCATCGACCTCTATGCGGAGCGGAGGAGCTGATGGCTGAAATCGTTGTCGCACGGCCTTTGCGCCATGCGACGCACGCGCCTGCCCCTACGCTTCGGTTTGGCAGACCCGCATGCACAGCAGGCAGTAGACGACCAAGACGCAGAGCGTAAAGGCCAGGGTGCCTCCGGCCAGGGGCAGGAAACCCTCCGCCCCGGTCATGACCGAAAGCACGCCGATAAGAACGAAGCCGAAGATGCAGTGCGCGCATGCGATCGCCGTCGGCAGCGCGAAGCTCGCTCCCACCTGGACGCGCACCGAGGCGCGGCGCATGCCCTCCGGCGCCCCGAGCACCGCGAGTGTCCGGCACGAGCACCCGGCCTCGGATGCCTGGGCGAGCTGCTGTAGGGCGAGCACCGCGGCCGCGGCGACGAGAAACGCCGCGCCGTAGAACACGCAGGAGTAGGCGACGGGCAGCAAGGCCTGGGCGCTCTGCCCGAGAGAGCCGGCGCGCATGCCGACGCTGAACGCGAGCCCCGCGAGCGTCATGCACATCGACGCCGCCAGAAGCACGCACTCGGCCGCCATGGCCATGGCGCCGCTTTCGGCACGGGCCTCGAGCTGACGCACCGTGAACGGCGTGACGCCCGCCCAGTAGCGCTCGGGACGCCGCCGCAGCCGTTCGGGCACGGTTGCATACAGGACGCGGATGAGGAAGTAGGACCCGAACAGCGCGACGAAGCCCATGGGGATGATGAAGACGATGAAGTAGCCTGGTTGGAGCAGGCACACGCCCCATACGAGCGCGAGAAGGATCGCGGCGGCAATCTTCTGGACGCGAAGCGACCGGACGCCGGCGAGTCGCTGCTTTTCGGGAACCTTGTCGGCGTGGATCAGCTCGACGATGGGGCGCTTGCACACGCCGCGCACCGACGCCACCGCAGCGATGGCGCTGATGACGATAAACGAGCAGGCGCACTGCGCTGCCGATGCGAACGAGAACACGAGGGCGGGGCGCCAGGGCGCCCCGAACACGAACGCCGCCACGAGCGAGAACACCGGCGAGAGCAGCCAGCCCAGAAAAAGCCCGCACGCGAGCGCGACCGTCCCGACGAGCGTACACTCGACGGCGAGCACGGCCGCCACTCCGCGAGGTTCGAGGCCCACGATCAGGTAGAGCCCGAACTCCCGCTTGCGCCTGCGCAGCAAAAACGCGTTGGCGTAACCCAAAAGGAAGCAGAATATGACGTCGATGAACACGGCGAACGCCTGGAGCACTTCGCCCGCTTTCGCAAACGATGCGCGCTGGTCAAGCGTGAGGTCGAGGGCGAGCAGGTAGTCGGTCGAGGCTAGAAACGAATACAGCAGGCAGGAGGCGAACGCGAGCGTGGCGAAGTAGATCGAGAAATCGCGGACGCTGCGCCGAACATTGCCGCAGGCAAGCTTGATGGTGAGCATGGAACCCTTCCGTCGTACGGGGTGTTGCCACCATTTTCCGCGGCGGCCAAAGGGCGTGCCATCGATTCGGCTTACATGTGGCTTACGTCTGTGTAAGGTTGGTCCCCGTTGAAGCGACAAGATTGAACCTGGCACCAACCTGTCGCTTGGAATGCGCCGGCCACGCGTCCACCGAGAGGACGAACCCATGTCCTTACGCGTCCTTTCTTCGCACGGGCACCCAGATCTCGCTGTATGCCGTGCCGTCATCGCGCACGTCGCAGAACGAGAACATGCGGAAGCCGTCGAGTTCATAGGGCGCCTCGGCGAGCCACTCAGCGTAGATGCGTGCCGTCGCCTGCTGCATGGTCTCGGGATGCGGCCCGTCGTTGGGGAACACCGCCCAGGTGAGCGCCGGCACCTCCACGACGGAAAGCCCTTCTCCCGCCTCCGTCGCGGTGGTAAGCACGCCGATCAGGTGCGTGAGCGAGCCCGACTCCTCCTGGAAGTCGGTATCGGAGTTCCATGACGCGTTGACCATGCGGCGCGGCTCCAGATTCTGAAGGCGATGCAGCTCCTCGCGCTGCGCCGAGGTGATTCCGCGTGCAAGCTCTGCGATGGCGAGGTTCTCGCCCTCGAACTGCATGGGGACGCGGGCCATGACCCCGGCGAAGCGAAACGCGGGCATGTCGCAGATGCGGTATTCCATGAGGTTGCCTCCTTTGACGGCGATCTCGATATGCAGAGGAGAGCGCATGCGCGAACCCAAAACGGCCACATCCGAGGGTAGGACCCCACCCCAAGCGCGAAAAGCCCGCGAGAAGCCCTCGACGGACTCGTAGCCGTAGCGAAACGCCACCTCGGTGACGCTCGCACCCGCCATGAGGTCCGATGCGGCCGCAGACAGCCGCCGCTCGCGAATATAGCGCGTCAGGGTCATCCCGCAGATGAGCAGGAACGCCGCGCGCAGCTGCTCTGCGGAAACCCCTGTTGCGCAAGCGACCCCATCGGCCGAAGGTGCATCGGCAAGGTTGCGCTCGATATAGTCGATTGCCCGCTGAAGATACGAATCCGGCATGCCTCACCCTCCTCGAGGCAATTGTAAGGAACTGGTCACCGGCGTGCCCGATAGATTCACCCGCGTATGGTCGGGTAGGCCCCGCGTCAAATAGGTTGAACGGAACACGTCCCCAACCAACCCATCGCAATCTCACGGTAGCGGGCATCATCGTCTGCGAATGCGCGCCACTCGGGTGAGCGGAGCCGCTCGGCAACGCCCTGGCGCATGATGGCCTGCAGTTGAGCTGCCTGTCGGCCCTTGTGCTCCGCCCACGCCTCGCCCGCGCGGGCGGGATCGAGCCGCCCGGCAACACGGTCCCACAGCGGGGATTCCGTAAGATCCGCACTTTCTGAATCAACGCGCTCCATCGCAGCGACAGCGCGGTGAAGCGCCTCGAGGGCAGCCTCCTTCTCGCCTGCGTCCCGCAGCGTCTCGGCCACCTCGAGCTGCACCGTCACCAGGTAATACGGGTTCACCGTCTCCATATCCAACGCGCAGAACGCCGACTCGGCGGCCTTGCCGGCAGCGCATGCGAACGCTGCATCGCCTCGCATCCCCACCTCCTGCATGAGCGACGAGAGCACGAAGTTCGCTGCGCGCAAGCGCTCCATCTGTAGGAGATCGAGGGCGTCGTCCTCGCGGCCAAGCTTGCGGTACGCCGACGCCAGAAGCATCGTGGGGGCGCCCTCGTCCTGACGGCGCACGAGCTGCTCCAAAAGCGCCGCAGCATCCCCGTATCGCTCCGCCTGGAACAGCGTCGTCGCCTTCTGCTGCCGCGTAAGATACAGCGTCGATGGGTCATCGGAGGTCCCGAGCACGCGATCGAGCAGCACCAGCGCCTCGTCGATGAGTGCCGCAGGGGCAAGCTCCCCTTCGGGCTCGCCGCCCCTCTTGCACGCAGGCACAAAAGGCGTCGCCATGCCGCCCGCCCACATCGTCAGAAGCGAAGCCAGCATGAGCAGCAGGTTCGCATCCGAGTGGTGCGCGGCGGCAAGCTCGCGCAGGCGAGCATGCGCCGCAGCCAGGTCTTTCTCCCCCAGCGCATAGACCTCGGCGTACCGTGCGGCGGATTCCTCCTGGGTCAGCTCGTCATGCCAGTCGAACAGCTTGTCCAACGTGAGAGAGAAGTACGCGGCGATACGCGGCAGCAGCCCGACATCCGGCACGCTCTGCCCGAGCTCCCACTTGAACACCGCCGCCTTCGACACGCCCAGATGGTCGGCCAGCTGCTCCTGCGTGATGCCGACCCGACGGCGCTCGCGCGCGACGGTGCGTCCGATGTTGACCACGGTGTTCATGATGCGCCCCCTCGTTGCACGTTGCTGAATGGCTCAAAGCTGCCATCTCCAGCATGAGGTTGAACGCCGGTAGATTCAAAGGAGCGTCGGTTGACCTTTCACGCGAATCGTCAACCGAAGCTCAACAGAAGCATGGCGGCTGCGTCGAAGTCTGAACGGAACACGTCCCCAACCAACCGAACACTTACCTCCGCGTTACACGGGCCGTATGCCATGCGGTTAACATAGATGCATCTCCAACGAAAGGATGCCCGGTATGGTCGCGTTCGCAAGCCCGCCAACGCCCGACGAGATGCAGTACGCAGGCGATGTCATCCGCGGCAAACGCCCCCTCGACGTCAAGGTATTCATCGCGTTCGCCCTGGTCGGAGCGCTGCTCGGTTTCGCCGTCGGCATCTCGGCCGCCCAGGCGAACGAGCAGCCCGTCGACATCGTCTTCACCTTGGGCTGCACCGTCGGCTTCGGCGTGTCGTTCATCATTTTCGCGATGCTCATCATGAGCTCCATTCGCTACCTTCAGGCAGTCTGCCGCGTCTGGCTGCCGGCGCGCATCATCGTTGCGATCGCAGCGGTCGCGTTTGCCCTCAGGGTGCTCGACACCGTCCAGTTTGTGCTCATCGTCGGGCCGAGCGCAATCGCTTCCAAACTCGCCTTAGGCGGACTGGGCTTCATGTTCGCGCTGCTATTCCTCACGCTCGGGGTGCGCCTAATCTTCGGCATCTACTGCGCAGTGACCGGGCGCGACGAGGACGAGATCACGACGAGCAGCATCAGCGCAGATCGCGTGCCATCGCGCGATGAAGATGGGGATACGCCGGACGACAGCCCGATTATCGAACCGAACCATCGAGCTCACTAACAGCCGCCAGCGACACCCGCGCATCCCGCGTCAGTCTTCCCTCGGCGTCACGAGCCACGTGCCGAACAGCATGAGGATGAGCGCGATAATGAATGACGGCGCAAGCGGCGTGTGGAACAGCACAAACGCCAATGCGCTGCCGATGAATGGGTTCACCGCGTAAAACGCGCTTGTGCGCGCTGCACCCAGATCGCGCTGAGCGCGCACGTAACAGGCAATCGACAGCCCATATGCGACGAACCCCAACAGGAGCGCAAGCATCGCATCAACAAGCGCCGGCATCGCATCGTCCGCCTCAAGCGCCACGATGAGCGCACCTGCACCCGAGCCCCAGCCCTTGATGATGACGATGTGGGCAGGGTCGCAATCCGACAGCCTGTTCGTGCAGTTGTTCTCGATGCCCCAGCACACGCACGCCGCAAGCGTCAGAAGGGAACCGGCGGAAAACCCCCATGTGCCTGCATCCCACGACAAAAGGACGCACGCCAGGGTAATGGCACCGATGCCTGCCGCCGTGCGCGCGGCCACCCGCTCGCCGAACGCCAAGCGGGCGATGAGGGCGGTCGCCACGATCTCGAAGTTGTTCAGCAGCGACACGCTTTCCGCCGATGAGCGGGAGAGTCCCGCTAAGAGCAGCAAAGGGGCGGCGATGTCGAGCGCGACCATCGCCGCCGCATACGGGATATCAGCCCGCTCGAGCGGTCTGCCCTGCGCCCCCGCCATATCACCTCGCATGGCACGCGCAAACGCCAGCACCGTCATGCCGGCACCGGCCCCCAGATACAACAGCGCCGCCAGCATGTTCGGCGCGATATCCGCAAGCAGGACTTTGGAAAAGGGGGTGCTCAGCGCATAGAGTGCAGCGGCGGCGAGAGCAACGGCAACGCTTCGTCCCGCGCGGCCAACTCCCATATGCCACCCCCTGTTTCCGAACAAACTGTTCTATAGTTACGATACCGTCCGATAGCAACGGCGCTGCGAGACATCTCGCAGCAGGTGTTCCGTACCGAACAATTCGCTCGATATGTACCGTATCGTCGTAAGGACCGCCTATGGATCGCAGATTCGACCGAACCGAACGCGCAATCGCAAAAGCCTTTACCGGGCTCCTTTGCACCACGAGCTACGCGTCGATCACCACCTCCGAGATCATCGAGCGCGCGGGTATAGGACGAAGCACGTTCTACGCGCACTACCACGGCAAAGACGATGTCCTGCGCGCTGTCGTCCAGTCGATCTGCGACCACGTCCTCTCGCCTGTCGGACCGGAGTCCGGGCACGACTTCAGCGGCCACCATACAAGCGAGGCGCTCATCGAGCACACGCTCCTCCACCTTCGCGAACGCGAATCGGGCATACGCGCACTCGTCTTCAGCGACAGCGCCGGCGTGCTCGCACGCTGCCTGCGCGAGCAGCTCGTTGCCCATATCGAGAACATGCTCCCCCACGCGCTCCCTGGAAACGCCGGGAGCATGGACCGGGCATTTGTGGTGAGGTTTCTGGCAGGTAGCTTCCTCGATACCGCCTTGCGATGGGCACGCGACGGATTTGCCGAAGACCCGGTATACATTGCTGAGCAATACCTGCTGGCGGTGCGCCCGATGTTTCGGGAATGACAACGGCGAGGCGTGCTAAGATGGCTTCGACCCAACGGGGTCTCTGACGAGGGCAGCCGTACCAGAATCGCAAAGACGGCGCATGATCTGGGAGGTTGCCATGGATTGGGTCATTCTTATTGTGTCGGGAGCGATGGAAGCCGTATGGGCCCAAGCGCTTGACCGTTCCGAGGGCTTCTCGCAGCCCGTCCCCACGCTCATTTTTCTCGCCGCGCTCGCAGCGAGCATGTTCGGGCTCAGCCATGCCGTCCGCACGATTCCGCTGGGCACCGCCTACGCCGTCTGGGTCGGCATCGGGGCCGCGCTCACGGTCGCATGGAGCGTCCTTACGGGAGCCGAGCCGTTCTCGTGGGCAAAGCTCCTGCTCATCACGGGCCTCGTTGCGTGCGTCATCGGCCTCAAGCTGGTCGGCGAGGCTCACTGACAAGTTGGGGCCAGGTCCAATCCTGTCGATACGTCCATTGTGCGACAAGTTTGTACCTGGCCCCAACTTGTCGCTATGCGCGGGCACGCGCTCGGGCGATTGCTGCGCCGGCGACGGCGATGGCCGCGGCGAACAGCAAAACGAGCCCCGTCTGCGCCGCGACGGAGGCTACGAGCGCACCGGTCGCCTCCGTCGCCGCGTAGACCTCGCTGAGCGCATGGATCACCCACCAGATAGGCGTGAGGCGCGCGACCGCCGTCACCGCCACGCCCATGCTCGCCTGCGAGACCCACGTGCCGCCCAAAAACGTCAGCACCATCGAACCCATGTTGCCCGCAGCGTGCACGGCGTCGCCTTTAGCCCCAAGCCCCCAAAGCAGGTACCCGTAGGCCGCCCCCACGCACGCAAGGGCAAGCAGCGGCACCTGCGCAAGCGCGATGAGCATGGGGTCCGATCCGCTGAGGCTGCCGGAGCACCACAGCACGCCGAGGATGCCCATGGCAGCCCACACCGCGGCGCCGATGCCCAAGCAAGCAAGAGCCTGCTGCGCCTCGCGCGACGCATCGGGGATTCCAGCGGCGCGTAGGCGCGCGTGCACCGGCTGGTCGGACGCCAGCGAGCGCATGCCGCAGGCGATGAGCACCGCCGTTCCGCCGAAGAGCGCATAGGTCGAAAACTGCATGAAGACGAGGTAGCCAAGCGGGATGCCCGTTGTCGGAGACTCGGTGACACCGACCTCGACGCGAGCAGACTGCACCTCAGCCGCCCAGGAAACGACCTCGCTCGGCGCGGCGCCGGTGCACTCGAGAAGCGCGAAAAGCCGCTGCGCGAAAGCGCGCACATGCTCGTCCATGAGCGACCCTTGGGCACCCTGAAAACTCACCGAGCGCTCGAGGATGGGCATGGCGCCGCCCTCTCGCGCGGCGCGAACGAGCGCGTCGCCGTAGCCCTCGGGAATCACCAAAACGTAGGTCGCCAGATCCTTCGCCGCAGCATCCTGCAGAGCGTAGGCGGTGTCGGGAAGCTCCACGGGCGTGCCGGCTCCGAGCACGAAGTCGGCGATCGCACCCGAGAGCTCAGAACCATCGCGGTCGATGACGGCGACCGTAGGGCGCGTCTCCTGATAGGAGGAGGTATCGTCCCCCACGTAGGACGCCATGAGAAACCCGAAGGCGGCCATCATGAGCACATAGAGGGCCAACAGCCCGCGGTGACGGAGCGCCACGCGCCCGGCAAGCTTAAAGATATGCATAGCGCTGCCTCCTCATGAAGAGAGCCGCCACGGCGAAGAGCACCGCGGAAATGGCGACAAGGGTCGCAAGCGAGCCCGCGAACGGAACGAGCGAGTCGTAGAACGCGAGCCGGTAGAACGCCTCCCCCACCTGGACGGCAGGGTTTGCAAGCTGCACCAACGGGAAATTGACCGAAAGCCAATCGCACAGGCGCTGGGAAGGCGTGCCGAAAAGGCCAGCCGGCAGCGAGAGCCCCATGGTGAGAACGGTGCAGATGACATCTTTCGTCTCGCTGGAGAGGCGCGGGATCGCACCGATAAACGTGCCGATCGCGCAGCTCACGAGCGCGCAGGCGGCACAGGCTGCCACAGCGAGACCCTCTCGGCCGCCCAGGCTCACCCCCGCGACCATCCTGATGTAGACGAGCGACACCACAAGACAGCAGAAGACCACGATCCACGAGGCAACAAGGCCCGAGGCAAGCTGCGTGGCGGGCCCCGCCGCGGAAACCTGCCTCCGCATGCCCGCAGGGGACCCGTCCGCCCGCTTGGAGATCACGAGCAGAAGGGCGACCTGCGCGCCCATGAGGCTCGAGAATCCCAGCATGGCGTAGTAGTAGCGCGAAAACTCACTCGACTGCGTCCGCAGGACGGAGATGCGCTCGCTCACGATGTCGTCTCCGGAAAGGGAGGCAGCGAGCTCCTCGACGGCGCCGGAGGCGGCAAGCGCAGAGGGATCCTTCTCGGCAACGACCTCGATCGCCTCACTCACCTGCAGATACCGGTCGAGCACGATCTGCACAATAGCCTGGTCCGTACCTCCCGCCGAGCGCGCGGGCACCACCATCCGCGGGTCCTCGCCCTCTTGTGCCACCACATAGGCGCAGATGTCACCGGCATCCGCCGCCAAGGCCGCCTCGCCCTCGTCCGCGTACGGCGTGAGGTCGAGCAAGGCGCCCTCACCCCGCGACACGCCCTCGAGCGCTTCCGCGAGCCCGCGCGCTTCGGGCGAGCCGTCCTCAACGAGGCCGACGGGAACCCCAACGATCGCCTCCCCGGACTCGTAGCCGTCGAACATGAACATGAAGACCGTTGAGAGCAGGATGGGAAAGACCATGACCCAGATGACGATACCGCGGTTGCGCAGCGCCTGGACCAGATCGAAGCGCACCAAGCGAAGCGCCGAGCGCAAACCGTTCGAAGCGTTCATGGTGCACCCCCTAGTCGCGCAGCTCGCGGCCGCAAAGCTCGAGGAACACGTCGTTCAAGGTTGGCGGCTCGGACCACACGCGGCCGGGCTCAGCACCCGCTTCCTCGAGAGCGGCGAGCACGTCGAGCAGCGCATGGGCCGCCGGGGCGCAGTCCACGCGAAGCTCGCCATCCGCGTAGGAGGCGCGCGTGACGCACCGCAGGTCGCGCACCCTCGCGAGCAAAGATTCGCCGGGGGCATCGAGCTCGACCACGATCCTTTCGCCAAGGTCGATCAGACGCTTGAGCTCATCGGGCGTGCCCTCCGCAACCGACCTGCCCGCGTCCATGATCATCACGCGCTCGCAGATCTGCTCGACCTCCTCCATGTAGTGGCTCGTGTAGACCACGGTAGCCCCTTCGTCGCGCAGGCGGCAGATGCCGTCCAGGATGGCGTTTCTGCTCTGCGGGTCCACGGCGACGGTGGGCTCGTCAAGAAAGAGGAGCTCGGGCTTGTGCGCAATGCCGCAAGCGATGTTGAGGCGGCGCAGCAGGCCACCCGAGAGCCTGCGGGGCCGCTGCCGCGCGTGGTCGGCAAGGCCCACGAAGTCGAGCGCGTCGTCCACAAGGCACCGCCGCTTGCGGGCGTCGGCCACGTAGAGCGCACAGAAGGCGTCCACGTTCTCGCGAACGGTGAGCTCGTCGAGGACGGCCACCTGCTGCGGCACCACGCCGATGCGGCGCTTGAGGTCATAGCGGGCGGGCGTCATCGGCTCGCCGAAGAGCTCGATGTCGCCGCGGTCGTAGGTGAGCAGTTGGAGCATGCAGTTGATGGCGGTGGTCTTGCCGCAGCCGTTGGGGCCCAGAAGGCCGAAGATCTCGCCGCGGGCGATGCGCAGGTCGAAGTGGTCGAGCGCGAGCTTCTCGCCATAGCGCTTGACGAGCCCCCGCACGTTCACGATGTCGGACATCGCTACCTCCTTCTCGTTTGTTCGTGACACCACCTTATGGCGCGAGGCGAACATCGGGAAGTGAGCTTTGTCACGAGTTGTCGCGGGGCATGTGACATTTGTCATCTATGAAGGGCGGGCGTCCTACCTTAGACTTGTGCCATGGAGAGAATCGTCGACAAAGTCATCGCGCTCGCGTGCTGCGTGCCTGCGCTGGCGCTCGCGGGCACGGGCTTCGCGGCGACCGGCGCCCTTCTCGCTGCCGTGACGTGCGCGTTTCTTGCCGAGCTGCTGCCCGAACGGGCGCGGATCGCCCTTGCCGCCCTGTACTGCGTGCTCGCATGCGTTCTCCCCGCCGGCTCCGTCTTCACCGCACCCGCCGCGTACGACCTCGCGCGCGTCTCGCCAGCTGCCTCCTTCGCCGCCGCAGCCCCCACCACCATGGCCTTGTTGACGGGTGCAGTCGACCCGGGTGCTGGCGCGTGTGGCCTGCTCGCCTGCGCGATTGTCGTCACGCTCTCGCTGCGCACCGAATCGACCCTTCGCGCCCGAAGCCAAACCCTGTTGCGCGCCGACGAGCTGCGCGAAAGGGAACTCGCCCTCGAAGCGAAAAACCGCGAGCTCCTGAACGCACAGGACTACGAGGTCCGCCTCGCCACGCTCAACGAGCGCGCCCGCATCGCCCGAGAGATCCATGACAATGTGGGTCACCTGCTCACGCGAGCGACGGTACAGGTGGAGGCCTTCCGCGTCGTCCATACCGGCGAACCCGTTGAGCGGGACCTCGCCGCCGTGGCGGATACGCTGCACGAGGCGCTCGATGAGATCCGCGCAAGCGTCCACAATCTGCGTGACGACGCCAGCGACCTCTCGGTGCAGGTGCGCGCCGTCGTGGAGCGCGCCTGCGCGGGGACGGGCATTTCGTCCTCGGTGAACGTGGAGGCTGGGGAGGCGCCGGCGCCCGTGGCGAGCTGTCTTACGGCGGTCGTGCGCGAGGCCGTGTCCAATGTGCTGCGCCACTCGAACGCAAACCGGGTTGCGGTGGAGCTCGTCGAGCACCCGGGACTCTGGCGCCTCACGATCGTCGACAACGGGACGGGAACAGCGCCCGATGATACGGCGGGCGGCATGGGACTCGCCTCCATGGAGGAGCGCGTGAGGGCGCTCGGCGGGACCTTCCACGCAGGCCCCGGACAGCATGGCGGCTGGACGGTCTTCGCGAGCATACCCAGACCCGAGAGGAGGCCCGCATGAGGGTCATCGTGTGCGACGACGACGCGGTGGTCGTGTCGTCGCTGGCTATCGTGCTCGGAGCGCAACCCGATATCGAGGTTGCAGGCACCGCGTCGAGCGGCGACGAAGCCGTGCGCCTCGCGGCGGAACTCGCCCCGGACATCGTCCTTCTCGACATTCAGATGCCCGGCACCGACGGGCTCACCGCTGCCGAGCGGATCCTCGCCGCGCCGAATCCGCCACGCGTGGTGTTCCTCACCACCTTCTCGGATGACGAGTACATCGTGCGCGCCTTGGCGCTCGGCGCCGTGGGGTACCTCATCAAGCAGGACGTCGCCGACGTGGCCCCGGCCCTGCGCGCGGTCGCTGCCGGCCAAAGCGTGCTTGAGGGCGAGGTGCTCGAGCGCGCGGTATCGCTTAAGGTGACAACACCCGGCAAGCCCGACATGGTAAGCCTGTTCCCGCAGCTCACCGAGCGCGAGCGCGAGGTCGTGGCGCTCATAGCCGAAGGCCTCGACAACCGGGAGGTCGCCGATGCGGCCTACATGGGAGAAGGCACCGTACGCAACCATATCAGCTCTATCTTGGCGAAGCTGCACCTTCGAAACCGAACGCAGATCGCCATCGCCTACTGGCGCGCCCTGTGCTAGGGCCGCCCGTGGGGGTCGCCTTCTGGGCGACCCCGCCCGAGTCGAACGGAGCGGCTACGCCACCTGGCGTCTCCTGAACGAGACCACCGCCACGGGGGTCGAGACGAGCACGAGCGCTGCGTAGACGAGGAGCACCATGCCGATGAGGTCGAGCACGAACGGGCCGAGCGGGTAGGACTCGAGCGCCGTGTAGAGCACGCTGAAGTTGGCGAAGTTGATCGGGAAGAGGGCGAGCACGCGCTCGAGCGCGCCCACGCCGGCCGAGGGGACGAGCCCCGTGAGCAGCACGAGCACCACGTCCGTCAGGAAGACCGAGAGCGTCGAGCGGGTGCGCGACGAGAGCGCGAGCGTGAGGCACGAAAAGCCCAGGCACGCGGCGTACATGAGCCCCACGCACGCGAGCGCGGCCTGCCCCGCCGTGAGCGGGTAGGGCGAGGAGAGCGCCATGCTCTGGACCGAGAGCCCGAAGCCCTCCGCCCCGTAGAAGGCGAGCGAGACCCCGACGACGATGGCGGCGCAGAGGGCGAAGTAGGCGGTCGCGTAGGCGAGCGCGGCCACGACCTTGGCGGCCACGAGCGACGAGCGCCCGCGCCGGGTGGCGAGCACCACCGCGTCCGCGCCGGAGCTGTACTCGAAGGAGAACGTGGGCGCCAGCGTCACGCACGCCGCGAGGATCGGGAAGACGAGGAAGGCCGCGCAGTTGACGATGTTGTCCCAGCCGCCCGAGTAGCCATATGTGATCGGCTCGGGAGCCCCAGCGCGCAGCTCCGTCCAGTACGCGCGCTCGGCCTGGCCGTACTCCCACATGCCGCCCTGGCCGTCGTCGAGCGTCTGTTGGGTGAGCTCAGCCGCCGCGCCGTACCAGTCGGCCGCCATCTCGGGCGTCACGCGGGCGGCCGTCTGCGCGGGCTCCTCCCTCGCCACGCGCCAGGGGCGCAGAAGCCAGCTCCAGTAGGGGTTGTAGAGCTCGTAGACCTCCTCGTCGGAGAAGCTCTGGAACATGAGGTCGTAGACGGCCGAGCCCGTCATCTGGGTCACGGCGTCGCGGTCGATGCGCGAGAAGACCGTCTCCTGGTAGGCGGCTATGTCCGCCGCCGCGCGCTCGGCGGTTATCGTGCCCGCGTGCTCCTCGGCGTCGGCGCGCATCTGCGCGATAGCCTCGGTGCCGGAGACGATCTCGCCCCGGGCGTTCGCCGTCTTGGTCTGGACCACGTTGAGCGCCATGATCGCAGCGAGGAATACGACGACGCCGACGTTGGCCGCGAGCGCCACGCGGCGGGAGAGCATCTTCTTGAGCTCGAACAGGATGAGCCTAGGCATGGCGTCCCTCCTCGAAGTGGGACCCGCGGGCGGCGCGGGGCGATCCCGCCCCGGCGACGCCGTCGCGGAACACGTACAGGTACAGGTCCTCGAGCGTGGGCTCGGCGGGGGCGGAGCCCGGCACCCTGGGCTCGTCGGCAACGTAGCGCAGGAGCGCCAACCCGCCCTCGAGGTGGCGGACGTTGCCCACCGTGAGCGCGGCCTCGAGCGCCTCGACCCGCCCGGCGGGGACGGCGGCCTCCCAGACCCTGCCCTCGGCCTTGGAGACGAGCTCCTCGGGCCTCCCCGAGAGCACCACGGAGCCCGCCCGCATCACGAGGATCTCGTCGGCGATGTGCTCCACGTCGGAGACGATGTGGGTGGAGAGCAGGACGATCTTGTCGCGCGCGAGGCCGGCGATGAGGTTGCGGAACCGCACGCGCTCCTTGGGGTCGAGCCCTGCCGTGGGCTCGTCGAGCACGAGGACCTCGGGGTCGTTGAGGACGGCCTGCGCGATGCCGAGGCGCTGCCGCATGCCGCCGGAGAAGGTCCGGATGCGGCGGCGTTCCTCCCCTGCGAGCCCCACGCGCTCGAGGAGGGCGAGCGAGCGGTCGCGCGCGTCGCGCCGGCCGAGGCCCTTGAGGGCGGCCATGTACTCCATGAAGTCGAGCGCCGTGAACTCGGGGTAGTAGCCGAAGTCCTGCGGCAGGTAGCCGAGGAGGGCGCGGTAGGCGTCGCCCATGCGCGCGACGGGCGCGCCGTCGTAGCGCACCTCGCCGGAGGTGGGGCGCAGCACCCCGCAGACCATCCGCATGAGCGTGGTCTTGCCGGCGCCGTTGGCGCCGAGCAGGCCGTAGACGCCAGGGGTGAGCGTCGCGCTCACGCGGTCCACGGCGATCTTGGGCCCGAACTCCCGGGTCAGCCGGTCGAGCGTCAGTTCCATGCTGGATTTCCTCTCTGGTAGTCGGTCTTACGGTGGGGTCGCTAGAGCGCCCCGGCGGGGGCGGGCGCGTCGGCGAAGCCGGACGCCGCCGCGCGCAGCCACGCGCGGGCCTGCACCGCGGCGAATGCGAGCGCGGCGGCAGCCGCGGCCCACCAGGCGAGCGCCGCGGCGGGGGCGAAGGCCGCCGGGCAGACGGTTCGCGCGAGGACGCAGGCGGCGCACACCCCGGCAGCCGCCGCGACGGCGGCGACGGTCGCGTCCGGGCTCGCCGCGCGGCGGGCGGCGAGGAGCCCCGCCCCGAGGGCCGCGAGGTAGGGCGCGAGCCCCTGGGCGAGCACGGCCCAGGGCGCGCCCCCCGCCGGGCCGGCGAGGGCGGCGAGGAGGGCGATCACGAGCGCATCCGCGCAGCAGAGCACGAGCCCCCGGGCGCACGCCGCGGCCTGGGCGTTCACGGGGCAGGCGGCCTCGAGCTCGGCCATGCCGCAGGAGCGCGAGCGCGTGACGCCCGCGAGCGAGGCGAGCGCGAGCGCCGCCCCGAGGGCCGCCGCGACCGTACCGACGCCGACCCCGGAGAGGGCGCACGGCACGGCGAGAAGGGCGAGCGCCGCGTGCAGCGCCCACGCCCCCGCCCCGACGCGGCGGGCCTGGCCGGCGACGACCTCCGCGGCGCGCGGCCGGGCGGGCCGGGCCATCTCGGCCGCGACCGCCTCCACGAGCGCGCGGGGCGCGGCGGCGTCGGCGCCGGGAACCGCCCGGTAGTGGTCTCGCAGCGCGTCCTCGAGGGCGCGTTCTTCTCGCCTTCTCATCGTGTGCCTCCCCACTCGTCCGTCGATGCGTCCAGGTCCGCCCGCAGCGCCTCGAGCGCCGACGACAGGGCGCGCGCCGCCGCGAACCTGCTCATGCCCAGCGCGGTGCCCACCTCGCCGACCGTGAGGCCCTCCCCGTACCTGAGCTCGAGCGCCTCGCGCTGGGCGCGGGGCAGCCGCGCGAGGGCGGAGGCCAGGTCGCGGTGGTCGTCCGCCTCGCCCGGGTCGCCCCCGCCGGGGAGCCCCTCCGGGAGATCGGCCCACGAGGAGGCGCGGTCCCGGGCCATGTCGGCGCAGACGTTGCGCGCGATGGTGACGAGGTAGGCGCGGGCACGGCCCCGCTCCCGGTAGCGCGAGCGGGCGCGGACGAAGCGCAGGAACGTTTCCTGGGCGGCGTCCTCGGCGAGCCCCGCCGGCGCGTGCCTGCGGCAGTACCGCAGCACGTCCGCATAGTGCTCGTCGACGAGGCGCTCCGCCTCGCCCGTCCGCTCGTTCCTCTTGCCCACGGCGCCACCTCCCTCTATCCCTATTAACGCAGCGGCGCCCCCGTATGAGCGGTCGGATCGAAAAAACTTTCGCGGACGGCGGGCGCCCGGCGAGACGAACGTTTTCGTCACCTTTCCCCGCGGGGGGCGGGGGCGCCGCATCATCATGGTAGAGCGCCAAGAGGCGCATCGGGATAAAGAAGGGTCGCGAACGTGGGCTTTATCGCAAGGTTCCTGTCAGGCTACACCGAGAACTTCCTCGTAGCGGTGGCGCTGTGGCCCCTCGCCTCGGCCGCGCTCACGCTCCCCATCCTCGCCTGGCTCTACCACCGCGACGGGCGCCTGCGCTTCGGGTCTGCCGTCTCGACCTGCCTCGCGGTGCTCTACGTGCTCGGCCTGAGTGCTTCACGCTGTGGCCGCTGCCGAGCGGCGACTCGGGCCTCGGCATCACCTACGGCGTGCCCTGGCAGCTCGACCCGCTCGCCTTCGTGGGGGACTTCCTGCGCGAGGGCGCGAGCACGATCTCGCAGATCGCGTTCAACGTGGTGCTCTTCATGCCGCTCGGCTTCATCGCGGGGCGCCTGCTGCGCTGGGGGTTCTGGCGCTCCGTCTTCACGGGCCTCCTGGCGTCGCTTTTCATCGAGGCGGCACAGGGCACGGGGCTCTTCGGGATCTACCCGTACGCCTACCGCACGGCCGACGTTGACGACCTCATCTACAACACCTTGGGCGCGGCGCTCGGCTGGGCCTGCGCGACGGCGCTCGCGCGCGTCCTGCCGCCGGGTGCGCTCGCCGGGGAGGGCGAGGTCACGCACGGGCCCGGCCTCATCCGCCGCTGCGTGGCGCTCTGGCTGGACGCGACGCTCATGTCGGTCGCGACGCTGGCCGTCTCCGCAGCGGTCTCGCTCGTGCTCCACAACGTACCCGGCGCCGAGGCGTGGGCGGACGTCCCCTACGTGCTCCTGGTCGCGGCGGCGGCGTTCATCTGGACGGAGTGCGTGCACCCTTGGCGGCACGGCGGGTCGACTCCCGGCGGCGCCCTTCGTTCGAATGAGCTGCGAGACGAGGGAGCGCACGGGCGCGCGCCGCGCCGCGTTCTGCGCCGCCCGCGCGGCGACGCTGGGCGCGGCGCTGCTCTTCCCGCCCATCCTCTGGCTGGCCCTCGCCCTCTTCTACCTCGTCGCCCGCAAGATGCCCTTGGATTGGCAACACTTACTTGGACGGTTTCGACAGGATCAGCCCCGCCTTCCTGAACTCGACGGGGCTCATGTAGCCGAGCGTCGAGTGGATCCTGAAGTTGTTGTACCAGTGC
>NZ_JACJKB010000012.1 GCF_016900375.1 Collinsella tanakaei | reverse complement strand
AGCGCCGATGGTACTGCGGGGGAAGCCCGTGGGAGAGCAGGGCGCCGCTGACCGGTGGACGGCGTTTCATCGCGGGGAGGGCCCCGGGGGAGCGATCCCCCGGGGCCCTTTCCCTTTTCGGGGCGCCTCCCGGGACGGCCTCTCTGCTTCTCTTTGACCCTGCGCCTGCGTTTCTGCGCTCTGCACGCTCTTCCCTATGTATATGCATCAGCATTGGTCCGATACGGATACAATAGGTAAACGTATGTATATGTAGAGGAAAGGCGGTGACATGTCGGAAGGCGGCATCGGGGTCGATATCGTCGAGATCCCCCGTATGGAACAGATCCTTGAGCGGACGCCGGCTTTTGCCCAGCGTCTGTTTACTGATGAAGAGCGCCTGTACTGCGAGGCGTCATCTCGGCCTGCCGCCCATTACGCCTGTCGCTTCGCCGCGCGCGAGGCCGTCCTCAAGGCCCTCGGTACCGGATTCGGTCAGGGAGTCGGCCGCAAGGACGTTTCCGTCTCTAAGGATAAGCATGGTCGACCCTTGGCTGTGCTTTCCGGACGCGCACTCGAGATCGCCCAGCAGAAGGGCATCGTCGAGGTGGCCCTTTCCCTCTCATTCACCAGCGAGCTCGCTGTGGCCAATGCTATGGCGATCACGCTTGAGGATCGGCCGAAGCCGAAGCCTTCCAAACAGGATGACAAGACGCTGATCGCCCAGTCGTTCCGCGACGCACGATCGGTTCTTGACGAGCTTGAGTCGCTTCAGATCGATGAGCTGATGGCGCTCGAGTCGGACGCCGTGCCCACAGAACAGGAGCAAGAACATGAAGCCAATTCTGAGCACTGAGGAAGTCATCACCCTCGAGAACATCATCGAGCGCGAGGGCACCTCCAAAGCCGAGCTCATGGAGCATGCTGGCGAGTTCATCGCCAATCTTGCTCAGGGCTATGATCCCAAAGAGGTCGTCATCCTCGTTGGATTCGGCAATAACGGTGGCGACGGTTGGGTCGCGGCCGATATCTTGCAGCAGCGCGGCGCCCATGTTGTCGTGGTGACGCCCGTCGAGCCCAATGAGATTCCGAGCGCGCTCGCGCGTCATGTCGCCCGCCGAACCGCCGGTCGCGACGTCACGGTCGTCGTCGGCCCCTCGCGTGACGAGCTCGCCGAGCTGCTGAACAAGGCCGACCTTGCCATCGATGCTATCCTCGGCACCGGGTTCCATGGCGCCGTGCGTCCTCCGTTCTCCATCTGGATCCCCACGCTCAACGAGGCCTCGGTCCGAGTGATCTCGGTCGATGTGCCCTCCGGTCTCAACTCCGAATCGGGCGTCGTGGAGGATTGCTGCGTGCGCGCCGACAAGACCGCGACCATGATTGCGCCCAAGATCGGCCTGTACAGCGCCGATGGCCCGCAGTACGTCGGCGATCTTGTCTGCGGCGAGCTGTACGACCGACTCGACGAGGTGATCGATGATGTCGACCATGCCGCTGAGATCGTGGAGGCGGGCGATCTCGTGGAGTTCATGGAGCCGCTGCCCGCAAACGTCAACAAGTACTCGCGCGGCTCTGTCCTGATCGTGGCCGGTTCTGCGCGCTATCCGGGCGCCGCCATCATGGCCGCCAAGGCCGCCGCGCGCGCCGGTGCGGGTTATGTCTCGGTTGCCGCACCCGATGCCTGCGCGAATCTGATCCGTATGGCGCTTCCCTCCATTCCCGTGATTTCCCTTCCTTCCGACACCCGCGGATCGTTCGGCGCCGCTGCCCGCACGACGGTGTGCGAGATCGCGCCCAAATACGACTGCGTGCTGTGTGGGCCGGGCATCACGACCGCCGCGGGAAGCATGCAGATCGTCTCGGGACTGCTCGAGCTCGATGTGCCGCTGATTCTCGATGCCGATGCGCTCAACTGCCTCGCTCGCCTCTCTATCGACGGGATCGATAAGACCCCTGAGCTCTATCGTCGCGAGGCGCCGCTGATCTTCACGCCGCATCATCGTGAGCTCTCCCGCCTGTTGGGCGATATTCCGGTGGACGACCTGGGCACCGCCATCGACGCTGCCCAGCGTATCGAATGGGCGGTCGGCTCGGATAACTTGGTCGTGGTCGCCAAGGGCGCCACGACTGCGATCGTGGGCGTCGAGAAGGTCCTCATCCCCATGGCGGGCCCCGCGAGTCTTGCCACGGCGGGTTCGGGCGATGTCCTGGCCGGTATCCTCGCCGGAACGATGGCGACGACGCACGGCGAGGTTAATCGCTGGGAGCTGCTCGCTGCCTATGGCGTCGCCGTTCATTCCTATACGGGATTCGCCGCGGCGGCGGAGTATGGCGATCGAAGTGTGATCGCCACCGATCTGATCGATCTTATCGGCGAGGCGATGCAGCTTGTCGAGAACGAGGCCTACAAGCAGCTGGGCCTGCTGAATGACGGGGAGGCGTAAGGAGCATGCCGCTTCGCAAGGAGCCGGCGACGCGCTGGGCGTGGGTCGAGATCGACCAGGGCGCCCTTCGTCGCAACGTGCGGGCGTTTAAGAACCTGCTTGGCCCAAGGCAACGTCTGTGCTGCGTGGTCAAGGCTGATGCCTATGGGCATGGTGCTGTGCCGTGTGCGAAGATCATGCACGCGACGGGTACCGATATGTTCGCCGTGGCGACGGTGAACGAGGGTGTCGAGCTGCGCGAGGGCGGAATCACTGAGCCCATCGTGGTGCTGAGCGAGCCGCCCCTGACCGCGATCGACACACTACTCGAGCATCGCCTCATGCCTTCCATCTATACCTCTGAGTTCGCGCTCGCCTATGGGGAGCGCGCGGTGAGCCTTGGCGTGGTGGGCAAGTACCACATGGCTATCGAGACGGGCATGAACCGCATCGGCGTGCACTATGCCGATGTCATCGATTTTCGCCGCAGCATCGATTTCCACCGCGGCATCGAGTGCGACGGCGTGTTCACGCACTTCGCGACGGCCGACGAGTCCAATGGCTGGGACTACAAGCTCCAGCGCAAGCGCTTCGACGAGGCGGTCGCCGCCATGCGCGACGCCGGGTTCGAATGCGGTATCGTGCACTGTGATAACACTGCGGCATCCATCCTGGACCGCAGCACGCACTACGACATGATCCGCGCCGGCATCGGTCTTTATGGCCTGCAGCCCTGTGAGGCCACGCGCCCGGTCTTCCCGCTCGAGCCCGTCATGAGCGTGCGCGCTCGCGTGACGCGCACCGCGCATCCCGCGATGGGCGAGGGTGTCGGGTACGGCTTCACCTATCGCGTGCCGCGTGCCCGCGTGCAGATCTGCACGATTCCCGTCGGATACGCCGACGGTCTCGCTCGCACGCTCTCGAACCGCATGGACGTGCTGTACCGCGGCGTGCGCGTGCCGCAGGTGGGCAATATCTGCATGGACCAGTGCATGGTCGCCATCACTCAGACTTCGCGCGAACAGGTGCCCGAGGCCGAGATGGGCGACCTTGTGACCATCATCGGCCGCGACGGCGACGCCGAGATCACCATGGACGAGATGGCGCGTCTGCGCGGCACTATCAACTATGAGGTTGCGTGCGGATTCGGCATGCGTCTCGAGAAGATCTACACGTAGGGGAGGGGCCATGGGCGTGATGCATATTCCCGGCCACGAGCGGCAGAAGCCGCGCGAGGTCACTCTGGACGAGATCCGCTCGGTTCTTGGCGATTGCCGGCTGTGCCCGTTGCACGAGACGCGCACCAAGATCGTGTTCGGCGTGGGAAACCCCCGTGCCCGCGTGATGTTCGTGGGCGAGGCTCCCGGCAGGAACGAGGACCTGCAGGGCGAGCCGTTTGTGGGGCGCGCGGGCGAGAACCTGAACGCCATCCTCTCGCTTGCCGGCCTCAAGCGCGAGGACATCTACATCGCCAATGTGCTCAAGTGCCGTCCACCGGGAAACCGCAACCCGCGTCCCGAGGAGGTGCTCGCCTGCTCGCCGTTTCTGCGCGAGCAGATTCGCAGCATCTGGCCCGATATCATCGTCACGCTGGGCAACCCTGCGACGCACTTCGTGCTCAAGACCGAGATCGGCATCACGAAACTGCGCGGCAGGTTCCACCAGATGGGCCATTTCGTCGTGATGCCCACCTTCCACCCCGCTGCGGCCCTGCGCAACCCCGCATGGCAGCAGCTGCTGGAGGAGGACTTCCGCATGCTGGGCGATTACCTGGAGCGACATCCGGTTGACGGCCCCATTGTCCCGGCAACCGCGCATTCCGATGCGCTGCCGCGGGTCGAGGAGTAGCGATGGGGTTGAAGTACAAGGAGCGTTATCGCTTCGAGAGCTCGTCGGTCGAGGACACCATCGCGTTCGGCAAGCTGGTTTCCGGCTTTGTCGAGGACGGTGACGTCCTGGTGCTGACAGGCGGCTTAGGTGTGGGAAAGACTCAGTTCACCAAGGGGCTGTCCTGTGGCCTCGGCGACAATCGACCCGTGACGAGTCCTACGTTCTCCATCATGGCGGTGCACGACGGCGGGCGTCTTCCGCTGTTCCACTTCGACCTGTATCGACTCGAGCATGCGTATGAGCTGGAGGATACGGGCATCTACGACGTGTTGGGCTACGAGGGCGTGTGCGTGCTCGAGTGGGGTGAGCAGTTCCAGGACGAGCTGACGGACGCCTATCTGTCGATCACGCTATCGCGCGATCCGGATGACGCCGACCGCCGCATCATCGAGCTGGAGGCGTTCGGGCCTCGCGCCGAGGCGCTCGCCGAGGGCATAGACGAAGCTGTTGCCCGGGGGTAAGGGCACGTGAAGGTTGGTCGGGGGCCGTCTCGTGTCGCGCGTTTGCCAGATCTGGCCAAATTGACCAGATATGTACTTTTCCAAGGTGCTCAGGGTGGCCTAAACGAGGCTAGGGCACTCCAGGGGAGCTCGAGGAGATGGATTTCGGGTCATTTCTGCCTCGGAGACGGCCATGCGGGCGCCCTGCGCGCGTACAGTCGGGGCGTATCGCCGTATCGATGATACATATCTGGTCATATCGACCATGAATGGATGGAGACAGATGGAACAGGTCGATAGCCGGACCCTTGTGGTCGCGATCGATACCTCAACGGACATGCTCGTATGCGCTGCGGCGCACGTGGCGGGCGGCGGCACTCCGAGCGAGTGCGTCGAGATGCTCGCCTGCGGCGACCATCTGTGCCGCCGCCATGCTAACGAGGAGCTCGTGAACACCCTCGACCGCATCCTTGCAGAGGCGGGCGTCTCGATGGATGCCGTTGACGCCGTGCTGGTCGGGCGCGGCCCTGGGTCGTTTACCGGTGTGCGCATCGGCATCTCGACGGCGAAGGGCCTGTCGCGCGGAGCAAACATCCCGCTGCACGGCGTCTCGACGCTCGATGCGACCGCATGGACCGCGTGGAACGCGGGCATTCGCGGCAAGCTGGGCGTGGCAGCCGACGCCATGCGCGGCGAGGTCTACCCCGCGCTCTACGAGCTTGACGACCGCGGGCCGCATCGCCTGTTCGAGCGCGAGCGCGTCGTCAAGGCTGCTGTCGCGGCTGAAGAGTGGGCCGGCCTGCCCTATGCTGCCGAGCTTCGGGTAACGGGCGACGGCCTCGTGCGCTACGGGAAGCTGTTCGAGGAGGCGGACCTGATGGGCCACGCTCTCGACCGCGCGCTGTGGTGGCCGGCGGGCGCGGGGCTGGTCCTTGCGTTCGCGCAGGCGAACGGTGCTGCTCCTGTTGCCGAGGGTGGGGATCCGGCGCTCGTGCTGCCCATCTACACACGTCTTTCGGATGCCGAGGAAAACGAGCGCAAGCGCCTGGGGCTTGCCGAGAGCGCCCATATCGACACGACGGGCGTTGCCGACGAGCTCGCCGGCAGGCACCTGCAGTTCCGCCCCATGGGGGCTGCGGATGCCGAGGCGGCCTCCGAGCTCGAGGCACGTTGCTTTGCTGGCATGGGTCACGAGGCGTGGACTCCCTCCATGTTTCTGGATGAGCTGGGTGAGGGCGTCGCTGCGCCCCGCTCTTGGTGGGTGGCGCACGACGATGGCAAGCTGATCGGCATCGCGGGCGGCATGGTGGTCGACTGCGATGTGCAGATTCTCGATGTCGCCGTGGACGAGGCCTATCGCCGGCGCGGTATTGCGCGCAAGCTGCTTTCCCATGTGAGCTACGACGCCCAGATGCTGGGCTGCGAGACCGCTTCGCTCGAGGTGGAAGCCGCCAACGAGGCTGCTATCGCGCTCTATAGCGAGCTCGGTTTTTCCCGTGCTGGTGTGCGAAAGGGGTACTACGGCCCCGGTGCCGATGCGCTCGTGCTGACAGCGCCGCTTCCGCTCGTGTTGCCGGTGGATGCCGCCTCGCCCGAGCCGACGGCCGCAGCGACGCGCGTCTGGCCCGCACCCGACCCCGTGCGCACGGACGACGAGCGCATGCGCATCGCTGCTGCGCAGCCGGTGCTCGCCATCGAAAGCTCGTGCGACGAGACGGCGGTGGCCATCATCGCCTCCGACGGTACGTTGCTTGCCAATCAGGTATCCACGCAGATCGATTTCCACGCGCGCTTCGGCGGCGTCGTGCCCGAGATTGCATCGCGCAAGCATGTCGAGGTCATCGTCGGCGTCGTCGACGCGGCGCTCGAGGAGGCCGCGGTCTCGCTCGGGCTCGCTGGCGGCGCGCTGGTGCCGCAGGAGCTCGCGGCTGTCGGCGTCACGCAGGGTCCCGGCCTCGTCGGTGCGCTGGTCGTGGGCGTCGCCTTCGCCAAGGGCTTCGCTTTTGCGGCGGGGGCGCCGCTCATCTGCGTCAATCACCTCGAGGGGCACCTGTACGCCAATCTGCTCACCACACCCGACCTGAAGCCGCCGTTCATCTTCACCCTTGTTTCCGGCGGGCACACGATGCTCGTGCACGTGCGCGCCTGGGGCGATTACGAGGTTCTCGGCGAGACGCTCGACGACGCGGTGGGCGAGGCGTTCGACAAGGTCGCGAAGGCTCTGGGCCTGGGGTACCCCGGCGGGCCGATCATCTCGCGCCTGGCGGAGACCGGCGACCCGCATGCCATCGAGTTCCCGCGCGCGCTGAACCGCAAGGGCGATTACCGCTTCTCGCTTTCGGGCCTGAAGACCGCGGTCATGCTGTATATCGAGCAGGAGGAGAAGGCCGGCCGTCCGCTTCATCTGCCCGATCTTGCCGCGTCGTTCGAAGCTGCGGTGTTCGACGTCCAGTACAAGAAGGCGAAGGGTGCGCTGCATGCCACCGGTGCGAAGGAATACTGCATCGGCGGCGGCGTGGCGGCCAATCCGCACCTGCGCGAGATGATGATTCGCAAGCTCTCGCGCCAAGGCATTCGCGTGACAGTGCCGCCGCAGAACGCCTGCACCGACAACGCCGCGATGATCGCCGTCGTGGCGCGCGAGAAGTTCAAGCGCGGCGAGTTCTCCGACTTCTCTATCGATGCTGACCCCAACATGAGCCTCTGAGTCGACGCTGCGCGGCTGTCTGGCGGGCACCTCGCCTTTCAATCGTCGGGCATGGCCCCAAGGCCTATGCCCTCCTCTTTCAAGGCGATCTGCCTCGCCAGCCAGCCGCTCGCTGACTGAGTACTCGACTTGGGATCTGCCGCGGTCGAAGCATTGTTGCTCGGTGGCCCCAAGGCCTATGCCCTCCTCTTTCAGGCCACCTCGCCTCGCCAGCTGCCCGCTCGCTGACTGAGTACTCGACCTACGGGGTTTCCATGACAGCTAGGACGGGGCCCACTGTCATGCTTTTGCCTTCGTCCAGGTTTTCTCAGGGTGTCAGCTGTTTGCTGAACGAGTGCTTTACCGGGCTCAGGTGACCGCCGTGGCTGGGGTGGCGTCGCCCGATGGCTTGCTGTTATGCTTTGGCGATTTTCACGAGTTCGTCGGGACGATCGATGATGTGGTCGGCGCCGGCTTCTTCTAGTTCGGCGCGGCCGCGGAAGCCCCAGGTGACGCCCGCTACCGGCATGCCGGCATTGTGACCGGTTGCCACGTCGACGCTGGAATCGCCCACGTACAGTGTGTGCTCCGGGTCGGCGCCGAGCCGCTCGAGCAGGCGCCCCGTGATTCCAGCATCCGGTTTGGGCGGGTAGGGGTCGACGTGTCCCTGCACGTAGGCGAAACGACCCGCGCCGAAGAAGCGCTCGACGAGAGGAGCGGCGGCGGCATGGTCCTTGTTGGTGAGGACGGCGAGCTTCAGGCCTTCGTCGCGCAGCTGGTCGAGCATCTCCGGGATGCCGGGGTAGGGACCTGTGTGGTCCTCCTTGTGCTGGTCGTAATAGGAGCGGAATTCGTCGAGTGCGTAGCCGAGCGCGACAGCATCGCCCGCGTATTCTGCCGGAACGATGCGCTCGATAAGCTTGAAGATGCCGTTTCCGACTTTATACCGGTAGGCATCGATCGAAAACGTCGGCCAGTCGTGCAGCCGGCATACGTGGTTGCCGGCATTCGCGAGGTCCTCGATCGTATTCAGCAGGGTGCCGTCCAGATCGAAGACGACATGGCTATAGGTTGCAGACAAGCGCGCTCCTTTGGTTCATCGATACGTGGGGCCGGCAATCGTAATGCTAGCAGATGCGCGGCAGCTGCTCGCCGACGAGCATGTCGAGCACGCGGGTCGAGCCCCAGCCGGTGCGCACGCGCACGACGGGGCCTCGTCCGGATGGCAGCTCCGCCACATGTCCGATAATCGCCGCCTCGGCGCCGTAACGGTTGGCCCGCATGGCATCCAGCGCCGCCTGCGCCTCGTCCTCGGGCACGATGGCGACCATCTTGCCCTCGTTGGCCACCTGAAGCACGTCGTATCCGAGCATCTCGCAGGCGCCGCGCACGGCGTCGTGGACGGGGATGGCGTCCTCCTCGACCTCGATTGCCACCTTGCTCGCGGCGGCGAACTCGTTGAGCGTGCTGGCAAGGCCGCCTCGCGTGGGGTCGCGGAAGCAGCGCACGTGAGGTGCCGCCTCCATGACAGCGGCGATGAGGCTGTTGAGCGGGGCGGCGTCGCTGACGATTTCGGTTCCGAAGGCCAGGCCCTCGCGCTGGCTCATGATGGCGATGCCGTGGTCGCCGAGCGCGCCCGAGAGCAGCACGGCGTCGCCCGGGCGGCAACGCGCTCCGGAAAGCTCGACGCCCGCAGGGACCTCGCCGACTCCAGCGGTGTTGATGTAGACGCCATCGGCGCCGCCGCGCTCCACGACCTTGGTGTCGCCCGTGATGATGCGGACGCCCGCTTCCGCTGCGGTGTCCGCCATGGTTTTCACGATGCGGCGCAGGTCGTCCATGGGGTAGCCCTCTTCGAGGATGAACCCGCACGAGAGGTAGCGCACGTGCGCACCCGAGGTGGCGACGTCGTTCACCGTACCGCAAACGGCAAGACGCCCGATATTTCCGCCAGGAAAGAACTGGGGCGTCACCACGAAGCTGTCGGTCGAAAGGGCGATACGGCCGGTGCCTGGCAGCGCCGCCACTCCCGCGTCGTTGCCGGCGAGGAGTTCGGGCGACCCGAAGTGCTCCAGGAAGAGCTCATCGATCAGGCGCTTCATCATCTGTCCGCCGGAACCGTGTCCGAGCAACACCGTTTCGCTTGCCATGTGCTTTCCTTTCCAGCAGCGCGTCTCGGCTGCGTCGTTAGCTTTCCGATGTCGCATTCCCGTCGCGCGGCGGCAGACGGGTGGCGCCGTCTATTCCTCGCGATAACGGAAGTACGCCGCGCAGCTTCCCTCGCTCGACACCATGCAGGGGCCCACGGGGTGCTCGGGTGTGCAGGCGGTGCCGAACAGCGGGCATCCGGTCGGGGCGATGCGCCCGCGCAAGACGTCTCCGCAGCGGCAACCGCGGGGCTCGACGGTGGGCTCGATGGCGACATCGAAGCGCTGCGAGGCATCGAAGCGCGCGAACTCCTGCCGGATGCGCAGGCCGGACTGCGGAAGCTTGCCCAGGCCGCGCCAGGTGGCGTCGCAGGGCTCGAACACCTGGGTGGCCAGCTCGCGTGCGACACGGTTGCCATCGGCGCTCACGCCGCGCAGGTAGGCGTTTTCGATACGCGGCTTCCCCTCGACGACCATGCGGGCGAGCATCTCGATGCCCTCGAGGATGTCGACGGGCTCGAACCCGGTCACGACGCCGGGAATCGAGAACTCATCGACGAGGAAGCGATAGGGCTCGATGCCCGTGATGGTCGAGACGTGCCCCGGCAGGATAAAGCCGTCGATGCGCGTCTCGGGGTCGTCGGCGATGGCGCGAAGCGCGGGCGGCGTCATCTTGTTGGCGGCGAACACCGAGAAGTTGGTGAGCTCACGTTCGGATGCCTCGAGGATGCTCGCCGCGATCGCGGGCGTCGTGGTCTCGAACCCGACGCTCAGGAAGACGATCTCGCGCTCGGACTGCTCCTCGGCGATGCGCAGGGCGTCCAGCGGCGAGTACACGATGCGGATGTCGTGGCCCGCCGCCTTCTCTGCGCGCAGCGACGAGGTGGAGCCGGGCACGCGCATCATGTCGCCGAAGGTTGCGATGATGACGCCTTCCTGGCGGGCAAGTGCGATGGCGTAGTCGATGTCGCGGTTCGCGGTCACGCAGACGGGGCAACCCGGGCCGGAGAGCAGGCGGAGCCCTGTGGGCATGATCGAGCGGAACCCGTAGCGACCGATGCTGACCGTGTGGGTGCCGCAGACCTCCATGAGGTTGATGGGGCGGTCGCCGACGATGCGCTCGATGCGGCCGATGAGCCCCCGGACGAGGGCGGGATCGCGGAACGCGCCGAAGTCGATGTTCGGCGCCGTTTTCGCGGGCGCGCTCACGCGGTCTCTCCCGTCGGCGCGAGCTCGTCTTCTACGAGCTCATCCATCTCCTGGATGAGCGCGATGGTCTCGCGCGCCTCATCGGGGCTGATGACCTGGATGCCGAATCCGGCGTGGACGAGGACGTAGTCGTCAACCTGCGCATCGGGGACGAGGCGAAGCGACACCTCGCGGCGTGCGCCGAGCATGTCGACGGTGGCGGCGCCGGCGCTATCGAGGCTGATGATTCTTCCGGGAACGGCTAGGCACATGCGGCGATACTCCTTCTGCACCGCCGATGCGGCATGCACGGGCGGCGTCCTTGTTTGTTCGGGCCAATGGTACCGCGCGCACGGCGTCCGGGCAACGCCGGCGCCCGGCATGGCGCGCCGGCGGGGCCGTCGCTAGCGCTGTGCCTGCGTTGCCATGCGGGCGCGGGCAATTGCCGCCTGGCCGTATGCGATGCAGCCGTCGTTCACCGGAATGGTGTGCGGGATAAGCACGGTGATGCCGCGTTCCTCAAGAAGTGCGCGCGTGCCCTCCAGGAGCAGACGATTCATGAACACGCCGCCGGATAGGACGACGGTGCGGATGCCCGTCTGCTTGCAGATGAGCTCGGCGATGTCGGCCGCTGCACGCGCAATCGCCCCGTGGAGCTCGAACGCGAGAGCGGAGGAGTCCTCGCCGCGGGCGATGCCGTCCAGCAAGTGCTGCAGAACGGGGCCGAGATCGATGTCGAGCGGCCGGACGGGATTGTCGGAGGGCATTTTGAAGTTCCCTTGGATGAAATTGCCGGTTTTGTACCGCTCATGTACGTCCGAAGGGCCGGCGCCGGACGCGGCGTGTCCGGATTCCGATGTGCAGCTATCCGTATTGGCCGTAATAGTGCGATTGCAAACGCCCGAGGGTTTCGCGAAGGCCCCCTGTGCGTTTTCCGGAGGACACGCTTGGGGCGCCGGCGGTACAAAAGTGGCAAAAGTATCCATAGCTGCCTGCAGATCGGGTGAATGGGCCTCGCGCGCGGCCCATGCCGCCGCCTCGAGTTCGATGGCGGGCTCGCCCTCGTATGTTGCCAGGCCGCATATGCCCAGCATCGCTGCGCATGCGTCGAGGAATCTGCCCATACTGCTCGTCAACGGGCTGTTGATGCCGCGCTCGACCATCGAGAGCGTGATGGTTCGCTCGCGGTCGGTCAGGCTTTCGAGCAGTGGGCCCGCGCCCGGGTGGTCGAGCAGCCCATGCGCCGCGAGCAGCGAGAGGGCGCAGCGACGGGCGTCGCGGACGCTCGCCGCTGCGCCCGGCAGCCTCCAGGGCTTGATGCGCGCCGCACGCGTATAGCCGGTCAAGCTGGTAACGAGAAACTCGCCACCCCATATCGTGCCGTCGTCTCCTGCGCCTGTGCCGTCGAAGGCGATGCCGACGACAGGCTGGTCCGCCCCGAGCGAACCTTCACAGGCGGCCTCGGCGATGACCGATGCGATATGCGCATGATGATGCTGGATCTCGAGCAGCGGGATGCCCGCCTGCCCGGCATGCTCGCGCGCCCATTGGCTCGAAAGGTAGTTCGGGTGCAGGTCGCAGGCGATCGCCGCGGGGTGCAGGTCAAAGAGGTGCTCGAGCCTGGCACGCGCGTCGTGCCAGGCGTCGAGGGTCGCCGCGTTCTCGATGTCCCCGATGTGCTGCGAAACGAAGCACTGCGCCGGGCCGTCCGCGTCCTCGCGGGTATAGGCGACGGTTGCCTTCTGCTCGGGTCCACACGCCAGCACGCAGACGTCGGCGCCGAGGACGCCCGCGTGCGCCGGCAGCGGGAGCGGCTGCGGGGCGTAGCCGCGCGCGCGGCGCACGGGCATGATGGACCCATCGACAACGCGGACGACCGAATCGTCGAAGCGCGACAGGATAGCGCGGTCGTTGCCCAGCAGCGCGTCGGCGATGCCGCCGAGGTGCTCCCATGCGATGTCGTCATCGATCTCAATGGGCTCTTCGCTGATGTTGCCGCTCGTCATGACGAGCGCGTCGATGCCGCGCTGCGCACATACCTCCAGCAGGAGATGCTGCAGGGGCGTGTAGGGCAGCATGACGCCGAGCTCGGGAAGGTCGTAGGAGACCGAGGGCGCGGTAAGGGGCGCCTCTGCATCCAGGCAGCGGCGCAGCAGGATGATGGGGCGGACGCTCCCGGTCAGAAGGTCGCGCTCGACATCGTCAAGATGGCAATGGGGCTCTATGACGTCGAGGTTGCGCGCCATGATGGCAAGCGGCTTGCGGCTGCGGCGCTTACGGCGGCGCAGCTCGCATACCGCCTGCTCGTCGGCGGCGTTGCACGCCAGATGGAAGCCGCCCAATCCCTTTATGGCCACGATGCCGCCCGAAGCGATGAGCACGGCGCACCGCTCGATGATCGCGTCGCTCTCGGCGCGGTCGCGACCGACGCGCGGTGCGGCTCCGTCTTCCCGTTCGCGCCAGGTGATATGCGGTCCGCAGGCAAAGCAGGCGTCCGGCTGCGCATGGAAGCGCCGGTCGGCAGGATTGCGGTATTCGCGGGCGCAGTCGGGGCACATGGGGAACGCGTCCATCGAGGTGGAGGGGCGGTCGTAGGGGAGCGACCGGATGATGGTGAATCGCGGGCCGCAGTTGGTGCAGTTGATAAAGGGGTAGTGGAAGCGCCGGTCGGCGGGGTCGAACAGCTCGCGCAGGCAGTCGTAGCAGGTTGCGATATCGGGCGAGACGAGTGTGGTTCGTGCGCCGGTGCCGTCCGACGCGATGATGCTGAAACCCTCGCCCTGCTGTGCGGCGGGATCGTCGGGCACGTCGTCGACAGCGATCCTCTCGATGCGCGCCGCTGCAGGCGCATGCGCACGCAGATCGCGCACGAAGGCGTCGATGTCTGTCGAAGGTGCCGCAGCATCGATGTGGACGCCGTCGGCGGCGTTGAGCACCCAGCCGCGGATGCCGTGCGCCACCGCTTCGCGGTAGACGAACGGCCTCATCCCCACGCCCTGCACGATGCCGGTCGCGTGGATGCGGACATGGCGCTCCGACCCGCTCATGCGGTGAGGTCCAAGCTGGTGCCCGTGGCGGCGCAGGTGAGCTCGCCGTGATGCACGCCGCGCATGCCGAGCAGCTTGTCCGCGAGCTCATAGATGCGCGAGCCCGCCCCCTTGAGGGCCAAGATCTCCATGCAGTTGTGGTGGTCCAGATGCACGTGCATGGTGGATACGATCTCGTCGGTGTAGTCGTGCTGGATATCGCCCAGGCGGCGCGAGAGGTCCCCGGTGTGGTGGTCGTAGATCATGGTGAGCGACCCGATGACCTCTTCGTGGGGAGTTCTCGTGCGGTCGCGGACGAGCGCCGCGCGCATGAGGTCGCGAATCGCCTCGGAGCGGTTGCGCGCGTCGCCGCGACGGGCGATGAGCGCGTCGAACTCCTTCAGCATGTCCTCGGGGACCGCGACCGAGAAGCGAGCGAGCTCGCCGGCCGCCTCAGGGGCGCCCACGGCTACACCAGCCTGACGGTGCCGACCGCGTTGTGATCGGCCTCGATGGCCTCCTCGTAGCCCTCGAGCGCGGCGCGCGCCTCGCCGAGGGCGTCCATGGCGCCGCGCAGCTTCTCGCCGATGCGCTCCATATCGTAGTTTTCGGTGGCGTGGAGCAGCTCGTGGCTCCAGGTGCGCGCGAGGGCGATGGTGTCGTCGACCTGCTTGACGCTCATGGCGAGCTGGCCCATGTTCATTCCGGTGTCGTGCATCGTTGCCTCCTTGGCGGCTGTCGTTCGGTTCCGGTTCAGTGTACTACGACCGTGGTGCGCGGGGCAGATCGTGCAGGGGCGAGGCCCTGCCATGCACATGGGGCGGCCCGCCGGGTGGCGGGCCGCCCCATACGGAAGGCGTCTGTTCTCTTGGGAAGAAAGGAAAGGAAGGTGGACGAAGAGACGGACGACGATGCCGCGGCCCCGCAGAGCCGCGGCCGGCCCGTTAGAGCGCCTTCTCGATTTCCGCTGCAAGGCGTGCCTTCGGCATTGCGCCTACGGTGCGCATGGCCTCCTGGCCGCCCTTGAGCATGACGAGAGTCGGGATGGACATGACGCCGTACTTCATGGCGATGTCCTGGTTCTCGTCGACATTGCACTTGGCGACGACGAGCTTGCCGTCGAGCTCATCGGCGAGTTCGTCGACGATGGGGGAAAGCGTGCGGCAGGGGCCGCACCACGGTGCCCAGAAATCGATGAGAACGGGCACGTCAGACGAAAGAAGCGAACCGAAGTTCTGGGGGGTGGCCTCGATGATGGCAGCCATGGCAATCCTCCTATGGTGTGCGCGTTGTGCGCGGGGCATCCGATACGTTGGGGGTTATACCCACTTGCAGAAAGCGGATGCACGGGGAGGACTGCTTTTCGCGGGAATTGCCATGCAGGAAGTCGCGCATGCCGCGCTCGCCCCGTCGGTCGCGGTATCATGCTGGCTGATTGGAAGGGAGAGCGCCATGCACATCTCGACGGCAGAGCGGAAAGAGGCCATCGTGGCCGCGCTCGAGCAGGAGCTCGAAGCGCTCGAGGCGCGCGGCGTCCGTATGGCGGGCAATGCGCTGTCGCCGGTCGTGCTGGTCAAGGGCGATCTGAATGAGGACGAGCTCGCGGGCGGCGAGCTGCTTGCCGGCGCTGACGGCCGTGCGCTGCGCTCTGCCCTGACAGCCATCGGCTACGCTCCGGAGGATTTCTGCGCCCTCGCGTCGGTCGCCGGGGCGGCGCGCAGCGAAAGCGATGCCGTGGCGGCACCTGGCGATGCTCTGCCCACTGCCGCGTTCCGTGAGGCGCTCGAGGCTCTCGATCCGGAAGCGGTCGTGCTGCTGGATGACGCCGCCGCCGACATCATGCGTGAAGCCTATGCCGATGCGCTCGTTGTCATCGAGGACTTCAATACCGCCATGCTCGCGTCGGGGCTTGTGGCCCACGTGCTCGGGCGGCGGGTGCTTGCGCTCGACGGATTCGAGCAGGCGCTCTCCGACCCGCGCGAGAAGCAGCGCATGTGGGCCTATCTCAAGCAGCTTCCCCCTGCGGGCGCCCCGTACTGATTGCAGCGGACGGCGCCGATCCGTTCTGCGAGTGCGCGAAGACCCAAATCTGCATGAAAAAGCCCGGCTCCTCGCGGAACCGGGCTTTTCGTCATACGCGTGGTGCGCAGCGCTTCAAGCGAGCGGGAAGTTACTCCTCGATCTCGGTGATGGCGCCGGCCGGGCAGGCCTCCTGGCAAGCGCCGCAGGCGATGCAGGAATCCTCGTCGGTCACGGTAGCAACGTCGTTGAGCTCGAGAACGCCCTGGGGGCAGGAGTCGACGCAAACGCCGCAAGCGATGCACTCATCAGCATCAATGATAGGCTTGGCCATGGTAGTAGTCCTCTCTGTGCGATACACGTTGGGCCCGGCGCCACAGGCGAATGCGCGTCGGGCTTTCTTGGGCTTAACATACCACGAGGGGACGTCATTGCAAGTCTCGAAGCGCCGTTTTACATACCGTTCGCCGAGTCAGCCGTAACTTACTAATAATCTGTGCTGGCAATTGTCCCGGTGCCGGACGTTTGAATTAAACAATCGATTGCGTCCATGGCGTTTGTTCCCGCTGTTGAGGGGCGTGCGCACGTTTTCCCGAAGCGTGCGGCTGCGCTCTTTTCGGTAAACGGCGACGTCAGGGGCCGCATCGCCCACCCTGTCAAAACTTTTTTAGAAAATCTTATATGGAATGACTTAGATTTTGTATAGCCAGCCCTATAAGGGGATATAGTAAGGGCGAACGAAAAAACGCGTGGCGCCGGGAGGTCCCGAGCCACCCGGCACGTAGAGGAAAGAAGAGGGATATATCATGAGCAAGATTCTTGGTATCGACCTTGGTACTACCAACTCCGCCATGGCGGTCTTCGAGGGTGGCGACCCCACCGTCATCGTGAACGCCGAGGGCGACCGCACCACCCCGTCCGTCGTGGGCTTCCGCGCCGACGGCGACCGCGTCGTGGGCAAGGCCGCTAAGAACCAGGCGGTCACCAACCCCAAGAACACCGTGTTCTCCATCAAGCGCTTCATGGGCCGCAAGTACTCTGAGGTTGCGAGCGAGATCAAGACCGTACCCTACACCGTCAAGGAGGGCCAGGGCGGCCGCGCCGTCGCTCAGATCGACGGCCAGGACTTTACGCCCGAGCAGGTCAGCGCCATGATCCTGCAGAAGATGAAGACCGACGCCGAGAAGTACCTGGGCGAGACCGTCACCGACGCCGTCATCACCGTCCCGGCCTACTTCAACGACGCCCAGCGTCAGGCCACCAAGGACGCTGGCAAGATCGCCGGCCTGAACGTCAAGCGCATCGTCAACGAGCCGACCGCCGCGGCGCTCGCCTACGGCCTCGACAAGCAGGGCACCGACCAGCGCATCCTCGTCTTCGACCTGGGTGGCGGCACCTTCGACGTCTCCATCCTCGACCTTGCCGACGGCGTGTTCGAGGTCCTGTCCACCTCCGGTGACAACCACCTGGGCGGCGACGACTGGGATCAGCGCGTCATCGACTGGCTGGCCGACAAGTTCCAGTCCGACAACGGCATCGACCTGCGTCAGGACCCCATGGCCCTGCAGCGCCTGAAGGAGGCCGCCGAGAACGCCAAGAAGGAGCTCTCCGCTGCTCAGCAGGCCACCATCAACCTGCCCTTCATCACCGCTGACGCCACCGGCCCCAAGCATCTCGACTACACGCTGACCCGCGCCGAGTTCGAGCGCATCACGCACGACCTGCTCGAGCGCTGCAAGCAGCCGGTGACCAACGCCCTGCGCGACGCCAACCTCAAGCTCTCCGACCTGACCGAGGTCATCCTCGTCGGCGGCTCCACCCGTATGCCCGCCGTCCAGGACCTCGTCAAGAACATGACCGGCAAGCAGCCCAACATGTCCGTGAACCCCGACGAGGTCGTCGCCTCCGGCGCTGCCGTCCAGGGTGCCATCCTCTCCGGTGACGGTCCGTCCGACATCCTGCTGCTCGACGTCACCCCGCTGTCGCTGGGCGTCGAGACCATGGGTGGCATCATGACCAAGATGATCGACCGCAACACCACGATCCCGACCTCCAAGACCGAGATCTACTCCACCGCTGCCGATAACCAGACCAGCGTCGAGATCAACGTCCTGCAGGGCGAGCGCGAGCTGGCTCGCGACAACAAGAGCCTGGGCAAGTTCCAGCTGACCGGTATCCCGGCCGCCCGCCGCGGCGTGCCGCAGATCGAGGTCACCTTCGACATCGACGCCAACGGCATCGTGAAGGTCTCCGCTAAGGACAAGGGCACCGGCAAGGAGCAGCAGATCACCATCTCCGGCTCCACCGCGCTTTCCGACGAGGAAGTCGACCGCATGGTCAAGGACGCCGAGGCCCATGCCGAGGAGGACAAGAAGCAGAAGGAGGAGGTCGAGGTTCGCAACCAGACCGACTCGCTCGCCTACTCCACCGAGCAGACCCTCGCCGACCTGGGCGACAAGGTCAACGCCGACCTCAAGTCCAAGGCTGAGAACGCCATCGCCGAGGCCAAGAAGGCCCTCGAGGGTTCCGATGTCGAGGCCATCAAGACCGCGGGCGACAACCTGCAGTCCGTGGCCTACGAGCTCGCTCAGATCGTGTACGCCGACGCCCAGCAGGCCACCGAGGGCGGTGCCGCCGGTTCCGCAGCCGGTGCTGACGACGATGTCGTCGATGCCGACTACGAGGTTGTCGACGAGGACAAGTAACCATGTCCGCCCGCAATGACCACACGGAGGCGGCCGCCGCTGCCGCCTCCGCGGATGCTGAGGAGAAGGACGTGAAGATTCCCGTAGAGGCAGCCGACGAGGCAACGGGGGCTGCCGAGACCGAGGCCGCCCAGGCCGTCGAGGCCGCTGAGACCGCTGAAGAGCAGGAGGTGCCCGCCATGACCGAGGAGGAGATGGTCGAGGCCGCCATCCGCGCCGGCGAGGAGGCAGCCAACGACGACTTCAAGGTGAAGTACGAGCAGGTTGCCAACGAGCTTGCCGAGGTTCGCGCCGAGCTCGAGGCCGCCGCGGATGCGCAGAAGGAGGCGGAGGCCAAGGCCACCGAGGCCGCCGACCGCGCGACCCGCCTGCAGGCCGATTGGGAGAACTACCGTCGCCGCACGGCGGCCGAGCGCCTGGCCGAGCAGGCCCGCGCGACCGAGAAGCTCGTGACCGCGCTGCTGCCCGTCGTCGACGACATCGAGCGCGCCATCGACCATGCGCGCACTCAGGAGCTCGCCGACGACTTCAAGCAGTTCGTCGACGGTGTCGACGCGGTGCATGCCAAGCTCATGGGCGTGTTCGAGCACGAGGGCGTCGAGGTCATCGACCCCAAGGGCGAGGCATTCGATCCGCTTGAGCACCAGGCGGTCGGCCGCGTCGAGGACGTCGAGGCCTATGACGAGACGGTCCACGATGTGTACCAGAAGGGCTATCGCATGGGAGACCGCATCCTGCGCTCCGCGATGGTCACGGTGACCTACGGCGGCGCCAAGAGGCCCGCACCCGCCGAGGAGCCCGCGGAGGCCGAGGCTTCCGAGGACACCGAGGAGTAAGTTTCAAGGGCTCCGGGGTAAAGCTCCGGAGCCCTTTTCAAGCCATGACAGTTAGGACGGGGCCCAGTGTCATGGTTTCGCAGGACATGACAGTTAGGACAGGTTCAGCTGTCATGTTTTTGCAGGGGGCGCCGGCGTGCGCCCCGGTTATCAGAAAAAGATGACAGTGGGCCCCGTCCTACCTGTCATTGAGGAAAGGAGGGGGCGTATATGCCGCAGGGTAAGAATTTCTACGATGTGCTGGGCGTCCAGAAGAACGCCTCCGACCAAGAGATCAAGAAGGCCTTCCGCAAGCTCGCGCAGAAGTACCATCCCGATGCGGGCGGAGACGAGGCCAAGTTCAAGGAGATCTCCGAGGCGTACGACACGCTTTCGGATCCCAAGAAGCGCAAAGAGTACGACCAGATGCTGATGTTCGGTGGCATCCCGGGCGCGGGCGGTGGCGGCTACGCCTATTCGGGCGGCCCCGGCGCGGGCGGCTGGAGCGACATCTTCAGCAGCATCTTCAACGGCGACGGCGCCTTCGGGTCCGACTGGAGCAACTTCGGCGGCATGGGCGGAGGTGCCCGCGCTGCGAACAGGCCACGCAAGGGCAGCGACCTGTCGCTGTCTGTTGACGTGTCGGCCGAGGATGCGTTTCGCGGCGTGACACATAAGGTGACCTATCGCATCCCGTCGACCGGCGAGCAGCAGACCATCACGGTCTCGGTGCCCGCGGGCGCGGTGGATGGCGGCAAGCTGCGCTACAAGCGGCGCGGCGAGTACGGTGTCAACGGCGGCGAGCGCGGTGACCTCGTGGTGACCACCAACGTGGCCGAGCATCCGCTGTTCAAGCGCAAGGGCGCCGATGTGACCATGGAGCTGCCGATCTCGGCCTACGAGGCTGCGCTCGGCTGTTCGGTCGAGGTGCCGACGCCGGGCGGTGCCACGGTTCGCCTGAAGGTGCCGGCGGGCACGCAGAGCGGCAAGACCTTCCGCTTCAAGGAGATGGGCGCGCCGGACGTGAAGCACCGCGGCCGCACCGGCGCCTTGCTGGTCAAGGTTGCCGTGCAGGTGCCCACGGGCCTGTCGGGCGACGAGAAGGCGGCGCTCGAGAAGCTTCGCGACGCGGATCGCCGCGACTATCGTGCCGACGTGAACCGCTATCGCGCGAAGGTGTAGCTGCCTTCGGCCCGACCGGCCGGACTGAGGCACCGCACCTTGCCGCTCAAGCCTTCGGGCGCCGCACGCAAGGCGTGCGCCCTCGGCTTTCGCGGCAATTTGCGGCGCCTCAGCCGGCCGTCTCCGTTATGACAGGATGGACAAGATGGGGCCGGGTTCGTTCTTGTCGCTTGCGTGGTAGATTTATGACAGTGGAGCACGTCCTAGCTGTCATGAGGAGTTTGGGGATAGAAAATGGCTGATGATGCGCGCAATAAGCCGCTGTATATGATTTCCGTCGCGGCGGAGCTCACGGGCATGCACCCTCAGACCCTGCGCGTCTACGAGTCCAAGGGTCTGGTGAACCCACAGCGTTCAGGCGGCAACACGCGCCTGTACTCGCGCGCGGACATCGAGCGGCTCGAGCTCATCAACCAACTGACCGACGAGGGCATCAACCTTGCCGGCGTGGTGCGCATCCTCGACATGAAGGAGCGCGCCGAGGAGCGCGAGCGCGAGATGGAGAAGCTCCGCGCCCGCGTGCGCGAGCTCGAAGACGAGGTCCACGAGTTCAAGATGCAGAAGAAGATCACCGCCCTTGCCCCGCGTGACGGGTCGGCCGATCCGCATCAGGTCCTGCGCGGCCTGCTCGGCGGCGGCGACCTGTAGCGTGAAATCAGGACAGAGGTTTTTTCACATGGGGCAGCGAATTTCGCTGCCCCATGTGAAAAAACCTCTGTCCTGATTTCACGCTCTACCGGCTATCGGGCCCCCACAGGCTGCGGATCTTATCCAGAAAGACGTTCGCGGCCGGCGAGAATTCCTGATAGCGCTTCCACGCGATGGTGATGTCGGCATGCATGGGAGGGTCGAGCGGCCGGAACGCCAAACCGCTGCCCGCTGAGGTGTCCACGATGTCCTTGAGGCTGATCACGTAGCCCACGCCACGGCGCGCGAGCAGGGCGGCGTTGAACAGTAGGTTGTACGTGGCGACGATGTCCAGTTCGGCGAAGTCGTGCTTGAACCACCGGCGCATCTCCTGGCTGGCCTGGCGCGAGAAGATAAGGGGTCGTTCCAGTAGGTCTTCGGCATGGATGATCTCGAGCCGGGCGAGCGGGTCGTCCTCGCGCATGAAGACGCCCCAGGTGTCGCGCGCGGGCAGCTCGATGGTCTCGTAACGCGAAAGGTTGGTCTGCCCGATGAACACGCCGAAGTCGATGCGGCCGGTGTCCAGGCGCTCGCCCACGTCCTCGGCGTTGCCGCTGAATAGCGAGAAGCGTAGCAGGGGATAGGTCTCCTGCAGCTCGGCGATGACGCCGGCGATGAGCGCCATGGCCTGCGTCTCGCCACCGCCGATGCGGATCTCGCCGGCAAGCGTGTCGGCCGAGATCAGGAACTCCGACTCCGTGCGGCCGACGAGGTCGACGATCTCCTCGGCGCGCCTGCGCAGGCGCATGCCCGCTTCGGTGAGCTCGATGCGGCGGCTGCCGCGCTCAAAGAGCTTGCAGCCCAGTTCGTGCTCCAGATCCTGCATCTGGCGCGAAAGCGAGGGCTGCGAGATGTGCAGCACGTTCGCCGCGCCCGAGATGGTCCCCTCGCGGGCGACCATGAGGAAGTACTGCAGATGGCGAAACTCCATAGCGCGGCCTTTCTATGCGCCTAAGGTATGGATCGTCTCGCATTATACGATGCGCCGTGCCAGTACCGCTCTTGCCATAGTTGTTATTTTCCACTCGCCATCCACCAGGCGCTCCGTGCTATGAAATCAAGATGATAAGGGCGCGGGCCATGCCCTGCCGACCTGACCCGCGCTCGTGTCTACAGTTCAGCCCCGTTCGTCTCGACCACATGCTTATACCAGGTAAAGCTGTCCTTCGGAATGCGCGCCATCGAGCGGATGTCCTCCTCATCGCGGTCGATGTACACAAAGCCGTAGCGCTTGCCGTAGCCCTGGTGCGTGCTCACGAGGTCCATGAAGCTCCACGGGCAGTAGCCGATGAGGTTCACGCCGTCGGAAATCGCCAGCTGGGCCTGCTCGAAGTGCCGCCGCAGGTAGTCGATGCGGTACGGGTCGTGCACATGACCGTCCGCCTCCAGCGTGTCGCGCGCGCCGAGGCCGTTTTCGGTGATGAGGATGGGCAGGCCGTAGCGGCTGGCAACGCGCCGGAGCGTGGTGCGCATGCCGATGGGGTCGATGATCCAGCCGTACTCGGTCGCGGTGAGGTGGTCGTTCGTGCCCGAGCGGTACACGCCCTCCTCGCCGAGCATGACCTGCTGGTCGCCGGCGCGTGCAGTCCGGTCGGTGCCGTCGTTTTTCGGCGCAGCGACGGTGGCGGTGGCGTAATAGTTCACGCCCAGGTAATCGGGCTTGGCGGCGGCGAGCAGCTCGGCGTCGCCCTTCCCGAACACCGGCGTGCAGCCCTTCTCCTCCATATACGCCCAGGCGATGGGGTTGTAGCGGCCAAAACACGCCACGTCGAGGTAGTTCCAGCAGCGGATGGATTCCCAGTTGTCCGCAGCGACCACGTCTGCCGGGTCGCAGCTTTGCGGATAGATAGCCGTGATGTTAGGCGCGGGGCCAATCTTGGCGTCCGGCCACATCTCGTGCAGCATGAGCGTCGCCTTGGCGCTTGCCACGAACATGTTATGGCTCTGCTGGTAGAGCTCGGGCGCCTCGGGAAGCCGCCCGGGGTTCATGGCGTTGGGGTGGATGACCATCACGTTCTGCTCATTGATGGTGAGCCACATCTTGATGCGGTCGCCCAGGCGCTCAAACAGGACGCGGGCATAGCGCTCGAAGGCGTCGACGGTGGCGCGGTTGGCCCAGCCGCCGCGCTCATGCAGGGCGAGCGGCAGGTCGAAGTGGAACATCGTGGCCACGGGCGTGATGCCGTGGGCAATAAGCGCGTCGGCCAGGCGGTCGTAGAAGGCGAGGCCCGCCTCGTTTACTTCGCCGTCGCCCTGCGGGATGACGCGCGACCAGCTGATAGAGAAGCGGTACGCCTTCAATCCGAGCTCGGCCATGAGCGCGACGTCCTCTTCCATGTGGTGGTAGTGGTCGCTCGCGATCTTGAAGTCGGTAATGCCCGCAGGCGGCGTGTGCAGGTCCTGGACGGACATCCCCTTGCCGTCCTCGTTCCAGGCACCCTCAACTTGATAGGACGAGGTGGAGGCGCCCCACAGAAAATCGCTCGGGAACGGTTTGGGCTCCTTATAGAACATGATGGCCCCTTTCTGGCGGGGTCCGAGAAGATGTCCCGAACCCCGCGTGCGCATAAGCGGTTCGATGATTACTTGGAGAGTTCGAGCAGCTGGTCGCCTGCGTTTACGGTGCCGTTGGGAACCAGCGAGACGGTGCCCCAGGCGTCCTTATTGGTGACGAGGACCATGGTCTGCGCGCTGTAACCTGCATCCTCAATGGCTTTGATGTCGAAAGTGCCGAGCCGCTGACCTGCGGTGACGCGATCTCCCTGGGCAACGTTCATCGTGAAGGGCTTGCCCTCGAGGTTGACCGTGTCGATGCCGATGTGGATGAGGATCTCCGCGCCGTCGTCGGACGTGATGCCGATGGCGTGCTTGGTGGGGAAGAGCACGGTGACCACGCCGGAGACCGGCGCCACGACGGTGCCGTCCGTGGGGTCGATGGCGGCTCCGTCGCCCATCACGAGCGAGGAGAAGGCGACGTCTGCTGATTCGCTCACGGGATGCACGATGCCGGTGACAGGAGAGACACAAGTCGTCGTTGTCGCACCGTCGTTTGCTACGACGGCGTCTTCCCCTGCGGGAACGGGCGTCGGCTGCGTGCTCGAGTTGCTACCGTTCGTCTTTTCGCGCCGGTCGAAGATGTTGCCCAGAACGAACGTCAAGATGGCAGTAATCACAGAGCCAATTACCATGGCGATGATGATGTTCACCATATGCATCATCGTGTCGTCGCCGATGTAAAGCAGGACTGCAGGCAGGCCGCCGGAGCCGGTGGCGAAGCGGTGCGTCTGGGAGAGGCCGGCATAGAGGCCGCCTGCCGCGCCGCCGATCATCGCGGCGTACAGCGGGTACTTGAGCGGCAAGTTGGTGCCGTAGAGGATGGGCTCGGTGATACCCATGAAGGCGGTGATGGATCCAGGGAGGGCCGCCTCGCGGTGATTGGGGTCACGCAGGGAGACCACAAGGCCTGCGGTCGCTTGGCACATGTTGGACACGATGTTGCCGGGGCCCCAGATGCTGTCGTAGCCGAGCTGTGCCATCTGCACGGGGCCGAGCGGCGCGATGCCGTTGTGGATGCCGAACATGACCATGACGGGGCACAGACCGCCAATGAGGACGGCAGGCACCCAAGCGGCGTTCTCAGACAGGAACGTGAAGAAGACGGCGAGCCACTCACCCACGATATAGCCGATCGGGCCAAGCACGGAGAACGCCAGCGTTCCCATCACCAGGAAGGTGAGCATGGGCACGAACACGAGGTTCACCGCGTTGGGGATGTGCTTGTTGAGCCACTTCTCGACGAAGGACTGGACGAACACCACGAGGATGATGGGAATGACGCTGGAACCGTAGGACGCAAGCGTGAACGGGATGGCGCCGAAGAAGTTGACCGGGTCGCCCGCCGAAACGAATGCGCTCCAGTTGGGATGCAGCATCATGGCCGCTACCGCTGCGGCGAGAATCGGGTTGCACTTGAGCTTCTGCGCCTCGGTGAATGCGAGCATGATCGGCAGGAAATAGAAAACGCCGTCTGCAAAGATGTTCAGCATCTGGTAGGTCTGCGATGCGGAGTCGATGAGGTTGAACACCACGAGCAACGCCATGACCGCCTTGACCATGCCTGCGCCGGAAAGCGCGGGGATAACGGGCTGGAATGTGCCTGCGACGAAGTCGATCACGGCGTCGAGCGGGCTTTTCTTCTCTGCGGCAACCGGCGCTTCAGCGTTGGAACCGGTCGCGCCGACAAGTTTTTCTACCTCTTCGAACACGTTGGCGACATGCGGTCCGATGACGACCTGGAATTGTCCTCCTCCATGGATGACGCCCATGGTCCCGTCGAGCGCGTTGATAGCGTCCTCGTCTGCCTTTCCCTCATCTGCAAGGATGAAGCGCAGCCGCGTCACGCAATGGTACGCTTGGCTGACGTTTTCCTTGCCACCTACGAGACGCACGATGTCGTGCGCTAAGGGCTCGTACTTTGAGCTCATCGATGCTCCTTCCCTTGTTTCAGCCGGGAGCCGAATGCGCGACCGACGGCGCTGCAGCAATTCCATGGCTGCACATCCGGCTGTTGACCAGCAGTTTAGGGAGGAGGCAAACGGATGGGGATGCCTGGGCGCACACGTGAAACAAGGTTTCGCAGCAAGCCCAGGGAAGGCTCTTGTGCGTGAAACTACGTGAAACTTGAGGTTCCACGGATGCTCGTTCTGCCGCTTGCCTGCGAAATCCTGCCGTTTGGCGCCTAGCGCTCGAATGACGCTCCGGGTGCTGCGGCGCGACTCTGTTCGAGCTCGCGTCCGAAGTCGATTTTGCGATCGAGGTTGCTTTGGTAATCGCGCGCAAAATAGCAGGAAAACAAGGCGTTTAAGATCAGCTGAATGGACATCTCCATGCCGAATGTTGCGATTTTGGAGTACAGGTTTTCACGCGACGAGATGGTGAATGTGCAGCGAATGCTCCGCCGGATGTAGTTGTCTCCCTCTCCCGTGATGCCGATGAGCGGGACGCGGCGCTCGATGAGCGTGGGGATGTGGACCATAGGCTCGTAGTCGGGGTTGTTACCAGAATACGAGATGATGATGGCACAGTCGCTCGGTCCCAGCGAGCGGGCGACAAGGCCGCGCTCGGCGCTGTTCACGACCGTGGCCGTTTTTCCAACGGTGAGCATCTTGCGGCAAAACAGCGACCCCAGGTAGGTGTTGGGTGAAAGCGCAAACACCCAGATTCTGTCTGCCTGCTGAAGGTATCGTACGGCAAGGGCGAGTGCACCGCGGTTAAGGAGGCGCAACGTATCAGCCATGGCGTCATAGGCGACGTCCGCTACCGCGTTGACGACCTTCTCGTCAGAATCGTTCGCGTGGAAGGGGAAGTTAGGGTCGATTGCCGCCCCATAATTCGCCTCGTAGCGCACTTCGGCCATGAAGTCGCGGATAAATCCGCGCCAGCCCTCGTAGCCAAGACTTTTGGCGAAACGGGTGACGGAAGCCTTAGAGACGAAGGTCTCTTGCGCGATGTCGGCGATGGTGTAATCGGAGAGATGGGTGCGTTCGCGCAGGATAAATTCCCCGATCACGCGGCGTGTGTCATCGGATTGCCTGGTGATTTCCTCGACGCGGTGGGTGAGAAACATGACGCCTCCCGTGTTTTGGTACGGAGTAGCCTGCCTGCTGCGTCTTAGATATTACAGTCTCACGACATTCAGCAGTCGCCATGGGCCAGCGCCGTGGCCGTCGGGCACCTCGCTCGCGCGGCTCTCGTCGAATGTATAGACGCAGGTCGTGCAGTTGTCCCAGCCGGCGTTGAGGATAGGCATGGGATCTTGGATGGCGCGCAGGAAGTTGAAGTTGGCGCCGCCGTGACCCACGGCGAGCACGGAATCGCTGCCGGGCTCGAGCATGATGTTCGTCAGGGTCTTCACCATGCGGTCGCGTACCGTATCGGACGACTCGCCGCCGAATTGCAGGTAGTAGGTCCGACAGGCCTCGGGGTCGTTCTCGGCGAGAAAGTCCTGCTGGGCTTCCAGACTGCCGTAAAACATCTCGCGCAGGCCCTTCGAGCGCGCGTAGGGAAGGTCGGGTTGCCCGAGCTCATCAAGAATCAGCTCGAGTGTGTCGGCGGCGCGCTCGGTGGTCGAGCAGACGGCGCGGTCGACGTGCACGCCGCGCTCTCGCAGCCTGGCACCCATGGCGCGCGCCTGCTCGATGCCGCGTGCGGTGAGCGGCGAGTCGCACCAGCCTTGAATTCGGTGCTGCGCATTGAACATGGTCTCACCGTGTCGCATGAGGTAGAGGGTTTTCATGTTTGGCCTCCTGTTGCCGGGTCTTCTCGTATCGAGACGGACAGATGGCGTCGCGTCGGGAGGGCGTTGCGCCTGCCGGGGTCGTCCTGAAGCTGCCAGCCGGACAATCTCCCCAGATATGTACTTTTTCGAACCTGAGGTTTCGGCTTCTGTGTTCGATTGGTGGCAGGAAGGGCGTTTTCTTGAGCCGATTTGGGCCTTTCCCGCCTAGTTTCCGGGTCTCTGGCGTGAAGACTTGCCCGCTGCGCGCTTAAGGGGTATTTCCAAGAGTACATATCTGGGCAGATTGTCCACCTAAAGGATGCACGGGCATATATTGCACCCCCTGTCGCGCGCTTTCGCCTCTTTGATGGCGTGCGGCCGCTACAGCGTGACGATCTCGCCGGGCAGCGGCGCGAGCACGCGCTCGGGATTCGCCACGTGGTCGGCAAGCACGCGTGGGTCACCGTTAAAGGTTGACCAATCCGGTGCGTCGACGGTACCCCAGTGGATACACAGCAGCCGTGCGTTCGGGTACGCGTTTGCGAGCTTAACAGCACCGTCAAAAGTGATGTGCCACTCGTTGTCCGAAAAGTCGAGCATGATGAGGTCGGGTTCGGGCATCTCGAGGTGTTCTGGCAGCAGCTTGGAATCGCCGGGCAGCCAGATGGCGCCATCGGGTGTATCGAGCCAGTATCCGCAGTAATCCTCGCGCTCCCAGGTGCGGTACCCCCATTTCTTGGAACCGTTTTGCCAGTTGTGCCACGCCGGCGTGAGGCGCGCGGTCACGTTCCCGACCGTGAAGCTCTCGCCGATGTCGTGACCGACGCCCGGAAGCCCTTCATCGCTCGCAACGCTCGCAACATAGCGCGGTGCGTGGTAGGCCGGGCATACGCCCGCAACATCGTGGCAGGTGGGACGGCTGAAATGGTCGTTATCGATGTGCGTGATAAGGATCGCGTCGAGTCTCGGCACGTCTGCCGGCGCGATAGGCGCTTCGAATACCACGGACATGTCGAAGCCCTCGAGCACGGGATCGACCATGATGCAGGTGCCGCGAGCGTTCAGCAGAAAGCCCGCACCGCCCAGCCACGAGATCGTGGTGCCGTCCTGCGGCTCGAATGCCTGCGCGTCAAGCTCGTCAACACCCGTCGGCACTGCCTGACCTTTGTCGTTCGTGCATACCGTCGAAAACTCCATCTCGTTCGTCCTCCTATCCTTTAGCGTTAGCGGGCGCGGATCGCCCGTTTTTTGACAGCATGACCCCTCGCCTCCTGTAGGGGCGGTCGTGGTCGGTTGTATGGGTCCATCCGCCGCTTGCCTGCAGGCAGGGCGAATCTGTCTTATCGCATCGTCGGCGGCGTCTAGCTTGCGTAATGCGCCAGGCACATGCCGATGAAGTCTCGCATCTCCTCACGGAAGTCGACGGTGCGCCGCGTGATGCCCGCAAGCTTGACCGCCTTGTCGACAAGGGGATTCTCCTGGCACCAGCCGTTGATGCCCACGGCGTGGTAGTAGACCGCGTTGAGGAGCTGCGACGCACGTGCGGGGTCGCAGCCGAGGTTTCCCGCAAAGCGCGCGATCAGCTGGTCTTGGCCCTCGTAGTAATGCTTCTTGAACGCAGCGAGGCGCTCGATAGAGGAGTTGGTTTCGATGATGGTGAACAACAGGTCGCAATAGCTCAGATAGTCGCGGTGGCTCGCGAGCTGCTCGGTCCACACCTCGGTGAGCACGGCAGGGGAGTACGCGCTGCCCTCCGGATAGGCGGTCAGTAGCGCGTCGTAGTACTCGTCCTGCTTATCGGAACAGATCTCCAGGAAGATGTCTTCTTTCGTGGTCACGTACTTGTACAGGGCCGCCCGTGACCAGCCAAGGCGCTCGGCGATGGCCGCAAGTGTGATCTCGTGATAGGAGCTGCATGCGAACAGCTCTTCGGCGACCCGTTTGATCTGGGTCATCCGCTGTTCCTTCTGCTCGTCGCTGCGCGCCCTGATGAAGTCCGCCATACAAACCTGCCGTTTCCGTTCAGCTTGTTTTCAAGAACTCTAGCAGGATTCCCATAATTCGCAAATAGAAAAATCAGGTTTAACAAACTTATTTACAAGTAACAAAGCGTAGCGTAAATTGGGGATAGAATTTCTTCCTGAGCCGTTCCATGCGGCTCGCAAACGGGGGTGTAAAGCTCGTGACCGAACATGAGAAGCTGCTGGCGGGTATGGAATACGACTACACCGACCCCGAGATCCAGGATATGCTCCGCAGCGCGCGGGAACTGCGCCAAGCGTTTAACACCGAGGGCAGCCCGGTGAAGCGCGCCGAGCTGCTGCGCGAGATGCTGAATTCCTGCGGCGCGAACGTGACGGTGCAGCAGCCGCTGAGCATCCTGTACGGCAAGCACACGAGTGTCGGCAGCGACGTGTTCATCAACGGCGGGTGCACCCTGCAGGACAGTGCGCGCATCACCATCGGCGACCGTGTGGTGATCGCCCCCGACGTCAAGTTGTACTGCGGGGAGCACGCGGTCGATGCGACCCAGCGCTGGAAGCGCGACGCGAACGGTGCGCTGAAGCTCGTGACCACCACGCGTCCTATCTCCATCGGCAGCGACGTGTGGATCGGCGGAGGCGTTACGGTGCTGCCCGGGGTTACGATCGGCAGCAACGTCGTGGTAGGTGCGGGCGCCGTGGTTACCCACGACGTGCCGGACAACTGCATCGCCGCGGGCGTTCCCGCGCGCGTCATACGGGAGCTTCCGGCAATCTCCGACGTTCGCTCAGGGTGCCGAGAGCGGTAAGGCTGTTGTTGGAAAGGGGCAATCATGGCGATTACGGTGAATCTGTACTATACGGGAACGAACGGCGCGGCGCGCAAGTTCGCCGAGGAAATGGAGGCGTCCGGCACGGCAGACGCCATACGCGTGGAGGAGGGCAACGTCCGCTACCGCTACTTCCAGCCGCTCGACGATCCGGAGACCGTCCTGCTCATCGATGCGTGGCGCGACCAGGAGGCACTCGATGCGCACCATGCTTCGCCCATGATGGCGAAGATCGCCGAACTGCGCGATAAGTACGACCTGCACATGAAGGCAGAGCGCTACATCACCGACGAAGCTGGCCTGCCCGAGCACGATCGGGCCTTCATCCGCCAGTAGCAAAGGGGGCCAGGTTCCGACAAGGTCGGACCTGGCCCCAACTTGTCGGCTTACATCGACGTGAGGCACATGGCGATGAAATCGCGCATGGTCTGGCGGAAGTCGACCTGGTGATTCTTGATGCCAAGTTCGGCCAGAGCGGAGGCGATCAGGGGGCTGCGGAAGCAGACGCTGACGTATCCGACGCCGTGGAAGTAGACGGTGGTGATGAGGTCCTCCATGCGTCCGGGATCAAGGCCGAGAATTGAAACGAGGCGGTCGGACAGCGCACGCATGTCCTCGTAGTAGGCGCGCTTGAAGGCGACGAGCCGATCGATTCCCACATTAGCCTCGATGATGCCCGAAAGAATCTCACCCAACCGGAAATAGTCCTGATGCGCGTTGGCGATGCCCGCCCATACCTCCGCGACGATGTCGGCGGAAAATCCGCACCCCTCGGGCAGTGCGGTGAGCAGCGCCTCGAAATACGCATGGCATTCGTCAGCGTCGAGCGCGAGGAAGATCTCCTCTTTGGTGCTCACGTACTTATAGAGGTTTGCGCGTGACCAGTCGAGCTCCTCGGCGATCGTGGTCAGCGTGATCTCGTGATAGGGGCGCTCGGCGAACTGCTTTTTCGCCGCAGCCTTGACCTCGGCAAAGCGGAGCGCTTTCTGCTCGTCGCTCCGTGCCCTCATGAATGATTCCATAGCTGCCTTTCCATACGTCCTGTCAACAAGAACTATAGCATACGTAACAAGATGATTACTGATATCTATGGAGAGAACGTGACGAATTAGAATCACCAAAATAAGAAACAGAACGTTCGTTATAGTTCAGCTTGTAAACAACACGGCGTTACTAAAGATGCTAAACGCGTCGGGAAGGGAAAGGTTCGCCATGATCGGAGACTTCACGTTCCATAACCCCACGAAGCTCATCTTCGGCAAGAACGCCATGCAGGCGCTTGCCGACGAGCTCACCGGCTACGGTCAGACTGTCCAGGTGGTGTACGGCGGCGGTTCCATCAAGAAGAACGGTATTTACGACCAGGTCGTCGCGGCTCTCGAGGCTGCGGGCAAGACCGTCGTGGAGGATGCTGGCGTCATGCCCAACCCCACGGTCGAGAAGCTAAACGAGGGCATCAAGATCGCGCGCGACAATCACGTCGATTTCATCCTCGCGGTCGGCGGAGGTTCGTGCATCGACTACGCCAAGGGCGTCGCCGTGTCGGTCAACCTGCCTCAAGATATCGACCCCTGGCAGAAGTACTGGGTCGATTTCGACGAGCCGACCTGCGAGGTCGTGCCCGTGGGTGCGGTGCTCACCATGGCCGGCACCGGCTCGGAGATGAATTGCGGCTCGGTCATCACCAACCACGAGACCAAGATGAAGATCGGCCACGTCTTCTCGAATCCCGACGTGTTTCCCAAGTTCGCGGTGCTGAATCCCGAGTTCACCTTCACGCTGCCGAAGCACCAGATGGTCGCCGGCATCTTCGACATCATGAACCATATCACCGAGCAATACTTCTCGGGCGAGGATGACAACACGAGCGACTACCTGTCCGAGGGGCTTATGCGCAGCCTGGTCCATGCGAGCCGCATCGCGGTGAAAAACCCCGAGGATTACGAGGCTCGCTCCAACATCATGTGGTGCGCGACGTGGGCGTTGAACACCCTTGTGGCCTGCGGCAAGAGCACCGACTGGGAGGTCCATATGCTCGGTCAGGCGGTCGGCGCGCATACCGATGCGACTCACGGCATGACGCTCGCCGCCGTGGCGCTTCCGTACTATCGCCTGATCATGCCGTACGGCGTCGAGAAGTTCGCGCGCTTCGCCACCAATGTGTGGGGTATCGCTCCCGAGGGCCGCTCCGCTGAGGAGCTTGCGGCTGCCGGCCTGGACGCCATGGAGGCATGGACGCGCGAGATCGGCTGCGTGATGAGCATTTCCGAGCTGGGGGCCGACGAGTCGATGCTCGAATCGCTGGCTGATAGCACACTCATCATGCAGGGCGGCTATCACGTGCTCACGCGCGACGAGGTCATCCAGATCTTCCGCGCGAGCCTGTAGCGACAAGTTGGTGCCAGGTTCAATCTTGTCGCTTTGTGAAAAGGAATGCTATGAGCAAGGCATTGGTTGCATATTTCTCGGCCAGCGGGACGACGGCGCGCCCGGCGCGCGAGATCGCCCAGGCGACGGGTGCCGATCTGTACGAGATTGTGCCGCGGTCGACGTATTCCGCAGCCGATCTCAACTGGAACGACAGCTCGAGCCGCACGTCACTCGAGCGGCTTGACGAGGGAATGCGTCCGGAGCTCGCGCGTCCGCTGCCCGATACGGCCGCCTACGGCACGGTATTCGTTGGCTTTCCGGTTTGGTGGTACGTGGAGCCGCGCATCATCGATACGTTCATCGAGAGGGCCGATCTGGCCGGTAAAACGGTCATTCCGTTCGCCACGTCGGGCGGGTCGGGCATCGCCGGCGCAGAGGGGCGCATGCGCGGCCTGCGCCCCGACGCCATCTGGAAGCAGGGCAAGCTGCTCAACGGCTGCGATGCTGCAGCTTGGGCGAAAAGCCAGCTATAGCGACAAGTTGAGGCCAGGTCCGATCTTGTTGGACCCATGAGCAGCCGGTAGGGAGGCGACAGGCGTGATTTCAAGGAGAGCGTTTCTGCAGGGGGCGATTGCCATCGGCGCGGCAGGAGCCATGACGGGCTGCGCTGGTGATGGTCGCGAGGCGGGGTCATCGCCTGTCGGCTCTCTGCCGGCTGATGCGGGCGGCTCGAGCGCTGCCCCTGAGGAAAGCGGGATTTCCGCTCCAGCTGTCTACTTCACACGCGAGATCTCCCCTGCGGGTTTGTCTCGCGTATGGGAGGCGTTGGGCGCGCAGCCCGCAGGAAATATCGCGGTAAAGCTGTCTACGGGCGAGCCGGGTGGACACAACTTCCTGCAGCCTGAACTCATCGGGGATTTCGTGCGCGGTCTAGGAGCGACGATCGTCGAGTGCAACACCGCCTATGGCGGCCAGCGCGCGACGACGGAAAGCCATCTGCAGGCAGCGGCTGACCACGGGTTCACCGCGATCGCCGACGTCGACATCATGGATGCGGACGGCTCGATGTCGCTGCCCGTGGAGGGCGGCAGGCATCTTACCGAGGACCTCGTCGGGTCGCATCTCGCAAACTACGACTACGTCGTGTCGCTTGCCCATTTCAAGGGCCACGCGATGGGCGGCTTCGGCGGGGCCATCAAGAACTGCTCCATCGGCATCGCCTCGCGCGAGGGCAAGATGCTGATCCATAGTGCCGGAACGTCAACGACGAGCTGGGGAAATCCTGCGCAGGACGACTTCCTTGAATCGATGGCCGAGGCGGCGAAGGCCGTGTCGGACCACCTTGGCGGCGTGGACGGAAGCATCTGCTACATCAACGTCATGAACCGCCTGTCGGTCGACTGCGACTGCGATTCGCATCCGGCCGAGCCCGAGATGGCCGATATCGGCATCTTGGCGTCGTTCGACCCCGTCGCGCTCGATCGTGCCTGCGTCGACCTCGTTTACGCGGCCGAAGACGGCGCGGCGCTCGTCGAGCGCATCGAGAGCCGCAACGGTGCCCATACCCTGGAGCATGCCGAGGCGATCGGGCTGGGTAGCCAGGCATATGAGTTGATCGAGCTGGATGAGGGGCGGGAGAAGAGCATGGCTATAACGGTGACCTGCGGAGACGCGGTTGTTACCTACGAGCTGAACGACAGCCGGGCGGCGCGCGACCTGTACGGCCAGCTGCCTCTGACGCTCGAGGTGGAGCCGTTCAGCGATAACGAGCAGACGTTCTATCCGCCGTCGCAGCTCGATTGCTCTGACGCGCCTTTGGCGCAAGGCGGTGCCGGGGTGCTGGCGTACTACCGACCGTGGGGTGATGTGGTGATGTTCTACGCAGGCTTCAACGGCAACGACAGCCTCTATGAGCTAGGTCATGCGATATCTGGGGCCGATGCCATCGCCGGCATGTCGGGCACCGTGCGGGTCACACGCGCGGAGTAGCGACGCTCGCCTTGAGCATGCAGGTTGTTGCGGATTACGAAAGGATTGACCATGAAGATCAGCCAGAATAAGCATATCGGGGCGGCCGGTGTGGAGGCGGCGATTTCGCGGCGTGGATTCGTGAGCGGGCTCGGTGCGGTGGCGCTGCTTGCCCCCTTGAGCATGGGGCTCACGGCGTGCGGACCGGAGAGCACGGAGGGTGTCGCACAGGACGATGGGTCCACCACCGCAGGTTCTGCCCAGGGTGCCTCCGAGGGCCCGGCTGCCGGTTCGGCTTCCGCCGATGCGCCGGCGACCGGCACCGGCTCCACGCTCGTGGCGTATTTCTCGGCCACGGGCAATACGGAGGGCATCGCCACGGCAATTGCCGAGCACACCGGTGCCGATGTGTTCGCCATCACGCCCGCGCAGGCCTACACGGATGCCGATCTGAACTACAGCGACGATGCAAGCCGCACGAGCGTCGAACGCGCTGAAGGCACGCAGCCCGAGCTCGCGCGAGTCACGCCCGACGCGTTCGAAACGTACGACACGGTGTGTCTGGGCTACCCCATCTGGTGGGGAGAGGCGGCGTGGCCGCTGCGCACCTTTGTGGCAAACAATGACTTCTCCGGCAAGACCGTCGTGCCGTTCTGCACCTCCGCCTCGTCGGGCTTCGGCCGCTCCGGCGAGCTATTGGCCGAGCTTGCCGGCACGGGCGAATGGGTGGAGGGCGCCCGCTTCTCTGGCGGCGCGCCAGCGGCCGATGCGACGGCCTGGGTGGATGGCCTCGGGCTCTCGTAGCTTTTGGTCCAGGGGGATCTCGCGAGCGATAGGACGAAGCAGGAAAAGGAGGCACCGATGGATATCTTCAAGATGAACGGACGCGGCTGGCATTGGGCGCTTGCCGTCGTGCTGGCCGTGATCGCCGTCGTGCTGTTCGCGCCGTTGGTCGCGATGCTGGCTCTTACGCGAGTGCCTGTGCGTCGCCCCTGCATGCGCTGCTGTGTGGGATCGGCCTGAAGTCATTGCAGGGCATCGGGCAGCTCCGTAATTCGTCGAGGGGGAGAAGGATATGAACATCATCGTGCTGCAGGGAAGTCCGAACGAGAGCGGGTCGACGGCGATCTTGGTTGAGGAGTTCGCGCGTGGCGCGCGGGCGGTGGGGCACGCCGTGGAGCGCATCGATGTGGCCCATGAGGGCGTGCGTCCATGCGCAGGCTGCGAGGCCTGCGGTTATGGAGCGCGTCCGTGCGTGCAGCATGACGGCATGGGGGCGATTCTGGACAAGGTCCTTGCCGCCGATATGGTCGTGTTTGCGACGCCTTTGTACTATTACGGCATGACGGCGCAGCTCAAGGCGGTCATCGATCGCTTCTGCTCGGAGAACTCCGCCATTACGGGGCGGCATCTCAAGGCGGCGCTGCTCACGGCTGCCTGGAATGCCGACGACTGGACCTTCGAGGCGCTCGTCGCTCACTACAGGACCATCGCCCGCTACCTGGATATGACCGATTGCGGCATGGTTCTCGGCTACGGCTGCGGCACGCCGGGCATGACGCGGGCGTCGAAGTATCCGCGTGCGGCGTACGAGCTCGGCGCATCGCTGTAGCAGGGAGCGACAAGTTGGGGCCGGGTTCAATCTTGTCGTTTCGACGTTAAGGCAGTCCGCCCTAGTCGATCCATCTGCGTGCGCGCAGTTCGTCAAGTAGCGGCTCCAGGTAGCTGCGGTCGCAGGCGTCGAAGCCGCGCCGCATTCCTTCAAGTGCCGCGGAATCGCGCTTCGAGCCCTTGCGAGCAGCGCTTTCGAGCATGCGGAAGTACACGCGCATGGCAATCTTGTCGAGTGCATTCAGCTGGTCGAAGAAGAACCTGCCACGGCAATAGCACCATGGAAGATCGGGGTATTGCTCTGCGGGAAACGAGCGGCGAAACGCCTCTTCGTGCTCGGCTGCGGGCCAGTCCTTGCTAGGCATGGGCGTTGCACCGACGGCTATGACCGCATAGTGCTTTTCGGGGTGTTTCGCCATGTACGCCTTGAACTCCTTGGAGCCCTTGAGGGAGGCGGCGTGGAACCAGCCGCTGAGGATGACGAGATCGGCCTCGTGGGCGGCCTCGTCGATGTTTTCCACCGGAGCGATCGCGCACGTGAGTGATTCGGCCAGCCATTGCGCATACATTCTGGCCGAACCGGTCTGTGAGCGAAAGACGACGACAGCACTCATGGGTCTCCTTTCCTGCGCTTAGTGTACCGGGGCAGCCTTCGATGCGCGGAAAGGCTTACAGAGCTCTGATGCGACAAGTTGGGGCCGGGTTCAATCTTGCCGGCTCAGTTAGGCTTGGAGCTGTTCCAGGAAGAGCTGGACGGCGCGCGAGCGCGGGGCGTTGCGTTTCCAGACGACGTCGATGATCGAGACCGCGGGCGGATAGAGCAGGCGGAACTCCAAGCCCGTGTTGCCTCCTGTTGCGGTAAGGCCTTCGAGCGAGATCATCCTGCCGGCGCCCTCCTGCACGAGCATCGCTGCGTTGAAGGAGAGGTTATATGTCGCGATGACGTCAAGTTCGCCTCCGTGCTCGCCGAACCACATGCCTAGGGGGCCGATCGGCCCCTCATCGCTCCACGAGCGCTCGGGCATGATGAGCGGGGCGTCGGCGAGGTCGGCGGGACCGATGAGCTCCTGTGCCGCCAGCGGGTCGTTCTCCCTCATGATGACGCCCCAGGCATCGGTGGGCTGCAGGCGCAGGTGTTCGTACCGGTCGTTGTCGGGATGCGACATGAGGACCACAAGGTCGTCGAGCCCGTGTTCGAGCCGCTCGACCAGATCGGTCGCGATGGCGCTGTGCAGATGGAAGCGCACGTGGGGATGGCGCCCGCGAAACCGGGCGACCTGTCGGGCGATTTGCCGCATGGCAACGCTCTCGCCGGCGCCGATGTGTATATCGCCCGCAACGATGCCTTCGTCGTGCGAGAAGTCGGCAGCGGTCTGGTCGGCGAGCCCAACGATCTCCTGGGCGCGCCGCCGCAGATAAAGCCCCTGTTCGGTGGGAGTGACGCTGCGGCTATGGCGCTCGAACAGCTCGCAGCCCAGCTCGCGCTCAAGCTGGGCGATCTGCCGCGACAAAGCGGGTTGGGTCACGTGCAGCGCTTCGGCGGCGCGCGACATGGTTCCGTATTCGCAAACGGCGAGGTAGTAGCGTAAGGCGCGAAGCTCCACAGCCTCCTCCAAAGCATTATAAAACCTTATATCACGATATACAGTATAAGTAATTGTATTCCTCTTCTCGCGGGCAGAAACTAAAGCTAGGCAATTACGGGGGAGGAGGAACGGCGCATGCGGCCCATCGTGATGCATTTTGGCGATGTGGCGATTTCCGCCCAGCTCAACGATAGCGCGGCTGCCCATGCGCTCTTCACGCGGCTGCCTATGGTCATCCCCATGAGCGCCTCGTCTGTTGGCATCTGCGGGGCCGCTCCGCTCGAGCTGCCTGTCGATTTCGCCCGCATTCATCGTGGCTGGACAAACGGCGACGTCAACTACAACCCCGCCAGTGGCTGGCTCGCAGTGTTTTTCGACGACGAGGAGAACTCACAGCGCTACGGCGATCAGTTCACCATCGGGCATATCGAGAGCTCGCTTACCCAGCTTCGCGCGCTTGCCGGCAGTTACGACGTTGTCATAGAGGCGGGGCGGTAGAGACGAGCTCGCGCAAAGGAGGAAACGCCATGCAGTACACGACGCTTGGCCATTCCGGCATCAAGATCTCGAAGCTCTGTTTGGGCGGTATGAGCTTCGGCAGGCCGTCGCCCGACTTCCACCAGTGGACCATCGGGCCCGACGACACGCGCGCGGTCATCAAACGCGCGCTCGACTTGGGCATCAACTTCATCGACACGGCGAATTGCTATGCGTTCGGTACGAGCGAGGAGTACATCGGTGCCGCCCTGCGCGACCTGGGTGTCGCTCGCGATCAGGTGGTGCTCGCCAGCAAGGTGTACTTCAACGAGGGCAAGCTCTCGCGCGAGGCCATCAACCGCGAGATTGACGGCACACTCAAGCGCCTGGGGACCGACTACCTCGACCTCTACATCATCCATCGCTTCGATTATGGCACGCCGATCGAGGAGACCATGGAGGCCCTCGATGGCCTTGTGCGCACTGGCAAGGTCCGTGCCCTCGGCGCGAGCGAAATGTACGCCTACCAGCTGCACAACATGCAGGTCGTGGCGCAGCAGAACGGCTGGACGCCGTTCACGAGCATGCAGTGCCACTACAACCTGCTCTACCGCGAGGATGAGCGCGAGATGATTCCCGTGTGTCGCCAGTTCGATATGGCGCTCACGCCGTATTCGCCGATGGCGTCCGGCCACCTGTGCCGGCCCACTTGGGATTCCGAGTCCTGCCGCTCTACGACCGACGCCACGATGCGCAACAAGTACGATGCGGCGCGCGACAACGACATGCGGATTGTGGGCCGCGTGGCCGAGGTCGCCGAGCGCCACGGCGTGCCGATGGCGCAGATCGCGCTTGCCTGGCACTGGGCCCGCGGTGTGGAGTCGCCCATCGTGGGCTGCTCGCGCCTCGAGCGCGTGGACGATGCCGTGGCGGCGCTCGACGTGGAGCTGGCGGCCGACGAGGTCGCCTACTTGGAGGAGCCCTACGTCGCCCACGAGCTCGTAGGACCCCTTGCCCGCCCGGGCGAGAAGGCCCTCGCCGGCACGACCGATCCCAACGTGAAGTAGCGACAAGATGGTGCCAGGTACAAACTTGTCGCTTCTGGCTGACAAGATTTGCAAGTTTGGGGACAGGCCCCAAACTTTCACGGAAGGAGTTTGAAGATGAAAGAGTTTGAGAAGACCGATCCGGAGTTCGCTGAGCGCTTTGCGTACTTCGCGGGCGAGCAGGTGCCGACCGACCCCGCGGCTGAGCTTCCGATGCGCGAGCGCTACCTGGCGATCCTCGCCGCCTTGCTGGGCTGCCAAGGCGTCGACGAGTTCCGCGTGATGGCGTCCGAGGCGCTCGACGCCGGCGTGACGCCCGTCGAGCTTAAGGAGGTCGTCTATCAAGCGACCGCGTACCTGGGCATCGGTCGCGTGCGCCCGTTTATCGCTGCGGCAAACGAGGTCCTGACCTCCCGCGGCGTCGAGCTGCCCCTGCCCGGGCAGCAGACGACTACGCTCGAGACGCGCCAAGCGGCGGGTAATCGGAAGCAGATCGAGTACTTCGGCGAGGGCATGCGCGAGAGCTGGGCGAACGGCCCGGCGGAGCGCGAGCACATCAACCGCTGGCTCGCTGCCAACTGCTTCGGTGACTACTACACCCGCAGCGGCCTTTCTGACCTCGATCGCGAGATGATCACCTTCTGCTACATCGCGGCCCAGGGCGGCTGCGAGCCGCAAGCCACGGCGCATGCCGGCGCGAACCTCAACTTGGGTCGCGACCGCGATTTCCTGTACCGCGTGGTCTCGCAGATGCTGCCCTACATCGGCTACCCGCGCAGTCTGAACGCCCTGACCTGCATCGATAACGCCGCGGCGGCGCGCGCGTAGGCAGGAAGGGACGGTCGCCGTGGTCGATATCGCAAGCGTGCTGGGCAGCATGTTCTCGCTTATCATCGTCACGATCTTGGGCTACATCGCCGCGCAGGCGGGCTACCTTACCGCCGACATCCGCCCCAAGATCTCGAATCTCATCTTCAACATCACCCTGCCGTGCACCGTGTTGGCCTCGGTGGGGGAGGTCGACCCGTCAACGGGCGGCGACGCCATCACCTGGTCGATCATCCTCGGCGTGGCGATATTCTTCGTGATGCTCGTTGCCGCGGCCGTCGCCGTGGCGGTGCTGCGCGTGCCGGCGGAGCATCGCGGCCTCTACCTGTTCCAAGGCGTGCTCACCAACACGGGCTTCATCGGCTTCGCGGTGCTCGATTCCGTTTTCGGCGGTGCGTCGGTGTTCCTGGGGTCGATCTTCATCGCGATCTCGAACGTGTTTCTGTACAGCCTCGGCATCGCCGCGTTGACGAGCGGCGCTACGGGCGATGCCGCGGCGCGCCGCACCCCGTTGGCAGAAACCGCGCGCACCGTTCTCAAGAACATGCTCAACGTGCCGCTCGTCGTGAGTCTCATCGCGATGGTCGTGTTCTTCGCGAACATCCCCGTTCCGATGCCCATCATGCAGGCGGCGAATATGACCGGCGGCATCACCGCGCCGCTCGCGATGATGCTCGTGGGTCTCTCCATCGCCGATGCCGACCTGAGAAGCGTGCTTACCGAGGGGCGCCTGTGGGGTTTCACGCTCATTCGCTTCCTCATTGCGCCGCTCATCGCCTATCTCGTGCTCGCGCCTATCGTGCCGAGCGACCTCGCCCTCGGCGTCTTCATCGTGCTGCTCGCCATGCCGACCGGCTCGATGGCCGGTCCTATCGCGGCGACCTACGGACAGAACGGCGATATCCCGGCGCGCGGGACCATCGTGTCGACGCTCGCGTCGTTTGCCATCGTGCCCATCCTCATGCTGGTCATGACGATGGCATAGCACGAATCAGCTAATAAACCATGCGAGCTGGGACTCCAGTGCCGCCGGCTCGCCAAGCCAAAGGAGGAAACCATGGCAACCAACGACTTCACCCCCATGTTCGGCATGGGCAACCCCAACGACGCCTATGCGCAGTACTTCATCGGCAACTCGTATCTCAACCCGCTGACCAATCCGGCGGAGGCCGGCATCGGCATGTCCAACGTCACCTTCGAGCCCGGCTGCCGCAACAACTGGCACATCCACCACGCCAGCAAGGGCGGCGGCCAGATCCTCGTCTGCACCGACGGTCGCGGCTGGTACCAGGAGTGGGGAAAGGACCCGCAGGAGCTTACGCCCGGCACTGTCGTGGTGATTCCCGCCGGCGTCAAGCACTGGCATGGCGCCGCGTGCGACTCGTGGTTCAGCCACATCGCCTTTGAGGCGCCCGGCGAGGACACCTCCAACGAGTGGCTCGAGCCGGTCGACGACAGTCAGTACCCGCAAGCGTAGCGGCGCGGCGCGCTTGAGCCCGAACTGGGTTTTCGCCAACGTGCTGTTGGGGCGCCGAGCTTCTTCTCGCAGAGGCTGAGGCTCGGCGGCTTTTGCGCCTTGCTTAGGTGTCTCCTTCCAGCAACGCTTTGAGGGCATCGATTGGGGGCAGGGCATCCAGAAGCTCGTGCGACATGTCCTTGGAGGTTTTGTATGTGGCGACGCCCATCGGCATGGTGTAGTCCCGGATCATATAGTCGACGAACGCAGTATTCATATCTTTGCAGAGCACGAGGCCGATTGAAGGGTTTTCGTGCTCGCGACGTTCAAAGTCGTCAAGTACCCTCAGGTATCCGGAAAGTTGCCCGAGGTAGGCTGTTTTAAACGGGCCGTTTTTGAGCTCGACCGCTACGAGACAATTGAGGTCGCGATTGAAAAACAGCAAGTCGACGTATTGGCCAACGCCAAACGCGTCGAGGTGGAATTGGTTGCCCACGAACGAGAAGCCCTTGCCGAACGTCATGATGAATTGCTTGATGTTTTGAACGATGCCCTGCTCCAATACGCGCTCGTCGACATCCTCGGTGTCGCGTACGCCCAGTTCCTCAACGTTGATGAAGTCAAGCAGATATTCGTCTTTGAAGGTGGCGATGGCGCGGAGCGCCTGTTGGCTTTTGGACAGGGCTGAAAGAAAGTTGTTGGGCGCCGCGCCTTGGCGGTGGAAATCATCCGCTCTGATAGAGCGCTTGAGGGCGGTCACGCTCAGGTGTTCGGCAGCGCATTTGTGAACGTAAAACAAGCGCTCTTCAAGGGTCTTTGCGTGCGTGATGATCCAACGGTGGTGGGTAAACCCGATTGAAAAGAAGTCATCGAAAGAGCATCCGCTTGAATTCGGAAGTTGCAAATTCCAGATTATGGGAGTCCGCTCGTTTGGTAATTCGGAATTCGCAAGTTCCAAATTGGGAGTGGGGATGAGGTAGGGGCTCCATTCTCGGTAGAAGGTTCGCATAAGCCTTAGATTTCTTCCAGAAAAACCGCGGAGACCGGGTAGATCTTTCTGGAGCATTTCGCTGATGGTGTCAATGGCACCACTGCCCCACGCTTGTATTTCGCTTTGATGAGACAGGTAGCCCCCGACGGCAAAGTAGAGCTGTAGCTGCTGAGCATTGACGCTCTTGGCTGCAGCATATTGCGCTTGGAGAATTGCGCCCTTGATGGCCTCGACTGCTTCTCGATAGTTCATACCGTCACGTACCATTGCAGCCTCCTACCGCTGTTGCCTGCAGGTCTTCCGTTGAATAGAAGCCTATCATCGCGCGTGGACAAAAACGTTTGAGTGCTCACATCGCATCTTGCCGGGCTATCTGCTTTGGTACGATGTCGGCAATGGTGGATCATTCGAACCTGCGAGGTACGTATGGGGCGTCAGGGCGGCGAGCACTACAAGTTCTTCAACCACACGGCATGCGAGTTCTACCCCTGCCACGATATGCCGGCAGAAGACCTCAACTGCCTGTTCTGCTATTGCCCGCTGTACTGCCTGGGCCCCGATTGCGGCGGCAACTTCCGCTACGTGGGCGAGGCGGGCGACATCAAGGATTGCTCCGCCTGCACCGTGCCGCATCGCCGGGAGAACTACGATTACATCATGCGCCAGTTCGAGCGCGTGAAGGATATCGCCGCCCGTAGCACAGGCGATTGACCCGCCTCATATCCTCAAGATGTCCCTTGAAATACGAAAGCACGTGCCTATAATTACTCAAGGTAATTATCAATGGCAACTAAAATCGAGCACAGAGCAGATCGCAGGGGGCATCGCCATGAAAGAGCGTTCATTCAAGGTCCTTATGGATACGCTGCGCCGCGCGCGCCGCATCGACGGCTTGATGCCAGACTTGCCGCCCGATCTCACCAACGGCAGGACCCGCGTGCTCGACACCCTTTATGAGCTGGGAGGATGCGCCGAGGAAGACCCCGCCTGCCGCCGTGCGGTCCGCGTGAGCGACATCGCCGAGGACATGGGCACCACGCGTCCGAGCATCACGCGCGCGGTGTGCGACCTTGAGCGAAACGGGTATCTGCGCAAAATTCCCAGCCCTACGGACGGACGCGAGGTGCTGGTCGAGCTCACCGAGCACGGTCTTGCCACGCACCGCATCTGGTACGAAGAGGTCTACGAGCACACCGCGCAGCTGCTGGGCGACGCGGGCGTGACGGAAGGCGATATCGAGGTGACGGTGCGCACGGTCATGCGCTTGCTCGAGGTGACGGCGGCGGCGGACCTTACGAACTGGCAGAACGAACGCCTCGCCCGGCGCGCGGCGGAAGCCGGAATCGCGGGTGAGTAGAGCGTGGAGAGCAAACAAAAGCTAACGCCGCGCGTCGTTGCATCGGTGATTGCGGCGGGCATCATGTCATTTTCCGGCGTGGTGGTGGAAAGCTCCATGAACGTGACGTTCCCCACGCTCATGGGCGAGTTCGGCATCAGCACGGCGGTGGTGCAGTGGATCACCACGGGCTACCTGCTCGTGCTGTCCATCATCATCCCGACGTCATCGTACCTGCGGCGCCGTTTCACCATGCGCACGCTGTTCATCGTGGGCGCCTCGTGCTTCTTGGCAGGCACGCTGGCGGCGGCGCTCGCCCCGGCCTTCCCGGTGCTTCTTGCCGGTCGCCTGGTGCAGGGCGTGGGCACGGGCGTGGCGCTGCCCCTCATGTTCAATATCATTTTGGAGCAGGTGCCCCGCAAAAGCATGGGCCTCATGATCGGCATCGCCAACTTCATCACCTCGACGGCGCCTGCCATCGGGCCGTCGCTCGGCGGTTTCCTCGTGGGTGCGGCGGGATGGCGCGCGGTGTTCTGGGCGCTCGTGCCGCTCGTTCTCGTGTCGTTCGTTATGGGGGCCGCGTGCATTCGGCAGGAGGCGAGGCCCGAGCCCTCGTCGCTCGACATCTGCGGCCTTATCGTGCTTGCCATCGGCTTTGCCTGCTTTATCTTCGCGGCCAATAGCGCTTCCTCGGCCGGATGGACGAGTCCTCTCGTGCTCGGGCTGTTCGCCGTGGCCGCCGTTGCGATCGCGCTGTTCTGCAAACGGTCGCTTTCCCAGCCCGATGCCCTGTTGAACGTGCGCGTGCTGCGCGACCCGGTGTTCGCCCTCTCGGCGCTCGGGATTCTGCTCGCGCAGTTCTGCACGCTCGGACTGGCGTTTCTCATTCCCAACTTCGCCCAGCTCTCGCTTGGAATCGGTGCGTTTACCGCGGGGTGCCTGCTTGTGCCGGGGGCGCTCGCGGGTGCCGTGCAGGCGCCGCTGTCGGGCATCATCTACGATCGGCTCGGCGCAGGGGTCTCGATCATCACGGGCTGCGTGGTCACGCTCGCATCTACGTTGCTGTTTTTCTGGCTTGCGCCAACGCTCACCGAGCCGCTCATCATCTGCCTCTTCGTGCTGTACTCGCTGGGCAAAGGCGCAAATTTGCCCAGCAACATGACGAACGGTCTCGCGCATCTGGCTTCCGGCCAAAACGCCGACGGCAACGCCATCATCAACACGATGCAGCAGCTGGCGGGCGCAATCGGCACGGTGTTCGTGTCGACTGTCGTGGCGAGCGCCCAGGCTGCCGACCCCTCGCACATGGCGGCAGCCACGGCGACGGGAACCCAGCAAGCGTTTCTGCTGGTCGTTGCCTTTGCGGCAGCCGAGGCCGTGTGCACGGCCATCATCTTCGGCGTGTTCAAAAATCGCAAACGGGCGGTATAGCTCGTCGGGAACGCGGCGCCGCTGCGTTCCCGACGCGTGGTTTGGGGCGCGCTGCCATCAAATACAGCGATTGGCATGCCGGCTGCCGACGGAAGCCCTGCGTTCAGCGAATCGTGCTGGACGCAGGGCTTTTTTGCGCAACGGCGCGGCAATAAGAGCAATAGCCTGCCGACCGATGAATCGACGCCACAAACGCACGGGAGGAGGGTTGAGCCATGAAGAGGATGCCCGTTGCGAACTTCCCCGCCATGCTGCTGACTATTGCGCTGATTGCGGTGAGTCCGATTCCCTCCCTTGCATATGCCGACGACGCGCCCGAAGCGGCGGTCGTCGAGCTTGAGTCCGCTGCGGCGGATGAGGAGGCGGCTGCTACCGAAGAAACCCTGCCGCCGGATGCGGAAGATGAGGCCGCGCCCGCCGACGATACGACCGATGCCGTGAGCGCTGTGGATGTCGACGGGTCCGGTTGGATCGTCGGGCCGTTGGGCGACCTCGTACCCCAGGCAAGTGTGCTGCCGGTTGAGGAGGCCCGGACGACGGAGCTCGTGGAAGGCCAGGCCGTGACTTTTGTGGGCCAGCTCGCCTATCCGGCTGCGGAAGGCGACGATTCGACCGATCCCGTCAGTGCCAACCTGTTGTTCCCCGCGGGCGATGCCGCCGTTGGCGACACCGTGGCCATCGTGTTCTATGCGGAAGGCGATGAGCCGGTGACGCTGAGCGCCACCGTAGTCGCCGGCGCGGACGGATCCCCGGCGGGTGCTCTGGTGGAAGTGCGCTGGGACGGCGCGCGCCTCACGCTGAGCGGCGTGCCGACGGGAACGGCTAACGGGCGCTACGAGGTCATCGGTGCGGTTGCCTCCGAACCCGCGGAGCCGGCGGAACAGGAGCTTGAGGAAGAGCCTGGTCCGGAGCCCCGCGAGGGTGACGAAGCCGAGCCGGGGAAGACCCCCGAAGAGAATCCCGAGGAGCAGTTCGAAGAGGAGCAGCCTGAAGAGGAGCCCGGTGCGGATCTCGACGCCAAGCTCGAGGAGGAGCTCGCCGCGGCAATGGCTGAGCTGGAAGAGCTGCGCGCGCAACTGGACGAGACGATCGTTCTCGACGAGGATGAGCTGGCAGACGCGCCTGATGCGACGGTCTATCTACCGGCGGACGACGCTGCGACGCTCGCGTCCGAGCTGGATGCGCTCGCGGCAAGGCTCGAGGCCGAAGACCTCACGCTCGACGGCATTTCTGCCGCACGCAGCGAGGTCAAAGACCTGCATGAGAAGCTCGCCGCTGCCATCAAGATGGTGCATGTCGACCGCACGGCCCTGAGTGACGCTGCGGCGGCGGACAAGGCCCTCGCAGAAACCGCCGCCTCGAAGGACGGCCGTGATGTAAAGCACGGCTCCGCCTGGACAGCCCCCGAACATCACGATGCGCTCAAGGCAGCCCTCGCCGAGGCGAAGACAATGCTCGACGCAAAGGATGCCAGCCAGAACGCCGTCGACACCACGGCGGATGCGCTTGCCATAGCCCGCACTGCGTTCGAGGACACCGTGAAAGTCGCCCAGGTTTCCCGCGCTGACCTTGAGAAAGCACGCGCCGCAGCTGCTGATGCGGACAACGGCGTGACCATCGCCGAGGACATCTTCGACGTCGCTCCCGGCGCCCGGTGGGCAACAACGGAACAGGGCGACGCGTTCAACGCCGCGCGCGCTGCGGCCAAAACCGTCGCAACCGCAGAGCTGACATCGCTCACGCAAAACGACGTCGATGCCGCGACGGACTCCCTCGCCAAGGCGACAGAGACGTTCTCCCAGGCCATCGCTACCAAGCCCAAGATCGAGCATTTCACGATCGCGCTTCCCGATGATCCCTTTGGCGATGACGTTGCCTACGCGTCTCCGGGCAACCCGCTGAATCTAAAGCCCGTGTTCGATCCTGCCGCCTCCGCAGTTGCGGTGACGTGGAGCTCGTCGAATTCCAAGGTCGCACGCGTCGACGCTAATGGCACGGTGACCGCAGTTTCCGACGGCGTCGTGACCATCACGGCCACCACGCGCGCGTTCCCGGGCGTGGCGGAAAGCGTGACCGCAACGCGTCGCATCGCGGTGTTCGGTACCGGAGCGGCCTGGGATTACCAGAACACGAGCGCCGGCGTCACGGTGGAGGGCGTCCCCTCGGGCGTTACCGTGGAATGCCTGGTGCTTACCGGCGCACGCGAGAATCCCGTTACGAGCCTGGGCAAAGGCGACCGCGCGGTCCTCGGTGTCGCCATCGCGCTCGTGACGCCGCTTGACGACACGGTCATGGGCATGACCTTCGACGGCATGCGCGCGCGCATCGGCATCCGCACGCACGACTATGATGGCCAGACGGTCGAGGTCGTCCTGTACGGTGACGATGGTCGCACCTACACGTACGAGACCGTCGCTGGCGGCGGCGAGGTATACCTGACGATTCCCACCGGAGGATACTTCGAGGTCATCGCCCCCATTGTCAGCGCCGATGGCATGCCCGCGCACGAGCAGCTTCCCCAAACGGGCGATAGCTCGCTGATCGTAATCGCCGCAGTGGGAGGAGCCGGGGTCATCGCGGTTATCGCCGGCGTGGTGCTTGCCCTCAAGAAGCGCCGCTCATGAAAGTTAGGGGACAGGTCCCAAGCTTTCACGCCACATGCCGGGAGCCCCTCCGATCGCGAAAGACTGGAGGGGCTCTTTCTGCATGAAAGTTTGGGGCCTGTCCCCTTTCTTTCATGCTTGCAAGGTATATCTAGCTATAGGATATAGGTCTTTTACATGGGTATCGCGACGATCTACCATAGGCTTCGAAAGGAGATTGCTATGGGTGATTTGAGCGAAGACCTCGAACGCTGTCTTTGCGATTGCGCCTGTGACGAGGCGCGTGCCGCGAAGGCGCGCTGCTCGTGCGAGGAGGGCCGCGTTCGCGAGACCAAGCGCGTGCTGCTCGGCGAGCGCCAGCGCCTGCTTGACGAGATGCATGCCAGCCAGCGCGGCATCGACGCCATCGACCACATGCTCCATCGCGTGAGCTGCGAATGCGTTTCGCGCGAGGCATCCGCCTGCGATGGGAAGGGGGATGCCCATGAGTGACCGCGTCGCGGAGATTCTGCTCGACTCGTTTTCGAAGATCCTGATTCCGGGTCTGACCGCAACGATACCGCTGGCGCTCATCTCGTTCGCCATCGCGCTCGTGATCGCTATCGCGGTGGCGCTCGTTCAGTACGCGAAGGTTCCCGTGCTCACGCAGATTGCGCGCTTCTACATCTGGATCGTCCGCGGTACGCCGCTGCTGGTCCAGCTCTACGTGGTGTTCTATGGTCTGCCCGATTTCGGCATCGTGCTCGACCCGTTCCCGACCGCCATCATCGTGTTCTCCATCAACACGGGCGCCTATTCGGCCGAGACCATCCGCGGTGCGCTCGAGTCGGTACCGGCGGGACAGCTCGAGGCGGGCTATTGCGTGGGTATGAGCTACATGCAGATCATGCGCCGCATTTTGCTGCCGCAGGCGTTGCGTGCCGCCTTCCCGCCGCTTTCCAACGAGCTCATCGCGCTCGTGAAGGACACCTCGCTCGCCGCGAACATCACCGTGCTCGAGATGCTCATGGCAACGCAGCAGATCGTGTCGCGCACGTACGAGGCGCTGCCGCTGTACCTGGAGGTTGCAGCTATCTATCTGCTGTTTTCCACGGTACTCACCTGGCTGCAGGGTATCGGCGAGAAGCGGCTCGCGTCGTTTGGCATGGAGAGGGGATAGCCGATGGCAGATGAGATGCTGCGCCTTGAGGGCGTGCGCAAGACGTTCGGCGGCGCCGAGGTGCTGCACGGCATCGACCTGACCGTGCGCCGCGGCGAGGTCGTGGCCATTTTGGGCCCGTCGGGCTCCGGCAAGACGACGCTGCTGCGCTGCGCGAACTTCCTTGAGCGCGCGGATGCGGGCGTGCTTGAGCTTGGCGGCGAGCGCTACGACCTTGCACGGGCGACCAAGCGCGAGATGGCGGCGGTTCGTCGCAGGACCGCTTTCGTGTTCCAGAACTACAACCTGTTTCGCAACCGGACGGTGCTGGGCAATGTGACGGAAGGGTTGGTCGTGGCGCGCAAGATGCCGAAAGCGCAGGCTGAGGATATCGCCCGCCGCTGCCTGGCGCGCGTCGGCATGGCGGATCGCGCCGACGCTTACCCGGCGCAGCTTTCCGGTGGTCAGCAGCAGCGCGTGGCGATCGCCCGCGCTATGGCGACCGATCCGGAGATCATCTACTTCGACGAGCCCACAAGCGCACTCGATCCCGAGCTGACCGTCGAGGTGCTGGGTTCCATGCGCCAGCTGGCAGAAGACGGCATGACCATGCTCGTGGTCACGCACGAGATGTCTTTCGCGAAAAACGTCGCCGATCGCGTGGTCTTTATGGAAGACGGCGCCGTGGTGGCTTCGGCTCCGGCACACGAGTTCTTCGACCATCCCGCTAACGATCGCGTTCGCACCTTCCTGAACACCATCGCCGATCGGTGAGGGCGAGCCCGCGGGCGCAACGGGCCGAGTACGGGCGGCTGCGCCCGCCGCTTGCCAAAAAGTCGGGGCTTTGGACGGGTTTTTAGCGCCGGGTCCAGACAAGCAGGCGTTCTACCTTGGTAAACATGCAGGTAGAAAAGGCGTGAATGTCGCCCAGGGCGCAAAAAACCGTCCAAAGCCCCGACTTTTTGCAGATCCGCCGGGCTTGGCGCGCACGGTGACCTCCAGCACAGGGACAACCATTCCAGAAAGGACTGAAACTATGATGAACAAGCAGATTTCCCGTCGCGGATTCCTGACGGCGGTTGCGGGTGCGGCCGCGCTGGGGCTGACGGGCTGCGGCGGCGCAGGCGACGCGACGGCGGGCAGTGCGTCGGAAGCGGGCGATGACCTGCTCGCCCAGATCCAGGACCGCGGCAGCATGGTGTTCGCCACCGAGGGCACGTGGAGCCCGTGGACCTTCCATAACGAGGCCGGCGACCTCACCGGCTACGACATCGAGGTCGCCCGCGCCATCGCGGCAGAGCTCGGCGTCGAGGCGGAGTTCGCTGAGGGCGAGTGGGACGGCCTGCTCGCGGGCATCGACTCGGGCCGCTACGACACCATGGCCAACGGCGTGTCGGTCACTGAGGAGCGCGAGGAGAAGTACGACTTCACCGAGCCGTATGCGTACAACCGTATCGTGGTGATCACAACCGCCGATTCCGACATTGCCAGAATGGACGACCTTGCGGGCAAGACCACGGCGAACACGCTGGGCTCCAGCTATGCCATCTTGGCTGAAAGCCATGGCGCCACAAACACGGGCGTGGACGATTTTAACCAGACCATCCAGTTGCTCGAGAGCGGTCGTATCGACGCGACGCTCAACGACGAGGTCGTGTTCTACGACTACATGAACCAACATCCAGAGGCGAATCTCAAGATTGCGGCCGAGAACGACGAGCCCACGCACGTCGCTTTCCCGCTGCGCAAAGAGGCCGCTACGGCGAGCCTGCTCACGGCCATGAACGACGCCATCGTCACCCTGCGCGAGAACGGCACGCTTCCCGAGCTCTCGAACGAGTTCTTCGGCATCGACATCACCGAGGCGTAAGTGTGCGGACTCGGCTCCCGCTTAATGTCCCAAAACATCTCCGTCCTGAAAAAGGACAGACGCGGGCGCAGGCGGCGCGGCGACTGCTACTCGTGGTGGCGGCCGCCGTGCTGTCCGTTCTGGGCGCGGCGGTGACCTGACTCCGCGCCTTCCTGCGTCGCGGTGCCGCTGCTTGTCGATACCGCACCCTCTCCGTGATGCCCGGCCTCACGTTGCTCGTGGCCAGAGACGCTGACGTCATTTTCGCCCGCCATATCGAGTAGCTCGCGCATGGTCATGTTTGCCGCTTCATCCACCGTGATGTCGACGCCCGCGTCGGCGAGTTGCTGCCACACGCGGTACTTGCCGATGCCGACGCCGGCGCTCGAGGCCGCGTGATGCTCCTCCTCGCTTGCATGCGAGCAGTGCACCTGGCCGGCTCCCGAGGCGTCGAGGCAGCGCGTGCCCACGGTCTCCAGCGTCGCTGCTTCCGCCTCGTCGTCGCAGATCACGGTCATCTGCACGACGGCGCCCGTGGCGAGATAGTCCTGCAGATGCTCCTCCAGCGCGTCCATGGCATCCTCGTAGACCATGCCGTCGACGTCCGCCTTCTCGAGCAGCTCGGCGCCGTCGTCGTTGTAGGAACGCGTGCTCGCCACGCGGTCGAAGCGGTTGATGCCCAGCTCTATGGAGGGGTTCACGTCGATGGCCACGTAGGCGTAGGGCTGCCATGCCCACGCAACGCCGCCGACGCCGAGCGCCACAAGAACGAGGCAGGCGGCAAGGGCTGCGACGAGCGGCGTGCGGCGATGCCTGCGCGCGGTGCGGCGAGAGGTCTTGCCGTCGACGACGGAAAGCGATGGCTCCTCGGCGTGGGGGAGGCTGTCCGCCGGTCCATTCGCTGCCCCCGCCTGCCGCTCCTCCTCAATCCGCGCGAGCGTGCGCTCGGCGAGGCCGGCGGGCATATGCTCCTGGTCGAAGGCCTCATGCATCCGCTGCTCAAGCTTGTCGGTCATTGCAGGGCCTCCCTCAGCTGCTTCTTGCCGCGCGAGATCCACGAGTACACGGTGCCCTCCGGCATGCCGGTCATCTGAGAGATTTCACGTGCGGTGTAGCCCTCGTAAAGAGCCAGGTACAGTTGCGTTTTCGGCGGGTCGCCCAATGCATCCATGGCGTCGAGAATCGCGTGCAGACCGAGTGTCGCCTGGTCGCTCCCGGCGCCGAGCTCTCCCTCGCGCCCCGCATCGGCGAGTTCCTCGACCGATTCGTTTCGCCTGCGCGCGCTTTTGAGAACATCCTTGCAGGCGTTGATGGCGACGCGCAGCAGCCATGCCTTTTTGTGCGCATAACTATTGAACGGAGCGTCGTGCAGGGCATATTTGAGAAAGACGTCCTGGAAGACATCTTCTGCATCTGCTTCCGCGAGGTAGAGCAGGCATGCGCGCCAGACGGCGTCGCCGTATGCGCTGATTGCCTGCTCGATGTCGCTGGCTGGGCGCATGTGCCGCTCCTTTCCTGTTGCGCTCGCAGGATGCGTCTTTCTGGCTGCAGCTTTGGGCTGCGCAGGCCGGGCATTCGGTACTATTCGACCGGATTGAGGCTTCCGCAGAAGGCAAAACTGTCCTGATAGTACTATGTGACCGCGTTGCGCGTCCCGGAGGCGATCACTCCACCCGCTTGGCGGCGCCTGCCGCAGTATGGGACGCGTGCGATCTAGCAGTGACCGCGCCCGCCACCGTGATGGCGGCCGCCGTGGCGACCGTGATGCCCGCCGCCTGCACCGGTTCCGTAGTTGTCGCAGACCCCGTCGCCGTCGGCGTCGACGTATCCGTCTCCGTTGCCGCGCCCTGCGCCGGTTCCGTAGTTGTCGCAAATGCCGTCGCCGTCGGCATCGATGTACCCCGCGCCATTGCCTGCGCCGGATTCGTAGTTGTCGCAGATGCCGTCGCCGTTCACGTCAACGAAGCTCGCACAGCCGCGCGACCCGATGTCGGTCGTCTGGCTGAGCTCCGCCTGTAGGCTCTCGCGCCCATAACCGTTGCCATTGCCTGCGGCCAATGCGGGAACGGCTCCGATGAGCGTCGCTCCCAGCGCCACGGCTCCCAATGTTGCCAAAACGGTGAGTTTCGTATGCTTCTGCATGTTCTGCCGTCCTTTCCGATCGATGCGTGCGCCGTTGTTCTGTGCTCGAGCTGCCGGCTGCCCTTCACCATAAACACGAACGGGAGGGGCATATCCTTGCGACAAGTTGGGGCCAGGTACAAACTTGTCGGTTTATGTTTCCTGGGCAGTATCTATACGATATTTGCATGAAAAGGCATTAAACATAGGTATTTGAAATGGCATTGATGCGCTCTGACAATAGAGGTGGGAAATATGGCCGTCAGAAAGGGGCGCATATGCACAACGTAGAACTCACGTTTACGCAGGAATGGGACAAGACATTTCCGAAGTCGGAGCTCGTTGAACACAACAAGGTGACGTTCCATAACCGCTACGGCATCACGCTGGCGGCAGATCTCTACAAGCCGAAGGACGCGCCGGCAGACGCGAAGCTCGCCGCTATCGCTGTGTGCGGGCCCTTCGGCGCCGTGAAGGAGCAGTGCGCCGGCCTATACGCCCAGACCATGGCCGAGCGAGGTTTCCTCGCCATCGCCTTCGACCCGTCGTTCACCGGCGAGTCGGGCGGGGAGCCGCGCTACATGGCGTCGCCCGACATCAACACCGAGGATTTCCTTGCAGCCGTGGACTACCTCTCCTGCCGCGACGATGTCGACCCCGAGCGCGTGGGCATCATCGGCATCTGCGGCTGGGGCGGCCTGTCGATCAATGCCGCGGCGCTCGATCCGCGCATCAAGGCGACGGCCGCGGTCACGATGTACGACATGGCGCGCATCAGCGCGAAGGGCTATTTCGACGAGGCCGATAGCGCGGAGGCCCGCCAGGCCCAGCGCCGCGCTCTCGCCGATCAGCGGACGCACGATTACGCGGCGGGCATCTATGATCGCGCCGGCGGCGTCGTCGACCCGCTGCCCGAGGACGCGCCATGGTACGTCCGCGATTACCACGACTACTACAAGACGCCGCGCGGCTACCATCCTCGCTCGCTCAACTCCAACGAGGGCTGGAACGTCATCGGCACGCAAAGCTTCCTGAACCAGCCGATCCTCGCCTACGCGGACGAGATCGAGACCGCCGTCATGGTGCTCCATGGCGACGCCGCGCACTCCTGCTACATGGGCAAGGATGCGTTCGCTCAGCTCAAGGGCGATAACAAGGAGCTCGTGCTCGTGCCGGGCGCCGTGCACACCGACCTCTACGACGGCGGCAGCAAGAACGCCATCCCGTGGGACAAGCTCCAGGCGTTCTTTGCGAAGCACCTGGTCTAGGCGATGAGACGCCATCGGGCCGTCTCGTCGGCGCTCGTCCGCGGGACTCTCGCCGTGATGCTCGCTCTCGTTGTATCCGGTCTGGTCGGATGCCGCGATTCGGGGGCGCCGTTGATGGAAGGCCCGCCGGATGCGGTGGGTGCCGTTGCATGCGGGAGCATGGTGGACGTTGGGGTGAACGCCGGTACGAAAGGAGAAGCCGTGCAGATTACGGAGACGGTCAACGGCGCGCCATTCGCGGCGACGCTCGCAGACAGCGCGGCGTCGTCGAGGCTCGCCGAGATGCTCGCAGACGGGCCGCTGACGGTCGGCTTGGACGATTACGCAGGGTTCGAGAAAGTTGGCGACTTGGGGTTCACGCTTCCTGCGGAGAACGAGCGCATCACGACTGCTCCCGGCGATATCGTTCTGTACCAGGGCGACCAGATCGTGTGCTTCTATGGTGAGAACGCGTGGAGCTACACGCGCTTGGCCCGGGTGGATGACCTCGCGGGTTGGGAGGAGGCTCTCGGGCCGGGCGCTGTGGAACTCACGCTTGCGCTCCCATAGCAACCAAAAGCGACAAGATGGGGCCGGGTTCAAACTTGTCGCCGACAAGTTTGTACCTGGCCCCATCTTGTCGCGCTTAGAAAATCTTATATATGGAGACTTAGATTTCGGTATAGCTGCAGCAAAAATCGGTAACAATACCTCTCGAACAGACGAATGCCGCCCCGTAGGGCGGCAGCACCCCAGGAGAGGTGAGGTATATGAGAATCGACAAGCTGGCAGTGACGTCGCGCGAGGCCCTGCAGACGGCCATGGGCATCGCCAGCGACGCGCAGGCGGGCGCGGTGGAGCCCATCCACCTGCTCTCCGCCCTGCTTACGGGCGGAGAGCGCAACATCTCCGTCATCATCGAGCGCATCGGTGCAGATCCGGCGCAGCTTGCGCGCGCCACGGCAGAGGCCATCGAGCGCCAGCCGAAGGTTTCGGGCGATGGCGCCGAGATGGGCCTGTCGCGCGACCTCGTGCGTACGCTTGAGCGCGCCGAGAAGCGCGCCACCAAGATGCAGGATAACTTCGTGGTGACCGAGCATCTGCTCATGGCGCTGGCCGAAGACAAGGGCGCCGCGGGCCAGGTCCTCAAGGCGGCTGGCGTTACGCCCGAGCGCATCGAGGAGGTCTACCAGGAGCTCCGCGGCGACGACCGCGTCAAGACCGCCGAGGACAAGACGCAGTTCGAGGCGCTCGAGCAGTATGGCCGCAACATCTGCGACCTTGCGCGCGCCGGCAAGCTCGACCCAGTCATCGGCCGTACCGACGAGATCCGCCGTACCATCCAGGTGCTGTCCCGCCGCACCAAGAACAACCCCGTGCTCATCGGTGAGCCCGGTGTGGGCAAGACCGCCATCGTCGAGGGCATCGCCCAGCGTATCGTGGCCGGTGACGTACCCTCCACGCTGAAGGACCGCGACCTCATCGAGCTCGACATGAGCGCCCTTGTGGCCGGTGCCAAGTACCGTGGTGAGTTCGAGGACCGCCTGAAGGCCGTGCTGAAGGAAGTCGAGAAGTCCGACGGCCGCGTCATCCTGTTCATCGACGAGCTGCACACCATCGTTGGCGCAGGCGCCACCGAGGGCTCCATGGACGCCGGCAACATCCTGAAGCCGGCGCTTGCCCGCGGCGACCTGCACGCCATCGGCGCCACCACGCTCGACGAGTACCGCAAGTACATCGAGAAGGACGCCGCCCTGGCCCGTCGTTTCCAGACGGTCATGGTGGGCGAGCCCTCCGTTGAGGACACCATCTCGATCCTGCGTGGCCTGAAGGAGAAGTACGAGATCTACCACGGTGTGCACATCACCGACGGCGCGCTCGTGGCGGCAGCGGACCTGTCCGACCGCTACATCGCCGACCGCTTCCTGCCCGACAAGGCCATCGACCTGGTGGACGAGGCCGCGTCCCGCCTGCGTATGGAGCTCGACTCCATGCCGGTGGAGATCGACCAGACCCAGCGTAAGCTCACCCAGATGCAGATCGAGGAGCAGGCGCTCATGAAGGAGACCGACGACGCCTCCGCCGAGCGCCTGGAGACCCTGCGCCAGGAGATCGCCGAGGTCCAGGAGAAGCTGAACGTGCAGAAGGCCGGCTGGCTCAACCAGAAGAACGCCATCGACCGCGTGCAGGATCTGAAGGCCCAGCTCGACCAGGCCAAGAGCGAGGAGGAGCGCGCCACGCGCGACGGCGACCTCGCTCGCGCCTCGGAGCTGCGCTTCTCGATCATCCCCGGACTCGAGCAGCAGGTGCGCGACGGCGAGGCCGAGATCGAGGCCCAGAAGACCGAGGGTGGCCTGCAGGAGCAGGTGACCTCCGACGAGATCGCCGAAGTCGTCTCCGCGTGGACCGGCGTGCCGGTGTCCAAGATGATGCAGGGCGAGATCGAGAAGCTCCGCGACCTGGAGGGCGAGCTGCACAAGCGCGTCATCGGCCAGGACGAGGCCGTGCGCGCCGTCGCCGCGGCCGTGCGCCGCAGCCGTGCCGGCTTGGCGGATCCCGACAAGCCCATCGGCAGCTTCTTCTTCCTGGGTCCCACCGGCGTGGGCAAGACCGAGCTCGCCAAGGCGCTCGCCACGTGCCTGTTCGACGACGAGCGCGCGCTCGTGCGCATCGACATGTCCGAGTACATGGAGAAGTTCAGCGTCCAGCGCCTGATCGGCGCGCCTCCGGGATACGTGGGCTACGACGAGGGCGGCCAGCTCACCGAGGCCGTGCGCCGTCGTCCGTACAGCGTCATCCTGCTCGACGAGATGGAGAAGGCGCACCCCGATGTGTTCAACATCCTGCTGCAGGTGCTCGACGACGGCCGTCTGACCGACGGTCAGGGCCGCGTGGTGAGCTTCAAGAACACGATCATCATCATGACGTCGAACGTGGGCTCGAACGCCATCGCGGAGCTCTCCGGCAAGGACGACGAGGCCATGAAGCGCGAGGTCGACGAGGCCATGCGTGCCACGTTCAGGCCCGAGTTCCTGAACCGTATCGACGACATCGTCGTGTTCCATCCGCTCGGCATGGCCCAGATCGAGAAGATCGTCGACATCCAGCTCGCCGACGTCCGCGCGCGCCTGGCCAAGGAACGCATGACGCTCGATATCGCGCCGGCGGCCAAGCAGATGCTCGCTGTGGGCGGTCTCGACCCGGTCTTCGGCGCCCGTCCGCTGAAGCGCCTCATCCAGACGGAGGTCGTGGACACCATTGCCGAGGCCATCATCGATGGCCGCGTGCGCGAGGGCGACCAGATCACGGTCGACGTCGATGCCGACGGCAAGTTCTTCGTGGCGCAGGACGCCACGGGCCCGGCCCCGACCTACGAGGTGCCGGACGGCGAGTAGCGTCGCAGGCAGACAGCTTGCCTAACACGATAGGCCGGCGGCCCTGGAACAATCCGGGGCCGCCGGCCTTTTGCGCTGCCGAAGAGACGATGACGGCAACATGGCGGACGAACCTACGGGTTTGGACCGTTTGGCGGGGCGCATACAGTCCAAACCCATAGGTTCGACGTGGCGGGTAACCACGCTGCCTGTCTCAGGACTCCATCTCCGCCTGCTGCGTGCGTTCGAAGAAGCGCTCGAAGATCATCTCGAACACGTAGTGGAACATCAGGCGGCTGTCGAGGTCCATGTTGCCGAAACGGACCTGCTTCTCGACGGTAAACAGCGGGATATCGGCGAGCTTGGACAGCGAGTTCTTAGAGATACCCGTCATGGTGACGATCTTGCTGCCACGGCTCTTGGCGATGGAGGTCGCGTCGATCGACACCTCGGTCTCGCCGCTGATCGACACGCTGAACACGAGGTCGTCGGGGCCGAGCAGCTCCGCGTAGTGGCGCATGACATGGCGCTCGCTGAGCGTATCGGTGTTTTTGCCCATGATCTTGAGCTTCTCAGCCATCTCGAGGCAGGGGTATTTCGAAAACCCTGAGCAGAAGAACACGATGTGCCCTGCGTGCTCGATGGCGTCGACGACCTTGTTGATCGTGATGTCGTGCACGAGGTCCTTGGTCTGGATGATCTGCAGGTCGAGCGGGATGGTCTCGATGGTGTAGCGGTTGCGTTCGAGCGAGAGCAGGTACGAATGCTTGAGCTCGGTGAAGCCTGTAAACCCGAGTTTATGCGCCAGGCGCACGATGGTGTTGGGCGCAACGTAGAAATGCGCCGCGATGCCCTTCGAGGTCGCCTGCTCGATGTCGCCGCGCAGCGAGACGATGTAGCGCAAGATCTTGCCCTCGAGATCGTTGAGGTTCTTCTCTCCCGACTTAACGTGGTTGTAGAACGAGTCCTGCACGGTCGCGACACCTTTCTACTTGCTACACGAACAAGCAAATATCCCATGATTCCGCATGGGGCCGCAGCAGGGTGTCCGTAAGCGGTCATATCTTGTTCGTTAACGGCGCAATACCCCATGTGTTGCGCGACACAGATGTGTGTTGCGGCGCAAAACGCGTGTCGCACGCCCGTTTGCGCAGCTCAGACGCTCATGCCGACATCCGTGCATGCACAATGGAGACACCGAAGGGGGACGAAGAACGGCAGCCGCGGAGTCGCACCGTTCCCGCTTGGGACGCACTGCAACCCTTGTGAGGGGAGAAGTTCTCATGAAAGACAAGCTCAATATCGTTCTCATCGGCGGCGGCTCGACGTGGTGCCCCGGCATCCTCAAGGCCCTCACCAAGCATCTCGATATCTTCCCGCTGAATCGCGTGTGCCTCTACGACATCGACGCGGAGCGCCAGGAGCCCATCGGCGAGTTCGGCAAGATCCTGTTTGCCGAGGAGGCGCCCGAGGTCGAGTTCATCTACACCACCGACAAGGACGTCGCCTACACCGACATCGACTTCGCCCTGTGCCAGATTCGCACCGGCGGCTACGAGATGCGTAGCAAGGACGAGAAGATCCCGCTGTCCATGGGCATCATCGGCCAGGAGACGGTCGGCCCCGGCGGCATGGCCTACGGCATGCGCTCCATGCGCGACATGGTCGAGATCGTGAACGATGTTCGCGAGCGCAGCCCGGAGGCGTGGATCATCAACTACACCAACCCGGCCGCTATCGTGGCCTATGGCCTCGATCGTATCTTCCCCGACGAGAAGCGTGTCCTCAACATCTGCGATCAGCCGGTCAACCTGCTGCGCTCCTACGGCCGCCTGCTTGATCGCGACATGACCAACGTCGAGCCCGTGTACTTCGGCCTCAACCACTTCGGCTGGTTTACGCACCTTTACGACGAGGAGGGCAACGACCTCGTGCCGCTCGTCAAGGAGTACACCGAGAAGAACGGCTTCCTTCCCGTCGACGCCGAGCAGCGCGACCAGTCGTGGCTCGACACCTACGCCATGGTCAAGGACATGCTCGAGGACTTCCCCGAGTACCTGCCCAACACCTATCTGCAGTACTACCTGTATCCGGAGTACAAGCTGGCGCACCTCGATCCCAACTACACCCGCTCCGACGAGGTCATGAACGGCCGCGAGAAGCGCGTGTTCACCGAGTGCCGCCGTGTTGCCGAGGCCGGAACCGCCAAGGGTTCCTCGGTCGTGCAGAACGACGCGCATGGCGACATGATCGTCGAGGTGTCCTCCGCTATCTACCGCAACACCCGCAAGACGTTCATCGTGATGGTCCGCAACGACGGCATCATCGAGGGCATGCCCGACGATGCCATGGTCGAGGTCGCTGCGAGCGTTGGCAAGAACGGTCCCGACCCGTATGCCGTGGGCAAGATCGGTACCTTCTATCGCGGCCTCATGGAGAACCAGTACGCTTATGAGCGCCTGACCGTTGAGGCGTGGATGGAGGGCTCCTACGAGAAGGCCCTGCAGGCACTGACCCTCAATCGTCTGGTGGGCGATGCCAAGAAGGCCCGCAAGATTCTCGACGCGCTCATCGAGGCCAACAAGGACTACTGGCCCGAGCTGCACTAGACGATGCCGACGACGGAGGTGCGGCACGTTACGCCGCACCTCCGGATAGAGGGGATTTGACCATGACAAAAGACGAACTGCTGGCTAAGTTCCAGCGCTTGGGCAAAGTCCTGATGACGCCCGTGCTCATCCTTCCCATCGCGGGCATCCTCCAGGGATTCGGCAATGCGTTCACGAGCCCGATGCTGCTTGAGTACGCGCCGTGGCTGGGGACTCCCGTGCTCGCCATCTTCTTCGCCATTCTCAAGGCCGCCGCGGGCGTGGTGATGAGCAACATTCCGCTGATCTTTGCCGTGTGCCTGGCGTATGGCTTTGCCAAGGGCGAGAAGGCGACGGCGGCACTCTGCGGTCTGATCGGCTACATGACGCTCAACGCCGTGATGGGCACGTTCCTGACGGCCATCGGCACGATCGATCTCGAGAACCTGGCTACCGGCCAGAGCACCATCTTGGGTACGGTTACGCTCGACACCGGCGTTATCGGCGGCCTGGTCGTGGGCGCGCTCGTGGCGTACCTGCATAATCGCTTCTACAAGATCGAGCTCCCGGCGGCGCTGTCCATCTTCAACGGTGTGCGCTTCATTCCCGCGGTGACGCTCGTGGGCTGCAGCGTTCTCGCCATCGTGCTGGCGCTTGTGTTCCCGGTTATCCAGACCGGCCTGGGTGCGCTGTCCGACTTCATCCGCGCCACCGGCGTGTTCGGCTCGTTCGTATACGGCGCCGGCGAGCGCTTGCTGCTGCCCTTCGGCCTGCATCACTTCGTGTACCTGCCGTTCTTCTTCACGTCGCTCGGCGGCACGCAGGTTATCGATGGCGAGACCGTCTCCGGTGCCGTCAACATCTACAGCGCCATCCTGGGCTCGGCGGCGACGCCCTTTGACATCAACGTGAGCCGCTTCGTCATGAACGGCAAGGTCATCTTCGCGATGTTCGGCCTGCCCGGCGCCGCGCTCGCGTTCTACCGCACCGCGCTGCCCGAGAACAAGAAGAAGACCTTCGCGCTGATGATTGCGCTCGTCATCCCGTGTGTGCTCTCCGGTATCACCGAGCCGCTCGAGTACTCGTTCCTGTTCATCGCGCCGGTGCTCTACCTCGTGCATGCGATCATGGCCGGCCTGGCGTATGCCTTCACGTTCCTTCTGGACTTCAACGTTGCTGGCTCCGCGACGTTCGGCGGACCGCTGCTGTCGCTGATCTTCAACGGCATCCTGGGCGCTGATAAGGGTTCCGGTTGGCAGTGGATCCTGCTTCTTGGCCCGATTTGGTTCATCACCTACTTCGGCGTCTTCAGCGTGCTCATCAAGAAGATGGACCTGAAGACCCCCGGTCGCGAGCTTCCCGAGGCCGGCGCCGAGGGCGAGGCCGCCAAGAAGGCTCCCGTGAGCAACCTGATCCCGCTGATCATCGAGGCCGTGGGTGGTGCCGACAACATCAAGAGCGCCGAGGCATGCTTCACCCGTCTGCGCCTGCAGCTGAACGATTGCAGCAAGGTTGCCGACGACAAGGTCTTTACCGATGAGCTCGAGGCGCGCGGCATCGTGCATGTGGCCGGAGGCGTGCAGATCGTGTACGGTCAGATGGCTTCGAACTACGCCACACAGATGCGAGAAACGCTCGGTATGGAGTAGGGCGAGATGGCCAGATAGCCAGATAGCCGATACGGCAAAGGGAAGACAGCTCCCGAGCCTTATGGATAACGGCGGTGCGCAGCAGGGGGCGCGCCGCCGTTTTTCGTGTCGGATTGTGTCCGTGGGTTTGGTCCAATTGCCGGCGTCTAAGCGGACCAAACCCACGGACACAATCCGACACGCAGGAGCTCTTTGGCTTCCACATGGTAGAGTGGGCGGGAAGTGAGGATGCTCGACAGGAGGCTTAACCATCGACGGCTGCGTGCTCGGGGGCGACCAGATCACGGTCGATGTGGACGCCGACGGCACGTTCTACGTGGCGTCCGACGCCACGGGGCCTGTCCCGACCTACGAGATTCCCGAATAGCGGGAAAGGGGCAGGCACTATTTTCCCAAGGGCGGCGGCTCCGGAGCGATCCGGGGTCACCGCACTCTGCTATGCCTCGCCGATGAGCTCGTCTGTGTGTTCGACTAGGTATTCACGCATGTAGGGGATGGCGAAGGCGACCCTGCCGTAGCCGGCTTTCTCGATGACGGCGGCGTCGATGAGGCGCTTGCGATACGAGCTCGTGTCTTTGGTGGAAAGCCCCATAAGGCGGGAGACCTCGCCCGTCTGCGCGGGCTGTTCGGGGCAACGCGCCATGGCGACGAGGTATTCGATTTGCTTCTGCGGTAGCCGGCGGAGCGCGGGCTCGATGACCATGGTGTCGAAATTGGCACGCGCGATCTCCGCGCCGCGGCGCGCATCTTGTGCGTCAATGGTGTCTGAGCCGCGGCGTTCCGATGCCTGCCACGTGTAGTAGCCGACCAGTTGAATCATAAACGGATAGCCTGCAGCAGCCTTGGTGAGCAGGGGCGTCGCTTCGTGCACGAGCTCCTTGCCGGCTCGTCGCACGGTGTCCTCTAGGGATGCTCCGACCTCATAATCGGAGAGCTTGGCGAGTTCGATGTGCTTTGCACGCTGCAGGAACGTGAGCGTGTCGGCGCCAACCGCCTCGTCAACGGACGTTGGCAGACCTGCGAATGCGAAAGCGACGTTGGCTCCCTGGCGAATGAGCAGCTGTATCTCGTTGCCAAGCTCCCGTAGCTCGTCGAGGGGGGCATCCTGTATTTCGTCAAGCGTGACGAGCAGGCCGCCATGTTTCGAGGCGTTGAACATGGCTTCTCCGAGCTGGGTCGGCGATCTAGAGAGTTCTGCTGAGCCGATGCTGACGCCAAGGATCGTTGGCGTTATTGAGAGCGATGCCAGTTCGGTGCGAGTGAGGGCCGCATGGATGCGTTTGCAAAAGCCAGGGTTGGAGGCAACGTCGACAACATGGAAGCCATGCTCACGGGCAATGTCCCCCATCGCATTGAGCAGAACGGTCTTCCCGACGCCGCGCATTCCAGAAATGCGCGCAAGCCGGTCGGGAGACCCGGGCCCGTTTTCGAGCGCATCGCTGAAGTCGTCGAGAATCGAATCACGCCCGATAAGCTCGGGAGGATTCATGCCGGCAGTTGGCTTGAAAGGGTTTTTGCGTTTGGGTGCCACGGTGCTGCCAATCTTGAATGCGAATTCTAACAAGTTGAGCAAATTCTAACAAAGTGAGCAAATTCTAACAAGGTGAGCACGCGCCGAGTCGATATCTGCCGAGCACGATGGCGGGAGCATGGGGCAGGCACTCCCTGATGCCTACGTGGTAGAGTGGGCGGGGAAGCGAGGGTATTCGACAGGAGGCTTAACGTATGGCTGAGGAGACCAAGCGCGTCCAGCAGGATGAGCGCACGCGAAAGGTGGCGAACACCTCGTGCGACCCGTTTATTCGCGCGGAGAACGAGGACGATGACGGCTACGACCCCTATTCCGACCGACGCCCTGAGCCCGAGCCGCTTTTTGAGCGTGATCCGTGGGGCTGACCTGCGCACACGCTGGTACAATAGTTCGGATATGTTGACGTGGGAGCATCGGACAAACCGGCGCCCGGCAAGTTTGAATGAAGAGGGGGATATTCATGTCTTCTCTGGCTAAGATCGTAAAGATCGTTGCTATCTTGATGATGCTTCTCGGCCTTCTGGCCATCGGCATGGGCATTTACATGTTCGTGGCGGGTGCGAGCGTCGAGGTCGACGGCGTGGCGACGGGCGAGGCCGCCGCTCATGCCGGCGGTGTCATCATGGTCGTCTTCGGCCTGTTCTACCTGGTGAGTGGCTTTATCGGTGCCCGCGGTGCCAATAATCCCGCGAAGCTCACGCCGTTCATCGTGATCTGCCTCATCATCGCGCTGCTGAACATCGCGGAGATCGCTCTGGGCATGCAGGGCGGCGATCGCAGCACGCTGGTGTACAACGCTGTTTACGTTGTCGTCGCTCTGGCCGGTGCCATCTGCGGTATCCGCGCCAAGCAGGACGCGAAGAACCGACTGCTGTAGTTCCACATAACAGAGCCAACGCAAGGCCGGGGCAACGCAAGCGCGCTGCCCCGGCTTTTTGCAAGTTTGGGGACAGGTCCCAAACTTTCACCAGCGGACGTGAACACGCCGGGTGTCCCCTTTGGGTGCCCGGAGCGTTTTTATAAGGTATGCCTACTTCGTCCAGCGCATGACGATTGCCGCTGCTTGCGCACGCGTCAGGTCTGATCCGGGAGCGAGCATGCCTGTGTCGCTGTAGCCGGTGATGAGGCCCTCGCCAACGGCCCACTTCATGGCTTCGCGTGCCCAAGGTGAGACGGAGCTTCCGTCAGGGAAGTCCGCGAGCTTTCCCGTGCCCATGGGCTCGCCGGCGCGACGCCACAGAACGACCGCCATCTGTTCGCGAGAAATGCTGTCGGTTGGGCCGAACTTATCGGTTCCCTCATATCCCGAGAAAGCGCCCGTGAAAACACTCCAAGCGACAGCTTCTGCATACCATTCTCCTGCCGAGCAGTCAGAGAATTGCGCTACGAGCGACGAATCGACATCGGGGTTGCCTGCCAAGTTGTAGAGGATGGTCGCCACTTGCGCACGGTTCAGCGTGTCTTCTGGTCCGAAGGTCGGCACCGGTGCGCCAGAGTAGCCTTTCATGGTGCCACCTTCGACTGCCCAATCCACTGCCTCGTGATACCATGCCCCGGCGTCCACGTCGATAAAGCTGTGTGTCGGGCAGCTCGAGCCGCCATCGCAATCGCAGGAGCTATCGGCATTCGTGAACTTAGCGAACACCGTAACATCGCTCTCGGGCATCACGAACGTCCAGCGGTTAGCGCCGTCGGATGTAGGAGAGACTTCGCTTCCATCCGGCAGTTTGATAATTAGCCATGCTATCGATTGGTCCTCGCCGGGCGTCAGCGTGACCGCGACCGTTTCGCCTGCTGCAGCGGTATTTCCGCCTGCGACGTACACCGAGCCGTTAGGGGATACCGTCGAGATTGCATGCTCGGCCGTTTGGTCGTCTCGCGACCCCACTTCTTTGTAGTCGAGAACAGCGGCGAATACGGGAGAGCTCGTGTTGCTGAAATCAACTGTCTCGATCGACTCCCTGTCGAGCTGGCCGGTTTCTACGTCCGGGCAAGCCATGTAGTAATGCTGCTCGCCCTCATAGGTCACCCTGCACCAAAAGTGCATGTTGTCCCAGTTTTCGGTGTCGTAATAGCAATTGTGAACATCGCTAAATCCGCCGATGCGCTCGGCAATGAGACACAGCACCGCGGGAGAGGTCATGGATTGCCAGTGCATCGACTCGAAGAATGGGACTGGTTGCTGGGTTACTAGGTTTAGGAGGTGCCGGTCGTCGTTCAGTAGGTAGTCAAACTCTTCCCGCAGGCCGTCGGAGATGCTCTGCATTTGATCGAGGGGATTCATGCCTGGATTGGTGTACCTATCAATGGTGTCGTCAATCCATTTATCGAGCACTTGGTTATAGTCGACAAAGTTTACCGTGAACGTCGCCGCAAGCGTCCTATTGGTTACATGGCCTGAGTCGGTCCTGGTGAGTTCATAAAGTTCGAGCGTTTGAGGGCCTGTCGCATCCGTTTCAATTGAGCAGCCGACGACATAACCTCCGGGGACGCGTAGGCAATTGTATGACTGCCCTTGATCTTCCACGTCATCGAACGATCCGGGCTGCAAGGCGTACGAATACTCCATCTTGCTTTGGGAAAACGAAATGTCGAAGTCCGCGCTCGGATTATTCGTGCGGACATACATATATCTCGCAACTTCTCCGTTGTTGTACCAGGTGTTTCCAAAGCCGTCGAGGTAGTACACCTGATAGTCATATTGGGGCTCAGAGGCCGTAAGGCCGATTCCATCTGCTGCCAATTTGGTAGGTGTGCCCACTGCAGTCGGTGCTGCGGGCTCGAGGCTGCCCTCATTGACGATTGGGGTGGCCAATGCGATCGCTGGTAGAGCGGGAATGGCGAGCAGTGCGGACGCAATAAGTGTGATGGCTCGACTTCGCGGCGCGAGACTGTTCAATCGTAGCTGCATGGCATCTTCCTTCCTCTCGCTTCCCGCTCGATTCTGCCTCTACGTTCAAGGCGGTTCGGGAGATACGGAGGGGCTGCATCTCCCTCGTTGTTCTCATTCTGCAGGTGGGACGAGAAGGGAAGTTGCGCAACATGGCATGAGTCGGCAGGCGTTCTAGACTGCTTGCAATCCATGGGGCAATGGCCGAAGAATAAACCCGCTACGCTGAAGTCGAAAACGACACCCGCGGGAAAATGGTGGCGCGGGTGTCGACGGCCCGAATCCGCCGATTGGACTCACAAACCAGAAACGGCGCCGCTTGTGCGACGCCGTCATGCTCACTGGTGCCCCCGGGCGGATTCGAACCGTCGACACCCGCTTTAGGAGAGCGGTGCTCTATCCCCTGAGCTACGGAGGCAAGTAACGAGCATTCTAGCAGAACGGGAGAGCCAGCGCTCGCGGACGTGCGATTGCAGAAAAGAATCGTGTTGATGAGCCGCCGCGTCGAACGCGAAAGGCCCGGGCGGGGGATCTCCCTCGCCCGGGCCCGGTCTCGCGTCTTCGGCATCCCGTCGGATGCAGGCTGGCTCTGCTACCTCAGCTCGAGGACGTCCTCGCGCACAGCGTTCATGATTAAACGGCGGGAAGTCGTCTTGCATGTACCGTAGTAAAGCGCCCGCCGCGGCTCAACGGGTGCGGCGCGAATGCTCGCCTCCGCCGCGCGAATGACTTCTCGGGCGGTTCGAATCCCACCGCGAGCGGATACTACGGGCGTTCCGGTCGGACGGACTCCTGCCGGGCGCGCGTCACGGCCTCGCCGCCACGCCGCTGCGCTTCGCCACGAACCAGCGCCCGCCTTCCCACCAGATCACCTTGGGTGCGCGGCAGATGCAGACGGTCCACTTCAGGCAGAGGTTGCCGAAGACCTCCCGCCCAAAACTGCGCACGCTGTAGACGCTCTCGATATTCCAGGACCTGCCGTCGGGCCACCAGATGCGCACCGGGTGCTTGCCCCGGTCGGTTGGGGAGAGCGACTCCGTTGCCATGTCGACGCGGACGTAGATGCGGTCGTTTTCGGAAGGGATGCCGCAGCGTCCCGCCAACGATGCACGTCTTGGATACCCGGTCACGATGTCCTCCTCGTATCGATCATATGTTCGTACTGAGGGCATCGTAGGGCGCCGCGTGGACATATCTTCGACCGCACCCCTTGGTTTGGGCGGTCAGCTTGCCACCAAGCGCCTACGCTTCGAAGTCCGTGAGTTCCTGCCAGCGGGAGCTTTCCGCAGTGCCGCCATCTTGCAGCAAAAAGTACGCCGCCGTGTCGTCGTGCGCGTCGGCGATCTCGCGCCCGCGCGCGCTGCCCGCCACGAACAGCGTGGTGGAGAGGGCGTCGGCCGTGGTCGAAGAGGGGCAAACGACCGTATCGCTCACCGTGTCGGTTGCCACGGGCATGCCGGTGCGCGGGTCCAGGATGTGCCAATAGGTCACGCCGTCCAGCTCGAAGGTGCGCTCGTATAGGCCGCTTGTCACCACGGACCCCTCGCCGTCAAGGCGCGCCGTGCCCACGATGGTGTTCCCGCCCGGGTCGTTGGGGTCGCGCACGCCGATAGCCCAGGGGCTGCCGTCGGGCTTCGTGCCGAACAGGGCGATGTTGCCACCGAGGGAGATCATGGCCGCGGTGGCGTCTGTCTGCGTGCGCAGCAGCTCGACTAGGCGGTCGGCGACGTAGCCCTTGGCGATGCCGCCCAAGTCGAGCTTCGCTTCGGGGTCATCCAGCTGCACGGTCGCGCGCTCGGTGTCCACGTGCACGCCGCGCCAGTTCACGTGCGGCAGGGCGGCGGCGATCTCGTCATCTGAGGGTCGGATGCCCTCGTCGAAATCCCACAGGTACGATACGGCACCGATGCTGATATCGAACAGGCCGTCTGCCTGCTCGCAGTAGGCGAGCGCCTGCGCGATGACATCGGCGGTGTCGGGGTCGACCTCCACCGGCGCGCCTGCCGCCGCATTGATGCGCGCGATGTCGCTCGCCTCGTCGTATGCGTTGAGCAGGGCGTCGTAGCGCGCGCACTCCTCGCTCAGAAGGGCGAGTGCATTTGGGTCGCCGTAGACGGTAAAGCTGCAATAGGTGTCGAAGGCGAAGGTCGATCCGTTGACAGGGTCGATGTCGCTGCGCGCGCCGCCTGCGCTGCTGCCCGTGCCCGCCGTGCAGCCCGCAAGGGCGGCCGCGCATCCCACGGCGAGCGAGAGGCAGCATCCGAGTGCCTGTCGCCTGCTCAACGTCGGTTTCATGCCGATGCTCTTAGCCACGGGATGCTCCTTCGGGAATCGCCGCCAACACGCCGCGCAAGATCAAACCGATGATGGCTCCGCAGATCACGCCCGAGATGCCCAGGACCGGCGCCACGGCGAGGGCGGTTCGCGTCGAGAGCACAAGTGCCACGACCAGGAGCTGGCCGGCATTGTGCGCCACGCCTCCCAGCACCGATACGCCGACCACCGAAAGCGGGGTCCAGCGGACGGCGGCGGTCATGATCGCCCACGACACGACGCCTCCGGCAAGGCTGAACATGAGCACCTGGGGATTGGAGAACAGAAGCGCCGAGCACAGGATCTTGGCGAGCATGAGGTAGAACGCCGGGCGTGCGCCCATGCGCTCGAGGGCGAACAGCACCACGGCGTTGCCAAGGCCCAGCTTGACGCCCGGTATACCCACCGGCAGCGGCACGAGCATCTCGAGGTAGCCGGCGCAAAGCGCCAGGGCAGTCAGCAGCCCATAACATGCCGCTCGCTGGCCCGGCGTCATCGGGGGTTGTAGTTTTCCATCGTTTCGTTCCATCATGCTGGTTATTATAGAGAACACTCGGTGGTATAAGAACCAATGCACGATTGCCCGGGTTACAACCTGTACGATCTGAAGGAGCGCAGCTGCCGTGGCCAACAAGGTGACACTCAAGCAGATCGCGCGCGAGGTGGGTCTTTCCCCCGCCTCGGTGTCGCTGGTGCTCAACAACCGACCCTGCCGCATCTCCGAGGAGAATCGCCGCCGCATCAAGGAGGTCGCGGCGCGCGAGCACTATATTCCCAACCAGATCGCGCGCAGTCTGGTGACGCAGCAGTCCAAGACGCTCGGCCTTATCGTGCCCAACATCGAGAGCCGCTTCTTCTCGTCGCTCGCCAAGAATCTCGAGCAACGGTGCCGCGCGGCGGGCTACGCCCTGTTCATCACCAACTCGGACGGCTTGCCCGAAAACGATATCGACCTGTTGAATCTGCTGGTCACCCGCGGCGTCGACGGCATGTTCCTGGTCGTGGGCGACGAGGTGCCCGACAACCAGGCCCTCTACGATGAGCTTGTGAACCTGCCCGTGCCCTACGTGATGGTCGACCGCGTGGTCGACGAGCTGTCATGCGACAAGGTGCTGTTCGATCACGAACTCGGCGGCTACATGGCGACGCGCTACCTGCTGCAGATGGGCCATCGGCGCATCGCCTGCATGGTCAACGCCGCCAAGACCATCACGGGCCGCAAGCGCCTGAGCGGCTATCTGCGCGCCCTGCGCGAGTCGGGCTTCGAACCCGATATGTCGCTCGTCTTCGAGACCGAGTACTACATCTCGAGCGCATACGAGGCGGCTGCGGGCGTGCTGCAAAGCGACGCGACGGCGGTGTTCGCCAGTTCCGACAACATCGCGCTCGGCCTGCTCAAGCGCGTGCACGAGAGCGGGCGCCGCGTGCCGCGCGACTACTCGCTTGTGAGCTACGACAACAGCGCGGCCGATGCGCTGTTCGAGCCCACGCTCACCTCCATCGAGCAGAATGTCGGCGAGCTTTCGCACCACGCCGTGGGTCTCATGACGCGACGCTTGGATAACCCGTCGTCCGATCCGATCGAGCGGGTGCTCAAGCCCCATCTTGTTATTAAAGAGAGCGTGGCGCCGCTGCGATAGGGCGGGATTTAAAGGGCCTCTCGCGTCAGAACTCCCGAAATTAGCAAGAAGGTCGACGTATGAACCCCGTTTTCAGCGAATCTTTCGCGGATGGGGGAGTAGTCTGCCTTCGGTGCGTAATCGGCAACGTTTCTACCTGCGGAAACCAGATTGCCGTTCCGCGCATTTCGAGGCCCTGCCTGCCAAGCGGGATGGGATTCGCTGAAAACGGGCTTCATACCTGTTCGGCTTATCGACTTCAGGGCGCCTTGCGCGCGGAGCTGTCTGTCCGCTTTGGCTTCTTCGAGGTGAACGGTAGTAAACAAGAGATAAACGGTTGGCAATATGGAGGAATTGCGACGGCGCATTCTGACAGCACGGCAAGATTCGGCTCAATTGGCAAAAACCCATCTTCTACCTCGGATTCTTTGAATAATCAGGCGGCTTCGAGACTGGGCTTCCCCTTCGCAAAACACCTGATAAACAGGGGCGTTTTTCGAGACGGTGCGACTACGCCCGAACAGAGGGGCCAAAACGGACCGTTTTCGCTGCTCTGCCACGGAAGACGCCGGCGCTCTTGATGGAACCTTTACGAAACAAGGCGGAAAAACTTCGAAACGATAAAACGTTTTACCACTTATACTGTCCTTGGATGTGCTGGACAGGCGGAATCTGGCCGGGTCCGCGGGTGGTAAACCCCGCGAGCCGCGCGCGCGGATGCGGAACCCCTGCCTGCGTTCGCGCGCCGGCCGGTTCCGCCCGTCCACACCGCACGTCCTCATCAACAAGGTTGCGTACCGTAACCGTCGGGCATACCGCTCGGCGTGATGGAAAAAGGAGGAGCACATGTCCAACCCCGTGATCGGAACTCCGTGGAAGAAGCTCAACGCTCCGGTGAGCACTGACGCCCTTTCCGGTGTAGAGAAGTACTGGCGCTGCGCCAACTACCTCTCCGTCGGTCAGATCTACCTGCGTTCCAACCCCCTCATGAAGAAGGACTGGGTTGACGAGAAGACCGGCGAGACCCGCGACTTCGGCCGCAAGGACGTCAAGCACCGTCTCGTTGGCCACTGGGGCACCACGCCGGGCATCAACTTCCTGTTCGGCCACGTGAACCGCCTCATCGCCGATCACCAGCAGAACGCCGTGTTCCTCATGGGCCCTGGTCACGGTGGCCCTGCCGGCACCGCGCAGTCCCTGCTCGACGGCACCTACCGCGAGATCCGTCCCGACATCACCGATGACGAGGCCGGTCTGCAGAAGTTCTTCCGCCAGTTCTCCTACCCCGGCGGCATCCCGAGCCACTTCGCTCCCGAGACCCCCGGCTCCATCCACGAGGGCGGCGAGCTGGGCTACACCCTGTCCCACGCCTTCGGCGCCGTCATGGACAACCCGAGCCTGCTCGCGGTCGCCGTGGTGGGCGACGGCGAGGCCGAGACGGCCGCTCTGGCCACCTCTTGGCAGTCCAACAAGCTCGTGAACCCCAAGACCGACGGTATCGTGCTGCCGATCCTGCACCTCAACGGCTACAAGATCGCCAACCCGACCATCCTCGCCCGCATCTCCGATGAGGAGCTCACCAAGTTCTTCGAGGGCATGGGCTACAAGCCGCACTTCTTCATGGCCGGCTTCGACAACGAGCCGCACATGTCCATCCACGCGCGCTTCGCCAACCTGCTCGAGGATGTCTTCAACGAGATCTGCGACATCAAGACCCGCGCCGAAACCGGCGTCGAGACCCGTCCGGTCTACCCGATGATCATCTTCCGCACCCCCAAGGGCTGGACGTGCCCCAAGCACATCGACGGCAAGAAGACCGAGGACTCCTGGCGTGCCCACCAGGTGCCGCTGGCGAGCGCCAACGACACCCACGAGCACTTCCGCGTGCTGCGCGCCTGGCTGCGCTCCTACATGCCCGAGGAGCTCTTCACCCCGGAGGGGCAGATCCGTCCCGAGGTGACCGCCTTCATGCCCAAGGGCGACCTGCGCATCGGCGCCAACCCCAACGCCAACGGCGGCAAGATCCGCGAGGACCTCGTGCTTCCCGACATCCACGCCCATGAGGTGCCGGTTGCCGAGAAGGGCCACGGCTGGGGCTCCACCGAGGCCGCGCGCGTCTTCGGCGCCTACACCGCCGACGTCCTGGCTGCCAACGACGACTTCCGCATCTTCGGCCCCGACGAGACCGCTTCCAACCGCCTGCAGGATGCCTACAAGGTGACCAAGAAGCAGTGGGAGGCCGGTTACCACGCCGACGCCGACAACGACGAGCTGCTGTCCACCTCCGGTAAGGTTATCGAGCAGCTCTCCGAGCACCAGTGCGAGGGCTTCCTCGAGGCCTACCTGCTCACCGGCCGTCACGGCGTGTGGAGCACCTACGAGTCCTTCGTGCACGTGGTCGACTCCATGGTCAACCAGCACTGCAAGTGGCTCGAGGCGACCGTTCGCGAGATTCCGTGGCGCGAGCCCATCGCCGGCCTGAACATCCTGCTGACGAGCCACGTGTGGCGTCAGGACCACAACGGCTTCTCTCACCAGGACCCCGGCTTCATCGACCTGCTGCTCAACAAGGCCAACGACACCCACGTCGTGAACGCCTACTATCCGTGCGACGCCAACATGGCCCTCGCCGTGGCCGAGCGCGTGTACCAGTCCACCAACTGCGTGAACGCCATCTTCTGCGGCAAGCAGCCCGCGCCGACCTTCATCACCGTCGACGACGCCAAGGCTGAGCTCGAGGAGGGCCTGGCCGTGTGGGATTGGGCCTGCACCGCTGACAGCCTCGAGGACGCCGACCTCGTGATCGCCACCTGCGGCGACGTGCCGACTATGGAGGCCCTGGCCGCGACCGATCTGCTCAAGCAGCTCGGCATCAAGGTCTGGTTCGTGAACGTCGTCGACCTGCTGAAGATCCAGAGCCTCGCCGACAACGACCAGGCTATCTCCGACGAGCGCTTCGTCGAGTTCTTCGGCGATGGCGACAAGCCGGTCCTCTTCTGCTTCCACGCTTACGAGGGCACCATCCACCGCATCCTGTGGGATCGCCCGGGTGTCAAGTCCTTCCGCGTGCATGGCTACGAGGAGAAGGGCTCCACGACCACCCCGTTCGACATGCTGCGCCTCAACAACATGGACCGTTGGGCCCTGGGCGCCGACGCCCTGCGTCTGGTCGACGCCGACAAGTTCGCCGACCAGATCCAGAAGTGGGAGGACTTCCGCATCGAGGCGTTCCACTTTGCCGTGGACGAGGGCTTCGATCACCCCGACTTCACCAACTGGGTGTGGCCCGATGCTGCCGCCGCGACCGAGGGTGAGCTCTCCGCGACCCAGATGACCGCTGGCGACAACGAGTAACGAACGCTGATTGCATGTCTCCTTTGGGGACGTAGCTGAGAGGCTAACGCGGCGCCGCCGAGGGCGAAAGCCCCCGGCGGCGCCGCTGTGTTTATCCGAATTGAGGTCGAGCTGCTTGGTGCGCACCGCCGAGATTGCCCCAATATGGCTGGAATCGGCTTCTCGTGCAAAGTTAGTTCAGATATGCGTAAGCGCAGCAGACTAGTAGGATTATCGTTTTGGCTGTTTTGCGCGTTATGGCTGTCTTAAAACCGCCTGTGAGGGCCTCTCGCAGCGATTTCGATGCACAATGAGCCCGTTTGCACGTAGAACGGCGCGCTTCTAGCAACATACCTGGCGGATAGGTAACGCATATCTGAACTAACTTGAACAAAAGAACCCCCTCTGCACCTGTGCATCCGCTTTCAGCACCTCAGCTCGGGTCGATCGCGCTACCAGCCCCTGTCATGATTCGGTAACGCATCGGCCTCAAGGGCCTGCGCGCACTTTTGTATGCTAAAGTAGCTACGCCGGCGGGATGCCGGCGGTTTTGTATAGGCTGCAGTCGAGGGACGGTGCACGCGATGACGGCAACGCCGTGGGGTTTCAGGGATATTCTTCCGGAAGAGGCGCAGGCGCGCGAGGATATCGCGCTCGCGGTGAAGGGCTGTCTCAAGGTCCATGGGTACCTGCCGGTCGAGACGCCGCTGCTCGAGGACAAAGCTGCGCTCGAGCAGGGCGGCAGGCTGGCCGATACCCCCTTCAAGCTGTTCGATGACGATGGCCGGTTCCTGGTGGTCCGCCCTGACAACACCCTGCCCATCGTCCGTCTCGTATCCACGCGCATGAGCGCGGACGACCTGCCGCTGCGCCTTCGCTACGAGGCGCCGGTGGTCCGTGCCGCCTCGCGCAACACGGGCGCGTCGCGGCAGTTCACCCAGCTCGGCTACGAGCTGATCGGCGAGGGCGGCGCGGCGGGCGATGCCGAGATCGTCTCGCTTGCCGCCGAGGCTGCGTGCGCGCTCGAACTGCCCGCATGGCGCGTGGTGTGCGGCAGCGTCCGTCCCTTCAAGGACGTGCTCGCGTGCGTATCCGACCCTGCGCTTGCGCACGAGGTCGTTGCGCTCGTGCACGCGAACGATTTCGTCGACCTTGACGACCTCGTCGCCGAAAGCGCGGAGGCCCCGGCGGTGCGCCGCGCCCTGTGCGAGCTGCCGCGTCTCTGCGGCGGCGCGGAGGTGCTCGACCGCGTGGACGAGCTTCTGACGGCAGCGGGCGTGGACGGTCAAGCGACGGACGAGCTGCGCGCCCTGTACGATGCGCTTGCACGCGAGGCGCCGCAGGCGGCGGAGCGCCTCTCCTTCGATTTCTCCATCATGAATTCCTTCGATTACTACACGGGCCTCGTATTCAAGGTGTACGCAGCCGGGATGCCCGATTCGGTAGGCTCGGGCGGCCGCTACGACTCGGTGCTCGATGATGCGCTCGCGGGCGCGCCCCGCGTGCCGGCGGCGGGCTTCGCGTTCTCGCTTGAGCGCCTGGAGGCGGCGCGTTCCGATGCATCGCAGGCGGTCAAGAGTCCTGCGCACATGGCGGCCGGCGACTGCGCCGTGGCTCGCGATGCCACGGCGCCCCTGCGCATTGCCGTGCCCAAGGGTTCTCTCAACAAAGACACCCTGCGTGTGCTCGAAGCCGCGGGACTCGATGTTTCCGCCCTACGCGACCCGGGCAGGCACCTGATCTTCCGGGCGAACGACACGCTTGAGGGTGCGGGCTCGATCGGCGCGGTCGAGTACATCATCGTCCGCCCCACCGACGCCCCGGCGTTCGTGGCTTGCGGCGGTGCCGACTGCGGTATCTGCGGACGCGATTCGCTCATCGAGGCCGATCTCAACCTGCTGCAGCTTGTCGACCTGAAGTTCGGCGCCTGCCGCTTTATCGAGGCTGAGCCTGCCTGGCGGGCAGGCGAGGCGGAGGCCGCCTATGCCCGCCGCGGCAGCCTGCGCGTGGCCACCAAGTACCCGCGCATCGCAAGCGCCTGGTACGAGAGCCGCGGCGTCAACGCGGATATCGTGTCGCTGCACGGCAACATCGAGCTCGGCCCCATCGTGGGCATGACCGACCGCATCGTGGACATCACGGCAACGGGCACGACCTTGCGCGAAAACGACCTGGTCATCACCGGCGAGGTCATGGAGTGCACGGCGCGCTTCTTCGTGAATCCGGGGCGCGCTCGCCTGGATGCCCGCGTGCGTTCGCTCGCCGAGCGGCTGGCGGCGGTGGTGGCTGGCGCATAGGGTCATCAGGCACAGGCGCCTCGATTGTTGCCGCAAGGTAACGCGTTGAGGCGCAAACTTTATCATGCTAAAGTTATCCCAAGCGGACAAGTTCGGGCGCGCGGCGTTGTGCTGTGCGCCCTTTCGCGCTCGATACGGCGCATATCAGGTAAAGGAGACGAACGACATGAGGACCATCGAGCTTGCACCCGGTGAGCAGCTGAGTGCCTCCATGCTCACGCGCGAGGGCGTGCTGCCGGCGGATATCACGGCGGCGGCGCAGCAGATTATCGACACGGTGCGTGCCGAGGGCGACGAGGCCCTGCGCCGCTACAGCCGCGAGTTCGACGGTGTTGAACTCGAGAGCTTCCGTCTGCCGCAGGAGCAGATCGACGCCGCGCTCGAGGGGCTCGACCCCGCGTTTCTGGCGTCGCTCGAGAAGGCTGCCGCCCAGATTCGCGACTTCCACGAGCGTGAGGTCCAGCAGTCGTGGTTCACGACGCGCGCAGACGGCACCATGCTCGGCGTCAAGGTGACGCCGGTCGCCGCAGCGGGCATCTACGTGCCCGGCGGCCGCGCACAGTACCCCTCGACCGTCCTCATGAACGCCGTTCCCGCCAAGGTGGCGGGCGTCGAGCGCGTGGTCATGGTCACGCCTCCGCAGCGCACCGCCGAGCCCGGCGCGTGCCCCATCTCGCCCTACACGCTCGCTGCGGCCAAGGTCGGTGGCGTCGACGAGATCTACACCATCGGTGGCGCGCAGGCGGTGGCCGCGCTCGCGTACGGCACGGCGTCCATCCCGCGGGTCGAGAAGATCACCGGCCCCGGCAACGCGTACGTCGCCGCGGCAAAGCGCCTGGTTTCGGGCGATGTCGGCATCGATATGGTCGCCGGCCCCTCCGAGGTCTGCGTGCTCGCGGATGCCACGGCAAAGCCCGCTGTGGTCGCGGCCGACCTCATGGCGCAGGCGGAGCACGATCCGCTGGCCGCCTGCTATCTCGTGACCTGCGATGCGGCCTTTGCCGCCGAGGTCGAGCGCGCGCTCGGCGAGCTGCTGCCGGCAAGCCCGCGCGAGGACATCACGCGCACCTCGCTCGACGACCAGGGCACCGTCGTGATCGCCCCCGATATGCCGACCGCGGTGGCGGCGGTCAACACCATCGCGCCCGAGCACCTCGAGCTGCACTGCGACAACGCGCTCGGCCTGCTCGGTTCCATCCGCAATGCCGGCGCCATCTTCGTGGGCGCTTGGAGCTCCGAGCCGCTGGGCGATTACGTAGCGGGCCCCAACCACACGCTGCCCACCGGCGGCACCGCGGCGTTCTCCAACCCGCTGTCGGTCGACGACTTCGTCAAGAAGTCCTCGGTGATCTGCTACACGCCCGAGGGGCTTTTGGCCGATGCGCCCGCCACGCAGCGCCTGGCGCAGGCGGAGGGCCTGTGGGCGCATGCCCTGTCGGCCGGCCTGCGCCGCCGCGCGCTGGAGCTCGGCGATGCGTCGGTGGACATCGCCGCCCTGCGCGAGGCCGACCTGACGGCAGTCGCCTGGCCCGAGGACGACGCGCAGACCGTGGTGCGGGGCGCAAAGCAGGACAGCTAAAGAACCCCGGGGCGCAGGCACGCGAGACCACAATGGAGTCGGGCACCCGCCCAACGTCGCCGAGCGCAATCACCAAGGAGGAACATACATGGCAGAGCTTTCCGAGCGCATGCGCGCCCTCGTCCAGCCGCATCTGGCCGGCATCGAGCCGTACGACCCGAACTTCACGCCCACGCGCATCAACCTCTCGGCCAACGAGAATACCTACCCGCTGCCCGAGGGCGTGCGCGAGGCGATCGACGCTGCGCTCGCGGAAACGCCGCTCAACCGCTATCCCGATCCGATGTCGAACGAGCTGCGTGCGGAGCTCGCGGCGCGCCACGGCGTCGACCCGGCCTGCATCTGCGTGGGCAACGGCGGCGATGAGCTTCTGTTCAACTTCCTGCTTGCCTTTGGCGGCGAGGGCCGCACGCTGCTCAACTGCCCGCCGTGCTTCTCCGAGTACGAGTTTTTCGCCTCGCTGACCAAGACGGGCGTGCGCAACGTCTGGCGCGACCGCAAGACGTTCGCCATCGACGAGAAGCGCATGCTCGATGCCGCGCGCGACGCCGATGTGGTCATCGTCACATCGCCGAACAATCCCACCGGCGACGTCGCGCAGCCCGGATTCATCGCCCAGCTGTGCCGCGTCTGCCCGGGCCTCGTGATGGTCGACGAGGCTTACATCGAGTTCGCCGACGCCGGCACCTCGGTGCAGAACCTGCTCGCAGCATGCCCGAATCTGGTCATCCTGCACACGCTGTCCAAGGCGTTCGGCGAGGCCGGAATCCGCTGCGGGTACGTGATCGCGGCGCCCGACATCATCGACGTTTTCGGCGCCGTGCGCCAGATTTACTCCGTCAACGTGCTCACCCAGGCTGCAGCGCTCGCCGCGGTTCGCGTGCGCGACGCCTTTGCGCCCGTGGTGGAGCGGATTCGCAGCGAGCGCGAGCGCGTGGCCATGGCGCTCGAGGCATACGACTGGGTCGATGTGTGGCCCAGCCAGGGCAACTTCCTGCTCATGCACGTGCGCGAGGCGAGCTCGATCCGCGAGCAGCTGCGCGACGATTACTCTATTCTGGTAAGGGATTTCTCCGCAGCTCCCGGTCTCAACGACTGCCTGCGCATCACCATCGGCACGCCGGAGGAGAACGACGCGCTGCTCGAGGCGCTGGCCGAGCTGCTCGACGACGACGCCTAGACCCAAAGGAGGCATCATGGCGCGTACCGCTGAAGTCACCCGCAAGACGGGTGAGACCGACATCACCGTACGGCTCGATCTGGACGGAACGGGCGACTGCAATATCGAAACGGGTGTGCCGTTCTTCGACCACATGCTCAATGCGTTCGGACGCCACGGTCTGTTCGATCTGACGGTGCGCGCCACGGGCGATACCGAGGTCGACGACCATCACACCGTGGAGGACACGGGCATCGTGCTCGGCCAGGCGTTCGCCCAAGCGCTGGGCGACAAGGCCGGCATCAGGCGCTTCTCCGACGTCGCCGTGCCCATGGACGAGACGCTCGTCATGGCAGCGGTGGACATCTCGGGCCGCGGCCAGGCGTACTGCGAGCTGCCCGTGCCCACCCAGCGGGTCGGCACGTTCGACACCGAGCTCGCGGTGGAGTTCTTCTACGCCTTCGCGCGAGACGCGCGCTGTTCGCTGCATGTGCGCGAGATCGTGGGCGGCAACAGCCACCACATCATCGAGGCGGCGTTCAAAGCGGTCGGCCGCTGCATGCGCTACGCCTGCGAGCTCGACCCGCGCGTGCAGGGCATCCCGTCCACCAAGGGCAGCCTCTAGCATGACAGTTAGGACGGTTCCCACTGTCATGTTTTCCGTAATTCCCCGTCCCGGTCGGGATGGGCATCGCCCTGCGGTGGCAGGGCCTGTTCTGATGGTCTGACAGGAGGGTACATGTCGACAATCGCCGTTATCGACTACCACAAGGGCAACCTGTCCAGCGTTGCGCGCGGTCTGGCCCGTGCGGGCGCCGAGGCCCTGGTGACCGATGACCCGGACGCCATCCGCACGGCCGACGGAATCGTGCTGCCCGGCGTGGGTTCCTACTACGACGCCATCACCTTCATGCATGAGAGGGGGCAGGATGCCGCTGTAATCGAGGCGCTCGCAGGCGGGGAAGGCGTTCCGTTTTTGGGTATCTGCCTGGGCCTGCAGCTGCTGTTCGAGCGCGGCGACGAGGGCGTGCCGACGGATGCGCCCACGCTGCCCGCGTGCGATGACGCCGGCTCGAACCTGGCGCCCGGCTCGGTGTTCGCCACCGCGGACGGGCGTTGGGTGCGCGGCCTGGGGTTGCTTCCCGGTTCGTGCACCGTGCTTCCTTCGCGACGGCTGAAGATCCCGCACGTGGGATGGGACCAGGTGCATCTCACGCCCGAGGGTGCTGCATGCCCGCTGCTCGACGGGTTCGACGAGGGGGCGAACCTCTATTTCACCCATTCGTACGCACTCGATGAGGACGTGGATGCCGACGACATCGCCGCGCGCACGTTCTACGCCCGCAGCTTCGGGTCGATAGTGTGGCACGGCAACATCTACGGCTGCCAGTTCCATCCCGAGAAGTCCTCGGCCCACGGCCATCAGATTCTCGAGAACTTCGTGCGCATCGTGGACGCGCATGCTAAGGAGGTGTCCGCATGATCGTTTTTCCCGCAATCGACCTGATCGGCGGCAAGGTCGTGCGCCTCGAGCGCGGCGAGCGCTCGCGCTGCAAGGTGTATTCGGACGATCCCGTGGCGGTCGCCCGCTCGTTTGTCGAGCAGGGTGCCACCTGGCTGCACGTGGTCGACCTCTCCGCCGCTCTGGAGGAGGATGACGAGGCGCGCGCCGCCAACACGGCCGCCATCCGCGATATCTGCCAGGTCGAGGGGCTCTCCATCGATGTCGGCGGCGGCGTGCGCTCGCTCGCGCGCATCGATGAGCTCGCGGGCTTCGGCGCCAAGCGGATCGCGCTCGGCACCGTGCTTGTGACCGAGCCGGGCTTCGCCGAGGTGGCGGCCCGCGCCTTCGGCAACCTGCTCGTGGCCGATGTCGCCGCGCGCGACGGCCAGGTGAAGATCAACGGCTGGCGCGACGGCATCGCCCGCGGCGTGGAGGATGTCGTGGGCCAGCTCACCGAGCTCGGCTTCAAGCATCTGGTGTTTACGGACATCGCGCGCGACGGCATGCAGACCGGCATCGACGTCGACGCGTACCGTCACGTCGCGGCGTGCGCGGGCTTTCCCGTGGTGGCTTCGGGCGGCGTGTCGACGCTCGACGACATCCGCGCGCTCGCCGCCGCGGGCGACACCGTGATTGAGGGCTGCATCATCGGTCGCGCCCTGTACGAGGGCAACTTCACCCTGGCCGAGGCGCTCGCCGCCGCAAAGGAGGCATCATGCTGACCAAGCGCGTGATTCCCTGTCTGGACGTTAAGGACGGCCGTGTGGTGAAGGGCGTCAACTTCGTGCAGCTGCGCGACGCTGGCGACCCCATCGAGCTCGCGGCGGCCTACGACCGCGAGGGCGCCGACGAGGTGGTGTTTCTGGACATCACCGCCACGAGCGACAACCGCGCCACGACTATCGACATGGCCTCGCGTGCCGCCGAGGAGCTTTCCATTCCCTATACGGTGGGCGGCGGGTTCCGCGACCTCGCGGGCATGAGGACCATGGTCGCCGCGGGAGCGGACAAGGTGTCCATCAATTCCGCCGCCGTGCGCGATCCGTCGCTCATATCGACTGCCGCCGCTGCCTTTGGCAGCCAGGCTGTGGTCGTGGCCATCGATGCCAAGCGCGTGGGCGAGCTCGGCGCGCCGGGGGCCGATAAATGGGAAGTCTACCTGGCGGGCGGTCGCACGCCGACCGGCATCGACGCCGTCGCGTGGGCCGAGGAGGCCGCGCGCCGCGGCGCCGGCGAGATCTTGCTCACGAGCATGGATCGCGATGGCACCAAGGAGGGCTTCGACCTGGCGCTCACCCGTGCGGTGGCGCGCGCCGTGCCGATTCCGGTTATCGCTAGCGGTGGCGTGGGTACGCTCGAGCACTTTGCTGAGGGCATCATCGAGGGCGAGGCCGACGCCGTCTTGGCTGCCAGCGTGTTCCATTTCGGCACCTACAGCATCCGCCAGGTGAAGGAATACATGGCCGCGCAGGGCATCCCCATGCGCCTCGACTTCTAGTCTCGCTGTGTCCACTTTCAGGACGGAGATGTTTTCGGACACCGGGCGCCGCGGGCTGGCCTCTGTGGGGACGTAGCCGGGAGGCGCCACGCCGGGGACCCCGGACGGCGTCCTCGCCGTGGTGGCCGGCGTGGCGCCTCCCGGCTACGTCCCCACAGAGGCCAGCCCGCGGCGCCCGGTGTCCGAAAACATCTCCGTCCTGAAAGTGGACACGGTACGCTTCGAAAGGATCGGATATGGATATCAGCGAGCTCAAGTTCGACGCGCAGGGGCTTATCCCGTGCGTCGTGCAGCAATACGATACCGGCGAGGTTCTGATGGTCGCGTGGATGAACGCCGAGTCGGTGCGTCTCACGCTCGAGACCGGCACCACCTGGTTTTGGAGCCGCAGCCGGCAGGAGCTGTGGAACAAGGGGGCGACGAGCGGCAACATGCAACAGCTTCGCGAGCTGCGCGTCGACTGCGATGCCGATACGCTGCTCGCGCTGGTCGATTCGCCCGGCCCCGCCTGCCATACCGGCAACCGAACCTGCTTTTTCCGCAGCTTGAGCGCCTAGACCCCGCTCGCTGACGGCTTCGAAAGAAAGGAACCGCTCATGGGTGTTCGCACCGCTAACGTTCAGGATGGCAACATCGGCGAGACGCTGACCGGGCTTGCGGAGGTGATCCACGGCCGCGCTGACGCGTCGCCGGAGGTGTCCTATACCGCCAAGCTTCTGCAGGGCGAGGCGGACAGCCTGCTCAAGAAGCTCGCCGAGGAGGCGAGCGAGGTCATCATGGCCTGCAAGGACGACGATCACGACCACATCCGCTATGAGGCTGCCGACCTTGTGTACCACCTGATGGTCACGCTCGAGCGCTATGGCATCACGCTCGAAGAGCTCGCCGGCGAGCTCGATGCACGCCATCGGTAGGGAAGAGCTTGCGAGATTTGCGTTGCACGACGGGTGCGACCTGCGCAAACGCGTCGATAATCATCAGCTTGCACGACAGACCGAGCGCTGCGTTTTGGGCATACTCCAACTAGGAAATCGCCGATCTGACGGAGGTGTTCGCCATGATGCCGCAGGGATTTGAATGGTTCATCGTCGCTTGGTATTACGGAACGAGCGTGATCGCACCGATCGTTTTGTTCGTGCTTGCTGTGCTCGTTGCCGTTAAGTATCTGCGCAGCGGGAAGAACCAGCCGCCTGCGCCGCAGCCGGCACCCACCCTCGCCTCCTCAGTCGAGGCCGATGCCAACCGCGAGAAGCTGACGCGCGATTTGGAACGCGCGCGCCTGGAAGTCGACCTCGCCGACGCCGGTCTCACGCGCCGCGAGCGCACCGTGCTGCTGGCCACCTGCGAAGGCATGACGCTCGCTGCGCTGGCGGACGACCTGGGAGTCTCGCGCTCCACGGTGGGCACCTACAGCACGCGCGCCTACGAGAAGCTCGGCGTGTCCACGCGCGAGGAGGCGCAGGCGTGGCTGCACAGCCGCTCCTTTGCGCACGGGCTGGCGGATCGTGGGCTGACCGAAGCCGAGGTCGAGACGGCCCTGCTGGCGGCCGATGGCGCAACGACCTCCGATATCGCGCAGCGGCTCGTGCTGAGCGAAGCCGCCGTGAACAGCCGCCTGCAGCAGATCTACGGCAAACTGGGCATCCACGGGCGCTCCGAGCTTGCGGCCCTGCGCGAGGCGAGCGTATCGCGCTAGGCCGGCCGGGGTAGGATGGAGTCAGCAACGCCCGCATGCGGAGGAGGAGCCGATGTCTATCCTGTTTGCCGAGTATCCCAAGTGCAGCACCTGCAAGAAGGCCAAGAAGTGGCTGGACGACCACGGCGTGGCATACGATGACCGCCACATCGTGGAGGATAACCCCACGGCGGAGGAGCTCTCCGCATGGCAGCAGAAATCCGGCCTGCCGGTACGCCGCTTCTTCAACACGAGCGGCATGAAATATCGCGAGCTGGGCGTCAAAGCCAAGCTCGACGCGGGAATGTCCGACGAGGAGGCTTTTGCTCTGCTGGCAACCGACGGCATGCTGGTCAAGCGTCCGATCGTGGTGGCCGACGACGGCGTGCTCGTGGGTTTCAAGGAGGCTGCGTGGGAGGAAGCGCTGCTTTAGGGCGCGCGAACATCTGATTTCCTGCGAGGCGGGAGGCTGCACGAGGCAGCTTTCCGCCTTTTATCGTGCTGTTCGGTCGAAGAGCGAAGGTATGAAGTCCGTTTTCAGCGAATCTTTCCTGACGGGCCGAGTATCGAGGACCCGGCTCTCAACCGGCAAGACTTTTACCTGCGAAAACGCTAACACCTATTCGCGCAAAACAGGGGCATGCTCGCTGGGTTCGAATAGATTCGCTGAAAACGGGGTTCATAACTCGAGAGGCCGCGGTCTTGCTGCATAAAGACGGACGGCCCGGCGCCGATGGCTACAAAACCCCGAGGCTCATGAGCTGATAGATGTAGATCGCCACCAACGCGATGTTGGCGACGATGCACAGGACGCCCAGGATCCTTCCTGCGCGGATGGCGGCAGGGTAGGGCGCGTGCTTGCTGGCTGCGAGCTGTGCGAGCGCAAACGCGATGATGCCCGCAAGAACGCTCAGAATCCAGCTGACGAAGACGGCGAGGATGACGCCGATCACGCCGACTCCCGCCGAGCAGATGGAGAGCATGGAGCTGATGGAATCGTTTGCGCTGACGGTCTGGTCTGCGTCGACATTGCCGAGCTCGGAGGGGACCTCGGGCTCCGTCGACGCGGCAGCGTTGCTGTCCTCGGCGGTGACCGCCGGCTCCGCGACGGCGGAGGGCTCGATGCTATCGTCCGTGTTCTCGGTGACGATATCGGTATCGGACATATGTCATCCTCCTGTGGGCCAAAGAGGCGCGTGCGGCGTGCCCCCTCTTGGGGCGGACGGGTCGGGTATCGCTGGGTTAAGGTATGGTTTGCATGCCGCTATCCTAAGCGGAGCCGGTGCCTGCATGCAGCCACCTGCGGCCCCTGTCGGTTTGACACGCGAAACCACGACCTCAAACTGGTTTCATATGATAGCGTCTAGAGCGGCTGGAAATATCACCGCCGCGTCAAAGGGAGGAACACCATGGATGCATCAGACCTTGAGGCGCTTGCACGCGCCGTTGCCATGGGCACGATGACGCCCGAGCAGCTGGTCGAGCGTGTTCACCTGGAATCTGTGGCGGACTTGGGTTATGCCCAGGTCGATACGGGGCGCGGCATGCGAACCGGCGTGTCCGAGGTCATCTACGGCGCGGGCAAGACGGCATCCCAGATTGCGGGCATCGTCCGCGCGATGCTCGATGCCGGCCAGCAGCGGGTGCTCATCACGAGGCTCGATGCCGATAAGGCGCATGAGCTCGAGCGCTTGGGATGCGATGTTACCTACTACGGCGATGCCCGAGCGGGCGTGGTGGGCGAGCTGCCCGAGCCCGATGGCAACGGAACGATCTTGGTGATCACGGCGGGGACGTCCGATCAGCCCGTGGCCGAGGAGGCGGCACTGACGGCGCGCTTTCTGGGCAATCGCGTCGAGTGCGTGAGCGATGCTGGCGTCGCGGGCATCCACCGGCTGCTGCGTCACGGCGAGCAGATCGCGCGCGCCCAGGTGATCATCGCCATCGCGGGCATGGAGGGGGCGCTGGCGAGCGTTGTGGGCGGACTTGCCGCTTGCCCGGTGATCGCGGTTCCCACGAGCGTGGGATACGGGGCCAACATGGGAGGTCTCGCCACACTGCTCGCCATGGTCAACAGCTGCGCGAGCGGAGTATCTGTGGTGAACGTGGACAACGGATTCGGGGCTGCCTACCAGGCGTCTCTCATCAATCATCTTCCGGGCAAGGAGGCGTAAGGCCATGGAGCGTAGCCAGCGAGAAGTAGCGGAATCGCTTGCGATGGGGTGCGGCTGTGCACTCTATCTGGACTGCCAGAGCGGTATTGCCGGCGATATGCTTGTCGGCACCCTGCTCGACCTTGGTGCCGATGAGGTCGCCATGCGCCGGGCGCTGGCAAGCTTGCCAGTCGAGGGCTTCGAGATCGCGGTGACCCGGGTGAAGAAGGCGGGAATCGACTGCTGCGACTTCGCTGTGCTGCTCGATCGCGAGCACGAGAACCACGATCATGATATGGCGTACCTGCACGGCACGGGGCATGCTGCTCACGAGCACGAGCACGAGCACGAGCACGAGCACGAGCACGAGCACGAGCACGAGCACGAGCACGAGCACGAGCACGAGCACGGCCACCGTCATGGCTACGAGGGGCATCACCACCATCACCATGAGCATCGCGGTCCGGCGGACATCGCCCGCATCATCGATGCTGCCGATATGACCGCCGGAGCTCGCGCGTTGGCGCACCGGACGTTCGACATCCTCGCCGCGGCGGAGGCCAAGGCGCATGCCGTGCCCATCGATCAGGTGCATTTCCACGAGGTGGGGGCCGTCGATTCCATCGTCGACATCGTGGCGGCGAGCGTGCTACTCGACAGCCTGGGCGTCTCCCGCGTTATCGTTCCGGTGCTGGTCGACGGCCACGGTACCGTGCGCTGTCAGCATGGCATCATCCCCGTTCCCGCACCCGCGACGCTCAATATCTGTATCGCGTCCGGCCTGCCGCTCCAGCAGGTCGATGTCGAGGGCGAGCTCGTGACGCCCACCGGCGCTGCGCTCGTTGCCGCGCTGGATCCGCAGGCAGAACTGCCTGCGCGCTATGTTGTGCGCCAGGTGGGCATGGGTGTCGGCAAGCGCTCATACGAGCGCCCCTCGCTCCTTCGCGCGCTGCTCATCCAGGAGGTCGCCGGTGCCGAGGCTCCCGCTTCCGAGTGCGCACGGCAGGTGTCGGATGCAACGCCGGAGCAGATCGTCAAGCTCGAATGCGACATCGACGACAGCACGCCCGAGGTGCTCGCCTACGCCGCCGACCGCCTGCGCGAAGCGGGCGCGCGCGAGGTCCACTGGCTGCCCATCTACACGAAGAAGGGCCGTCCCGCCTTCCAGCTGCAGGTCATCGCCGTGCTCGAGGATGTCGAGCGCCTGGAGCTCATCATCTTCCGCGAGACCTCGACGATCGGCATCCGCCGCGTGAACATGGACCGCACTGTGCTCGAGCGCTCATTCGAGCGCGTGCAAACGCCTTGGGGAGCCGTGTCCGTCAAGCGCGCGGTTCTTCCCGATGGCAGCGAGCGCATCGCGCCTGAGCTCGACGATTGCGCAGCCCTGGCGCGCCGCGAGGGAATCCCGCTGCAGCAGGTGATGGACGCCGCGCGACTCGCATCTCGCGCTTAGCAGCGCTGCCGCCCGGCCGTTGAGGCGCGGGGTACAATGCAAGGCGTGCACACTGCGCGCATCGCCGTCGCGCGTCCCGAAAGGAAGGCGGTCACGTTGTCCGTTATGCAAAGGGCGCTCAAGGTTCTGAGCTTTCTCGCTATCGTCGGCGCGGTCGACCTGAGTATCACCGCTCGCGTGCTCTACACCTCGGGCCATCCGTTCGAGCCGCTTCAGCTGCTCTGCCTTGCGCTCACCGTCATCTTCTCGCTGCTGTTGGGCATCTTCGGCCTGCGTACGGGCGGAGACCGGCTCAAGGTTTCCAAGCTCTTCTTGATCATCGTGCTCGCGGTATGGGCAAATCTCGGCAGCGTGCTGCTGCTCATCCTCACCGGCGACGTCATCGTGTCCGTGATCGTAAACGCGCTCATCGTCGCCGCTTTTGCCTATGTGGCGCATCGCGTGAGCCACGACCCCATCGCTTAGTTTTTCGGCGTAGCCACAGCGCCATCCGATCCCGCGGCCCCATAACGAAAGGATTTCCTCATGAAGTTCCTCATCGCATCCGATATACACGGTTCTGCCTACTGGACCGAGCGCCTTATCGAGGCCATCGACCGCGAGCAGCCCGACCGCGTCCTGCTGCTGGGCGACCTGCTCTACCACGGGCCGCGCAACGACCTGCCGCGCGACTACGCCCCCAAGCGCGTCATCCCGCAGCTGAACGAGCTTGCTGCCAGTGGGTGCGTCGTGGCGGTGCGCGGCAACTGCGAGGCCGAGGTCGACCAGATGGTCCTCACGTTCCCCTGCATGGCCGATAGCGCCGTCGTGCTCGACGAGGGCGGCCGCCAGCTGTTCTGCACCCACGGGCACGTGTTCGGCGCGGGTTTCCACAACAGCGTCGACAACCTGCCGCCGCTGCCCGAGAGGTCGGCCATCGTGTACGGCCACACGCACGTGAAGGTGAACGAGGCGGTGCCGGGCCATCCGGGCATCTGGGCGTTCAACCCCGGCAGCGTGTCCATCCCCAAGGACGGCAGCCACAGCTATGGCATCTACGACAGTTCGCTGCCCATGGAGGACGCGTTTCGCCATGTGGTGATGGAGGAGGAGTAGCGCATGGCCGACCAAAAGAAAACCGCCAAGCTGGACGAATCCTGCCGCGATATGTCGACTCTCTGCGATGCGCGGGAGGAGCTGCAGTCGCTCGTGAACACCATCTGGCGCCTGCGCCAGCCCGATGGCTGCCCGTGGGATCGCAAGCAGACACACGCGAGCATTGCCAAGAACATGATCGAGGAGGCCTACGAGGCCGTCGATTGCATCGAAGATGACGACGTGGCGCACCTGCGCGAGGAGCTCGGCGACGTGCTGATGCAGGTGGTGCTGCATGCGCAGATCGCGGCCGATGCAGCCGAGTTCACGCTGGCCGATGTGGCGCGCGAGATCGACGAGAAGCTCATCCGCCGCCATCCCCATGTGTTCGGCGAGCACGCGTCGGCGTCGAGTGCCGATGAGGTGCTCGACATCTGGGACCAGGTGAAGCTTGCCGAAAAGGAGACGCGCGACGCCGAGGCCGCCGCCGCGAGCGAGCGGCCCGCCGGGCTGCTCGACGGTGTACCGCGCTCCCTCCCGGCGCTCATGCAGGCTCAGAAGGTATCGCGCAAGGCGGCAGCCGTGGGCTTCGAGTGGGATACCGTCGAGGACGTGTGGGACAAGGTCGCCGAGGAGCGCGCTGAGTTCGATGCCGAGCCCGTGGGGTCCGCGGCGCGCGAGGCCGAGTTCGGCGACATCCTGTTCGCGCTCGTCAACGTGGCGCGCAAGGAGGGTATTGATGCCGAGAGCGCTCTGCGCGCGAGTACGGCAAAGTTCCGAAGCCGCTGGGGCGCCATGGAGGACGTGGCCTACGAGCGCGGCGTCGCCCTGGAGGGCCTCTCAACCGGAGAGCTCAACGAGCTGTGGGACGCCGTCAAGCTGAAGGAGGGCTCCGCCGCCGATGAAGGGGCAAGCCCTGACGCCGTGCGCGCCTAGGAGCCGCGCTCTTTTGGTTGGCGATAGCTAACTTTTTTGCAATCGCGGTGTGATTTCGGGAAAATCGGGCATAATGGCTAAAGTTTGCTTAGGGTAACCTGAACCCGGGCAGAAGATATCCAGCTGATTATCAGCGGAAAGGACGTAACATGAGTGAGATTCTGGACGTCTATGGTCGCGAGGTTCTCGATTCCCGCGGCAATCCCACTGTTGAGGTCGAGGTCGTGCTCGACGATGGGTCGTTTGGCCGCGCCATGGTTCCCTCCGGCGCCTCGACCGGTGCCTTTGAGGCCGTTGAGCTGCGCGATGGCGATAAGGGCCGCTACCTGGGCAAGGGCGTGACCAAGGCTGTCGACCATGTGAACAAGGAGCTCGCCGACGCGGTCATCGGTATGGAGGCGTTCGATCAGCGCGCTATCGATGCCGCCCTCAAGGAGGCCGATGGCACTCCCAACAAGGGCAATCTGGGTGCCAACGCCATCCTGGGAGTGTCGCTGGCGGTCGCTCGCGCGGCGGCGCAGTCCACCGGCCTGGAGCTCTACCAGTATCTGGGCGGTGTGAACGGTCACACCCTGCCCACACCGATGATGAACATCCTGAACGGCGGCGTGCACGCCGACAACAACGTGGACTTCCAGGAGTTCATGATCATGCCCGTGGGCGCCCCGACCTTCACCGAGGGTCTGCGCTGGTGCGCCGAGGTGTACCACACGCTCAAGAACGTGCTCAAGGAGTCCGGTCACAGCACGGGCGTGGGCGACGAGGGCGGCTTTGCGCCCGACCTCAAGACCAACGCCGAGCCGTTCGAGTACATCACCCGCGCCGTCGAGGCCGCAGGCTACAAGCCGGGCGTCGACTTCATGTACGCCATGGACCCTGCCACCACGGAGCTCTACGATGCCGCCCGCGGTGTCTACGTGCTGGCTGGCGAGGGACGCGAGCTCACGACCGACGAGATGATCGACTACTGGGAGGCGCTCGTCGAGAAGTACCCCATCATCTCCATCGAGGACGGCCTTGCCGAGGAGGATTGGGATGGCTGGGTCAAGCTCACCAAGCGCATCGGCAACAAGGTGCAGCTCGTGGGCGACGACCTGTTCGTGACCAACACCGAGCGCCTTAAGAAGGGCGTCGAGATGGGCGCGGCGAACGCCATCCTGGTCAAGGTCAACCAGATCGGCACGCTGACGGAGTCGCTCGAGGCCATCGAGATGGCCAAGCGCGCCGGCTACGCGTGCGTGGTGTCCCACCGTTCCGGTGAGACCGAGGACTCCACGATCGCCGACCTTGCCGTTGCCACCAATTCCGGCCAGATCAAGACGGGCGCGCCGTGCCGCTCTGACCGCATCGCCAAGTACAACCAGCTCATCCGCATCGAGGACGAGCTGTACACGAGTGCTCAGTACGCGGGCAAGGACGCGTTCTACAACATTCGCTAGAGCGGGCCGTCTCCAAATGTGAGCCGAGCGGGACCGTCGCCCAGGTGGCGACGGTCCCGCTCTCGCATTTGGTTGAGCATGCCGACCTCGCGCAAACCCTGCACAACTGACCTCGGGGCGCGTGGTATAACTTTATGGGCAAGCGCACATGCACTCTAATCACACAAGGCGTCTATGAACGACTACCGCAACAGATCTATACCTCTCGCCTCGGCCGACCGCGGGCGCGCTTCGTCCCGCCGTTCGTCGGCGCCGGGCTATACGGCTGCACCTGGGACGCTCGCGACATCGTCCGCGGGGTCGGGTGGTCCCGGCTACCGTTCGGCATCCGGTGCACGCGTCTCCGAGGTGCACAATCGCGGAGGTCGGCGCATGGATGCGCGCTCCTCATCCCGTCGAGACGGATCGCGGCCGTCGGAGCGTTCCGGCGCAACGCGAGGCGCGCGCTACCGCGCGGGCGGATCCAAGGGGAATCAGGCAACGCGTGAGGCCGCTCGCGCCGCCGCGCGCTCGCCGCGCCGTTCCTCGAGCTTCATGAAGTATGCGGTGGACAACCGCGTCGTCCAGGCCGTGTACGGATTCGTGACAGGCAATACCAAGCCGCTCTTCATCGCGCTGGTCGTGCTGGCGGTTGTCATCGGGCTGTACTTTCCCATCCGCAACCTCTATGTGGCGTATCGCACGCAGGATATCCTGAGCCGTCAGGTCGATCTGCGCGAGGCGTATAACGAAGGCCTGCAGGAGGATGTCAATCGCTATCTTTCGCAGGAGGGCATCGAGGAGGCTGCTCGCTCTGAGCTCGATATGGTGCTTCCGGGCGAGACGCGCATCGAGGTGACCGGGCAGGACGATGTCGACGCTGCCGGCTCCGAGGATGCAGACAAACAGGATTCCGAGGGCGCGGACGCCGAAGGCAAGGAGGGGGAGACCCCTGTCGGAGAGGGCGATTCTGCTGCGGCGTCCAAGGACAACGTTCCCTCCACGGCGCTCGAGGCCGAGCAGGCTGAGCTCGCCGCCGCGCAGGAGGCACCGTGGTACATCCACATGCTCGACTCGCTGTTCTTCTTCGATGGCGTCGAGGGGCAGCCGAAGCTTCCGGACTCAACTGAATAGGAGGGCGCAATGCGCGTGGCGGCAATCGATTTGGGTACGGTCTCGTCGCGTTTGCTGCTGGCAAGCGTCGAGGGCGGGGCGATCGTCCAATCGAGCAAGGTGACCGAGATCACCGACTTGGGGCAGGGCGTCGACGCGACGGGCCGCCTGAGCGAGGCGGCGATCGGACGCGTGCTCGCGGCCTGCGCGGGATTCGTCCGGCGCATTGACGACTTTGCTCCGGATGCCGTGTGCACCACGTTGACGAGTGCTGCGCGCGACGCGGAGAACGGTGCGACGCTCATCGAGGGGCTCGAGCAACTGGGGCTGCGTCCTCAGGTCATCCCCGGCGAGGTTGAGGCGCGCTTGACGTTCTATGGTGTCGCGCACGATTTTCCCGGCCAGCGCATCGCCGTTGCCGACTCCGGCGGCGGATCCACGGAGCTCGTGGTGGGGCGCTACTCGCCGGGCGAGCCGCTTTCCCTGGAGCACCTGCGATCGCTGAATCTCGGGTGCCGACGCATTACCGACCGATTCCTGGCGGACAATCCGCCAGCGGCGGACCAGATGGAACAGGCTTCTGCATGGGCGGCGGACCTGCTGTCGTCGTATTGGCAGGATGCCGGCCAGTGCCCTGACCGCCTTGTTGCCGTGGGCGGAACGGTGACCACGCTTGTCGCCATGGCGAACGAGCTCGCGGCGTACGACCCCGCGTTCGTGCACCTGCACGAACTGACGGTCGCCGACGTCGAGAAGTGCATCGCGCTCATGGCGCCGCGAACGGTGGATCAGATCGCCCAGCTGCCCGGAATCCAGGCAAAGCGCGCTCCGGTCATGCTTGGCGGCGCGCTCATCATCCGCGAGATTCTGCGCACGGGGGGTTACAACGCGCTGATCGTAAGCGAGAACAGCCTGCTTGTGGGCATGGCGGCAACGCTGCGCGAGGTGCTCGACGGCCAGGACCCCGTTATCGGTTGGACACCTGTTCTCTCGTGATACACTTCTCCCACACGGGGGCATGGCGGAATTGGCATACGCAGAAGACTTAAAATCTTCGGCCGCAAGGATTGTGGGTTCGAGTCCCACTGCCCCTACCAGGTTATGACGGGTCCCGGCTGCGGGGCCCTTCGGTTTTTGGGCGCCTTGCCGGGACTCGAACCGCGAGGTCGCGAGGCTGAGCAAACGCGCAA
>NZ_JACJKB010000011.1 GCF_016900375.1 Collinsella tanakaei | reverse complement strand
CCCTCAGGCGGCAGCCAGCCCGGGTGAAGATAGGTAGGCCCGACCGGTCGCGGTAGCTCCGCGGGCGGTCGGGCCGGTTTTGCCTCTTGACAATGTTCAGCTCATATTAAAAAAAGCGCGCACGAAGGGACACCGCACCCGAGGTGGTGCGCCCCTTCGTACGCGCTGCGTACTCTGACGTGAAGGATACCCCGCCGAAGCCGGCCCGTCAATGTGCTGTGGTCGCGCCGTCAACAAAGCGGAGGGGGGCGTGGCGATGGGCCCGCGAGCGCCGGGCACTGTTGTGAAACGCCCTGTGCAGAACCTGCGCACGACCCGTGGATGTTCCATGTTATCGCCTATTGAATCGGTGGGTTTTTATCACGGGTAGGGGATGCTGTATTCGGGGCTTCCCCGGAGCCTACAGACCGCTTGCTCGCTTTTGCCGCGCGTTCCCAAAGAACTGCCGCATGAGGGCTTGAGAGTCAATAATAATTTATTACGAACCGCGGGACGTCGGATGCGGCGCCCGCGGTTTTGTGAGAAGGACGCTTGGTGCAGAAAGGATCGGAGCTGACATGACAAAGCGTAAGCGCATGCACAACCAGCGGACGGCCAAGGCGGTCGAGCGCAAGGCGCTTGCCCTGGATGCTCCGAGCATACCGGTGCCGCTCATGAGCGATGAGCAGCGCCTGCGCATCGAGCGCCGCAGCGTGCTCGACCGCATCACCTCCAACGGCACCATCTCCGCCTGCGTGATGATCCTCGCCGCCGTCGCCGCGGTGATCTGCGCGAACACCGATGCGTACTATGCGCTGCACGAGTGGTTCGCCCTGCCGGTGTCGATCGGCATCGCCGGGTGGGAGTTCTCGTTCAGCTTCGAGCTGTTCGTCAACGACTTCCTCATGGCGATCTTCTTTTTGCTCGTCGGCACCGAGCTCAAATACGAGATGACCGTCGGAGAGCTCAGGCGCCCGCGCCAGGCCATGCTGCCGATGCTCGCGGCGGTGGGCGGCGTGATCGCGCCCGCCTGCATCTACACGTTCGTGAACCGCGGGGGAGCGGTCTACGGCTGGGCCATCCCCATGGCGACCGATATCGCCTTCGCGCTCGGCGTGCTCTCGCTTCTGGGCAACCGCGTGCCCCCGGCCATCAAGGTGTTCTTCTCGACGCTCGCCATCGCCGACGACCTGCTGGCCATCGTGGCCATCGCCCTGTTCTACGGCCATGCCCCGAGCATGATGTGGCTCGGTGCCGCCGCGGTGGTGACCGCGCTGTTGGTCGTCCTCAACATCCGCAGGCACTTCCGCCTGGCACCGTATCTGGCCCTCGGTCTCGTGCTGTGGTTCTGCCTGTACCAGTCCGGCGTCCACGCGACGCTCGCCGGCGTGATCCTGGCCTTCACCATCCCGGCGCGCTCTGACATCGATGCGGGCGGCCTGGTGGAATGGGTGCGCGCGAAGCTCCCCGAGCTCGACGACCGTTTTGACGACGAGGCGCACATCCTCGGCCAGCACGACTTCACGCACGCGGTCAACGGCGTCGAGCGCGTGATGCATCGCGTGACGCCGCCGCTGCAGCGTCTTGAGCACGCCATCTCCACGCCGGTGAACTTCATCATCCTGCCGATTTTCGCATTCGTGAACGCGCAGGTCAGGTTGGTTGGTGTCGATCCCGCGACGTTTCTGTTCGATCCCGTCGCGCTCGGCGTGTACTTCGGCATGCTGCTGGGCAAGCCGATCGGCATCGCGGGCATGACCGCGCTGCTCGTCAAGACGCACCTCGCCGAGCTGCCCCGCGGCGTGCGCTGGCCGCACATCATCGGCGTGGGCATCCTGGGCGGTATCGGCTTCACCATGTCGATCCTCATCGCCGGCCTCGCGTTCACGGAGATCCCGGCGGAGCTTCTGGCCTCCAAGACCGCCATCCTTGCCGGCTCGGTGTCGGCGGCGGTGCTCGGCCTCATCTACATGCACTTCGCCTGCCGCGAGCGCCGCTCGTAGCGCAATCGGGCGCCGCCTCGCAGAGCTCGCGGCGCCCGCACAGCTCGAACCTGTGGATTTGTACCGTATGGACGCCTTTATACGGTACAAATCCATGGGTTCGAGTTTTCCAGTCGGTTTCAAGCCGGTCACAAGGGGCTGTCGTTCTCGTTGACGATGTCGATTTCGCTGGGCGCACGGGGCACCATACGATAGACTTCCCGCGCGAGCACGGCAGCGTGCAGGTCCGTTTCACCCCTAGGGTGAAAAACTGGAGGTTGCCGGCGGCAAGGCGACTGCGTAACGTAGGGCAAAACGGTGAGGAGCGTATGATGGCGGACAGTAATCGCAGCTACAGCATCGTGCGCATTCTTGAACGCAACGATGATTGGACCACAGCATCAGCTTTGGCGGCGGAACTCGGGTGCTCGGCCCGCACCATCAAAAACGATATCTCGACGCTGAACAAGCGAGCCGCGGGCGTGGTGCTCTCGGGTCCTAAGGGCTATCGTCTGGGCGATGCCGCGCAGGCGGCCGAGCTCACGGCGCGCCGCGATGCCGGCGTTCCCCAGAACATGGACGAGCGCAAGAAGCACATCCTGTTCGAGCTGCTCATGAGGCGCCGCCATGTGAGCTGCGCTGAGCTCGCCGAGGAGCTCTGCGTATCGCTCGCCACCCTCGACAACGAGCTCGTCGCCGTCAAGCGCGAGCTGACGGGCTTCGGCCTGCGCCTGCGCTCATCGGGCGGCGAGCTGTTCATCGAGGGCGATGAGCGCAGCGAGAAGAAGCTCGTCAACCGGCTGATCTTCGACGAGACGAAGGATTTCTTCAGCCAGCTCGACCTCGTGAACGGCTATTTCCCCGACCTCGACCTCAAGGAGCTGCAGGAGAAGATCGAGGCGGCGCTCAAGAGCCACGGCTGCTTCGTGAACGACTACGCGCTGTCGAACCTCATCCTGCACATCGCCATCTCGGTCGAGCGTGCCTCCAACGGTTTCTCGACGCCCTACCCGGCGCTTTCGGTGTCGGATTCCGGCAGCGACGAGGGCGTCCGCGAAGAGGTCCATACGCTCGCCGAGGATATCCGCCACATCATCGAGGATGCCTACGATATCGAGATGTCGCAATCCGACTGCGAATCGCTCCACCTGCTGCTCTCGGCGAACCTGATCCGCTCCGACCATCTCGAGCTCGGCGGCGAGGATCACGATACGGCGCAGCGCCTGTTCGACATCATCCGCGAGCGCGTTGCCGACGACTTCTGCCTCGACTTCTCCAACAAGGAGTTCGAGCTGCGCTTCACGCTGCACCTCACGAACATGGTCGCGCGCATGCGCCTCGGCGTGCCGCTGCGCAACCCCCAGCTCGCCTCGATCAAGAACGGCTACCCCTTCATCTACGACGTGGCGGTGTCCATCGCCAACACGGTGTGGAGCGAGACGGGCCTTGCGGTGGATGAGGACGAGATCGCCTATATCGCGCTGCATGTCGGCTGCCTGGTCGAGGAGCAGCGCTCGCAGAGCGACAAGCTCCATGCGGTGCTGGTGAGCCCCCGGCGCACCTCGGTCGACGCGGGGCAGATCAAGCGGTTCTCCGAGCGCCTGGGCAGCGACGTCGTCATCGACGGCGTGGTGCCGCGCCTGGGTGCGATCGGTACCCTCGAGGACATCGACCTCGTGATCAGCGATATCACGCTGACCGATTTCAACGATGCCCCCGTGGTCACCATCTCGCCGTTCTTCAACGATCGCGACGTGGAGGACGTGGCCCGCCGCGCGCGGAGCATCAGGCGCGCCCGCGCCCGCGCCGAGATCGAGAAGAGCCTCCAGTCCTTCTTCAGCCGGGAGTTCTTCCTCACCGACCAGCCGTATGCCGACCGCGACGACGCCCTGTCGCACCTGGGCAACCTGCTGATCGAGAGCGGATGCGCCTACGACAACTTCACGGCCTGCCTGCTCGAGCGCGAAGAGGTGAGCTCGAGCGCCTATCAGGACATCGCGCTGCCGCACCCGCTCGACATGGACGCCAAGCGCACGGCCGTCGCCGTGTCGCTGCATCCGCGCGGCCTGCGCTGGGGCGATACAACCGTCTACGCGGTGTTCGCGCTGGCTATCCGCCGCGAGGAGCGCGCCCTGTTCCGCGAGATCTTCGACTTCATCGCCCGCGTGCTCACGCAGCCGGGCGCCATACGCCAGATCGCCCGCGCCCGCACCTTCGACGAGTTCGTGGGCATGCTGCTGGAGTACGCGTAAAGGCTTCGCGCCGGATAGGCCGCCCACTCCGAGCGCGAATCAAACCCTTCAACGAAATCGACCCCGCGTCGCATGTGTGACGCGGGGTCGTATTGGAAGGGGAGGAGCTGGGTTGAGGTGCCGCCCTATGCCCGGTAGGGATGGTCGCGCATGCGCTCCATGGCCTCGACCACGAGGGCGCGCGGCGTGCCGAGGTTCAGGCGCACGTAGTTGGCGCCGTCGCCCACGTAGTAGGTGCCGTCGCCCACGACGACGCCCGCCTCGCGCGCCATGTGGCAGGTGAGCTCGGTCGCCGTGGCGCCGGTGCCGGAGATGTCCACCCACGGCAGGTAGGACGCCTGCATGGGCATGAGCTTCCAGCCGTCCATCTCGCGATCGATGAAATCGGCCAGGTAGCGGTAGCTTTCGGCCAGGTAGGCGGTGATGGCATCGAGCCATTCGTCGCACTCGGTGTAGGCGGCGATGATGGCGGCGCAGCCGAAGGTGTTGGGCGAGGTGATGGAGTTCATCTCGAGGCGATGGCGGAAGCGGGAGCGGACGTTGGCGTCCGGGATGATCGAGTAGCTCGTCTTGAGGCCGCCCAGGTTGAAGCCCTTGTTGGGCGAGGTGAGCACGATCAGGTTGTCGTAGTAGCGCTCGGGCAGCTGCAGGGCGGAGTGGAACTCGCCGGAGATGATGTGCTCGCAGTGGACCTCGTCGACCACGAACAGGCAGCCGTAGCGGCGGCAGATGTCGGCGACGCGCTCGATCTCCTCGAGCGACCAGATGCGGCCCGACGGGTTATGCGGCGAGCAGAACAGGTGCACGCGCGGGCGGTAGCGCTCCATCTGCTCCTCGAACAGATCGTAATCGATCTGGTAGACGCCATCGCGCACGACGAGCGGGCAGGAGATGGTACGGAAGCCGTTGTTGTGAGCCGCGTAGCCGAAGGGGTCGTAGACCGGCGTGAACAGGATGACGCAGTCGTTGGGCTGGCAGAACGCCTGGTAGAGGTAGTGCATCGTGGGCACCGTGCCGTAGGCGAGCGTGATCCAGTCGCGCTTGACCTCGTTGTTGTGGCGACGGCGCTGCCACGACATCACGGCGTCGTAGAAGCCGTCGTGCGCGTAGCCGTAGCCGTAGGCGCCGTTTTCCGCCACGCGGGCGAGCGCCTCGCGGATGGCGGGTGCGGCGGGGAAGTCCATATCGGCGATCCACATGGGGATGAAGCCCTCCGGCGTGCCGGGGTACTTCTGCTCCATGATCTTCGGATCCCACTTGCGGGCGTGGTCGAGGCTGCGGTCGGCCATGCAGTCAAAGTCGAAGGGTTCGGTCATGACCTGTCCTTCCTGACGGTCGGCGGGCGTGTGCGGGAAAGCCGTCGCGCCCTCGTTTTCGGTGCACGTTCATCCTAACAAGCGGGAACCTTCAGAAAGACCGCAGGTCATCACGGCCCTTGCACCGCTGCGGTGCAAGGGCGGATACAGCCAAAGAACACCGCGCCCACTACACTCGCAACCGTAGATGCAACGATCCGGCCATCTGCCCGCCAGGCGGGCCGGCCGGGCAGCAAGTGTGGGAGGTACGATGAACGTCGACCTGATTCGCCAGCTTTCCAACGCTGATGCGGTCGCGTGCCGCGAGGGCGAGGTGCGCGCCATCATGCGCGCCGAGCTCGAGGACACCTACAGCCACATCGAGTACGACAAGCTCGGCAGCATCATGTTCAAGAGCGAGGGCACCGAGGAGAACCCGGTCAAGATCCTGTTCACCGGGCACATGGACGAGGCGGGCTTCATGGTCCGCTACATCTCCGATATCGGCATGGTCCACGTGATCGGCGTGGGCGGCCCGCGCAAGAACAGCGTCGAGAGCCAGATCGTGCGTATCAAGACCCGCTCCGGCAAGAAGGTGAGCGGCATCCTGTTCGCCAAGTGCGACGCCGACGGCACCCCGACCGACATGTACATCGACTTCGGCTGCGAGACCGCCGAGGAGGTGGCCGAGCTGGGCATCCAGATCGGCGACTGGGGCACGTTTGCCGCCGAGTTCGAGCAGCAGCCCGTCGAGGACATCCTGATCGGCAAGGCGTTCGACGACCGTGCCGGCGTGTACGTGGTGGTCGAGGCCGCCCGTCGCCTCGCCGAGACCGGGCACGCCGCCGAGATCTGGTTTGCCGGCTCCTCGTCCGAGGAAGTCGGCTGCCGCGGCGCCCAGACCGCTGCCGCCCATGTCGATGCCGACATCGTGATCCCCATCGACATCGCCAACGCTCCCGAGTTCACCCGCAACTGGGAGAACCAGCGCAAGTGCGGTCACGGTCCCATGATCGTGCACTACGACCGCATGCACGTCCCCAACGAGAAGATGCTCCACTTCGTGCTGGATACGGCCGAGAAGAACAACATCCCCTTCCAGCGCGACATCTTCAAGGGCGGCGGCACCGATGCCGGCACGGCCCATCTGGTGGGCGACGGCAAGCTGGCGACCGTCATCGGCGTGCCGGTGCGCTACTGCCACGGCTCGTGGTCGGTCATGCGCGGCAGCGACCTCGACGCCGCCGTCGATCTGGTGTGCGCCCTGGCCACCTCGATCGACCGCGCGACCTACGAGGAGCTCAAGAGCTTCGACTAGGGTCTGCGCCCGAAACGTGGATACATGCGCCCGCCGGGTGCGGGCGCCGGAATCGAAAGGAACGACAGGTGGAAATCAACGAGCAGCAGATCATGGAGATCATCGGTGCCGCCGGCACCAGCAAGGCCCTCGCGTTCTCCGCGCTCGCCAAGGTGCGCGAGCACGACTACGAGGGCGCGCGCCAGGCGCTGAAGGAGGCCAAGGAGGCCGATCTCGCCGCGCACAACGCCCAGACGCAGGTCATCTCCCAGGCTCTCGCCGGTGGTGCCGACGCCGCGACGGCGGACCTGCTGATGGTCCACGCCCAGGACCACTACATGACCTCTCAGCTCGCGCGCGACCTCATCGAGGAGCTCGTGAAGATCTTCGAGGCCCGCGACGCCGAGTAGGCGCATCGGCGGGTGCGCCGGGGCATCGGCCGCCCGCTATCGCATAAGGGCACCGCGAGGAGGACGCGGTGCAAAACGCCTGATAGGAAAGGAACCGACATGGCAAAGATGGATATCGTCCTGTGCTGCGCCGGTGGTTTCTCGACCACCATGCTCATGGAGCGCATCAAGCAGACCATCCACAACTCCGAGAAGCTCAACGACGACGACTTCACGCTGAAGGCCATCGCCGCCGACCTGCTCGACCAGGAGGTCGACCACATGGACGCCCTCATCATGGGCCCGCAGGTCGCCCACAAGCTCGAGAGCATCAAGCCGCTCATCGAGCCGCGCCACATCCCCTACATCATCGTCGACCAGGAGACCTACGGCAAGATGGACGGCGCCACCGTCCTCAAGCAGCTGCTCATCGCCAAGGCCAAGGCCGATCGCGCCCGCGCTGCCGAGAAGGCCGGCGCCTAAGCGCCCGCACCTCGTTCGCGCGTACGACCTAGCTTCTATATAAGGGAGGTACCCCATGGCGGATGCTACTGCCAGCCCCGCACCCAAGAAGAGCATGTTCGATAAGTTCGAGAACCTGCTCAACACCTACCTCGGCCCCATCGCCGAGAAGATGGACAAGCAGCGCCACCTGAGCGCCGTCAAGAAGGCCATGGTCGCCATGACGCCGCTGCTGCTCATCGGCTCCTTCTGCCTTATCCCCTCGGCCATCCCCAACATGATCGGCGAGGATAACCCGCTGTCCCAGTGGATTCTGGCCAACACGAGCTACTTCGATTTGGCCAACACCGTGTCCATGGGCATGATGGCCCTGTTCGTGGCCGCCATCACGGCGTTCCACCTGGGCAAGTCCTACGACCTGGACATCCCCGGCTCCGTGACCATGGCGCTCGTGGCCTACCTGCTGCTCGGAATGGAGATGGATGAGGCCGGCGGCATCTCGCTGACCTACCTCGGCTCCAAGGGCCTGTTCGTCGCCATGTTCGCCGCGCTTCTGGCCGTCGAGGTCTACCGCTGGTGCAAGGCGCGCCACTTCACGATCAAGATGCCCGATACCGTGCCCGACTTCATCTCCAGCTCCTTCGAGATCATCCCGGTCACGATCATCAACATCGCCGTGTTCCTGATCATCCGCATCGTGTGCCAGGGCGTCTTCGGCGTCATGCCCGGTGCCATCTTCACGAACCTGCTGGCTCCGCTCGTGGGTTCCATGGACAGCCCGGTTGCGGTTACCTTCTACCACATGCTGCGCTGTTTCATCTTCTTCTTCGGTATCCACCCCTCCGTCCTGTCGCCGATCGTCCAGCCCATCGCCACCCAGTTCCTGGCCGAGAACATCGCTGCGGTCCAGGCCGGCGGTGTTGCGACCCACATCTTCACCCCTGGCCCGATGTCCGCGTTCGGCGGCTTCACCGGCCTGGGCGTGACCATGGGCGTCGTCATCTGGTTCATGCTCTCCAAGTCCAAGGCTCAGCGTGAGATCGGCAAGATCGCCTTCATCCCGTCGCTGTTCGGCGTCAACGAGCCCATCCTGTTCGGTGCCCCCATCGTGCTGAACCCGATCTTCTTCGTCCCGTTCGTCATCTTCGGCGGCATCATCTCCTCCGTGCCCTTCTGGTTCGAGGCTTGGGGCTGGGTGCCCTGCTCGACCTTCACCCCGCCGTACGTGGGCGTGTTCCTCGAGGGCTTCCTGACCAACATGAGCTGGACCTCCGTCGTGGCCAACCTGGTGCAGCTCGTGCTCGCGCTCATCGTGTACTACCCGTTCTGCAAGGTCGCCGAGAAGCGCGCCCTGGCCGAGGAGGCTCGTATCGCCGCGGCCAAGGAGGAGAAGGAGGAGTCCTTCTCCGCTGAGGACGAGGCCATTCTGGACGAGCTCGACCTCGACTTCTAAGGTTCGTCTCCCCATTCCCCGCGGCAGCCGCTTCTTGCGGCTGCCGCTCCCATCCCTTCCCGTAAGAAAGGTGTCGCTATGAACGCCCATGTCGATAACGTCCGCGCGTTTCTGGACGAGCGCGGTCTGGACGCGATGCTCATCAAGTCCAAGACCATGAAGAAGTACCTGGGTACCCTGACGGGAAGCGGATGCAACGTGCTCATCACGCGCGAGCGCGGCTACCTCATCATGGACGGCAGGTACGTCAACGAGGCCGCCGAGCGCGAGCACGACCTTGAGTTCCGCGTGCACGAGCAGGGCGCAAGCTATATGGACGAGCTGCGTGCCGCGCTTGCCGACGAGGGTTGCCGCACGCTCGGCATCGAGTCGGCCTGCGTGCTCGTGCCCGAGTACCGCCGCCTGGAGGAGCTCGGCTTCGAGCTCGTGCTTCTGGGCGACGAGTGCGCCCGCATGCGCATCGTCAAGGACGAAGCCGAGATCGCCGCGGTCCAGCGTGCGGTCGATCTGGCCGACGACATCTACGCGAAGGTCGTCGACCGCCTGCATGTGGGCATGACCGAGCACGAGATCGGCGCCCTCGTGCAGTACTACGCCTTTGCCGCCGGCGCCGAGGCCATGTCGTTCGACACGATCGTGGCCACCGGCCCGCGTGCCGCCATGCCGCACGGGCGTCCCACGGGCCGCACCGTGGGTGCCCACGAGCCGATCCTCATCGACTTCGGCGTGCAGCTCGACGGCTATCAGTCCGATATGACCCGCACCTGCTTCATCGGCGAGCCGACCGAGCAGATGCGCGAGATCTACCAGGTGGTGCTTGCAGCCCAACTCGCCGGCATCGAGGCCATCCGTGCAGGGGTCGTTGCCCGCGATGTCGATGCTGCCGCCCGCAAGGTCATCACCGACGCCGGCTACGGCGAGTACTTCACCCATGGCCTCGGCCACGGCATCGGCCTGGGCGGCGATCTGCCGCTGCTGCGCGCCTCCGGCGACATCGTGCTCGCCGAGAACATGATCATGTCGTGCGAGCCGGGCGTCTACGTGCCCGAGGTCGGCGGCGTGCGCATCGAGGACGACGTCGTCGTGCGCAACGGCGTGGGCGTGCCCATGAACGCCACGCCCAAGGACCTGCTCGTGCTGGACGTGAGGTAGGGCATGGGCAAGCGGTCTTCCAAGGCGAAGGGCGGCGAGAAGCGCGTCGTGCCGATGCCGAATGCGCCCGTCGCGTCGCGCCTGTACGCCTACGTGATCGATTGGGCCCTGGGCGGCATCGTGTCGGGCTTTCCCGCGGTGGTCGCCTATGCGCTGCTCACCCGTCGTACCGACATGTTCTCCGACCTCTACACCTTCGAGGCCCTGGGCTTCCCCTGGGCTGTGGGTATCGGCGTGGGCTGCCTGTGCGTCGTGGCGGCGTGGTTCTACTTCATCTTCATCCCTTGGAAGATCTGGCCCGGGCAGACGCCCGGCAAGCGCATCTCCCGTCTGCGGATCGCCCGCGACGACGTCGCCGCGAGCCCGGTTTCGCTGCCCCAGCTGATCGTGCGCCAGGCGCTCGTGGGCTTTCTGCTCGAGGGCTCCGGCTTCGTGGTGGCGCGCTACATCCGTGAGATGGCCGTGCTCATCACGCGCGTCGACGTCAACTACTACTGGGAGATCGCGGGCATCGTCATCACGCTGATCTCTGCGGTGATGGCCCTGGCGCTGCCGGCGCGCCGCGCGCTGCACGACTACCTGTCCCGCACGCGGGTCGTTCCCGCCGAAGGCCATCCCCTCTACGAGGAGGCCGTGCGATAGGGCGGCTATGTCCTCGCATCGTTTGAATCTTTATGCGCTCGGTGGGCGATCTTCGCATCCGGGCGACCTTGAGAAAGGACGGACATCATGTACGTCAAGTCTGTAACGGTGGTCAACCCGACCGGTCTGCACGCCCGCCCCGCCGCGATGCTCGCGACCGAGGCCGCCAAGTTCGACATCGACGTCGAGCTGCGCAACGCCACGAAGGATGGCGAGTTCAAGAGTGCTCGCTCTATGCTCGGCATCATGATGGCGGGCGCCGGCGCGGGCGACACCGTCGAGTTCCGCGCTGATGGCGAGGGTGAGGTCGAGGCCGTCGACGCCCTCGTGGCCCTCGTCGAGTCCGGTTGCGGCGAGTAGCTCGACAGCCGACAGCTCTGCAGCTCTCTCCCTTCGATGGGCCCCTCGGGCAGCGTTGCCCGAGGGGCCCATATTGCGTTTCCGCCCATGCCGCCGATGCCCTGAGAGATTGTGTCCGTGGGTTTGGCCCACTGAGCAACGTCTCAGCGGACCAAACCCACGGACACGATTGCCGGGTGGGGAAGGAGCGGCTGCGTCTGCCTGCTCTTACGAGGATGCGCGACGGCGGGAAAGCTGGTCGCGGATTTCCTCCACCTGCTCGATGGCCGCTGCCACCCGCTCCCGGGCGCTATCGATTTGGGTCTGCACGTAGAGATCGACAAAGGGGTTGTCCAAAAACAGGTCGATCGCCGAGACGAACCCATCGGTCTCGATGTGGACGCCATCGGCGCCCTCAACGTCGTGAAGCTCGCGTACGAACACGGCGAGGGCGCTTCGGGCGGCATCGAGCTCTCTTTGGGCATCCTTCATCTTGCTGCGCTTGACGGCCGATGCCAGAAAACCGCCTGCAACGATATCGAACAGCCCCCAGTTTCCCGCTGAGCGAAGCTGGCCCTGAGCGGCGTACAGGTGCTCCAGCGCGTCATCGGCTGCCTGTAACGCCTCGGCGAGTTCCTGTTCCTGACGTTTCATGATGCCTCCCATTCGACGCAGGCGCTCCGAAAGCCTGCATCGCCTTGCAGGTCACGACCGAAACCATGGGTTTGTACCGTATGAAGCCCTCTATACGGTACAAACCCATGGTTTCGAGCTCGGGCGCCCTTTCAGCTCGGGCGCCCTTTCAGCTCGGGCGCCCTTCCGTCACTCCACCGTGCCGTAGGCGCTGCCCCAGCCGTGGGCGGCGAGCGCGGAGTTCAGCTGGTCGCACAGGCGCTGGCGGTCGTAGGTGCCCGGGGGCAGCAGGGTCACGATCTCCATGAGGTCGGGTGAGAGGTCCAGGATCTCGGCTTGAACCACGAGGTCGAGTCGGTCGATGGTCTCGCGGCCGATGAACATGCCGTCCACCAGGCGCTGAAGGTCGCCGAACTCCTCTGCCTGAAACGATCCGAGCCTCATGGGTCCTCCCTCAATCGTGCGTGTGCCGACTAATGTACCACGGCGGCGCGGCGAGCCCATGTGCGGCGCCCTTGCGGCGGATGCATGAAGATATGTTTACAGGCGGTCACGCGGATGGATAAACTCGTGCAACTTTCTGCCGCGCGCGTATACTAGTGCGAGCTGTGTGAACGCGACCTGCGAGGTTGAGCACCTGCGGAAACCACGCTCGGTCACACGAAAAGGAAGAGGGCCCGTCATGCAAACAATCTACGAGAAGATGGAGACGCCCGAGCTCGACGCCGCGATCGCCGAGCTGCGCGCCCAGGTCGATGAGGTCAAGGCCAAGGGCCTGGCGCTCGATATGGCACGCGGCAAGCCGTCGCCCGCCCAGGTGGACATCTCCCGTCCCATGCTCGACATTCTGAGCAGCGATGCCGACCTGTTCGACGAGGGCGTCGACTGCTCCAACTACGGCTGCTTCGAGGGCATCCCCTCGGCGCGCCGCCTGGCCGGCGAGTTCCTCGGCCTGCCTGCCGATCAGACCATCGTGCTCGGCTCCTCGAGCCTGAACATCATGCAGTCCGTGCTCATCCACTATTGGGAGAAGGGCGTGCCCGGCTACACGCCGTGGAGCAAGCTCGAGCACGTGAAGTTCCTGTGCCCCGCGCCCGGCTACGATCGTCACTTCGGCATCACGCAGGACCTGGGTATCGAGAACGTGCCGGTGCGCATGACCGAGACCGGCCCCGATATGGACGAGGTCGAGCGCCTCTGCGCCGCCGACGACTCCATCAAGGGCATGTTCTGCGTTCCCAAGTATTCCAACCCCACGGGCATCACCTACTCCGACGAGACGGTCCGCCGTCTGGCCACCATGAAGGCCGCTCCGGACTTCCGCATCGTGTGGGATAACGCCTACGCGGTCCACGACTTCACCGACACGCCCGATACGCTCGCGAACATCTTCGACATCGCGCGCGAGGCGGGTGCCGAGGACCGCATCCTCGCCGTGGCCTCGACCTCCAAGATCACCTTCCCCGGCGCGGGCATCGCCTTCTTCGGCTCCTCGCCGGCAAACGTCGTCGAGGTCGCCAACACGCTCAAGGTCGGTCTGATCTCGGCCAACAAGCTCAACCAGCTCATGCACACGCGCTTCCTGCCGACGCTCGATGCCGTGCGCGAGCACATGCGCAAGCACGCCGAGTTCCTGCGCCCGCGCTTCGCCTGCGTGGAGGAGAAGCTGACCGAGGGCCTTTCCGGCACCGGCTGCGGCACCTGGTCGCATCCGCACGGCGGCTACTTCGTGTCGTTCGACGGTCCCGAGGGCTCGGCCAAGCGCGTGGGCGCCCTGTGCGCGGAGATGGGCGTCAAGCTCACCCCGTCCGGCGCCACCTGGCCCGGCGGCAACGACCCGCACGACACCAATATCCGCATCGCGCCGACCTATCCCAGCGTGGAGGAGCTCTCCGCTGCGCTCGACGTGCTCGTGCTCGCCGTCAAGCTCGTGTCGGCTGAGCTCGCCCGCGAGGCGCGCGCCTAGATGCTCGACCAGCACGGCACGCGCGTCCGCTCGATCTTCTCGGGCATCGCGCGCCGCTACGACCTGTTCAACGCGCTGTCCAGCTTCGGTATCTACCGGAGCTGGCTGGCGCGTACCGCGCGGGCGGCTGCCTGCACCCGCGACGACCGGGTGCTCGACGTCGCGGGCGGCACGGGCGATGTGACCTTCGAGCTGTGCCGCCGCTGCCCGCCCGCATCCGTCGAGCTCACCGATTTCACGCCCGAGATGCTCGAGGTCGCCGAGGAGCGCATCGAGGGCGGCGCCGCTCGCGGCGTGCCGGTGGGCTTGCGTGAGGTCGATGCCCATGCGCTGCCCTACGACGACGGGTCGTTTACCGTCGTGACCTGCGCATACGGCCTCAGGAACTTCTCGGAGCGCACGCGCGCGATGCGCGAGGCGGCCCGCGTGCTCGCGTCCGGCGGCCGCTACGTGGTGCTCGAGTTCGGCACGCCGCCCAACGCGCTGTGGCGCGCGCTGTACGGCTGGTACCTCACGCATATGATTCCGCTTATCGGCGGCCTGCTGTGCGGCGACCGCTCGGGTTTCGAGTACCTGCGCGATTCCATCAAGGGTTTCCCCGTTCAGGACGTCATAGCCCGCGAGCTGCGCGAAGCCGGGTTTACGACGGTGTCGTACCGCAATTGCACCGGAGGCATCGCCGCCGTCTACACCGCCGTCAAGTGATGTGAAATTAGGACCGTGTCCCGCGCGTGCGGGGCGGCCGCTACAATAGACAAACACCCAGTGACCGGATAGGGAGATAGCGGAGCCATGGCTGACGAGTTCTTTGATGACGAGCAGGAGCTTATGGAGGCGGCGGGAAGCGCCCCGTCGACCGCCCGGACCGACTCGCCTCAGCGCGGGCCGGCGGCTGAGCAGCCTGCCGCACCCGCTGCCGGCCGCGAGGCGCCTCCGTTTTGGATGGTGGTCGCCATCGCGCTTATCGCGCTCGTGCTCGGTGTCGTGATCGGCTACCTGATCGGCACCTCGACCGCATACAGCGCGCTCGAGGCAGCTCAGAGCGCGGAGATGACCGACACCGCTTCCGATACGGATAGCTCCACGTCGATGCTGCCCGAGGGACATCCCGAGCTGAGTATCGACGAGGACGGCACGGCCACGGTGGTCGAGGGCGACGGTACGGACGCCTAGTCACGCCAAGCTGCGAATAAGGAGGTCGATATGGCCTTTTCTGCCCAACAGACCAAGCGGATGCAGGTGGTGATCGTCGCCGCGATCGCCATCGTGGTCGCGGCTATCGCCTTCGTGGTGCTCTCGGGTGCCTTCGCCCCGCGCCCCGCGAGCGATGCCGATGCCGCGCAGACGTCCACCTCATCGGACGCGACGGCCTCGGGTGCGTCCGATGAGCACGACATGAGCCACGTCGATGCCAACTACACCTCGACGATCGAGCAGCTGCAGGCTCAGTACGATGCGGACCCGACGAACCCCTCGACGCTGCTTCAGCTGGCCAACGGCTACTTCGACTGGGGCGCCGCCGCGCAGCAGGTCGCTGCGACCGACGAGGACGGCAAGCATGTGGTCGACCTGTTCAACCAGGCGATCGCGCGCTACGATGACTACCTCGAGGACAACCCGGGTTCGAAGTCCGTCGAGGTCGATCGGGCCATCTGCATCTTCTATACCGGGGATGTCGACCGCGCGATCTCGACGCTCGAGGAGTTCGTCGCCCAGGACGACACGTTCGGCCCCGCATGGGCGAACCTCGGCATGTTCTACGAGTCCGAGGAACGCATCGACGACGCGCGGGCTGCCTACGAGCACGCCATCGAGACCGATCCCGATGACGCCTACGGCGTGCTCACCTACGCCCAGCAGCGCCTAGACGCCCTGAACGGCGCCTAGGAAGACAAGACCGCGCGGCGTGCGGCGCCGCGCAACGCAACCGATAGAGGAGCGATTCATATGGATCTCGGCATCACCACCACCCCCACGCCCGAGCGCTACCTGGTGTCCGTGGCGGGCGAGGTGGACATCTCGAACGTGGCCGCCCTGCGCGACCACATCGACCTTGCCCTCGAGCAGCCCACCGCCAAGCTCACCCTGGACTTCGCCAACGTGTCCTACATCGACTCGACGGGTATCGGCGTGCTCGTGGGCGCCGCCCACCATGCCGCCGAGCACGAGAAGGGCTTCGAGGTCATCAACGCCCAGCCCAATGTCATGCGCGTGGCGCAGCTGCTCGGTGTCGATCGCGAGATCGGCATCACGGGGGCGTAAGGCCGCCGCTGCGAGCTGCCGCGCCGGAGCGATTCGGCACGGCCTGTAGCTTGGGTTTGCATGCGGGCGCGTGCGCATTTCGCGCATGCGCCCTGTTTGCTGCTCAGGCGCGGTATACTGCTACAGTTGCCTAATCACTGTTCGTCCTGCGTCCGCTCGGGCGCATCGATTGAATCACGGGAGGTTCGCTCGTGCCAAGTATCGGCGGAACAGAGCTGGTGATCATCCTGGTGTTCGCCTTCCTGCTCTTTGGACCCGATAAGCTTCCGCAGATGGGCCGCACCATCGGCCGTGCGCTTCGCCAGTTCCGCGAGACGCAGCAGAAGCTGACGGATGTCGTGCAGACCGAGGTCGTCGATCCCATGGCGGCCGCCGCTTCGGCCCCGAAGCCCAAGAAGGCCGCGGCGGCGTCGGATGCGGCCGCTGCAGTCGATGACGACGACGCGGATGTCGAGTCCGCGTCTGCGCCCACGCAGCGCCGCAAGGAGACCTTCGCCGAGCGCCGCGCGCGCCTTGCCGCCGAGAAGGCGGAGCGCGAGGCCGCTGAGCAGGCCGCCGAGGACGCTCCGACCGCTGAGGCCGGGGACGTCGAGGCCGCTTCTGCCCCCGCGCAGGCTGAGGCCGCTTCTGCTCAGGAGGCCCCTGCGGCCGCTGCTGAGGTCGTGTCCGCGCCCGCAGCTCCTGAGGCCCCTGCCGAGGAGGAGCCCGAGGTGCGCACCACCGAGGACCTCTACGCGCGCCGTCCGCGCAAGCATCGCCGCGCCGCCGCCTCCGAGGACGCTGCCGAATCCGATGCCGCCGCGCCCGCTGCGGAAGGGGGTGAGCAGTAATGCCCATCGGACCCGCACGCATGCCGCTGCTCGACCACCTGGGTGAGCTGCGTCGCCGCCTGACCATCATCGTCGTCTCGGTGATCATCGCCACCGTGGTCATGTACTTCGCCACGCCGGTGCTCGTCGATATCCTGAAGGACCCCATCTTGCCCTCGCTGCCCGAGGGCGTCGAGCCGGTCATCACCTCGTCGCTCGGCGGCTTCGCTATCAAGTTCGGCTTGGCGCTCAAGGTGGCGGCCGTCATGTGCACGCCCATGATCGTCTGGCAGATCCTGGCGTTCTTCCTGCCGGCGCTCAAGCCCAACGAGCGCAAGTGGGTCGTCCCCACGGTGCTCGCCGCCACGCTGCTGTTCTTCGTGGGCGCGGTGTTCTGCTATTTCATCATCGTTCCCGCGGGCTTCGAGTGGCTCATCGGCGAGACCATGAGCATCGCGACGGTCCTGCCGAACCTCGAGGACTACATCAACATCGAGATCCTCCTCATGATCGGTTTCGGTGTTGCCTTCGAGCTGCCGCTCATCGTGTTCTACCTCGCGGTGTTCCACATTGTGCCGTACGTGAAGTTCCGCGCTGCCTGGCGCTACATCTACGTGGCGATGCTCGTGGTCTCCGCGTCCATCACGCCCGACGCGAGCCCCGTGACCCTGCTGTTCATGTACGCGGCCATGCTCTCGCTCTACGAGATCTCGCTCGCTGTGACTCGCTTCGTGATCGTGGCGCGCGAGGGCAAGAAGGGCCTCACCCAGGGCCGCGTCTTCTTCTCGGATGACGAGGACGATGAGTAGCGAATGCACGAGCTGGGACTGGTTTCCGGAATCCTAGATGTTGCAGTCAAGACGGCGCGCGAGGCGGGTGCTTCGCGCGTCGTTTCCGTTTCGCTGCGCATCGGCGACATGGCCGAGGTGAACGAAGAGTCGATGGACTTTGCGTGGGATATCCTGCGTGAAGACGATCCACTGACCGCCGAGGCGACCATGCAGGTCGAGTACGTGCGGCCGAGAAGCGTGTGCGTGCAGTGCGGCAACGAGTTCGAGCACGACCGCTTCCACCTGCGATGTCCCGCTTGCGGCAGCGGCCAGACGATGCTGCTTGCCGGCCGTGAGATGGACATCGTTTCGATGGAGATCGAGGACGACACCTGAGCGACAAGATGGTGCCAGGTACGAACTTGTCGCTCCTGGTGGGGATGACGAAGATAGCTGAGCCAAGGAGGAACCATGGCAGAGAAGACCGTCGAGATCGGCAGCTCGATCCTTTCGCGCAACGAGCGCCTGGCAAACGAGCTGCGTGAGCGCTTCGAGCGCACGGGCACCTACGTGATCAACGTGCTCTCGAGCCCGGGTTCGGGCAAGAGCTCGACCATCCTCGCCACCAACGAGCTGCTGCGTGAGCGCTATGGCTTGCGCTGCGCCGTCATCGAGGGCGACATCGCGAGCGACGTCGATGCCGTCAAGATGAAGGAGGCAGGCATGCCGGCCATCCAGATCAACACGGGCGGCCTGTGCCATCTCGAGGGCAATATGATCGGCCAGGCCATCGACGCGCTCGACGCCGGCGTGGGGCTCGAGAACATCGACGTCATCTTCATCGAGAACGTGGGCAACCTCGTGTGCCCCGTCGATTTCGATCTGGGCGAGAACCTCGCCGTCATGATCTTGTCCGTCCCGGAGGGCGACGACAAGCCCATCAAGTATCCGGGCATCTTCCAGCACGCCGGCGCGCTGCTGCTCAACAAGATCGACGTGGCCTCGGCCTTCGACTTCGATATGGACGGCTACAACCGCACGCTCGACGATCTGAACCCCGCAGCGCCGCGCTTCTCCATCAGCGCGACCCGCGGCACCGGTATGGACGAGTGGGTCACCTGGCTCGCCGCTCAGATGGGAAAATAGGAGAGGGCTTCTTTTCCACATTGCGAATAATTCGCGCTCGCGGCTCACTTGTGGTACGTTGCGGTACACGACTTTGCCGTCCGTGCACGCCGCGCGGACGCACATATATAAGTAAGGAGCCGCTTTGAAGCTCGTCATCACCGAGAAAAACGATGCAGCCCAGCAGATCGCGCGCCTGTTGTGCAGCGTCGGGAAACCCAAGGCCGACAAGGTCTACAACACGCCGGTCTACCGCTTTACCGTGGACGGCGAGGAGTGGGTCACCATCGGTCTGCGCGGCCACATCCTGGCGCCCGACTTTCCCACCGAGCTCAAGTTCGACAAGAAGCTCGGCTGGTACGCCATCAGCCAGGAGGGCGAGATGCTTCCCGCCGACGTGCCCGACGGCCTGGCGCGCCCGCCGTACGAGTCCAAGCGCAAGCCATTTCTGAAGGACGGCATCGACATCAAGGGCTGGAAGGTTCCGAGCCTGCCGTACCTCGTGTGGGCGCCTATCGAGAAGCTGCCTGCTGAGAAGGAGATCATCCGCGCACTCAAGAACCTCGCCAAGAAGGCCGATTCCGTCGTGATCGGCACCGACTTCGACCGTGAGGGCGAGCTGATCGGCTCGGACGCGCTGGCCATGGTGCGCGACGTCGCGCCCGATGTTCCCGTGTCCCGCGCGCGCTACTCCGCCTTCACCAAGGCTGAGATCGACCACGCCTTCAACAACCTCGTGGAGCTCGACCAGAACCTGGCCGATGCCGGCGAGTCCCGCCAGTATATCGACCTCATCTGGGGTGCGGCCCTGACGCGCTACCTCACCATGGCCAAGTTCGGAGGCTTCGGCAACGTGCGCTCCGCCGGCCGTGTGCAGACCCCGACCTTGGCCCTCGTGGTCGAGCGCGAGCGTGAGCGCCTGGCCTTCGTTCCCGAGGACTACTGGATCATCTCCGGCGAGGCCCGCCCGGCCGGCGCCGGCGACGAGGAGGCCTTCAAGATCTCCCATGCCCAGGGGCGCTTTACCGACCAGGCTGCAGCAGCCGCGGCGTTTTCGCACGTGGAGAACGCGACGACCGGCACAGTCACCGATGTCGTGAAGAAGAGCCGCATCCAGCGCCCGCCCGCGCCGTTCAACACCACCTCGCTGCAGGCGGCGGCCGCGGCGGAGGGCATCAGCCCGGCGCGTACCATGCGCATCGCCGAGTCGCTCTACATGGACGGTCTCATCTCGTACCCGCGCGTCGACAACACGGTGTACCCGCGTTCGCTCGACCTGCGCGCCACCGTGAAGGCCATCTCGGCTGTTCCCCAGTACGCGCCTACCTGCCGCGAGCTGCTGTCGCGCGAGAAGCTCACCGCCACGCGCGGCAAGACCGAGACGACCGACCATCCGCCCATCTATCCCACCGCGCCGGCCGACCCGACCAAGCTCGAGCCCGCCCAGTGGAAGCTCTACAACCTCATCGCGCGCCGCTTCTTGGCGACGCTGTCCGACCCCGCCGTCATCGAGGGTACGAAGATCGAGATCGACGTCGCGGGCGAGCCGTTCCAGGCATCCGGCGACGTGCTGAAGGTGCCGGGCTTCCGCGCCGTGTACCCCTTCGGTCTCAAGAAGGACGAGCAGCTGCCCGCGCTGGAGACCGGCGACACCGTCGACGTGCGCGACATGCAGCTCGAGGCCAAGCAGACCGAGCCGCCTGCGCGCTATTCCCAGGGCAAGCTCGTCCAGGAGATGGAAAAGCGGGGGCTCGGCACCAAGTCCACGCGCGCGAGCATCATCGAGCGCCTGTACGCGGTGAAGTACTTCAAGGGCACGCCGAGCGGCCCCATCGAGCCGAGCCAGCTGGGCATGGCGATCATCGACGCCCTGCACGAGTTCGCGCCGCGCATCACCACGCCGGATATGACCAGTGAGCTCGAAGAGGACATGACGCACGTGGCCGAGGGTGCCGACACGCAGGAGCAGGTGGTCTACCATTCGCGTGCGCTGCTCGCCGGCATGCTCGACGCCCTGATCGAGCACAAGGACGATCTGGGCGAGGCCATCTCGGACGCCGTGACGGCCGATGCCAAGGTCGGCACCTGCCCCAAGTGCGGCAAGGACCTTGTCATGAAGACGAGCGCCAAGACCCGCGGCAGCTTCATCGGCTGCATGGGCTGGCCCGATTGCGACGTGACCTACCCGGTGCCGTCCGGCGTGCGCGTGAGCCCGCTCGAGGGCGAGGCCGCCGTGTGCCCCGAGTGCGGCGCCCCGCGCATCAAGTGCCAGCCCTTCCGCCAGAAGGCCTACGAGATCTGCGTGAACCCCAAGTGCCCGACGAACTACGAGCCCGACCTCAAGGTGGGGGAGTGCAAGGTCTGCGCCGAGGCTGGCCGCCACGGCGACCTCATCGCGCACAAGTCGGAGCGAAGCGGCAAGCGCTTCATCCGCTGCACCAACTACGACGACTGCGGCGTGTCCTATCCCTTGCCCGGCCGCGGCAAGCTCGAGGCGACGGGTGAGACCTGCGAGCACTGCGGAGCGCCGATCGTGGTGGTCCACACCGCGCGCGGCCCGTGGCGCATCTGCGTGAACATGGATTGCCCCAGCAAGGAGAAGAAGGCGGCATCAGGTCGCGGCCGTAAGGGCTCCGCAGCAGCCAAGAAGTCGACCGCGAAGAAGACGACGTCCAAGAAGACTGCAACCAAGAAGACGGCAACCAAGAAGACGGCTGCCAAGAAGACTGCCGTCAAGAAGAAGACCTCCGAGTAGGGGCTATATTCACCTGAGTTTGGACGGGCTGTGAGGACAGGGTTCCCGCAGCCCGTCATTCGTTGCATGGGCGCGCATTGACGGTCTTCGCAGCCGTTCACCGATTGAGTTTCGGTCCCGATTGGGTGCCACAGGCGTTTGACCGGCCATGTTAGATGGCCTCGGTGCGTTCGTTTGAGATATGTTCGACTGCTTTTTGCTACGGTTGCCCGAGCGATAGGGGGTGACCGCACATGGCGGATAGGGCGAAGACGATTGCTAAAACCCTTCTCGCCGACGCCGAGAAGGAGAACAGGTACGCATACGGCTCGACAAGACGGGAGCGAAGGGCGCTCGCGAACGAGGCAAAGAGGGGTAGGGCGACCGAGGCCTGTTCGGGCCTATATTGCAGCTCCGAGAAGTACAAGCGTCTGTCAAAGCGATTACGGGCGATGTTTCTTATTCGCACGATGGCCCGAGTCCATCCGGAATGGACCTTTTCGGGCTTCTCGGCGGCGCTGGTCTATGGCTTGCAGGTTTCGAACACCTTGGTCGACCGGGTCCACTTGGCGGTTTCCGCTCACGAAAGCAAACGGAAGATGACAAACGTCGTATCGTGCCACGTGGTGGAGGGAGACGAGACGCGCATAGTGGATGGCATCCGCGTCACATCGCTAGCGCGAACCCTGCTTGACTGCATGTGCCAGACGACGTTCCGGCTCGGTTTGGCGATTGTCGATTCCGCATTGCACTGGGAGCTCATCGAGGAGTCTGTGCTCAGGGGATACGTGGAAAAGAACGGCTATAGACGACGCGGCATTCGCAATGCTTACAGGATCCTCGAGTTCATGGATGGGCGAAGCGAAAACGGCGGAGAGTCTATCGCCCGAGCTGTCATGATCGAACTAGGCTTTGCTGTTCCCGAGCTGCAGGTTGAGATACCCGATCCTGTGAGCGAGGGGGCGGCGAAGCGCGTGGACTTCTATTGGCGGCTGCCGGACGGAAGCGCCGTCGTGGGCGAACTCGACGGAGCGATCAAGTACAAGGGTTCGTCGAAAACAACTACTGATAACGCTGAGGAGACGATCAGGGCGGCAATCGAAACCTTGACGGCCGAGCGGCTGCGCGAATCGCATCTTAACCTGACGGGCTTGAAGGTCGTGAGGTTTTCCTTCAAGCAGGCGACCGATGAGGAGTATCTCGAGCAGCTTCTCGAGTGTGCAGGAGTTCCGAGACGCGTCGATGAATAGGGATGCGGACGGGACGAACAGGGCTCAGCTTAGGGCAGCGTGCTGGACGGTCAATAATGCGGAGCTCGAACAGGGCTTACGGGTCTCAGTTATTGTCGGTGCACCTTCGACCAGTTTTGCAATTGCCGGTGCACCTGGGGAACAATAAACGAGTCTGATTATGTACCCCACGTGCACTGGCAAAAATGAAACTGGTTAGAAGTGCACTGGCAATGCCGAGAAATGGCAGGAAGTGCACCGGCAATACGGACAGATGGCAGGAAGTGCACCGGCAACGTTGCTGGATGGCTAGAAGTGCACCGGCAATGCCGCTGGGTGGTAGGAAGTGCACCGGCAATGCGGATGCGCACCGTGCGGAACAGAGTTTTTGGCTGAAAGGACCTTTGCAACCGGATGTCCGCCGCCTCCCTCCCGGGCGTCGCGCCCTCTCCTTCGGTGGAGGATGCGCGGGTGCGGTCTCAGGCAGTGTATGATGGTTCGAGATCAAAGCATCAGGCCGAAGGAGTTGTTCGCGGTGTTCATCACGCTCGAGGGAATCGATGGTTGCGGCAAGTCGACGCAGGCGCGCCTGCTTGCGGCGGCGTTGGAGCATGCCGGCCGCGAGGTCGTGCTGCTGCGCGAGCCGGGCGGCGTCGCCATCTCGGAGCAGATTCGCGACATCCTGCTCGATCCGGCGAACGAGGCCATGTCCGACGCCTGCGAGCTGCTGCTCTACGAGGCGGCACGCGCCCAGGTGGTCCACGAGGTCATCGCGCCCGCGCTCGATGCGGGCTCGGTGGTGGTGTGCGATCGCTTCTTCGATTCCACGACGGCCTACCAAGGCATTGCGGGCGGATCGGCGCGCGAGGATGTCGACCGCGCGAACGCGCTTGCCGTGAGCGAGCGCGTCCCCGACATCACGTTCGTGTTCGATATCGACCCCGAGACGGCGGCGGCCCGCAGGTCCGACCGCGACGGCTCGCCCGACCGCATGGAGGCCAAGGGCCTGGCCTTCCAAGAGCAGGTTGCCGAGGGCTTTCGCACCATCGCGCGCGAGGAGCCTCAGCGTGTGCGCCTGATCGATGCCTCACAGCCGGTGGATGCGGTCTTTGCCTGCATGCTCGCCGAGCTCGCCCGGGCGGGGCTGCCGGTCGATGCGGCCGATGCCCGTGCTGCGCTGCTCTCGGTGGGTGCCTAGATGACCGCCGCTTCGGGCGCTGGGCTGCTGGCCCAGCTCGATACACAGCCGCGCGTGCGGGATTTCCTGTCCCATGCCGTCACGACCGGCCGCGTCAGCCATGCCTACCTGTTCGTGGGCGCTCCCGGGTCGGGCAAGCTCGATGCCGCCTGGGCGCTGGCCCAGTCCCTGCTGTGCGAGAACGACGGCTGCGGCGCCTGCGACGCCTGCGTGCGAGTGGCCCGGCATACGCACCCCGATGTCCATGTGTACGAGCCGGAGAGCGCAACGGGGTACCTGATCGCCCAGGTGCGCGATCTGCTCGAGGACGTCGCGCTTTCGCCCATCCGCGCACCGCGCAAGGTCTACATCATCGACCGTGCGGAGCAGCTGCGGGCGAACACAGCTAACGCCCTGCTCAAGACCCTGGAGGAGCCGCCCGCCCATACGGTGTTCATCCTGCTGGGAACCTCCACCGACGTCATGCTTCCCACGATCGTCTCGCGCTGCCAATGCGTGCCGTTCCGGATGCTTTCCACCGAGGAGTCCACGACCGCCGTCGCCCATGCGACGGGGCTTGCGCCCGCGCGCTGCCGTATGGCGGTCGCGGTGGCGGGAAGCCCTTCGCGCGCGATCGAGTTCCTCAAGAGCGCCGAGCGCCAGGAGGCACGTCGGCAGATGCTGCGCGCCGTCGACGCCCTGCCGCGCGCCGACGAGGCGGATATCCTGCTGGCGGCCAAGGACCTCATGGGCGCGATCCGCGCTCCGCTTGCCGACGTCAAGTCGACGCAGCAGGCGGTGCTCGAGCAAAACGCCGACTATCTCTCGCGTGGAGCCTTGAAGCAGCTCGAGGACAGGAACAAGCGCGAACTATCGGCGCGTGAGCGTTCGGGTATCATGGAGGCGCTGGCAAGCGTGCGCGTTCTGCTGCGCGATGTGCTGATGAGCCTCGAGGGCGCATCGGACGGCATCGTGGACGAGGACGCAGCGGACATCGTCGCGCGCCTTGCTTCCGTGACGACCACGGCCGGTGCGCTCGGTGCGCTCGATGCCGTATCGGCCGCGGAGAAGCGCATTGCCCGCAACATTACCCCCCAGCTGACCATCGAGGTCATGCTCTTCGATATCAGGAAGGCTCTTGTATGCCTGTAGTCGTACCAGTCAAGTTTACCTATGCCTCGCGCGACCTGTGGTTCGATCCGCAGGGGCTCGATATCATGCAGGGCGATCACGCCATCTGCTCGACCGAGCGCGGAACGGAGTTCGGCCTGGTGACCGCCGATCCGTTCGAGGTCCCCACCTCTGAGCTCGCGGCGCCGCTCAAGCCCGTTTTGGGCATCGCGACGGATGCGGACTACGATCGCGCCGACGAGCTTGCTCGCCGCGGCGACGCCGCCATGGCCGATTTCCGTGAGCTCGTGGAGAAAAACGGCTTGGACATGAAGCCCGTGGGCGTCGAGTTCCTCTTCGGTGGCGAGAAGGTTGTGTTCTATTTCGCCGCGGAGGATCGCGTCGACTTCCGCCAGCTGGTGAAGGACCTCTCGAGCAGGTTCCGCATGCGCGTCGACATGCGCCAGATCGGCGTGCGCGACGAGACGCGCCTGGTGGGCGGCTATGCCCACTGCGGCCAGGAGCTGTGCTGCACGCGCTTCGGCGGTCAGTTCGAGCCGGTGTCGATCCGTATGGCCAAAGAGCAGGACCTGCCGCTCAACTCGACGAAGATCTCGGGTGTCTGCGGCCGACTCATGTGCTGTCTGCGCTACGAGTTCGAGGCGTACAAGGACTTCAAGGGCCGCGCCCCCAAGAAGAAGACGGTCATCGACACCCCGCTCGGCAAGGCGCGCATCCAGGAATACGACACCCCGAAGGAGCAGCTCGTGCTGCGCCTCGAGAACGGCAAGGCGTTCCGCGTGAACCTGGCCGACATGACCTGTTCCGACGAGTGCGTGAAGCGCAGCCGCGAGCAGGGTTGCGCCTGCCGTCCCGATACCGTGACCCGCGAGGTGCTCGACAAGATCGAGTCGCCCGAGATCAAGCTCGCACTCATGGAGCTCGATCGCGAGATGGGCGTTGACATGGGCGACGGTCTCGACAGCGCCGACCGCATCGTGGCCTCGGGCCCCACGCCGCGTCGCAAGAAGCAGCGCGAGGAGGAGGCTGCCCGCGCCGAGGGTACGTCCAGCCGCAAGCGCGGGCGCCGCAGCAAGGCGGAGGCGGATGCTTCGGCCGCAAGCGCGTCCCAGCAGGACCAGGCGTCCTCGCGCCGCCGTCGCCGTCGCAGCGACAGCGCGTCCCAGGCCCCCGCTCAGCAGGCGGAGGCCCAGGCGTCTTCGTCGTCGCGCCGTCGCCGCAGGCATCTTTCCGCCGAGGAGCGCGACGATGCCTTCCGCGCCGCTGCCGCGCGTGAGCAGCAGCGCTCGCCGGAGGGCAAGTCCCAGCAGGCAGACGAGCAGGCCGCTTCCCGCTCGCGCCGCCGGCGCCACAAGGCTGCCTCCGATCAGCCGCGGGGCGAGGGCAAGAGCGCTCCGTCGACGAAACCCGATGTTCCGTCGGTCGCCGAGCAGGTCGCCTCGGGCAAGGTCAAGGTCACGCGCCGTCGTCCCGGCGACGGCGGCGGCAACGTCGAGCGCAAGGCGCCGGCGCCCGACGCCCAGGCGTCTTCCGAGGGTGCCGATGGCGGCGAGAAGAAGCGCCGTCGGCGTCGCCGCTCCCGCAAGCCGCGTACGGGCGGCGAAGGCTCCCAGGGCTCCGAGGGCGGACGTCCGTCGGATACCCCGGCGCAGTAGGCCAGCCCGGCGCAAGAGCGCTATACTGATGCATCGACCCTCTCTCGCGCACGCGAGGGAGGGTCTTGCTATGTTTGGAAAGAATCCGGTAGGACGACCGTCGGATGGCGAGAAGTCCGCCGCCGCCACAGGGCGCACGCTCCGCCTCGTCCACGAGGCCGTGCTCGAGGCGCTTTCGCCCACGCGCTGCGCGGGGTGCGAGCGCCCTGGCGAGCTGATCTGCGCGCAGTGCCTCGATGAGCTCGAGTTGATCGACCCTGCGTTCGCGTGCACGCGTTGCGGCGCGCCGTATGGCTCGCTGGTTTGCACCGAGTGCACGCCGGCTGCAGGGGAGGGGATCTTCGATGGCTCGCCCATACGCCGCGTGCTCGCCATGGCGGTGTTTTCCGGTCCGCTGCCGCGAATCGTCCGAGCTTACAAAGATGCCGGCGAGCAGCGGCTGGCGCGGGTATTCGCTGAGATGCTTCTCGATACGGCGGAGCACGCGGAGCTTGCGGCGCCGGATCGCTACGGCGGGCTGCTGAGCGCCGCCGATGCCCTGACATTCGTTCCGGTGACGGCGGCGGCCTACCGCCGGCGGGGCTTCGACCATATGGAGGCCATCGTCTCGTCGATGGCGACGGCTGCGGGCATGCCCGTGGTCGACGCGCTCGCCAAGCGCGGCGCCGCCGACCAGCGCCGGCTGGGACGTGCGGGCCGCATGGAGCGGGCCCGCGATGCCTACGAGGTCGTCGTCGATGTGGATGGGCTGCGCATGCTGCTTGTAGATGACGTCATCACGACCGGCTCGACGGTCGTCTCCGCGGCAAAAGCCCTGCACTGTGCCGGCGTCGCGGAGGTCGATGTGCTTGCGCTCGCCCGCGTGCTGCGCTGACGCCCGCGGCGGTGTTGCAGGAAGTCTTGCAGATAAAAAAGGGGGTCAAATTCCGTTTTATGCCAGCGAGCTGGTATAATTCCCCTCGTTCCCACCAGGCTGTGGTTGCGGCGGGCCACCCGAAAGGGTTCCCGGCCCGCCTAGTCCAAGGCAGACGCGGCCGAAAGGATCCACGTAAGCGACCGCGTGCGCGCGGCGCGATCATGGCGCGTCCTAGAGGTAAGCCGCACCGTCCGTTCTACTTTTTTGGGGCAATGGCGCCCCGCGGGCGAGCGGGTCAGTCGTGAGGCCGCTGCGGCGGTTCGAGCAAACGCCCCGGTGCGCAGGTGTGGGGTCAAAGACCAGGTCAGCTGGGGGAACGCTTTGATAGATTGTGCTGACGCGGTGCGCCGCGTCGGTTTCGCGGCACCTGCCGCGGAGGTCGGGATGGAGACGATGGGCATGCGCGGACGTGGCACGTGGGGTATCGGGTTTATCGCCATGGTGATGGTGGCGGCGACGCTCGGCTTGAGCGGCTGCTCCCTGTTCACCCCCGCCCGCTCCGAGGTCGAGCGCGAGCAGGTTTCTGCCAAGATCGACGGCTCCGCGCTCGTGCAGGAGGGCGTCCTCACGGTTGCACTCGACTTCTCCGATGCGCCCCAGGGTATGGTGGCCTCCGATGGCACCGTTACCGGCTACGATACCGACGTGGCGCGCGCCCTCGCGAGCAATCTGGGCCTGTCCGTCGCCTTTGTCGATGCTGCGAGCCCCTCTGACGTGCTGGCGAACGGCACGGCAGATGTCTACGTGGGCGCCTCGTCGACGGATTCCTCCGATGCCGTGACGGTGTTCGGCGATTGCCTCGAGGACGCGCCTGCGCTGTTCGCGGGCAAGGCCGTCTCCACGGTCACCGCGTCCTCCCTTGCCGACATGGTCGTGGGCGTCCAGGGTTCCTCGGCCGCGCAGGATGCCCTGAACAAGGCGGGAATCGTCGGCGAGCAGAGGACCTACTCCAACGTCAACGAGTGCTTCGAGGCGCTTGCCGCCGGTGAGGTCGACTGCGTGGCCTGCGATGCGACCGCCGGCGCCTATCTGGCGCGCGCGTACGAGGGCGTCACCTTTTCGGGCACGCTCGATGCCGTCACGGTGTACGGCGTCGCCGCGGCATCGTCCAACTCCGCTGTGGTCGAGGCCGTTTCGGCTGCGCTCGAGGAGGTCTCGTCGAGCGGTGCTCTGAGCGCCGCGCACGCCGCCTGGTACGGATCGCTTCCCCTGGTGCTGTCCGACGCGGCGCTGCCGGGCGTGACTATCACGCTGCCCGATTCGGCGCTTGCCGGCGATCGCGCCGCCGCCGAGGGTTCACTGATCGACAGCGACGTGGACATCAACGAGCTGAACGGGTAGGTGGCAAACGCCGTCGCTCGGCGACCCCATTTCCGCACGCAGAGGCTTTGCGGCCGGCTCCATACCCGATGCGGGCGCGTCGGGAAAGCACTCTTCGGTATCCGGCCGACTTCATTTCGCTAGCGGGTGAGTTCGTTTTGTCGTTTACCCCCTTCGGGTTAGTGGGTACAACTACAGTGCGTCCTATTCCCGGATAGATAAGGAGCCACGTATGGATATCAAGGTTTCTGGGCGGAAAACCACAGTTACCGATGCTCTGCGTGCGCGCGTCGAGGAAAAGATCGGCGAGGCCTGCAAGGTCTTCGATATCGAACCCATGACCGTCGATGTCGTCCTTCGTTACGAGAAGAACCCCTCCAACCCCAATCCCGCGATCGTCGAGGTCACGGTCCGCGCCCGCGGATCGGTCATCCGCGTGGCGGAGCACGGCGCCGATATGTACGCCGCCATCGATGAGGCGTCCGACAAGGTGACCCGTCAGCTCCGCAAGTTCAAGACCAAGGTCATCGACAATCGTCAGCAGGGTCCGTCGGCTGCCGATGTGGCGCCCGTCGAGCCGGTCGAGGATCTGGCCGACCTGCTGATCCCGGCCGAAGAGGACGACCAACTCGTCCGCGAGAAGGTTATCGACATCACGCCGATGACCGAGGAGCAGGCGCTCGTCCAGACGGATCTGCTCGGACATGACTTCTATGTGTTCGAAAACGCCACGACGGGCCTCATCAATGTGGTCTATCACCGTAAGAATGGTGGATACGGCATCATCAAGCCTAAGATTGAGGACCCCGACGAGTAAAATGCATCCCTAGATGCATGAGTCTAGGATGGCGGCCATCCCCATGCGGGATGGCCGCCATCTTGCTGAGATGCGAAAGGATTTCGATGACAGGTATGTCCACAGGGTCAAACCATGCGCAGCGCGTCAGGATCGTCGTCGATACGTGCGCTGACCTGACACCCGAAATCGCGGCGTCGCTCGACGTCGACATCTTGGGGTTCCCCTATATTCTCGACGGCGTGGAGTACACGGACGACATCTGGTCGTCGATGACGCCGGCCGATTTCTACAACAAGCTGCGCGATGGCGCCCAGGCATCGACCTCGGCGGTCTCGCTCGGCCGCTACCTCGAGTTCTTCACCGAGTGCGCCAAGGAGGGAACGCCCACGGTGTACCTGTGCTTCACCTCGGCGCTCTCCAGCAGCTACAACTCCGCGCTCTCCGCAGCCGAAGAGGTCCGGGCGCAGTATCCCGACTTCGAGCTGTACGTGGTCGACAACGCCCTGCCCTGCGCGTGCGGCGAGCTGCTGGCCCTCGAGGCCGTCCGCCAGCGTGCGGCGGGCCTGACGGCACGCGAGCTCGCAGCGTGGGCCGATGAGGCCAAGACCTGCGTGCACGGGTACTTCACGCTCGAGAACCTCGACGCGCTGGCCGCGGGCGGGCGCATTCCGCCTGCTGCCGCGCAGCTGTCGTCCAAGCTCGATATCAAGCCCGAGCTCAGCTTCGACCTCGCCGGCTCGCTCACGCTGATCGGTGTGAACCGCGGCCGCAAGAAGGCCCTGAAGTCGCTCATCAAGTCGTTCGAGGAGAACTACATCCTCGACCCCGCCATGCCGATCACCATCGTGTCGGCCGATGCGGAGAAGGATGCGGATTGGGTCGAGGCAGCCGTCCGCCGCGAGGAGGGCTGCGCCAACGCGACCATCATCCGCGGCTCGGTCGGCCCGACGGTCGGTGCCCACGTGGGGCCCGGCATGGTCGCGCTCATCTTCTGGGGCCGCAACCGCGCCGAGAAGGTCTCGCTTTCCGACCGCATCGCCAAGAAGGTGCGCGGGGCGAGCGCCTAGCGTATCCGATAGCGCGCTTCGCTCGCGGAGCCGCTTTGAACCGTCAGCACTCACTCCCAGATTGGAGCTATGCCACATGGCAGATACCAAGCAGAAGATCGCGTTTATCGGCACGGGCATCATGGGTGCCCCCATCGCCGGGCATATCCTTGATGCCGGCTACGACGTGACCGTATACAACCGCACGAAGGCCAAGGCCGATGCCCTCGTGGCGCGCGGTGCGCACTGGGCCGACAGCCCCGCCGAGGCCGTGCGCGATGCCGATGTCGTCTTCACGATGGTCGGCTTCCCGGACGAGGTTGAGGAGCTGTACCTCGCGGGCGACGGCCTTCTGACCGTTGCCAAGCAGGGCGCTCACCTGATCGATTTGACCACGAGCGCGCCGAACCTCGCCCGCGATATCTCCGAGGCTGCGGAGACCATGGGCAAGCACGCCTTCGACTGCCCCGTGACGGGCGGCGAGACGGGCGCCATCAACGGCACGCTCACCCTGATCGTCGGCGCTACCGAGGCGGATATCGCCCCGGTTCGCTCCGTGCTCGAGACCTTCTCGTCGAACATCTACTGCTTCGGCGGTGCGGGCAAGGGCCAGGCGGCCAAGCTCGCCAACCAGGTTTCGCTGGCGGCCTCGATGGTCGGCATGGCGGACGCCCTTTCGTTTGCCCAGCAGTCCGGTCTCGACCTCGACCTCACGCGCAAGATGATCCTCGGTGGCACCGGCACCTCCGGCGCCATGGACCAGCTGGCGCCCAAGTCGCTCGACGGCGATTGGAAGCCCGGCTTCATGGTCAAGCACTTCCTGAAGGATATCGGCCTTGCGCTGCAGGTCGCAGAGGACAAGGAGATCGCGCTTCCCGGCGCCGACACCGCCTTCACGCTCTACGACATGCTGGAGGCCATCGGCGGCGGCAGCCTCGGCACGCAGGCGATCACCCTGCTGTACCAGGAGGAGGCCGAGGCGGTGGCTGCCGGCCTCGATTGGTCGCTGTACACCCATGCCCATGAGGAGGGCGACGAGTGCGGCTGCGGCCATGACCACGGCCACGACCACGAGTGCACCTGCGGACACGACCACGAGCACGGCGAGCACGAGTGCTGCGGCGGTCATGGCCACGAGCACGGCGACGGTTGCGGTTGCGGGCACCATCACGGGGAGTAGCCTATGACGGTACCCTTCTTCATCTGCGCGCTGCTGCTGTTGCTGTTCGGCGTGTACATCGGCTTCACGCTGGGTAACAACCTGGGTGAGCGCGCCGTGACGACCGCCGATTACTGGAAGCTCAACGCCGCCGCGATCATCGTCGCGGTGCTGCTGGCGTTCATCTTCGCCGGCCTGCCGCTTCTGTACGGCGCGATCGTCGGCCTGCTCGCCGGGTGCATCGCCGGTCTCAAGATGGCGTTCGGCGAATCCGTCGGCCCGTGGCGCGCCGTGGACCGCACCTTCAAGGTCAACCGCTCCCATATGGAGACGGCCGAGAAGGGCACCGGCGAGGAGCGCCGTCGCCGTCGGCGCGAGGGCGGCAAGGCGCCTGACCTGATCTCTGTGGCGGACAACCGCCGCGATACCGATACGAAACGCTAAGGATGCGAGGTTATTTATGGCTGAGGAACAACCGCAGGAGCTGACAGCCGAGGAGGCGGAGCGCCTTGCAGGCGTCGAGCACGACCGCAACGCCCTGGCGGCGCTCGTCGACGACCTTTCCGGTCACAGCAGGCTCAAGCGCCAGCTGGCCGCGCGCGTGGTTCATCTGCTGGCTCAGCGCGAGCCGGCGCTGCTCGAGCAGTACATCCCCGATCTGATCGATGCGCTGTACCGTCCCGAGGCGCAGACGCGTTGGGAGATTCTCGACGCGCTGACGCTGCTCGTTCCCGATCATGCGCGCGAGGTCGGCGCGGCATACGACGGCGCCGAGGCCGCCCTGTTCGACGACCTTTCCGCAACGCTGCGCCTGTCGGCCTTCCGCTTGCTGTGCGCATGGGGCGCCACGGAGCGCGGCCGCTCCAAGAAGGTGTGGCCGATTCTGGATGAGGCCATCCAGTGCTACCACGGCGACCTCGAGTACCGCGACATGCTCGGCTGCCTGCTCTCGTTTGCCGAGGGCAAGATCGAGGGCGGTGTCGCGGGCGAGCTGGCGGGCCGCCTGCAGTTCGATGCCGAGAACGGCAAGGGCTCCTACCTCAAGGCGCGTTCGGCAGAGATCTACAACCTGCTGGTCAAGCGATTCAAGCTCGACAATCCGCAGAAGCGCGCCCGCGTTGCCGTGAAGAGCGACGACATGGAAGACGACGAGGAGTAGCCGCGCGCTGCCGCATTGCACGACGATAAGGAGAGAATCACATGGGTCTGATTCAGAAGAAAGACGAGCACGACGTCTTCGATGACATCGAGGTCATCGAGCGTTCCGATAACCCCGACGATCTGCCGAAGACCGCGTACGACCTGGTTGCGGGCAAGAGCGCCGAGGACTTCGCCGCCGAGAAGGATGGCGCGCCCGAGCCTGCCGAGGACGAGCTGACGCCCGATCCGGAGCTGCTCGACGACGACACCGACGACCGTCCGGCGCCCGCCCACGCCAAGCCGAAGGAGGCCGAGCCCGAGAAGCCCGCCTTCCACGACGGCGGCAACGACGGCGACGGCAAGTCCAAGGGTCCCAAGACGGGCATCATCATCGCCATCGCGGTCGTTGCGGTCGTGATCGCCGCCATCGCCGGCTACATGATCGGCTCGGGTGGCCCCGCTGCGGGCGGCCAGGGCGCCGCGTCCTCCTCGCTGACCGAGGACCAGCTCGATACCGTCGTTGCCACCTATACCTATAACGGCAAGAAGACGGACATCACCGCGCGCGAGATCATCGAGGCGCAGTACAGCCTCGAGGCGGTCGTGCAGGATGACGGCACCTATCCCACGCCTGCCGCCGACTCCGCGCTCGCCTATGCGCGCAACCACATCCTGCTTGCCGAGGCGGAGGCCCGTGGCATCACCGTGACCGAGGACGAGATGATCGAGTTCGCCCAGAACTCGATCGGCACCTCCGATTACGCCGAGATGGCCGAGAACTACAACCTGACCGAGGATCAGGCGCGTGAGGTCGTCCGCCAGCAGGCGACGCTCCAGAAGCTCTACGCGCAGATCATCCCCGAGACCGAGGCCACCGTTCCCACGGCTCCCACCGAACCCGAGAACGGCGACAGCTCCACGCGCTCCAAGGAGTACGCCGACTACATCATCGGCCTCCTCGGTGACGAGTGGGATGCCGAGGCCGGCACCTGGGCCACCGAGGATGGCACCTACTACTCGGCGCTGTCCGGCACCGATTTTACCGCCGAGTCCGCGAGCTACGAAGAGGCCCTGAGCGCGTACTACGCCGCGTACCAGGAGTATGCGGAAAAGAGCAGCGAGGCCACGACCGCTTGGTCTGACTTCCAGGACGGCCTGTACGCCAACGCCGACATCCAGCTGTTCGGCCTGTACGTCTAATGGGCGCGTCGACACACGCCATCGTCATAAGCTCATGCCTGCTTGGAGCCTCCTGTCGCTACGACGGGGGCTCCAAGCCCGTTTTGGAGCTCGCATGCGCGCGCCTGGCCGACCGGTTGTCGTCATGCGGATGGACGGTCGCCCCCGTCTGCCCCGAGATGGATGGGGGCCTTGCCTGCCCGCGGCCCCCTGCCGAGCGATGGGGAGACCGCGTTATCACCATCGAGGGGGCCGACGTGACTGCCGCATACCGGACGGGTGCCCTCCGCACGCTCGATACGGCGCGCGCCATCGGGGCGTACCTTGCTATCCTGAAATCGAGAAGCCCGTCGTGCGGGATCGGCAGCGTGTACGACGGGACGTTTTCCGGCGCGCTGACGCGCCGCGATGGAGTTACGGCCGAGCTGCTGAAACGGGAGGGATTCACCGTGGTTGATGAGAAGCTGGTCCGGTTCTGCGAGCCGAGTTTCGAGCATCCCGTGGCAATCGTTTTGGGAAGCGGTCTGGGAGCGCTGGCCGATAAGGTCCGCCCCGTGCGCAGGATTCCGTACGAGGATATCGAGGGGTTCCCCGCGGAGGCCATCCCGGTCGAGGGCCATCGTTTCGAGGTGATCGTCGGCTCCCTTGAGGGCGTTCCGGTGGTTGTGTATCCCGGTCGCGTCCATCTGTATCAGGGCTATTCCGCCCTCGAGGTGACTTCGCTCGTGCGCCATGCGCATCGGCTCGGCTGCCGCGACATCGTGCTCACCTGCGCCTCGGGCGCGGTGGGCGATATCGAGCCCGGCACGGTCGGTCTCATCACCGACCAGCTGAACCTGACAGGGGTCAACCCGCTGGCAAGTGCCGAGTGCGTGGCCGCGGCGGAGATCGATAGCCCGTTCATCGCGATGGCGGATGCCTACTCGAGCTACCTGGCCGAGTTCGCCCGTGCTGCCGCTGCCGATGCGGGCGTCAAGCTTGTCGAGGGCGTGTACGCTGGCCTGCTGGGGCCGACGTACGAGACGGCAGCGGAAGTGCGCGCCCTGAAGATCCTCGGCGCTGATTATGTCGGCATGTCGACGGTGTGCGAGGCTATCACCGCCCATGCGCTCGGCATGGAGATGCTGGGTCTCACGATCGTGACCAATAAGGCGGGCCTGTCGGGCAACGCCCACGGCGAGGTGCTTGCCATGGCCGACGACACCGGAGAGGCCGCATGCAGTGTTATCATGGGCGTCCTGCGAAACCTCGGCGGCAAGTGATCCTCCCGCCGTTTCGCTGACAGGATTTGCAACCGTTCGAAAGGGCTCTTGATGATCTACGGTTCCTTGGATGACCTCCATCTTTATCGCGGGATGTCGCGCGGACTCGACATCCTGATCGACTGGCTTGCCGAGAACGACCCGGCGGAGCTTGCCGTGGGCAGCCATGCTATCTGCGGCGAGAAGGTGTTCGCCAACGTGATGGAGCCGACGACGCGCCCGGTGGAGGGTGCTCGCCACGAGTGCCACCGTCGCTATCACGATCTTCAGATCGATGTGCGCGGCCGCGAGGCCTTCAAGGTCGCGCTCGGTGAGCGCACGATCGTCGAGCCCTACGACGAGGCGGGCGACTTCGAGCTGCTGGATACGCCCGCATGCATCGATGGCGACCTTGCCGACGGGAAGTTCGCCATCTTCATGGTGGGGGAGCCCCATATGCCCACCCTGCAGTACGGGGATGACGGCGCCAGCGAGATCAAGAAGATCTGCTTCAAGATCTTGGCCGACCAGTTCTGGGATGAGTAGATTTATCGATTGCCCATTGGCCCCTTGCGCTCGCGGCCATTTGGCCGTACTATAACCAATCGTCGGACGTACGCGCCCGACCGATTGACAAGCCAACGTGGCTCAGCTGGTAGAGCAACGCACTCGTAATGCGTGGGTCAGCGGTTCGAATCCGCTCGTTGGCTCCATCGAATTTGAGAGGGTCCCTGCGAAGGGGCCCTTTTCGTTTAGGGGAGAGACGGCGGATTCGAACCGCATTGGCGGCGCGGAGCTGGGCGAACGCGTGAGCGTCCGCAGCGAAGCGGGCAAGGGCGCTGAAGGCGCCCGCAGCCGGCCCGTGCCGAAGGCACGGGGAACCCGCTCGTTGGCTCCATCGAATTCAGAAGGGTCCCTGCGAAGGGGCCCTTTTCGTTACCGTGGGAGGCGGCGGATTCGAACCGCGTTGGCGGCGCGGAGCTGGGCGAACGCGCGAGCTTCCGGGTTTGCCGGTGCACTTCTGACCAGTTTTAAGATTGCCGGTGCACCTGGGGTACATGTTTGGGGCCAAATCATGTACCCCAGGTGCACCGGCAAAATCTAAACTGGTCAGAAGTGCACCGGCAACGAATCAGTTTGACCGAAAGTGCACCGGCAAATGAGCATGACAGTTAGGACGGGGCCCAGTGTCATGCAAAAGCATGACACTGGGCCCCGTCCTAACTGTCATGCAAATTCGCAAACGATTTCATACCAGTGCATCGTTCATCACAAAGTTGTAAAAGATGTGAATGGACATTTAGTTCACGTGAAGTGCACAAAGTCGCATCTTATGCGGCGATGCAATCTGAGGGTGTTCACGCGCATTAACTCAAAAAAGCTGGTCAAAGCGGTCATAAAAAGATAAGCGGTACAAATTACCCCGCGAACGGCAAAACAGACCGCTCGCGCAAAAACACACAGAGAACACTTGCGGCCCTGCTAGAATATAGCCACACGTTATGTGGTTACTACCAGTTTTGGCAGATGGGGCGATGGGGAGTCGCTCCCGAGAAAGGTGGTTAGCATGATCGGATTCATCCTGACGGGTCACGGTCAGTTCTCGAACGGCATCGCGAGCGCGATCGACATGGTCGCGGGCGATCAGCCGGCGTTCCAGATCGTCCCGTTCGAGGGTTCCCAGGCTGCCAGCTACGGCGATGACCTTCGTGCTGCCATCACCGCTATGCGCGCCGAGACCGACGGCGTCCTGGTGTTCGTGGACCTGTTGGGCGGCACGCCCTTCAACCAGGCCATGATGATCTCCCAGGACATCTCCGACGTCGAGGTCGTCACGGGCGCCAACCTGCCCATGCTCATCGAGCTGCTGCTCACCCGCGGCGCCGGCTCCACCCTTGCCGAGCTCGCCGACCAGGCCGTGACCGTCGGCCAGACCGGCATCGTCCATCGCAGGCTCGAGCCCACGGTTGCCGACGACGAGCTTGACGACGAGGACGGCATTTAATGGACGGCTTTCTCCAGGACGTCCTCGCCTCCTCGGTGGCGCTTCTGATCCTTCTGGCCATCATGGGTGTGGTGTACATCATCTGGACCCAGATCGGCCTCAAGAAGAAGCGCGAGTACTTCAAGGAGGTCCACACCGAACTCGCCCCCGGTCAGAAGGTGATGTTCGGAGGCGGCATCTTCGGCACGGTGAAGAGCATCAACGGCGATGTCGTCGAGGTGAAGGTCCGTTCCGGTGCCGTTCTGGACGTCTCGCGCTACGCGATCCAGGAGATCGAGAAGTAGCCGAACCCACTCAGGTTTTTCTTGGGCGTCCGCGCCCGTGTGAGAAACGTTGTACGTGTACGTAAAGGCAGATACGCCAGCAGAGAAAGGATGCGTACGAACATGGCAGAGCCCAACATTCTCCTTACCCGTATCGATAACCGTCTGATCCATGGTCAGGTCGCCACGCAGTGGAACTCCACGCTGGGCGCCAACCTGATCCTCGTTGCCAACGACGAGGTTTCGAACAACTCCATGCGTCAGAACCTCATGAAGATGGCGGCCCCGGCCGGCGTCGCCACCCGTTTCTTCTCTCTGCAGCACACCATCGACATCATCTCGAAGGCGTCGCCCAAGCAGAAGATCTTCATCGTGGCCGAGACTCCGCAGGACGTGCTGACGCTCGTCAAGGGTGGAGTGCCTATAAAGAAGGTCAACATCGGCAACATGCACATGTCGGAGGGGAAGCGGCAGGTTGCAACGACGGTCGCCGTTGACGACGCCGACGTCGCCGCTTTCAAGGAGCTTCAGGATTTGGGGGTGGAACTGGAGATCAGGCGTGTTCCGAGCACGCCGGTTGAGGATGTCAACAAGCTCTTTGCCTAAGAGCTCATCCTCTGCGTACGGTTGCATGTGGCCGTGCGCGTGTACGAAACCGTTCGTAATGAGAACATTTTGAAAGGAGGAGCATAGATGGACGTTAATGCTGTTCAGATCGCGTTGGTCTTCTTGGTCACCTTTGTTGCGGCTATCGACCAGTTCGACTTCCTTGAGTCGCTGTACCAGCCTATCGTCACCGGTGCCATCATCGGCGCCATCCTCGGCGACATCAACACTGGTCTCGTCGTTGGCGGTACCTACCAGCTCATGACCATCGGTAACATGCCGATCGGAGGTGCCCAGCCGCCCAACGCGGTCATCGGCGGCATCATGGCTGCTATCTTCGCTTGCACGCTCGACATGGATCCGGACATGGCCGTTGCCACCGCGATCCCGTTCGCGCTCCTCGGCCAGTACGGCGTGACCCTGTTCTTCACGCTCCGTGCTCCGCTGCTTGAGTTCTTCCGCGCTGCTGCCGAGAAGGCCGACACCAAGGCCGTCACGAAGTGGACGATCGTCTCCGAGTGCATTCTCGGCCTGATCTTCGCCGTCATCGTGACCCTGTTCTTCATCGGTGGTCTGGCCGTTGGTCAGCAGATCGTCGACGCCATTCCTGATTGGCTGAACACCGGTCTGTCCCAGGCTGGCAACATGATGAAGTTCGTCGGCTTCGCCATCCTGCTCAAGATCATGATGAACCGCGATATGTGGGGCTTCTTCTTCATGGGCTTCGGCCTTGCCCTGATCGCGAGCAACATCGAGGCCATCGCCGGCCCCGCGCTGCTCATCCTCACCCTTATCGGCTTCGGCATCGCCTTCTGGGACTTCCAGCAGCAGACCGAGCTGAAGGGCGCTGTTGCTGACGGAGGTGACTTCACCGATGGCATCTAATGAGTTCGTTGTCCCCGAGCGCTATGAGGATCTGACCCCTGCTCCGCAGGTCGACCAGAAGACTCTGAATCGCATGGCCCTGCGCTCCTACTGGCTCCAGTCCTCGTTCAACTACGAGACCATGCAGTCCGGCGGCTGGCTCTTTGCCATGATCCCGGGCCTGGAGAAGGTCCACACCAACAAGAAGGACCTTGCTGCGTCGATGTACCACAACCTGGACTTCATCAACACGCACCCCTTCCTGGTTACGTTCGTTATGGGTATCGTTCTCTCCCTCGAGCAGAACAAGGTTGATACCCAGACCATCCGCGCCGTCCGCATTTCCGCGGCCTCGCCGCTGGGCGGCATCGGCGACGCTCTGTTCTGGCTGACGCTCGTGCCCATCACGGCCGGCATCACCTCGAACATGGCCATCGCCGGCAACATCGCGGCACCGATCATCTTCCTGGTGATCTTCAACATCGCTCAGGCTGCGTGCCGCTTCGGCCTGATGAACTGGTCCTACCGTGTCGGCACCGGCGCCATCGACGCGCTGACCGCCAACATGCAGGCCTTCACCCGCGCCGCTTCCATCCTCGGCGTCTTCGTCGTCGGCTGCCTGACCGTCACCATGGGTGCCACCCAGATCAACCTCACGATCCCCAACGGCACCACCCGTGGCCTGGTCGCCCACACCGTCGTCGTCTCCAACGAGGATGCGGAGAACTTCGCTGACCTCGCCGTCGACACCGACACCGCTGAGGCCGGTACGCTTGCCATTTCCGACATGGACGGCAACGCGCTTTCCGCCGCTGACGCTGACGGCAACGCCGTCGAGACCGGCATCACCGATCTTGGCAACGGCATGAGCTCCGTGACCTACGCTGAGGTCACCGAGACTCCGGTTTCCTACTCCGTGGCCTCCACGCTCGACTCCGTGCTGCCCAAGCTCGTCCCGCTGGCGCTCGTGCTTCTGCTTTACTTCCTGTTCGCGAAGCACAACTTCACGCCGATCAAGGGCATCGTCCTGCTGCTCATCATCGGCATCGTGGGCGCCCTCCCCATGATCAACCTCTGGGGGTAAGCAAGGTTTTCTAGGGGCGCGCACCGCGCGGTCGTGCGCCCCAACCAACCTCGCCTGATTGCTAGGCCGCGCCCCGTACTCGTTTCGGGACGCGGCCTTTTTCTTCATCGCTGAGGTGAAATAGCCGGGGTAGATTTTGCCCTGCGACTCACGCAGAATCTTTCCCGGTTGTTGCACCCGCACGTCTACGAGAAGGAGGGTGGCTCATATGGCCATGGGGGCTCGCAAACAGCCGCTGTACGACCAGCTCGTCGATATTCTGACCGAGAAGATCGAGCATGAATATCGCCCGGGCGACCTGATGCCCTCCGAGCGCGACCTCTCCAAGCACTACGGTCTGTCGCGCACGACGGTGCGTCTGGCGCTACAGGAGCTCGAGCGCTTGGGTCTCGTGGTCCGCCAGCATGGCCGCGGAACGTTCGTCGCCGACCGCTCGGTGCAGACCACGAACCTTTCCCAGACGTACAGCTTCACCGAGCAGATGCGCGAGATGGGCCGCGAGCCCATGACGACCATCTTGGAGTTTGCCGAGATCGAGGCCGATAAGAACCTGGCGGAGAACCTCCGGGCCCGCATCGGCGACAAGCTCTTCAAGATCAAGCGCCTGAGGATTGCCGACGGCATGCCGATGATGGTCGAGCGCACGTATCTGCCTGTGCGTAAGTTCATGTCGCTCAAACGTCCTCAGCTCGAGAACGCATCGCTCTACCACGTGATCGAGGTCGACTTCCACGAGAAGATCCGCGTGGCGGAGGAGGAGTTCTTCGCGAGCATCGCACGTCCCGCCGACGCCCATCTGCTGGGCATCGGAGAAGGCGCCCCGGTGCTCGATCTGGTGAGAACGACCTACGACATGGGCAACGAGATCATCGAGTACACGCTGTCGGTGGCTCGCGCCGACCAGTTCAAGTACAAGATCTACCACTATCGAGCGGAAGGATAGAGCAGCGCCGATATGCGGAACAGGCCCGATCGCATGCCGGACGGCGGATGCCAGCCGGCCATGCCGATACGTACGGGGACGCTCGGGTCCGTCCCGCATACCGCATTGCCCGGGATACGGGACTCGGGCCCAACGGACAGCAAAGGAGCAAACATGTTCGAGAAGGATCTAGAGGAACTCAAGTCCCTCGGAGCCCACATCACCACCGCAGAGATCAAGCAGCAGCCCGACCTGTGGCGCGATGCGTTCAATATCTACAAGGAGAACAAGGAGGCCGTCGAGGCCTTCCTCGCCGACCTCAAGGAGCTCGGCCGCGTGAGCGTCGTCTTCGCCGGCGCAGGCACCTCCGACTACGTCGGCGATACCGTGGCGCCCTATCTGCGTCATGCCGGCGACACCGATGCGTTTGACTTCAAGCCCATCGCCACGACCGATATCGTGTCCGCGCCGCTCGACTTTCTGCGCCCCGAGGACCCGACCGTGCTCGTGTCCTTCGCCCGCTCCGGCAACAGCCCCGAGAGCCTGGCTGCCGTGGACGTCGCCCGCAAGGTCGTGAAGAACATCAAGTTCCTGAACATCACCTGCGCCCCCGAGGGCAAGCTCGCTGTCGAGTCCGCTGACGACCCGAACGCCTACACCATCCTCATCCCGCGCGCCAACGACCAGGGCTTCGCGATGACCGGCAGCTACTCCTGCATGTCGCTCATCTCCATGCTGCTGTTCGACTGCTCGCCCGAGGACCAGAAGGCCACTTGGGTCGAGGCCGCGGCCAAGATGGGCGAGGAGGTCGTCGCCCGCGAGGCCGAGATCGCCGACTTCCTGGCGTGCGACTTCAACCGCGTGACCTATCTGGGTTCCGGCTCCTTCGGCGGCCTCGCCCAGGAGGCCCAGCTCAAGATCCTCGAGCTTGCGCACGGCCTCGTGGCCACCTCGTGGGATACCTCGATGGGCTATCGCCACGGACCGAAGTCCTTCGTTGACGACAAGACCCTCGTCTTCGTCTTCGTGAACAACGACGCCTACACCCGCCAGTACGACCTCGACATCCTCGAGGAGATCAACGGTGACGGCATCGCCATGAAAACCATCGCCGTCCAGCAGGCGGGCGAGACCGCCTTCGGCCACACCTCCTTTACCTTCGAGGGCTACGAGGCGCTGCCCGAGGGCTATCTGGCGCTTCCCTTCATCATGGTCGGTCAGACCGTGAGTCTGCTCAACTCCGTGCGCGTGGGCAACACGCCCGATACGCCGAGCCCCAGCGGCACGGTCAACCGCGTGGTCAAGGGCGTCACCATCCATCCCTGGGCCTAAACGTTATTGCGGGGCGTCTGTAGGACCGTCGGTCCGAAGGACGCCCTGATTCGGTGCGACGGCACCGGAACCTATGCAAGCGCCCGCTTCGCCGTATGTGGCGGGCGGGCGCAACCTGTATGGAGCGGGCGAGATGCGAGGCGATCTCGATACCCGACCACCCACGCCTCACGCTCGAAAGGAGCATTCATGGGCACGTTTGCAATCAAGGCCGACCGTTTCGTCCTGCCTGGCGCGATGATGCAGGGCGGCTACCTCATGGTCGAGGACGGCGTGTTCGGCAGCTGGACCGCCGAGGAGCCGGCATGCGAGATTCGCGATTACACCGGCTGCACGGTGGCGCCCGGCCTCGTGGACACCCACATCCACGGCTTCTACAACCACGCCACCACCGATTGCGACCCGGCGGGCATCAACGCCTCGAGCGTCGAGCTCGCGCGCCGCGGCACCACGGCGTGGATCCCCACGACCTTCACCGACGACCCCGAGCGCATCGGCCAGCAGTGCGCGGCCATCGCCGAGGCCGACGAGACGCGCGGCGATGACTTCGTCGGTGCCCGCATCCCCGGTATCTACCTCGAGGGCCCGTTCTTCACCATGAAGCACGTCGGCGCCCAGAACCCCGCCTATCTGATCGAGCCCACCGTCGAGGTCTTCGACATGTGGCAGGAGAAGGCCGGCGGCCGCATCGTCAAGAGCGCGCTCGCGGCGGAGAAGGAGGGCGCGTGCGCCTATATCTCCGCGCTTGCGGCCAAGGGCGTCGTGACCTCCATCGGCCACTCCGACGCGACCTACGACGAGACGCTCGCCGCGGTGAACGCCGGTGCCACCTGCTTCGTTCACACCTATAACGGCCAGCGCGGCCTGCATCACCGCGACCCGGGTGTGACCGGTGCCGCCATGACCACCAACGGCACCTATGCCGAGATCATCTGCGACGGCCGCCATGTGGTGCCCGCTGCCATCAAGGCGCTCGTGACCGCTAAGGGCTGGCAGCACACCGTGCTGATCACCGACTGCCTCGGCTGCGGCGGCATGCCCGAGGGCGAGTACATGTCCGGCGGCCTGCCCGTCGTCATGAAGGGCGGCCTGTGCTACCTGCTACTCGAGGACGGCACGACCGGTTCGATCGCGGGCTCCGTGCTCACGCTCGCCCAGGGCGTGAAGAACGTCGTCGATTGGCAGATCGTCACGGCCGAGCAGGCCATCCGTATGGCCACCGAGGTGGCGGCCCGCTCCGCGCACGTCGACGACAAGGTGGGCTTCATCCTGCCCGGCCGCGCGGCGGACATGACGTTTTTCAACAACGACCTCACGCTGAACGACACCTACGTCGGCGGCGTTTCGGTCAACGCGTAGACGCTGCGCGCGCGACAGCTTGTTTGGGCGGCGGCTCGCTTCGGCGGGCCGCCGCCTTTTGTACGCTGTAGCTTGTATAAGAGGCTGTTTCCGGTGGTACACTAAGCATGCCGGCAAAGCCCGTCCTTTGGTTAAGGTGTGTGCGGGCGGCGCAGGTTATTTCGATTCACGAAGCCCGGTTGCCGCCGGGCTTCGTGCTATCTCCCGAACTTGTACAATGCGCCAAACGAAAGCGCGCTCGGACGGATATTGTCCGGGCGCGCTGTGTATGTCGAGATTCGGTTGCTTGGATGCTAGATGGTCGAGAAGCGGTACTCGATGACGCTCTCGAACGGGAAGCCCGGGCCGCAGTAGCACTGCGGGAAGCTCGGGATGTTGGGCGTGTTGGGGTAGTACTCCGGCTCGAAGGCGAAGCCGCCGTTGACCTCGTAGGTGGCATCGGCCTTCGCGTGCGTGTCGCCCACGAAGTTGCCGGTGTACAGGTGCGCGCCCGGAGCGGTGATGGCGATGTCGAGCGCGCGGCCGCTCACGGGGTCCACCGCGTGCAGGGCGTGGCGCAGATGGCCGCAGGGCCAGAAGTTATCGATGCAGAAGCAGTGGTCGTAGCCGTGGGCGATGCGGATCTGCTCGTCGTCGGCGTCGATATCGGCACCGAGCGCCTTTGCGCTACGGAAGTCGAACGGCGTGCCCTCGACATCGAGCAGCTTGCCGGTCGAGACGGAATCATGGCCCAGCTCGACGATCTGCGACGCGTTGATGGAGACCACCTGGTCGCGCACGGAGCCGGCATCGTGGCCGGCGAGGTTGAAGTAGGTGTGGTTCGTCATGTTCACGAACGTGCGGCGGTCGGACGTGCAGGTGTAGGCGATGCGGAAGGCGCCGGCGGGCGTGAGCGAGAACTCCGCCGTGAAGGTGCGCTCGCCGGGAAGGCCGAGCTCGCCGTGGGCGAGGGTCGCCGACATGCGAACCGTGTTTGCCGCCTCGTCGACCTCGGCGGACCACACGCGCTTGTGCAGCGCGTGCTCGAGGTCGGTATGGAGGTTGTTCTCTCCTTCGTTGGCAAGGAGCTTCCACTCGGTGCCGTCGATGGTGAGCTTCGCCCCGCCGATGCGGTTGGCCGACGGCGCGATGGTGGCGCCGTAGCACGAGGGATTGAGGGCGGCGTAGCCGTCGAGCGTATCGTAGCCGAGCACGACGTCGGCCATGGTGCCGGCGGCGTCGGGGGCGTCGATACCGAGCACCGTGGCGCCGAAGTTCATGACGCGCACGGCGATGTGGCCGTCGTCAAGGGTGAAGCAGGAGACCTCGGAGCCATCGGGCGCGGTTCCGAAGGGAGTTACGGTGATCATGGGCGCTACCTCCAGGATGTTGTGCATTCGATATCGCCATTATAGAGGGGTGCGGGGGATAGTTTGCGCGGGGTCGGTGATATGCGATTTCTTTTGCGGTGCAGACGCCTTGCCTCCGCCGGTGTCCTTGCGTTTGCTTGCGGATGCGGCGGCGCTGTCCGCCGAGTAGCGCATGGGCGCGCGGCAGCCTGGAGCTACAATAGGCGCAGGTGGTCGGCACGAACGTAAAGTATGCGGCCTCCTGAGCGTTCACCTGTCCAGAAGAAAGGGATGGACATGATTCTCACCGTTACCATGAACCCCTCGATCGACACGCGCTACACGGTCGATCACCTGATCGTCGACGACGTCAATCGCGTGGTTCCCGCCAAGACGGCGGGCGGTAAGGGCCTGAACGTGAGCCGCGTGCTCGTCCAGCTGGGCGATGACATCGTGGCGACGGGCCTGCTCGGTGGCCATTCCGGCGCCTATTTGGGTGAGCTCATGGATGCCGACGGGATCACCCACCGCTTCACGCCCATCGCCGGCGAGTCGCGCACCTGCATCGCGCTGCTGCACGACGGCAACCAGACCGAGCTTCTGGAGAGCGGTCCTGTGGTGAGCGCCGAGGAGCTCGAGGCCTTCGTGGGCAACTACACCGACCTCGTGTCGGACGCGTCCTGCGTGACGCTGTCGGGCTCGCTGCCCAAGGGCGTGCCCGCCGACACCTACGCGCGCCTCGTGGCCATCGCGGCCGAGAAGAACGTCCCCGTGCTGCTCGACACCTCGGGTGCCGCCCTCGACGCCGCCCTCGACGCTGAGGTCAAGCCGACGCTCGTGAAGCCCAACCTCACCGAGATCAACGACCTTCTGGGCACGAGCTTCACCCCCGACGAGCTCTCTGAGCTCCAGGCTGCGCTCGCGGCCGATGAGCGCTTCGCCGACATCGACTGGGTTGTCGTGAGCATGGGCGCCGCCGGCTCGGTCGCCTTCCATGGCGGCCGCGTGCTGCGCGCGAAGGCCCCGCGCATCGAGTGCGTGAACGCGACGGGCTCGGGCGACTCCACCATCGCCGGCTTCGCGCATGCCATCGCCGCCGGTGCCGATGACGAGGAGGTCCTGCGCTGCGGCAACACCTGCGGCACGCTCAACGCCATGGATCCGCAGACCGGCCACTTGGTCATGGACAAGTGGGACGAGATCCACAGCGCGGTGGAGATCTCCGAGCTGTAGCGGACCTCAGCCGACGATAGCCGTGTAACGCAATCGCCCCCGGTCGAACGTCCGACCGGGGGCGATTTCATATCGCGATGTGCGGGGCTTTCGTTAGAGGCCCATCTCCGCCTTCAGGCGGGCGAGCTCGCCGTCGACGGCGGCGCTGTCGGCAACGGAGGAGTATTTCTGCTCCAGGTCGGCGATGTCGTCGGTCGGATCCTCGTTGAGCTCGGCCATGGCGTCGGCGGTGTCGAGCATGCGATCGGCCTTGGCCTCCATGCGGTCGAAGGCGGCGATGGCGCTCTCGGCGCGGTCGGAGCCGGAGGTGAAGCCGGCGACCTTCTCCTGCGTCTTGGCGACGGCGACCTTGGCCTTGATGGTCTCGCGACGGCTCTTGAGGTTCTCGATATCGCTCACGAGCTTGTCGTGCATCTGGCGCATCTTCTCGGCGTTGGCGTGGGCGGCTTCATAGGCCTTGACGAGTACGGTGCCCGCGGTCGCGAGCTGCTGCTTCTTGCCGAGGAACGTGCGGGCATCGCCCTCGTTGCCGGCGGTAAGGGCTTTCTTGGCGAGCTCCTCCATGCGGTTGACCTCGGCCTCGTTGTCGTCGACCAGACGGCGGCAGCGCTTCTCCTCGGCGATGACGCCGGCGGTCTCCTTCTTGACCTCCGCGAGCGACTCGGTCAGGTCGACCAGGTACTGGTCGATCATCTTCGCCGGATCCTCAGCGTGATCGAGAAGCTCGTTGATGTTGGCCTTCACGATGGTGGTGAAACGGTCAAGGATACCCATAGTCTTGTTCCTTTCCTCGTAGACGCGGATTGCGTCTGATGGGTCTTCAGGCGCCCTTGCTCGACGAGGGCTATAGGCGCGCCTACTTGTCGGCGTCGTCTTCGTATTTGTCGGCTAGGTCCTCGATGTCGGTGTCGCCGAACTTCTCGAGGGGAGTGTTGAGGATCTCCTCGGTGCGCTTGCGCTCGGCTTCCTGCTTAGCCTTGCGGTTCTTGGCAACGAGGTACACGACACCGCCCACGGCGACCACGGCCACGACGCCGATGACGACGTTTCGGGTGGTCTCGGAGACCTGCTGGTTGTCGGCGGCGCTCATGATGAGGTCGGCTGTCTCGGAGAACGCCTGCGAGAAGATCTCCTCCTCAGAAAGCGAGAGGTCGCCGTAGGCACGCTCGAGCTGCTCGCTGAGGATGCCGACAGCCTCGGAGTCCATGACCTGCGTGGCGAGCGATCCCGCAGCGTAGCCGCAGTTGTAGGAGCCGTTGCCGTCGTCGCAGAACACGAGCAGGAAGTGCCCCTCGTCGGTGAAGAGCTCGTCGTAGAGCTCCTCCGCCGCATCGGTGAGCGCCGAGGTGGAGGAGGTGGTTCCGTTCTTCAGGATGTAGACGTAGGGCTGCACGCCGGTCTTCTCGAAGAACTCCCGCATGCCGCGCTCGAGCGTCAAGGGGCTGTGGATCCAGTCGCCGTCGGCGTCCGTGTAGTAGGCGGTCTCATCGACCGAGCCCGCCGGCAGCTCCTCGCGGATAACGGTCGATGCGCCCTGCTCGCTGTAGCCCGTCGAGCACGAGGGTATGAAGGTGGTGGCGAGGGCTCCCAGAAGCGCGACGATCACGATGGCGACGAGCATGCCCGCGCAGCCGCCGAAGCAGCCGCCACCGGAGCTCGGTGCGGGACCGCCCGGCCCGCGCCCGGGGCCGCCGTTGTTGACGACGACGGTGCGGTTGCGATTCATGAGGCTGCCCATGAGGAAGCCGCCCATGAAGTTGCCGCCGAACGAGGAGCGCCGCTGCGGGGGAGGAGCGGGCCGACCCATGCGCGGGCCACCCATGCCGCCGCCGAACGGCGAGCCCATGCCGCCGGACCTTCCGCGGCCACCCGAGAAGCCTCCAGAAGAGCGGCCGCCGCCGCGCCCGGATATCGAGCGACTATGCCAAACATACAGATTATTCCCCAGTGCGGCCCCTGCGATGACCCTCAACGACAAGTTGGGGCCAGGTTCAATCTTGTCGCTCAGCTCTGGGCGAGCACGAGATGCGGGCGCCTGGCGGCTTCCTCCAGCGCCTCCAGCTCGGAGGCCACGAGACCGTCTGGGTCGCGGTCCATGACGATGGTGTCGGCGTCGTCGAGCCCTGCGAACCGGAAGAGCCCGCTGCCGTTCACCTTGCTCGCGTCCATGAGCACGATGCGTGTGCCCGCAGCCCGCATCATACCTGCCTTGACCTCGGCCATCTGTTCGTAGTTGGTCATGAAGCCGCGTCCGGGAACGAGCGCGGTGGGGCACAGGAAGGCCTTGTCGGCATGCAGGACCTCCAGCGAGCGCAGGGCGAGCGAGCCGTACAGGTAGCGGTGCCCCTTGCGCAGCGCCCCGCCCAGCAGGATGGCGTCGACCGTAGGCAGGCTCTCGTCGATGAAGTTCGCCACCGTGACGTCGGCGGTGACGACGGTGATGTCCGATTTCGAGCCGAGCATGCGCACGAACTCCAGAGCGGTGGTGCCCGAATCGACGAGCAGCGCATCGCCGTCGTCGACGAGCTCGATTGCGGCGCGCGCGATGGCCTGCTTTGCCGCGACGTTCACGTTGACGCGGCGGTCTTGGATGGAGACGGTGAGCGTCTTGTGCAGCGAGACGGCGCCGCCGTGCGTGCGGCGCAGCTTGCCGTCGGCCTCGAGTGCGTCGAGGTCGGAGCGGATGGTGACGGCGGACACGCCGAAGGCGCGAGTGAGCTCGGCGACCTGGACGGATGCGGACCGGTCGAGCATCGCCATGATGGCGGCGCGACGCTCCTCGGCAAACGAATGGGATGCTGATGTCGACATGGATCGCCTTCTTTCGTGGAGGTGGGGTAAGGTACCCCGCAGCTTTGCCCACGTTCAATCATGAACAAACCGTGGAGATTCCATTTTGCTTTATTTTGCTTTTTCGCAAGCAAAGATACTTCGATTCTTTTCTTTTACGCAAATTGCAGGTCGGGCATACCGCTCGCCGATGCCCTCGCGCCGCATGCGGTTCGCGTCGGTGTCTGCGCGCTACCGCGAGGCTTGCCTTTGCTTTTCGCTGCGCGCGACGGCGCCGATGCTGCGCATGAGCTGCCGCTTTTGCATTCCCCTACAATGATGGCAGGCGCCGTCCCAAAGAGGTGGGGCGGCAAGTCGAGACCGTCCGCGCGGTGCGCGGCGGCAGGAGGGAGCGAATCGCCCATGCTCGTGACCACCAAGGAGATGCTGCTCGACGCGCAGGAGAACCACTACGCCGTCGGCGCGTTCAACGTCGAGAACCTCGAGTTCGTCATGGCCGTCCTGGCCGCCGCGGAGGAGACCAAGTCCCCCGTCATCATGCAGACCACATCCGGCACCATCAAGATGACCGGCCTCGATTACTTCTACGGCATGGTCAAGGCCGCCGCTGAGCGCACGAACGTGCCCGTGGCCCTGCACCTCGATCACGGCGACGGCTACGATCGCTGCATGAAGGCCCTGCGCACCGGTTACACCTCCGTCATGATCGACGGCTCCCACGAGACCTTCGAGGACAACATCGCCCTGACCAAGCTCGTCGCCGACGCCGGCGCCGCCATGGGCGTGCCCGTCGAGGCCGAGCTGGGCAAGGTCGGCGGCAAGGAGGACGACGTCGAGGTCGAGGGCGAGAGCCCCTACACCGACCCGGACGAGGCCCGCGAGTTCGTCGAGCGCACCGGCTGCACCTCGCTCGCCATCGGCGTCGGCACCTCGCACGGCGTCTACACCGCCGAGCCCCACATCGAGCAGGACGTCGTCAAGGCCATCCGCGCCGCCGTCGACGTGCCCCTGGTCCTGCACGGTACCTCCGGTGTGCCCGACGAGCAGGTCGCCGAGGCTGTGAAGAACGGCATCTGCAAGGTCAACTACGCTACCGAGCTGCGTCAGGCTTTCACCAAGGGCTTCATGGCCTACATGGCCGAGAACCCCACCTGCTTCGATCCCAAGAAGCCGGGCCAGGCCGGTATGGCCGAGATCACCAAGATCGTCAAGATCCGCATGGAGAACCTCGGTTCGGTCGGTCGCGCGTAGCGCATCGCCGTTGATGTATTGAAGAGGGCTTCGTGTTCCCTCGGGACCGATTGCGCCGGTTGCGCGCAGACGGCCCGAGGGGGCCGGGGCCCTCTTTTCGTTTTCGGACCCGCATGTGTAGGGCCGGTATTATCCCCTTTGCTACTAAAAAGCGCACAGGATGCGTGCGAATATAAACATATGGGATACGCAGGGGATTTGATGCCAACGCTCACCAGGTATATCGACCGTTGGGGGAGTGGGTGCTTGAATGTGCCGTGCCATCCGGTACCCTTATGGCATCGCAGGGGGAAATTGTCGGAATGCGCATAGCGCGCTCGCGGAAAGGTGGAGAGACACATGAACAAGCGCACGAAAATCGTTTGCACCATGGGACCGGCATGTGATGACGACAATATCCTTCGTGAAATGATCAAGGCGGGCATGAACGTGGCCCGCTTTAATTTTTCGCATGGCAGCCACGAGGAGCAGCACGAGCGCATGGCGCGCGTGAAGCGCATCGCTGCCGAGTTGGGCAAGCCGGTGGGCATCCTGCTGGACACCAAGGGCCCCGAGATCCGAACCGGCTTCCTCAAGGACCACCAGAAGGTGACGCTCGAGACGGGCGGCATGGTCACGGTCACCGCGGCCGAGACGTCCGAGGAGCTACAGGGCACCGCCGAGCACTTCTACCTCGATCACCTGGAGCTTCCGCGCGAGGTGCATCCGGGCGGAACCATCCTGATCGACGACGGCCTCATCGGCCTGACGGTCAAGAGCATCGACGGCCAGGATATCGTCTGCCATGTCGATAACGGCGGCGAGCTCGGCGAGAAGAAGGGCGTGAACGTCCCCAACGCCAAGCTGTCGCTTCCCACCATCACCGAGCAGGACCGCAAGGACATCCTGTTCGGCATCGAGGAGGGCATCGACTTCATCGCGGCCTCCTTCATCCGCGACGCCGCGGGTGTCCGCGAGATCCGCAAGCTGTGCCAGGAGAACGGCGGCGGCAACATCGACATCTTCCCCAAGATCGAGTGCGCCGTGGCCGTCTACCACTTCGATGACATCCTGAAGGAGTCCGACGGCATCATGGTCGCCCGCGGCGACCTGGGCGTCGAGGTCGCGCCCGAGGTGTGCCCCACCATCCAGAAGGAGATCATCCAGAAGTGCAACAAGGCGTACAAGCCGGTCATCACGGCCACGCAGATGCTCGACTCCATGATCCGCAACCCGCGTCCGACCCGCGCCGAGGTCACCGACGTGGCCAACGCCATCGCCGACGGCACGGATGCGACCATGCTCTCCGGTGAGACCGCTGCCGGCAAGTACCCGCTCGAGTCCGTGCAGATGATGGCCAACATCGCGCTGATCGCCGAGGCCACCATGCCTGAGCACAACCGCCTGGACATCCACACCGAAGAGACGGGCATCCGCGCCATCAACAGCGCCATCGGCCTGGCTGCCGTGAGCACGGCCTTTAACGTCAAGGCTCGCGCCATCATCATCCCGACCGAGTCCGGCCGCTCCGCGCGCCTGGTTTCCAACTTCCGCCCCATGCTGCCGATTCTCGCCGTGACGCCGCACGACGCGGCCACGCGCAAGATGACGATCTACTGGGGCGTCGAGCCGGTGACCGAGGGCCAGATCGGCGACAAGCGCTACATCGTCAAGACGGCGCTCGAGTGCGCGAAGAGCCGCGGTATCGTGCGCGTGGGCGATGTCGCCGTGCTGACCGTGGGCGATCCGGATACGTCCATCACCTTCGCCGACGGCGTGACCTCCACGAACGTCGTGCACGTGGCGCAGGTGCGCTAACGTAGCTCTAAGGCCTGCCCGAGCGGGTAGGCGAACAAGTTGAATCTGCCAGCGGGCCCTGCGGTAGCGCAGGGCCCGCTGCGTTGAGCGGCGTGGCGCAACGTGCTACATTAACGCGTATGGATACTACGAATACCTCACGCAACATATCCGAAGCGCAGCTTCGGAACGCCTCCGTTCCTGCCGATGACCTCGACGCCCTGCTGGGTGCCGATGCTCCCGTGGCGCTTGAGGACCGCGGTGCCAGCACGCGCAGGCTGCGTGGTGCCGGTGCGCGCTCGCCGCTGTTTTGGAAGCTCATCCTGGTCACCATGGCATGCATGTGGGGCTTCTCGTTCTTCGTCATGAAGGACGCACTCGACCTGCTGCCCACGTTCTACCTGCTTGCCTGCCGCTTCCTGTTCGCGGCCCTCATCATGCTGGTGCTGTTTGCCAAGCGCATCCGCGTTCACTTCAACAAGCGCAACCTTGCCGTGGGTGCCCTCATGGGCGTGCTGATGGGAACGGCGTACGGCCTGCAGACGCTCGGCCTCGGCGAGACGACGGCGGGCAAGAACGCCTTCCTCACCGGCACGTACTGCATTCTGGTGCCGTTCATCAGCCATTTCATGAGCGGGGAGCCGCTGACGCGCTTTAACGTGGGTGCGGCGCTGCTGTGCTTGGGCGGTATCGGCCTTGTGGCGCTCGACGATTTCACCATGAATATAGGCGACGCCCTCACGCTCGCCGGAGCGCTGTTCTTCGCCCTTCAGATGGCGGTCGTCTCGCGCTTCGGGCGCGATCTAGACATCAACGTCATCACGTTTTGGATGTTCTTGACGGTCGGCACGATGTGCGCGGCGATCAGCTTTGTTACCGAGGTGCCTCCTGCGGCGAGCGTGTGGACGCCGAGTCTTCTGGGCGTGCTGGCGTTCCTGTCGGTGTTCTGCACCTGCGTAGGCATGCTGCTGCAGAACATCGCTCTCGTGCACGTGCCGCCCTCGATCGGCTCGCTGCTGCTCTCGCTCGAGTCCCCGTCGGGCGTGCTCTTCTCCGTTATCTTCGCGAACGAGCTGCTGTCGGGCAGGCTTGTGGCGGGCTTTGCGCTCATCTTCGTGTCGATCGTGCTCTCCGAGACGCACTTCTCGTTCCTGCGGCCGCTTCTGCAGCGGCGTTGAGACGGCTGCTGGATATTTCTGCCAGTTTTGTACCCCCGCCTCCAGACGCTGTATTCCTTCGAAGCGCGCAAGAGCGCCCCTTCGCATCATTTTGGATGCGAAGGGGCGCTCGTTCAGTTCGTTATGAATGCTTTGCTGACTATTTCGAGCGTTTCGATGCTGGAATTCTGTTGTTGGTAGCGCTTTCGGGTACAGAACTGGCAGTTTTATCCACAGGCGTGCGTGTCGGAAGGCTTGAGCGGCTACACCAGCGTCTTCGCGAAGGCGATCGCCTCGTCGACGTCGGCCTCAGAGGTCGCCCAGCTCGTGACGAAGCGCGAAACGACGCGGCCGGCTCCGGTCGGGTCGTCGACGAGCGAGATCTCGGCGCCGCAGGCGTCGGCGAGCTGCTGCGCTATGTCGGGCGCGGTCCAGAAGAACTGCTGGTTGCCCATCGTTTCGAGGTACGGCTCGAATCCCGCGTCGCGCATGCCCGCGGCAAGGAGCGTGGCGCAGGCATTTGCGTGGCGGGCGTAGCGCCAATAGGGGATCTCACCCGTGACGTCGGTGCCGTCGGTGCTAAAGGCAGCTTCGTACATGACGCCCATCAGGCGCCCCTTGGCGGTCATCGCGCCGGCGCGCTTGGTGAGGTAAGGGAGCCGGTCGATGGCGCGCCTGCCGCGGGCGGACCGGGGGCTGACCACGAGGGCCTCGCCGAAGAGCATGCCGTTCTTGGTGCCACCGAGGGTGAAGGCGTCGGCGCGCTCGGCGATATGCGCGATATCGAGGTCGGCGCCCTCGGCGGTCATGGCGCTCGCGATGCGCGCGCCGTCGACGTAGACGGCCAGGTCGTGCGAGGCTGCCCAGTCGCACAGCGCGTCGAACTCGGCGCGCGTGTACACATGGCCGAACTCCGTGGTGTCCGAGAAGTACAGCATGGCGGGGCGCGTGGTGTGGCAGCCGTTTGCCGTGCAGACGCGCCAGATGCGCTCGGCGGAATCGGGATCGAGCACGCCGAAGGGGTCGGCGGTGGCGAGCAAGCGGCGCCCGCAGCCCTCGATCGCGCCAGTCTCGTGGGCGGTCGGATGGGCGTCGGCGGCGCAGATGGGGCCCTCGAACTCATCGGTCAGCGCCGAGATCGCAAGGATGTTCGCGACGGTGCCGCCCGGCACGAACGACACGTGGGCGTCCGGCTGCTCGATGGCGGTCCGGATAAGCTCTGCCGCGTGGGCGCAATGGCCGTCGGTGCCGTAGCCGGAGGTCTGCTCGCTGTTTGTGCGGACGAGCGCGTCCAACACCTCGGGTGCTGCGCCCTCGCTGTAGTCGTTGCGGAACTGATGCATGGGTTGCCTTTCGTCGCGGCGGTGCGTGGTTATTCGCATCACAGTGTAGCGCCGAGGTGGCGAGGAGGGCGTCGGCGATACGCGCTCTTCTGCCCGGATTCGCTGTGAATTGATATCGATGGGAAACGTCCTGGCCATATAATGGAGGGCCGAAACATCCGTGGGCGAAAGCCCCGCAGACCATAAGGGGAATCCGATGCAAGCACAGAGGGCCGAGGGAACGAAGGATCTGATCGGGCGCGACATGCGCGCCTGGCAGCGCATGCAGGAGGTGGCGGCCAGCGTGTTCGAGCCCTATGGGTTCGACCCCATCGAGACGCCCGCCATCGAGCAGCTCGACGTCTTCGTGCACGGCATCGGCCAGTCGACCGACGTGGTGCGCAAGGAGATGTTCCGCGTCTTTTCCGGCGCCAACTTCGCGCGCGTCCTCGAGGAGGGCACCGATGCCAAGCTCAAGGCCAAGCAGCGCCTGGCGCTGCGCCCCGAGGGCACGGCGGGCGTCGTGCGCGCCGTGGTGGAGAACAACCTGGTGCCGCAGGGTTCGACGCCCTTCAAGGCGTATTACGCCGAGGCGATGTTTCGTGGCGAGCGTCCCCAGAAGGGCCGTCTGCGCCAGTTCCACCAGGTGGGCATCGAGTGGCTGGGCGCCCCCGACCCCGCGGCCGACGCCGAGTGCATCATCATGCTCATGGAGTTCTACAAGCGCCTGGGCTTCGACCTCTCGAAGCTCCGCCTGCTGATCAACTCGATGGGCGACCCCGCGTGCCGTCCCGCCTACCGCGATGCGGTGCGCTCGTTCATCCTCGATCACGCCGACGAGATGTGCGACGAGTGCCGCGAGCGCGCCGAGATCAACCCGCTGCGCGCCTTCGACTGCAAGAACGATCACTGCCGCGAGATCATGAAGGACGCCCCGCTCATGCGCGACAACCTGTGCGACGACTGCCGTGCGCATTACGAGCAGGTCAAGCGCTACCTCGACGCGGCGGGCATCGAGTACGTCGAGGACCCGACGCTCGTGCGCGGCCTCGACTACTACACCCGCACGGTGTTCGAGGTCGAGGCGCCCGGCGCGGGCGTGGGCTCCATCGGCGGCGGTGGCCGCTACGACGGGCTCGTGGAGCTCGAGGGCGGCAAGCCGACGCCCGGCGTGGGCTTTGCCGTGGGATTCGAGCGCGCGATGCTCGCCCTCGAGGCCTTCGGCGTGGACTTCGCCGCCGACACCGAGCCGTGCGTTTACGTGGCTAACGCGGGCGCTGACCTGCGCGGTGAGGTCTTCGGCATCACGCACGAGCTGCGCGCCGCAGGCATCCGCACGGAGGCCGACTACCAGGGCCGTTCGCTCAAGAGCCAGTTCAAGCAGGCCGACAAGGTGGGCGCGTCGCTCATCCTGGTCATCGGCGGCGACGAGCTTGCGGCCGGCAAGGTCAAGGTGCGCAACATGGTCTCGCACGACGAGGTGCTCGCCCCGCGTGACGAGATCGTGGCGACCGTGCGCGAGATGTTCGCATAGGGCGCGGGCCATATCGACAGGCGTTTGACGGCCGGGGCGGATCAGCGCATTCGCCCCGGCCGTTTTTGCGGTGCCGAAAAGGCGTGCGCCGCGCTGCCGTGCGGCCATCTGCCGACTTCGTGAAGCATTGGTTTCAAAGAAGGCAAATGGGGGATACTGCATCGGCTGGCGGCTGACTCGTTCTATACTGCCAGTGTTTCAAAGGTGTTCTTTTTTACCAACGGTACAGCTTGTCCCGTGAGCGGTCTGCTGACGGGCGTGCTGGAAGAAAGGACGGTGCGATACGTGACGGATACCGTAAGGCAATCGGGCGCCGAGGCCGAGCAGCAGCGTCGTGCGGAGCTGACCGCGCAGGTCAATGCGGTCGTAGCCGATATCGCCGAGGGCCCGCTCTCCGAGATCGAGATCCCCGAGAGCCTGCGCGACAACATCGCGCTGTTCCAGCGGCTCGAGCGCCGCGTGCTCAAGGAGTACGACCCGCGCATCTGCGAGCTGTTCGATGCCCTGCTGAGCGATGCCATCCATGCCAATGAGGGCAACCCGGGCACCATCGCCGCCAGCGAGGACGTTGACGATCAGGGTGTCCCCATGAACGATGAGGGCAGCGCCGGGGCGTTCCGCGACGCCGTGAGGCTCATCGACGAGCTGCCCATCGAGGAGATGGAGGTGCTCGTCCGCGCCTTCACCTCGTTTTTCCACCTTGCCAACCTCTGCGAGGAGAACTACCGCGTCGAGACGCTCCACGACCGCGAGCGGCTCGTGTCCATCGAGGCGGCGGTTGACCCGTCCAATGAGCTGACGGTGGCCTTCCGCCAGCTTATCGACGAGGTGGGCGTCGAGCGCGCGAGCGAGCTGCTGGGCAAGCTCGAGGTGCACCCCGTCTTCACCGCGCATCCCACCGAGGCGCGCCGCCGTGCGGTCGAGGGCAAGATCCGCCGCATCGGCAAGCTTCTTGCCGAGCGCCCGCGGCTGGGCGGCTCCGATCTCATGGAGAACGAGCGCCACATGCTGCAGGAGATCGACGCGCTCGTGCGCACCTCTCCGGTTGCCATCAAGAAGCCGACTCCCGTCGAGGAGGCCGACACGGTGATCGACATCTTCGATCACACGCTGTTCGACACGGTGCCGCAGATCTACCGCCGCTTCGACGCGTGGGTGCTGGGCGACGGCGCCGGTTTGGTGACCCCGGTCTGCCCGGCGTTCTTCCATCCCGGCAGCTGGATCGGTTCGGATCGCGACGGCAACCCCAACGTGACCGCCAAGGTGAGCCTGCAGGTTGCCGCCAAGTACTACAAGCACATGGTCTCGAAGCTCGCCGACAAGTGCTATCGCGTCGGCCGTAACCTCACGCTCGAGGCCAAGTACACCAAGGCTTCCGGCGAGCTGCTCAACCTGTGGAACCACCAGGTCGAGATGAGCGAGGAGTTCACGAGCCGCGCCGAGCTGATCTCGGCCTCCGAGCCGCACCGCGCGGTCATGCTCGTCATGGCCGACCGCCTGCGCGCGACCGTGGCCCGCGATGCCGACACCATGTACCGCACCTCGGCGGAGTTTTTGGCCGACCTGCGCGTGGTGCAGCGCTCGCTCGATGCCGCCGGCGCCTCGCGCGCGGCGTACGGTCCGGTGCAGACGCTCATCTGGCAGGCGGAGTCCTTCGGCTTCCACATGGTCGAGATGGAGTTCCGTCAGCATTCCGTCGTGCACAGCCGCGCGCTGGCCGACATTCGCGAGAACGGCATCCACGGCGAGCTCGCGCCCATGACGCGCGAGGTGCTCGATACCTTCCGCGCCATCGGCACGATCCAGAAGCGCTATTCCAAGAAAATGGCACATCGCTACATCATCTCGTTCACGAAGTCGGCCCAAAACGTCGCTGACGTCTACGAGCTGGCGCAGCTGGCGTTCGCCCATGCCGAAGACGTTCCGGGCCTCGATGTCATCCCGCTGTTCGAGCAGCTCGAGGACCTCGAGAACTGCGTCGATGTCCTGGACGACATGCTCGCGCTGCCCGCCGTGCAGAAGCGGCTGGAGCAGACCGGGCGCAAGATGGAGGTCATGCTCGGGTACTCGGACTCCGCGAAGGACGCCGGCCCCACGACCGCCACGCTCGCCCTGCACCGCGCGCAGCAGCGCATCGCCGAGTGGGCGGAGGCGCACGACATCGATCTCGTGCTCATGCACGGCCGCGGCGGCGCCGTGGGCCGCGGTGGCGGCCCCGCCAACCGCGCGGTGCTCGCCCAGCCCAAGGGCTCGGTCAAGTGCTTCTTCAAGGTGACCGAGCAGGGCGAGGTCATCTTCGCGCGCTACGGCAACCCCACGCTCGCGCAGCGCCATGTGGAGAACGTCGCCGCGGCGACGCTGCTCAACTCCGCGCCGTCGGTCGAGCGTACGAACACCGAGATGACCGAGCGCTTTGCCGATATGGCTGCCAAGCTCGACCACGTGGCGCACGAGCGCTACCTCGACCTGCTGCACACCGAGGACTTCGCTCCGTGGTTCTCGACCGTGACACCGCTCACCGAGGTCGGCCTGCTGCCCATCGGCAGCCGCCCGGCCAAGCGCGGCCTCGGCGCCACGTCGCTGGACGATCTGCGCACCATCCCCTGGGTGTTCTCGTGGAGCCAGGCGCGCATCAACCTCGCCGCCTGGTACGGCTTCGGTTCGGCCTGCGAGGCGCTCGGCGACCTCGAGGCGCTGCGCGAGGCCTACCGCGAGTGGCCGCTGTTCTCGACGTTCGTCGACAACCTGGAGATGTCCATCGCCAAGACCGATGCGCGCATCGCCAAGATGTACCTCGCGCTGGGCGACCGCAGCGACCTCGCGCGCGCCGTGTACGGCGAGATGCAGCTCACGCGCTCGTGGATTCTCGCCATCGTGGGCGATGAGTGGCCGCTCGAGCATCGTCGGGTGCTCGGTCGCGCCGTGCGCATCCGCGACCCGTACGTTGACGTCCTCTCGCTGGCCCAGGTGCGCGCCCTGCGCATCGTGCGCGACGAGGGCGGCGATCTGTCCGAGGAGGCGAAGGCCAAGTACCTGAGCCTGATCCTCGCCACCGTAACCGGTGTCTCCGCGGGTCTTCAGAACACGGGGTAACGCGCCCTTCGCGTGCGCGCCGCAACAGGTACCGCCCAAGGGCCCTTCGGGGCCCTTGTTTTTTGCCGAAGCTGCCGAACGCCTTGCGCAAGGGGGCGCATGAGGGCTTTGCTAGAATTGCGCCATCATACGTACGCTGCTCTGATGACGTTTTATCGATGTCATGCCGGGCGAGGGGAGGGAGATGGCGATGCTGAAGCGAACCCCTGAGCTGCTGGATGGGCTCGCGCGTACGCTCTGCGGTTCGGTTGCCTCGGATCGCGAGGTGTCGGGTGCGCTTGCCGCGCAGGTTGCGTCGGTTGCGGGCGCCCTGCACGAGGTGGCAGATTCCGCGCTTGTCGCGGCGTCGTCTTCCGAAGAGGTGCACACGGCGGCGTTGGAGCTGCGGGAGCGCATCGCCGCGCTGTCCCTGACCGATGCGGATGTCTGGCATGCGGGCGAGGTGCCCTTGGATGCGGGCGATCGTGCGCCGCTCGGCGTGTGGGATGCCGAGGAGGCTGCCCGCCGCGTCGTGCGTCGTCAAGCCGCGGTGCTTATGGATCTGGGAGAGCCCTCGATGCAGGTCGAGCACCTGTTCTCGCGCGAGCTGCTCGCCCTGTTCGGTCAGGTGCGTTGCCTCCGTGCCCGCGAGCGCAGGTATCGCGCCGATGAGCTCCTGGCCGCGTGGCGTCATGCCGTTGAGGCCCAGGCGCTGTTCGTGCTCGTGGCGCCGCTCGTCTTGCCGCTTGCGCCCGCCTTTCGCGCGAGCATCGAGCACTCGCTGGCAAGCGGTGACGCCCTGGCTGCTTCGGGCGGTCAGGCGACATCCCATGACGAGCTGCAGAAGCTGTGCGATCTGCTGGCCACCTGCGCGGGAGGATACCGGGACGCCTTCGGTGCATCGGCGACCCCAGCGCTTGCCGGCAAGCGCGCTGTGCAGATGACGATCCTGGGCATGAATCCGAATTTCGTGCATCTTCCGTCCCTGTTCGGGGGAGAGGATGAGGACGCACCCGCCGCTGTTCGCTTCGGACGCGACCGGTACCTGCGCCAGCTCCTGTCCGAGGAGCCCGCTGGTCAACCGCTGCGCGACCGTGGTCTGCAGGGTCGTTTCGTGCGGAACTGGTCGGCGATCGCGGACGGCGAGTGGCTTGCCATCAAGCGCGAGCGCTGGGGTGTATTGGAGCTGGTGTGCGGGCTCGACGATGACGGCTGCCTTGCCTGCGAGGACTGCGACCATCCGTTCACCTTGGGTGCAGATGCCGTGCGGGGCATCCTGCGCGACGCTGCGGAACGCCAGCGCGCCCTTCGTGCTATCGAGCGCGATGTGCTGTTCGATGCATCGCTTGCCGACCGTGCGCTCGAGGCGTTTCGCGCCGCTGCGCTGGATGGGAGCACTCAAGCGGGACCCTGCCTGCTGAGTGCCGAGCACTCGCTTCGCTGGCTGCCCGTCTGGCAGGATGGCGCTCAGACGCGCGCGCTGCTGGATGCGTGCCGCGCCCATCTGATGGACCGCTCGTTTGACGCGAGCGTCGTGGACGCGTTGTTCGAGGATATCGGCGAGCACCTGGCGCGGTTCCGCTTCGCGGACTGGGGAACTGCCGACGACGAGTTCGCGGATGCCCTGAGCGAGCTGGTTTGCGCGTTCGCCTGGAGTCCCATGAAGGCGCTGGATCTGCGCCAGGATCATATGACGGTCGACGCCATGGGCGATGAGCGGGCCGACGGGGTGTTTGCGCCCCTGACCGACCGCTCTCCGCTTGTGCTCTCGCTCGTGACGCCGGGGCGCGATGCGCGCTCGCCGCGGCTGACCGCCGTTGCGCCTGCTGTCCTGCCCCGACACGGCATGGACCTGCGGTGCGTGATGGGCAGGCAGAGCGCTGAGGCGGCGATCGACGGGTCGGTCGTCACCGTACGCAAGGAGCGCGCGGATGGATCGGTGCAACTCGTCGAGCGGTTCGCGTTCGCCGAGCAGATGCACGCCTGCCTCGGGGTTGTCGAGCGCGCCTGCGCCGCTGCGAGCGGGCGGTTGGCGGCGCTGGGGGCAGACGATGCGGTTGGCGTGCGGACCGCAGAGGAATGGCGTGCAGCTGGCAAAAGCTGGATGCTGCTGCCGGCGTACGGAAGCGTCTCGGGCGTCCATGCGGCGATCGTGCAGGCAGAAGGCGCATGGTGGTGCCTCGATGCGGGTTCGCATAACGGGACCGTCGTCGCGCGTGCGGCCGGCCGTGCGGCAGAGGCGTCTCGCCCGACTGCGCGGCTCTTCTGCATGGAGGGTCGCGAACGGCAGGACGGCTTGCGGGGCGGCCAGAAGCTGTTCGAGCGGACAGCTCGCCGTCTGCAATCCGCGGGCTACCAGACGGAGCTGGAGCCGGTGCAGGCAGTTCGCCTGGAATACGGCGACGTCATCATATTGGGCGAGGCGAAGGTGAGGGTCGCATGGCTGTAGGGATGATTCCGCAGACCGAGACGATGAGCGTCGATACCGCTGTGGATGCGGGCTGCGCGGAGCGCTTCGTGTGCAGCGAGCCCCCGAACGCGCCGACAGGCAATGTGAGCTGGCGAAGCGCGGTGTTTCGCGGGAGCTATATCGATGCGTCCGGCGTGGCGCGCCCTGCCCTGGTAAAGGCCTTTCGAACGCCCGCCATGTTTGCGCGCGAGGTTCGGGGCCTGGCGATCGCCGAGCTGCTGGGCATCGGCCCCAAGGCGTACATGCCCGCCGGCGTGCGGTGGCCCAAGCACGGGAGCTACTGCCTGCCCGACGGTCCCATCGACGATACGGCCCTCATGGTCTGCGAGGAGGATGCGGGCGTGAGCCTGCGCGCGGTGCTCGATGCCCGCTGGGCAGGTACCGACGGCGTTGACGCTGTCACGAAGCGCTTGGCTTCGCTGTCAGATGGGAGCTGGGAGGCGCTCTGCGCGAAGGTGCTGCTCGATCTGTGCGAGCAGGTCCGAGCGCTGCAGGAGGGGCGCGGGCGCATGATGCCGCCTTTGGTGCATGGCGATATCAAGCCGGACAACGTGTGCGTCCGCTTGTACGGGGAGGCTGGCGACGGGCGTTTCGACCCCCGGCTCGTTCGCGCCACGCTGATAGATTTCGAGGGCGTGGGGCCGGCGACGCTGCGCGAGGCGGCGCGACGTCCGATAACCCCGCGCTATGGGGCATACCTGGTGCGTACCGCCGCGCCGCGCGAGTACGACCTCGGCTGCATCGCGCTGCTGTTCCGCGAGCTCACCTGCGGGCCCTTGCCCGCAGCAGAGGCGTTTTGCGACTGGGCGTGGTTCAACGACGCTCCCACGCGTGCGATCTTTCGGTTCGTGCAGGCAGACGGCAGGTATTGCGGCGTCGGCGATGCCCGGGAACTCGCGAACACGGTCGACAGGCTTGCGGGGAAGCTCGGACTTGTTCGCATCGATGAGTTCTTCGATGGCGGCAAAGACGCCACGCACATCCGAGACGCCGTGCGCGACCTGACGGGCGGGCGTACCTGGATGGACATGAAGGACCTCGCGGAGGTGGGCGGTCGTCTGTGCGAAGAGCGTGCCGACCATGTTCCGATGCTTGCCCTGGCGATCTACCTTATCCGCGAGCGGGCTACGGGCAGATATATCGACGAGGGCCTTCCGGTCCCTGGCGAGATGGATTCCGGGCGCTACGAGGAGGCTGCCGAGCAGGCGCAGGAGTGGCTGGTGTTTCTGACCCGGGATCTCGGGCTGGTTTTGGCGCGGTCAGGTGAGGAACGCGGCGCTCGCGTGGAGCGGTTTTCTGCCGAAGAGCTCGCCCAACTCGAGCTGCTGGAGTGCACAAGGAGGCTCCGCGCGGCGCGCGAGGCGGAGATCCCCTTCACGCTCACCGAGCGCGATGGCCGTCTGATCGAGGATGCGCACGCGGCGAATCTGCAGGGCGGCTCGAAGGCCGCCGGGCGCATGCCTGCGCGCCTCAGCCTCGAGCGCGAGCGCATCCGCGCCGCTCGGCTCATGGCGCGCAAAACGGCCGAGAAGCTGATAGATACCTTATCTGAGCTTGGATTATCCCTCTTCCGATCCTAGCGCTCTTCGCGGGTGGCCTCATTGGCTACGTCCCCAATGAGGCCACGGGTCCTTGCGCAAGGGGTGCATCTGCTGCCGCCTATAACAGGGGCATCAGGTGGCAGGTGCGCGGTCGAGCGGGCTATACCGTCGAGTCGCGCCGGAAGATGGGACGGTGGTCGACGATGTCGCGAGGGCTCGACAAGACGTGTCTGGAGCAGCGCCGCGGGGAGGGAGGCGCGCTATGGGGTATCGGCTGGCATTCCGCACGAGGAGCCCAGCGCGAGCGAAACGAGGACCGCTGCCGCGTTGCGCATGGGGTCGTCGCAGGCTGCATCAGCGATGGCATCGACGGCCATCCAGCGGGAAGCGTCTACGCCGAATACATCAGCTGGGAGGTCGTGCGAAACATTGCGTACGGGTTCGAGCTTCCCGAGGCGGTGCTTCGCGCCAGCCAGCGCTCAAGCTCGGTGGCCGAGGTCCTCGACCTTGAGGCGAGTGGAATGATGATCGCCTGTGCGGCGTGCGACGACGACGGCAACGTGCGTGCCGCTCGTGTTGGGAATACCCGGGTGGTGTCCGTCGTGCCGGGCCATGGGGTGCAGGATGTCTTCGCTCAGCCGGATGGGGCGTCGGCGTCCGGGCTGGCTTCCCGCCCGCGGGTATGTCGCGATTACCCCCTGATCGAAGAGGTCCAGCTGACGCTCTTTCCCGGGTCTGCCCTCGTCCTCATGACCGATGGGGCGGCGCTCTATCCGCCGCAGGAGACCGTGGCGGAGGCTGCGACCTACGCGGCGACCTGCCCCGTGTTCGGGCCGCGCAACCAGCGTGCCGAAAACGCGGCGCGCACGATCGTGCGGGCGGCGCAGCTCCATGGAAGCCCTGATGACGCGACGGCGCTGGTGATCGCGCGCATCGCGTAAGGATTTGAAGGGCGCAGGTGCTATGACATGACGCTGGACGCGAAGAGAGATGAGGTCGATATGGGAACGATGATGGAACGAATCGTGGACGAGCTGGGGGAATGCCGTCCGAAGGTAGACGTAGATGCGAAGCCCCTGGGGGCAACCGGTGTGCTGGGCGACATCCTGCGCTGGCTGACGCGCGCAGGCTTCGATCGCAAGCTCGCCGACCCCGCGCCGCGCGAGATCATCCGCAACATCACGATTGAGGCGCTGGTGCAGGCGGCACCATGGGGTGGTGGCGGGCTCGAATTCCCCAACGACTACACCGTGGTCGTATCCGAGCAGACATGGCAAGATTTCTACAGCCGCGACACCGCGGGCATCTGCCGGCTGATCGAGCAGGCGGTGTGCCAGCGCCTTTCTAAAAAGGGAGGTTTCGCTGCGCCCCCGCGCGTCAGCATCGCGCCCGACGAGGATCTCGGCGAAGGGGTCTGGGGCCTGGAGGTGGCGTTTTTTCGCCCGGAGAAGGCGGCAGAGCAGGACGCCCTATCGGACGGTGCGGCGTAGGGTCGCTCGGGCGACGCACGGGGCGGTGCGTCCCACCTTTGCTTCCACTTTGTTAAGTCTGCTTGGAGCCTCCACTTTGTTCCTGTGGAGCGGGCGCTTTCGGCTATGCTAGTGCAACTGCTGCGCCGCGCTGTCTACGCGGGTGCGGCAATCTGTAGGAAAGCCGTCCGTACCGGCACGGGGCGGCACAGATCGAAAAAGGAGGATTCCTGTGGCACAGGATCACGCCGTCAATCCCGCTGACATCCATTCCATGCACACCCGCACCTGCGGTGAGCTGCGCGCCGCCAACATCGGCGAAGAGGTCACGCTCACCGGTTGGGTTAGCCGTCGCCGCGATCACGGCGGTCTTATCTTCTGCGACCTCCGCGACCGCGAGGGCATCACGCAGTGCACCTTCGACCCCGAGCACGCTGCGGGCGAGGCGTTCCACACCGCCGAGACCATGCGTCCCGAGTGGCCCATCCTCGTGCACGGCACCGTCATCGCCCGCGACGAGGACACGGTGAACCCCAAGCTCCCGACCGGTGAGATCGAGGTCCTGACCGACCGCGTCGAGGTGCTCAACCGCTCCAAGACCCCGCCGTTCCAGATCGAGGACGGCATCGAGACGTCTGAGGACACGCGCCTGCGCTATCGCTATCTGGACCTTCGTCGTCCCGAGATGATGGCCAACCTCAAGCTGCGTTCCGACTTCACCTTCGCCATCCGCACCGCGCTACACGACCGCGCCTTCATGGAGGTCGAGACCCCGTCGCTGTTCAAGTCCACGCCCGAGGGCGCGCGCGACTTCATCGTTCCCTCCCGCCTGCAGCCGGGCAGCTTCTACGCCCTGCCGCAGTCTCCGCAGCTGCTGAAGCAGCTGCTCATGGTGGGCGGCGTCGAGCGCTACTACCAGGTTGCCAAGTGCTTCCGCGACGAGGACCTGCGCGCCGACCGTCAGCCCGAGTTCACGCAGGTGGACATCGAGATGAGCTTCGTCGAGCAGGATGACGTCATGAGCGCGCTCGAGGACGTGCTGCACGACGCCTTCGCGCACATGGGCGTCGACATGCCCACGCCGCTGCGTCGCCTGTCCTACTGGGATGCCATGGACACCTACGGCACCGACAAGCCCGACACGCGCTACGGCATGACGCTCGTCGACCTGACCGACGTGTTCAAGAACTCCAAGTTCAAGGTGTTCGCCGGCGCCGCCAACACCGAGGGCCACGTGGTCAAGGCCATCAACGCCAAGGGTGCCGGCGCCTGGCCGCGCGCGCAGATCGACAAGCTCGCCAAGGTGGCCGAGACCTTCGGTGCCAAGGGCCTGGCGTGGATCGCCTTCCGCGAGGACGGCTCCATCAACAGCCCTATCGTCAAGTTCTTCGCCGACGAGGAGATGGAGGAGCTGCGCCGTCGCTGCGACGTCGAGCCCGGCGACCTCGTGATGTTCGCCGCCGGCCCGCGTCTTGCCTCCGACGAGATCCTGGGCGGCATGCGCTGCCACATGGCCGACGCCCTGGGCATCGAGCGCACCGGTCACGACTTCCTGTGGGTCGTCGACTTCCCGCTGTTCCACTGGGATGACGAGGCCAAGCGCTACGAGGCCGAGCATCAGCCCTTCACCCTGCCGCACGTCGACCAGCTCGATCTGCTCGAGACCGACCCGCTGGCCATGGGCAGCTGCACCTACGACTTCGTCATGGACGGCTTCGAGGCCGGTGGCGGCGGTATGCGTATCCACAACTCCGACCTGCAGCTCAAGATGCTCGAGTTCATGGGCTTCACCGAGGAGCGCGCCCGCAGCCAGTTCGGCTTCCTCATGGACGCCCTCGAGTTCGGCGCACCCCCGATGGGCGGCTTTGCGCTCGGTCTCGACCGCGTGTGCATGCTGCTCGCCGGCGCCGATTCCATCCGCGACGTCATGGCGTTCCCCAAGACCTCGAGCGGAAGCGACCTCATGTCCGCTGCCCCGAGCGAGGTCTCCATGGCCCAGCTCAAGGAAGTCGGCCTGCGCCTGATGTAGGCTCCCCTCGACCTGATCGGCCGGACTGAGGCACCGCACCTTGCCGCTCAAGCCTTCGGGCGCCGCACGCTAGGCGTGCGCCCTCGGCTTTCACGGCAATCTGCGGCACCTCAGCCGGCCGTCTCCGTTGTGGGTGTCGACAAGATGGTGCCAAGTACAAACTTGTCGCATGACAGTTAGGACGGGGCCCAGTGTCATGCTTTCTGAAAAATCGGGACCTGTCCCCAAGCTTGCAAAGCCCTCGGATCCTCAGGGACCCGAGGGCTTCGTTGTGACAAGTTTGGACCTGGCACCATCTTGTCACTACAGGGTGAGGCCGGCGCCGTTTCTCGCGATGACGTCGCGGTACCAGGCGAAGGAATCCTTGCGGTAGCGGCGGCACTCACGCGGGTCGTCATCGGTGCGGTCGACGTAGATGAAGCCGTAGCGCTTCTTCACGCCGTTGCTCGTGGAGAGCAGATCGAGCGCCGACCACGGACAGTAGGCGAGCATCTGCACGCCGTAGTCCATCGCGCGCTTCATGGCGGCGATGTGGCGCCCGAGGTAATCGATGCGGTACGGGTCGTGCACGCTGCCGTCTGCCTCGAGCATGTCGAAGGCGCCGAGACCGTTCTCGCACACCATGAGTGGCTTGCCGTAGCGCATCCAGATATCGCGCAGCAGGTATTCGAGGCCGATCGGGTCGATGGCCCAGTCCCAGTCGTTCGTGTCGAGCAGCGGGTTCTTGCACATCTCGTAGAAGCCCGGGTGCGTCTCGAAGCCGCTGATGTCGCCCTTCTTGCCGGTAAGGTTCACGCCGTTCCAGCGCATCTCGCGCGTGCCGTCATCGGGGCAGGCCTTTGCGCACTCGCTCGCGTAGTAGTTGATGCCCAGCATGTCCGAGGTCCCGCTCGCGATGAGCTCCATGTCGCCCGGCTCGATCTTGGGCGCAAGCCCGTGGCGCTCCAGGTAGGCCATGGCCGAATCGGTGTACTTCCCCTTGAAATAGATGTCCAGGTAGTACCCGTTGCGCAGATCGTGCGCGTTCTGCGCCGCCATGACGTCCTCGGCGCGGGAGGTCAGCGGGTAGATGGGGGAGTAGCCAATCACCGACCCCACCATGCCGCCGGGCACGAGCTCGTGCACGAGGTTGCACGCGATGGCGTGCGCAAGGTTCATATGGTGGTTGATCTGGTAGCGCAGCTGGTTGTTGTCGCGATGCTCCTCGGGGATGTAGCACTTCTGCGTCCAGTACTGGACGATGATGCTCTGCTCGTTGATGGTTGTCCAGTACTTCACCTGGTCGCGAAACTCGGTGATGATCAGACGTGCGTACGCCTCGAAGTCATCGACTACCTGGCGCGAGATCCAGCCGCCGTAGCGCTCCACGAGCGCCCAGGGCAGGTCGTAGTGGTAGAGCGTCACGATGGGCTCGATGCCGTGGGCGATAAGCTCGTCGATCAGGTCGTGGTAGAACTTGAGACCCGCGGGGTTCACGGCCCCCGTGCCATCGGGGATCACGCGGCTCCAGGCGATCGAGAAGCGGTACGTCTTGAGGCCCATCTCGGCCATGAGAGCCACATCCTCGCGGAAGTGGTGGTAGTGATCGCTCGTGACCTCGGCGGTCGCAAAGCCGCGCTCGCGGTAGTTGTTCTGGTTGATGATGTCTTGCTGGGACGCCTTCTTGCCGTCCTCGTACGCGGCGCCTTCAACCTGGTAGGCGCTCGTGGAGGCTCCCCACAGAAAACCGTCGGGGAAGGCGGTGGTGGTGTAGGCCATGACGGCTCCTTTCGTGCGCTCGCCACTCGGGTGGGCGCAAAGATTTCGGATGGGGCGCTATTTGGCTGCGGCGAAGCGCTTGCTCACCGCGAGCGTCGCGATGAAGCCGACGACGACCGAGATCGCCATGACGCCAAGCGCCAGCCACAGGTTGGTAAAGGAACCGTCCGGGCTGATGTAGGCAGGGAAGGCGATGAAGCTACAAGCGGTGATGACGTACTGCGTCATGCCGGTGAGGCCGGCGATGATACCGCCGATGCCGCCGCCGACCATGGCGCCGATGAGCGGGAAACGCTTGGTGAACAGGACGCCGTACACGCCGGGCTCGGTCACGGAGCACAGGGCGGTCACGCCGGCGCTCACGGCCACGGACTTGTCGTCGAGGTTCTTCTCGACGCGCGAGGCGGCAAAGCAGGCGCCTGCGACGGCCATGTTCGCGGCGACCATGCCGGCGCAGATGAGCGGGTCGGAGCCGACCTCGGACATGAGGATGAACTGCAGCGGGTACAGGGCGTTGTTCATACCGAAGAACACGAGGAACGGGGTGAAGCAGCCCACGAAGGCGACTGCCACGGGCGGGCAGGCGTGGTAGATGGCGAGAAGGATGTTGGCCAGGCCCTCACCCACGGTCGGGGAGATGATATTAGGAAAGTGGCTATAACCCTTGAAAATCAAGGGAATATTAAAAAATAAAATCTATCACATTACGCAAAACGCCGTCCGTGGAGACCACCGGGCGGCGTTTTTGCGTAGAGGTAGGTTTGAAGGAGGTGAAAATCGAAAAAAGCAGGCACATTATTTTTAAGGCAAATTTTGTGCAACATGTTATAAGCAAATGAAATTGTCACCCCTCGTTTTTTGATTCTGTCACCCCGCGACCCCCCGGTCCCCTAGCGTAGCCCTCAGCCGAAGGAGGACACATGGATAAGAGGACCAAGGAGAGGGCGATCGAGCTGCTTGTCGCCAAGAGATCCGACCCCTCGATCAGCTACGCGGACATCGAGCGCAAGACCGGGTACAGCCGCCGCCAGCTGATGAGGCTGTCGAAGCGCGTCGAGCAGCTCGGGCCTGAGGGCGCAGCGGCGCACGGCAACGCCGGCCGCAGGCCGGCGACCGCGGCGACCGATGACGAGATCCGCTACCTGAGGAAGTTCAAGGAGCCCTACAGGTCGATAACGATCGCCCAGTTCAGGGACATATTCATCGAGGACGTGATCGAGAACCCGGACAGGCGGGACGACGTCGAGCGGTACGGGCTCGTCGCCCGCTCGAGATCCTGGTTCCGCGAGCTGTTCAGGCGCGAGGGGTGGCGGTCTCCGGCACAGAGGCCCGAGCGCGCCCGCGGCGGGCGCGCCGCGCACCCGATCCGCGAGCCCATGCCGCGCAGGGGGATGCTCGTGCAGGTCGACGGGACGCCGTACGACTGGTTCGGCAACGGCGACGCCCGCGTGCTCCACATCGCCGTCGACGACGCCACCACCGAGGCCCTCTCCGGGTGCTTCATGCCCATCGAGTGCATGCGCGGGTACGCCCGGATGGCGGAGCGCATGGTCCGCAGGAGCGGGGCGCCCGAGGCCGTGTACTCCGACAGGCACTCCGTGTTCCGCAGCTCGAAGGGCGGGGCGGCCACGCAGCTCTCGATGATGCTGTCCGACCTGGGGGTGCGCATGGTGTTCGCGGGGTCCCCGCAGGCCAAGGGCCGCGTCGAGCGCCACAACCTCACCGGCCAGCTCAGGCTCGTGAACGACATCATCCGCTTCGGGATAGAGGACTACGACCACCTCGACTCGTGGTTCGACGAGTTCTACGTCGACTACCTGAACCGGAAGTTCTCGTTCCCGCCTGCGGAGCCGGGGAGCGAGTTCAGGCGCATGCCTGAGGGCTTCGACTACTCCTCGGTGTTCCGGATCAGGCTCACGAGGATATCGCGCAGCGGGATGATCTCGTACGAGATGGGCCTCTACCGGATGGTGGATGGCGACGGCGTGGTCTACGACCCGGGAGAGGGCGTCAGGGTCAACCTGTTCATCGACGTGTGGACCGAGGAGATGTACGTCGAGCGCTACGGGAAGCGCTACGCGTGCGTCCTCTGCGGGGTGCGGGAGCACAGGAAGAGCGACCTCGCGGGGAACCAGAGGGGGCTGCAGGACCTGCTCAGGAAGATGCGCGGATGACGCGGCGCGACGTCTCTGGGGGTGACATTTTCAAAAAACTTCAACACAAATTTTGTGCAACACTCCAAATTTTCAAGAAGGAGGTTAGCAATGGCAGACGAAAAAATACATTGGCAACCAGCAAAAGCGCAAAAATCCAGACGGAGATCGAGAAGGTCAAGGCCAAGATCACCGAACAGCAGGCCCGGCTGAAGGAGCTGGAGCAGAAAAAGATGGAGGCGGAGAACACCGAAATCGTGGACATCGTGCGGGGCCTGAGTAATTCTCTGGACGACCTGCCCGCGCTGCTCCAGACCATCCAGGCCGGTGGCGGTATGGGACAAAGTGTCCCGAAGGCCGCCGATCCCAACGACAAGGAGGACACGGAGGAATGAAACAATTTCACAGAATGGCGGCGGCGCTTTGCGCCGTCTTTTTGCTTTGCGGCTTTGTGATCCCGGCCTATGCCTCTGCCTATGCCGACGGCGGCGAGGGCGCAGACTACGGCGACCCCACCATGACCGAGGAAACCACCACGCCCGAGCCGGAGTCCACCCCCGAGCCGGAGCCCACGGTGGAACCGGGCGAGGGCTTTGACCAGGAAGACAATCTTGTGACCCGCGACCTGCTCTATGACAAGCACACCAACAAGCAGTTTATCACGGTCCAGACCAGCGGCGGCAACACCTTCTACATCGTGATCGACTACGACAAGCCGGTAAACGAGGACCGTAGATTTGCAAATTGCAAAGGGTTAACTTTTTGCCGGATGCCCTTCACAAAGTGCGCGCTGTGTGATAGTTTACCGTATGAAACATAGACGAGGCTAACTTTTGCTGCAGACGCTCCGCCTATGGTCGACTATCACTGACGGGAGGACGCGAACGAGATGAATGCAGGACCTCGGGTTCCAGCGATGCCGCTTTCCCTGCGCAAGGCGGGCGAGACGGTGACGGTCACGCGCGTGCGCGGCGACGAGAACCTCAAGCGCCATTTGGCGAATATCGGCTTTGTCGACGGATCCGAGGTGCACGTGGTCTCATCGAGTTCCTCGAACATCATCGTGATGGTCAAGGGCGCTCGCTTCGGCTTGGATGCCAAGGTGGCGCAGCGCGTCATGACGGCTTAGCACGGCTCGCCGGGCGCGCCTCGCGCCGCCCACGATCCGTCGGCATACACAGAAAGGGGGAAGGACATGAAGACACTGGGAGACGTTGCGGTGGGGGATAGCTCCACCATCGTCAAGCTGCACGGTGCGGGCGCACTCCGCCGGCATCTGATGGACCTCGGCCTCATCAAGGGCACGGATTTCAAGGTCGTGAAGGTCGCACCGCTGGGCGACCCGATCCAGATCACCGTTCGCGGCTACGAGCTCTCCATCCGCAAGGAGGAGGCGGCCATCGTCGAGGTGCGCTAAGAGCTGCCCTCGCGAATCATTTTGCAGGTAGAGTTAGTTATTTCTAACTATTGTGCCCTCTTGGAGGGCGAGGCGTTTCGGGAAATCGTCGTCTTTGCGGGCGTTGCCTCGACTCGGCGCGTATCCCTCCGTATCCTCCCTGCGCCCCGTCCTCCAAGGGGACACGGATGACTGACTCGGCAACTTTTAAGAAGTTTCAAAGCCTATTGGAAGAAGGAACGCATGGCGGCTTCACAGCTTCATGTCGCGCTGGCGGGAAACCCCAACTGCGGCAAGACCACGCTTTTCAACCTGATTACCGGCCAGAACGGCTATGTTGGCAACTGGCCCGGCGTTACCGTCGAGAAGAAGGAGGCCACGCTGACGCGCGACAAGAGCGTGCGCATCACCGACCTCCCCGGCATCTATTCGCTTTCTCCCTACAGCCCCGAGGAGCGCGTCTCGCGCGATTACCTCATGAGCGGCGAGCCCGACGTCGTGATCCAGGTCATCGACGCGACGAACCTCGAGCGCAACCTGTACCTGGCGCTCCAGGTCGTGGAGACCGGTCTTCCCGTCGTGGCGGCGCTTAACATGGCTGACCTCGTGGAGAAGAGCGGCGACAAGATCGATACCGCGGCGCTCTCCAAGAGCCTCGGCTGCCCCGTCGTGATGATCTCGGCGCTGCGCAACACGGGCGTAGACGAGCTCATCGCCGAGGCCAAGCGCGCGGCTGCCACGAAGGGCAAGGTGCCGCGCCATACCTTCGATTCGGCCATCGAGGATGTGCTCAGCAAGATCGAGGATCTGCTTCCCGCGTCCGTTTCGGCCGATAAACGCCGCTACTACGCAGTCAAGCTCTTCGAGCGCGACGAGGACGCCGCGCGCCTCATCAACCTCACGAAGGACAACGCCGCGAAGGTCGAGGAGCTCATCGCCGCATGCGAGGCCGATTGCGACGACGATGCCGAGTCCATCATCACCGGCGAGCGCTACGCCGTGATCGCGCACATGATCGATGGCTGCCTCAAGAAGGCCCCGGAGCGCATGAGCACCTCCGAGAAGATCGACCGCATCGTGACGAACCGCATCCTCGGCCTGCCGATCTTCATCCTCATCATGTGGGCCGTCTACGCCATCGCCACCGGTGCGAACGCCTTCGGCACCGCCGGCACCGACTGGGTGAACGACAACCTCTTCGGCGAGGGCTTCGAGCTGTTCGGCATGGCGTTCCCGTCCATCCCGGGCGCCATCGAGGGCTGGCTCGTGGCGGCCGGCGCGAGCGACCTCGTCCAGAGCCTCGTGCTCGACGGCATCGTTGCCGGCGTGGGCGCCGTGCTCGGCTTCATTCCGCAGATGTTCGTGCTGTTCGTGCTCCTCTCCTTCCTTGAGGACTGCGGCTACATGGCGCGCGTCGCCTTCGTGATGGACCGCGTGTTCCGCCGCTTCGGCCTGTCTGGCAAGAGCTTCATCCCCATGCTCGTCTCCACGGGCTGCGGCGTGCCCGGCGTGCTCGCCACCAAGACCATCGAGAACGAGAAGGACCGCCGCATGACGGTCATGACCACGACGTTCATCCCCTGCGGCGCCAAGCTGCCCATCATCGCTCTGCTCATGGGCGCCATGGTGGGCGATGCCGAGGCCGCATGGATCGCGCCGCTGTTCTACTTCCTGGGCGTCATCGCGGTTATCGCCTCGGGCATCATGCTCAAGAAGACCAAGCTCTTCGCTGGCCGCCCGACCCCGTTCGTCATGGAGCTGCCGAGCTACCACTTCCCGTCCATCCGCTCGTGGTGGCTGCACATCTGGGAGCGCGTGTCCGCTTATGTCAAGAAGGCCTTCACAATCATCTTCGCGTCCACCATCGTGGTGTGGTTCCTCACGAACTTCGGCGTGTACGAGGGCGCGTTCGGCTTCCTGCCCGAGATCACCGGCGGCTTGGAGGAGTTCACCGACTACTCCGTGCTCGCCATGGTCGGCGGCGCCATCGCCTTCATCTTCGCCCCGCTCGGTTTCGACAGCTGGCAGGCGACCGCCATGTCCATCACCGGCCTTGTTGCCAAGGAGAACGTCGTGGCCACGGCGAGCTCGCTTTTGCACATCGCCGACGGCACCGAGACCGACCCGAACCTTTGGACGGCCTTTGCCGGCATGTTCCCGACCATGGGCGCCATCGCCGCGTTCGGTGCGTTCAACCTGCTGTGCGCCCCCTGCTTTGCCGCTATGGGCACCATCCGCGCTCAGATGAACTCCGGCAAGTGGAGCGCGATCGCCATCGGCTACGAGTGCGCCTTCGCGTGGGTCGTGGGCCTCATGATCAACCAGTTCTACCTGCTGGCGACCGGCGTCTTCAGCGTGTGGACCGTCGTTGCCATCGTGCTTGCCGCAGCTATCGTCTTCCAGCTGGTGCGCCCGATGCCCAAGTGGGCATGGGACGACGACCGCGAGCCGTCCTCTGCCACCGCAGGCGCCGTCGCGTAATCGTTCCGGCTGCAAGTCTGCCCCTCTGATGCGCCGCCCGCGAGCCATCCGCTCGCGAGCGGCGCTTTTCGCTACGATAATTGTGTCCGTGGGTTTGGTCCATTTGGAAGCCTCTAAGCGGACCAAACTCACGTACACAATTTGGAGACTTACGCGAAAGGCTGGCGGGTGCTGCGCGATTGCGGTAAAGTTGCGCTAGGCAAACTTTAGGGAGGACCCATGTCCCTTATCGATATCGTTATCCTGGCTGTGATCGCTGTGGCGTTTGTGGCGGTATGCATCCGCATCAAGCGCAAGGGGAGCTGTGCCGACTGCGCGCAGGGCGGGGCCTGCGGCGGCCATTGCTCCAGCGCTCAGAAGAAGAGCTGTCCTGCCTGCAAGGGCGTCGATAAAGTGGTCGAAGACCTGAGTCGCGGAGTCAAATAAGCAAAAGCGACCCGCCTCCTTTTGGTTATTTCAGCCACACCGCAAAAAGTCGGGACTTTGGGTAGTTTTTTCGGACCGAGTCGAGACAAGCGCCTTTTTTACCTAGCCATTTGTGCAGGTCAAAAAGGTGCCGATACAGATCCGGGGTTAAAAATCCGCCCAAAGCTCCGACTTTTTGCAGCGCGTCGCCCCGCAACCAACAATAACCTGCCCCCTTTTGGTTGCGCCGCGCTGCCGTTGGCCTAAGGAAACGTTCAACTTGCCAAGACGGACGAGTATCATGGTCTCCATGGAAGACGAACAATCCGCAAAGGTTGGCACGATATGGCGAAGACGGTGACAGGGGAGAGGGGCGAGGCGGCGACTCAGCTCGAGCACGGCCGCGTGACGATGAAGGACATTGCCACGGCGCTTGGGGTGTCGATCAATACCGTCCACAAGGCAATTACCGGCAAGTCTGGTGTGAGCGAGAAGACGCGCGCCAAGATCTTGGCGTTCGCCGAGCAGAACGGGTATCGCCGCAACGAGAGCGCGTCGAGCCTTCGCCGCAAGGATGCCAACGTGCTCATCTGCCTGCCGTCGTCGAGCGGTTCGGGCCGTTACTACTACTCGTATGCATGGGAGGGCTGCCGCCGCTTCATGGAGGAGGCGCGCGATACGGGTATGCGTTTCGAGTGCATCGAGTACCCGATGGGGTCTCAGCTGCCCTGTTTGGAAGATGTCCTCGTCCGCGTGAACGATGGCGAGCGGGTTGACGGGCTGGTTGCCCTGGCTCCGACAAACGCTGCGGAGACCCATGCGCTACGGGCGCTAACCGAGGCAGGCATCGTCATCGAGCTGCTGAACGGCAGCGGTGCCGACACGGGCCGATTTGGCTCTGTTGTTGCCGACTATGAGGCGGCGGGGCACCTTATGGCCGAGCAGACATGCAACCTCGTGCGCAGCCGCACGGACAGTGCGCACGTGCTTCTGCTGTCGGGCGATCCATACGTCGACTCGCACTATCTGGTTGCCCGGGCATTCCACGAGTACATCCTCGAGCACCTTCCCTCCGCTGAGGTCGAGGACTTCACCGGCGCCCATGCCCAGGTCGATGCTCTGCGCGCGAAGCTCGTCGAGCGGCTGCGCTCCGACGTTCCCCATGTGGCGTGCAGCGTGTTCGCTGCTGGTAGCGAAGTTTTGGGCGATGCCCTGGTGGAGGCGGGGTGCACGGGACGCGTTGCGGCGATAGGCAGCGATCTGTTCCCCGAAAGTGTGCTGGCGCTGCGTCGCGGCATCTTCACCAACGTGGTGTACAAGGACCCGACAGGACTTGCGTACCGCGCGGTCGAGGCGCTGGCGCAGCACCTGCTGTGGGGAACGGCCCCTGCCGCTGACGTGGAGGTTTTCCCGGTTGAGCTCGTGTTCCGCAGCAACCTGGACCATTACTGCAGGGAAGCGGGAACGCTCGAGGCGTAACGCCACTGCACAAAGAAATATGCCGACAGGCGGGGTGTTTGCGAAATGATCGCGGTGCCCCGTCTGCATGAAAGTTTGGGACCTGCCCCCAAACTTTCATGCAGACGGCCATTCCGGACTAATGTATGCCGTTCGCGGGCGGGTAGAAGCCGCTGACGGGACTAATAGGTGAACGTTAACCTAATTACCTAAAAGACAGTAATATAGGTAATCGTTCACCCAATTAGGGAAACAGCGCGCTGCAGGTACCGACGGAATAACCAAGGAGAGGCAAACAATGAAAAACTTCATGGATAAAAAGGACTTTCTGCTGAGCACGGAGACGGGAGAGAGGCTTTTCCACAGCTACGCAAAGGACATGCCAATCGTTGATTACCACTGCCCTATTTCTCCAAAAGAGATCTTTGAGAATAAACGTTTCGCCAATATTACCGAAGTCTGGCTCGGCGGCGACCACTACAAGTGGCGCTTCATGCGCGCCAATGGTGTGGATGAGCGTTACATCACCGGCGACGCTCCGGCGCGCGAGAAGTTCCAGAAGTGGGCTGAAACCCTCGGCCGTTGCATGGGCAACCCCGTCTTCGAGTGGAGCCATCTGGAGCTCAAGCGTTTCTTCGGTTACGAAGGGGTGCTTAATGCTGATACCGCGCAGGAGGTTTGGGATCTTGCGAATGAGAAGCTTGCTCAGGATGGTTTCACCTGCCGCGAGTTAATCAAGCGGTCTAATGTTCGCATGATTTGCACCACTGACGACCCTGCTGACTCCTTCGAGTGGCATAAGAAGATCGCCGCCGATGATTCCTTTGATGTCAAGGTGGTTCCTGCCATGCGCCCGGATGCGGCTCTTCGCATCGAGCGCGGTCAGGAGTTCGTCGGCTACATGAAGCGACTTTCCGAGGTTTCCGGTATTGAGATCAACAACTATGAGGACCTCAAGGCAGCGATTTCGAAGCGTTATGATGTCGCGAACGAGCTCGGTTGCGTTGCGTCTGACCATGCCCTCGACTATGTCATGTACGTTCCGGCTACTGCGGAGGAGATCGACGCCATCTTCTCCAAGGCCATGGCAGGCGAGGCGCTGAGTGAGCACGAGGTGCTTGCTTACAAGACGGCATTCATGCAGTTCGTTGCGAGCGAGTACGTCCGCCTGGACTGGGCGATGCAGCTGCACTTCGGCTGCAAGCGCGATATCAACCGTGCCATGTCGGCAGCCTGCTCGATGCGCAGATGGTCCTTGGGGGAGAGGCGCATCATGATCTCCCCGAACGTGAGCACAAGCTCGTTGCCCGTCATTCTCATTCCTCCTTGGAGCCGCTGGCGGCGGAGGAGGAAAGGAGCAAAAACCTCCACCGCGCACGTGCCGTTACCGGTACGAAATCGATTTACGAAATCGATTTCGAACAAGGCTGTAGTATAGTGGTTTGCAACGAAGCGAATCCGACTTTTTGCGAATTCGGGCGAACGTTCACTTTTTGCCGGTGAAAGGTAGATCTATGGCACGTATGCGCATTCGCGATATCGCCGATCAGGCGGGCGTCAGCCCCGCGACCGTCTCGCGCTATCTGAATAACAAGCCCGGGCAGATGACCGAGGCCACACGCGCCCGCATCGCCGAGGTCATCGAGCGCACCGGCTACCGGCCGCGCAGCGCCGCGCGCAGCCTGCGCCTGGACAACTCCCACCTCATCGGCGTGATCTTGGCGGACAGCGAGAACCCGTACTCGTCCACGGTGCTCGACGCCCTCGCGCGGGGGGCCGCCGCACGCGGCTACTCGATCATGGCGTCGTTTTCGGGCAACGATCCGGAGCGCGAATGCGAGGCCATCGACCGCCTGATCGACATGGGGGCCGAGGCGCTCATCGTCAACACGTGCGGGGGAGCAGACGAGGAGGTCGAGCGCGCCGCGGCGCGCGTGCCGGTCGTCCTGCTCGACCGCGATACCGCTTCGGCCGGGCTCGACCTCGTGACCTCCAACAACGAGGAGCTCATGGGCGGGCTGCTGGATGAGGTGCGTCGTAGCGGCTGCACCTGGTGCGGCCTTCTCACCGAGGACGCCGATACGAGCTCCGTCCGTCGTGCGCGTGCCGAGTCGTTCACGCGTGGTCTTGCTGCTCGCGGCATGACAGGCGCGGTCGCGACGCTCTCCGATGACGCTGCCCGTGCGGCCGCCGACTTGGCGGCGTTCGTGCCGGCCGGTACCGATCCTGTGGGCATCATCGCCGTCAACGGCCTGGTGTTCCTGCATCTGGTGGCGGCGCTCGAGGAGGATGCTTCGGGCCTGCGCGACCGCCTGCGCTTGGCGACATTCGACGACTACCTTTGGAACCGCGCAGTCTACGGTGGTGTCACGACGGCGGCGCAGGATACGGAGGCCATCGCCCAAGCGGTGCTCGATCGGGTGGTCGACCGGCTGTCCGCCGACGTTGCGGTCGATGGCGCCGCCGCCCCGCTGCGCCGGGAGCTCTCGGGGTCGATTCGCCATCGTGCCTCGACCGATCCCATGAGGTCCAAGGTGTGACCGATTCTGCAAAATCGACTGCCGGCACCGCCGCCTTATGTGCGCGCGATGGGAAATCCCGTCGAAACATATATATGTGAAAATGGGCGCTTGAATTCAAGCTGACTGTTCCATGCGGTTCGGAAAGGTGTCCCTATGGATAAGCAGAAGAACATCGATTTCGTCCTTCGCACCGTCGAGGAGCGCGACATCCGCTTCGTGCGTCTGTGGTTCGTCGACGTGCTCGGGCGCCTGAAGAGCCTGGCGATCAGCCCGGAGGACCTCGAGGCCGCTTTCGACGAGGGCATCGGCTTCGATGGCTCGGCCATCGACGGCTTCACCGCGCCGGAGGAGGCCGATATGCTCGCCTTCCCGGATCCCTCGACGTTCCAGGTCCTGCCGTGGCGTCCCTCGAGCGACGGCGTTGCGCGCATCTTCTGCGACGTGTGCACGCCCGACCGCAAGCCCTTCGAGGGCGATCCGCGCAACTGCCTGCGCCGCATGTTCCGCCGCGCCGAGGAGGACGGCTACCTTATGAACGTGGGCGCCGAGCTGGAGTTCTACTACTTCCCCGACGAGAACACGCCCGAGCCGCTCGACAACGTCGGTTACTTCGACCTGCTGCCCTCCGATTCGGCACGCGACGTGCGCCGCAACACCGTGCTCACGCTTGAGAAGATGAGCGTGCCGGTGGAGTACACGTTCCATTCGTCCGGACGCTCGCAGCACGGCATCTCGCTGCGCCATGCCGAGGCGCTCACCATGTCGGACGCCATCATGACGGCCAAGCACATCATCCGGCTCGAGGCCTTCCAGCTGGGCATGCACGCGTCGTTCATGCCCAAGCCCATCACCGGTGAGGCCTCCTCGGCGATGTTTCTCCATCAGTCGTTGTTCGACTACAAGGGAAACAACGTGTTCTGGGGCGAGGACGACCCGGTCTACCATCTCTCGCCGATCGCGAAGAGCTACATGGCGGGCATCCTGGCGCATGCTGCGGAGCTGACGGCAATCACGAACCCCACGGTGAACTCGTACAAGCGCTTGGCGCCCGCGCGCGGCAACACCGCGCCGACGCACGCCACCTGGGGCCTGCGCAACCGCGCCGCCATGATCCGCATTCCCATCTACAAGCCGGGCAAGCAGCTCTCGACGCGCATCGAGCTGCGCAGCCCCGACCCGATGGCCAACCCCTACCTCGTGAACGCCGTGACGCTCGCCGCCGGCCTCGACGGCATCAAGCGCGGGCTGGAGCTGCCGCCCGAGACGGAGTTCACCGATACGGACCTGTCCGGTCGCGAGCTCACGCGCCTGGGTTACCCGCCGCTGCCGCGCAGCCTCGACGAGGCGCTCGACGTGTTCGAGGACTCCGAATTCATGAAGGACGCGCTCGGCGAGCACATCCACAGCTTCTTTTTGCGCAAGAAGCGCAGCGAGTGGCGCAAGTACGCCTCGACCGTATCCGCCTGGGAGATCGAGCAGTATCTCGCGAACTCCTAGGAGGCGATGCCTTGCAGCGCACCTGATAGGGCGCTGTAGCTGCGTCGCTTTAATATGGTGATGTGCCGCGTTCCCGACGTGGCACGTATCCGGCTGGTATGATTACCCCAACGAGAGGAGGGTGGCATGTCGGAGAAAAACGCCCTGTTCATGGCGAGGACGACTCGGTATTACGAGTTCGCCCAGTCGCTGTCCGCATCGCTCGGCATCGAGGTCAGCGCCGCCACGCCTGACTCGCCGACTGCGGCCCGAGATTTCGACCTGTTGATCCTCGACGCCGACGGCATCCGCAACGACCGCATCGAGCAGATCGCCAAGTGGCTCGACGACCGCGGCAACATCCCCATGCTCGTGCTGGTGGACGACGACGTGCTGGCGAGTCTGCACATGCCCGTGCGCTCCCGCTCCGACTTCATCTGCTCCGGCGCGAGCGAGACGGAGCTCGAGGTCCGCGTGCGCAGGCTGCTCGGCGAGGAGGAGGCCTTCTCGGTCGACGACGTCCTGCGCATCGACAACATGACCATCAACCTTGCCACCTACCAGGTGTATCTGGACGACAAGCCGGTCGACCTCACGCTCATGGAGTACTCGCTGCTCTCGTTCTTGGCGATGCACCCCAACCGCGCGTACAGCCGCGAGGTGCTGCTGCATCGCGTGTGGGGCTTCGAGTACTGCGGCGGCACCCGTACGGTCGACGTGCACATCCGTCGCATTCGCTCCAAGGTGGGTCCGCAAATCGCGGCGCATATCACCACGGTGCGCGGCGTGGGCTACCTGTTCAAGGGATAGCGCGCCGACGCCGACATGCATTCGACGGGGTCCTTACGGGCCCCGTTTTCATGTGCGCCCGATCGAGTGCCGCCGGGGGTTCAACGGCATTCGTGACGGCCGCCTTACGATTCGCTTAACCTGTTGTATAGCAGCTGGCCGTTGGCGCTTTATTGGGGTACAACGTTTTCAGCCGGACAAGGCCAAGAAGTTCGTAACGTTTCGAAAGGACGAGTCGATATGAGCGATAATATGCCGCAGCGCCCTGAGGGCCTGAATGATTCTCCGGGTACGCAACCGCGCGTGCAGGTCGAGCCGACACCTGCGCAGCCCCAGGAGACGACAGTGGGTCAGACGACGCAGATGCCCGGGTCCGTTTCCGGAACGGGCGCCCATGCGGCGTCTTCCGCGGGCGCGGCGCCCGCATCTGACATGATGAGCCGGACGGTCGTGAAGACGAAGACCAAGAAGTTCCCCGTGTTCGTGAGCTCGCTTGCCGGTCTGGCGGTCGGTGCGGTGCTCGTGATCGCGCTGGTGATGACCGGCGCGCTCAACATCGAGCGAGGTGCCAGCGTCACAGCGAACACGCCGGGTTCGACGCAATCCATCCAGATCGACGCCGAGGACACCACGCTTCCCGAGGTCGTTTCCGCCAAGGCGCTTCCGTCGGTGGTTTCCATCACGACCGAGATCCAGGATACCTCCGGCATGATGATGGGCGGATCCGGTTCCTCGGGCAGCATCGGCTCGGGCGTCGTGCTCGATACCGAGGGGCACATCCTTACCAACTACCATGTCGTCGAGGGTGCGACGGGCATCGCCGTCACCATGAACGACGGCACGAACTACGAGGCCGAGATCGTGGGTTCCGATGAGTCGAGCGACCTGGCGGTCATCCGCCTGATCGGCGCAGACCCCTCCGCGCTGACGCCGATCGAGATCGGTAACTCCGATGAGCTGAGCGTGGGCGAGTGGGTCATGGCCATCGGCAGCCCCTTCGGTAACGAGCAGTCCGTGTCGACCGGAATCGTGAGCGCCCTGTACCGCTCGACCGCCATGGAGTCCTCCAACGGCACGACCATCTACGCCAACATGATTCAGACCGACGCCGCCATCAACCCCGGTAACTCCGGTGGCGCGCTCGTGAACGACAACGGTGAGCTCGTGGGCATCAACTCGATCATCGAGAGCTATTCCGGCTCCAGCTCGGGCGTCGGCTTTGCCATCCCGGTGAACTACGCCAAGAACATCGCCGACCAGATCATCGCCGGCAAGACCCCGGTCCACCCGTACCTGGGCGCCACCCTTACCACGGTGAATGCGCTCAACGCGCGCCAGAACAACCTTGCGGTCGATTACGGCGCCTATATCAACGAGGTCACCGAGGGCGGCCCGGCTGCCGAGGCGGGTATCCAGGCGGGCGACATCGTCATCGCGGCCAATGGCGACGAGGTCACCTCTGCCGACGGCCTGATCATCGCGCTGCGCAGCTACGATGTGGGCGAGAAGGTCACGCTGACGGTCATGCGCGGCAACGACAAGATGGATATCGAGGTCACGCTCGGTTCCGACGAGGCGCTGCAGGAGCAGCAGGACAACTCGAACGACCAGAACGGCCTGGACGGCATGAGCGAGGACCAGCTGCGCGAGCTGCTCGACGAGCTGCTCAACGGTCAGGGTTCGCGCTAAGGACTGAGCGATAGGCGCAAGCGCCCTTTGAATACGAAGCGGGAGCGGCAGCGATGCCGCTCCCGCTTTTTGCTGCGCGCGAGGCCCGGGCGACATCCGGTTGGGGCGAACAGGGGCTGGTGCAGATGGGGTGGAAAAGTGTCGAGAAGCTCGCCTGACTCCAGCTTCTATTCATCAAAATGAAGTTTTGCCTACTTATGAAGCCCGTTTTCTGCGAATCCCAAATTGACGGATGATGAAGCACTCGAAAGTATGCATCGAGCGCAAAGCTGAACAGGCATTATCTGGAGGAATATGCGCCGGTTTGGCGCAATTCGAGAAGGGTCGGGGAAGGATTCGCTGAAAACGGGCTTCATATTTCCGCTAGGTCGTTGGGGCGTCGTCGGTTGCGCTCAAGTTGAGCCGGTAGTCGCAGCGCATCGCCGCTGGAACATGGGGTATACTGTAGTGGCCAGCGAAGCCCGCCTGCGGTTAACAGGGGTGCGGGCGGCGCGGGTAATAGTTCGAAGAGCCCAGTTGCAGCTGGGCTCTTTTCATCTACTCCGCGTCATCCGGTTTGCGCGTTCTCTTCCTCCAGCGGTCGTACAGCTCAAGAGCTGTCTTGACGGTACTCGCGATTGCCGCGAGGGCCTTAAGAAGATTCAGGATCATGTCCATAGGCGATCGCCTCCTTGAGTTGGGGCGCCGCCCGCGCACGGACTTCGCTGACATGGTTATTATATCTACAAGTAATAATACGCATACTGCAACATATGCAACTTAATGAAAGTGATGCGTTCGGACACCTTGTCCAGCCTATGGCCCTCTACCTGCGGACAAGGTAGAATAGCGGCAAATGCACGACGAGGGGAGCGGATCATGCCCGGTAAGCGCACCGATGTCATCAGCTGGGACGAGTTCTTCATGCGCGTGGCCATCGCCGCGAGCATGCGCAGCAAGGACCCGAACACGCAGGTCGGGGCATGCATCGCCGACACGAACCACCGCATCCTCTCCGTGGGATACAACGGCACGCCCTCGCTGCTGAACGACGACGAGTTCCCGTGGGACACCACGGAGGACCCGCTGCACGACAAGCACAGCTATGTGATCCACGCCGAGGCGAACGCCATTCTGAACTACCGCGGCTCGCTGAAGGATATGGGCGGCGCCACGGTCTACGTCACGCTGTTCCCGTGCCACGAGTGCGCCAAGACCCTCGTCCAGGCGGGTATCGGCGAGGTCGTGTACCTTTCCGACAAGTACGACGGAACCGAGGACAACCTCATCTCCAAGAGCATCCTCGATCGCTGCGGTATCACCTATCGGCAGGTAACCGTCGAGGACTAGCCGCTCATCCGGCTCACCCCATATAGCTCTGTGGTGCTCAAACCTACCCCCGCGGGGGCATTTCTGCCTATTTATGTATACGCGGTACGCAAAAGCGTCTAAACTTATGGCGTTACCGTGTAGCTGGAGTGTTTTTATTCTAGCTGCAGAATAAAAAAGGGGAGAGGCACAAAGAGGGGGGAGCCCAATGTTCTCTCTGCACAAGACGCGGGGTGGAGTCCATCCGCCCCAGTGTAAGGACCTGCGGGAATATGCCTGCACGTCCATTACACCACCCAAGCGTGTTCGCATACCGCTGAACATGCACATCGGCGGTCCCTGCAAGCCCGTCGTGAATCCCGGCGACCATGTGTACGTCGGCACGCTGATCGGCGACGGATCCGGTCTGTACGCGCCGATCCACGCGAGCATCTCCGGTACGGTCGTGTCGACCGATACCGAGCTGCTGCCCACCGGCGCCACCGCGCCCGTCGTGGAGATCGAGTCCGACGGCAAGATGGAGACCGATCCGGGCATCACGCTGCCCACGTACAGCACCAAGGAGGAGTTCCTCGACTGCGTGCGCGCTTCGGGAGCTGTCGGCCTTGGCGGCGCCGCGTTCCCGACGTGGTTCAAGATGCGCGCGCCCGAGGGCAAGTCGTTCGAGTTCCTCGTCATCAACGGCATGGAGTGCGAGCCCTACATCACGAGCGACTATCGCCAGATGATGGAGCACGCCGACCGTGTGGTCGACGGCGTCCACCGCATCGCGACCGCGCTGGAGATTCCCGCCGCCGTGATCGGCATCGAGGACAACAAGCCCGAGGCCATCGAGAAGCTGTCGCAGATCGTGGCCGACAAGGGCTTCGGCGACCAGATCCAGGTCATGTCCATCCCGACGAAGTACCCCGCGGGTGGCGAGAAGGTCCTGATCAACGCCACCACCGGCCGCGACGTTCCCGCCGGCGGCCTGCCGGTCGACGTGGGCTGCCTTGTGATCAACGTGACGACCGCCTCGCGCATCGAGCACTACTTCCGCAACGGCATGCCGCTCGTCACCAAGACCCTGACGCTCGGCGGCGACTGCATCGCCAACGCCGGCAACTACCGCGTGCCCATCGGCATGAGCGTGCGCGACATCATCGATGCCGCGGGTGGCCTCACCAAGGAGCCCAAGAAGATCATCATGGGCGGCCCGATGATGGGTCGTACGCTCACGAGCATCGATTGCCCCATCATCAAGGCCAACAACGCCATTCTGTGCCTGGACGACGAGGCGATCCTTCCCGAGGAGACGCCCTGCATCCGCTGCGGTCGCTGCGTGCGCGTCTGCCCGCTCGGCCTCATGCCCTATGCGCTCGATTCCGCCTCGCGCGACCATGACGTCGTGGCGCTCGATGAGCTCGCCGTCATGAACTGCATGGAGTGCGGCTCCTGCGCCTTCACCTGCCCGGCCCACCGCCGCATCGTCGCGTCGATTCGCGAGGGCAAGGCGTTCTATCGGAGCGAGGTCCAGCGCCTCACCCAACCTGTGAAGGGGGCGTAACGGTCGCTATGAATCTCATCAACGAAGCTTCGCCGCATTTTCACGGCAAGGATTCCACTTTTAAGATCATGGGCCTCGTGTGCCTGGCGCTCGTGCCGACGCTGATTGCCGCCACGGTGCTCTACGGCCTGGGTGCGCCGCTGCTCGTGCTCGTGTGCATCGCCACGGCGCTCGTCTGCGAGCACCTGTGCTGCATCGCCATGCACCGCGAGTCGACGGCAGGCGATATGTCCTGCGTGGTTACCGCCATGCTCTTCGCGTTCACCCTGCCTGCGAACTGCCCGTTCTGGGTCGCGGTGCTGGGCACCGCCTTCGCCATCGTCGTGGTGAAGATGCTGTTCGGCGGCATCGGTTGCAACCTGTTCAACCCGGCGGTCGCCGCCCGCGTGTTCGTGATGGTCGCGCTGCCGAGCGCTCTTTCCGCCTATCCGGACGTTGCCGGCAAGCCGCTCGACGCCATCACCGGCGCCACGCCGCTCGCCATGGCCGCTTCGGGCGATATGCCCTATAGCTACCTCGACCTGCTGCTGGGCAACCACGCCGGCGCGCTGGGCGAGACCTGCATCATCACGCTGCTCATCGGCTACATCTTCCTGCTCGCCGTGCGCGTGGTCGACGCGTGGGCCACGCTGCCGTTCATCGGCGTCGTGGCGGTCATCTCGGCCTTCGCCGGCCAGGATGTCGTCTACCAGCTGCTTTCCGGCGGCCTTGCCATGGGCGCGTTCTTCATGGCGACGGACTACACCACCACGCCCATGACGCCTGTGGGAAAGATCATCTTCGGCGTGGGATGCGGTCTTGTGACCGGTCTCGTGCGTTTCTTCGCCTCGTCCCCCGAGGGTGTCGCCTTCTCGATCCTGTTCATGAACATGTTCGTGCCGCTGATCGACCGCTACACCCGCCCGCTTCCGGCAGGAGGTGTCAAGAATGCCCTCGTCTAACTCCTGGTTTGCGCGCCATAAGCAGGGCGCATGGTATTCGCTGGTCATCGTCGCGCTTTTCGCCATCGTGTGCAGCGGCGTTGTTGCCGGCGTGAACTACGCTGGGCGCGATGCCTTCGCCGAGGCCGATCTTCGCCTCGACGAGGCCAAGGGCGGCGCGCAGCGCGCGCTGCTGTTCCCCGAGGCCTCCTCGTTCACGCAGGTGAGCGCTCCCGCCATCGAGGGCCTCAACTCCGTGTACCAGACGAGCGACGGCTCCTGGGTCTTCGACTGTTCCGCTACCGGCTATCACGGCGATGTCGAGCTCATGGTCGGCATCAACTCCGATGGCACGGTCGCCGGCCTGCAGATCGTCGCGGAGGATGAGACCGACGGTATCGGCACCAACGCCCTGACCGAGGATTACTTCGGCACGTTCGCTGGCCTTGCCGCTTCCGGCACCCTCACCACCGAGGAGGGTTCCGGTGACGCGACGCACGTCGACGGCGTCTCGGGTGCCACCTTCACCTCCAATGCCGTCATCGGCTGCCTGAACATCGCCTTCGAGGCCTACGCTCAGTTGGGAGGTAACTAACATGGCACTCAACGAGCTGATTCAGCGTGAGCAGGATGAGCGCATGCGCGCACTCGTCCACACGCCCACGTTCCTGGTCATCGCCGGGTCGCTGCCCGGTCTGTTCGTGGCCACGTCGCTGGTGAACGGCTTTGCCATCGGCGTCGTCTCCGCGGTGAGCATCATCGCCATGGCTGTGCTGGCTCGCCCGCTGCGCGCTATCACCGGCCGCTTCACCTATATCCCGGTGACGCTCATGGTGAGCGCCGCCATCGCCGTGCTGCTCGGCTTCGCGGTGCGCGTTATCGACCCGGTGGTCAACGAGGACCTGGGCATCTACGTTGCCCTCGCCTCGGTGAACGCCATGGCCATGGCGTTTGTGGCTTCCGATGGCTTTGCTGCCGGTCCGGCTCCGAAGTCCTCGGTCGGCACCGCGCTGTTCGCCGCCGTGTGCACGGTCGCTGCGCTTTCGTTCATCGGCCTCGTGAACGGTATGTTCTCGACCGGTGAGATCTTCGGTCTCACCATGAACGAGCTTGCTGCGAGCCCGATCGCCATCTTCGGCAAGCCCGCGGGCTCGCTGCTCGTGCTCGCGCTCGTGGCGGTCTTCGTCCAGTCCATCGAGCACGCCGTCGCCATCTCGCGCGAGGCGTCCGAGGGGGGTGAGCGCTAATGGAGTTCCTGAGCGCGCTGTTTACCGCCGCATTCGATAACAACATCGTTTTCGCCCAGCTTGTGGGCATGGTCGCTGTGTTCCTGATGGCGTTCCGCCCGCAGGACGCGCTGCGCTTCGGCGCTCTGCTGTGGGCCGCTGTGACTGTTTCCGGTCTCATCGGCTGGCCGATCTACGCCGGCTTCCTCGCCCCGTGGGGCGCGGGCTATCTGGCGCCGATCGCCTTCGTGCTCGTGAGCACGGTCGCTATCTTTACCGTCGGTGCTCTGTGGAGCGTCGGCAAGCCCGCCTGCGGCCGCGAGCACGTGTTCGTGACCTGCACGCTGCTTTCGGTGAACGCTGCCGTCCTGGCGGTCCCGATGGGTAACGCCGCCGTGGCCGAGACCACCTCGTTTGCCGCTGCGCTCGGCACCGCCGTGGGCGCTGGCTTCGGAGCCTTCGTGGCTGTCGTGGTCTTTGCCACGCTGAGCCAGCGCATCAGCATGCGCATGGTGCCCGAGGCCCTGCGCGGTCTGCCCATCTCGCTCGTGACCGCCTCGCTCGTGTGCCTGGCCTTCAGCTGCGTGGCGGGCATCGCCGGCGGACTGTTCGTGTAGGGAGGCTGAAGTATGGATCCCATCATCATGGTCGGCGTCCCGCCGATTCTCCTGGCGGTCATCGCCATCCCCGCGGCCATCATCGTTGGTATCGCGGCAGGTTGCTGGAACTACCGTGATCGCTGCGAAGCTGAAGATGCCGCCGAGGCGGCAGCCGCAGACGGCAACGCGGAAGAGTAACAAACGCCCACGCAACGAATAAAGGCGCGCTCCATCCGGAGCGCGCCTTTTTCATGCAAGTTTGGGACCTGTCCCCAAACTTGCATGATGGTACCCTATACACCGAACGAATCCGAGTGAAGGGACGCCATCGTGGAGCAGCAGAGCCTCTTTGGGGACGGTACGCTGGATATGCCGGCGCAGGAGGAGAAGCCGACGGCCGAGGCTCGCGCGCAGGCTGCCGAGCGTGCCGCCGAGCTGCGTCACCTGCTCGACTACCACGCCTACCGCTACTACGCGCTCGATGCGCCCGAGATCACCGATGCCGCCTTCGACAAGCTCCTGATCGAGCTCCAGCAGATCGAGGCCGCCTATCCGGACCTTGTGACGCCCGATTCCTACACGCAGCGTGTGGGCGGCTTCGTGTCCGAGCAGTTCGCGCCGGTCACGCACATGGCGCGCATGTACTCGATGGACGACGCTATGAACCTCGACGAGCTCGACGAGTGGCTGAATCGCACCGAGGAGGCGCTCGGCGCGGGGCACGTCGTTTACACCTGTGAGCTCAAAATCGATGGCCTGGGCGTGGCGCTCACCTACCAGAACGGCGCCTTCGTGCGCGCGGCGACGCGCGGTGACGGCACGACCGGCGAGGACGTGAGCCTGAACGTCCGCACCATCCGCGACGTGCCCATGCACCTCTCCGAGTCCGCGCTCGCGCACATGGGGGCCGATCGCGAGATGCCCATCGAGGTGCGCGGCGAGGTCTACATGCCCAAAGGCAGCTTCGTGCGCCTGAACGAGGAGGCCGATGCCGAGGGGCGCGATCCCTTTGCCAACCCGCGCAACGCCGCGGCGGGCAGCCTGCGCCAGAAGGACCCCAAGGTCACCGCGCGCCGCGACCTCGCGACGTTCCTGTACGCCGTGGCCGATACGGCTCCTTTGCACGTGCGCTCGCAGCACGAGTTCCTGAGCTGGCTGCGCGATGCGGGCTTCTCGGTGAATCCCAACGTCGCGCGCTGCGCCACGCCGGCGGAGGTGCACGCGTTTTGCGCCGATGCGTTGGCGCATCGCGGTGACCTCGACTACGACATCGACGGCGTGGTCGTGAAGGTCGACAGCTTCGATCAGCAGGACGAGCTGGGCTTTACCGCCCGCGCGCCGCGCTGGGCCATCGCGTTCAAGTTCCCGCCGGAGGAGAAGACGACCGTGCTGCGCGAGATTCGCATCCAGGTGGGTCGCACTGGCGTGCTCACTCCGGTGGCCGAGTTCGACCCGGTGACGGTGGCGGGCTCAACCATTGCGCGCGCGACGCTGCACAACGAGGACGAGGTGCACCGCAAGGACGTGCGCGAGGGCGATACCATCATCGTTCACAAGGCGGGAGACGTCATCCCCGAGGTCGTGGGTCCGGTGCTCGACAAGCGCCCTGAAGGCGCCGTCGAGTGGCATATGCCCGAGACCTGCCCCGCCTGCGGTGCCCCCGTGGTCCATGAGGACGGCGAGGTGGCTTACCGCTGCGTATCCATCGACTGCCCGGCGCAGCTGAAGGAGCGCCTGCTCCACTGGGTGAGCCGTGGCTGCATGGACGTCGACGGTGTGGGTGAGGAACTCGTCGACAAGATGATCGAGGCGGGGCTGCTGCACGATGTGGCAGACTTCTACAGCCTGACCGTCGACCAGGTGGCGGCGCTCGACACGGGCCGCACCTACCTGAAGGACGACAAGCGCCGCGGCGTGCGCGCGGGCGATCCCATTCCCGTGGGCATGACGATCGCAACGAAGGTTGTCGACGAGCTGACGAAGTCCAAGGCCCAGCCGCTCGGTCGCGTGCTGTTCGCGCTCGGCATCCGTCACGTGGGCAAGTCGGTGGGCGAGCTCATCGCCCAGCGCTTCCTGACCGTCGACGCGCTTGTGACGGCAAACGAGGAGGATATCGCCGCTATCGACGGCATCGGTCCCAAGATCGCCGAGAGCGTGAAGCAGTTCCTGTCCGTGCCGGAGAACCTGGCGGTGCTCGATCGCCTGCGCGCAGCCGGCCTTTCGCTTGAGGAGGACCTGTCGGGTGCGGCGGAGCGTGCGGCCGAGACGACCGGCGTGTCTGCCGACCTTGCCGAGGCCCAGCCGCTCGCGGGCCTCACCTTCGTGCTTACCGGCACGCTCGTGAACCGCACGCGCGATGAGGCGGGAGCCGCCCTGAAGGCGCTCGGCGCCAAGGTGACCGGTTCGGTGTCCAAGAAGACGAGCTATGTGGTGGCGGGTCCCAAGGCGGGCTCCAAGCTCACGAAGGCCGAATCGCTCGGCGTGCCCGTGCTGGACGAGGACGCCCTCGAGCAGATCCTGGCGACCGGCGAGGTTCCGGCGTAGCGACAAGATTGGACCCGGCACCATCCTGCCAAAATCAGACGGAGGTTTCCCAGTGGCGACTTGAAATGCCACTGGGAAACTTTTTTCTATAAAACTTGGATGAATTAAAGCGCCGACGGCTGTCGTTCTTTCAGAGGGTCTGATTTTGGGCTTCTATTGGTGCCGAGTTTCAAGTCTGACCATAAGTCTTGTTCCGCTTCGCGCGGGGTTGCTGCACCTTTGAGATTGCCATTGGCAACATGCTTTCCCGCAGGCAGATTGGTATATTCATTACTCAACGCTTACGGAGTAGTCCTTGACACAGGGGGGGGGGATAGCTCCTAAACTGAACCCATCTGGAGTTATTCGCTTAAGTTGAAACAGAGGCGAATTGAACGAAAGGGTCGGTCACATTATGAATAAGTTTAAGTTTGAGGGCGGGGCCCGTCTTGCCGCGACGGCAGGGCTCGGTTTGGCGCTGGCGTTCGGAGCCGCGCCTGCGGTAGCATTGGCAAACGAGACGACGGATGTCGAGCAGGCTCCTGCTGGACAGGCGATGCCGGAGCAGAATAATGCTGAGGAAACCGGAGAGACGGAGACCGTTGGCGAGATTCACGAGGTCGGTAGTCTCGAAGAGCTTAATAGTGCGTTGCAGGATTGCTCTGAAGGCGACACGATCAAACTAATCCACGACATTGAGCTGGATGCTCGCCTTGCTATAACTAAGAATAACGTTACGCTCGACTTGGGCGGCTGCACAATTACTGCGGCAGATAACTTCACGTATACTGACGGCAATACTCAGTCCATGCAGCTCGTAAGCATCGATAGCGCAGAGGGCGTGACTGTCAAGAACGGCGCTATCAAGACTGGAGCCAGCAACTACCATGCGCTCAACGTCTGGGCTTCTAAGAAAGTTACGTTGGAGAACCTCAAGCTCGACCATACGTCCTCTAAATCTGGAGCCCCTCTCATCGTGGGTGGCTCCTCTGTCACCATTACCGGCACACTCGACGTGATTACGGGCGAGAACTCCTGGTATGGCATCAACGTCGATAGCCGCATCATCAGCGGGGCCGACGCAGGAGCCTCGCTTACTTTCGCTCAGAACTCAAGCGTGAGTTTCTCTGGTGCGAAGGACGTTGGCGTGTTCGTCGAGCAGACCGCAGCGGGCGGGAGCGTTTCGGTGACGGTCCCCAGCGGCGTTCAGATCGACGCCCCCAGCGGCTTCAAGGTCATCGAGAAGGATGAGGACCTGGCAGAGGATGCCGGGGTTAATGTCAACGTTGAGGGCTCCGGTCTCGGCCAGGACCTCAACGGCGATTACGGCAAGGTTGTCGCGAGCGTCGGGACCAATCATTACCTCGACCTCCAGGAGGCGCTCGACGCAGCACATGGGACCGCGGATAACCCGGCAATTGTCACCCTTGAGGACAATATTGCCTTGACCAAGCGCCTTGCTATCACCAATGATTACGTCACGCTCGACCTGAACAACAAGGCAATCACTGTGGCCAAAGATTTCGAGTTCACCGAGGGCGATACTCAGTCCATGCAGCTCGTGAGTGTTGACGACGCGGATGGCGTGACCATCAAGAACGGCACCATCGAGACTGGCGTCAGCAACCACCATGCGCTCAACGTCTGGGCTTCTAAGAAAGTTACGTTGGAGAACCTCAAGCTCGACCATACGTCCTCTAAATCTGGAGCCCCTCTCATCGTGGGCGGCTCCTCTGTCACGATTGCGGGCGCGCTCGACGTGATTACGGGCGAGAACTCCTGGTATGGCGTGAACGTCGATAGCCGTAACGTGAACGGTGCTGCTACTGGCGCTTCCCTTACCTTTGCCGAGGGCTCTATCGTATCTTTTGCCGGCCCGACGGAGATCGGATTGTGCGTTGAGAACACCGCGAAAGCTTCAGATGATGAATCGGTCTCGGTGACCGTTTCTGAGGGGGTGACGTTCAAAACGCCCAAGGGCTGGAAGGTCATCCAGAATAAAGCCGGCGATGGGGCCTCCATCGATCTTCCGGCTAATTCCGGGCTCGACAAGTTTGCCGATGGCAGCTACGGTACGGCCTACATGACCGTCGGCGAGACGGGCTATCTGGATTTCGACGATGCGATTAACGCTGCCGCTGCGGAAAACAAGCCGGTTGAGCTCAAGGCCAACTTGAATTTCAACGGTCAGCTGACAATCGATAGATCGGTCACCATCCATGGCAACGGGTACGCGATAAAGCTTCAGGGCGATGTTGACACTGGTGCGTTCCTTCAGATTCTGGCCGATAACGTAAGCATCTCTAAACTCACCGTCGGCGCGGTTGGCGCAAAGCATGGTATTCAGTTCTACAAGACTGTTGGTGGCAAGCTGGATAACGTAACCGTTGACGGAGGCTACTGGACTTCCGTGCTGGTTAACGGCTCCGAGGTGAGCATCAGTGGCTGCGAGCTTAACCCTCAAGCGTCGGACAGCAAAAAGCCGTATGCGGTAATTGATTTCGCCATGGGCAAGGATGTGACCACGGTGCCGGAGCTTGCTCTTCAGAATGTGAGCACTTTGGCCACAGACGTCCCGCTCGTATGGGTCGATCGGGCGACGCTAGACGGTATTGCAAACAGCGCTGCGAGCGCGCTTGGCGCTGATCCCGCCACTGACAAGATCGTCGACTATATCAACAAGAACTTGCTCAAGGGTGTTCAGGTCTATTTGAAGGACGGCGCCGTCTCTTCCGACAAGCCCTCCACTCCGGTTAACCCCGGCGGTGGCTCCTCGACCGTATCCAAGTACAAGGTCAGCGTCGCCGACGCCGAGGGCGGCACGGTGAAGGTCGCCCCGACCTCCGCGAAGAAGGGCGACACGGTCACCATCACCGCGACGCCCGACGAGGGCATGAAGGTCGCCGGCGTCGCCGTCAAGGACGCCGACGGCAAGGAGGTCGAGGTCGAGGCCGGCGAGAAGGACGGCACCTGGACCTTCGAGATGCCCGGCTCCGCCGTCACCGTCGAGGTCGCCTTCGCCGACGCGTGGGAGAA
>NZ_JACJKB010000002.1 GCF_016900375.1 Collinsella tanakaei | reverse complement strand
GCGCGCCCACCAGGGACGCGGTCACGACGGCGGCCACCTTCTTGGTGTGCTTCCTGTTGACGCAAGCTGTCATACGTCTTTCTCCTTCCGTGAGGAACAGATAATCGCCAGTTATAGAGTCTAGCCTACCTTCCCGCCTTTTCCAAGTGCGAGACTCGGAATAGACACGAAAGTAGCCTAAGCTCTACCGGTGGAACCCAGTCTAGCACCGATTTACTCTTTGTCCACCTTTTTTTCGAGCGCCTTTTCTTATTTCCTCTCAATTTCGCGCCATTTTTCCTGCCGTTTTATCCAAACACGCCCTCTGACCCTGCATTTAGTAGACCAGTGGGCTTTTTTGACCCAAGATGTTCCAATCCTGCACTTCTATGTATAATGGCCTGCTACAGCCTTGTATTGCCGCTTTGTTTCCCCTCCTCTCCGCATTTTGTACACCTCTGCTTTACGCGTTGCTGATAACGTCGCGCGGGTTGTGCTCTTCCATGATCTGCCTCAGGCTCGCGAACGACACGTGCGTATACCGCTCGGTGGTCTTAACCGAACTGTGACCCAGCAGCTGCTGGATGTACCTCAGGCTCACGCCCTGCTCCAGCAATGTGGTCGCAAAGGTGTGCCTAAACATATGAGGCGTGATGTGCAGCTCCACCCCAACCTCGTTCGTCCTCTTGCGAATGATCTTCCGCACCGCCTGGTCCGTCAGGCGGTGCTTGCTCCTACTTAAGAAGAGCGCGTCGGTCCCCGGTTGGAACCATGCGGCCTCGGGCACGCGCCTCGCGTTCATATACTCCCCCATCACCGTGAGGGTCTGCTTGGACCCCAGGATTACGATCCGTTCCTTGGATCCCTTGCCGAACACGCGCACCTGCTTGGTCTCCAAGTCGATGCTCTCCATGTCCAGCGAGCACAGCTCGCTCACGCGGATACCCGTGGCTGTCAGTAGCTCGAGCACCGCCTGGTCGCGCAGGGCGATGGCGTCACGCTGCCATGCCCCCTTGCGCTGCTTCTTGCCTCCGTACTCCAAGGGCTCCAGGATGCGCCGTAGCTCCGGCAGGGCGATGGTGCGCGGCAGCAGCAGGGGCATGCGGACGTTGATCTCCAGATCCTCAAAGGGACTCGCCGATATAAAGCGCTCGCGCTTGAGCCAGTTGGTCCAAGCCCGCAGACTTGCCAGCTTGCGTCTGACCGTGCTGGCGGCCCACGTGTGGTTCAGGTAGGCCAGGTAGCACCGCATGGCCTCGCGGTCGAACTGCATCCGGCCCTCGTCCAGCCAGGCCATAAACTGCAGGATGTCGCACCGGTACGCCTTGATGGTCTTGTCGTCCAGGCGCCTTTGGTCGCGGCAGCGCGCCAGATACAGCTTGAGGTACCCCGCCAGCATCAGGTTCTGGGAGCTCGCACTCTGCATGTCCAGGACATGCACGCCCTCCCCTTCGCCGTACGTCCGCACGTCGCGGATTTCCCGCTCGGTCATAGTTGCCATAGTGACTCCGTCCTCGCGTGGTGGATCCGAGCGCTCGGAAAATCGAGCGTTGCGCCCCACTATGCGACGGCGGCACCAATATATATACATGCGAACGCTTGCCCTTTTCCCAATTAGACCTGTTAGGTAGGTGAACGGCAGGTGGGGGCGCGGGCGGGCCGCTGTATGCGGCTGGCTTTGGGTTGTTGCTGGGCGGCTCTTGCGCAGCGCGGGCTTCGCTTAGAAGTCGAACGCCTTGGCGATGTCGCAGGAAATCAGCACGTCGGCGTTATGGTCCTGCGGGGTCGGGTCGCGGTTGATGATGACGAGCGTGTCGCCGCGGAAGTACTGCGTGAGGCCCGCCGCCGGATACACGACGAGCGACGTGCCGCCGATCACGAGCATGTCGGCGTTCGCGATGGACTCCACGGCGCCCATGAGCACGCGCTGGTCGAGCGACTCCTCGTAGAGCACGACATCGGGCTTGATCCGGCCGCCGCATTCAGGGCACAGCGGAATGCCGTGCTCGTCCTCGTGCCCGCGTGCGCAGATCCATTCGGCGTCGTACACGGCCCCGCAGCGCTGGCAGATGTTGCGGTGGACCGACCCGTGGAGCTCCCACACCTTCTTTGACCCGGCCAGCTGATGCAGGCCGTCGATGTTCTGGGTGACGACGGCGTCCAGCCTGCCCGCGGCCTCGAGCTCGGCGAGCTTCGTGTGCGCGCGGTTAGGCTTGGCGCCGAGCGCGATCATCTTCTTGCGGTAGAAATCGAAGAACTCCGCGGGGTGGCTCACGTAGAACGAATGCGAGAGCATGGTCTCGGGCGGATAGGCGAACTGCTGGTGGTACAGGCCGTCCACGCTGCGGAAATCGGGAATGCCGCTTGCAGTGGACACGCCCGCCCCTCCGAAGAAGACGGCGTGGTCGTGCTCGTCGAACAGGCGCTTGAGTTCGTGCGCTGCCTGGATGGGGTCGGAAATCGCCTGGTTGGATGCCATAGCCTGCCTTCTTCCGCGTGTACGTCCGCTCGTCTCGGCGCCCCGCGTGCGGCGAGCTCGCTTTAGGTCGTGCAGCTGCGCTACTTGGTGACCCTCAGATGCTTGCCCGTGAAGGGGACGTCGTCCTCATCGTCATCCTCGTCCTCGAGCTCGGGCTCGTCAAGGTCGGCCAGAGGATCGAGCGGCGCGGCGTCGGAAGCGGGCTCGTGGCCGGCGCGGGCTTCGGCAATCATGTCGCTGTCGATGGCGAGCATGCCGGTGGAATCCGCGTCGGGGGTAGCGTCGGCGTTATCGGGCTCAGCGTTCTCGGCGAGGTCCTGGTCGAGGGGCTCGTCGGCGGGCTCGCTCTCGGCGGCGTCATCCGCAGCGGCATCGCCAGCGGCGGGCGCATCCTCGTCAGCGCCCTCAGCCGCGTCCTCGCCCTCGACGGCGGCGACGAGCTCGTCAGCGCTCGGCCAGGTGGTCGGCGCCTTGCTGGCGGCAAGGCTACGGTCCGACATGATGGACGACACGCCCAAACCGCAGCTCATGGCCGCGAGGACGCCCGTGAACAGGCAGAAGCCGTTGATGTAGCCGATGCCGAACGCGGCGCTCGACGCGCCGAAGCAGCCCGACGCGACCTCGATGATCATCGTGACGACCACCACGGCGGCGACGCCGGTGAACATCATGGTGTGCAGCTCGGTGCGCATGGACGTCGCCCACGGCCCCAGCAGCGAAAGCGCGAACACGAGCGCGAAGGCCACCGCGCCGAAGATGACGGCGCGCAGCGTGCCCTCCCACTCGGGATCGGAGAAAATCGCGCCCAGTACGGCGAAGTTAGCGCCTGCGATGGCCAAAAACAGCAGGCTCAGCAGCAAAAACACCACCGAGAGCACCTTGATGATCGTCATGCAGCTGTTCGACCAGTGGGTCGTAGGCTGGATATCGTCCGACATGGGACCTCCCCATAGCTATAGAACCGCCGCGTCTGCGCGCGGCGGCGAAATGCACCTTCTCGCGAGCTTTTATTATAGAGCGGCGGCGGGTCGAGGGAAGAACCGTTCGCGCACGTCAACCCCTCTTTGGGCCAAACGCGCGCTGCGGGGCGGCGAATGACGTGGCCTTGGGGGGCATCCCCCAAAGAATGCGGCCTCCATGCCGAAGACGCGCCGGCCTTTGCAGCGCCGCGCGGATTGTCCACGCGTTCGGGTACGATGGGGACAGACTGATCGTCCGGGCGACCCGCGCATCGCCGCGCCACCGCGCCCGACTTGAAGATAGGAGCAACCATGACCGACCAGCCCGCCGACGCCCGCACGTACCGCTTTGCGTCGTGGAACGTGAACGGCCTGCGCGCCGTGCTCAAGAAGGAGCCGAGCTTTACCGATATCGCCACCGAACTCGACGCCGATATCCTCGCCCTGCAGGAAACCAAGCTGCAGGAGGGGCAGGTTGCCATCGAGCTGCCCGGCTACGTGCAGACGTGGAGCTACGCCGAGCGCAAGGGCTATTCGGGCACGGCCGTCTTCAGCCGCGAGGAGCCGCTATCGGTGCGCCGCGCCGATAGCCTGCTCGCGTATGCCGCTGGCAACGACCTGGTGGCAGCCGCGGTGACCGAGGGCCGCGTGTGCGCGCTCGAGTTCGACCGCTTCTGGTTCGTGGACGTGTACACGCCCAACGCGCAAAACGAGCTCGCGCGCATCGACACGCGCATGGCGTGGGACGACGCGTACCGCGCGTTTTTAAAGGGGCTCGAGGACGAGACCGACAAGCCGGTGGTGACCTGCGGCGACTTCAACGTTGCGCACGAGGAGATCGACCTCAAGAACCCCAAGTCGAACCGCGGCAACGCCGGCTTTTCGGACGAGGAGCGCGGCAAGTTCACCGAGCTGCTCGACGCCGGGTTCACCGACACCTTCCGCAGCCTGCACCCGGACGAGGAGGGCGCCTACAGCTGGTGGAGCTACCGCTTCAACGCGCGCAAGAACAACGCGGGTTGGCGCATCGACTACTTCCTGGTAAGCGACACCGTGGCCGACCGCGTGCGCGCGGCGGGCATCCGCAACGACATCTTCGGGTCGGACCACTGTCCCGTCACGCTGGAGATCGAGCTGTAGAAAAGGGCGCCTGCGCGGCGCCCTTTTTGGTTGGGTTGGTTGTGGATGGTTTTCTCGGCTATCCCCTGAGCAGGTACTCCGCCGCCTCGAGCTGCTCGGCGGTCCCCATGAGGCCCACGGAGTCGCCGGGGTGCAAGACGGTCGTGGCGTCGAGGAAGACCTCGATCTCGCCAGCGCGGCGCAAGGCAACGGCGTTGGCGCCGGTGCGGGCGCGCAGGTTCAGCTGCGACAGCGAGCAGCCCGCCATGGGGCAGCGCTCCCCCACCTCGACCCAGTGGAGCTCGAGCTCCGACAGCGATGCCATCAGGTGGCCGAACGCGCGCTGGCGCTCGGCGCGGCCGTTGTCGCCCAACGCGGCGTAACCGCTTTCGCGCAGGTCGTTGGCGTAGGCCTGAATCTGACGCGGACGGTATCCGAGATCGAGCAGCGTGTGACGCATGAGCTCGATGCCGCCCTCCAGCTCGGGGCGCACGAGGTCATCCACACCTGCCGCCACGAGCGCCTCGACGCCGTCCTGTGAGTCGGCGCGGGCCACGACGCGCAAGTTCGGAGCGATCTCGCGCGCCTCGCGGGCGATTATCTCCGCGGCACCTTCCGCCGCCAGGGCAATCACCAGCACGCGCGCGCGCTCCAGATGCGCATGGGCCAAGATCTCGGAGTTGGCAGCATCGCCCACCAGCACGGGCAGGCCAGCCGCCTCCGCATCCTCCGCGATGGTGAGGTCGCGCTCCACGACGAGGCAGGGCACGTCGAGGTCCTTGAGCACCTCCGCCACGTACGTACCGGCGTGGCCATAGCCCACCACGACGACGTGGTTGCGCAGGCCCTCCTTGGGTGGCTCGATGGTGCGCGTGTGGCGCTCGTACACGCGGGCCAGCCAGCCGGTGCGCTCCATGCGGGCGCACAGCGGGTCGACGAGCTTGAACACGAACGAGTTGAGCGCGATGGACACCACGGCGCCGCCGAGGATCAGGCTGTACTGGTCGGCCGAAAGGACGCCGAGCGACATGCCCGTCTGGCCGATGATGAACGAGAACTCGCCGATCTGCGACAGGCCCGCGGCGATGGTAAGCGACGTTCGCGTGCCCGCTGAGAACAGCGCGCCGAGTACCATGTTGATGACCCACTTGCCCAGCATGATGAGGGCGACGAGCGCGATGAGCTGGCCCAGGTGCGCCGTGAGCGTGGCGGGGTTCACCATCATGCCCACACTCGCGAAGAAGATGATGGAGAACAGGTCCTGGAACGGGATGGCCTCCGCCGCCACGCGGTGTGAGAGCTTGGACGTGCCCACGACCACGCCGGCCAGGAAGGCACCGAGCGCGAACGAGAGGTCAAAGAGGGCCGCCGCGGCGAGCGCCGTGCCAAGGGCCGTCACCACCACCGCGAGCTGGAAGAGCTCACGCGGGCAGAAGCGGGCGATCTTGGCGAGCAGCCACGGGAGCACGCGCTGGCCGACCACGAGCATGATGGCCACGAAGGCGACGGTCTTGCCCAGGGCAATCGCAAGCTCGCCCGCCAGCTGCGCGGGGCTGACCTCGCCCGGGCCGAAGACCACCGGCAGCACCACGAGGATCACGACGGTTGCGAGGTCCTCCACGATGAGCCAGCCGGTGGCGATGCGGCCGCCACGGCTCTGGTACAGGCCGGCGTCGGTCAGATTCTTGATGAGGACGACCGTCGAGGCGATGCTCACCGACAGGCCGAGCATGATGCCCGCGGCGGGCTCCCAGCCGAACGCGAGCGCGAGCGCGTAGCCCGCGACCGTGCCGAGGGCGATCTGCAGGATGGCGCCGGGCACGGCGATGCCCTTGACCTCGAGCAGGTCCTTGAACGAGAAGTGCAGGCCGGTGCCGAACATCATGAACATGACACCAACCTCGGCGAGCTGGTTCATGGCGTGAGAGTCGCCGGCAAAGCCGGGGGTGAACGGGCCCACAACCAGGCCGCCGAGCAGGTAGCCCACGATGGGCGGCAGGCGCAGGGCGCGCGCGACCATGCCGCCGGCGAACGCGGCGACGAGCGCGAGCACGAATGTCATGAGAAGGATGGTGTCTCCGTGCATGGGACCTCCGGGGTGGATGGACGGGCGCGGGTCGGCCGGCAGGGGCTGGCCGGTGTTGGCCGGGGTTGGCCGGGGCGCCCAGCAAGTGGGCATGTACAGAAAGAGGCGAGCCGTGCTTCGACGCGGCCCGCCTCCCGGATGACCAAGGTGTGTCGCTCTATACCCTACCCGCTAGCTGCCCTAATATTCAAGCGGCATGCGGCGGCGGCGCGCCATCTCACGAGAAAGCCAAGGGTTGGCGGAGCGAGCGAAGGCGGCGGGCAGAGAGGCGGACAGGCCGTCCGCCGGCCAATCGCGCCCCTCAATCCGGGCAGAATGTCCGAAAACATCTCCGTCCTGAAAGTGGACATTGGCTGCGGTATCATTTTGATAGGTGCGGCCCGATCGCCTTGACGTGGGGCCGTGCGCATCTTGAACCCAACCCGAAGGGGGTCTGATGGACGTCACCGCCATCATCATGGCAGCTGGCGAGGGCACGCGCATGAAGTCGAATCATGCCAAGGTCTCGCATGCACTTCTGGGAAAGCCGATGATCTGCTGGGTGGTGGACGCCGCGCTCGCCGCGGGCTGCAACCGCATCGTCGTCGTCATCGGCAGCCACGCGGACGAGGTCCGCAGCCTGCTCGACGCCCGCTACGGCGCCAGCGAGGCCGCGCGCGTCGAGTGCGTGGAGCAGACCGAGCGCCTGGGCACCGCGCACGCCGTGCGCTGCGCGCTTGACGCCACCGGCATCGACGCCGGTTCGATGGTCATCCTGAACGGCGACCTCCCGCTCATCAAGTCCGAGACCATCCGCACCTTTGCCGACACCGTCGGCGACGGCACGCATGCCGCCGCCGTGCTCACCATGACGCCGCCCGACCCCTTCGGCTACGGCCGCATCGAGCTCGACGAGGACGGCTCCGTGGCACGCATCGTGGAGCAGAAGGACTGCACGCCCGAGCAGGCCGCCGGCCTGCTGGAGTGCAACGCCGGCTGCTATGCCTTCGACGGCGCCCAGCTTTCCGCGCACATCGGCGAGGTCGGCTGCGACAACGCCCAGGGCGAGTACTACCTACCCGACATGATCGAGATCCTGAAGGATGCCGGCCAGAGCGTCACCATCTACCACTGCGACGACTACCGCGAGGGCCTCGGCGTGAACAGCCGCGCCCAGCTCGCGCAGCTCACCGCGCTTGCGCGCGACGCCATCAACGAGCGCCTCATGGCCGAGGGCGTTACGTTCATCGACCCCGCCCAGGCCTGGATCGGCCCGGATGCGCAGGTCGGCCGCGACACCGTCGTGTGGCCGCAGACGCATCTGATCGGAGCCTGCGTCGTGGGCGAGGATTGCCAGCTCGGCCCCAACACGCGCCTCACCGACACGCGCGTGGGCGACCGCTGCGTGGTCGACGAGACCGTGGCCGTCGACGCCGTGCTCGAAAACGACGTCGACTGCGGCCCGCGCGCCTACCTGCGCCCCGGCACGCATATGCTCGACGGCTCCAAGGCGGGCACGCACGTAGAGATCAAGAAGTCGACCATCGGCCGCGGCTCGAAGGTTCCTCACCTGTCCTATATCGGCGATACCACCATGGGTGAAGGCGTCAACATCGGCGCGGGGTCCATTACGTGCAATTACGATGGTAAAAACAAGAATGCGACCGTTATCGGCGACAGAACCTTCATCGGCTCCGATACTATGATGGTCGCACCGGTGCACATCGGCTCCGACGCCATCACGGGAGCCGGCGGCACCATCACGAAGGATGTACCTGACGGCGCGCTCGCCCTTGAGCGCACCGAGCAGCGCATCGTCGAGGGCTACACCGAGCGCAGGCGCGCCCGGCTGTAACCATGGGTAGGGCATGGCAGTCCACGAGCTAAGGAGAATCGGCAAAATGCCAGCACAGGACGAAAAATTGACCCAGCAGATGTACAAGTCACTGCGCCTGTATTCGGGCTCGTGCAACCGACCGCTCGCGCAGAAGATCGCCGACATCCTGGGCGTCGAGCTCTCGGGCCTCGCCTTGGAGAAGTTCGCCAACGGCGAGATCTACGCCCGTTTCGACGAGTCCGTCCGCGGCGCTGACGTGTTCCTGGTCCAGTCCATCGCCGGGCCCAACGTCAACGACATGCTGATGGAGCTGCTCGTGGCCACCGATGCCGCCAAGCGCGCCTCGGCTCGCACCATCACCGCCGTCATCACGCACTATGCGTACGCGCGCCAGGACCGCAAGGCCGCTCCGCGCGAGCCCATCACCGCGCGCCTGGTCGCCAACCTGCTCGAGCGCGCTGGCGTCGACCGCATCATCACGCTCGACCTGCACCAGGGCCAGATCCAGGGCTTCTTCGACATTCCGGTCAACCACCTGTCCGCCCTGCCGCTGTTCGGCGACTACTACAACGAGAAGGGCTTCGACACCGAGAACCTGGTCGTCGTGTCCCCCGACGTGGGCCGCGCCAAGGCCGCTAAGAAGCTGTCCGACATGCTCGGTTGCGACCTCGCCATCGCGCACAAGGGCCGTCCGCGCCACAACGCCGCCGAGGTCATGGGCATCATCGGCAACATCGAGGGCAAGACCTGCATCATCAACGACGACATGATCGATACCGCTGGCACCCTGTGCGCCAACGTGCGTGAGCTCAAGAAGCTCGGTGCCGGCGACATCTACGTGTGCGCCACGCACGGCATCTTCTCCGGCCCGGCCATCGAGCGACTGAACGACGCGCCGATCGTCGCGTGCCTCGTCACCGACTCCATCCCCGTCGAGGTGGGTGGCAAGATCAAGACCATCACGGTTGCCGACGAGTTCGCGAGCGCCATCAACGCCGTGTACGTCGAGCAGTCCGTCTCCAAGCTCGTGGGCGGCGACTTCGCGCTGTAACTGAATGCATCCGGCATTCCACTACATGAGTTAAGGGAGGGCGCGGCAAAGCCGCGCCCTCCCTTCTTCTTATCGCGTGGCTTTTCATTGCCCGCCTGTCCCTCCGCCCTGCCATGATGCGTGGAGCAGAGGCGTCCGTTCCGCTTAGCGGACAATCTCCCCAGATATGTATCTTTTCGTGTGGCAGCTAGCCGCTCTAGCCGCGGTAGCATCGCTGATTTCCCGCTTATCGATCGGCTCAGATTCATTTTGGCGGTGGTTTTTGGCTCTCTGTTCGTTGTCCGGTAGCTTCAAGCGTCTTCTGCCTCGAAAGCCAGCTTCAAAAAAGTACATATCTGGGCCGATTGTCCACAAATCGTTTCGGCTCCATCGCCAAGAGTCTCCATGCCGTCCATTGTTAGATCATCCAGCTCTCTTTATATTTCTTGTTAATTACTATATTAGAATTCATAGATATAAATAGCTGCTTCTTAATGTATTATATATCTATGGATACTATTATCGCTGACATAAACGCCTTACGCGCCATTCGCCGAGAGCGAAGAATCTACTCTTGTCTGACGTGGGAGCCTCTCTCGCAGGATGAGGCCCGACGCGTGCTGAACGCCTCCACCCCCAACAAGCGAAAGCTCGACTTTACCGATTTCGACAAACATGGATTCATAGACGAATCGGAGCCCGAACTACTGCACGTACTGGTAGGATCACCAAATTCCCGAAGACCGTCCTCATACCCCGGGATTATTCAGCACGTTTACTCCGGTAAGCTGCCAAATGGCGCCATTATGCGCGTCGGCCACGGCATCTATGCCATGTCGCCTGCTCATATCGCGCTCCAATATTCCATCACCCATTCACTCGAGGAAACCTTCATGTTGGTCATGGAGCTCCTGGGGACATACACGCTGCCCGAAGAGGCGACGTTTCCGATTGCGCGCGGCGAGACGTGGAGCCCAGATTCCGATTTCACGAAGGATGACAAGCAAGGGTCGCAGCCCGATAAACCCGAAGTCCCCGAAGTCAATCAGGTGCGCTACCGATGCGACCCCGCCGTAAGCATCGCAGAGCTCCGCGCTCTCACGCGGTGGGCAAAAAGCAGCAGATACGACACGTTCCGAAGAGCGGTCGCCCTGGCTGCACCCGGATCCGCGTCTCCCATGGAGTCCATACAGTACGGCGTCTTTGGCTTTCCAATGGGCCTCGGAGGTTTTGCCTGCCGCAGCCTGCCCAAGGGCGGCATGCTGCTGAACCATCGCATAGACTTCGACCACGACGCGTGCGTAATGGCATCTGGAATCCCCTATGCTGTGTGCGATGCCTTCATACCTGCAGCCAGATTTGTGCTGGAGTATAACGGCTCAGACCATGAGGACGCTTCCTCCGTCCTGCATGATGCGAAACGAAACAACGGCCTCAAGGGGATGGGCATCACGGTCATGATCATCACGCGCGCCCAAATGAGCGACATCGAGGCGCTCGAAGCAATCGCTCGAGCAATTTACCGCAGCGCAGGCCAACGCTTTAGATATCGGATCAACGGATACCGCAATAGGCAGCAGAATCTTCTGAATGCTCTTCGCAAAGGCGTGGGCTTGAAAGCGGTGTAGGCAATAGTAAGCCGGCGAAACGCCGTCTTCTAGGGTCGTTGGGGGTTCTTTAATCCTGCACCAATGCGGCAGGTGGACAATCTGCCCAGATATGCATCTTTCTTTCCCCCCGATGCCGCGCCGCAGCTTCATGCGCATTATATTATGTGCTCTCTTTTTAATATATTGATTGCGAGCAGGTTTCTCGCATCAGCGCTGGAGCAAGTCCGCGCAAGAAAATCGTCCTTGCGGTAGGCAAAAAAGTACATATCTAGTCAGATTGTCCACCTGACCCCTTCGCGAGCGAAAATTGACATTCCCCTTGACCCTCGTCACCATAGGGCGGGAAAACGACGCGAAAGGAGGCTGCTATGGCAGCGGCCCAACCTAAGAAGATCCGCATGGTGGCGGGGCTTGGCAACCCGGGCGACGAGTACGCGCGCACGCGGCACAACGCCGGCTTTTGCGCCATCGATGAGCTTGCGCGCCAGGCGAACGTCACGTATTGGAAGAACCAGTCGGGCGCCGAGGTGGCCTCGATCAACGTGAACGACCCCGATGCCGAGGGCGGCAAGCGCGAGGTGCTGCTGGTCAAGCCGCAGTCGTATATGAACACGAGTGGCGGCCCCATCTCGAAGCTGTGCGCGGCGAACAAGATCTCGGCCGAGGAGCTGCTCGTGATCCACGACGAGCTCGACATTCCCGCCGGCGATGTGCGCATCAAGGTGGGCGGCGGACACGCCGGCCACAACGGCTTGCGCTCGATTATCGACAAACTCGGAAGTCGCGATTTCTCGCGCATCCGCGTAGGCATCGGCGAGCCTCCGGGACGCATGCAGGTGGCCGACTTCGTCCTGAAGCAGCTGCGCGCCAAGGAGGCCGAAGAGTTCGATGACGCCGCGTTCCGCGCGGCGGAGGCGGCCGCGCTTGCGCTCACGCGCGGCGTGATCTTTGCGCGCGATCACGTGAACGGCGGGGCCTCGGGCAACGGAAAGCATTAGAAACCGCAGCTCAAGCTGGTGAAAGTGGCCGCCCTGGCGCATGTCGCCGGGGCGGCCCCTTGCGTTGCGCGCCACACGCCCCAGATGCGACCACTTTGACCGGGTTGGGAGCTTGCAGGCAAACATGCGAGGGTATACTTAGCCTGTATGCCCAAAGCGCCTTGTCGCTACGGCGTCTCCACCGTTCAGAGAGGGGATTTATGTACAAGATTCTGAAGAAGACGCAGTTCTCGGAGAAGGTCTTCGAGTTCCGCGTCCACGCCCCGAGGATGGCCAAGAAGGCTCACGCCGGCCAGTTCCTCATGGTGCGCATCGACGAGACGGGCGAGCGCGTTCCGTTCACGTTTGCGAACTGGAATCCCGAAGAGGGCTGGATTGAGTTCATCTTCATGGTGGTCGGCAAGACCACGGAGTGCCTCTCCAAGCTCGAAGAGGGCGACGAGATCCAGGACATCACCGGCCCGCTGGGCAAGCCGACCGAGATCGAGGGCGACAGCGTCGCCGTCATCGGCGGCGGCGTCGGCTTGGCCATCGCCTACCCGGTCGCCCGCATGCTGTGCGAGCAGGGCAAGAAGGTCTACGCCATCATGGGCGCCCGCTCCAAGGACCTGCTGATCCTCTTTGAGCAGTTCGCCGCGCTGCCGCTCGAGGAGCTCTTCGTCACCACCGACGACGGCTCCATGGGCGAGAAGGGCGTCGTCACGCTGCCGCTTTCGCGCCTGTGCGAGACCGACGCGATCGACTCCGCCTTTGCTGTTGGCCCCGTGCCGATGATGAAGTTCTCCGCGCGCACCTGCCGCGAGCACAAGATTCCTATCGTCGCGAGCCTGAACCCTATCATGGTCGACGGCACCGGCATGTGCGGCTGCTGCCGCGTGGAGGTCGGCGGCGAGACGATGTTCGCCTGCGTCGACGGCCCCGACTTCAACGCCGACCTGGTCGACTGGGACGACCTTGCCCATCGTCAGGCCAGCTACCGCGCCGAGGAGGCCGCTTCCAAGAAGCACTATGAGGAGGATTGCGCATGCCAGAAGTAAAGTATCGCCCCAACATCGGCGCGCCCCGCACTCCCGCCAACGAGGAGCCGGCCGCTGAGCGCGCGCACGATTTCCGCCCGGTCGACACCGGTTACACCAAGGCCGATGCCATCACCGAGGCCAACCGCTGCCTCGACTGCAAGAAGCCCCTGTGCATGGAGGGCTGCCCCGTCGGCGTCCACATCCCGCAGTTCATCGAGAAGATCCGCGAGGAGGACTGGGCCGGCGCGCTTTCGACCATCAAGGCCGACAACCTGCTGCCGTCCGTCTGCGGCCGCGTGTGCCCGCAGGAGAACCAGTGCGAGGGCAAGTGCATCCTCGGCAAGAAGGGTGACCCCGTGTCCATCGGCCAGCTCGAGCGCATGCTCGGCGACATGGCCGACGAGGTCGGCGAGGCTCCCGAGTGCAAGCCCGCCAACGGCCACAAGGTCGCCATCGTGGGCTCCGGCCCCTCCGGCATCGCCTGCGCCGGCGAGCTCGCGCGCGAGGGCTTCGACGTCACCGTGTTCGAGGCCTTCTTCACCGGCGGCGGCGTGCTGACCTACGGCATTCCCGAGTTCCGTCTGCCCAAGGCCATCGTCAAGCGCGAGATCAAGGGCCTGGAGGAGCTGGGCGTCCACTTCGAGTACAACTCGGTCGCCGGCCGCCTGTTCGACGCCGAGGAGCTGTTCGAGGAGGGCTTCGATGCCCTGTACCTCGCCGTCGGCGCCGGCCTGCCGCGCTTCCTGCACGTCAAGGGCGAGAACCTGCCCGGCGTGTACTGCGCCAACGAGTACCTCACCCGTACGAATCTCATGAAGGCCTACGAGTTCCCCGAGTACGACACGCCTATCCGCCACGGCAAGAACGTCGTCGTGTTCGGCGGCGGCAACGTGGCCATGGACGCCGCGCGCACCGCGCTTCGCCTGGGCGCCGAGAAGGTCACCCTGGCCTACCGCCGCACCGAGGCCGAGATGCCCGCGCGCCGCGCCGAGATCCACCACGCCAAGGAAGAGGGCGTCGAGATCCTCGAGCTCTGCAGCCCGCTGCGCTTCCTGCCCGGCCCGGACGGCTTCGTGTCCACCATCGAGCTTGAGCGCATGGAGCTCGGCGAGCCCGACGCCTCCGGCCGTCGTCGCCCGATTCCGGTTCAGGACTCCGAGTTCGCCATCCCCTGCGACGTCGCCATCACCGCTATCGGCACGCGCGCGAACCCGTTCGCGAAGCTCTGCGCCGACGTCGAGCTCAACCGCTGGGGCCTCATCGAGACCGATGAGGAGGGCCGCACGAGCAACCCCAAGGTCTGGGCCGGCGGCGACATCGTCACCGGTGCCGCAACCGTCATCCTGGCCATGGGCGCCGGCAAGACCGCCGCTGCGTCCATCAAGAAGACGCTCCTCGGCGAGGAGTAACCCGCCAACCTGCTCGCACGCCAAGCTGTCATACGTCTGAGCATGCGCGCCCGTCGGCCCCGCGGCCGGCGGGCGTTTTCTCTCTCGGTCTCCGGGACGCGCCACACACGGAAAAACGGGCGGCACCCGGGTTGCCCCGGATACCGCCCGCAAGCGACAGGTTTGTACCTGGCCCCATCTTGTCGGTTAGGCCTCGATGGAGACCTCGACCTCCTGGACGGGAACGTCGTAGAAGGGGTCCTCGCGACGGCCGAGGAAGTCGCGCGCCTGCTCGGGGAACAGGGCGTAATCGAGCACGTCCTCCTCCGTCTTGGCGTACTGGGCGATCTCCTCGCGCAGCTGCGGCAGCGCGGGCTCGATGAGGTCGGCCGGACGGCAGGTGATGGGCTCGTCGTCGCCGATGATCAGCTTCTGGACCTCGGGGTCGATCGGCGCGGGCGACTTGCCGTACTGGCCGTGGACGTAGTCCTTGATCTCCTTCGGGACGACCTTGTAGCGCTCGCCGGTCACGACGTTCATCATGGCCTGGGAGCCGACCATCTGGGACAGCGGGGTCACCAGCGGCGGATAGCCGAGGTCGGCGCGGACGCGCGGAACCTCAGCCAGAACCTCGTTGTACTTGTCGGACACGCCGAGGTCCTTCAGGTTGGAGATGAGGTTGGACAGCATGCCGCCGGGCACCTTGTACAGCAGGGCCTTGGGCTCGACCTCCATGACCTTGGGGTTGAGCGTGCCGTTCTCCTTGAACTTGGTGCGCACGGGCGCGAAGTGCTGGGCGATCTCCTCGAGCTTGTCCATCTTGAGGCCCGTGGTGTAGCCCATGCCCTCGAGCGCGATGGCCATGGACTCGGTGCAGGGCTGCGAGGTGCCGCCGGCGAAGGCGGAGATGGCGGTGTCGATGATGTCGGCGCCGGCCGCAACGGAGTTCAGCAGCGTCATCTCGGCGATGCCCGCGGTGCAGTGGGTGTGGACCTCGAGCGGCAGGTCGACGGCGGCCTTGATCTCGCCCACGAGCTCGGTGGCGACGCCCGGCTCGAGCACGCCGGCCATGTCCTTGATGCAAATGGTGTCGGCGCCGGCCTTGGCCATCTCCTTGGCGAGGTTCACGAAGTAGGGCACGGTGTGCACGTCGCTCGTGGTGTAGCAGATGGCAGCCTGGACCTCGCCGCCGGCCTCCTTGGCAGCGCGGATGGAGGTCTGCAGGTTGCGAACGTCGTTCAGGGCGTCGAAGATGCGGATGACGTCGATGCCGTTCTCCACGGACTTCTTGACCATGCTCTCGACGATATCGTCGGCGTAGTTGCGGTAACCGAGCAGGTTCTGGCCGCGCAGCAGCATCTGAAGCTTGGTGTTCTTGACGTGGGCGCGGAAGGTGCGCAGGCGCTCCCACGGATCCTCGTTGAGGTAGCGCAGGCACGAGTCGAACGTGGCGCCGCCCCAGACCTCCATGGAGTAATAGCCGGCCTGGTCCATCGTCTCCAGAATCGGCAGCATGTCCTCGATGGGCATGCGGGTCGCGATCTGGCTCTGCTGACCGTCGCGCAGCGCGGTCTCGGTGAACTTGATCTGCTTGCTCATGTTAGATACAACCCCCTTGGCTTATGATTTCGGCAATTCTTTCCTGCATGTCGCTTACGGTGTGCGCGCGCGAACGGGCACACGCCTTGGCCTCGCCGTCGCAGATGAGGCACCTGCGCGGCTGAAGGCCGATCTCGGTCCTTTGCACCGAATATAGCGTATCGCCCGTTCGTCCGAGCACATCGAGGTCTGCCAGCCTCCCCAGCGGGTGCGTTTCCTCCACAGCCGATACCCGGCGCTTGAGCTCGAGCGGCTCGAGACCCACGAGCATGAGCAGCTCGGGGCCCGACACGCCGCCCAGGCGCGTGCACTCGCGCACGGGGGCGCCGTCGAGCGCCTCCTCGGCGCGCGCGCAGAGCTCGTCGAAGACGGCCTCGAGCACGTCGGAGGTCTTGTGCGGCCCGGGGATGGACAGCGTGATGGATAGCAGCGACTCCCCCGCCTCGGCCTCCGCGAGCAGCCGGCGCTGGCAGGCAGCGCGGCGCTCGCGGGCGTCGAGCATATCGGGGAGCGCGGCCTCGGGACCGCAGAACACGCGGCGCGCGGCCTCGCTCAGCGCAGGCGTGGTGGTGGCGCCGGCGCTGGCGGTCTCGTTCACGTTCTCGGGCATACGCTCCCCCTTTCTGATATCCAGCCCGCCGCGAGGGCGGGGGCTCGGCTCGGCGGCTTCACGCCGCCGAAGGCACTAGCAGTTGCGCACCGCGTCGATCAGCGTGCCGTCGCGATACTCGATGAGGGCGACGGTCTTGTCGCCGAACTCGATGGGCTTCGGCTCGCCGACGATGGCGTAGGCGCGATCGCGCAGCTCCTCGATGGTGAACTGCGGGACGTTGAGGCCGCGGAAGGCCTCGATGAGGTCGGTGCGGGCCGGGTTGACGGCGATACCGACCTCGGTCACGAGCACGTCGATGCTCGAGCCGGGCGTGACGACCGTGGTGACCTTGTCCACGACGGTCGGGATGCGGCCGCGGATGAGCGGCGCGCAGATGATGGCCATCTTGGAGCCGGCAGCGGCATCGCAGTGGCCGCCGGAGGCGCCGCGGATGACGCCGTCGGAGCCGGTGATGACGTTGACGTTGAAGTCGGTGTCGATCTCGAGCGCCGACAGGATGACCATGTCGAGGCGGTTGACCATAGCGCCCTTGGACAGCGGCGAGGCGTACATGGACGCGTTGATCTCAAGATGGTTGGCGTTGCGGGCCAGCGACGCGCCGGAGGGCGTGTCGAAGTCCTGAACGTCGGTGATGGCGCCCACGAGACCCTCATCGAGCAGCTCGACCATGGAGTTGGTGATGCCGCCGAGCGCGAAGGAGGCCTTCACATCCTTCTCGATCATGCCCTCGCGCAAAAAGCGCGTGACGGCGAGCGAGGCGCCGCCGGTGCCGGTCTGGAACGAGAAGCCCGGCTTGAAGTACGGCGAGGCCATCATGACCTTGGCCGCGTACTCGGCGATGATGAGCTCCTTGGGGTTCTTCGTGAAGCGCGTGGCGCCCTTCGCGATGCCCTTGGGGTCGCCGATGGCGTCGACCTTCACCACGTAGTCCACGTCGGACTGCGGGATGGAGATCTTGGTGTTGATGTAGGGCACCAGGTTGTCGGTCACGAGCACGACCTGGTCGGCGTACTTGGCGTCCATGAGCGCATAGCCCAGCGAGCCGCACGCAGAGGGGCCCTCGAAGCCGTTGGCGTTGCCGTACTCGTCGCAGCAGGGGGCGCCCAGGAAGGCGACATCGATGTGGATGTCACCGCGCTCGATGGCGCGGGCGCGGCCGCCGTGGCTGCGGATGATGACGGGCTCGTCCATGATGCCGGAAGAGATGGCGGCACCCAGCTTGTCGCGCAGACCGGACGAGGTGATATGGGTCACGACGCCGTTCTTGATGTGGTCGATGAGCGGCTCGTGCACGTTGGCGATGGAGCTCGGGGCGATGGAGATGTCCTTGATGCCCATGCGGGCGATCTCGTCGAGCACCATGTTCATCACGTAGTCACCCTCGCGGAAGTGATGGTGGAACGAGATGGTCATGCCGTCCTTGATGCCGGTCTTGACGATGGCGTCGTGGATGGAATCGAGAAGCTTGGACTCACCGGGCTTGCGGGGGCACACGGCGTGGACCGCCGCCTGGTAGGGCTTGATGTTCTCGAACTCGGAACCGTAGGTGCCGAACTGCTCGGCGAAAGCGTCGGGGATCTCCCGACCGATCTTGTTGATAGCCATTAGAGATCCTCCTCCCCGATGAGACCGGAAGCCTTAGCGAGCATGATGGTGCGCTCGGCGCGCATGATGACCGGCTTGTCGACCATCTTGCCGCGCACGGAGATGACGCCGAGGCCCTTCTCTTCGGCCTCGCGGGCGGCCCAGACGATCTCCTTGGCCTTCTGGATCTCCTTCTCGGTGGGCGCGTAGACCTCGTTGACCACGGGGATCTGACGCGGGTTGATGACGGACTTGCCATCGAAACCGAGGGTCTTGATGTGGGCGACCTCCTCGCGGAAGCCGTCCATGTTGTCGACATCGGAGTACACGGTGTCGACGGCGGCGACGCCAGCGGTGCGGGCGGCGTGCAGGATCATCTCGCGAGCGAAGTAGAGCTGCATGTTGTCGCCGTAGGCGCGCTGGGTCTTGAGGTTGGTGACGTAGTCCTCGGCGCCCAGGGCGATGCCGCGGACGCGCGGGGAGGCCTTCGCGATGGAGAGCGCGTTCAGCACTCCCTCAGCGGACTCGATAGCCGCGAAGATGCCGGTGGAGCCGACCTCGCGGCCACAGGCCTTCTCGACCTCGGTGATGACCTCGTCGGCGTCGATGACGTCCTGCGCGGTCTCGGTCTTGGGCAGACGGACCACGTCGACGCCGGCGCGGACGACCGCGTCGATATCGAGCTTGCCGACCGTGTTGAGGTCGTTGATGCGGACGATGGTCTCGGTGTCGCCGTAATCGAAGGTCTTGAGGGCGAAGTGCACGAGGGCGCGGGCGGTGTCCTTCTCGGCGATGGACACGGCGTCCTCGAGGTCGAACATGAGCGAGTCGGCGCCGTACAGACCGGCATCGCGGAGCATCGCCGGGTTGGCACCCGGCATGAACATCATGGTTCTCCTTAGGCGTTCCATGCGTCGATCTCCTTCCAGTCAAACTCGCCGGCATTGCCCGCAGCGCGGTACACGGCCGCGATGGTGCGGGCCTGGACGGTGCAGTCCAGCGCGCCCTTGTCGACGGCCGTGACCTTCACGCCCGTGACACCGAGATTCTTCAAGGTCTCGGCGATGACCTCGCGGATGCGATCGCCAAACGCCTTCTCGACACTGCTGTCGAGCGAGATGTCGACGGCGTCGCCGCCGACGGGGTCGATGGTGATCATGATGTCACTCGACTCCGCAGTTCCCGCAACGGCCTGTTGCTTCAGTTCCATGTTTCGGATCACTCCAATCCCGGTCGGGAGGAAGGGCACTTCCTCCCGACCCATGCCATGAACCCTTTTCCGTCAGGTTGTTGCGAGCTGTGTGGCACAAAACGCGCGAACACGGCTCGCGTGAGCATCGGCCGCCGTGCGAATGCGCTGCAGTGCCATGCATCCGGGTTGGCGCGCCGGATGCGGGCCGGAGTCGAGCGACTCCCATGACGCAGGGAACCAAAACCTGGCTTCGCGGCTGCACCCGCATGGGCCAGATTCAGATACCTGCCTACACGACGCGTCCGAACCTTGCATCGGACGCGAGGGTGTCAAGGTGCCGACGGCGGGGCCGTCGGGAACATGAGCCGGCGCGCGGCCGGCTCATGCGGTGAAAACGGGCGTGCGCCCTACTTCTTGTCTGCCGGGAACATCTTCATGAGCGCCATGGACACCAGGTAGATGATGATCATGACGACGAAGATACCGCCCCAACCGAGGGCGAGGATCAGCAGGGACTCGCTCAGAATCGCGGTAGTCATCTAACAGATCCCCCTTTCTACATAAGGCCCGGGACGATGCCGAGGATAAGACCACCGGCGACGACCGAAGCGATCTGGCCTGCCACGTTGGAGCCGGCAGCCTGCATGAGGATGAAGTTGCCGGGGTCCTCCTCGGTGGCGAGCTTCTGGATAACGCGGGAGCTCATCGGGAACGCCGAGATGCCCGACGCGCCGATCATGGGGTTGATCTTCTCCTTGCGGAAGATGTTGAGCACCTTGGCGAACATGATGCCGCCGACGGTGTCCATCACGAAGCCGAGCAGACCGAGGCCCATGATGATGAGGGTGTCGACCTGCAGGAACTCGCCAGCCTGCATACGGACGGACACGCAGAGGCCCAGCAGGATGGAGATGAGGTTGACGAGCTCGTTCTGAGCGGACATGGACAGGTTGTCCAGAACGCCGCACTCGCGCAGCAGGTTACCGAACATCAGGAAGCCGACGAGCGGCAGCGACGCGGGGGCGATGAGGCCGGCCACGATGCAGATGACGATCGGGAAGATGATCTTGGCGGTCTGCGAAACCGAACCCGGCTTGTAGACCATGCGGATCTGGCGCTCCTTCTTGGTGGTCACGGCCTTGATGGCGATCGGCTGGATGATGGGCACGAGCGCCATGTAGGAGTAGGCCGCCACCATGATGGCGCCGAGGTATTTAGATTGCAGCGAGTTCGCTACGAAGATCGACGTGGGGCCGTCGGCCGCGGCGATGATGCCGGCGGAGGCGGAGTCGGCCAGGTTGAAGCCGAGCAGGCCGGCCACGATGATGACGAAGAAGATGCCGAACTGCGCAGCGGCGCCGAACAGCAGCAGGAAGGGGCTCGCCAGCAGCGGGCCGAAGTCAATCATCGCGCCGATGCCGATGAACAGCAGCAACGGGAAGAGCTCGGTGTCGATACCCATATCGAACAGGATCTGGAACGGGCCGGGCTCGCCACCGAAGGCGAGGACGCCGGAGTCGGGAATGTTCACCAGGATGGTGCCCAGACCCATGGGGACGAGCAGCGTGGGCTCGTACTCCTTCTTGATGCCCAGATACATAAGGATCATGCCGACGAGCATCATCACGATGCGGCCGGGCTCGGCAGCGAGACCGAGCACGCCGGCGGTGAGCACGTCAACGGCGGTAGTCAGTACTTCCAATGGTCATTCCTCTCCTATAGAAATGCGCAGGCACCCGCCTGCGCTGCGCCCGATTTAGGCGATGCCGATCAGCTCGTCGCCGGGGTTCACCATATCGCCCTTGGCAACGGCGATGGAGGCCACGGTGCCGTCGTACTCGGCGATGATCTGGTTCTCCATCTTCATGGCCTCGAGCACCATGATGGCGTCGCCCTTGGAGACCTTGTCGCCCACGTTGACCTGGACGTCGACGATCTTGCCGGGCATGGGAGCGGTCTGCACGTTGGCGCCGGCGGGAGCCGAGGCGGTCGCGGCGGGAGCGGCAGGCGCGGGCTCGGGCTCAGCGGCCGGAGCGGGAGCGGCGGCAGGCGCCGGGGCGGGAGCCGGAGCGGCAACAGGGGCGGCAACGGCGTCGGCGGGCGTCGGGACCGGCGCGCCGATCTCCTCCATCTCCACCATGTACTGGGTCCCGTCGATCGAGATCTTGAACTTACGAAGCATGGTCCTCCTCCATCACTTTCTTTTTGTAGACACCTTTGACTACGAACTTGCTGGTTTCCAAGGCCCCGGCGGCAAGTGCCGATGCGATGGTCGACACGAGACGGTGCTCGGGGTTCGCGACGCTCACCCGACGAACAACCATCTGGCTGTCGGGCCGGTCGCCCGCGGCGATGGCCGTGGCGGCGACGACGACCGTGCGATGCTCTGCTGCATCGACCGGCAGGAAAGCCGGGACCGGCTCCCATTCCTCCTTCGGTGCCGCAGGGGCGGCGGGGGCGGGGGCTGGCGATGCAGCCGGAGCGGATGGCGCCGCAGCGGGCTCGTCGTTTTTGTGCCTTAGCCAATCAAAGAAGCCCATGTATTCACTTCCCCTCGGTTTTCCTCGGCAATCATGAGTCAATTGCCTCATATATGCGTGCCTTGCGATTACCGGCTTCTACTTTATAGTCGCACGTGTACGGGCGATTGCACTTTAGCTGTTCGGCCAGCCGGCTACGTGCGCTTTTGCTGTATCACCCCTGTCTACCTCGCTTTTTCGCACGTTATATTCTAGAAGCGCATGCAAACGTATGCCGGTTTGTCATGCTTTTTTTCTGTCTCTCGACCGGCGAACGGTAGTGAATCCCGTGGCGAACGGTAGGTGTTCTGCGAACTGCAGGGTGTCCGCTTTGTGTATTTGGCCATCTAGCTGGGGTTTTGACATTTTCGCAGATACCGGTTGTTTTTCTGTTGTTCCGAATCGCCCAAGTCGGCAATCCCAACACCCTCAAACCGTTATTTTCTCTCCCGAGCATCGGCCGCCTGCGAACGCTGCACATGTCGCATGCTGCCACCGTATCTGTAGGACAACGGAATTAACGGAAAAGGGAAAGGGAAGGGTGATGTAATGGCTATTACCATTCTCGGCTGGCTCATGATCGCAGTCTTCATGTTCTGCGTCATGACCAAGAAACTGTCGCCGCTGGTCGCACTGTGCACGGTACCTATGGTATTCGCGTTCCTCGTGCTGATCGTCACCGGCAACATCGATAAGTGGACGCTTATCGGCGACTGGGTCATGAACGGCCTGGGCACCACGGCCAACACCGGCATCCTGCTGCTGTTCGCCATCCTGTACTTCTCGATCATGCTTGATGCCGGTCTGTTCGACCCCATCACCAAGAAGATGATCGAGTTCGCCAAGGGCGACCCCATGAAGGTCCTCATCGCCACCGCGGTCGTGGCTGCCGCCATCTCGCTGAACGGCGACGGCACCACCACCACGCTCGTGTGCTGCGCGGCCTTCCTGCCGATCTACGAGAAGCTCGGCATGAAGAAGATGAACCTGGCTGTCCTGGTCATCCTTCAGAACACGGTTATGAACCTGCTGCCCTGGGGCGGCCCCACGGCGCGCGCCATGGCCGTCTGCGAGGTCGGCGGCGACATCCTGTCCTACCTCATGCCCGGCATGATCATCTCCGTGATCTTCAACATCGTGGTCGTTGCCCGCTACATGGGTAAGAAGGAGCGCGAGCGCCTTGGCGTGACCGAGTTCACGCAGGCCGAGATCGACGAGCTCTGCGCTGTCGACGATCCCGAGACCCTCGAGCTTCGTCGTCCCCAGAACTGGCTGTTCAACGCCATCATGACGGTCGTTCTGATCGCCTGGCTCGTTGCCGGCTCCTTCATCGAGGCCATCTCGCTGCCCAACCAGATGCTCTTCATGCTCGGCACCATCATCGCGCTGCTCGTGAACTACCCCAAGATCAAGGACCAGAACGCTCGTATCGGCGCCAACGGCGGCGACGCGGTGCAGGTCGTCATCCTGATCTTCGGCGCCGGTATCTTCATGGGCCTGTTCCAGGGCGACTCTGAGCTCGGTCTGTCCATGTCCGACGCGGTTGCGCAGTCGCTGATCTACATCATCCCGCAGCAGCTCGCCGGCTTCTGGGGTCTCATCGTCTGCCTCATCTCCGCTCCTGGTACGTTCTTCATCTCCAACGACGGCTTCTACTTTGGCGTTATGCCCGCCATCGCCGAGGCCGGCTATGCCTACGGCTTCACCAACCTGCAGATGGCTCTCGCCTCCCTCATGGGCCAGGCCTTCCACCTGCTGTCCCCGCTGACCGCCTTCATCTACCTGCTCCTGCGCCTTACCGGCCAGGATCTGGGCGAGTGGCAGCGCGCCGCTGGCAAGTGGGCCGCCTGCATCTTCGTGATCTTCGTCGTCACGATCATGGCCACGGGCGCCATCCCGCTGTACATCCCGCAGGTCTAGTCACCGCTGGACACGAGCTAATCTAGCTCCCTCTTTCCGAGCCGCGACCACTTCGGTGGCCGCGGCTTTTTCTGTCCGCTTCCGGGCCGCAGACGCCCCCGGAAGCGGACAAAGCGAAAGCCGCCCGATGGGGGTCGACAATTGACCACCTGCAGATTTGCGGTCCTTGATGTGGGGCGTTGTTCGCAGTAACAGGCAGATACACGTGTATACTTACTCCCGTTACAATCGATTGGCCGTTGGAGGTGGGCATGGACACTGAGCAATTGATGCTTACCCTATGCGAGTTTCTGGACCTGTCCAAGAACGCACCCATCAAGGACGTGCTGTTCGATGCATTCAAGCAGGCCATCACGCTCGGACGCGTTCCCGCTGGAACCTCCATCAACGAGAAGCAGCTCGCCCAATCGCTTCACATCAGCCGCACCCCCATTCGTGCAGCTCTGGATATGCTTGCCGCCGACCGGTTGGTCGACCGCAAGCCCGGCAGCGGCGTCATCGTGCGCGGCATCAGCAAGCGCGACGCCGAGGAGGTCTACGAGATCCGCGTGGTCCTGGAGGTGCTCGCCACCACCAAGGCGGCTCACAACATGACCGACGAGGACTTCGAGGAGATGCGCCAGCTGCTCGAGGAGGGCCAGCGCCTGAACGCCGCCAACGATGTGGACGGCGTCGTGAACAACTGGGACGAGTTCAACCAGTTCATCTTCGCCAAGGCGAACAGCCCGCGGCTTCAAAGCATCATTGAGCCCCTTCAGGCGTACACGCGCTACTTCCGCAACGTGTCCGCGAAGCCCGAACTGCGCCGCAACCAGGCGCTCGAGGAGCATTGGGGCATCTATCTGGCCATGCGCTTCGGCCCCGAGAAAAAGATCGAGCAGGTCGTGCGCGCGCACCTCAGGAACTCCTATGGCCTGGTCAACGAGGAAATGACGGACTGTGGCATCGTCTGACAATCTGAATGCATGCGGCTGTGATCGCGGCCGCGACGCACATGCCGACTTCGCCCGCGAGCTCGCGCACATGGCCGCGGTGTCGCTCGTGACCGAAGCGCGCCTGACGCCCAAGCCCGGGCTCGTGGACCAGCGCAACACGGGCGCGCACACCGACATGGACCTCTCCACCTTCATGGCGAGCGCCGCCGCGCTGGAACCGCTGTTCGCGGAGTACGTGCAGGCAGGCTGGAATCAGGGCGCGGGCGACGCCGCCGAGCTAGCCGACGCCCTGCGACGCATCGGCATCCGCGCTGAGGGCGCCATGTTCGCCGCCACGGACGGCATCAACACGCATAAGGGCGCGAACTTCATGTTCGCGCTGGTACTGGGCGCCGCAGGCGCCGTCTTGCGCGAGCGGGGCGATTCTTCGTGTACCTTTGCCGCCCGCGACACCACTCGCACGCTCGAGCTCGTTTCCGCCATGGGCGAGAGCCTGCTCGGCCGCGATGTGCGCGCGTTGCTCTCGAGCGTCCGCACGGGCGGCGCCCAGCTGACGCACGGCGAGGCGGTCTACCTGGAACAGGGACTCAAAGGGGCGCGTGGCGAGGCCGCCCAGGGCTATCCGCTGCTGCGCGAGGTGCTCCTCCCCTACCTGCGGGAGCGCAGCGCCGTGAGCGCAGACGCCCGTGACACGCTGCTGCGCGCGCTCGTGAAGCTGATGGCGCAGCTTGAGGACACCAACGTCGTCCACCGCGGCGGTATGCAGGCGCTCGTCGAGCACCGCGCCTTCTGCCGTGACCTCGACGAACGGGACCTTTCGCACGACGAGCTCATCGCCACGCTCATCGCCTACGACGACCTGCTGATCGCCCGCAACGTGAGCCCCGGCGGCGCCGCCGACCTCATCTCGCTCGGCGTCTTCTTCTCCCAAGCAGAAGGCCTGATGAAAGTTTAGGGACAGGCCCCGAACTTTCATGCATATAAATAGGACATATATAAAAAGGCCCTGCGCGCTGTGCGCAGGGCCTTGTGTGAAAGTTTGGGACCTGTCCCCAATCTTGCAGCTAGTCGAAAGTATAGGGCTTGATCTGACGGATGACGTCGAGGATCGTGCCGTCGCGGGCCTCGACGATGGCCACGACCTTGTCCTCCCACTTCAGCGGGTCGGGCTCGCCCACGATGGAGTAGGCCTTCTCCTGCAGGTACTCGATGCTCACGTGCGGGATGCCGGCGGCGTCCAGGCAGTCAATGATGTCCCGGCGGGCCGGGTTGACCGCGGTGCCGTAGTCGGTCACGACGACGTCGATGCACTCGCCGGGGGTCGTCACCGTGGTGACGTCCTTGCAGATGGTCGGCATGCGACCGCGCACGAGCGGCGTCACGATGATGCAGCACTTGGAGCCGGCGGCGGTATCGGGGTGACCGCCGGGCGCGCCGCGGACCACGCCGTCGGAGCCGGTGATGACGTTGACGTTGAACTTGGTGTCGACCTCGAGCGCCGCCAGAATCATGTAGTCGAGGTAGTTGACGTAGGCGCCCTTGGAAGCCGGGTTGGCGTAGTCGCTCACGGTCATCTCGACGTGATCGGGGCAGTCGTGCAGGTGCGCGATCGCCTTGGTGTCGAAGTCCTGCGTGTCGACGATCTTGCGCACGTAGCCGCGGTCCTGCAGGTCGCACATGTTGCCGGTGATGCCGCCGAAGGCGACGCCCATCTTGATCTCCTTGGCGTCCATGCGCTCCTCGAGGAAGCGGGTCACGGCGAGCGACGGGCCGCCGGCGCCGGTCTGATAGGAGAAGCCGTCGACGAACCACGGGGTGGCGGCGATGATATCGGCCGCGCGCTCGGCCATCATGAGGTCGCGCGGATCCTGCGTGACGCGGGCCTCCTTGGTGCCGATGCGCTTGGGGTCGCCGATCTCGTCGACCACGACGACGCAATCCACGTCCTCGCACTTGATGGACGCAGGCACGTTGGGGAACGGCGCCAGGGTGTCGGTGATGACGACGACCTTGTCCGCATAGCGCGAATCGGGCATGGCGTAGCCCATGGAGCCGCAGTTGTTCTTGCCGCCGTTGCCGCTGGCGTTGCCCACCTTGTCGGAGGACGCCGCAGCCAGAAACGCGATGTCGATGTGCAGCTCGCCGGCCATCATGGCACGGGGACGGCCACCGTGGGAGCGGATGATCGCCGGCTCCTTCAGCTTGCCGTGCGAGATGGCATCGCCGATGCGGCCGCGCACGCCGGAGGCCTGCACCTGCACGATGATGCCCTGCTCGATGTAGTCGGCCAGCAGGTTGTGGGCGTCGCCCAGCGAGGTGGCGGCCACGCGCAGATCCTTGATGCCCATCTCCTCGACGAGCACCTTGCAGACCATCGAGGCGGTATAGTCGCCGTTGCGGAACGCGTGGTGGAAGCTGATGGTCATGCCGTCGTGGGCGCCGCACTTCTCGCAGGCCTCGCGGATGCTCGCGCACAGCTTATCGGCCACGGGCTTCTCGTTCATGACGCAGGTCGGCGCATCGCGCTTCATGACCTGGCCATCCTTGGCGAAGCGGCCCTGATAGACTTCTTTTCCGTCAACAAGCAGGTAATCGGGGATATCCCTTCCAACCGCATTGATCATGGTTGCTCTCCTCTCCTACAGATCGCCGTGGTAGACGCCGCACTTCTTGGCCAGCTCGATGATGCGCTCGGCCTCGCGGAAGAACGGGGGATCGACCATCTTGCCGTCGACGACGTACACGCCGACACCGGCGTCGGCCTGCTCGCGGCAGCTGCGCACGATCTTCTCGGAGTGCGCGATCTGCTTGGGCGTGGGCGCCAGGCGCTCGTGGACGTAGGCGATCTGCTTGGGGTTGATGAGGGACTTGCCGTCGAAGCCCATGCGCACGATGAGGTCGACCTCGCGGCGGAAGCCCTCCTCGTCGTCCAGGTTGGGGTACATGGTGTCGAGGCACTGCACGCCGGCGGCGCGGGCCGCGAGCAGCATCATGGAGCGGGCGGTGTTGATCTCGATGCCATCGGGCTCGATCTGCACGCGCATGGACGTGCGGAAGTCGCCGCCGGAGATGGCGCAGCCGAGCATGCGGTCGGACGCGGTGCAGATCTCGTAGGCGTTCATGATGCCCAGCGGGCTCTCGAGCGCGGCCATGAGCAGGGTCCAGCCGACCTCGACGCCGAACTCGCGCTCGGCTTCCTCGACGGCGGCCTCGACCTCCTTGACCTGCTCGGCGCTCTCGCACTTGGGGATGCGGATGCCGTCGGCGCCGCCGGCCACGCACACGCGGACGTCCTCGCGCCAGTACTCGGTATCGGTGCCGTTGATGCGCACGATGACCTCGGTGTCGCCGTAGTCGACAGTGGTCAGCGCGTGATAGAGGCTGAAGCGCGCGGCGTCCTTCTGGTTGACGGCGACGGCGTCCTCGAGGTCGAGCATGATCGAGTCGCAGCCGTAGATGTAGGCGTCCTTGATGAGACCCGGGCGCTGCGCGTTCATGAACATCATGGTGCGGCGCAGACGGTCCTTGTTCGGGCGCGGGCGATGAATCTTACCTGCCATTACTGGATGACACCTCCCCAGGGAATGTTCTCCATCGACGCGTCGCAGCTGCGGAACACCGCGCACTCCACGCGCGCCTTGAGCGTGCAGTCGAGCGCGCCCTTGTCGACAACGGACACCAGGCCGCTCTCGACACCCAGGCGCCCAAGCGTCTCGACGACGGTCTGCTTGATCTGGCGACCGTACTGGTTGATGACGCTGCTCTCGATGACGATCTCCAGCGTGTCCGCCGGCGATACGGTCACCTGGGCATCGCTCGATTCGAGCGTGCCGGCCATCGCGGTCTTTTCGATAACCATTCGCACTCCTCTCCGATTTCCTCGCGCCGGCGTTTTCCGTAGCCGCCGGCACGTGCAGCGGCGCGACTGCGCGCCGTTCTCTCTCGTACATCGTATGGGCGTTTGGTCATGCGCGTTGCTGCAATATAAGCGCGGTGTGCCATTCCATTTGGTAATGGTTCTTGCGGTGTTTTTAATTGCACCGTTTTGAGCCATTCGCCGCGGTTCGCACGCCATTCGGCTGTATTTCTGCTGTTTTTCGCGGTTATAGTCCTTATAGGACTCGATTAACACGATATTTCGTCATGATTGCCTTCACAAAGCACGCTATTATCGGCATGACCTAATGGAATGCTGCCATGCCGTCCCGCGGGACGGCGCGTCCAGACGCAGGCCCCGGGCCGATGGGAGAGACCGTGGACGAGAAGGACTTCGCGCTGCTTCGCGCCCTCAAGGACAGCGGGAACATCACGCATGCCGCCGACCGGCTGTACCTCACGCAGTCGGCGCTTTCGAAGCGCATCAAGGCGATGGAGCGCGAGCTGGGCTCCGAGATCATCATCCGCACGCGCAAGGGCGTGCGCTTCACCCCCGCCGGCGAGATCGTGCTCACGCGCACCGAAGCGGCCCAGCGCGAGCTCGAGCAGCTGCGGCGCGAGATCAACGACGTGCAGGGCGAGATCTGCGGCACGCTGCGCGCCGGGTTTTCGACCAACTACGCCTATGTCTACCTGCCCGATCTTCTGGCCACCTACCACGAGCGCTATCCGCGCGTGCAGCTGGACATCGTCACCGGGCAGAGCCGCGACCTGATTCGCAGCCTCCAGGCCGGCTCGCTCGACGTGGCCGTGCTGCGCGGCGAGTTTCCCTGGGACGGCATGCAGTACCTGCTTGCGCAGGAGCGCGTGTACGCCGTGTGCACGGCGGAGCTTGCCGACACGCCCCTGTCGGAGCTCACGTACATCAACCACACGACCGATTCCGTGCAGTCGACGCTCATGATGCGCTGGCTGCACGAGAACGACCTCTCGCCTGCGGCAAACCAGATCAACGTGACCGACCTCAACACCTGCCAGCGGCTTGTGCGCTTGGGGCTGGGTTGGGCCCTGCTGCCCGAGATCGCACTCGATGGTTTCGACGGCTGCAAGCGCCCCTGCAGCTTTGCGAACGGTGAGCCCTTCGTGCGCCGCATGTATATCGACTGCCAGAAGGAATCCGAGCAGCTGCCGCAGGTACAGGCGCTGATCGAGCTCGTGAAGGAGCTGCACGGCGAGCGGTAGCGCAGGCTGGGGATTTGCGCGCATGGGATGACAACGGAGGCAGGCCGCTGCAAGGCATGACGGCCCGCCGCCGAGATGGGAGAGCAATGGACGACTACATCGTTTCGAAGGTTTGGCCGCAGGATAAGAGCACGATGGCCCGCGTCGACGCGCTGCTGGAGCGCGAGGGCATCCAGCGCGACGGCAACCTCGACTACACCTGCGCCATCCAGGACGACGACCTGAACGTGATCGCCACGGGCAGCTGCTTCGGCAACACGCTGCGCTGCCTGGCGGTCGACAGCCGCTACCAGGGCGAAGGGCTCATGAACAAGCTCATCACGCATCTGGTCGACGTTCAGTACCAGCGCGGGAACATCCACCTGTTCGTGTACACGAAGGTGTCGTCGGCCAAGTTCTTCTGCGACCTGGGCTTCCGTGAGATCGCCCGCGTCGACGGCATGCTCGTGTTTTTGGAGAACTGTCCGGACGGATTCTCGTCGTACCTGCGCGGGCTTGCCACCACGCGCCGGGATGGCACGGCGGGCGCCGTCATCATGAACGCCAACCCGTTTACGCTCGGGCACCGGCACCTAGTTGAGGTCGCCGCGGCGGCGGTCGACACGCTGCATCTGTTCGTGGTCAGCGAGGACGCGAGCCTCGTGCCGTTTTCGGTGCGCAAGAAGCTCGTGTGCGAGGGCGTGGCCGATCTGGACAACGTCGTCGTGCATGAGTCGGGGCCGTATATCATCTCGTCCGCGACGTTCCCGAGCTACTTCTTGAAGGATGACGCCGCGGTGAACGAGGGGCACGCCAAGCTGGACATCGCCGTGTTCTGCCGCATTGCCGCCGAGCTGGGCATCACGCACCGATTTGTAGGCGAGGAGCCCACAAGCCAGGTGACCGGCGTGTACAACCGCGTGATGCTCGAGGAGCTGCCGCGCGCCGGCGTCGAGGTGACGGTCGTGCCGCGCCTGGAGGTCGATGGCGCCGTCGTGAGCGCCTCGACCGTGCGCCGGGCCCTGCAGGAGGGCGACCTAGACACCGTGCGCGCCCTCACGCCCGAGAGCACCTACCGCTACTTCGCGAGCGACGAGGCGGCGCCGGTGATCGAACGCATCCGCGCTGCCGGCAACGTGGTTCATTACTGATAGCGATAGCGCCCCGTCTTCTGCAGATGCTCGCCCTCCGGTCTGGCCCCGGCCGGGCCCCGGCCCCGGCCTCCGGTCTGGCCTGCGGCTGGCCTCTGTGGGGACGTAGCCGGGGGAGGCCAAAAATGGCCTCTCCCGGCTACGTCCCCACAGGGGCCAGACCATATGACAGTTAGGATGGGGTCCACTGTCATGCCTTTTCCGCTGCGGTTGCGCAGGGCTGGGCTTTGTGGTTAGAATGATTGATATGTCAACTATCTGATTCGACCACCTGAGGCCCATGGAACCGCTGCATATTCTCGTCACCCTGCTTATAGCCGTTGCCGGCTTTCTTATCGGCCGGCGCATCGGCATCCCCGTACCTGCCATGATCGGCAGCATGCTCGCCGTGGGCATCTTCAGCGCGTTCACGGGCTTCGCCCTCATGCCGACGCCCATCAAGATGTTCTCGCAGGGCATCTCGGGTGCGTTCATCGGCATGTCCGTCACCCGGCGCGATGTCCGCAACATCCCACTCATGATCAAGCCGCTCATCATGCTGCTCGTCATGCTCACAACCAACACCATCGTGCTCGGCATCGTGTTTCACGTCGTCTTCGGCTGGGATCTCATGACCGGCCTGCTCTCCACCGTGGCCGGCGGCATTGCCGACGTCTCGCTCATCGCCATGGATATGGACGCCGACGCCAGCACCGTCGCCATCATGCAGACGGTGCGCCTGGCCAGCGTGCTCGCCATCTTTCCCACGTGGATCAAGTTCATGACGCGCGACCAGCCCGAAATCGAGCACGACCCACTCGACATGACGCTCCACGGCAGCGATACGTTCCTCGATCGGCTGATCGACACCGACCGCAAGCGCACCGTGTTCACGCTGACCGTCAGCGTGGCCTGCGGTGCAGCGGGCTATCTGTCCGGTGTTCCCGCCGGTGCCCTGCTGTTCTCGCTGATCGGCGTGGCCGTACTCAACCTGACGACCGACGCCACGCACATGCCCATGTCCATCAAGCGCATGGCACAGGTGCTTGCCGGCAGCCTTGTGGGCTCAACGGTGACGCCGGAGACCATCTCGCATCTCGGCACGCTCGTCGGCCCGCTCGTCATCATGTTCGCGATGTATATGCTGCTGAACTTTCTGTTCTCGCTTATCGCGAGCAGGACCGGCATGCTCGACATGCGCAGCGCGCTGTTCGCCTCATCGCCCGGAGGCGCGAGCGACATGGCGCTCATCGCCGCCGACCTGGGCGCCGACCTGACGAAGATCGCCGTGCTGCAGATCTTCCGCGCCGCCTACGCCGCCGGCATCATGCCGCAAGTCGCCCTCCTCGTCGTCCACCTGCTCGACGCGTGAGGATGTCCACTTTCAGGACGGAGACGTTTCCGGACATCGGCGACGCAAGCCGGCTGGCCTCTCTGGGGACGTAGCCGGGAGGCGCCAAGCCGGCCACCGCGGTGAAGCTGCTGCCTGGGACCCCCGGCGTGGCGCCTCCCGGCTACGTCCCCAGAGAGGCCAGCCCGCTGCGCGCGCACGTTCCGGGCATCTGACTGTGCGCTTTGGGAACACTGGCCGCACTTGGCTGTGCGCGTAAGGAACGTCTCCGGCCACGATATGTTCCCAAACCGCACAGTCAGACGGCGAGGGATGTTCCCAAAGCGCACAGGGCATCCGTCGGCCGACAATGTCCACTTTCATCTCCGTCCTGAAAGTGGACAAAAACGCGCCACCCCGGGAGAACCCAGGATGGCGCGTATTGGCTACGTCCCCAATGAGACCAAGTAGTAAGTTAGAGGCGGCCGAGCTCGCGCATCTTGACGTTGTAGGCGGCGGCGATGATGTCCGCAGTGCCCTCCACGCCGAACAGGGCGCGGTTCACGGTCAGGTCCTTGTGCGCACGCAGCTTGGTCTTGCCCGCGGAATAGCGCTTGTAGAACAGCTCGCGGTTGCGCTGCATGCGCTTGATGCGCTTCATGGCCTGCGCCTCGGTGATGCCGCGGCGCTTGCACACGATCTCGACGCGCTCCTCGAGCGGCGCCGTCACGTACACGTTGATGAGGTTCGGGTTGTCGCGCAGGATGTAGTCGGACAGGCGCCCGATGATGATGCACGACTCGCTGGAGCCCACGTCGAGAATGACCTGCTTCAGGCTCTCGAAGAGCTGGTCGGCCATGGTGCGCGAATCGAAGCGATCCGGCAGAAACGCCATCATCTCGGCGGCGACGCTCTCGTCGTAGGGCGCCACCATGTCGACGACCGTATCGGAACGGCGTGCCGCACGGATGAGCAGCTCGTTGTCGTACAGGGGAATCCCCAGGCGCTCCTGCAGCGCGATGCCGATCTCGTGGGCATCGGTGCCGTACTCGCGCGCGATGGTGATCACCACGGGGTACTCCGGATCGCCCTCCTCGGTGGGGGCGCCCAGGTTCGTGTTGCTGTACAGGTCCTGAGCCAACAGCTTGGAGACGTCGCGATGCTTCTTGCTCGAATCCGCCATAGCAGCCTTCCAATCCGCCGGACGCCACGCGCCCGGCCACTCGTTTCAATCGCTACGCAGCCACCACGCGGCGCTGGTAGGCGCGCACGATCAGCGAGATGCCGAAGTTCAACACGAAGTATAGCAAGAACACGAAACCGTACAGCAGCAACACCTGGCTGAGGTCGCTGGTGTAACCCATGACGACCTTGGCGGAGAACATGAACTCCATCACGTTGATGCCGGCCAGATACGAGGAGTCCTTGATGACCGTCGTGCACTGCGAGAACAGCGCGGGGATGATCGTCTTGAACGTCTGCGGCAGGATGATCAGGCGCATGCTGGCAAAGAAGCCGAAGCCCTGCGACTTGGCCGCCTCAAACTGGCTTTTAGGAATGGAGTTCAGGCCGCCGCGGATGATCTCGGCCATGACCGCGGAGGTGAAGATCGTGAACGCGAGCACCGAGATGAAGATGTCGCTGCCCTTGACCGTGAAGTAGATAAACAGGATCCACAGCAGGTTAGGCGTGCAGCGGAACAGCTCGATATAGGCGCTCACGAGCCACTTGAACGGGCTCAGCTTGCCCACGCAGTACTGCTTGACGAGCGCGAGCACCGTGCCCAGGATCACCGAGAAGATGATGGCCAGAACCGAGATCTCGATGGTCTTGAGGAAGCCGGCCATGATGAAGGAAACGTTTGCCGGGGTGAAGATCTCCATGCGTTACGCCTCCTTTGCGGGCTCGGGGGCGGGGGTGATGCCCGGGATGTTCTTGGCGCGCGGACGGCGCTTGGAGCGGCGCTCGAGCCACTGGACCAGAATGGCCAGCGGGAAGCAGATGATGAAGTACAGCACACAGGCCATGATGTAGCCCTGCAGGTAGCCGTAAGTCGACACGAAGTTGTCCGCGTTGTACATGAGGTCGCCGCCGGCGATGAGCGCGAGCACCGAGGTGTTCTTGACCAGGTTCAACGCCTGGTTGCACAGCGGGGGCAGGATGACCTTGAAGGTCTGCGGCAGGATGATGTAGATGTAGGACTGCACGCGGGTGAAGCCCTGCGAAAGCGCCGCCTCCATCTGACCGCGCGGCACGGACTCGATGCCCGTGCGGATGACCTCGGAAATGTACGCGGCATGGTACAGGCCCACGCCGAGCGCACCGATGGCGAAGGCCGAAAGGCGCACGGGGCTCTCGGCGCCCGTGATCATCTGCAGCACGCGCGGACCGGCCATGTAGTAGAAGAACACCTGCACCGGCAGGGGCGTGTTCTGGAAGAACTCAACGTAGATGCGGCTGATCAGTCGCAGCACGCGCGAACGCGTCGTCGAGAAGACGCCCAAGATGGTGCCCAGCACGAGCGAGATCAGCAGACCGGCGACAACCACCTGCAGCGTGAAGGCAAAGCCCTCCCACAGCGCAGGCATCTCCGCCATCGTGATCTCCCAACGCTTGGCGTCAAACAGCCCGTCGAGCATATCTCTCCTTTCCAATCTGTCTCAAGATGAGACCGGTGCGCAGCGAAGGCCGCGCGGCCCATGATTCTCACGAACCAGCCTTATCTGAAGACAACACAGGGGCGGACGTCCGTATCTGGCGTCCGCCCCGCAGGTAGCTATCGGCTACGGTTACGCGCTCGCGCCCAGCCAGGTGGTGATCTCCTCATCCATCCAGCCGTTGTCGAGCAGCTCGGTAACGGTCTCATCGACGACGTCGGACAGGTCGGAGCCCTTCTTGGAGGCGATGCCGTAATCCTGCGTACCGAACTCGATGTCGGGCTGGACGAGCTCCTTCTGGTCGTTCATGTAGGTGTTCAGCGTGGAGCGGTCCATGGCGAAGGCGTCGATGTTGCCAGACTCGAGCGCGGAGTTGATGGACGGGTAGTCCGGGTACTCCTTGAACTCGGGCGTGGCGCCGATGCCCTTCTCCTCGAACATGGTGAGGATAGCGTCCTTGGTGGTGGAACCCTGGGACACGCCGATGATCTTGCCGTCGAAGTCGGCCATCTCGGCGATGCCGGAGGACTTCATGACCATGATGCCGACGGAGTCGGTACGGTAGGACGTGGAGAAGTCCCAGTCCTCCTCACGCTCGGGCGTGATGGTGTAGGTCGCGCAGACGATGTCGAGGGAGTCGTTGTCGATGAGCGGGCCGCGGGTCTTGGGCGTCACGGTCGTAAACTCGCAGAGCTTCTTCTCCTTGGCCTCGTCGTAGGAAACACCCAGGACCGCCGCGGCGACCTGGTAGCATAGGTCGATCTCGAGGCCCTCGTACTCGTTGGTCTCGGTGTTCAGGTAGCCATAGCCCAGAACGTCAGCCTTGACGCCGCAGTTGAGCTTGCCGCGGGCCTTGATGGCCTCGACCTTGGAGCCGGAATCGCCAGCGGTGGAGCCGCTACCGGAATCGCTGCCACCGCAGCCAGTGAGCGCGCTTGCGCCAGCAGCCGCGACGATGCCGAGTCCACAGACCTGCAGGAAATTGCGACGAGAGATGTTCTTCATAATCGGTACCCCTTCCAAATTCGGTACGGATATGGCCAGCTGCGACGAAAGGTCGCAGGGGCTCCAAGATATGGGCAGCTGGCGGGCGACATCTGCGCCCGCGCGGTGCCGCGGTTAGTGCAGGATCTTGTTGAGGAAGTCCTTGCAGCGAGGGTTCTGCGGGTTGGTGAAGAAGTGCTCCGGCGTGCCCTCCTCGAGAATCTGGCCGTCGTCCATGAAGATGACGCGGTCGGCCACCTGCTTGGCGAAGTTCATCTCGTGGGTCACGCAGACCATGGTGATGTTCTCCTGGGCGAGCTCGATCATGACGTCGAGCACCTCCTGGATCATCTCCGGGTCAAGCGCCGAGGTGGGCTCGTCGAACAGGATGATGGGCTGCTTGGTGCACATGGCGCGCGCGATGGCGACGCGCTGCTGCTGGCCGCCGGAGAGGTTCTGAGGATACTCACCCGCTTTTGCAGCCAAGCCGACGCGCTCGAGCGCGGCCATGGCGGCGCGGGTGGCCTCCTCTTTGCTCTTCTTCTGCAGCTTGATCGGCGCGAGGGTCAGGTTGCCCAGCACCGTCATGTTGGGATACAGGTTGAACTGCTGGAACACCATGGAGCTGTACTTGCGGGCCATCTCCAGGTGGTTCTTCTTGGTCAGCGGGATGCCGTCGATGACGACGTCGCCGCTCGTGGGCTCCTCGAGGTAGTCGATGCAGCGGATGAGCGTGGACTTGCCGGAGCCGGAGGGTCCGATGACAACGAGCTTCTCGCCCGCCTTGACGGTCAGGTTGATGTCCTTCAGGACATGCAGATCGCCGAAGTACTTGTTCAGCCCGCGGATTTCGATCATATCGGCCATGTACGCGGTTCCTTCCTTCTTCGCCGGGCGCGCGATGCACCAACCACCTGCCGAGCGGGTGGTGCGGATCAGCGCGGCTCACATATTGTACGGTCGTGTGCGGGCGGGCTTCGGTAGTTCCGAGCTCCCGCAACGAGTCGGTAATCGAACGGTTACATATGGCCAACAGTGTAGCGCATACGGATTATTCGATAAAAGAGCGTGCGAATGCAGCAGTTGCGCATCCTTTTACCCTTGGGGAGTCCCATTATACGCATCGCTTTGATGGAGTGTTTGCTGGGAGGATTCCGAAACAGTTTGGTTACCTGCGCCGTTGTCGGGGCGCAGGTTGGCGGGGCGGCTCACCGATTTAACATGATGTCGGGCGATGCGGCACATAATATGCACGCATCGGCGATGGCGCAGGTAGACGGCTGGTGGCGGCGCTGCCGCGGCGGCCCGCAAGCGGTTCGCGCGGTCACGCGAAGGCCCGCCCCGGACTTTGCCGGGACGGGCCTTCGTTTGCTTTCGCTTTGATGGCTGCGGGGCGCGGCGCTATGCCAGGCGGGCGCCGACCTCCTTGGCGGCCATGGGCTTGTCGAAGTTGCCGCCCGTGGCCTTGCCGAGTGCGCCCATCACGCGGCCCATGTCCTTCTTGCTGCTGGCGCCCAGCTCGGCGATGGTGCTCTCGATGAGCTCGATCAGGGTATCGCCGGTCACCTGGGCAGGCAGCAGGCTCTCGAGGATCTTGACCTGCTCGGTCAGGGTGTCGGTGCGCTCCTGGTTGTTGGCAGCCTTGATGGACATCTCGAGCGTCTCGCCCGTCTGCTTGATCAGGCGCTTGATCATGCTGTTGACGTCCTCCTCGGTGGCGTCGCGACGCTCGTTGACCTCGAGGTTCTTCACCTCGCCAATCACCTGGCGGATGATGGACAGGCGGGTCTTGTCCTTGGCCTTCATGGCCGCGACCATCTCGTTGTGCAGCTCTTCGCTTGTCATATCGTGCTCCGTTTCTCGGTTGGTGACCTTGCTTCTGTGCGCCCTCCATTCTACCTGCCCGCCGCGGGCTGACGGGCGCCGATCAGGGGGCAGCGGCTGCCTCGCGCGTGCTCAAGCAACCTCCTTGGATGAAATCGTGAGTTATGTACCCGAATTACCTCACCTAGGTCAGAGACGCTTCGACACGCCCGTCAATTCATCTGCCCAAAGCGGTCAAAACGTCAGTTCTGCCACAGAAGCAGGACATCGCGCGTAGCCTGTGGCCTTCGAACATCGGAATGGAACCGCGGACAGCAGGGCTCTGCGGTACAAAAGTCGCAATTCCATCCACGCCTCTCAAGCCACTGCCTTCAAACCCAAAAAGGAGCGACGGGTACAGGAGAGTGACCTCTGACGAATCATGAACCATCATGAAGTGATTCTTTGTCGCCTTGTATCATTTAGTATGTTTTCACATACTTTATTAATGTCCGGATGTTATTATCATTTGTATGATTATTATTACTGGCATATCTTCCGTCCGCGGCATCCGAGCCGCACGACGGTCGTATTCTGCCCTGACATGGCACCCACTCGGTGATCAACAACAGGAAGAGGCTTTCAGGCGCTGCCTGCCCAACCAGAGCCAGATTGACTTTGCCTCTTTGTCTCGCAAAGGGTTTTATGAGGAAGCCGACGATGGCGACCTATGGGTCCTCGTGGCCGATGCCTCGCACCGCAGGAACAAGGGAGGCATTCGTTGCACGGTCTTCTCTGGTACGCTCCCGCATCATGCACTCATGCAGATCGAGCCAGATATATGCTGCACCTCGCCTGCGTTCACGGCGCTGCTCTACGCGCGCAGCCATACGTTTGCGCAGACGTTCATGCTGATTATGGAGCTGCTAGGCGCCTACACGCTTCCGCCGGAGGCGACATTTCCCCTCGAGAATGGCAAAACATGGCCCAACCTAGACGGCAGCGATACAAGCTCAGAACAACAGACCGAGGGAAAGTCAGAAGACGATGACCCACCACATATATCGGACGAAGACGTGCTTGCTGATTCGCAGACTCGAGAGACCAAGATAGTCGCAGCTGTTGTCGATCAAATCCATAACGGTTGTGAAGCGGCGACGACGCTCGAAGAACTCGAAGCGCTTGCCGCTTGGACGACTAGAGGGATTGATGAAACGTTCCGACGCGCCGTTCGCTATGCGGCGGAGGGATCGCGCTCCCCGGCCGAATCGGTTCAGTACGGCATGTTCGGCCTCCCGCATCGATACGGTGGATTCAATTGCGCGGCGCTTCCCCAGGGAGTGCTGCTCAACTTTCGCCTCGACTTCAACGACAACGCGGTAGCCATGGCCGACGGCATGCCATATGCGGACTGTGACCTATACATCCCGGCGGCAAAATCCGACATCGAGTACAACGGCATCGGGCATGAACTGGTTAATTCGCGCATACACGATGCCAATCGCAACAACGGACTTCAGGGAATGGGAGTGCGCGTTATCGTGATCGACAGGAAGCAAATGGCAAGCATAACGGCACTCGAAGCCATTGCCGAAACGATACACAGGTTCGCGGGAGTCAGGTATCGCTACCAGGTCAAAGAGTATCGCAAACTACAAGACAGGCTGCTCAACGATTTGAGAAAAGCTGTAGGCATGCCGCCGGTGTAGCCGTTGAGCATGGCGCGAAGAAGAGGCGCCCTACATTGCATTCACGCGGGGCGTTTGCGTCTGGAACTTGTACCTTGTTTTTAGAAATTGAACGCATATGCGGGTGACCCACCAGGCTCGGCTTTGCCGGCGCGCTGTAAAAACTAGCCGTAGGACAATCATTCGAGAGTAAATAACCCCCTGTTTGGATGAAATCGCCACTTTTGTACCCGGCAGGGTACGAACGGGTCTTTCTCATAGGCCAAAAAGGATCTATCGGTAAGTCCGTTTTGTCAGCTATGTATGATTTGGCAACTTTATTTGCCTTATACAGCCCCTACACCCTGCATCCAGCGGTACAAAAGTGGCGATTTCATCCAAGAGAGTCGAACGGCAACTCAACGAACAACCGTCTAACCTTTCAGAACCCTTTACTCGTGACCAATACTGCAAAAGGGCCGAGAGGATCGCTCCTCTCGGCCCTTACGTGCGGGATATGTACGGCTCGCGCTACTCGGCGCTGCCGGTGGACTTCGTCACGCCGTCGAGACTCACGTTGTAGGGAACGTTCTCGGGCATGGGGTTGATCTGCAGGTCGGCCTTCTCCTTGTAGTCGTTCCACCAGTTGGTGTAGGCCTCGCTCTGCGCCTGGGTCTTCACGATGTTGGAGATGTAGTCGCGCATCTCCTCGGGCACCTGGTCGATCGAGGTGACCTGGTCGTCCACGTGGAAGTAGTCGGTGCACTTGATGATGTGGTAGCCGTAGGTGGTCTCGACGATGTCGCTCACCTGGCCGACGGACATCTGCGACAGGGCGTCCTGGTACTCGGTCACGAAGCTCGTGAGCTTGTCCCAGCCCACGTCGCCGCCGTCATCCTTGGAGCCGGTATCGTCGGAGTACTGCTCGACGGCGTCCTCGAAGGAGAGCTCGCCGGAGTTGATCTTGTCGAGGGCCTCCTGCGCCTTGGCGCGGGCCTCCTCCTTCTCCTCGTCGGTGGCGTCGGAGGCAACCGAAATCAGCAGGTTGGAGGAGCGGCGGGCGTCGTTGTAGGTGTCGAGGTTCTCGTTCAGGTAGTCGATGATGTCCTGATCGGTCGGGTTCTCGGTGGGGGCGACGGCCTCCTTGAGCTTGTCCTGGGCCAGGCTGTTCTTGAGGCTGGATTTGTAGGTGTCCTCGGTGTAGCCGTAGGTGGACAGCTGCTCGATGAACTCGTCCTCGCCGCCGTAGCTCGAGCAGGCATTCTGCCAGGCCTCCTCGACCTCCTCGTCGGAGACGGTGATGTCGTTCTCGTTGATGGCGGCCTGCTGGAGATACTGGTCGGCGTAGGACTCGATGGTCTGCTCGCGGTAGCTCTCGGGGGTCAGGTCGTTGTCGACGAGGTACTGGGCCCAGCTGCCGTCGCTGCCGTGGCCGTAGGCGTTGCGGATGGACATGATCTGCTTGGTGATGGTGTCCTCGGTGATGTTCACGCCCTTGACCGTAGCGGCCACACCGCCGGTGAGCTGGTAGCTCTCCTGCGTGGTCACCTGGTTGAGAACGCCGGAGCACGCCATGGCGGTCACGGAGAGCAGCATGGCGGCGCAGCCGATGGCCACGACCACGATCATGACGCCCTTGTGGACCTTCTCCTTATGGGTCGTCTTGCGCTCCTTTTTGGAGGTCGGGGCCTCCTCGGGCTTAGGCTCGTTGTCGCGCTTGATGCGCGGACTCTTGTTCAACATGTGTAACCCTTTCCGGCTATGCTGTTCGCGCTCGGGCGCGACGCGGGCGCCCTGCAGCGGCGCATGGTTCTACGTGCAAAACTCTCAGTATTTTCGCACAGGGAGCTTGGAGCTGCCATGGCAGCTCGCGATAACCACAGAGCGCATACGCAATGGGGGCGGTGCGAACGGCCTTCCGTTCACACCGCCCCCACAAGGCAAGGGCTAGGAGCGCTGGCGGCGGCGCAGGGCGATGCCGGCGATGATGACGATCACGGCGGCGATGCCGATGCCGCCCACGATGAGCAGGGTGTTGTCGCCGGTTTGGGCGAGAGCGTCGGCGTGCGGCTTGTCGGTCTTGTCGACCGGGGCGTCGCCGGGGCCAGGCTTGCCGCCGTCGTCCGGGGTGTCCGGGGTGTCGGGCGTATCAGGCGCATCCGGGGTGTCCGGCTCGTCGGGACCGGGGCCGGGCTCGGGCTCCTCGTCCTCGTGCTCCGTCATCGGTGCTGCTCGACCAGACCTCGACGGTCGGGTCGTAGCGCCACGCCCAACCCTCATCCTCGGTCGCCGTATAGTCACCAAAGGGGACCTCGATAGTTGCCGATCCGGTATACCAACCGTTAGCGGACGTATCATCAACCTTGACGGTTACCTTATCTCCAGCGCCGTCTTCAGCCGCTCTTACCCGTACAGGAGCAGCAACCATCACCGACCGCAAGCGCCATGACGAGCACCATAACGGAAAGCCCAAGTCGCCCAAAGAATCCTCTGCTTCGATTTCCCGTATCTACTACTCCCCGTCGAACGTAGTCGTGCCTTCATTTGCATCCGGTTGTTACCGGATGCCTCAGCGGTCGGCCATCCCTTGTCGGGCAAAGCGGCATCTTCGCTGTTCTTGGACTGAACCGCTTCGGCATTGGCGGCGAAAACGAAGCTGCCGCCCTCGCCCACGAACTCGCTGTAGCTTTCACGAAAACGGGCGAGGGGCGTCGCTCTCCCCTCGCCCGTTTCCCTGGCGATATCTCTCCCTGCCGTTTACGGCATTCAGAAGCTTAGTCCACGGCCTCCGCGAGCTTCTCCGCACGATCGGCGGCGGCAAGCGCCTCGATCACGGCGCTCAGCTGGTCGCCCAGCAGCACGCCGTTGTAGGTGGAGTTGAAGCCGATGCGGTGGTCGGTCACGCGGTCCTGCGGCTGGTTGTACGTGCGGATCTTCTCCGAACGGTTGCCATGGCCGATCTGGCTCTGACGCTCGGCGCCAAGCTCAGCCTGCTGCTTCTCGAGCTCCATCTCGTACAGACGAGCGCGCAGCATCTGCATGCAGACTTCGCGGTTCTGGATCTGCGAGCGCTGCTCCTGCGACTGCACGACGGTGTTGGTGGGCAGGTGGGTGATGCGCACCGCGGAGTACGTGGTGTTCACGCACTGGCCGCCGGGGCCGGAGGCGCAGTACGTGTCGATGCGCAGGTCGGACTGGTTGATCTGCACGTCGATCTCGTCGGCCTCGGGCAGCACGGCGACGGTGGCCGTCGAGGTCTGGATACGGCCCTGGCTCTCGGTCTTGGGCACGCGCTGCACGCGGTGCACGCCAGACTCGTACTTCATGACGGAGTAGACCTTGTCGCCGTTGACCTTGAACTCGATGCTCTTGAAGCCGCCCGCGTCGCTGGGGCTGGAGTCGAGCACCTCGAGCTTCCAACCCTGGTGGTCGCAGAAGCGCTGGTACATCTTGAACAGGTCACCCGCGAAGATAGCCGCCTCGTCGCCACCAGCGGCGGAGCGGATCTCGACGATGGTGTTCTTCTCGTCGTTAGGGTCGCCGGGGATGAGCATGAACTTGATGTCTTCCTCGAGCTGCGGCAGCTTGGCCTCGTTGGCGGCGATGTCCTCCTGCAGCATGGCCTTCTCATCCGGATCGGACGTGTCGCGCTGCATCTCCTTGGCGGCCTCGATGTCGTCGAGCGCGCTGAGGTACTCGCGAGCTGCCGTTACCAGCGGCGTCTGATGCGCGTACTCCTTGTTGAGGCGCGTGAACTCCTTGATATCGGAGGCCACCGAGGGGTCGGAGAGCTTACGCTCGAGCTCCTCGTAGGCGATGATGAGTTTTTCCAGCTTGTCGCGCATGATGAAATCCTTTGCAGTCGGCGGGCACGCGCCCGCAGCATGAACATGAAACGGGGTCGCTCGGCAGGCGAGCAGCATATGAGCCCAGCTAGAACATGTCGAATTTAAGATACACGCGCGATTCCTTTCTCTCGGCCATCTATCATACCCGCCTTGGCGCGTGGGGCAAGCGCGGGCGATGCGTCGGGGCCGTTGGGGGTCCTGACGTGCGCAAAACGTTCACAGACCAGGCATGCCGACAAGATGGTGCCGGGTTCAATCTTGTCGCAAAAAACGCTCCGGGCCGCACACGCGACGCCGGAGCGCAACAATCCAAAACGGTGTATCCCCGCCAGGCGCTAATCGTCCAGATAGCGGGACAGGAACTCGCGCGTGCGCGGGTGCTTGGGCGCGCCGAAGATCTCGGCCGGCGTGCCCTCCTCCGCGATGACTCCCTTGTCCATGAAGACAACGCGGTCCGAAACGGTCTTGGCAAAGGCCATCTCGTGCGTGACCACGACCATCGTCATGCCGTCGCGCGCAAGGCCGCGCATGACCTCGAGCACCTCGCCCACGATCTCGGGGTCGAGCGCGGAGGTCGGCTCGTCGAACAGCATGAGGTCGGGCTGCATGCACAGGGCGCGCGCGATGGCCACGCGCTGCTTCTGACCGCCGGACAGCGTGCTCACGCTGGCGCGCGCGAAGTCGGCAAGGCCCACGGACTCGAGGTGCCCCATGGCGACCTTCTCGGCCTCGGCCTTCTTCATCTTCTTGAGCGTCACGGGCGCAAGCGTGCAGTTGTCCAGCACGTTCATGTTGTTGAACAGGTTGAAGCCCTGGAACACCATGCCGATCTTCTCGCGCAGGCGGTTGACGTCCACGTGCTCGGCGGCCAGGTCGGCGCCGTGGAACCACACGTGTCCGGCGTCGGGCGTCTCGAGCAGGTTGATGCAGCGCAGAAGCGTCGACTTGCCGGAGCCGGAGGCGCCGATGATCGTGACCACCTGGCCGGGCATGACGTCGAGATTGATGTCGCGCAGCACCTCATGGCTGCCGAACGACTTGCGCAGGCCCTCGATGCGAACCATCGGCTCGGATGCGTTTACAGTCGCCATGGGCTACCTCCCCTGACCCCAGCCGCGGCGATGGTTCTCGCCATCGCGAACGGGAACGGGCTCAATCTCTTCGATAACGATGTTCTGGTCGGACGAGCTGCCGAACGGCTCGGGCTTGACGTCGAAGTGATGCGCGAAGCGGCCGAGCAGCCACGACGCCACGAGCGTCAAGATAAGGTACACCACGGTGACGATCAGGCTCGTCTGGAACTGCTGGTAGTAGATGCCCGATACGGTCGTGTTGGCAAACATGAGGTCGAACGTGCCGATAACCGAGAGCACCGACGAGTCCTTGATGTTGATGATGAGCTCGTTGGACAGGCCCGGGATGGCGTACTTGACGCCCTGCGGGAACACGACCTTACGCATGGCCTGCCACTGCGAGAGGCCGAGCGAGCGCGCCGCCTCGGTCTGGCCGAGGTCGACCGACTCGATGCCGCCGCGCAGGACCTCCATCATGTAGGCGGTCGAGTTGAGCGTGATGGTCACGAGACCCGCTACGAACGCCGACCAGATGGTGTTGATCTGCGTGGTGGTGAGGTCGGTGGTGCGCAGGATGCCGAAGATGCCGAAGTAGATGATCATCGCCTGCACCATCATCGGCGTGCCGCGCACGACGGTGGAGTAGACCTTGGCAAAGCCGCAACCCACGACCTTGAGGAAACGCACGAAGTCGTTATCGGGGCGGTCGATAGTCTGGATGCGGCAGAACACGAGCAAAAGCGCCAGGAAGAACGCGATCACCGTGCCGAACACCGCAAGCTCGATGGTGGTCATGAGGCCAGTGGCAAAGGTGGCGCGGCCGTTCCACAGGATGTAGCACATGCTCTGGAGCATGTCGTCGGTCGGGCGCGACTCGGCGGCCACGGCGACCTGCCACGCCGACGCGATGCCCATGACCACGCGGTCCACGATGAGCACGAGCGTCATCGCCCACACGACGTAGGACGCATACCGCAGCACGCGGGCGACGGCCGGCTTGGTGAACGGCGCGGTGGCGGCGTAGTTCTTCCAGTGGGTGAGCTTGAACACGAGCGCAACGGCGCTCACGACGAGCCATGCCGCGAGCAGGTAGTACATCACCAGCTCGACGGTGAAGGCGTTGGCAAGGAAGCTCAGGGCGGGGCGGGGCTGACTCGAAAGCATCATGCCGATAAAGGCAACGACGCCCGTGCCCAGCAGCACGTAGCGATGGTCGTCGAGCACAAACGAGGCCACACGGCCCCGCTTGGTTGCTGCCCGCTGCTCGCCTGATAGGGCTGAGCTCATGGTTCTCTCCTTTAGTAGATGCCGGCCGATACGGTTCGGCCCATAACAGCGGTTCTGATACGCCTAAGGCGCGCAGCGGCTTACACAGCCGTTGCGCGCCCCGTTCAAACGGTATATGACATGGAGCTAATGGGTGCTCTACCTGCGCATTAGGCGGGCTGGCGATCCATGCACTCGTTCCACATCGTCTGGCGGTCCTCCTCGGAGATGCCGGCGATGATCTCGTTGATCTGCTCGAGCACGGCGTCGTTGCCCTTGGCAATGGCCGCGTTGTCGGGCATGACGGAGCCCTCGAACTTGTCGGTCATCTCGAGCTCGACGAAATCGGGGTAGGTCTCGAGCAGCTTGGGCACCGACAGCATGGAGTAGGTGATGATGTCGCAGGTGCCGCTTGACAGGTTCTCGACGACCAGGGGCACGGTCTCGGCAGGCGTCATGTGGTTGACGTCGGGGATCTGCTCGATAACGTCGTCGTACATCGTGGCGGCCTGGCCCAGGATGGACGCGCCCGCGAGCTCGGCGAACGTGGTGGCGCCGGCGTAAGCGGAGTCCTTCTTGGTAATCATGACGATGTCGTCGTCAACATAGGAATCGGTGAAGTCCGCGGACTCCTCGCGCTCCGGGGTGACGGACATGCCGGCGCAGACGATGTCGATCTGGCCGTTGTTGAGCGAGTCGATAAGCGCAGCGAAGTCGAGCTTGACCGCGACGGCCTCCATGCCCAGGCCCTCGGCGATGATCTTGGCGACCTGCACGTCGTAGCCGTCGGCATAGGCACCGTCGACGTTGTCGATGGGGATGGTGTAGTCGCTGGCCTCGGTGACCTGCCAGTTATACGGGGCGTAGGCGGCCTCCATGCCGACGCGCAGCGTGGTGCCATCGCCGAGCGTAGCCTCGCCGGCGGCGTCGTCCGCAGCGGCATCGGTGTCGTCGGCGTCACCGGAATCCTGCGCGGCGGGGCCGCATCCGGTCAGGAACATCATGCCTCCCACGCTGAACGCCGTGAGCCCGGAGAGCTTGAGGAAGTCGCGACGAGAGCACTGCCCAGGTTGCGCGTTTGCAAAGGAATTCTTGGTCATGATGGTTTCCCTTCCAAAAAGTTTTGTGTATGACCCCTTCCGTACGGCGCAACCGGAGGGGACCCATTCCCCTCCCCCTTGCAACTTAATGCGAGAAAGTTACGCGTACAAGCTGGCAGCATACCGCGCGCGTATACGAAAGGCTAGAGTGAAAGCCGACGAAACACGCATGTAACCGAATAATCGCAGCAAACGGTATGCCAAAACAGCTCTCGTGCGGCATCGAGGTGCAGGCAGATCTCGATGGGCCTGCGGAAGCGTTGCCCAGCGTGCGGGAACGCGAGCGGGCCGCACCCTGTGGGTACGGCCCGCGTCCACGGTTCGTATGCAGCGGCGTTACAGCAGCGTGATCGTGAAGGAGCGCTCGTCTATGGCACCCGGCGGCAGGATGGTGATGCCCTCCTTGTGCTCCAGGACGTCGTCCTCGGTGGTGAGGGTCGCGTGGCCCGTCCAAGGCTCGATCGCCACGAAGGGCGCTCCGGGCGCCGACCACACGCCCAAAAAGTCGAATCCGGGGAAGTCGACCTTGATGCCGTGGCCGGACTTGGTGCCCACGAGCGACACGGTGTTTGCGGGCACATGGTCGAGCACCATGGTGTCGTACGCGAAGCAGTCGCGCGTGAGCTGGAGCGTGTCGGACTGCTCAAGCGGCGTGAAGGTGTCGGTGGGGTCGGCGAGACCGCCGGCCACGATCTTGGGACAGGTGGCCGTCCAGGGCTCCGCGAAGCGGAACTCGTAGTCCTCGAAGACTTCGCCCGCCTCGGCACCGCCGGGCGCGGGGATGTTGAATGCCGGATGGCCGCCCACCGAGAACGGCAGGTCGACGTCGCCCGTATTAGTGACCGTGAAGGTCTGCGTAAGCGACGCGGGACCCGTGAGCGCGTAGGTCATGTTGAGCTTGAAGCGGTACGGGTAGGCCTCAAGGGTCTCAGCGGTGTCCGTGAGCTCGAAGGTTACCGACGAACCATCATCGGCTATCTGGGCTATGGCGTGCTCGTTGATGCGCGCGACGCCGTGACGGCCCATATGGCAGGGGCCGGCGACCGATGTCGCCTCGTCATTGCGCAGGTTGCCCACGATCGGGAACAGCACGGGAGCGTGCTTGCCCCAGAAAGCGGGATCTGCCTGCCAGAGATATTCCTTGCCGTCGAGCGCCAGGCTGCAGAGCTGGGCGCCCATGCTGTCGATGCTGGAGGTCAGGCCGCCGCGCGAGATAGTGGTGATGGACATGGCTTCTCCTTGCGGTAAGGGAATAGAGCGAACATGCACCTTCACTATAGCGCGAGAGCTTTGTGGATCGTCCTGCGCGGCAGCGGGCGGCGATTCTGGCCGACGAGACAGCGCAAAATGGCCCTCGCGAGGCCGTGGGAGGGGCTTTGCGAATCGGATTTGGCCCCGTTTTTAATGGAAGGGGGTTTGTTTTGTAAAGTTAGTTCAGATATGCGTAAGTACACTGATTTTATGGGTTGATTTTCGATGGGCTGGACGCGCGGCTTAGACGCTGATGTTATGTTTTGTATTAATCCGGGCTCAGCTTCTTGCCTAGCTGGCGTCCTGTGTGGCTCAAAACGGCCAAAACGAAACCCGACCGTTTTGCTCGGGTTACGCATATCTGAACTAACTTTAATCTCGGACAGTTTTTGGCTCTGATTGAGGTCGAATGCCGCCCGCCACGACCCCGGAGCATGTGGTTAATCGGGCAAACACGTCGCCTGCACCGCGTTTGCGGCAAGGCGCGGTAAGCTACTACTCCAGAAACCAACCGACCGGGAGAAACCCATGGCAAAGCAACAGCAGCGGGACATCGCCGAAGAGGGCGAACTGTTCTGCACGCATATCGGAGGATCGGCCACGCTCGAGGGCGTCATGATGCGCGGCAAGCTCAACTGGGCCGTTGCCGTACGCTGCGAAGACGGCACCATGTACGTCGAGGAACACGACCTTCCGGACCCCTCGACACGCCCCGGCTGGATGCGCTGGCCCATCGTGCGCGGCTGCGTATCGTTCGCCGAGTCGATGATGCTTGCGTATCGCGCGCTGGACATCGCGTCCGAGCATGCCTTCGTGTTCGACGAGGACGAAGACGAGAGTGGCTCCGGCGCTGGGGGCGCCGACTCCGCAGACGCCCCCGATGCCGACGCGACTTCCGACAAGGCCGACGCCGACGAGCAGGACGGCTCGGGCATGGGCATCGCCATGGCCATTTCCGCGTGCGTCGGCGTACTGCTGGGCGTTGGCATCTTCGTCGCCGTGCCGTTGCTGCTCACGAACCTCATCGTAGGTGAGCTGACGGCCGACAACTCGCTCGTGTGGAACCTCGTCGAGGCGTTGCTGCGTATCGTCGTGCTCATCGCGTACGTGGGCGGCGTGGGGCTCATCCCCGATATGGCGCGCATGTACGGCTACCACGGTGCCGAGCACCAGTCCATCCACTGCTTCGAGCACGGCCTGCCGCTCACGCCGGAAAACGCCGCCAAGTTCTCGCGCCTGCACGTGCGCTGCGGCACCGCGTTTCTGGTCATGACGATTGCGGTGGCCCTGATCCTTCATGCGGTGCTGCCCGTCGGTGCCTGGGCCGATGCACTCGGGCTCGAGGGCATCGTGCGCTCGCTCTTCGTGTTCGCGACGCGCCTCGCCATGCTGCCGATCGTCGCCGGCGTGTCCTACGAGGTCACCGTCAAGTGGGCGGGATCGCATCCCGACAACCCCATCGTCAAGATCGCCCTGTGGCCCGGCCTGCAGATGCAGCGCCTGACGACACGCAAAGCCGATCCGGGCATGCTCGAGTGCGCCATCGAGGCACTGAAGCGCGTGGATGCGCGCGAGCGCGCCGCGGCCGCCGAGGCCGCAGTAGCGGAGTAAGCACACGCCATCACACCATCATGGGGGGCGGGCCTCGAACCGAGGCCCGCCCCCCTTTTGTGCCGTGAGGCATCAGGGCGCCACCCGCCCCGCAGCCTACCGAGCCCGAATGGCCTCGATAACGTTGTGGTACAGGTAGTTGTGAAGCGGCAGCATATCGTCGGAGTACGGCTCGCCGGAGGCGTCGATGTCCTCGACGATCTTGTCGTACGAAGCGGCACCTCCCGATTGGATGTCCACGATCTCCCGCGCCTCGCTCATGGTGTAGTAGTCGTCGGGATCGGACGAATCCCGGAAGTAGGCCTCGCCGATCACATAGGCCCAGTTCGTCACCCAGGCGGTCGCGTACTTACCGCCGCCCAAGGACACGTCGCCCAGGCAGGCGTTACCGATGTCGCCCATCACCTCGCTCGGGCCGTCCTGCACGAAGATGTGGCAGACCTCCAAGTCGGGATATGCCTTCGAGTAGATATACACGTCGTCGCCGTTGACCTGCACGGTCACGCGGCCATCCCAATACTCGGGCAGGTCGAGCTCGTAGCTCGCGACAACCACGTGGCGCGCCTCGCGGGCGGCCTCCTCGGCAGCGGCCTGCTCCTCGGCGGCCTTCTTCGCAGCAGCGTCGTCGCGGCGCTTGACGGCGGCATCCTTGAGAGCATCGGCGTCGGGGGCGCCGTCGGTTGTGTCTGCAAGCGCGGCATCGTAGGCGGCGCTGATGACGTCGTCGGTCACGTCGAGGGCTGCAATGGGCGCGAGCGTGAACGAGCCGGCAGACGTGGCGTCGATACGCTCGTCGACATCCGACGAGGTAAAGCTTACCGAGACGGTGTTGCTCGGCACCGTGAACACCGTGCCGTCGGCAGCGATAGGCGATGCCGATACGTTCAGGCTGTACGTCCCCTGGCGCAGCCTGAGTCCCTGACCGGCGGAATCGACGTACTGGACCTCGTTCACCGAAAGGCCCGTCGACTCGGCACCCACCACGTGCACAGGCAGGCGCGACGCCCCGGCATCGGTGTCCCAGCCGTCGCCCGACACGCTGATGGCCACCTCGTGCTGCGCGTTCGCCACATCTTCGGCGGCTTGGGCAGCTTGCTCGGCGGCCTCGCGCTTGTTTTGCTGGTCGATGGTGTACCCGACGCCCGCACCGATAAGCCCGGCGACGACCAGCACGCCCGCCGCGATCGCAGCGATCTTACCGCCGCTCATCTTCTTCTTTGTTGCGGGCGCTTGCCCGGGCTGGAATTGCCGCTGCGCCTGGTAGCTGCTCGACAGCGGCATGGGACCGGCCGCCTTGGGCATGACCGCGTCGCGCGCCAAGTCGACCACCGTCTCGCCCGGCGACGCGCTCCCCGCCGTCGCCGTGCCCGTCGCGCCATTCAAGCTGGCGCCGCAATGCGCGCAGAAGGCGGTGCCGGGTTCGACCGCAGCCCCACAGGCGGGACACACGGTCCGCGGCGCCGGGATCTTCGATCCGCATGAGGTGCAAAACGCCGATCCGTCGGCGATTTCGGCGTGGCAGAACGGACAGATCATCGCAGCCTCCTTTACGTGCCGCCCTTCGCGAAGCGGTCGGACCGGCTGAAGCCTCAGGTTGAAGACGCGCCCATTGTACCGCCCGGCACAGCGCGCGCCGCATGTGGAGAGCTGGCAGCAAGGGCGGACGGCCCCGATGCGGGGGCGTGCGCAAGCCCATCGCGCGCTCGCTATAATGGCCTGCGGACAAACTCGACCGCATACAGAAAGCTGACCCCATGCCATCCACCAACCCGAACCGCCCCGCAAGCCCCCGCATGCATAGCGCCAACGAGGTACGTGCGGCCTGGATCGAGGCGACGCGCCTGCGCACGCTGCCCCTTGCCGCCTCGGGCTCGTTTGTCACGGCGGGGCTCGCCGTCGCGCGTGAAGCATGGCGGCCGCAGGTGTTCGCGCTTATGCTCGTCGTGTCGCTGTTGCTGCAGGTTATTGCCAACTTTGCCGACGACTACGGCGACCTTTCGCACGGCCTCGACGACGAGACCCGCGTGGGGCCGCGCCGCGGCATGCAGCGCGGAATCATCACGCCCGCCCAGATGAAGCGCGCGCTGATTGCGCTGTGCCTCGTGACCTTTGTGCTCGGCTGCCTGCTGATTGCCGTCGCCTTTTTGGGAGGCCCCGCCATGGGCGCCGATGCTGCCGTGGCCGCCGGCGTGTTCGTTGCGCTCGGCGTTGCCGCCATCGCCGCGGCGGTACTGTACACCGTGGGCCCGCACCCTTACGGCTATCTGGGCTTGGGCGACATCATGAGCTTTGTGTTTTTCGGGCTCGTCGCCGTGATTGCGGGGGCGTTCCTATACACGCACGAGCCCGATGCCGCCGCCGTCGTTGCCGGCGTGGCGCTAGGCCTGCCCGTCGCCGCCGTCATGAATATCAACAACATGCGCGACTCCCTTGCCGACGCCGCCAAGGGCAAGCGCACCCTAGCGAACCGCCTGTACGCCGCGGGTGCGCGCACAGGCGAACGCCAGGCGCAGGGCCGCTCGCCTGAGGAAATCGCGGGCCTCGTCGCACTGATGGAGCGCGGGCCGCACGCCGATCTTGCCGCTTTTGATGCCGAGGTCTCCGCAGCGGGGCCGGCAGCCGTGAAGCGCGCGCAGTCGCCCGAGACGCTTGCTGCCCTTGCCGGCGAGTCGTACATGCGCGCCTACCACCTGACGCTCGTGTACGCTGCGCTTGCGCTGTTCGTGGTGGCGCTGTTCCTGGTGCGAGGCGTGAGCCTTCTCACCTTCGTTCGCGCTGCCGTGGTGCTCGCCGCGTCCTACCCCCTCGTAAACGCGACGCAGGGCGTATGCCGCCAGCTCGATCACGAGAAGCTCGACCGCTTCATGGCGCCCACGAGCTTGGGAACCGTTTTGCTGGCAGCCGTGTTCGCGCTCGCAGTTGCAATCGGGTAGCTGCGCGCGGCCTACTGGGCGCATGGCGCGGAATCCGGCTGCCGAGCGCCCGTTTGAGGCCGACTTGCGAGCAAAGCAAGCCTCGATTGCCCGTCGCCTGGCAGAAAATGTAACTTGAGCACTGTTTACCTTAGGTAATTTGCTCTGAAACAAGCCAAAATAGCGGACAATTCGCGCAATGCGGCCATAACAACACTTTCTCAGACCGCCGAACAGCGCCCGACGGTCCCTCAAACAATGCTCAAGTTAAAAAATAACCAAGCACCCCCTGTGCCCTGGCGCCAGGCCGGGCTGTCGGACGGCTATTGGCAGCGCACGCGCAACCCTTCTGGCTAGAATTGCCACTTTTGTACCCGCAGGCCCTCCGTCCTGCCTGCAGACCAATCCCCAAAAAGCGGCCATTTCGCGCAAAACGGCTAAAACGTCATAGCCTAGAGCCCCTATCGTCCCGCCAGCGCCGCCCACAGCGGTACAAAAGTCGCCATTTCATCCAAGCGCCCCTCCGAGACCCGGCTCCACCCGCCGCCGCAACGCAAAGCCAGCGCACAACAGCACCAAATCGGGCCACCAGAAGGCAAATGCGCCCATCCGCGCGCCCGTCCACAGGTAAGATGATGAAAACCCGACCGCAAGGAGCGCCCATGCATCGCATTCTGTTCATCTGCCACGGCAATATCTGCCGCTCGACCATGGCGCAGTCCGTCATGACCGAACTCGTGCACCGCGCGGGACGCGCATCCGAGTTCGAGATCGATTCGGCCGCTACAAGCTACGAAGAAATCGGCAACCCGCCACATTGGGGCACCGAGACCAAGCTGCGCGAGGTCGGCATCCCCCTGGTCCCGCACCGCGCGCGCATCATCACCCCTGCCGAATACGACTCGTGGGACCACATCATCTATATGGATGCCGAGAACCGCCGCGGTCTCAAGCGCATCCTGCGCAGCGATCCCGACGGCAAGGTCAGCCGCCTGCTCGACTGGACCGACCGCCCCGGCGACGTGGCCGACCCGTGGTACACCGGCAACTTCGATGCCACGTACCGCGACGTACTCGCCGGCTGCACCGCCCTGCTGGATCAGCTCTCATAGCCGGACGCACACAGATCCCGGCCACTAGCTACCCAAGCAGACGCGTTATGGCCTCTCAACCAGCTCTCCTGCCTCGGCGCGAACCGTGATATGTAAATTATTCGTCCACCTAACTATTCGGTACCTTGACTTTCACCAAGCGCGTAGTAATCTCTTTTCCGCAAAAACGAAAACAGCGTGAATAAAGGAAGGAGCACCGCATGAGTGAGATCAGTGGGTCGGACACACCGGGCGCCGCGGACGCGTCGCGGTCGTGCCCGCCGGCGGAAGCCGCGCAGCCCTCGGACACACCCGAGGAGGCCCGTGCGCGACGTCTGCTGTGGAATCTCGGCTACTTTGGCCACTACCTGCACTTTCATAGCGGCGGCCGTTCGGGTCGGGCGGCCATCATCTGCCTGATCGCCAAAAACGACGGCCAGATGTCGCAGCAGGAACTCGGCGCGTATTTCGACCTGAAGCCCGGATCGCTTTCCGAGATCCTCGCCAAGATCGAAAACGCCGGCCTTATCGAGCGCACGCGCAATCCCGAGGATCGCCGTCAGCTGTCCATCCGCCTCACCGAGAAGGGCGAGCAGGAGGCGGCGCGCGAGCAGGAGGCGCGGGTGCGCTTTCGCCAGCGCGCGTTCGCGTGCCTTTCCGACGAGCAGCAGGAGCAGCTTGCCGACACCCTCGACATCGTTCGCAAGCATTGGGAGGAACTGAATGATTAAAACGCTCATGGGGAGCATCCGCGAATACAAGAAAGCGGCCATCGCCACCCCCATCATCGTGTCGGGCGAGGTGGTGATGGAGGTCGCCATCCCGTTCGTCACCGCGCAGCTCATCAACGTGATCCAGCAGGGCGCGTCCGTGGCCGAGATGCTGCCGTACGCCGGCGTCCTCGTCGTCATGGCCCTCGCGTCGCTGTGCTTCGGCATCGGCGCCGGCCTGACCTGCTCCGAGGCAAGCTGCGGCTTTGCCAAGAACCTGCGCCACGACGTGTTCGCCGCGGTGCAGCGCTTCAGCTTCGCCAACATCGACCAGTTCTCGAGCTCCTCGCTGGTGACGCGCCTCACCACGGACATCACCAACGTGCAGCTCGCCTACATGATGATCATCCGCACGGCCATCCGCTGCCCGCTGATCCTCATCTGCGGCATCGTCATGGCCTTCATCATGGGTGGCCCCATGGCCATTGTCTTCGTGATCGTCGTGCCCATCCTGGGCTTCGGCCTGTTCAAGGTCATCCGCACCGTGCACCCGATCTTCCGCTCCGTCTTCCGCAAGTACGACGCGCTCAACGAGTCCATCGAGGAGAACGTCACCGGCATGCGCGACGTGAAGAGCTACGTGCGCCAGGACTACGAGAAGCAGAAGTTCGGTCGCGCCGCGCAGGACGTGTGCGCCGACTTCACCCGCGCCGAGAAGATCCTCGCCTTCAACTCGCCCATGATGAACCTCGCCGTGTTCACGGTGTTCACCTTCATCATCCAGTTCGGCTCCTACCTGATCATCTCCACCCGCGGCACCGTACTGAACGTCGGTCAGTTCTCGTCGCTCACCACCTACGGCTTCATGATCCTCATGGCGCTCATGATGGTGTCGATGGTCTTCGCCATGATCACCATGGCGCAGGAGAGCGCCGAGCGTATCGTCGAGGTCATCGAGACCGAGCCCACCATCAAGAACCCGGCGAATCCCGTCACCGAGATGAAGGACGGCTCCATCGACTTCGACAACGTCACGTTCAAGTACTCCGAGAAGGCCGAGCACCGCGCGCTCGCCGAGATCGACCTGCACATCAAGAGCGGCGAGACCCTGGGCATCATGGGCGGCACCGGTTCGGCGAAGACCTCGCTCGTGAACCTGATCAGCCGTCTGTACGACGTGACCGAGGGCTCCGTGAAGGTCGGCGGCGTGGACGTGCGCGACTACGACCTCGAGTTCCTCCGCAACAACGTGGCCGTCGTGCTCCAGAAGAACGTGCTGTTCTCCGGCACCATCAAGGAGAACCTGCGCTGGGGCGACCCCGACGCCTCCTACGATGAGCTTGTCGAGGTCTGCAAGCTGGCCCAGGCCGACGAGTTCGTCCAGGGCTTCCCGCAGAAGTACGACACCTACATCGAGCAGGGCGGCACCAACGTGTCCGGCGGCCAGAAGCAGCGCCTGTGCATCGCCCGCGCGCTGCTCAAGCACCCCAAGGTCCTGATCCTCGACGACTCCACCTCCGCCGTTGACACCAAGACCGACGCCCTTATCCGTGAGGGTCTGGCGCAGTACCTGCCCGAGACCACCAAGATCATCATCGCCCAGCGCACGAGCTCCGTTGAGCACGCCGACCGCATCCTCGTGCTGGACAATGGCCACATCGCCGGCCTGGGCACGCACGACGAGCTCATGAAGACCTGCGACATCTACCGCGACACGTACGAGCAGCAGAACCGTACGAGCGAGGAGGATGTCGAGGCCGAGGCTGCGCCCGCAGCCGAGCCGGCTGCCGCGCCCGAGCCCGCCGCTACCGCACCGCAAGCCACGACCCTGGAAGGGGGTGTCGCCGATGAGCATTAACGCCGAAGCCAAAAAGCAGTACGAGGCCAACCGCCAGAACGTCGCCGGCCGACAGACCGACGACGGCGATCGTCGCCCCGGCCGCGGCCACATCCTCGGCCGCCTCGTGAAGACCCTCTTCTCGTTCTATCCCAAGCTGCTGCCGATCGTGGGCATCTGCATCCTCGTGCAGGCGATCCTGTCGGCCGTGCCCGCCATCTTCATCCAGCGCGCGCTCGAGATCGTCGGCGCCACCTGGGAATCCGGCGACTGGAACTCCGTGTCCGGCCAGGTCACCACGCTCAGCCTGACGCTGGTCGGCGTGTACGCCATCACGCTCATCGCCAACTTCACGCAGACGCGCCTCATGGCCATCATCACCCAGGGCTCGCTCGAGAAGTTCCGCGAGAAGCTGTTCGACCACATGCAGGACCTGCCGATCAGCTACTTCGACCAGCACCAGCGCGGCGATATCATGAGCTACTACACCAACGATATCGACACGCTGCGTCAGATGATCTCGCAGTCGATGCCCAACATCTGCCTGACCGTCATCACCTGCGTCTCCGTCGTCGCCATCATGGTGTACTACAGCGTCTGGATGGCGCTCGTCGTCATCCTCGGCGTGGGCTTCATGGCCTATATGACCAAGCAGCTCGGCGGCCGCTCCGCGCGCAACTTCCTCGCGCAGCAGCACGAGATCTCGGTGGTCGAGGGCCATGTCGAGGAGATCATGAACGGCCAGCGCGTCGTCAAGGTGTTCTGCCATGAGGACGCCGCGCAGGAGGACTTCGACGTCCGCAACGAGCGTCTGTTCCGCGCCGCGCGCGCCGCGAACATGTACACCAATACGCTCGGCCCGATCCTCATGAACCTCGGCAACCTGATGTATGTCATCGTGGCGCTCGTGGGCGGCGTCTTCATCGCTCTCAACGTGCCCAACCTGTCCATCTCCGGCCTGGGCTTCTCCGTGGCCGTGACCGTGCCGTTCCTGAACATGACCAAGCAGTTCGCCGGCCAGATCGGTCAGATCTCGCAGCAGATCAACGCCGTGGTCATGGGCCTCGCGGGTGCCGCGCGCATCTTCGAGCTCATGGACGAGGAGCCCGAGCAGGACGAGGGCTACGTCACGCTCGTGAACACCAAGATGGAGAACGGCAAGCTCGTCGAGGTCGAGGGCAAGCACACCGGCCGCTGGGCGTGGAAGCACCCGCACCAGGACGGCACCGTCGAGCTCGTGCCGCTGCGGGGCGACGTGCGCCTGGTCGACGTGGACTTCGGCTACAAGCCCGGCCACACCGTGCTGCACGACGTGAGCGTGTGGGCCAAGCCCGGACAGAAGATCGCCTTCGTGGGCGCGACCGGCGCCGGCAAGACCACGATCACGAACCTGATCAACCGCTTCTACGACATCCAGAGCGGCAAGATCCGCTACGACGGCATCAACGTCGAGAAGATCCGCAAGGACGACCTGCGCCGCTCGCTGGGTATGGTCCTGCAGGACGTGAACCTGTTCACCGGCACCGTTATGGACAACATCCGCTACGGCCGCCTGGACGCTACCGACGAGGAGTGCATCGCCGCGGCCAAGCTGGCCGGCGCGCACGGCTTCATCGAGCGCCTGCCCGAGGGCTACAACACGATGCTGACCGACAACGGCTCCAACCTGTCGCAGGGTCAGCGCCAGCTGCTGTCCATCTCGCGCGCCGCGGTGGCCGACCCGCCGGTCATGATTCTGGACGAGGCGACCTCCTCGATCGATACGCGTACCGAGGCAATCGTTCAGCGCGGTATGGACGCCCTGATGAGCGGCCGTACGACCTTCGTGATCGCGCACCGTCTGTCGACCGTCCGCAACTCCGATGCGATCATCGTGCTCGACCACGGCCGCATCATCGAGCGCGGCAGCCACGATGAGCTGATCGCCAAGCGCGGCACGTACTACCAGCTGTACACGGGCGCGTTTGAGCTCGAATAAGCTCTTTGCGTGACGCGTCTGGGTCCTGCCCGGGTTGCCGGGTGCGGTCCGGGCGCGTCCTCGGCCTGCGGCCTGCGGGATTGCGCCCGGACCGCACCCGGCAACCCGGGCAGGACCCAGACGACGCATGCGGGCTTTTCTCGCAGCGGGGGGAAGTTGGCCGGCCTGCGCGAAGCGCAGGCTCGGTTTTGTGGGGCCCTCCGGCGCAATGCGCCGGAGGGCCCTTGTTGTTGACCGCCGGCCGGCGAAGCGTGGCTTCGCCGGCCGGCTATGTTATCTGACTCGTTGCGTTATTGGTTATCTAGAATCGCTTGGGCTTTTTCTAGGACGGCTTCGCGGATGAATTGGGACTTCGACTTGCCGCAGGCTTTGGCTGCTTGCTTGACGTAGTCGACTAGGGAGCGGGGCATCTTGAAGGTGACTACGTCGGTTGGTTCTGGGGCTAGGCGTGGGCGGCCTGGTGGAGCGGACATTATGCGGCGCCATTCGCGTTTGGAGGGGCCTCCTGGGGAGCCTGGGCCGAGTTGGATGGGGCCCCATTCGCCTTCGCCGAAATCGCCCGCTGCGAACTTCTGCTCAAGGTCGTCGATCATCCTGTTCGTATACTCCGTGCCATCTTCGGCGACGAGGACGACTTCGTCGTTTCGAAGCTCATCCATACTCAGCTTCTTCTTTCTGAACATCGCTATCGCCTCCATCCCAGCTCTTGCTTGCCACCGCTTGCAAGAGGCATTGCGTGGATAATCGCCATGCGCTGCCTCCGCTCGTCCCACAGCTCTACCAGCTGTATGTCTCTGCCCTTTCCATCGGGGCCGACAAGGATTCTTTCGAATGATCGTTCGTCAACTCGCGATTTTGCTGTATACGCGTACTCCCATACATGCAAGATGTCTCGTTTGCTGAGGCCATGCTTGTACGCATGCTTTACTACTAAGGGCCTGGATAGCATAGGCGCTCCCAACCTTTAGTATTACTTTATCGTAATACTAAAGAACTTGCTGCTCAAGTGGTTCGTGGGAGGTCTACGGTAAACGGTGCTGCTGAATCGGAATCCTGATGATTCGAGCCCGTGTCTTGCACGCTGTCGGCATGCATCTGGCCCGAATCAAACACGGGCGCCCTACCGGCTGATTCATGGCGTGGCCTGGCGGTGCACGGCGGCGATCTGCGCAGCACACGTGACACGCATGCTGAAGAGCTTGACGAAACTCCATGAAGCTGGCTTCTCCGTCGCGCATTAACTGACCCCAGGCGAGACCGCTGTTTCTCTCTCTAACTCCGCTGTTTACGGCAAGTTAGAGAGAGAAACAGCGGTCTCGCCTGGGGTCAGCTAATTCCGGCAGGAAATTGGAGCCGCAGCGGGTCTAAATCAGCCCGAAGTGCGCCAGGCCGGTAGACACGCCCTCGTGTTCGGCACGGTCGGTCACGTAGACGGCTTCTGCCTTGACCGAATCGAGGGCGTTGCCCATGGCGACCGGCGTCTCGACGGCACGCAGCATGGGCAGGTCGTTTTCCGAATCGCCGAAGGCGAAGGTGTTCTCGATGCCATGGCCGAGATACGCCAGGGCGGCACGGACGCCGGCCCCCTTGTCGACGCCCAGCAGAGTGCACTCCCCCGTGCCCAGACCGAGGTCGTAGCGGCCATAGTGCTTAGCCAGAAAATCGCCGATCTGATCAAGCTTGGGCAGCATCTCGTTGGTGAAGGAGAACTTGCTGAAGCGCATGTTCGTCTTGGAGCGCAGCTCGTCAAGCGAATGCGTGACCACCGTGCCCGGGATGTCGGTGTAGTCGCCGCCGTTGGGCAAAAATGCTGCGAAGGTGTCAGTACCCTCGAACACGACCTCGATGCCCAGGTCAGTAAAGCGGCGCACGGTCTCCTCGAGCAGCGCGTCGTCGATCACATGCTCCTCGACGATCTTGCCATCCATATACAGACAGGCGCCGGCGGAGAGCACAAGGCCCGCGGGCTCAAGGTCAAGCAGTGCCTGCTGCACAAGGCACAGGGGACGACCGGTGCAGATAAACGCCTGGTGGCCACGCTCGCGAAGGCGCGCGAAGGCGTCGGCCGTCGCCGCGGACGGGCGCGCGTGAGCAACGTTTTGGGCGGCGTTGCTCGACGGGTCGTGCCAGATAAGCGTACCGTCGACGTCGAAGAAGATGACCGCGCCCGTACCGTTGGTGTCCTGCATGCCGTTCCGTCCTTACTGGGGATTCGTCTCAAACAGGCACCATCATATACTGGCGCGATGCCCCCATTTGCAAACAACGCGTAAGCGCTACACAGCCACCATGGCCGGCGGGGCGGGGCGCGCGGCGGCAGGCATCGACGCTGTCTGCCAGCATATAATGGTGCGACAACGACGACATCTCGAAAGGTTTCCCATGGAGTTCTACGCAAGCTGCCCCGAGGGCTTTGAGACCGCTTTGGCCGATGAGCTGCGCGGTTTGGGTACGCCGCGCGTGCGCAAGCTAAAGGGGCGCGTGTCGTTCGAGGGCACTGCACTGGACGCCGAGCGCGTATGCCTGTGGTCGCGCCTGGCGAGCCGCGTGCTGGTTGTCGTGGGGCGCTTTTACTGCCGCGATGCGCGCGATCTGTACGACGGTGTCTACGACATTCCGTGGGAGGACATCCTGCGCCGCGGTTCCACGATCGCCGTTTCGGCGCGCGGCACCAACGATGAGCTGCGCAACTCGCGCTACATCTCGCTGTGCGTGAAAGACGCCGTATGCGACCGCTTGGCGGACGAGACGGGCAGCCGCGCCGATGTGGACACCGACCAGCCCGATGCGCACATCACCTGCACGCTGCGCGGCGAGCGTGCGAGCATCCAGCTCGACCTTTCGGGCGAGGCCCTGTTCCGCCGCCTGCCTCGCGAGGCGGCGCACGCCGGAGCCGCCCACGTGCTGCGCCCCGACTACGCGGCGCTCGTGCTTGCGCAGGTCGGATGGGCTAAGAGCTGCAGGCGCGCCGAGCAGGATGGCACGCCCTGCGTGCTGGTTGACGCCTGCTGCGCGGGCGGCGGCATCGCCCTCGAAGCGGCCTCGATCGCGGCAGGGCGGGCGCCGGGCATCGATCGCGATTACTGGGGCTTTACCAGCTGGGTTGAGCACGACCCGCTGACTTGGGCCCATCTTCAGGCCGAGGCGCGCCAGCAGGCAGCGGATGGCGACGAGGCGGTATCGATCCGCATCGTGGCTGCCGATGACGATCAGCGCGCGCTTTCGCTGGCCCGCCGCGTGCTGAAGGGTGCCGGCCTCGACCGCCGCGTCATCTTCGCGCAGGCAGACGTAGACAAAATCGCGCCCAAGCTGGGCTTGGGCAGAGTCGTCGCCGGCATCGAACTCGGCGGAGCCGTGGTGGCAGACATCGCCGAGGCCGGTTTCTCCACGATGGGACGCACTCTGCAGCTCGTGCAGGACCTTTGCGACACTCCTGGCCTCGACGCGCTGCCCATCGCCGTGCTTGCGCGCGACGAGCTGGCCGAACGCGCGCTCGATCGCCCGATGAGTGCCTCGATTGCCGTGCGCCCGAACAACGAACCGGCCCGCCTGCTGGTATTCGCCCCCGGCGAGGCCGACGCGGACGGGCTCCGCGATGCAGACGAGGCCGCAGCTGCCCGAGCTCCGCGTGCAACCGTGGACCTGGGCGACGGCGCACCCATCCCCGTGCTCGTCCCCGAGTCGGATCAGTTTGCCGCACGCCTGAAGAAGGTCGCCCGTCTGCGCCGCAAGTGGGCCAAGCGCTCCGGCGTGACGTGCTATCGCGTGTACGACGCCGACCTCCCCGATTACGCAGCTTCCATCGACCTGTACGAGGGCTCGGCCTCCACGCCGGGCCGCTGGCTCGTGCTGGCCGAGTACGCCGCGCCGCGCTCCGTCGACCCCGAGCTCGCTCAGGCACGCATGCTCGACATGCTCGCCATCGCCCCGCGCGTGCTCGATGTGGAGCCCGACCATGTGGCGGCCCGTTCGCGCACTCGCTCGCGCGGCGGTTCGCAGTATGCGGAAGCGGGCTCGAAGGGATCGCGCGGGCAGAAGCGCCAATCCTCAACGAAAGGTTCATCACCTTTGATTGAAGAAGGCGGCCTCACGTTTTCGGTCAACTTCGACGACTATCTGGATACCGGCATCTTCCTAGACCACCGCGTGACCCGCGACCTCGTTCGCCAGCGCGCCAAGGGATGCAAACGCTTCCTCAACCTGTTTGCCTACACGGGCACCGCTACCTGCTACGCTGCCGACGGCGGCGCCCAGCAGACCACGACGGTCGACCTGTCCAATACCTATCTGGACTGGGCACGCCGCAATATGGAGCTCAACGGCTTTACGGGCCGCGCCCACCGCTTCGTGCGCGCCGACGTGCTTGCGTGGGTCGCCGAGCAGCGCCGCGCCGGACACACCTGGGATCTTATCTTCTGCGATCCACCGACGTTCTCGAACTCGTCCAAGATGGGCGAACGCACCTGGGACGTGCAACGCGACCACGTGTGGCTGCTCAGCTGCCTGGCCGACCTGCTTGCACCCGGCGGCCTGGCCATCTTCTCGTGCAACCTGCGCACGTTCAAGCCCTCGCTCGACGAGCTCGCAGCAGCAGGCGTAGCCATCGAGGACATCACGGCCGAGACCATCCCCGAGGACTTTGCCCGCAACGCCAAGATCCACCACTGCTACCTAGTACGCCGCGCCTAACCGCGTTTGGGTGTCCACTTTCGGGACGGAGATGTTTTCGGACATCCGCCGCGGCCTGGCCTCTCTGGGGACGTAGCCGGGAGGTGAAATTTAGGGGACAGGTCCCAAACTTGCAGGCGGACGGGGAACTTGAAAGCTCCCCGTCTGCCTGCAAGTTTGGGACCTGTCCCCTAAATTTCACCTCCCGGCTACGTCCCCAGAGAGGCCAGGCATGCGGATGCTTGCCCTTATGCAGATTCGCTACGATAATTGGTTGCCAAGTATCGTCGTATACAACAAGGAGAATCGAACATCATGGGATCAACCCCTCAGTGCGGCGCTGACGCCTCGTCGTCACACGCGTCGCACGAAATCCCGATCGGCATCGGTGCGATGTTGGTCACCCTGGGCGTGGTGTACGGTGACATCGGCACCTCGCCCATGTACGTCACCAAGGCCCTGCTCGCAGGCAACGGTGGCATCATGTCGGTCACCGAGGAGTTCATCCTCGGCGCCCTCTCCCTCGTCATCTGGACGGTGACGCTGCTCACCACGGTCAAGTACGTGCTCGTGTCGCTTCGCGCCGACAACCACGGCGAAGGCGGCATCTTCGCCCTCTACAGCATTGTGCGCCGTGGCGCCAAATGGCTCATCATCCCCGCCATGCTCGGCGGCTCGGCACTTCTGGCCGACGGCGTGCTGACCCCCGCGGTCACCATCACCACCGCCATCGAGGGCTTGCGCACCATTCCCGAGGTCCATGCTGTCATGGGCGATAACCAGACGAACGTCGTCATCATCACGCTCATCATCGTGTGCATCCTGTTCTTGGTGCAGCGCGCCGGCACGTCCAAGATCGGTCGCGCCTTCGGCCCGGTCATGACGTTCTGGTTCCTGTTCCTGGGCGTCTCCGGCCTCATGCACGTGCTGGGCAACCCCATCGTCCTCATGGCATTCAACCCCCTGCGCGGCATCATGTTCCTGTTCTCGCCCAACAACCACGCGGGCATCATGATCCTGGGCAGCTGCTTCCTCGCCACGACCGGCGCCGAGGCGCTCTACTCCGACATGGGACACGTGGGCCGCGGCAACATCTACGCCACCTGGCCGTTCGTCAAGATCTGCCTGGTCCTGTCCTACCTGGGTCAGGGCGCTTGGCTGCTCGCCAACGCCGGCAACGCCGACCTCGCGAGCATCTCCGACCTCAACCCGTTCTTCCAGATGCTGCCCGACGTCATCCGCCCGTTCGGCGTCGTGCTCTCCACCTGCGCGGCCATCATCGCGTCTCAGGCGCTCATCACCGGCGCGTTCTCGCTCGTGTCCGAGGCGAGCGGCCTCGACCTCATGCCGCACATGCAGGTGTTCTACCCCGCCGAGACCAAGGGGCAGCTCTACATCCCCATGGTCAACAACGTCATGTGGGTCGGCTGCATCATCGTCGTGCTGCTGTTCCAGTCCTCGGCTCACATGGAGGCGGCGTACGGCCTGGCCATCACCATCACGATGCTCTGCACCACGCTGCTGCTCTTCTTCTACCTGCATAAGATCCGCCACGTGAAGGTCTTCCCCTTCATCTTCGTGGCGTTCTTCGTGGCGCTCGAGGGCTTCTTCTTCATCTCGTCGCTCACCAAGTTCTTCCACGGCGGCTACTTCACCATCATGCTCGCCGCCCTCATCATGGCCATCATGGTGAGCTGGTACAACGGCAGCCGTGTCGAGCGTCGTCAGGCCAACCTGCTGCCCATCCACGACTATCTGGACCAGCTCGATCGCCTGCGCCACGACGAGACGTACGACAAGCTGTGCGACAACCTCGTGTACCTGACCAACAACCCGCGCCCCGATTACCTGGACCGCGACATCCTGTACTCGATCTTCGACAAGCATCCCAAGCGCGCGCAGGCCTACTGGTTCCTGAACGTTCAGGTTACCGACGAGCCGCACACCTTCGCGTACTCGGTGGAGAACTTCGGCACCGACTACGTGTTCCGCGTGACGTTCTACCTGGGCTATAAGGTCAACCAGCGTGTGAACGCCTACCTGCGCCAGGTCGTCGGCGAGCTTTCGGCCTCCGGCGAGCTGCCGCCGCAGAGGAGCGACTACTCGGTGTACAAGACGCCCGGCCCCATCGGCAGCTTCCGCTTCTGCATGGTGTACAAGACGCTTGCCCCCGAGTCTGACGTCGAGGCGAGCGAGCGTACCGCCATCGCGCTCAAGTACGCGATCCGCCGCCACGCCGGCTCGCCGGTGCAGTGGTACGGCCTGGAGAACTCCAGCGTCATCTACGAGTACGTGCCCCTGTTCACCAAGTTCAAGGCCGTCGAGCGCCTGGAGCGCATCTATCCGGACAAGAACTAGCGAGCGCGTGCGCCGCGCGCTGTGCGCAGCTCGTATCTCGCATCCGTAAGGCAGAAGGCCGCCGCGATCGACTCGCGGCGGCCTTCGTTTGTTGAGGTGAGATGTCGGGGCCGGACGGCCGGGTGCTGACGCGCTAGCCGACAACGGCTGTGCGCTTTCGGAACGCGGGCCGCAACCGACTGTGCGCTATCGGTACGCTTTGGGGCGCGAGATGTTCCGATAGTGCACAGCGGCACCGCGGGGGATGTTCCCTAAGCGCACAGCCGTCCCGTGTCCACTTTCAGGACGGAGATGTTTTCGGCCACCCGCGGCCAGCTGAGGTGAAATTTAGGGGACAGGTCCCAAACTTGCAGGCGGGCGGGGAGCTTGGAAGCTCCCCGCCCGCCTGCAAGTTTGGGACCTGTCCCCTAAATTTCACCTTCCGGCTACGTCCCCAGAGAGGCCAGGCCGCCGCGGGGTTGGATTAGGCGTACATCCAGTTGTCGAGCCAGATTTCCATGGAGCGGCCCATCTCGTCCATGAAGTCGGAGGTGTGCTTGCGCATGTAGATGTCGAGCACGCGCTCGCCGGGCCGCGTGGCATGCGGGCGGAACATGGCGTCCATCTCGGCCACCTGCGCGTCGAGGGTCGCCTCGTCGGCGCGGCGGTAGCGCTCGGGCATGACGAGGTTCACCGTGGGATGCGGTGTGGCGGGGCGATCCTTGGCGGGAGCACCCAAGATGAGCATAGAGAGCGGAACGGTGTACGCGGGCAGGCCCAGCAGGTCGCCCATCTCCTCGGCGTTCTCGACCACGTCGCCGATATAGCAGCTGCCCAGGCCAACGGCCTCAGCCGCGATCACAGCGTTTTGCGCGGCGATTACCGCGTCCTGCGCTGCGATGGCGAACTCCCCCAAGCCCGGCGTGAGCTTGGGATCGATGCCCGTGCGCGCTATGAAATCGTGATCGTAGCAGCCGATATGCTCGAACAGATCGATCCACTTGCAGTAATCGACCACGAAGACGAGCGTCCACGGCGCCTTGGCGATCATGGGCTGGTTGTCGCAGAGCACGGCAAGGCGGTCGAGCGTCTCCTGACGGCGGATGTCGATGATCGAGTACATCATCATGGCGCCCGCCGAAGGGGCGCGCGAGGCGGCATGCAGCACGGCTTCGCGCTGCTCGTCGGTGATCTCCACATCCTGCGCGAACTGCCTGGTCGAGCTGCGCTGCTCGATTATGTCGAGCGTCTCGCGCCCAAACATCGGGGACTCGGCTGTCATAGGGGCTCCCATCTCTTGGAGATCGTGTCGTACACGCACCAGTATAGGGCGGGCACGGCCCACCGCCTCGGAGAGGGCATGCGCAGCTCGGCCTACGCGCCGAGCTCGACCTCACGGCCGGCGACGAACTTGCGAGCGATCCTCCCGCCTTCTTCGGCCAGGTACACATAGCGCTCCACGCGCTCCCAATCCGACAGCTCGCGCGGGGTGCGGATGCCGGAGTCGTCCAGCACGAGCGCGTCGAGCTCGTAGCCCTCGGCAAACGACCCCACCTTGCCGAAGAACGAGCCGCCGCCGACCGTGGCGAGCCACAGTGCCTCTTGCGTGGTAAGGGGTGCGAGCTCCTGGTCGACAAGGCGCCACCGGAGCTTGGAGACCGCAACGGCGTCGGCCATGCAGCGGAACATCGAGAGGTCCGCGCCGCCCGCGACGTCGGTTCCCAAACCGACGTTCATGCCAAGGTCCAGATACCGGCGAATCGGCGCGATACCGCTCGCAAGCTGGGCGTTGCTCTGCGGACAATGCGCCACATAGGTGCCCGTGCGGCGCAGCAGCTCCGTTTCCTCGTTGTCGGAATACACGCAGTGGGCCATGACGGTCGCAGGCCCCAGCATGCCGAAGTGGTCGTAGGCGTCGCCATAGCAGCTCGACCACGGGCATAGCTCGTGCACCCACTCGACCTCGGAGAGATTCTCGGACAGATGGCTTTGCACCGGCAGGTCGAACTCGGCGCGGATGCGCGAGAGCTCGGCCATCAGATCGTCGGTGACGCTCGGGGTGAAGCGCGGGGTGATGATGGGCCGGGTGCGCTCGTAGCGGCCCGCCACGTCGGCGATCCAGGTGCGCGTGGCCTCGGCCGACTGCTCGCTTGTCTCCACCAGGCTATCCGGGCTGTTGCGGTCCATATTGACCTTGCCCACGTACGTGATGAGGCCGGTGGCCTCGAGCTTGTCCATCAGCAACTCGGTTGCCGGGACGTGCAGCGTACCGAAGACCACAGCCCGCGTGGTGGCGGAGCGGCGCAGGTCGTCCGCAAAGATGCTGTATGCGCGCTCGGCGTAGGCGAGGTCCGCGTAGCGCGCCTCCTCGGGGAAGGTGCGGGTGTTCAGCCAATCGATCAGCTCGAGGTCCATGCCGAGGCCGCGGAACGCGTACTGCGGGGCGTGGACGTGGATATCGCTCATGCCGGGCACGATCAGCTGGTCGCCGCAATCGATCACGGGAAGCGATGCGAAGCGCTCGGGCAGCTCGGCGAACACACCGGCGCTTTTGCCCTCGACGCAGACCAGGTAGCCGCCTGCCGTGCAGGATGCCTCCTGCGGGCTCACGCTGTAGCACACGTTTCCTTTAAGGACGAATGATGTTGCATCCATGACTTGCCCTTCCCTTCTAGATGAGAGCATATGTGACGGCAGGCACGATTGCCAGCGCATGCAGCGCGCGAAATCGGGAAACTGCGCCCGCGGCTCGCAGTTTCGCTGTTCTAACTGTGCGCACCTCGTCAACTCGATAGAATCTCGACAATCGTTCGGTACCATGTGGGCTTGCATTATCAGGGATTTGTCATCCCCGCATCAGGATTCATCCGGCCGCCACACGGCCAAAAGGAGCAATCTTTCCATGACCGTCACTATCATCACGTGCATCGGCCTTCTCTGCTCGATCGCCCTCGCTGTCGCCAGCATCCTCCGCGGACGCGCCACCCAGGCCCCCGTGAGCGCCGGCGCGATTGTCTGGGGCGCCATCTTCATGCTTATGCAGGCGTTTGTCGCCGTGTGGTCGGGCATCGGCCTCGTTCAGGACGACGCGCTCTCGGCGGTGATCGCCAACGTGGTGCTGACCGCCTGCGCCGGCCTCAGCTTCAACCGCTATGCGCTCAAGCAGCGCCTTGAGACCCGCCAGGAGGACGGCACCGGATTCGGCGTGAGCCACCCGTTTGCCGTCACGGTCGTGCTGTTGCTGATCGCGACGGCGCTCACGGTGCTCGCGCTCGAGATTCCCTCCAACCATAACCTCACCTGGATGTACCCGCTGTGCCTGCTGCTCGAGTACTTCCTCGTCGGCGGCGTGCTCGCAGGCGTGTTCTTCCTGTTCCAGCGCCGTGGCGCCGCTGCGGCCGTCGTGACGTTCGCGCTGTTCTTCATCGGCCTTGCGGAGTACTTCGTCATCCTGTTCAAGTCGATGCCCATCTCGCCGGGCGACCTGTCCGCCCTGTCCACGGCGGCCGCCGTCGCGGGGTCGGGCTACACCTACATGCTTTCGGCGTACTGCCTCTACGGCATCGCCTTCGCCGCGCTGGCCATGCTGCTGCTCCAGGCGGCCGGCCGCCTGCGCCCTGCGCGCGCGCAGCGCACGCGCCGCGGCCTTGTGATCAACCTGCTCGTGGGCCTCGCGCTCATCGGCGGCGTGGCGGGCCATGCGACCCTCATCGACTACTACCACACGCTGGGCATCCAGATCTACACCTGGCGCCCGCTGGAGAGCTACTACCGTCAGGGCTTCCTGCCCACGTTCATCTCCGGTGCGCAGACCATCAATCCGCCCAAGCCCGATGGCTACGATGTCGACGAGGCTGAAGACCTGCTCGAGGAGTACGCTGCCGCCTACGACAGCGCCGAGGCGGGCAACGAGGACCGCGCCGCCGCCGAGGCCCAGTTCGGCGAGGAGAAGCCCACCGTCATCGCCATCATGAATGAGACGTTCTCAGACCTCTCCATCTACCAGATGCTCCACGCCGACTATACCGGCCCCGAGTACTTCAAGAGCATGTCGGACTGCCTTGCGCGCGGATCGCTGTTCGTGTCGGCCTACGGCGGCGGCACGGCCAATACCGAGTTCGAGTTCTTGACCGGCAACTCCATGGCCAACCTCGGTTCGGGCGTGTATCCCTACACCATCTACAACCTGGCTGACGTGGGCAACCTCGCCCAGCAGTTCAAGGATCTGGGCTACGACACGCTCGCCATGCACCCCAACCACGCGACGAACTGGAACCGCGAGAACGTGTACGAGGACTTCGGTTTCGATAAGTTCCTGGCCATCGAGGACTTCGCGGGAGCCGAGTGGCTCCGCAACATCGTGACCGACCGCGCGACCTACGACGAGATCCTCGAGCAGCTCGAGACGAACAGCAGCCCGCAGTTCATCTTCGATGTGACGATGCAGAATCACTCCGGCTACACCACGAACCTGATTCCGCAGGACAAGCAGCTCAACCTGTCCATCGACGGCATGAGCGACGCCGAGGTCAACGAGTACGTCTCGCTGATCCAGGAGTCCGACCGCGCGCTTGCCGAGTTCATCGGCAAGCTGCGCCAGCTCGACCGCAAGGTCGTGGTCGTGTTCTTTGGCGACCATCAGCCGTACTTCCCGTCGCGCTTCAACGACCTGTGGTTCACCGACGAGGACGAGGCGGTCCATCAGGAGCGCCTGTGGCAGACCGACTACATCATCTGGGCGAACTACGACGTCGCGGGCAACAGCCAGACGAGTGAGGTGGACAACCTGTCCGTCAACTTCCTGGGCTCCCAGCTCATGGAGGTCATCGGCGCGCCGCTTTCCACCTACCAGAAGGCACTGCTGAGCCTGCGCGAGGCGCTGCCCGCCATCAACACAACGGGCTTCCAGGATTCGACGATGCGCTGGTACCTGTCGAACCAGAGCGAGGCTGACGGCAACACGTCGCTGCAGGCGGCCATCGACGCGCGCAACGACTACGCGACCATGCAGTACTACGAGCTCTTCTACGACGGCAAGAGCATCTACACCAAGCGCAAGCAGTCCGCCGCAAACGAGACGGACCCGAACCTGGACCCGGGCACAACGAAGATCATGTAGGCCTTCCTGTTCCCACCGGAAGCCCCATGTAGCCCCTTTCGCTGGTCCTAGGTTTTTAGGTCAAAGACCTAAAAACCTGCGGATTCGCTCAAGGGGCTACACGGGGCTTCCTGCGTTAACGTTGTTGATCTTCGTTGTGGCCGATGGTGCCGAGGGTTCGGAGGGGTCCGGTAGCTTGGATGTTGTTGTGGCCTCATTGGGGACGTAGCCGGGAGAGGCCATTTCTGGCCTCTCCCGGCTACGTCCCCAATGAGGCCACGGGCGGTTACTGGAGGTTGAGGGATTGTTTGGCGGCGGTGGTGATCGCTTCTAGGTCGACGGCGTTGGGGTGGGTCGAGGCGGCGTCGAAGTTGGCGATCATGGATTGGATGCGGGGGTCGTCGGGCTTTTCGGCGAGCATGGCTTCGTAGCGCTGGCGCACGGCGGGACCCATCTTGCCCTGGCACATGGCGCCGCCCAGGTAGTCGGCGGCCTCGGGGAGCTTGGCTCGGACCGATTCGAGAATGCGGGCGAAGTAGGCCGGCTCGCCGCCGAAACCGGCGGTGCCGAAGAGGAAGACGCGGGTGCCCGCCAGGCCCGCCAAAAAGTCTGCCATCTCGGGCGTGCAGGAACCCTTGTCGCACCAGAAGCCTGCGAGCACCGCCTCGGCGTCCCGCGCCGCCTGCGCGGCTGCTTGCACGGTATCGGGGGTCACCTCGGTGAGCGTCGCCTCGACACCGGCGCCGGTGAGCGCCTGCTGAAGCACCTTGGCCACCATCTTGGTGTTGCCGCCCTTGCTGTTGTATACGATTGCGTACGCCATAGCCTCCACCTTTCGCGTGGGATGTCTCAACACCCACCTCTATACCCAAATGTCCACTTTCAGGACGGAGATGTTTCAGGACATTCGCGGAGTCCCAACAAGTGGCACCTCCCGGCTACGTCCCCAATGAGGCCAACAATGGCCTCATTGGGGACGTAGCCGGGAGGTGCCAGTAAAAAAGCGGGGGGCGGCTGTCAGGTACCGCTCCCCCGCGTTATCGTGACGGCCACCCCTGCTTGGCCGATTGGATAGTGTTAGCTCTGAAGACTACTTTGCCGCGTTCAGGGTCTCGGCAATCCAGGCGACGTCGTCGGTGGTCTTCATCTTCTCGAGCACGCTCTCGTCCTCGAGCACCTTGCAGATGCTCGCCAGGACCTCGAGGTGCTCGTTGCCCTTGCCAGCGATGCCGAAGAGCAGGTAGGCCTTCTCGCCGTCGAAGTCGACGCCCTCGGGGTACTGCTGCAGCACCACACCGGTCTTGGCCACGTGATCCTTCGCGTCGCCGGTGCCGTGGGGAATCGCAACGCCCATGCCCATGTAGACGCTCGTGAGCTTGTCGCGCTCGACCATCGCGTCGATGTAGCTCGCGTCCACGCAACCCTTCTCGACAAGCATCTTGCCGGAGGCGCGAATGGCGTCCTCGCGCGGCAGAGTCGCGCAACCCACCTGAATGTCGGCCGCGGTCACGCTGAGCGCGGACTTCGCCGGCTCCTCGGCCTTCGGCTCCTCCTTGAGAGCGGGAGCCACAACTTCGTCGGTCGCGATCTCATGCGCCTTGGAAAGCTTGGTCAGGGCGTCGTACAGCGCGTCGAGCGCGGGGTCGTCCAGGAAGTTATCGATGGTCACGATCTGCGCGGTTGGGGCGCTCTTGCGGGCACGCTCTGACAGGACGCGCTGGCAGACGACGATCGCGGCGTCGGCGGGCACGGTGTCCACGCTGGAGTGCTCGACGGTCAGGTCGGGGCGCTCGGCCTTGATACGATTGCGGAAGCGCGTGGCGCCCATGGCGGAGGAACCCATACCGGCATCGCAGGCGAACACGATCTTGCCGCCCTCGGTGTTGGAGATGACCGCGGCCTCGGAGGTGCCCTTCATCTCGCGCATCTGCTCGCTCGCCTGGTCGATATCGGCGGTGGCCATGGAGCGCACGAGGGGCACGGCGATGACGAACGACACAGCGGCGGCAAGCACGACGCCGATGATGTTCGTGACCATGAACTCAGGCGGCGTCATGGACAGGAAGGCGATGATGGAACCGGGCGAGGCGGCGGAGGTCAGGCCGGTGCCGGTGAAGCTGAACCACGCGATGGCGCACATGTTGCCCACGATGGGAGCGATGATGACCTTGGGGTTCATGAGGACATAGGGGAAATAGATCTCGTGGATGCCGCCGAAGAAGTGGATGATCACGGCACCGGGAGCGGACTGACGGGTCTTCTTGTCGCGGCAGAAGAAGCAGTAGGCCAGCAGCACGCCCACGCCGGGGCCAGGATTGGCCTCGAGCATGTACATGATGGAGCGGCCGGTCTCCTCGGCCTGCGCGATACCGATGGGCGTGAAGATGCCGTGGTTGATCGCGTTGTTGAGGAAGAGCACCTTGGCGGGCTCGATGAAGATGGCGAGCAGCGGCATCAGGCTGTACTGGATGAGGATCTGCACGCCGCCCATGAGGATGGCCAGAATCGTGGTCATGATCGGGCCGATGGCGATGTAGCCGAGCATCGCGAGCAGCATGCCGATGATGCCCACGGAGAAGTTGTCGATGAGCATCTCGAAGCCCGCGGGCGTGCGGCCCTCCATGAACTTATCGAACATCTTGATGACCCAGCCAGCGAACGGGCCCATGACCATAGCGCCCATGAGCATCGTCGTGTCGGGGGCACCGGCGATGCAGCCGATGACCGCGATGGCGCCGACGATGCGGCCGCGGTCCCCTCCGGTGAGGTAGCCGCCCTGGGCGGCGATGAGCACGGGAATCAGATAGCTCAGCATCGGTCCCGTGATGCTCGCGAACTGTTCGTTGGGCAGCCAGCCCGTCTCGATGAACAGAGCCGTCAGGAAACCCCAAGCGATAAACGCGCCGATGTTCGGCATGACCATACCGCTCAAGAACTTTCCGAATGACGACACCTTGTCTTTGATCGCCATCGTGTCCTCCCTTTCGTTTGAGGCCATCAGTTCGACAGCTGTTATCCTAGATTGTTGTTTCAACAGTTACCGAATGAAGGACACTTTTCTACCGTTAACGGCATGTTTTCGTCGGCAGGCGGCATTTTTCACTGTTGTTTCCAAAGTTTTTGGCTGTTGTATTGACATCCATTTTTGGCGTTTTACTATGAACTCAGCTTTCGTTCCAACAGATTTGGAGGGCTTCCCGTGATTTACACTGTTACTTTGAATCCCGCGGTCGACAAGACGGTCTATGTGGACAACTTTGCCATCGACGCCGTCAACCGCGCGTCCGAGGTCCGCCAGGACGCCGGCGGCAAGGGCATCAACGTCTCGAAGACCATCCACGAGCTCGGCGGCGAAAGCACCGCGATCGCCTTTTTGGGCGGCGCCACGGGCATCTTCATCCAGGAGGCGCTGCAGGCGATGGGCATCGCCGTCAAGGCCTTCGACGTACCGGGGCAGACGCGCACCAACACCAAGATCGTCGACCTCGCAAACCGCACCTACACCGACGTCAACGAGCCGGGCACGGCCGTTACCCAGGAGCTGCTCGACGACGCGCTCGCCATCGTCACGCTGGGCGTCAACCCGGGCGACATCGTCGTGCTCTCGGGCAGCCTGCCCGCGGGCAGCCCCCAGAACACCTACGCCACCTGGGCGCGCTCCCTGCGCAAGGCCGGCGCCCGCGTGTTCCTCGATGCGGATGGCGACGCCCTGCGCGAGGGCCTCGCCGCCAAGCCGTACCTGGTGAAGCCCAACGACGTCGAGCTCGGCCGCCTGCTTGGCCGCGAGCTTTCGACCGTCGAGGACATCGTCGCCGCAGCGCGCGAGCTCGTGGCCAGCGGTATCCGTCAGGTAATGGTGTCCATGGGCGGCGAGGGAGCCGTTTTCGCCACCGAGAAGGGCACGTGGCGCCTGCGCCAGCCCACCGTCGACGTCGAGTCCACCGTGGGCGCCGGCGACTCCGTGGTCGCCACGCTGGCCTTTGCCACCGACCGCGCCCTGCCGCTCGACGAGGCCGCGCGCCTGTCCATGGCCGTAGGCGCCGCAACCGTCATGCGTCCGGGCACCGAGCCCGCGCACAAGGACGACATCGACCGCCTGCTGGAGCAGGTCACCGTCGAAGCGCTCTAGCGCCCGCAGCCCCGAAGAATCACCGCGCCTAGCCGCGGCAACCGGGAAATCTCCTACCACCTCCCCTCCCCCATACCGTAACCCAGCATCTCCTATCCGCGAGATGCGAAATAGAAAGGAAACGTCATGAAAGCCAAAGCCGTTCGTCTTCATGCCGCCAACGACCTGCGTCTCGACGAGTTCGAGCTCCCGCAGATCAAGGACGACGAGGTGCTGGTGCGCGTCGTGTCCGACAGCATCTGCATGTCCACGTACAAGTGCGCCACGCTGGGCGTCGAGCACAAGCGCGTGCACGAGGATGTGGCCGAGCACCCGGCCATCATGGGCCACGAGTTCGCCGGCGATATCGTTGAGGTCGGCGCCAAGTGGGCCGACCGCTTCAAGCCGGGCATGAAGTTCACCATCCAGCCCGCCCTCAACTACAAGGGCACCATGTGGAGCCCCGGCTACTCCTACGAGTTCTGCGGCGGCGACGCCACCTATTGCATCCTGCCCGCCGAGGTCATGGAGTGCGACTGCCTGCTCGAGTACACCGGCGAGGCCTACTACCAGGCGTCGCTCGCCGAGCCGATGAGCTGCTCGATCGGCGCCTTCCACGCCGCGTACCACACCCAGATGGGCGTCTACACGCACGAGATGGGCATCCGCGAGGGCGGCAAGCTCGCGATTGTTGCCGGCGCGGGCCCGATGGGCCTGGGCGCGCTCACCTACGCGCTGCACTGCGACCGCAGGCCGAGCCTCGTGGTCGTGGCCGACATCAACCAGGAGCGCCTCGACCGCGCCGCCGAGCTCTTCCCGCCGGCGGAGATCAAGGAGCAGACGGGCATCGAGCTCGTGTTCGCGAACAACGGCGAGATGGCCGATCCCGTGGCCGAGCTGCGCGCCATCGCCGGCGGCGAGGGCTTCGACGACGTGCTGTGCTACGCGCCCGTGGCGCCCGTGGTCACGCTCGCCGACGCCATCATGGGCCGCGACGGCTGCCTGAACTTCTTCGCCGGCCCGACCGACAAGGCCTTCAGCGCGCCGATCAACTTCTACGAGGTCCACTACGGCAGCCACCACGTGATGGGCACGACCGGCGGCAACACCGCCGACATGGTCGAGTCGCTCGAGCTCACCGCCGCCGACCGCGTCGACCCCTCCGTCATGGTCACCCACGTGGGCGGTCTTGACGCCGCAGCCGAGACCACGCTCACCCTGCCGAAGATCCCTGGCGGCAAGAAGCTCATCTACACGCATATCAGCATGCCGCTGACCGCCCTCGACGAGCTGCGCGACCGCGCCGCCGAGGACGAGCGCTACGCCGGGCTCGCCGACATCGTTGAGGCCAACCGTGGCCTGTGGTGCCCCGCTGCCGAGCGATACCTGCTCGAGCACTGGACTGAGACCGAGTAGCCTTTTCGCTCCTTCCGTCCGCCGGCCGGGTGCGTCGCCTCTCCCCATCTTGCGCGCACCCGGCTTCGGCGCCTTTGTTGACCTTGCTCGCGCCCGGCCACTTGTAACCTGGCCGGGCGCGCATTATGCATATGGGTCGCCTGGCGCGTCCTCGCTCGAATGTCTTTCGCCGCTTGCGCCGCGCTTCTGCGCGACAAAAGAGCCGTACGCTACGGACCGGCTCTCGTCATTTAAACTTTCGAATTAACGGGAAACGTAGCGACAGAGAACCATACGCATGTCGCAAATCAGCTGACGGAAGCGTCCGATGGCCAAGCAGAACGATGCATTATCCCCTCGAAGGACCCTGTCGGGCATAACGAGCGTCCTTGTAATTACGAACGGCGTAGCCATCCTCATGGATGCAAAAGCGGTCTCGTATGCGCTGGGTATCATGTTTGGGGTCGTCTGTCTGATCCATTGCGCAGTGATATACCGGTTTCCTCTAGAAGGAGAGAAGCCGCGTTCGCGCACTATCGGCATTGTTCTGTTCTTCATTCTCGGCGTCCTCTGCATAGCCGGTAGCATTAACAACGTTGTGAACCATCTGTAGAGCAAGGTTTTTGCGCGTTCGTAGCATCGCCTTGCCTGTATGGCCGCAGCCCCGATCGCACCCGAATTGTCGCTTCGAAAGCTGATAAGATAGAGCTTCCGAATGATTGCCTCGATTATCTAGGTGGTTGATATGGAAGAGCGCCGTAACGCTATCGTTGGGCTGGTCGATGCTATGGGTACGGTTTCGTTCCGACAGCTGAAAGAGCAGTTTCCCAACGTGTCGGAGATGACGCTGCGCACCGACCTGAAGGCGCTCGATGCCGAGGGGCGCATCGTGCGCATCCACGGCGGGGCGCGCTCGGTGGAGCAGATCATCGGCACCGACGGCCTGCTGAGCACGCGTACGGGCAAGAACATCGAGGCCAAGAGCCTGGTCGCCCGCAAGGCACTCGAGCTCATCAAGCCCAATACCAGCGTATTTCTTGATTCCGGCAGCACGACGACAGCACTTGCGGCGGAGTTCCCCGACGAGAACGCGCTGATCTTCACCTCGGGCCTCACCTGCGCCGCCGAGCTTGCGCGTCTCGAGCGCCCTCAGGTCTACGTTATCGGCGGCAAGCTCAACCGCTACAGCATGAGCATCACCGGCAGCCAGAGCGTCGATGCCATCAAAGAGCTCGCGTTCGACCAGTACTTCATGGGCGTGACGGGCTATTCGCCCAAGACGGGCTTCTCCTGCGGCTCGAGCAAGGAGGCGAGCCTCAAACGCGCGTGCATCGAGCAGGCCGACGAGGTGATCGCCCTTATGGATTCCAGCAAGGTGGGCAACCGCAGCACGTTCTCGGTCTGCGGACTCGACAAGGTGGACATCATCGTCAGCGACGGCAACTTGCCGGCCGACTTTCTGCAGGCCTGCGCCACCAACGGCGTCGAGGTGCTGTAGCGACAAGATGGTGCCAGGTACAAACTTGCCGCCGTGGGCGCGAAGCCTGCGGCGGCAAGTTTTTTGCGCATCGGCGCATCCTTGCGGCGCCTCATGTGCGCTATCGGAACATTGCGCAGGGTCTGGCTGTGCGCTTTAGGAACATATCGGCGATGAGGATGTTCCGATGGTGCACAGCCAGTCGCGGCCGGCGTTCCGATAACGCACAGTCAATGCAACGGCAAGGTTTTTATGACAGTAGGCCCCGGCCTAACTGTCAGGCCTCGGCGAACTGGGAGTTGTAGAGCTCGGCGTAGGCGCCGCCGCGGGCGAGGAGCTCGTCGTGGGTGCCGCGCTCCTCGATCACACCGTCGCGCATGTACAGAATGCAGTCGGAGTTGCGGATCGTGCTCAGACGGTGCGCCACCACGAAGCTCGTGCGGCCCGCCATGAGCTCGTCGAAGGCTGCCTGAATCTGCAGCTCGGTACGGGTATCGATGCTCGAGGTCGCCTCGTCGAGCAGCAGGATCGCCGGGTCAGTCAGCATGACGCGGGCGATGCACAGAAGCTGCTTCTGGCCGGCGGAGAACGAGCCGCCGTCCTCGCCGATCACCGTGTCGTAGCCCTGCGGCAGAGCGGCGATGAACTTGTCGGCACGCGCACGGCGCGCGGCGTCGATGACCTCCTCGCGCGTGGCATCCGGCTTGCCGTAGGCGATGTTATCGTGCACCGTGCCCTCGAACAGCCAGGTATCCTGCAGCACCATGCCGAAGCTCCGGCGCAGGCTCGCGCGCGTGATGTCCGTCGTGTCGTGACCGTCGATCATGATCGTGCCGGCGTCCACGTCGTAAAAGCGCAGCAGCAGGTTGATGAGCGTCGTCTTGCCGCAGCCTGTGGGGCCGACGAGCGCGAACCGCATGCCGGCGCGGGCGTCGATGCAGATGTCCTGCAGCAGCTTGCGGTCCTTCACATAGCTGAAGTCCACGTGCGAGAGCTCCACCTCGCCGCGCGCGTCGGAAAGCTCGAGGGCGTCGGCCGCGTCGGGCTCCTCCTCGGTGGCGTCGAGCAGCGCGAACAGGCGACGGGCCGAGGCGTAGGCCGTCTGGATCTGCGTGATGACGCTCGTGATCTCGTTGAACGGCTTGGTGTACTGGTTGGCGTAGGACAGGAAGGTCTGCACCTCGCCGACCGTGAGCGCGGCGGGCACGCCCGTGATCACGCAGATGCAGCCGATGATGGCCACCACGGCGTAGATGATGTTGTTGATGAAGCGCGTGCCCGGGTTGGAGAGAGAACTCAAGAACTGCGCGCGCTCGCCCGCGGTGTACAGCTGCCCGTTGATGGCGTCGAAACCCTCCTGGGCGTCGCTGCCGTGCGCAAAGGCCTCCACGAGCTTCTGGTTGCCGACATACTCCTCGATGTAGCCGCCGAGCTGGCCCTGGATGCGCTGCTGGTCGACGAAGCTGCGGTTGGAGAACTTGGCGATGAGCGAGGCCGCGAGCACCGACAGCGGGGTCACGAGCACGACGACGATCGCCATGGGAACCGAGATCGTAAGCATGAACACGAGCGTTCCCACGATGGTGACCACGCCGGTGAACAGCTGCGTGAAGCCCTGGAGCAGGCCGTCGCCCACCTGGTCGACATCGTTGACCACGCGCGAGATGAGGTCGCCATGCGGATGCGCGTCGATGAACGACAGTGGCATGCGGCCGAGCTTCTCGCTGGCCTCGATGCGCATGTCGCGCACCGTCTCGTAGCACAGGCGGTTCACGCAGTAGCCCTGCAGCCACTGGAAGGCAGCCGCTCCCGCGACCACGAACGCGAGCGTGCGCACGAGCGGGAAGAGCGCGGCGAAGTCGACCTGGCCGGTGCTGATGATGAGGTCGATGCCCTGGCCGATGAGAATCGGCGTGTAGAGTTGGAGCACCACCGAGATGGCGGCGGAGATGAACGAGATGGAGAACGACCCGGCGTGAGGCCGCACGTAGGTCAGCAGGCGGCGCGTGACCTCGGCGGTCGAGAGGCGGCGGCCCCCGATGTCGCCGCGCGGGGTGCCCTTGCCGTCGCCGTTCAGGTTGTCGTTACCGGACACGCTCGCCGTCACGGTCGAGACGGATCCTGCGGAAGCATAGGGGTTCATTCGGCGACCTCCTTTCCTGCGGCTGCGGAGGGTGCGGCGGCGCCAGCCCCCTCGAGCTCCTCGCGCTTGAGCTGCGACAGGCAGATCTCCTCGTAAAGCGGGCAGCTGGCCAGCAGCTCATCGTGGGTGCCGAGGCCCGCAACGCTGCCATGCGACATCACGCAGATGAGATCGGCGTCGCGCACCGACGACACACGCTGGCTCACGATCACCGTGGAGAGCGGCAACCCACCCGCGGCCACGCCGCCCGCCGCGCGCTCGCAAATCGCATGGCGCAGCGCGGCGTCGGTCTTGAAGTCGAGCGCCGAGGCGGAGTCGTCCAGAATCAGCAGCAAGGGATTGCCCACCAGCGCGCGGGCGATGGTCAGGCGCTGGCGCTGGCCACCGGAGAAGTTCTTACCGCCGGCCTCGACCGGAGCATCGAGCCCCTGGGGCAGCTTGCGCACGAAGTGGGCCGCCTGGGCAACCTCGAGCGCGCTCCACAGGTCGTCGTCGGAGGCACCGGTCTCGCGCCAGCAGAGGTTGGAGCGGATGGTTCCCGAAAGCAGGCTCGCGCGCTGCGGCACGATGCCCACCACGTGGCGGAGCTGCACAAGCGGCCAGGTGCGCACGTCGGCGCCCATGACCTCGACGGCGCCGGATCGCACGTCGTACAGGCGCGGGATGAGCGAGACGAGCGTCGACTTGCCGGAGCCCGTGCCGCCAATCACGCCGAGCGTCTGGCCGAGCTTAAGCGTCAGGCTCGCGCGGTCGATCGTGTTGACGTCGGCATCGCCAAAGGCGAAGCACGCGGCGTCCATGCGCAGTGCGGGCGCGGCCGTACCGGCGGCCGCAGCCTCGGCGCTCGGCAGCGCGACGGGCTCGTTGCCCTCATCGGTGATGCTCGGCTCGCAGTCGAGCACCTCGTTCACGCGCGAAGCCGAGGCGCTCGCCTTGGTGAACACGACCACGAGGTTCGCCACGTACACGATGGAGAGCAGGGTCTGCGTCATGTAGTTCACGAAGGCCATGACCTCACCTTGGGTGAGCGCACCGGTGTTCACCTGGATGCCGCCCATCCACAGGATGGCGCACACGCCGAGGTTCATGACGAGGAAGGTCACGGGGTTGAGCACGCTCGAGAGCTTGCCCACCGCGATGGCCACGGCGGCCTGCGCGTAGGCGGCGTCGCGGAAGCGCGTGCGCTCGTGGTCCTCGCGCACGAAGGCGCGCACCACGCGGACGCCCGACAGGCCCTCGCGCGTGATGAGGCCGATGTGGTCGAGGCGCGCCTGCATCTGCTTGAAATACGGCACGCAGCGGGCCATGACGATCCAGAACACCAGGCCGATGAGCGGGGTGGAAATCAGGAAGATCAAACCGAGCTTGAGGTCGATCAGCAGGGCCGCCACCATGGAGCCCACGGCGAGAAACGGCCAGCGGATGAGCTGGCGAACACCGAGCGCCACGGCGAGCTGCACCTGGTTGATGTCGTTGGTGATGCGGGTGATGAGCGAGGGCGTGCCGAAGCGGTCAAGCTCGGCGTACGAGAACTCGTTGATGCGGCGGTAGAGCGCCGAGCGGATGGACGTGCCCATGCCCTGCGATGCCAGAGCAGCCATCTTTTGGCACACGAGCGTGAAGCCCATGCCCACGACGGCCATACCGATGAGCAGTGCGCCGTAGCGCAACACGATGCCCGCGTCGCGCGCGCCGACGCCCTCGTCGATCATGCGCGCGATGACCAGTGGCGTCAGCAGGTCGAAGAACACCTCAAGCAGCTTGCATGCCGGCCCGATGACAAAGTACCGGCGAAAGCCGGCTGAAAAACGTTTGAGCAGTTCCAGCATAAGGTACCCTCGTTACGGCCACGGCACATCGCGCGGCATGCAGCCGGGGCTGCGGGCGCGGTGCCGGGCGGGACACAACCGCCCGCTATCATACGACACCCGCCCGCACACATACGTAACGCTGGGGTAAAGGCAACTATGAGTTCAGGTAAATCGCAGATATGGGGGTGCGCCGGGCCGTTCGCAGCCGCCTGACACGCCGTCGCGGCATAAAAGTAGCGCCCGTGCGCTCGATGGGAACGGGTGCCCGGCAGAGGATCCTTATGGCTGCTTCCTCCCGGACCTGACCAGATTCGGAACATATCGTCACCCGAACCCATCGAGCGCGCTAGGCGCTGTCGCTCCATACTAGCAGACCCCGTGCATTTTTGGGACCTGTCCCCAAAATCGCAAAAGCATGACAGTTAGGACGGGGCCCACTGTCATAAAACTGGCCGATTGCAATGACTGTGCGCTATCGGAACGCCCCGAGGCCCCATGTGTTCCGTAAGCGCACAGCCAACCCTCGTACCATGTTCCGTAAGCGCGCATCGGCGACGGGGTGCCGGGCGACAAGTTTGTACCTGGCACCAACTTGTCGGCTAGGAGAGTGCGCGGGCGATGCGCTCGCAGGCGTCGAGCAGCATGCTGCGCGGGCTCGGCACCACCATGCGCTGGAAGAACTCGCCGCCCTGCGGGTCGAAGTTCGTGCCGTCCTGCAGCAAGACGCGGGCATCCTCGTAGATGCGGCGATGCAGCTCGGCGCCGTCGATGCCCAGCTTCCGGCAGCGCTCGGTGAAGTCGAACCACAGGATGTAGGTGCCCTCCGGCGCGCGAACGCCCACGTCGGGCAGATGCTCGGCAAAGTAGCCGATCACCGCGTCGATATTCCCCTGGATGTAGGCAAGACACTGCGCGAGCCAGTCCTCGCCGTCCTCGTATGCGGCGATAGCGGCGCTGATGGCAAACGGCGAGGGCTCGGCGTAGCCGCGAACCTCCTCGAAGCGGGCCTTATCGGCGGCGTTGCTGAACACCATGTTAGTCGCGGGAAGACCGGCCAGGTTGAACGTCTTGTTGGTGGCCGTGCAGGTGACGACGCGCGCCTTGGGCGCAGCCTGAGCCAGATGCACCATGCGGTAGCCGGGCGCCATGAGGTCGCCGTGGATCTCGTCGGCCACGATCAGCACGTCATGGGCGGTGCAGATATCCGCCACGCGAGCGAGCTCCTCGGCCGTCCAAGCGCGGCCGACCGGGTTGTGCGGGTTGCACAGGATGAGCATGCGCGCGTCATCGCGAGCGGCAAGCTCTTCGAGCTGGTCGAAGTCCATGGTGTAGTAAAGGTCGCCCTGCTCGTCGTCGGCTGTGTGACGCACGAGGTGGTTGTCGAGCACGACGCGGTCGTTGCCCTCGACCGCGCTGGTGAAGGGCGGGTAGACAGGGCGCTGGATGATGATGGCATCGCCCGGCTTGGTGAAGGCGTGGACGCAGATGTTGAGCGCCAGCACCGTGCCAGGCGAGTACGACACGAGGTCGGTGTCGATGTCCCAGCCGTCGCGGCGCGCAAACCAGGCGCGCAACGCATCGTAGTAGCGGGTGTTGCCCGCCAGGCCCGAGTAGCCGAAAATGCCATGGTCGACGGTCGCGTGCAGGGCGTCCAGAATGGGCTGGGCGCAGCGGAAATCCATATCGGCGGTGAAGAGGGCGATATGGTCGTCGGCGATGGCCGGCACGCCGCAATGCTCGGCGGTCTCCGCCGAATCGCTCCACTTCTCCGAGTAGCTCCAGCGATCGTGACGACGATCGATGACCTGGTCGAAGTTGTAGGTGATGTGCTCGGACATAGGCGCTCCCATCGCTTGGCGGTAAACGATAGGCATCGTATCACGCACGCGGAGGGCAAGGCGGATGGCACGGCGGCGGGATGGTTCGGCTTGGCGACCGCCGTGGCTGCGGTGGGCGCGGCGTCTACGGCGGCCCGGTTTGGCCATCCGATACCAGTTGGACGGAATCGGGCTCTCCGCAAGGTGCATTCTGGGCGTTTGGTACCGGGAGGCAGTTTCCCCCGAGCGCATTGCCCCCGGCAGCAATCGTCAGTGGGCGTTGCGCAGCAGATAGGCGCGCAGGGCCTCTTCGCCAGCGCAGATGAGGTTGCGCCGGGTCTCCTCGGGCGAAAGCGCCTGGGCGAGCGACATCGGCGCGCGCACGATGGGAAGCACGAGGTCGACGCCTTCGGCGTACACAGCTTCAAGCTGCTCGGCCCGGCCACCGCCCAGAGCGACCACCGGCTTGTGGAAGCGCTTGGCGCGGCGCGCGACGGCCACCGGCGCCTTGCCGTGAGCCGTCTGGGCGTCGATCATGCCCTCGCCCGTGATGACCAGATCCGCGTTGGCAACGGCTTCGTCGAATCCCACGAGATCGAGCACCGCGTTGCCGCCGGGGACCATCTGCGCCCCCAGGGCGAGGAGCGCCGCGCCGAGGCCGCCGGCAGCACCCGCGCCTGGCACGCCGAGCACCGAGCGGAAGCGGCGCGCAGGAGGCTCGGCGTCGAGACAAACGCCCCCGCGCGCAGCATCGAGCCGGCGACCATAGGCGACCATGCGGGCGTCGAGTTTCCGCAAGATGTCAGTGCGATCTGCGTCATTTGCCGCATCGCTACCCAGGCCCTTCTGCGGACCGAAGGTGCACACCGCGCCGCGAGCCCCCACGAGCGGATTATCGACATCGGAAAGCACCACAAGACGGCAGCCTGTAAGGACCTTCAGCGCAGGGGCGATGTCGATATGCGCAAGGTCAGCCAAGCCGGCAAGACCGGGCGCGATCTGCTCACCGCGCTCGTCGAGCAGCTGCGCTCCGAGCGCCTGCAGAAATCCCGCGCCACCGTCGCTCGTCGCGCTGCCACCGATGGCAAAGTAGACCGTGCGGGCACCCGCCTTTAGCGCCTCGAGCAGCAGCTCGCCCACGCCTCGGGTCGTTGCCCGCAGGGCGGCGCTTTGCGTGCGGGGCGAGTACTCGATACCCGCTGCCTCGGCCATCTCGATAACGGCTATGTCGCCCCGCTCGCCCGCGCCCTGCAGGTAGCGGGCACGCACCGGCGAGCCGAGCGGGCCGGTGACCGATGCCGTCTGCTCGATACCGCCGAGCGTCGCCCCGATGGCCTCGAGCGTACCCTCGCCGCCATCGGCGATGGGCAGGCAGCGCACGCGAACGCCCGGGCAAGCGCGCTCGACGCCTTCCTGCACCCAGGCTTCGACCCGAGCGCTTTGCGCCGAGCCCTTAAACGAGTCGAGAGCCAGCAGCACGCGTGGTTGCGGGATGCGTGGCTGCGAGCTGGGGCGGTCGTTCGCGCGAGGCACGTCATCGGGAGTCTCGCGCGGCAGCTCGCGCGTTCGGGCGGCCGCAAAGAACGTGCGCAGCACCTCCGCGCATTCCTGCTCGAGCACGCCGGAGCGCACCTCGAACGCATGGTTCAGCCGGGAATCGCGGCTGAGGTCGTAGAGCGACCCCACCGCACCCGCCTTGGGATCCGTCGCGCCGTAGACACAGCGGTCGATGCGCGCGTTGACCATGAGGCCCGCGCACATGGTGCAGGGCTCGAGCGTCACGTACACCGTGCAGCCCGTCAGGCGCCAGCGCCCGAGCGCGTGTGCAGCGGCAACCATCGCGGAGAACTCGGCATGGGCGGATGGGTCTTCGTCGAGCTCGCGGCGGTTATGGGCGCGCGCGATAACACGGCCCTCGAAAACAACGACCGCACCGATGGGAACCTCGCCGGCCTCCGCAGCGGCACGCGCCTCTGCCAGCGCCTCGCGCATGAACCTCTCGTCCGCATCCATCGCGACCACGCGCCTCCCCTTCCCCTACTCGTCTGGATTCGATGCTATCATTACACATTACGGAGAGATGGCAGAGCGGTTGAATGCGGCGGTCTTGAAAACCGTTGAGCGCGCGAGCGTTCCGAGGGTTCGAATCCCTCTCTCTCCGCCCGTTAAATCCCCAACAATGAAATAGTTTGAGGCCCGGAGCCCTTCTCGACCACGCGCGAGAGGGATTCGAACCCGCAGGGCCTCATGCTGCGCAAAGCGCGTGAGCGTCTTTGCCAGCATGAGTCGCAAGGGCGGCGCAGCCGCCCGCAGCGGGAGGGCGGCGCGAAGCGGCGGCCGACATCCCTCTCTCTCCGCCACTCAGCGACGGCATATCGAACAGGTCGATTGCCCAACCGAGAGAGGGATTCGAACCCGCAGGACCCGCGCCGCGGACAGCAAAACATGACACTGGGACCCGTCCTAACTGTCATGAAAATCGAACCTGTGGGTTTGTACCGTTTGGGGGCGTTGAAACGGTACAAACCCGTAGGTTCGATTTCGGAGCGGCTGGCGATGGCTGCCTGGAAGGAGAAAAACATGACAGTGCGCCCCGTCCTAACTGTCATGTGCATGAGTGCGGTGCAAAAGTGAATACCGTATGCCGGGTCAAGCGGCAGGCAATGCCCCGTTCGGCGCGCCCGATTCCGTGTAAGATGGCACAGGGCGGCCACATGGCCCGCCCGACAGCGCACGATCGACCGGAAAGACCCTTGCATGACCGCCCTGCTCGATATCGCATACCCCGCTGTGACGGCAGCCGTCGCCGGTGCCGGCGCAGCCAGCCGCATGGTGACGATCCCCATCGGGTTCGAGATGATGGCCATCATCACGGCATCAGTCACCGGTGCCCTCAAAGCGCGTGAAAAGCAACTCGACCTGCTGGGAGCTGTATGCTTGGCCGTGATCGTCAGCTTGGGCGGCGGTCTGTTGCGCGACGTTATCCTTCAGGTGGGAAACGTCTACATCCTGAATCAGCCCTTGGCACTGCCCGCCGCCATCATCACCGCCGCGGTGTCGTTCCTCATCCCCTCGCTGCTGGAAAAGCAGGACCGACTCATCGGCCTTCTGGACATCTTCTCGGTCGGCCTGTTCTCGGCCACCGGTGCCGACAAGGCGCTCGCCTACGGCTTCGAGCCGATCATCGGCGTCATGATGGGCTTCTTCACCGCCGTGGGCGGCGGCATGCTGCGCGACATCTGCCTCGGCCAGACGCCAGCTATCTTCCAGCGCAGCAACTTCTACGCGGTCGCCGCCATCGCGGGCGCCGTCGTCTACGTGCTCATGGTCGGCGCCGGGCTCTCCAACATCGTCGCGCTCGTCGCATGCGTGATCGTCACCATGTCGCTGCGCTACCTGTCGCTGCACTTCGACATCAAAAGCCCGGTCGATATGGATATCGCCCAAGCGCTGCACCGTTCGCGCCGCCGTGTGCGCAACAGCACCCGCCCCGAAACCACGAATCGCTCCGTCGAGGAGCTCGAGGAGCGCCGCGAGCGTGTCCAGGCCGATATCGAGCGCCGCCGCCATTACGAACGCCGCAAGGCCGCCCTCGACAAGCTGCGCAAGCATCGCAAGGCACGTGCGCACCGTCGTCTCGACATATAAAAAGAAAGGGGCGGGTCGTTTGACCCGCCCCTTTCAGTTGATGTGATAAAGCCTTACTTGCCGTTCATGGCGCGAGCAGCCGCCTTCTTGCGGTCCGTCGCGTTCAGCAGGCGCTTGCGCAGGCGGATGTTCTTGGGCGTGATCTCCACGAGCTCGTCGTCAGCGATGTACTCGAGCGCCTCCTCGAGCGAGAAGGTGCGCGGCGGCACGAGCTGCACGGCGATGTCGGCCGTGGAGGAACGCTGGTTGCCCAGGTTCTTGGTGCGCGCGATGTTGACAACCATGTCGCCGGGCTTCGAGCGCTCGCCCACGATCATGCCCTCGTAGCACTCGGTGCCGGGCTCCACAAAGAGCTGGCCGCGCTCCTGCAGGGTGCCGAGCGCGTAGGCGACCGCCTTCTCGGTGGTCATCGAAATCATGGCGCCGTTGTTGCGGTTGCCGATCTCGCCAGCGTAAGGGCCGTACTCGAGGAAGGTGTGGTAAAACACGCCCTCGCCGTGCGTGACGTTCATGACGCGGTTCTTCAGGCCCATGATGCCGCGCGTGGGGATGCGGAACTCGACGTGCGTGACAGTCGTGCCCGCCTGCATGTTGGTCATGGTGCCGCCAGCGTTGCCGAAGACCTCGATGACCTTGCCGGCGTACTCGTCGGGGCACTCCACGACAGCCTGCTCGACGGGCTCCATGCGATTGCCGTCGTCGTCCTTCTTGAACAGCACGCGCGGACGGCCGACCTGGAATTCGAAGCCCTCGCGGCGCATGGTCTCCATCAGGACGGACAGGTGCAGGATGCCGCGGCCGGACACCTCGACGCCGCTCTTGTCGGGCAGCTCCTCGATACGCATGGTCACGTTGTTCTCGCGCTCGTTGAACAGGCGCTCCTTGAGCTGGCGCGCACCCACGATGTCGCCATCGCGGCCGACGAGCGGCGAGGTCGAGGCCTCGAACACGATGGACAGCGTCGGCGGGTCGATCTCGATCGGGTCGAGCTCAACGGGGTTCTCGGGATCGGTGTAGACGTCGCCGATGTCGGTGGAGTCGACGCCCACGACCGCGGCGATGTCGCCCGCGCCCACCTCGGAGCACTCGGTGCGACCCAGGTAGTCGAAGGTGAACAGCTGCTTGACCGTTGCCGTGGCGCGCTCGCCATCGTTCTTGACGACGAGGATCTGGTCGCCCTGGTGCACGGTACCGGAGTACACACGGCCGATGCCGATGCGGCCCACGTAGCTGGAGTGGTCCACGGTCACGCACTGCATGGCCAGCGGGCCGTCCACGTCGACGTCGGGCGCGGGCATGTCGTTCAGGATCATGTCGAGCAGCGGGTACATGTCGTCGTTGCCGTCGTTCGGGTCGAGGCGCGCGAAGCCGTTCACGGCGCTCGCGTACACGACGTGCTCCATGGCGAACTCGAGCTGCTCGTCCGTGGCACCGAGGTCGGCCATGAGGTCGAGGCAGTCGTTGTAGGCGCGCTCGGGCTCAGCGCCGTCGCGGTCGATCTTGTTGATGACGATCATGATCTTGAGGCCCGTGTCGATGGCGTGGCGCAGCACGAAGCGGGTCTGGGGCATGGGACCCTCGAAGGCGTCGACAAGCAGCAGGGCGCCGTCGGCCATGCGCAGCACGCGCTCGACCTCGCCGCCGAAGTCGGCGTGGCCGGGGGTATCGATGACGTTGATCTTCACGCCCTTGTACTCGATGGAGATGTTCTTGGCCAGAATGGTGATGCCGCGCTCGCGCTCCTGATCGTTGGAGTCGAGCACGCGGTCCTCGACCTTCTGGTTGGCGCGGAAGGCGTCGGTGGCGCGCAGCAGCTTATCCACCAGCGTGGTCTTGCCGTGGTCGACGTGGGCGATGATGGCGATATCCCTCAGGTTCTCAACGCGCATGTGTTCCCTTTCACTCAGTGCAGCAGCGAGCCAGCGCCAATCGGCGGGCGCGCGATATTCTCGGTAACCGGTTCGGAAAAAACGAATATATAGTAGCGTTTCTTAGAAGAGCGCGGGTTCCTCACCTGCAGGTTCAGGGTCGCTCCACATAAAGTTGTCTCCCTCGCCCATGCCGTCGAACAGCACGAAGGCCGAGTAGCCGCACGGCAGGCCGCGCTCACAGAAGCTGACGAGCACCGCGTTGGCATAGCCGCCGTCGACCTCGACGCACCCGGTATAGGCGATCGCATAGCGCTCGATGCGACCGACGCCCTCGTCGGGGATGCCGCAGGCAGCGTTTTGCGAGATGAACTCGGTCGCCGCCGTCAGGCACGCTTCCTCGCCGTCATCGGTGAATTCCGCCTCGTAGCGGGCGCCGGTCTCGTCCTCGGCGCACACGACCACGCCCGGATCCTCGCCTTCGGCCAGGGAATCCAAAAACGCGCCGATAACATCGCAGGTCATGGCATCGAGCTCGGACGACACGGCGCCGGCGTTCTGATTGTTCTGGGGCATCGGGCGTCCTTCCTCGGTGCATATGCGGGATAACCGCTCTATTCTAGCGCGACGGCCCGACTGCAGCGGGCAGGATTGTCGGCCGCCAAGTGCACGCCGCCTCGAAATCGCACCTCGGTTTATATCAGACATTATTCGTGATTTCAGGCAGAACCGCGCCTGTCGTTCCTTATTCATTTTCTGCCGAAATGGCCTACGCTCTATCCATTTGGAAGACTGCACGGCTCAGCATTACAGTCGGCGCGCCTCCTCGGCGATCTTGCGCGCGGCGTCACGCGCTTGCAGCAGCTCGCGCGAGCGCTTTTGCAGGGCCTCGACTTGGCTCGAGAGCAACGCCGCATCCACCACACCCCACACTGCCACCATGGAGGCAATGGAAAAGACGGTCACCCCGAGGCCGCCGCGCATGCGCGAGCAGACAAGCGCCACGACCGCGGCGATTCCCGCCATCGTGAGCATGGAGCGACGACGCTCACGCAGCGTGCGGGCTTCGGCGACAACGGACAGACGCGCCGTTTCGGCAGCATTGGCCCGTATGGTCGCCTCGTAGGCGATGACATCGGGCGACGTGGGCGAAGCGGAGGCCGATGAGGATCTGCTCGAGGTACGGGCGCCCTTGAGCAGCACGTCACGCGCTTCGTTGATGGTGCGCATCTGCTGCTCCGCGCGGGCACGAAGGCGCTTGTTATCGCCGTATTTGTCGGGGTGAAGCATCTGGACGAGCTCACGGTACGCGATGGTGATCTGGTCGCGCGATGCGCCCGGTTTGAGTCCCAAGACGCTCAGGGCCTCGTCTCTCGTCATGGCTTCCCCCCTTTCCTGAAGATGCTCGAACGCCGCCCATCTTACCATCTGATGTGGATGCGACAGTCTGCGGTGCAGCGCGTGCTTAGAGCCTTTCGATCAAGGGTGGGCCGTTAGGGGTTCGCGTCCGCCTGCGGCGTCCGCAGCTCCGGGCGGCTGCGCCGCCCTCGCACGCTCTCTGGCAAACGCTCGCGCGTTTGCTCAGCTTCGCGACCTTGCGGTTCGAACCCCCGCCGGGGCCACGAACGTGAAAGGACCCCGCTCCCGCGAGGTCCTCTTCAATCAAGGGTGGGCCGTTAGGGGTTCGAACCCTAGACCTTGGGATTAAAAGTCCCCTGCTCTGCCAGCTGAGCTAACGGCCCGCGACAGGCATTGTACCACGCGCGGCGCGGGCGGCCAGAGTCGCTTGCCAATTGGAAACTCGCTCACATACCGGACGCTTGCGCTAACACCCGCACGGTCGAAGCGCGCGGCGCAAAGCTACTCCCAGCTCCATTGGCCGTTCACGAACACGGGTACCTCGGTGCCGTCGGCGCAGATGCCCATGATGTCCATGTCGTCGGTGCCGATCATGAAGTCGACGTGTGTGCTCGACGTGTTGATGCCGTGGGCGCGCAGCTCCTCAGCCGTCATGTCGTAGCCGCCCTCGTAGCACTCGGGGAAGCCGATGCCCAGCGCCAGATGGCAGCTGGCATTCTCGTCGTAGAGGGTGTCGTAGAACAGCGTCTCGCTCTCGCGGATAGGCGTATTCTTGGAGATGAGCGCAACCTCGCCCAGGCGGCGTGCGCCCTCGTCGATCGCGAGAATGCTCTTGAGCGCATCCTTGCCCACGACAGCATCGTAGTCGACGACCTGACCGCCCTCAAAGCGCAACCAGAAGCCGTCGATGCGGTTGCCGTGGTAGATCAGCGGCAGGGCCGAATGCACGATGCCGTCGGCGCGCTCGCAGTCCGGCGAGGTAAAGACCTCCTCGGTGGGGATGTTCGGGAAGAACGGATGGCCGTCGGGAGTCTCGCCGCAGCCGCCCGCCCACAGGTGACGGTCGGTCAGGCCCACGGTGAGATCCGTGCCGTTTTCGGCTGTGTAGTGCAGTGCGACGAAGCGCTTCTCGTTCAACAAGCGCAGGTTCTTCTCGAACGTCGCGTTGTGGAGCTCCCAATCGCTCTCGGGGTCGTCGCCATCGGCGCGGGAAACCGAAAGGATCGCGCACCACAGGCGGTAGATGGCCACCTCGGTGGGCACGCCCGGAAAGACCTGCTCGGCCCATGCGGGAACCGGCGCGCCGGCAATGCACCACGGGTTGATGTTGAAGTCCAGTCCGCGACGGAAGACGCGGCACTGCGTGTTGCGAGCCTTGGAGGCAGTGGCGGGCTTGGCCGGGTCGATGCCGCGCAGGGCATCGGGGTCCGCGCCCTCGACGAACACGAAGCAGGCACCCGCCTCGGCAAGGGAATCGAGCTGGATGCGCTGCCACTCCGGCGTCTGCTCGAAGTAGGAGGTCTCCACATGCTCGTACGTCAGACGCGTCACGGCGTCGTCGTGCCAGATGACCGTCACGTGGCCGGCGCCCGCCTGATAGCCGTGCTTGACCAGCAGGCGCACGAACGCACTCGCATCGACCGGAGCCTGGATGACCAGCTCCTGGCCGGGCTTGACGTTCACGCCCGTCTTCACGACCAGCTGCGCGTAGCGATCGATCTGGGGCTCGAGGGCACGGATGCCCTCGCGGGCTTCCTGTGCCGTCATCTCGGGTTTTGCTGTCATATCGTCTCCCATCGTCGGCATTGCGCGCAATGCCCCTATAACCAAAGCGGGGCGCATCGCCTTGCTGCGACACGCCCCCTCAGATACAACCACATGGCTCCCATGGAGCTCCTGCGCCGGTGAGGCGCTACTTCTTCTTGCGCTCCTCGCGCTTGCGGCGGTTCTCCTCGGCGGATTCCTCGAGGAGGGCGACCAGCTTGGAATCGGACATGCCCTCGGCGCGGCGACGGGCGTCGTTGCGCAGCGGGCGGATCTTCACCAGGTCGTAGATGAACGCGGAGATGATGCACACGTAGGCAACGATCAGACCGCCGATCTGAATCGGCGTGGAGAGCTCGTTGCTGCCCTCCGGCAGCCCGAGCATCACAACCCACACGAACACGCTCGCGATGATGCCGATGACCAGCAGCCCCCAGAAGACGCGGCGGTGCTTCGCGTAGTCCGGCTCGCTCTTGAGCAGCTCGGTCGACGCGGTGTAGATGCGGTCTTCCTTCAGGCGAAGCTCGCGCTTGCGGGCGCGCTTCTCCTCGCGCGACAGGCCCTCGAGCGACTCGCCGCGCTCAGCCTGCTTGCGCTTCTCCTTGGCGGACGCCGGAACGACGCGCACCGACGAGGCGGCGGCGCGGGCAGGTTTGGCGGAGCCGGCGGACTTGCGGGTGAAACCGCTCGACTCGCCCTGCATCTGCGCCTGGGTCCGCTTGTTCATGGGGTTGCGGGTACTCACTTACTTGTTCTCCTTCATGGACTCAAACTTGGTGCCCGTGAGCATCTCGTAGGCCTCGATGTAGCGGGCGGACGTGCCCTCCACGACCTCGGCGGGCAGATGCGGGGCGTCGCCGGTCATATCCCAGTTGGCGAGCAGCCAGTTGCGCACGAACTGCTTGTCGTAGCTGTCCTGGACCTTGCCCTCCTCGTAGGTGTCGGCGGGCCAGAAGCGGCTCGAATCGGGCGTGAGGCACTCGTCGATCAGGGTGACCTTGCCGTCGATCACGCCGAACTCGAACTTGGTGTCGGCGATGATGATGCCGCGGGTCGCCGCGTACTCGGCGGCGGCGGAGTAGATCTTGATCGAAAGGTCGCGAATCTGCGAGGCGATGTCGGCGCCCACGATCTCGACGCAGCGCTCGTACGAGATGTTCTCGTCGTGATCGCCCAGGTCGGCCTTCGTGGAGGGCGTGAACAGCGGCTCGGGCAGCTTGGAGGCCTCGGTCAGGCCGGCGGGCAGCTTGATGCCGCACACGGTACCGTCGGCGTCGTAGGTCTTCTTGCCGGAACCGGTCAGGTAGCCGCGCACGATGCACTCGATCTTGATCGGCTCGGCCTTCTTGACGAGCATGGCACGACCAGCCAGATAGTCGCGGTACTCGGCGAACTCCGCCGGGAACTCGTTCACGTCGATGGACACGAGGTGGTTCGGCACGATGTCGGCGAACTTATCGAACCAGAACGCGGAGATGCGGTTCAGGACCTCGCCCTTGAACGGAATCTCGTCGGGCAGGATGTAGTCGAAAGCCGAAATGCGGTCGGATGCGACCATGAGCAGGTTGTCACCCGCATCGTAGATGTCGCGAACCTTACCCTGGGAATCCGGACGGCGCTCGATCGAAGTCACGTTGGTCAACTCCTCACATAGATGGAATGATGGCGCGCTTGCGCGCAGCCTGCGCAGCACGGAGCGGCAGCGGCGGCACGGCGTGCGCCCTCCTTAACCGGCAACGCAGACTAAGGAGGCAATGACCGGTCATTCTTGCGGCGTTACCGCCTCAAGATCGATCGGTCACGACCTCCCTAATGATTCATTGTAGTAGATGGGGCTTCGGGTGCGTGCTCGCGCGGCAGATGAATCGTAAAAGTCGTACCCTTTCCAAGTTCCGACTCAACCGAGATGAAACCATGGTGGCGCTCGACGATCTGCTTGGTTACCGCAAGGCCCACGCCCAGGCCGCCCGCCTCGCGTGCGCGACTGGCATCCGCACGCCAGAATCGTCCGAAGATACGCGACAGGTCTTCCTTGGCGATGCCGATACCCGTGTCGGCCACCGAGATGAGCACGTTCTTGCGGTCGAGCGAGACGGATGCGACCACCCAACCGCCCTCGGGCGTATAGCGCATGGCATTGGAGAGCAGGTTGATGACCGCCTGCGTGATCATATCGGGATCTATCTCGATGTTCGCCCCGCGGCCGGCCGTCTCGTCGGCAAAACGAAGGCGCAGGTCGCGCTGGGTGAACAGCTGCTCCTGGGAGTTCACGATGTTGCGGGTGAGTGCGACGACGTCGACCGTCTCGAGGTTGAGCGGGGCGGTGCGGTTCTCCATGCGCGACAGGTCGAGCATCTGCTGCACGAGGCGCGCCAGGCGGCGCGTCTCGGATGCGACGGTCTCGAGATGCTCGGAATCGGTGGGGTACACGCCGTCCTGCATGGCCTCCACGGTGGCGAGCATGGCCATGAGCGGCGTGCGCAGCTCGTGCGCGACGTCGGAGGTGAGGCGGCGCTCGTGCTTGAGGTCCTTCTCGAGCGAGGTCGCCATCTCGTCGAAGGTCTCGCCGAGTTGATCGATCTCGTCGTCTCCACGCAGGTCGGTGCGGGCGGACAGGTCGCCGTCGCGGATCTGCTTCGCGGTGCTGGTGATGCGTCGGATGGGGTTCGTGAGCATGCGCGACACGAGCAGGCCGATGAGCATCGAGATGGCGACGGCCACGAACGCGGCGATGACCATGGCGTTGAACGTGCGGTCACGGAAGGTGGTGTCGGCCTTGGTGAGCAGCACGTCGCTGCCCATGACCCACAGGCTCACCTTGCCCACGGTCACGCCGTCGGAGGTTACGATCGGCTCGGTGACGGCGCCCTCCGAATCGATGGGGGCGGTCGAAACCAGGCTGTGCGCGCGGCGCGACCAGTCCTCGTCGCCCTTATCGTTTTTATCGGAGGTGTTACCCTCGCTTTCCTTCAGGCGCTTGAGCTCGGCGGCAACGGGGGCCGCAGGCCAGGTGTCGTCGTAGAGAATCGTGCCGTCGACGTCCACGACCTGCAGGCCGATATCGCCCGAGGAGATCGTCGAATCGGCAAGGGAGGCAAGGTCGGACAGGCTCCACGAGCCGTTCTGCTCGTAGATGCTCGCGAGCTTCTGCGTCGTCAGGTGCGCGATCTCGGTCACGTTCGAGCGCGTGTACTCGGAGAACACGCCGCCCCACACGACCGACACCACGCAGATCATGATGAGCACGGTCATGAGCGAGGTCAGCGCGAACGACAGCGCCATGCGCGAACCGTAGCTCATGCGGCCGCGCGAATCGGAACGAGGCGTGTTCCAGCTTGCGCGGGAACTCGCCTCGGAATCCTGCTTATTCTTTTGATCCGTAGCCAGATGCGCGGGAATCATTACTTGCCGGCGTCCTCGTTCTTAGGCTGCTGGGGCGCCTCGAAGCGATAGCCGACGCCGTGGACGGTGTAGAGCCACTTGGGCTTCTTGGGGTCGTCGCCCAGCTTGGCGCGCAGGTTCTTGACGTGGCTGTCGATGGTGCGCTCGTAGCCCTCGAAGTCGTAGCCCAGAACCTTCTCGACGAGCTCCATGCGGTTGTACACGCGGCCGGGATGGCGGGCCAGCGTGGTGAGGAGCTTGAACTCGGAAGCGGTCAGGTCGACCTCGCGACCCTCAACCAAAATCTTATGGCCGGAGATGTCGATGACCAGATCGCCGAAGTCGAGAACCTCAACCTGGGGCTCATCGGACTGGTGGGCACGGCGGAACAGGGCGCGCACGCGGGCCACGAGCTCGCGCGGAGAGAACGGCTTGATGAGATAGTCGTCGGCGCCGAGCTCGAGACCGATGATGCGATCCTCGACCTCGCCCTTGGCGGTCAGCATGATGATGGGCACATCGGAGGTGTCGCGGATGGCGCGGCACACGCGCTCGCCCGACAGCTTGGGAAGCATCAGATCGAGCACGATGAGGTCGAACTGGTGCTTCTCGAACTCCTCGACAGCGGACTGGCCGTCGCCGACGCCCACGACCCAGTATCCCTCGCGCTCCAGGTAGGCGGCCACAGCATCGCGGATTGCCTTCTCGTCTTCGACTAGCAGAATCTTCCTTGCGTCCGAAGCCATGTGCGGCCTCCTTTTCCCGTTCGACTCGACAACTGCCCATTTTAGCGCACATCGTGATATCGTGCGTTTTGTGTGCGCAACCGATCGGCCGTGCACTCGGCACAGCGGCGTGGCTGCTGTACATTATTCCCAGAGCGCAGAATTTCTTCCAGCAGAGTTCCAGGAGACCCCATGCCCTACCGAATCCGCATCGCCACGCCCGCAGACGCAGCTCAGGTCGCCGCCATCTACGCGCCGTTCGTGCGCGATACCGTGATCAGCTTCGAAACCGAGGTGCCCGACGCCGCCGAGTTCGAGCGGCGCATCGCCGACATCGGCGCGCGCTACGCCTTCATCGTCGCCGTGGACGGCAACACCGATGCCGTCGTCGGATTCGCCTACAACCATGAGTTCCGGTCGCGCCCGGCCTACGATTGGTCGTCGGAGATCTCCATCTACCTTGCGCCCGAGCATCAGGGCCGCGGCTTGGGTTCCGCGCTGCTGGAGGCCCTCGAGGAGCTCATGCGCCTGCAGGGCATCCGCATGGCGGAATCCTGCATCACCGACGGCAACGACGCCTCGGTGGCCTTCCACAAGCGGCACGGCTACCATCTTTGCGGCAAGCAGAAGGCGTGCGGATACAAGCTTGGCCAATGGCTATCGGTGCTCTGGCTCGAAAAGCAGCTGCTCCCCTGCGATACCGACCCGGACCCACGCACGGCGCCCGATCCGGATCTTGTCGGAGCGCTTTTGGAGCGCGTGAACAGGCGCTTCGCCGAAAGCGAGGCATAGAAAAGACCGCGGACGAGCATTTTTCGTCCGCGGTCTTCTTAGTTACAGTGCGTAGACGCGCGCGTTCACGCTGTCGGGCATGCCCTGCTCATTCTTGACGGTCGCATAGACCAAGAACAGGTCGCAGGTCCCCTCGCTTGCCGGGTAATCGCCATAGTCGAGCGAACGGTCGGGGCACGAGATCATGCCGTAGGTCTGCTCGGCCGTGTCGATCACGCAGTGCGACGAGCGGGTCTTGATGATATAGCGGGTCCCCTTGCCCGCAGGGCATGCGGCCGGCTCGCGGCCGAGGTACACGTACGGACCGCCCTCGCGGCCGATGAACGTACCCATGTTGCCCAGGCTTCCGCTGCCGTTGTAGCTCGCCTCGATGGCGAAGGCAAAGGAGCCATCCATATATACCGCCTCGAAGGGGCGCACGCCGGCCGGCAGCACGAGCTGGTCGACCTGCTTGTACGAGCCGTTCGACACATCGAGCGCCGTCATGCCGTAATAGGTGCCCTCGTCGGCGCGCACGCGCGGCGAGATGGTCAGGATGCCACCGCACACCCGCGGCTGCGTGGCAAAGCGGCCCGGCGACTCCCACACCTCGTGACGACCCTCGTCGCCCACCGACCATGCGTAGCAGTGGCTGGCGTCAGAGGTGCGCGAACCCGTGAGGCTCGGGCACTTCTGCCAGTAGACCGTCGAACCGATGGCCGTGAACATCGGCGGATCCCAATCGGCACCGCCGCTATCGAGCTCCACCGGGTCGCTCAGCAGCGACGCGTCGGCGTAGCTCGCGGCGAGCAGCACCCAGGTGTTGGTGGAGTACTCGACCTCCAGCCAGGTGAAGATACCCGAGCCGCAGCGGACATCGTGGAAGCCGTAGGTGCGGCCGCGCACCGGGGACGACACGAGCGTGTACAGGTCGCCCGAGGTGAGCGAGAGCACACCCAGCGTGTTGATGGAGGTCGCCGACTCGGGCGTCATCATGGCCGCCGCCCATACGCCGTCGCTGTGGTAGAGCAGGGTGCCGAGCGGCAGCGTCCACGTGGCGTTGAGGGTGACGGCCGGCTCGGCATCGGCGTACTCCTCGAGCGCGTCGATGATCTGGGAGTCGTCGTCGACGAACTGGGGCTCGCCGGTCTTGTCCTCCTCCTCGCCGCCGTTGCAGCCGGAAAGCGACATGGCCGCGGTTGCCGCCGCCGTCGCCGCCGCACCGCCGATCAAAAAGCGACGGCGCGAGACGCCGTCTTTGCCAAAGAGCTTCATCAGCACGCCTTCGAGGCGGCCTCGGTCAGCGCATGGATGAGCTGATCGGCGCACGAGGTCTGACGCGGACCGCAGGTGTTGCCCGCAAGAATCTCGACGATGTGATCGACCTGCTGGCCTGCGACGAGCTTGGATACAGCCTTGAGGTTGCCGTTGCAGCCGCCCTCGAAGCTCACCTGCTCGATGGTCTTGCCGTCGTCGGACAGGTCGACATGGATCATGCGGGAGCAGACGCCGCGCGGCTTGTAATCAAGATGAATCATCGGAATACCCCTCTCTTGGTTGAAGGCCATTATAACCAGATGGGGGCCAGCACCGACAAGAAGGGGCCAGGTACAAACTTGTCGGCTTTCGATAAGGCTGAACCGGGTTTCACCTTGTCTTAAAGCCGACAAGTTTGTACCTGGCCCCTTCTTGTCGGTCTTGTCGCAAAAAAGAGGCGGCTCCCGTGGGGGAACCGCCTCTCGACGCTCGGATGCTTTCGAACGCTCGCTTACTGAGCGGCCTCGAAGCTCTGCGGAACCGTCCAGCCCTCGGGGAGCTTGATGGTCTTGCCGTTGACGTCGGCCTCCTGCGTCCAGCTCTCGGGAGCCTCATAGCTCGTGTGGCAGCTGGCACACGTGAACACGCTCTGGTCGTGCATCAGGTGGCAGGAGTTGCACTGCTGCACGCCGTGGGCGGTGCTGTGCGGGTCGAAGCTCCAGTCGGCGGTGGAGGACTCCGTCGCGCCCGGCATCACACCGGCGCCGGAGTGGCAACCGCTCTGCAGGCAGAAGTCGTTGGAGAAGGTGACCTTCTCGAACGGCTGCTCATAGCTGCCGGAGAGCTGCACCTGAACCTCGTGCATCATCTGGGGCAGGGTGGCCTCGTGGCAGCCGAGGCACTGGTTGTTCGCGGCGGAACGATGCTGGTAGACCAGCGAGCTCGTGTCGTTCACGAACGTGTTGTAGTACTTGCCCATGGTGCTGTGGCAGATGGTGTCGCAGCACTCGGGGGTGGCATGCCAGGCCCAGCCGGCAACGCCGATGACCGTCACGACGACGACCGCGGCGATGACGATGGGCAGGCGCTTGCCCTTCCAGTTGATCTTCTTCTTCGGAGCCTTCTCGGGGGCGGCAGCCTCCGTGGTCTCCTTGATCTCGTCAGCCATAGTGTTCTCCTCTCGGGCTGCGCTTAGGCGCTCAGCGCCGGGTTGTCGCCGCAGTACTTCTCGAGCACGTGGTGATACGTGCGCGTACGGTCATCGTACTTGGCAGCACCCTCGGTGAGCAGGCCGAGCTCCTCGAGGTCGGCCGCCTGATCGGTCAGGCCGAGATCCTCCAGGCACTCCTTCGTCGGACAGCCGAGCTCCTCGTCCCAACCGAAGCGCTTGTAGAGCATGGTGAGGGCGGTCTTCCAGTCCTCGCGCTCCATCTTGTCGGTGCCCTCGGTGAAGGGCTCGATGTCCGGGTCCTTGGTGAACGGCCACTCGGTGATGACATCGTGGATGTTGCGGAAGTCGTTGCAACCCATCTTGCCATCCTTGTCGGTCATGCCGCGGGCAGTGTTGGCGCGCTGCAGGGTCATGACGCGCTCGCCGGCCTTGTACAGGTCGTCGATGGTGACCTCCTGGCCGGTGACCGCGGTATAGAACTGGGCCTCGAGGTCCAGGTCGCCACGATAGCTGCGGTCCTTGTCGGGAGCCATGGCCATGGGCCACACCCAGTTGCACAGGGTGAGGCAGTCATGCAGGACGTCGGTGACGATGCTCCACCAGGCGAACTCGGCCTTGGCCTCGTTCATCGGGGTGTAGTTCTTGTCGGCGTCGACGGCGCCCTCGCCCCACATCTCGGCACCCATCTCCTTCTTGAGGTCGATGGGCAGGCCGCAACCCTGGAAGTTGACGGCGGAGTGAATCATGTCGTCGCGGTTGAAGACCATGTTGTACAGGCCGCCGACCTGGCCGAAGCACTCGATGGCGTGGTGCACGGGCCAGCCGCGATAGTTGATCAGGCAGGAGCGGGAATCGTCGTACCACGCGGCGTCGTTCCACTTCTCGGTCCACACGAGCGGGCCGTGACCGAGCCAGGCGATCGGCTTGTTCTCGGTATCGTTGGAGGCGATATCGGACAGAATCTTGATGAACGGCGTGGGATCGCCGGCCATGATCTGGTCGAAGCCGTACTCGGCGAACTGGTCGCCAAGCTCGCGCTCGAGGATGCCGTCCACGTAGGTGTGGGCGATATCACGGTAGAGCTGGGCGTAGTTGCACCACAGGCCGAGATCGTCGACAACAGCCTGGATGAGCAGGTTGTAGAGGACGGACTGCTCGGTGAGGGCACCTTCCTCGGTGGTGGTGCCGGGGACCTTCATCATGCCCTGCATATAGCTCGAGAACGGGAAGTTGGGCACGCAGGTGTTGCCCATGGACTCGTAACCGGTCTTCTCGAGGATCTGCGGGTGCTTCACCTGAGCGTAGCAGCGCACGGGGCAGCCGTGGCAGCCGGCCATCTTGACGGTGTACTTCTCGGCCTCGGGACCCAGGTCCTTGGTGGACTTCATGCAGCGATAGCCCATGGTGTTGGGCTCATGCGGCTTGGGCTCGCCGGTCTCGATGGGACCGCCCTCGGCGGCAGCCCAGTACAGGCCCTTCTTGGCCGTCCAGCGGGAACCCTTGTCGTAGTACTCGGCCCAGGACTGCTGGGTCGACGGCACGACGTGGTTGTTGTTGGAGCCGATGACCTGGTCGATCATGTAGTCGGACAGGTCGGCGACCATCTGCGGGTCGGCAACGTTGACGCCCTTGGTGCCGCGCACCACGACCGCCTTGACGTTCTTGGAGCCGAGCACGGCGCCCAGGCCGGCACCCGCGGAGTGGCTGCGGGTGTTGATGACGCAGGCGTAGGGCAGCAGGTTCTCGCCCGCAGGGCCGATGGCGGCCACGCAGACGTCGACGCCGTGCTTCTTGCACAGGGCCTCGGTGGTCTCGCGGGTGCCCTTGCCCCACAGCGCGGAGGCGTCCTCGATCGAGATCTTGTCGTCGTCGATCAGGATGTAGACCGGCTTGTCGGCCTTGCCCTCGATGATCAGGCCGTCATGGCCGGAGTACTTGAGCTTGGCGCCCAGCTGACCGCCGCAGTGGCAGTCAACGACCAGGTGGTCCTTGGTGAACGTGGAGAGCGTGGCCCACGTGGAGCGGCCGGCCAGCGGCACACCCGCAGCGGTGAGGGGACCGACGGCGAGAACGGCCTTGTTCTCCTCGTCCATCCAGTCGACACCGGCGGGAACCTCGTCGTACATGATCTTGTTGGCGAAACCCATACCACCGATGTAGTCCTTCTGCATCGCCTCATCGGACTCTTCGGTGATCTCGCCAGTCGAAAGGTTGACACGGGCGATCCAGCCCATCCAACCGTAAGAGACGTTATCAGCCATTGCGTTACTCCTCTACTTACGCGATCTTGCCGCCGGCAATGAAGTCCTGCTGCTCGCTCACGAGCGGCAGCGGATCCTCCTGGCGGGTCGGACCGGAGGAATGGTTGACATCCTCCCACTCGACCAGCTCGAGGGCGCCGTTGGGGCACTGCTCGGCGCAACGGCCGCAGGCGATGCACTTGGCGGACTTACCGGTCTCGGTGTTCACCACGGGCATGTGCCACGGGCAAGCGGCGACGCAGGTGCCGCAGCCGACGCACTTCTCGGAATCGACCACGCGCACGCCGTTGTCGTTGGTGATGATGGCGCCGTGCGGGCAAGCGGTCTGGCACAGGGCGGTGGTGCACATGTGGCAGGTGCGGACGTTCCACTCCATGGAGTAGTAGATGCCGTCGCCGCTACCGAGCTCACTGCCGTAGAAGAAGCCGTCGTTCACGTGGATACGGGCGGCCGCGGGCTGCGCCTTGCCGTCGTTCAGCAGGGTGCAGCTCATCTCGCAGCGCTGGCAACCGGTGCACTTGGCGCGGTTGACCTTGAGCACGTGAGACGGGGTCGCGTAGTAGTCGACCCTACCCTTCGAGCTCGTGGGAGCAGCTGCGGCGGAATCCGGGAGCAGTCCCAGCGCCACCATGCTGGCCACGAACGCGCTCGATACCTTCACGAACCCGCGACGGGTGAAGAAGGAGTCGAGACGGTCCGCGCCGGAGCCCACATGCTCCAAAGCGGTGTTCTCTTTCATAGTCCCCCCTTTTCAGGATCTTCGGCCGGAAACGCCAAGGGCAGACGCCCGGCCCCTCTTGTCGGTACGGCGCACGGCGATGCGCGCCATACCTCGACGAGTTTATTGTGCCTGCCGCCGCCCGCGCGGCATCACCTCCTTGTGGGTAATTTGGTGACATTCCCTCCAATTCGGCCAAAACGGCATCACCTGTAATAGGGTACCTATCGCTACCTGCGGGTTGTCGACTGCGCCATATGGCTGGTTGGTGCTCAATGACTGCCGCGCTTCCTCTTTGGAACGCTGTTCGGAACGCTGCCGATGGCTGTGGCAGGCGCCCTGCCAGCCGCTGTACGACGCCTGTGGCAACTGCGCGACGACTGCACCAAACCGTGCCAACGTGTGGCACAATGGTCAAGTTATCGACACGCGGGCGCGCTGCCCGCAGGAGGTAAGTCCCATGCTTTCTGAACGCCTGCTTTCCAAGACCATCGGCTTCGGCGCCACGCACCTGCTGCGCTCCAAGGACGCAGTGAGCCCCTTGGTCCCCGCCCCGCAGCCGGGCCATGAGTACCTGCTGTACGTACACGTTCCGTTCTGCGACGTTTTGTGCCCCTACTGCTCGTTCACGCGTTTCCCCTTTAAGGAAGACCTCGCCGTCCGCTACTTCGGCGCGCTGCGCAAAGAGCTCAAGATGATCCGCGACCTGGGCTACGAGCCTACGAGCGCCTACATCGGCGGCGGCACACCCACCATCATGATGGACGAGCTCGAGCGCACCATCGACTACATGCGCGAGCTGTTCCCCACCATCCACGAGGTGTCGAGCGAGACCAACCCGCCGCACCTCGACCGCAAGCGCCTCGAGCGCATCTCGCGCATGGTCCAGCGCTTCTCGGTCGGCGTCCAGAGCTTCGACAACACGCTGCTCAAGCGCATGGACCGCTATGACAAGTACGGCAGTGCCGAAGAGATCGTCGAGCGCATCCAGAACGTGCACGACATGTTCGACACCTTCAACGTCGATATGATCTTCAACTTCCCGGGTCAGACCCCGGAGATGATCCTGCGCGACATCGATATCTTCAAGACCACCGGTGCCAACCAGCTGACGTACTACCCGCTCATGGCGTCGCCCGGCTCCGAGAAGCTCATGCAGACCTGTTTCCACGGGCAGGTCGACTACAAGCTCGAGAAGACCCTGTACCACACCCTGTTCGACCGCATGACCGCACCGGTGAGCGAGGGCGGCGCCGGCTTCTACGCCACCGACGTCTACACCTTCGCTGCCGACCGCGACGCCATGATCGACGAGTACGTGGTTGACTATGCCGAGTACGTCGGTGCAGGCTGCGGTGCCTATTCCTTCCTGGATGAGCACATCTTCAACAACGACTCGTCCGTTTCGGGCTACATCCAGCGCATCGAGAGCGGCCACATGAGCGTCGCCTCGTGCATCGAGATGGGTCGCGCCAACTGGAAGCGCTACCGCATGGGCCGCGAGCTGTTCGGCCTGCGCCTGGACAACCGCGCCTGGCGCCGCGACTTCGGCAAGTACATCCAGTACGATATGCCGATCGAGTACGGCTACCTCGCCGCGAACGGCGCCTTCGACAAGAACAACGCCGACGAGCTCACGCTCACGCGCCGCGGCCGCTACCTGGTGCTCGTGATGATGCGCCAGATCTTCATCGGCATGAACACCGAGCGCGACCGCCTGCGCACACAGCTGCCGGCCGACGAGCGCAAGATGTTCTCGGACTCAGCCGAGCGCCAGATCGCCGCTGCTCAAGCCGCCGACGCCGAGTGAAAGTTTGGGGACAGGTCCCAAACTTTCATCTAGATTTCGCCGCAAGCGCGCATGTAGGCGTCAACGCGCTCGTCGCGCAGCGAGCAGTTCTCGGTCATGAGGCAATCGACCGAAAGGCTCTGGCAGGTGAAGAGCGCATCGAGCTCTTCCGGCGCCTCCTTCACGCGCATCAGGTAGTCGCCGATGACCGCCTTGACTGCGCAGGTGGCAAGAATCAGCGTGTACATCTTGGCCGAGGGAACGCCGCCCAGGCGCTCGTTGATCTCGTCTTTCGTGATGGCAAGGGCCTCGGCGAACGTCTTGCCGGGAAGCATCTCGGCAAGGGTCGCCGCGCAGCCGATTGCCGCCAGGCAGCCATGGCTGCGGAAGCCCACGTTGCCGAAGGTCTCGGTTTCAGGATCGACCACCGCGAACAGCTGCATCTGCACCGTGCCGCGCTTCTCCTTGCCGACGCTGCAAAACGCATTGGCGCCATCGGGCACGCCGCCGTTCGGCGTGTCGGCGATCAGGTCGAGCAGCGTGTCGGAATACTCCGTGATGGGAGCGTCGTTCTCGATCTGATACATATCGGGGGTACGCAGAAACGGCGTGTCCTCGGTGAGCTTCTGCTTGGGCATCGTTGTTCTCCTTCGTAGTTCGTGCAGGCAGGTGCGTTAGGGGTTCAGGCGCTTCTCGACGCCATACCACTCGGCGAGGGACTTGCCCTGGGCGTCGGACAGGTACAGGGTCGAGTAGAAATAGGGCTCACCCATGCTGGTGCGCACCATGTGGATGTCGTCGAACGAGCCGGACTTCTTGACCTGCTCATACACCTCGAGCGTCTTGCTGTTCGCCCACAGGTACGGCGGGTTCATGAACGTGCCCACCGCGACGGGCCGCGGATAGGTCTTCGACTCGCTGCGGACCACGTCGACGAACGTCGCCACGGCGTTGTTCTCGGATGTCTGGTACAGGGCATGGGCGAAGCTGTGCGACATCAGCGCCTTCGAATACAGGTAGATGCCCTTCTTGCCGTAGATCAGCACGATATCTGAGACGTCGAGCTCGGGCAGTGGCTCGTCATCGGAGACCTCAGTCCCCTCCAGCTGAACCGAAAGCGGCTTGGGCGCTACGAGCTTGCCGATCGCGGGGGTGTCCTCCGCATGGTCGTGCGTCTCGATGAACATGAGGACCTGCTCCTCGAAGGTGCGCGCATCCATGCCCTCGGGCGTGAGCGCGAGCTTGCGCCAACGTGACGACTTCGTGAGCTTCCCCTCGTAGGAGCGCTGGCGGACGTCGGTGAGCGCCTCGTCCATGGCCCGGATGAACTTGTTTTCCGCATGGATACGTTCGAGCTCCACTGCATCCTGTGCCTGAGTGGCGTCCTGCGCCGTCACGGCGTCGTCGGCATGGGCGCCGTCGATCAGCTCGCTCGATTCCTCCTGCATCATACGCACCTCGCAAAATCGGTTCTTCGCATCGGCTTGGTTCAGTGTAGTACAAGCTATACTCTTATATCGCCTGAAACAGGTGACCCGTGGTACAGGCGCGAAAGGGTACAGGTGGGTAGCGTGCAGCAACGCGATGACAACCAGGCGATGCCGCCGGTTTCGTTTGAAACCTACCGGGTGCTGCTCCCGCCCATCGTCGGCCTCGCGCTCTCGTCCACCGTGGTGAATGTTGCGGTCCAGCAGGCACATCGCACCACCGGGGTGTCGACGTTCAACGGATCGGCGATGATCGTGGCCGCACTTCTTGCTGGCCTTCTGTTCTTGGCGACGTTCTCGATTAAACGATTCACCAAGCGATTCGTTTCGGTCTTCGTGCTCGCCTCGACGCACATCGCCGCCCTATCTTGCCTTGTACTCGCGCTGCTGACCGCCCAGGGGGCTACCGTTCCCCTGGGGCTCGCCGTCCTGCTGCAGGCAGGCGTGGCGCTGGGAAGCACATTCGTCAAGTTCTACTGGCTTCGCAAGCTGCGCGGCACCTCTGCCCAGGCAACCGTCATCGTGGTGTTCTGCGCGCTCGCTCTGTCGGAGTTCGTCACCTATTGCCTGAGCTTCTCGGGCGAGCTCGTCTGGTACACCGCCGGCGTGCTGCTCAGCTATGCGCAGTTCAGTACCATCCGCGCCTCGCGCCGCCTCGGAGCTGCGGGCGACCCCTTCCCGGCAGTTTCGGAATCGTATTTCGGTACCGACGAGGACCAGTTCTCAAACCGCAGCTTCCTTGCCGTCGCCGCGCTCGGCATCTGGTTCATCTCCATCCCCATGGGCATGGGCCTGGGCTTTTCCAGCGGCGAGGCGATCTATATGAGCACGGTGCCGCGCTTTTTGGTGCTGCTCTTTGTGGTCGGCGTCTCCATCCAGTGGATCCGCTTCGGCCTGGCCTCGCGCATGCGCGCCATCACCGCGAGCATCTGGATCGTCATGCAGGTGCTTATCGCGCTGGGCGCCGTCTTCTTCTCGGTCTGGCCCAAGACGATTTCGGTCGGAGCTTCGTTCGTCATGGCGTCGTCACTCATTTTGCAGGCATTCATCTGGTATCTGACCATCGCGTTCATCAGCTTCGGTTGGCGCGACCCCTTCTATTACTGCAGCGCCGCGTGGATCGCTAAGACCCTCCTGCAGGTCGCCGGAATGCGTGTCGACAATATCATCACGCAGGTCATTCCCAGCAACACGCCCGTCATCATCTCCATCATGAGCCTGTTCGTGCTCATCGCAGCGCAGGTCGTGTTCACCCGCCTATTGTTCTCGCCCACGCAGCGCACCGAGCGTCAACATGCGTCGAGCCCCGTGACCGAGGACGATATCCGTCGCGTCCCCTTCATGGGTGTGCTGGCGATCTCTCCCCAGTCTCAGCCGCCCATGGTCCAGCAGAAGCCCGACGTGCATATCGCCACCTCCGTTATGGAGATGGGCCAGCGCTTCGGTCTGACGGGACGCGAGGTCGAGGTTTTGACCCTGTACGCACTCGGCCACACGCAGGCCCGCGTGAGCGAGGAGCTTAAGCTTTCCACCAACACGGTGCACACGCATATCAAGCGCATCTACGACAAGACCGATCTGCACTCGCGCCAGGAGATTCTGGACTACATCGCCGAGTATGGCAATCCCAAGCGCTAGCTTCCGACCGCACCGCACCGCTTCAAGACCGCGTCAGAACCGCATCGCACGAGAAAGGCGACCGCATCGAACCGATTCAGTCCGGTGCGGTCGCCTTCGCTTAGCGTGTCATTCCGCCTGCAAGCTTAGAACTCGAGCTGCTCCAGGCGATCGAAAACGCGGTCGACACGGGTCAGGAAGTCCCACGGATCGAAGATCTCGTCGAGCTTCTCGGACGCGACCGTGCAACGCGGATCTGCCTCGAGCTTCTCGCGGAACGTCGTGCCGCCGGCACACTGCTGAACCTCGCGCCACGTGGCCATGGCGTTCTCCTGGACGATGGCATAGGCCTCCTCGCGCGTGATGCCCGTCTCCACGAGGGCGAGCAGCACCTTGGACGAGAAGATCAGACCGCGCGTCTTGTTGAGGTTGGCCTTCATCTGCTCGGGATACAGGATGAGGCCGTCGACCACGCGAATCAGGCACTGGAACATGTGGTCGAGCGCGATGAAGCTGTCGGCCTGGGCCACACGCTCGGCGGAGGAGTGCGAGATGTCGCGCTCATGCCACAGGGCCACGTTATCGAAGGCGACCTGCGCGTTGGCCTTCACCACGCGGGAGAGGCCGCAGACCTTCTCCATGGTGATGGGGTTGCGCTTATGCGGCATGGCCGAACTGCCCTTCTGACCCTTCTTGAACGGCTCTTCGGCCTCAAGGGTATCGGTCTTCTGCAGGTTGCGGATCTCGGTGGCGATGCGCTCGCAGGTGGCAGCCGTGGTGGCAAGGACGCCGGCGAGATAGGCATGGTGATCGCGCGAGATGACCTGCGTGGACAGCGGATCGTGAACAAGGCCGAGATGCTCGCAGACGTATTCCTCGACGAAGGGGTCGATGGAGGAATAGGTGCCCACCGCACCGGAGATAGCGCCGAACGCGACGTTGGCGCGGGCATCGACCAGGCGATCGAGATCGCGCTTGAGCTCCCAAGCCCAGCTGCCGAACTTCATGCCGAAGGTCATGGGCTCGGCATGGATGCCGTGGGTGCGACCCACGCACAGGGTGTTGCGCTCCTCGAAGGCGCGGCGCTTGCAGATCTCGCCGAGCTTCTTGCAGTCGTCGATGAGGATGTCGGTAGCCTGAACCAGCTGGTAGCACAGGGCGGTGTCGCCCAGATCGGAAGAGGTCATGCCGAAGTGGACCCAGCGGCTGGGCTTGGGCTCGCCTTCGGGAACGTCCTTGTCGATATACTCGCCCATGTTGGTGAGAAACGAGATGACATCATGGTTGGTGACGGCCTCGATGGCGTCGACCTCCTCCTTGTTGAAGGCGGCGTGCTCGCGGATCCACGCGGCCTCCTCCTTGGTGATGCCGATGTTGCCGAGCTCGGCCTGCGCCTCGCAGGCAAGCACCTCGATCTCCTGCCAGATGGCGTATTTGTTCTCGAGCGAGAAGATGTGATCCATCTCCGGACGGGTATAGCGATCGATCATTGCGGCTCCTTTTTGATTATTGGCACGCGAACGGTACGCACATATTGTACGCGCTCGAACTCACCCCCATGCAAAATTGGGGACACTCCCCATTTTTGCAATATGACAGTTAGAACGGTTCCCAGTGTCATGTTTTTGGCGACAAGTTTGTACCTGGCACCTTCTTGTCGCTTCTGAATACGAAAGAAGGTCGGAGGTTTTAATACCTCTGACCTGCACTTTTTACTGGATCGGGCAACGGGACTCGCGTCCGGCTCCGCCGTCCGCAGCTTCAGGCGCTTTGCGCCCTCGCACGCTCACTGGCAAACGCTCACGCGTTTGCACAGTCTCGCGACCTTGCGGTTCGAGTCCGTGCAGGGTGCCCAAACGAGAAACGGCACCATTGCTGGTGCCGTAAATAATCCTGGAGCGGGCAACGGGACTCGAACCCGCGAGTGTCAGCTTGGGAAGCTGATGCCTTACCACTTGGCGATGCCCGCGTATGTGTCCGCCGCGATGCGGCGTACGGGATAGTATAGCGTGTTCCCGCGGCATCGGGCTCGACAAGCGCGCAGAACGTCCGCACGCAACAATCTGCCCACGGTGAGCACGTCCTCGAAGCTTTGCTCCTTTTATGATTGCCGGCAAGACGCGCCGTGACTCGAGCGTACGAGACGCAAGCGTAGAGCCCAATCCACAGCCATAATCCTGCCGTGTTGGAAACGGGACCGTACGTCTGCAACCAGCTGTCCGGATCGGGATAGAAGCCGCCCAGAATCTGTTTGAAACCCCCGTTTAGGATTCCTTCACCACTATGTGAAGGAGGTCTAGACATGAGTCCATCGACATGCAGCGATGTCTCTCTGCGTCCCGCTGCGCACCATCAGGCGACGCTGCATATCCTGATGCGCGCGATCGCGATCATCACCGCCATCGCCGCCTGCTGCGCGGCGGCAGCATGCCCGCGCACCGCACTCGCCGAGCCAGAAAGCATCACCGTCGGTTCCTTGGTACCCAACCCGTACTCCTACGGAGGAACCGGCCACTTCATCCGAACCGATCAGGCGGACTCCCCTGTCGCGTACTGCGCTCAGGGCTGGCTCATCATCCCTCAGGAGGGTCAGGTCCTCGAGCGCCATGGCGCGATCGACATCCCCGAGCTCGACTACGTCATGTACCACGGCTACGACGGCGTAACCGTCACCTCGGTGCTCGGACTCGACGAGGAGCGCTCCGAAGCCGCCACAACGGCCGCAGTCTGGCTGGCCATCGGCGAGCAGTGCCCGGAGGTCCTCAACTTCGTTCCCAATAACGGTGAGCCGTTCCACGGCAACAAGATGTATCTCGAGCGCTGGCAGCGCCTCGAGGATGAGCAGGTCAAGAACGCTGCCAAGGAGCTGTATGACCAAGCTGTCGCCTATCGCGAGGCGGGAGCAGGCGGCGACGAGGCCGGCTGCGCCATCATATGGCTCAACCATACGATCTATGAGGTCGATAACAACTACAGCTATCAGGCTCTTGTCACTGCGGAAAAGCGGGTGACGGTCTCGTTCGAGAAGGCCTCGAGCAATCCCTCCCTCACCGGCGGCAACGCCGCCTACTCCCTCGAGGCCGCATCATACGACATCTTCTTGACCGAGAGCGAGGAACTCGTCGATTCCGTCACGACCGACGCGAATGGCCATGCCGAGGTAAAGCTCAAGCCGAATACCTCGTACTACGCTGTTGAAACTGCGGCTCCCGCTGGATATTCCAGCTCCGAGGAGCGCATACCCTTTGAAACCGCGCTCGAACCGACAACCGTCGAGCTGCTGGACGACCCGCTGACCTTCTCGTTCGAACTCACCAAAAAGGATGCCGCCACGGGTGGCTCCGCGCAGCCGGGCGCCTCGCTCGAGGGCGCGACCTATACGCTTACCTCTACCTCAACCGCCGGGTTTACCAAATCGGGCACGACCGACGCCGAAGGACGCATCGTGTTCGACGGAATCCCTCTTGGATCGATTAGCATCGTGGAAACCGCCGCGTCGCCCGGCTATGCACTCGACGCCACGGAGCACGTCTTCGAGGTGACCGCTGAGGACATCTCGTCCGGAGCACCGTTCATGCTCTCCCCTGCCGACATCTTTTACGAGACTCCTATCGCATTCGACATCGACCTGGTTAAAACGCTCGACTCGGGACAGGAAGCCGAGGGAGAAGAGCTTCCTCCCGCAGAGGGCGTCACGTTCCAGATCATTTCCAACACGACAAACGAGGTCGTCGGCACGATGATCACCGATGCCGATGGCCATGCTTCCACCGTGGGAACCTGGATGGGAACCGGTGAGCGTCCCGATGGCGCACAGGGATCTATCCCCTATGACGCGGCCGGCTACACCGTACGCGAAGACCCCGCAACCGTTCCGGTGGGAGCCGCGCCCCTTGGCGACTGGGTCATCGGTGCAGACGAGATGGTCGACGGTGCAACGCTGCACTACGCCGTTACGAACACCGTGGTAACCTCTCAGCTCACCATCGTGAAGACGGACGAAGAGAGCGGCATGCCGGTCAAACTGGCCGGATTCACCTTCACGATCCTCGATTCGGACGGCCAGCCCGTCGGAAACGACGCGTGGTATCCCACCGCACCAGAGAGCAGCTCATTCACCACCGATGAAACCGGTCAGGTCACACTGCCCTCCTATCTGCGCGCCGGAATTTACCGCATTCGCGAGACCAGCGCGCCGGCGCCCTATGTCGTCAGGGAAGAGGACACCGAGCTCGTGATTGACGAGGGCATGCCGAAGGCGGTCGTCACCGTATCTGACCGTCCCGCCACCGGCGCGGCGACGCTCACCAAGACCTGCAGCGCGGACAACCAGCCGCTTGAAGGGGCTGAGTACCGCGTAGTGGCGCAGGAGGATGTCGTCGACCCCACTGGTACGATCTGCGCAACGGCGGGGCAAACCATGGGAGCGGTAACGACCGGTGCCGACGGCACGGCCCGAATCGAGAGTCTTCCCTTGGGTTCTGGAACCGCATCCTATGCCTTCATCGAGACGAAAGCGCCTATCGGACATGCCCTTAGCACCGAGCCCCTTGCGTTCACCGTTTCGTACGTCGACCAGGAAACGCCCGTGGTCGAGGCGCAGGTTTCAGCGACCAACGAGCCGACCGGCATCACCATCACCAAGATTGCGGCTGGCGAAGGTGGCCAGGTGCTCGAGGGCGCCCAGTTCCGCATCGTACCCACTGACGAGGCGGCACCCGTGGAGGACGATACGGCCGATGAATCCCCAACCGAGGACGCTGACGCTCCGGACGACTCCGCCACTGATCAGGATTCCGAAAACAATCGGAGCGACGAGCAGGTAGAGCCACAAACAACAGCACTGCGCACGCAGGAGCAGCAGAATGATCCGGCAACCGATGAAGAGACGGACCAGACGCCTGACGACGATGAATCCGCAGACAACAGCGATACCACCATCGATGAAACCACTGAACCGGAAACCGATTCAGTGACCGAGTCAGGTGACGACGAACCGGTGGAGGATGCCCAGTCCGGTGTCTACACGACCAATGAGCAGGGAACTTGCACGGTGCTCCATCTGGATTCCGGCACGTACCGCATCGAAGAGGTCGCGTCTCCCGAGGGCTATATCAAATACCTGGCATCCGGCCCCACCTTCGAGGTATCCCCCGATGGCCTCATCGACGGACAACCCCATGCCGCATTTACCATCGAGAACGACACGACCAAGGTGGACATCTCAAAACGCAGCTCGGCCGATGAATCGTTTATTGAAGGTGCTCAGTTGGCACTTCTCGACAGCGAAGGCTGGCCCATCGAAAGCTGGACATCCGAAGCTGTTCCCCATCGCGTCGAGGGTCTGGCGCCTGGCGAGTACATCCTTGCCGAGGAAACCGCACCGCGCGAGTACAACGAGGCAACCGAGGTCGCCTTTACCGTCGAGGAAACACCCGAGGTTCAGTCGGTCACGATGTATGACGACCCAATTAGCATCTCGGCGACGATCGATAAGCGTCAGGAGCAGCTTGAGGAGGATGTCAAAGCGGGAAAGGAAATCTCCTACTGCATCGACTTCCGCAATACGAGCTCGACATGGGTCGATGAATTCACTGTCACCGACGAAATCGAGGCCGCCACGAACGGATCGGCCTATCTCGAGGGCATCACCACGCCCCGCATCGCAGGAGATCGCGATGGCGTGCTCAACGTGTGGTATCGAACCGATGCGGAGACCTCAGCGATCGAGACATCCAGCGCGAACGCAACGTACAACGAGGCATCTTCCAATCCATGGCTCGACGATGAGACGGTGCTCAACGGCTTAGGTGAGGACCGCCGTGCCCTCGATTACAACGGTTGGCACCTGTGGAGGGAATCGGTCAAAGCGGATAATTCGACCTATCTGACCACAAGCAACCTTCCCTTGCAGGGCGGAGAGCACATTATCGCCATCCGCCTGGAATACGGAGCGGTCGACGCCGATTTTTCGACACGCATCGACCTTTGGGACCGTTCCGACCTACACGACGAGGGCGACAGCGTGGCCGACGCTCAAGAGGCGGGCCAGTCGTCAGGACTCATCGTCAAGCTGAAGACCACCGAGGTCTTCAGCGATGGCGTCGAGCTTGCCAACACCGCGCGCGTCGATGCGTTCCGCAACGGCGGAGGCGACGGCCTTGAAGCTCATGACAGCGACCGCGTGCGGCAGGGAGCCGGTGCCACCATCTGGGATCTCGATCAAACCGGCGTTTCTATCGGAGGGTTTCTATTCGTTGCCGCAACCGCCGCAGGGGCGGGCATCTGGTCGATGATGCGCAGCCGCCGTATCCGACCCATACCGATAAGAAGAAGGAGATGGTAGGCGATGGTTTCACGTGACACAAACCGATTTGATAAAGGCAGGATCATCCGTGCCGTTGCGATCATGCTCGCGCTCGTTTGCTTTGGATGCCTCATTTGGCAGATCGTTGGCATGAGGGACGATCCGGTGGGCACGACGATCGGGGACTACGAGGGCATGACGCGCGACGAGATCCAAGAGGCACTCAATCGCACGGTCGAAGAGAACATGATGACGGTCTCGATAGCGTCCACGGCGATCATCAACGAGGACGGCTCGGTGCGCGTCAACCTCGTCAACCCCGAAGACAATGCGTTTTATCAGCAGTATTCGATCATTCAGGACGAAGAGGTCCTGTACACATCGGAGCCGCTCGCTCCGGGCCGCAAGATCGAAACCTGCGAGATCGACGGCCTCGAACCGGGCGAGGCGAGCATCGAGATACAGGCCGTGACGGAAGACACGAACGAAGCTCACGGCAGCCCCACGCGGGTCAACATCACCGTCAACGAAGCACAAGCTTCGTAGGTTTGGCATCGTGCGCGATGCCCGAAAGAGAAAGGATGGACCATGGGACAGCAACTGAATCGAACGAGGCAGTACGTAGGGATGACGGCGTGCGCGCTGGGAACGCTCTCGGCGCTCATGGCGCCAGTTAGCGCCTTCGCTACTACAACAACCGAAGTAACCGGCAATGAGGGGACAACGGAGGTGACCGTCAAGGCGGCAGAAGGCAACATTGTGTTTGAGGTGCCGACGGTTATTCCCTTTGCTGCGGGCGGCGACGGTTCGCTGATCGTGCCGGACAGTGAGACTCTTCAGATTTCGAACAAATCGATTTTCGCTATCCACGTCACCAACATGGAGGTTACGCAGGAAGACCCCTGGACTCTTGTTAAGGATGCCCTGGACTCTGATGAAAGCAACTCCATTGACTTCAAAGTTGGTCCAGAAACAGACGAGAAAGATGCGTACAACGCCTCGCAAAATGGAGGAACTGACCTTTCAGGAAATGCAAAATGGGACATGGGATACCTAGGCTCGGGCACGGAATCCCTCAATCTTTCCGCATCAGGACATATATCCCATGTCACCGAAGACCTTTCCGCAGACGGCTCCAAGGTAGCCACCATCACGTGGACGGTTGAGGCCGGCCAGCATCATGTCTAATCACCCGCGTGCGCAGATGTATGGCTTGACGTGCATCTGCGCGGCAGCTGCTCTTACCTGGCCGCTCAGCGGCATTCGAGCAGCTTGGGCAACAGACGTACCGGCGGCCGCCGAGCAGACCGCGTCGGGAACCACCGAGGTCTCCGTCATGCAGGTCTCCCCGAAGGCGAGCGCCGCTCCAAGGAGCACGCAACCCACTACCGTTCGCACCGGAGACCTTGCTCAAACGGGAACCGCTAATCCCGCGACGTTCATCATGATCGCAGGTCTCGGTTCCTGCCTGCTCCTCGCCGCCACATCTGACACCGCATCGAATAGCAGCACCCAATAGCCTAGAAAGGGGACCGCCGTGAATCATATTGTCGCTCTTATGCGAAGGGCGGTCCCCGCTCTGGCCCTGGCTCTCACGCTCGCATTGAACCCTATGCCTGCCCTTGCAAGCGACATATCCGACCTGGCGGAACATTACGGCCTTCCCGCACCGACCCTTATCTTGCCTCAGGCGCGCGCTAGAAGCTCCACAATCTTCGACGCCCAGCCGGGACAATGGGAGGAGTTCAGCCGCGAGGAAGGCATCGGGATGGTGCAGGTCAACGACTTCTTTATCGCTGAACAGCCCACATCGGATGGCTCCATCGGCGTCACCGTCCGCACCACGATCTACAACACAGGCCTCAATTACGTGATGTGGACGACCTCGAAGGACATCTACTGCGATGGCACATGGGTAGCAGGCATTGAGCCAAGCTACGATGAGGCCGGCATGGGTGGCAGTATCACCCAATCCGCCACGTTCTTCCTGTCGGAAAGCGGCGTCCACCGCATCACGAGCACGGAAACTGAGTTCAGAGGTGGTACCCAAACAAAGGCTGGATGGGACTTCGAGGTCAAGGTCCCCTTCGCTATCGCTGTGGGCGATAACGAAGGCGGCTCAATCAGCCCCTCCGCCTCACTGTATGCGGATCCCGGATCGACCCACACCTTTGCGATTACCCCCGATGAGGGATACCGCATCGATGCCGTTCTTGTCGATGGAGAGGATGTCGGGCCTGTCAGCTCATACACCTTTACCGATATCAATGGCGACCATCGAATCGAAGCGACATTCCGCAAGGTCTGGAGCGTTGTCTTTCTCGATGGCGACGGCAATGAAATCGCACGGGAAACCGTCGACGACGGCACCTCCATCGATGCTCCCGCGATTCCCGATAGAGACGGCTACGCTTCATGCGGATGGGATGCGGACCTCAGCTGCGTCACAGCCGACCTGATCGTGCGCCCCGTCTACGAGCCCATCATCACGGTGCGCGTGCCGGCGATTGTCCCCTGCACGATCCTACCCTCGGGAGAAGTCGTCGCCCCCGATGGATACGCAATCGAAAACGACTCCTGCGTCGATGTGACCGCAGTGTCGATCGAAGCGGTAGAGCAGGAGGCTGATACGACGATCTCCCTGCACGACGGCGATACCATCGTCTTCTCGACCGCAGGTGGCGGCAGCGGGCTATCAATTGGTGTGAAGGATTCCAAGGAGCTCACCTGGCAAATCGGTCCGCTGGATGCTGCGAACCATGCGGACCTCATAGCTGCTGCAACTCAATCTGAACAGCGCCTTGGCCTTATTCGTTTCACGTTCGAGGCTCTGACATGATGACGTCGGTCGTTCGCCGCGCCGTTCGGCTCATCGCTGCCTTTACCTGCTTCGTTTGCGTCATGTCGGCAGCCATCCTGTTGGCCCATACGACCGTTAACGATCGCGCGTATGACGAGCTGCGAGATGCCGTTTCGTCCCCTGAAAGTGCAGATCAAAACGATACCGGCCAGGACGGCGCTTCCCCTGATATGGATAACCTTCGGTCGATGGACATCGCAGCATGGCTTACCGTCGGCGGTACGGATATCTCCTATCCCGTCGTGCAACCAGATGACGAGCTGCCGCGCGACTGGTATCTGACCCACAATGTATGGGGAGATTGGGATCCCTTGGGCTGCCCGTACCTTGATCGCCGATCGGGCGTAGAGGGCAAGCACCTTTTGGTGTTTGGCCACCATATGCAAGGCACCAATCAGATGTTCAGCGAACTCTCTTCGGCCTACGAGCAGGATTCATTCGACACGATACGCATGGCGAGCTGGGCTACCCCGCAAGGGGATGTAACCGAATTCACGCCATTGCTGGCGATGAACGTCGACGCATCCTACGCCAGCATCCAGCGTTTTGAGTTTACCGATTCCAACGACTTGCACGCATGGCTCGAGGATCTCATCGGTTCTGCCACCGCGGTATCGCCGAACGCCATCGCTTTTACCGAACACGCCATACGGGTTTTGACGCTCGTGACCTGCTCTGAAGCTCAAGCCGGCGGCAGGACGCGCACGCTTATCGTGTTCGCCCAAGTAGACGCGTTGTCTGAGGAGTAGTGGAAACCCGGCGTGAAAGCCTAGGCCGCGGGTTCACCCTCAGTGGCATCGGCAGCCTCGCCGGAAGCAGCAGTGCCGCCCTCGGCGTTAACATCGCCCTGAACGGCAGCATCGCCCTCGGCAGCTCCATCCTGAACAGTAGTCGAATCGGTAGCCTCCTGAACGACGTCGTCGGCATGGAGGTTCTCAGGGGTTGACCCCTTGGCACCCACGAACAGGGCAAGCGCGAAACCAAGGGCCACGGCGACGATGGCGCCGACCAGATAGAACACCCAATGCTTCTTGATGAATGAGAACACAAGCCCTCCTGTGATTTCCTCGGTTGATTGGTATGCTAGCAGCATTCGACGAAAAAGGTGTCCTCTACCCGCATCACCATAGGGAATATGCTCCAGAAAACGGGTAGGAAAGCCATAACCGGGTTAAAGCAAGCAACCTGAAAGGACGATTATGGCAGACCATTCCTACGAGCTGTATATCATGCCCTCCTGCCCGTTTTGCCATCGCGTTCTCGCGTTCATGGACGACCATGACATCAACATCCCCTTGAGGGACATCACGACGGATCGCGAGGCCGAGCAAACTCTGATCGATGTGGGCGGAAAGCGTCAGGTTCCCTGCCTGTTCATCGATGGAAAGCCGCTCTACGAATCGCTCGACATCATCGACTACCTGGCGAAGAACCTGAGCTAGCAACACATGAGGACACCAGAAAAAACGGCCGCGATCCCAAGGGAGCGCGGCCGTTTTTGCATGCGATAAACCCTCTGCTACGAGCGACGGATGACCTCGGTCACCACGTCGGCAGCAAGCGCGATATTCGCCGGATCGACATTGAGCGAGATGTCCTCCTGGCTGTGCGAGCAGGCGAGGCTCGCGCCGTCGACACCCGCCAGCGTGCAGGCACGCAGGCTCATCTCCATGGCAGCATGGGCGTCGGTGTCCAGGAACGGCATGTCGACCGAACCGATCTCGTGGTGGAAGTCGGAAGACACGCGCGAGATGAGGCCCATGATGCGCTTGTCGCCCTTGAGCACACGGCGCTCGCCCTCGGTTGTCAGCATGGCCAGACGACCCGCGCCGACGCACTCGAGGTTGATCATGAACACGCCGCGCAGCTTGTCGCGATGCGCATCGAGGAACTCGCGGATACCGGCATTGCCGTTCTCGGACGCACCGGTCGCAACGAACCAGATGTCATGGCCGAGCAGCTCGTCGTCACCAAGAGAGGCGACGGCCTCGCGCAGCTCATCCTCGGTCAGCGTACCGTCGCTGGCAGCGCCGCCCTTCCAGCTGTCGTCGCCCTCGAACTTATCCCACGAGCCGATGTTACGGCCGGAGTTCTTGGCATCGTAATCCTCGTCGACACCAAGCCACTCGCTCATGCTGTTCTCGTCGCGCTTCTTCTTGCGACCGAACAGACCGCCGAGACCGCGCTTCTTCTTCGCCTTCCGGGGCGTGGGAGCCGAGATGGTCTTGAACTTGCCGGTCGACGGCTTGGGCGCATCGTCGGAGCTCACGACCGAGAACTGCATGGTGCCTCCCTTGGCGCGGGCGCTGGTGTCGGTCACGCCGCCGGTCCACAGCTGACCGGAAGCCGACGGGGTCGGATCGGGCAGGTCGAGCAGCGAAGAGCGGCTACGTGCAGGCGCCGCACCGGTCGTGGCGGAAATATCCGGCAGCTTGATGGAGCGCTGGCGGCGCTGCGGAACGTCATGCTCGATCTCGTTCATGATCGAGTCGACCGTCTCCACGCGACGCGGCTCCACGCCGGGCACGGGCACGGTGGAATCGATGACGGTGGACATGTCGAACAGCCGCGTCTCCCCGTTCAGAGGCGCCTCGGGCTGAGACTCCGCAGATGTCTGGGGCACCTGAGCCTGATCGAGCGTCGGCAGGTTCGGAATCTCGCGCACCTGATGCTGGACCGGCTCGGGCTCAGGAATGTACTCATCCTCCTGCTCGACCGGAAGCTCGTCCTCGGCTTCGAAAGCAGCGGCGTCCTCTACGAAGCCCCCATCCACGGAAGCGACTTCCTCGTCGAACTCGTCGTACGCGGGCTCAGTCTCCTCAGTCTCGATATACTCGTCGACCTCGGACTCTACAACGACATCGTCGTCGATGGCGAACGTCTCGTCCTCGACAGCCGTCTCGGTGTCCTCAGAGACCTCCTCGGCGGCGGCGTCAGCAGCAGCTGCGAACTCGACGGTGTGGTCGATCGAGGCCTCTTCGGGCACGGTGATCTCGGTATCGCTGATGATGATCTCGTCCTCGTCGATATCGCCCTCGGACTCGTCATCGTCGACAGGCTCGAAGATCGCCTCCATGATGTCGAGGTCATCGGCGAGCGGCTCGACGTCGAACATCGACTCGTCGAACGAGACGTCATCGAACGAGGGGGACTCATAGGCAGCATCGATGCGCTCATCGGACGGAGCATCCTCGAGCGGCTCATCCTTAACTGCAGGCTCATCCTCAACAGAAGCCTCGTCCTCGACGATCTCCCCGTCGGACTCGGGCTCGAGCTCGAGCTCACCCTCGAACTCAGGCGCGGGCGCGGTGGCGTCGACCTCAGCATCATCCTCGACGATCTCCCCGTCGTAGGAATCAACCGGCTCCTCGTCCTCATACGATTCGACGAGGGCGCTCATGACCGCGGTCGCGCCGGGCTCGATGGCTTCGGCATCGTCCGAGACGCCGATCGCCCACGAACCGTCTTCCTGCTGCTCGAAGGGAATATGCTCCATGACCGCCGTCGACTCGGGCTCGTAACCGGCCTCGACGGCACCCTGGAGCTCATCCTCCATCGGGAGCTCTTCCACAGCTGCCGCAGGCTCGGACACGAACTCATCCTCATAGCCGGCAACGGGCTCGGTGAACAGTGCGCTCTGGTAGATGGAAGCGAACGCCGTCAGGTCATCGTCGTCGGACACGGACTCCTCGAGGGCAGGCTCGACCTGCTGGTCCTCGACCTGCTCCTCGGCCTCGGCCGGAACCTCTTCCTCGAGCATCTCCTCGTCAGCCACATCCTCCTCGAACGCGACGTCGGCACCCTCAACCGGAGCAACCTCGTCGGTCAGCTCCTCATCATCGGTTTCGACCTCGTCCTCGTCGTCGACCTCGTCAAAGATCGCCTCCTGGACATCGTCGTAGCCATCGAGCTCGTCGGACTCCTCGTCGAACGCGGCGTCTTGCTCGTCGTCCTCAAATGCAGCCTCGGTATCGTCCTCGACAAGCTCGTCGTCAGCGTAGTCGTCAGCGACGTACTCGTCGCCCTCGGGCTGGATTTCAGACTCGGTTTCATCCTCGTCCTCATCGGTGAGCTCATCGTCATCCTCGATGGCCTCGAACATGGCCTCCATCGGGATGTCGATGTCGTCCTCCCAGCTGTCCTCCTCGTAATCCTCGTCCTCGAGGTACTCCTCGGCAGCTTCGTCGTCCTCTTCCCCATCGATCATCTCGTACGAGTCGTCATAGGCGCCGACGTCCTGCTCGTCCTCGGCGTCGTACTCATTCTCCGCGTACTCGGCGGGCTCGATATCCTGATCGTCCTCGAAATATTCGTCCTCCGTGGCGACCTCGGCGGCCATGGCGTCGGACTCGAATACGTCCTCTTCCTCGTAGGCCTCCTCCCGCTCGGAAACCTCATCGGCAGCGGGCGCGACCTGGCTTGCCACGGCGGCAGCAGCGGCAGCGGCGACGGGAGCGGCCTCGACGACAGGCATGGGGATATCCGCGATAGCACGGGGAGCAGTCGCCTCAGGCTTGGGCTCAGGCTTAGGCTCCGGTGCCGGCTCGGGCTTGGGCGCAGCCTTGCGAATCGGGAAATTCAAAACGGCCTTGGGCTTCGGCTTGGGCATCGCGTTCGGCTCGTACTCGATCACGGTGCTCTCGGCGACCATGCCGAGACCGCGGATAGCGTCCAGACCGTAGCGGATGCAACCGGCATCGTTGACGGGAAGCTCTTCCTCCTCGACGGGCTCGGGCTCGACATCGAGCTCCTCCTCGACGTCCGCCTCGTCCTCGTCCTCGATGGGAGCGGGCTCGGCATCGAGCGACTCGAGGGCGGCCTCAACGCCGTCGTTGGCAACAAGCTCATCATCCTCGGAAACCTGGACGACAGGCATCTGAACGGTAACGCCCGTCAGAGGCACGACCACGTCGTCCTCCTCGTCGGCCACCTCGTCCTCTGCCGCCTCGAGACCGTAGGCGAACTCCTCCTCCGGCTCCTCTTCGGTGAAGACGTCCTCGTCGGTCGTACCATCGGACTCGCCGCGCTCGATGATCGGTGCCTGACCGTTCGCAGCGGCGGCCTCCATAAAGGCATCGTTGAACTCACGGCGCTGCTCGGCCATAAAGGCGGCAAACGGAACGTCCTCCGGGAACTCCTTGGAGCCCTTGAAGGGCGAGACGGCATCCATGACGCCGAGCATGGCGGCGACCGACGACTTGTTGCACACCGCGCCGCTCGTATAGGGCAGCACGTAGCGGTTGAGCAGCACGGAAACGCCGATGACAAGCGGCACGAGCGAGATGATCAGGGCAACGAGCCACAGGATCAGCTTCGCGACCTCGGGGATGGGCAGCAGGCGCACCACCGCGACGGCGACAGGAATCGCCATGGCGAAGGGAAGCAGCTTGACCAGGATCGGACGGTAGGGCGAAAACGGCATCTGCGCCAGGAAGTCGGCGCGAGGCGAGTCGTAATGGGCCACGACCACAACCGGTCGGTTACGCGGTGAGGCAAGCGGGCCGGCCGCCTTGTGGTAGGCGATTACGTTCTGCGACAGACCGCCGGCGCCGATCCGCGGAAAGCGAATACGACCGAAACGCTCCAGCATGAACAGAACGCCGCAGATGATCACGAGCAACGTTCCCACCGCACCGACGACACCGCCGACCACCATGAGGACCACGCCGATGAACATCAGCAGGCACAGCACGGCGCGCACGAGGCGCGGCGACGATGACGAGGTGAACTCCTGAATCTCCGGCTCGAAACCGTGGTTCGAGAAGATACTTGCGATCTCCTCGGCGGCGGCACGCTCCTCCTCGCTGCACGCAGGGGTGATGCCGACGCTCTGAAGCAGGTGGTTCAGGTATTTTTGGGTATTCGCCATGAGGGCTCCACATCGTTATGACCTATATGCGGACGGACGATGCGAACACATCCGTCCGTATGTAGTCGAAAGTATACCCTGAACTCAATTGACCCGCAGCTTTACATACCTCTTACCGCTGCACACCTCCCGTTCAGCCACCTATCTCCACATCGACTAGAATGGTCCGGAACCGTTGATTTTCACCTTGCGGCAGAAAGGCGGCGCCGTCATGTTGGAATCCGATACCACCGCGCAGCCCGAAGGGCTCGAGCTCAGCGAAACCGCCCTGCGCATCCTCAACCTCCTGTTCATCCTCAACGCCTCATCGGTGCCCCTGACGACCGAGCAGATCATCAGCGATGCCGACGTCGGCTACGGTTCGGCCAACAGGGCCTCGGACCTGAAGAAGTTCAAGCGCGATCGCGAGAAGCTCGCGGAGCGCGGCGTGATCGTCAAGGAGATCCGCCCCGAGGGGGCTCAGCGGACCGAGGAAAGCCTCTGGACCATCGACCGCTCCAGCACGTACGCATCGCTCGGTGCCATCTCGCGCGACGATGCCGACGCGCTGCTGCGCGCCGTCGACGAGTGCCTTTCGCGCAGCGACATCCCCTTCCGACGCGCGCTGCTCGATATCAGGCAGCGCCTGCAGACCATGACATCCCGGGAAGCTGTACCGGCAAGTCTCGACGCGAGCCCTTCGCACCAGGAGAGCCGCGCGGCCGAAACGCTCTGGAGCGCCTTCGCGCTCCGGCGCAAGGTTCGGATCGCCTACATTGACGCCAAGGGTTCCGAAAGCCAGCGCACGCTCGCCATCTGGGGCATGTTCATGCAGGACGGCCACACCTATTACGTGGGACTCGACGACCAATCGGGCAGCGTGCGCACATTCCGGGGCGATCGCATCGTCCGCGCATGGCGCCCCACGGGCAGCTATGCCATACCCTCATGGTTCGATGTGCGCGACTACCTGTTCCTGCCGTTCGACCTCGGCGCGGGCCTTGCCACCAAGGTCTCGTTCACCATTCCCGCCGCCGTCGACGCTGCCGAGCTCAAGGCCCTTACCAAAGAGCGCGGCGAGCTGACATGCGACGAGAGTCGGGGCGCCTGGGTGTGGACCGTCAAGGCAGGCGATGTGACCGAGGCAGCGCGGTTTGCGCTCGCACACGCTCAGTGCGGCATGAGGCCGCTGGCGCCGCAGAAACTGGTAAACGCCTGGAAGGCTTGTATAGATAAGGCGGTGGCGGCCCATGGCTAACGCACGTTTGACCGCAGAGCAGACGGTAATCGCCGGCATCAGACTGCTTGAGGCGCTCTCGGCCGCCCCGGGACAGACGCTCAGCGCGCAGGACGCAACCGTGCGCTTGGGTATCGATAGCGCGCAGCTCGGGCAGGTTGTGGAGACCCTCTCCGCGCTTTCCGACCGATCGAGCGGTGCGCGCGCCGCCGTGGAGCTCGCGGGCGACCGCGTCGTCCTGCAGGGTGATGCCGCGCTCATCATGCCGCGCCGTTTCAGCCTCGAGGAGAGCATGGTTCTCGCACACGTTCTGGACGTGCTCGACCTCGATGACGACACACGCGAGCGTATCCGCCGCGCCTTGGGGCCTGTCGACGGCCGCGCTGAGCGCCCCGGCATCGCCGAGCCTGCGCGATACGGATCATGGTTCTCCCAGCTCAGCGAGGCTATAGAGGATGGCATCCGCTGCACGATGTCATACCGCTCCCTCACGGACGACACGGCGCGCGAACGCCTGATTGACCCTCTTTCCATCCAGGAGGAGCACGGCGACGCCTATCTGGTGGCCTGGGATGTGCAGAAGGACGCCGAGCGGCGCTACCGCCTCGACCGCATCAGCGGTCTCGCGTTCACCGACGAGTCGGTCGACGCCCATGAGGTTGGGACACTCGACATCGCGGAAAGCTTGCATCGAGCGGGAACGTCGACGCGCCTGCGACTGCGCGCCGGAGCCTCCTCCTTTATGCTCGATTGGGCCGGCGTGGCGGATATCGTGCGCAGCGACGACGGATCGACGGAGTTCACGCTGTTCTACTCGTCGAAACCCTGGCTGTTCGACCAGGTGCTCGCAATGGGCGGCGATATCGAGATGCTCGAGCCCGCCGAGCTGCGTGACGAGCTCCTCGTGTATGCGAATGCCCTGCTCGACAGCATCAGCAACGGATAGGGGCCGCCGAAGCAGCCCCTATCCGCCAATCTACGTGCTCAATCTTACGCGCCGTGCGCGCGGCGCCACAGCTCGAGGTAGCGCCCGACCTGCTCGCTTTCGATGCGCTGGTATCCCGAGGTGGGCAGGGAGTTCAAAAACTTCTTACCGTATCCCTTCGTGACGAGGCGGGAATCGGCCAGCACGAGGACACCGACGTCGGACGACGAACGGATAAGGCGGCCTGCCGCCTGCTTGACCTCGAGCACGGCCTCGGGCAGGGCATACTGCGCCCAGGCGCGCTCCTCGCGGCGCTCGCGCTCACAGGCGAGCGGATCGGTCGGACTCGAGAAAGGCAGCTTGGGGATGACCACGCAGCGCAGCGTATCACCCGATGCGTCGAATCCCTCCCAAAAGGCCTTCAGCGCAAAAAGCGACGAGCTCTTTTCCGAGATGAAACGGTCTCTGAGCTGGCGCGCCGAGGAGTTGCGCTGCTGACAGGCGAGCTCGAGGCCCGCTGCCGCGAGCTTGGGTTCGACCCGCGCGAACAGGTCCTCCATATCGCGCCTGTTGGTGAACAGGGTGAGCGCGGAGCCGCCCATCGCGATGTGCACGTCGACAAGCAGCTGCTCAAGCGTGTCGAGATACGCGTCGCGGTTGCGCGGATCGGGAACATCGCCCGCCACGACGACCGTCATGTTCTCGTCGAAGTCGTAGCTCGAATCGAGATGCAGGGCCTTCGACGCGCCGGGCGCGAGCCTATCGAGACCCACTGCGCGGTTGAAGTGGTTGAAGTTGCCGGCGATCGAGATGGTAGCCGAGGTGAAGATGGCCGTATGTACCTCGGGAAGCCAACGCTCGGCGAGCATCTCGCCCACGTCGAGCAGCTCTGCGGTCAGCGATTCGCCGCCAGCGCGCAGGCGGCGGTTCACCTGCAGGGAGTACACATAGCGCTCATCTTCGCCCTTGACGATGAGCGAGAGCCCATCGAGCATCTCCTTGAGGCGTCGCGTGCCGTCGGCGACATCGACCACGAACTCGGGTTTATCGGCCGAAACGGTCTCCACGAGCGAGGCGAGATTCTTATGCGCCTCATCGAGCGCGTCGATGGCGGTCAGCGCGGGCGAGAGGAAGTGCTGCCAGCCGGCGCTCTCGCGCATCTCGGGGCCGATCCAGACGTTGGCGTTGTCGTACCCATCGGACCTGCCGCGGCGCGCCAGGTCGCGGACGCCATCGAAGACCTCCGCCATGGCGAGCGACGCGCGCTGAACCGTGGCGGTCGCCTTTGCCGACAACCCCATATAGAGCGTCGCCGCGTCAGACGATGCCAGATTGCGCACCAGCTGGCCGAGCGAGCCGGAGCGCTCGCCGCCCAAACGCTCGAAGATGGCACGCGACTCATCGGCTGAAACCGTCACCGCCCACTGACGGCGCGCCTCGCGCTCGATGGAATGGGCCTCATCGATAACCCAATGCCTGATAGGAGGCAGAATCTTGCCATCGGCAGCAACGTTGCGGAACAGCAGCGAGTGATTGGTCACCACAACATCCACACGCGAGGCGCGACGGCGGGCACCATGCACCAGGCAGCGATCCGGGAAGAACGGACACAGGCGGCGCGCGCACTCCCGCGAGGGCGTGGTGAGGTCGGCGCGGTTGACGCTGCGCCAACGGATGCCCAAGCCGTCGAGGTCACCGGTCGGCGACTGGCATACGTAGGCATAGATCACGGCGATGGCCGTCAGGGTGTCTGCGGGGTCGCGCGTGGTCCTGATCTCGGCGTCGGAGCGGCTCAGGCGCTCGAGCTTGCGCAGGCAGGGGTAGTGGTCGTACCCCTTGAGCGCGCAGAAGGTCAGCCCGCCATCGAGTTCACGCGCCAAGCGAGGCAGCTCGTGATAGATCAACTGGTCGGCGAGGTTATTCGACTTCGTCGCGATGCCAACCGTGACGTTGTTGCGCTTGGCGGCAGCGGCGAAGGGCACCAGGTAGGCGATCGACTTGCCGACGCCGGTACCAGCCTCGATCACGCGATGCGAGCTGGTCTCAAGCGCATCACGGACCTCGCAGGCCATCTCGACCTGCTCGGGGCGCGGCTCGTATCCGGGATACATGTGGTCGACGATACCGCCCGGCTCATAGCACGATTTGGTCTCGTCGGCGGTCGGGAGCAACAGAAATGGCAGGTCATCGGCATCGACACGCTCATCGGGAGCCTGCGCGCGCAGGATCTCGGTACGGGCTGCAGGCAGAGAGAAGATGCCGTCGGGGTCCTCGCCGGCCAAGAACGAGAAGATGGGGCGATAGCTCCAGGGAACATCCGGATGCATATCGGCAAGACGACGCATCAGACCGCGCGGCAGGTCGGTCAGGGCGACGAGCAGGATGCGCCAGACGCCGGCAAGCGCCTCGACGTCGTCGATAGCGCGGTGGGAAACGGCATCGCAGCCAAACAGCTCAGCCAAAACGGACAGCTTATGCGACGCCAGGCGCGGCAGGGCGATGCGCGAGAGCGCAAGCGAGTCGATCCAGATGTCGCTGACGTTAACGCCGCCGCGAACCGCTTCGATGAACGAGCGGTCGAAGGTGGCGTTATGCGCGATGACAGGGCATCCGCCCACGAAATCGGCCAGCATGGCGACCGCTTCCTCCGGCGAGGGCGCGTGCTGGACATCGCTATCGCGGATGCCGGTCAGGCGCACGATCTCGTCGGGGATGGGCACACCTGGGTGTACGAAGGTGTCGAAGCGGTCGACGATCTCGCGGCCGCGCAGGCGGGCCGCGGCGATCTCGATCAGGCGGTTGTCCTGCACCGAAAGACCGGTGGTCTCGGTGTCGAGGATGATGACGTCATCTTCGATCAGGCCGAACGAACGCGTCTTGGCGCGCTCGGCCAGGGTCTCGTAGGCCGCCACAACCGCGTCGGGCGTTCCCGCCATCACGGCATCTTCCATCGTCGTCATGGGCACGGTCTCTCCTTATCGGCGCGCGTGGCGCTCGATCGCCATCTCGATCAGCTGACCGCACACATCGCTGAAATCCATGCCCGCGTGGCGGACCTCATCGGGGAACAGCGAGGTATCGGTCATTCCGGGAATGGTATTCGTCTCGAGGATGACCGGGCCGTCGGCGGTGACGATGAAGTCGCTGCGAGAGAAGCCAGAGCATCCGAGGGCGCGATGGGCGCGGCAGGCGAGCTCCTGCGCGCGGGCGTACACGTCCTCGGGCAGGCGCGCGGGAATGCGGTGGATGTCGGTGGGGTCGACGTACTTGACACTCAGGTCGTAGAACTCGGCGTTCTCCGGCGTGCAGATCTCCACGATGGGCAGGGCCTTCAGGTTTTCACCGCCGAAGACGCCGACGGTGATCTCGGTTCCCTCGAGGCAGGTCTCGATCAGGGCCTTCTCGCTGTACTCAAGCGCCGCATCAACCGCCGAGGAGAGCTCGGCGGGGTCGGCTACCCTCGTGACTCCGTAGCTGGACCCGTTGACCGCGGGCTTCACGAACAGTGTGCTGCCGAGCTCGGCAAAGACACGCCCGGGGTCGATATCCTCCCCCTTCTGCACCGACATACCCTTGGCGATCGGGATGCCTGCGCGCTCGTACAGGATCTTCGAGAGCTCCTTGTCGGCACCGCAGACACTCGCCTGGGCATCCGAGCCCGTGTACGGGATGTCGAGGAACTCCATCACATGCTGGATCATGCCGTCCTCGCCGCCGGCTCCGTGCAAGGCGATGAACGCGGCGTCGTAGGAGCTGGAGCGCATGGCGTCGATGAAGCCCTCGTCGGCGGGGTCGAGCAGGTCAACGGACCCGAAACCGGCCTGTTGCAGCGCATTGACGGCATTGCGTCCGGATGAGAACGAGATCTCTCGTTCCGACGAGAAACCTCCTGCAAGCACGGCGATGTGCATATCCGCACGTTGACTGCTCTGCATAATCGTTGCTCCTTTATCGGTGTCACGGTCGCATGCCTTGATGTTCTTTGTCCATTGCGCGCGACTCATGCGGCCGCGAGCCGCGCGTTATTTTATTGTATAGGTATCGTAAGCTGTACACCTACAAGCTGTACAACCTTTGGAAGGTACTGCATGGAACGTTCTCATCGTCTGCGCGATATCCGCTCGCTTTCTGAGCAGGAGATCGCCGATCTCGTCAAAGAACTCGGCCAGCCCGCATTCAGGGCCAAGCAGATCTGCGAATGGCTCTTCGCCAAGCAGGCAGGCTCGTTCGACGAGATGACCAATATCCCCAAGAAGCTGCGCGAACAGCTCGCCGAGCACTTCACGTTCGCCACGCCGACCGAGGCCGCCAAGCAGGTTTCACACGACGGTTCGCGTAAGTATCTGCTGGAGTTCAGCGATGGGACCTCGGTTGAGACCGTCGGCATGCCGAGCCGCGGCAAGCTGTCGGTCTGCGTGTCGACCCAGGCTGGCTGCGCCATGGGCTGCGCGTTCTGCGCCACCGGCATGGGCGGCCTCAAGCGCTCGCTGACGGCGCGCGAGATCGTCGACCAGGTCATCCACGTTGCCCGCGACTTTGACGAGCGCGTGACGAGCGTCGTCTTCATGGGCCAGGGCGAGCCCTTCGTCAACATGGACGCCACGATCGAGGCGCTGCGCATGCTGAACGACCCGAACGGCATGGCCATCGGTGCGCGCCATCTGACGGTCTCCACCTGCGGCGTTATTCCGGGTATCAAGCGCTTCGCCGAGCTTCCCGAGCAGTTCACGCTCGCCATCTCGCTGCATTCCGCCATCCAGAGCACCCGCAACAAGCTGATGCCGGGCGTCAAGAAGTACACGCTTCCCCGCCTGCACGAGGCGATTCAGGCCTATGTCGAGAAGACGGGTCGCCGCCCGACGTACGAGTTCGCGATGATCGACGGCGTGAACGATACGAACCCCGAAATGGAAGCGCTTATCGACTTCTGCCAGGGCACGCTATGCCACGTGAACCTCATCCCGCTGAACGACACGCCGAATGCCCTGCTGAAGCCCTCCCCCATGAAGAAGGTCGAAACGCTTCAGAAGCGTCTGCAGATGCATGGCGTCGAAGCGACGATCCGCAACTCGCGCGGCTCCGACATCGACGCCGCGTGCGGCCAGCTGCAGCAGCGCCTGAGCGCCCAGCAGAAGGCGTAAGCCCACACGAGGCGATACGACGTTTCACATGAAACACGAAGGCCTGCCGGCACGATCGCCGGCAGGCCTTCGTTCTTACTAGATGCTATTAGCGCAGGTACCGACAATTATTTAGGTACCTTATAGACCAATAGCCTCCCACTGGTTCTCAACCCACTCCTGGTTGATCTTGGGGTTCTTGGTCATCTGGGCGGTGCGGACCGCAACGTCCTCGGTCATGTCCCCCACCTTCTTCTTCGAGGTCTGGTAGACATCCTTCGCACCACGCGTCAGTCTTCCGCGAAACTCTTCGTCGGTAACCATCTTGTAGCCGACAGCGACTCCCGCAATAACGGCCGCACCTGATATCAACGCCGCGATGATCCTACTCTTCATCCTCCACCTCCGAAGGCTTCATATCGGAGAGCACGCGATTCATGATGTTCGCGAGCTCGTCCTCGTCCTTGAATTCGATCTCGATCTTATTCTTGCCACGGGAGGACTTAACTTTCACGTTGGTATTGAAAACCTGGCGAAGCATACGCGCAGCCTTCTTAAACGACTGCGGCGTGACCGGACGAGGGGCTTTTGGCGTATCTCCGACCGAAAACAATGGAGCAAGGTTTTCTGTCGCACGAACGGACAGACCCTCAGCAACCACTTTCTCCGCCAGCTTGATACGCGCTTCCTCGTACGGCACTGCAAGGATGGCACGTGCATGTCCGGCAGTCAGCTTACCCTCGAACAGAAGGTCCTGAACGCGCTGCGGCAAATCGAGCAGGCGCAGCGAGTTGGTGATGGCAGACCTCGACTTGGAGACCGCTTTTGAGAGAGCCTCTTGCGTCATACCAGTCGCCTGAATCAGCTTGCGATAGCCCTTTGCCTCTTCGATAGGATTGAGGTCGGAGCGCTGAAGATTCTCGATGAGGGCAAGTTCGAGCATCTCGTTGTCGTCGACCTCACGGACCACGACGGGGACCTCAGTCACGCCAGCGATCTTGGACGCTTGGTAGCGTCGCTCACCCGCGATGATCTCATAGCCCTTATCGTCCTTGCGCACCAGCAGAGGCTGGAGAACGCCATGGCTGCGAATGGACTCGCTCAGCTCCTCGAGTTCGGTCTCGTTGAAGTGGGTACGGGGCTGATGGGGATTCGGATGGATGTCCTCGATGGAGACCATGGTCTCTTGGCGATCCTGCTGATTGCTACCGGCTTCAGTCTGAGCCTCCTGAATGAGGGAACCCAAGCCACGGCCGAGCGCCTTCTTCTTAGGACTTGGCACGCTTCACCACCTCTTTCGCAAGAGCCTTGTATGCCAGAGCACCCTTATTGGTGGGTGCATACGTCACGACCGGCATGCCGAACGACGGAGCCTCGGAAACCTTCACCGAACGCGGAATGCACGTCTTGAACGCAAGATCGCCGAAGTAACCCTTAACCTCATCCACCACTTGGTTCGAAAGCGAGGTCCTACTGTCGTGCATGGTCATAAGTACGCCAAAGGTCTCGAGCTTCTTGTTGATACGCGACTTGACCATCTTCATCGACTCGAGCAGCTTCGTAACGCCCTCGAGCGCGTAGTACTCGCACTGGATGGGAATCAGCACGCTATCGGCTGCAGTCAAAGCGTTGATGGTGAGCAGACCGAGCGAGGGTGGACAATCGATAAAGATGAAATCAAACTCATCGATTACTGGCTCGAGAAGATCCTTCAGCCTCGTTTCGCGCGCCATGGTCGAAACGAGCTCGATTTCTGCACCCGCAAGCTGGATCGTCGCAGGCACCACGTACACCTTCTTGCACTCGGTGTCCTGGATAATATCCTCAACCGGCACATCGTGAAGCAGCGCGTCGTAGATGCAATGATCGAGTTGCTCCTTCTCGACACCGAGTCCGCTCGTCGTGTTTCCCTGCGGGTCGAAATCGACAACCAGCACCTTGTAATTGAGCTCTCCCAAGGCAGCTGCTAGATTGACAGCAGTCGTTGACTTTCCGACGCCGCCTTTTTGGTTGATGATCGAAATCACGCGTGTGCTGATGCCGGATTTAGAGCGTTTGGTATCCCTGAATCCCACTGCGCCCTCCTTGGTACGAATTGTCTACAGTGCTGAAAGCGCGTTTCACGTGAAACATGTGTCGATTCTCACCCACGCGTTCCATCGTTCATTATGTTTCACGTGAAACCCAAGCGCAAGCGTCCGTGAGAGGCATTCTGAACTATCTCAAAGACATTGATGAGAGCTGAGATTGGATTGCGATTTGCAGTGGTGATACGGGAGTCGTATTTGAACCTCAGATTCCTCATGTACGACGTACCGCGTGTATTGCTTCAACATGCTCTGCTAGATATATGAGCTCATAACAACACTCTCATACACCGTCATCGTTTCACGTGAAACCAGAAGTCGCCGGAAACTTTGATTTTCGACATCAGGTGATCAGCAGGCTCTCTTGATTGCATCGCCGATGTAGCACGCATATTAATAGAACGAGCTCTCAAGCCAAACACGACCAGCTTTATACTTGGCCTCTTCCGGCTACGTCCCCAATAAGGCCAAAGATGGCCTCATTGGGGACGTAGCCGGAAGAGGCCAACGTTGATGTTTCACGTGAAACTAAAAGTGAAAGGGCCAGATGCAAATCTGGCCCTTTCACTGGAATATCCCTTAACCGAGTGGCTGGCGCTTTGCCATGCCATCGGCACGAGGTAGCTTCACCGAAGGCTTGTGAAGCAATCTGAAGTCGCAGATCTCTCGATGACCATAACCTTCGGGAAGCTCGATACGGTGAACATCAACAAGCTCGAACCCACAGAGCTTGGCAGCAGCACGACCATGCTGCACCTCATCATCAGTCGGGTTCCCCTTGGAGACAAGAAGCTGTCCCCCGTGCTTCAGAATCGGCGAAGCGTACTCGAGCAGAATCGGAAGCTGGGCAAGCGCACGAGCCACAACAAGATCGGCAGATCCGCGGTGCTCCTTGCCATACGTCTCCAGGCGGCTGTGGACGGCAGTGAGCCTATCGAGGCCGAGCTTCTGAACGATTGCGTTCACAGCGTTGACCTTCTTCCCCACCGAGTCAAGAAGGTAACCCGCTTGACCGGAAACCACGCCCAAAGGCACACCCGGAAAACCAGCACCGGTACCCATATCCACAAACGAATACACGTCAGCAGCGATATAGGGAACAAGCGTCAGCGAGTCGACAATATGCAGCACGACGGCATCATCGAGATCGGTGATGCGCGTCAGGTTGATATAGGCATTCACCTGGTCGACGTACAGCAGATGCTCCAGGCAAAGTCGCGCCTGATCATCTTCGAGCGAGACACCGACCTCTTGGGCAAGAGAGCGAAGCCGAATCTTCAGACTATCGAAGCGGGAAGCATCGACATCCAGATCGTGAAGCAGGATTGTGCGATTGGGTGTATCGGACATGGCAGCGACCTCACCTTACAAACCTTATGTTCCGACAGAAATCAGTGTAACAAGAAGTTTTGACAAAAAAGAAGGGGCATGTCGGTGACATACCCCTTCGATCCAGTTCCTAAGAAAACTAGCGAAGCGTGATGACAACGCGGCGCTCGGGATCGGAGCCCTCGGAGTGCGTATCCACGCGGGCGTTATCGCGCAGCGCGATATGCACCAGACGGCGCTCGTACGCGCTCATGGGCGGTAGCGAAACGGAGGAATGCTGACGCACAGCGCGGGAGGCAGCGTTGTGGGCCATCGAGATCACCTTGTCGTGACGGCGGCTCTTATAGCCCTCGACGTCCACGGCAACGGGATAGCGGAACCCGAGCTTGCGGCTAACCAGCAGCGAGAAGAGGGTCTGAAGCGACTCCAGGGTCTTGCCGTGACGACCGATGAGCACCGCCAGATCGGGCGCGGTGACGTCGAGGATAAGCTCCCCCTCGTCCCCATCATACTCATCGATGGGAGAATCCTGGGCGTCAAAGTAGAACAGAAGGTCGCGAAGAACGGAGACGGCGAGATCGGCGATGGCATCGAGCTCCTCGTCGGAGAGCTCCTCCCCCGCCTTGTAGCGCTCGGCGATCTGAGCGTACGGACCGCCAACTTCCTCGGTTACCTCTTGAAGCTCGTCAGTCATGTCATACTCCATTAGTTAGGTACCTAATTACTGTTCAGGCTAGTTCTTCTTGTGCGGACGCTGCTTGCGCTCGCGACGCACGACGTTGACCTCGATAGGAGCATTCGCCATGCGCTCCTCCTCCTCGGCCTTCGCCTTCTCGATGACCTTCTGGGTCACGAAGAGCTGCTGGGCGACCTGCCACAGCGACGAGACGTCGTAGTACAGAAGAACGCCCGCGGGCAGGCCCCAGCCGATCCAGAGCATCATGACGGTCATGATCAGGGCGGTCATGCGCATGGTCTGGGCCTGCTGGCCGGTCTGGTTGCGAGACATATACAGCTGCGGGATCAGCGTGAGGACGGCGAACAGGATCAGGGCGATCAGGTAGGGAGCCGCGACAGCCAGGCCCTCGCCCATCGTGCCGGCAGGCGTAGCCTGCAGGTCGGGCAGGATGTTGTAGAACGAGAAGTTCTCGCCCGAGAAGTACTGCGGAAGGTTGTTCAGCAGCGTGAACAGGGCGAACAGGACGGGCATCTGGATGAGAAGCGGCAGGCACCCGCCGAACGGGTTGAACTTGTTCTCGGAGTAGAACTTCTGCATCTCCTCGGCCTGACGCTGGGGATCGTCGGCATAGCGCTCCTGGATCTCCATCATCTTGGGCTGCAGCACCTGCATACGAGCCGTCGACTTGGACGACTTGACCATCAGCGGGGTCAGCAGCAGACGGATGATGACCACCAAGATGATGATCGAAAGGCCCCAGTCAACTGCGAAACCCTGAATGAGCTTCAGTACCTGGAAGAGGATGTTGACTATCCAGTCCCACATGTGTAAAACCTCCGAACGTAAGGCGCCGTGTTACGGCACGGGATCGTAACCGCCCTCGTGGAAGGGGTTACAGCGCAGAATGCGGCGAAACCCTAGCCAGCAGCCCTTGAGCGCACCGTATTTCTGGATGGCCTCGAGGGTGTACTGGGAACACGAGGGCGTGTAGATGCAGGCGTTGGGCAAAAGCGGCGAGATGGCTCTTTGGTAAAAGCGCACCGCAGCGACGGCGAGGCGTCGCGGCAGGTGCGCAAGCACGTTACCTCTGTTGTCCATCTAAGCCTGCCCGTGAGCACAGCGTGGTGAGGGCGGCTTGCAGCTCGCATGGCGTAGACGTTCGCGACCGATGCGTCGCGAACAGGATGACATCGTAGCCCGGCCTGGGAAACCCGCAGGACCGGGCGGCCTCGCGCAAAACGCGCTTGGAACGGTTGCGCACGACGGCACAGCCAAGACGTTTTGCAGCAACGAAGGCGACCCGCCCCGGATCGCCTTCGTTCACGGATTCGCATGCAATCATACGCATCAGGGGATGCTTGAAGCTTTTACCCTGATGGAAGACGCGCTCGAAATCCAATCGAGACTTAATCGTCCTCATGCGAGACGCATTGTCTTAGTTATCGCTAACGGTAAGACGCTTGCGGCCCTTGGCGCGACGACGGGCGAGCACGGCACGGCCGCCCTTGGTGGCCATACGGGCGCGGAAGCCGTGGGTCTTGGCGCGCTTACGCTTGTTAGGCTGGTACGTACGCTTCATGGTTGACATCCTCCTGCTGCGTTTAGTGCTTTCAGTGCGATATGCACGGTATAGACTCGTGAGCTTAGAGATTGTAGGGAATATGGTGCGGCGATGTCAATGAATGCGAGCTAAAAGCACGTTTAGTTTTCATCTCCGCGCGAACCCTTCATACATCGTGCAACCGACTCGACAAGTTTTCAGATTCTTTCAGAGACTTTTCCACAGGCAGCGGGGAAACTGTGAATAACTTTTCATTCGTTTGCGACAGTTTTCAACAAGTTGGGAAAAGTTGTTGAAAGCTGCGCGGGCGGGCGTGGCGAGCTGATATCCTTGTGCCACCGCAGGTTCGAGGATTGCGATATGCCCCATGTCAGATGACTTCTACCCTTTCGTGGACTCCGGAGACCCCGCTCCAGATAACGCGCACTTAACCGGGCGCGGCGATGGCGCGCGGGCAGCGGATGCGCAGGAGGTCGCGGGTAACGGGGGCGACGTAGCTTCGCAGGTCAGCTATGCCACGCGCATCGCCATCTACGACGACCTGCTTTCGACGCCGCGGGTAATCGTCATCGCGCCGAAAGACGTCAGAACCTACCTCGAGGAGATCACGAACACCGTCTACCGCTGCATGAAAGAGCAGGGCGGAGGCATCTCGCTCATGGTCATCCGCGAGATCGTGGAAAACTTCATCCACGCGAACTTCGTGGAGCCGATCATCTCCATCCTCGACGACGGCAATACGATCCGCTTCGCCGACCAGGGCCCGGGTATCGAGGACAAGGAGCGGGCGTTCGAGTTCGGCGTGACGAGCGCCGACCGCAACCAGAAGCGCTACATCCGCGGCACGGGTGCGGGCTTCCCGATGGTCCAGCAGTACCTGGAGAACGCGGGCGGGGCCGTGTCCATCGAGGACAACCTGCATCAGGGCACCGTGGTCACCGTATCGATCGACCCTGCGCGCGTGGCCGAGATCGAGCGGGCGGGCGCGCGCGGCGGCGCCGTGCGCGGTGCCGCGGGAATGCCTTCCCCGATGCCGCCTGCGGGCGCGATGCCTGGACAGCCGATGGGGCCCGGCGGCATCCCCGCAGGTCAAGCTGCCGCACCCCAGGCCATGGGATATCCCCAGGCAGGAATGCAAGCGCCGGCGAACCAGATGGCGCCCGGCATGCAGTCGGCGATGTACCCGGCCTATCAGCAGGGATGGCCCTATCCGCAGCCGCCCCAGCCGTGGCCCGGCCAGGGCGGATGGACGCCGTACCAGCAGAATCCCTGGGGGCAAAATCCCGCCGCTCAACAGCAGGCATGGCAGCAGCCCTACGCAGGCGCGCCGGGCGCTCCGAATGCAGCAGCCGAGCCCTACGTGTCCGAGCGCGGGGCGCAGGCACTCGCCTTCCTGGCAGAGCGCGGAAGCGGCGGCCCCACCGACCTCGCCGGTGCCTTCGGATCGTCGGCGCCCACCTGGTCGCGTGAGCTCGAGGCGCTCGCTCAGGTCGGGCTCGTTATCAAACGTGGACAGAAGCGCTTTTTGACCGACGCCGGGCAGGCGTGGATCCAAAGCCGTCAGATATAAACAGAAAGGCCGGTGAACCATGGAGAGCGAGGCACGACTGCTCCTCGACGACGCCATCGCGTTCTGCCAACGGGACGGCATGGATGCGCGGCTGATCAACATGCTCGCCAGCGCGCGGGCGACCGACCTCACCGAAGACGCCCTCACCATCGAGGCGCCGAGCAGGTTCGCCTACTCGTATCTGGTGAAGCAGCGGCCGATCATCGAACGCTATCTGGAGGAGATCGCGTTCGCCCCGATCGCCTTGAACATCACCGTGCCGCAGGTCGCGGGCGCCCCGGCGTCGCGCACCGAGCCGGTGGCGAACGCTGGCGCAGCGGCACCCGTTGCCCGCGGGACCGCAGAACCAGCCGCCGAACCGGCCAAGGCGACCGCCTCGGGTGCAAACATGCCACGTCACACGGGCCCGATGCTCGCCGCCGACGCAGGCGACGGGCACCGCGTGAACGTCAACAACACCATATCGAACGACCAGTTCAAGCGCCTGATCGCCAACCTCAAGTCGAGCGGGGCGGCCGAGCCTGAGCCCGTGTCGGTGCACGAGCCGGAACCGCAGCCCCATGAGGAGAGCTACCCGGCCGTCGGCATCAACGCCAAGTACACGTTCGAGAACTTCGTCTTCGGCGACGAGAACAAGCATGCCTACCAGTCGGCCGTGCGCTTCGCCGCCTTCGCCGAGGAGCCCGGCCAGTGCACGAGCCTCTTCATCTACGGCAACTCCGGCCTCGGCAAGACGCACCTGCTGTTCGCCATCAAGAACTACCTTGCCGCCGAGAAGCCCTACATCCGCGTGAAGTACGCCAACAGCCAGGCGTATATCGACGATTACATGCGCGACCTCGGTGCGCAGCGCGGGCCGGGCGAACCGATCATGCGCGAGTACCGCGCCGCCGACGTGCTGATCATCGACGATATCCAGAACATCATCGGCCGCCAGGCGTCCATCGAGTTCTTCTTCCAGCTCGTCGACGAGTTCATCCGCGAGAACAAGAAGATCGTCATCGCCAGCGACCGCGCCCCCAAGAAACTCGGTATGGATGAACGCCTGACGAGCCGGTTCAACTCCGGCATGCTGTGCCTCGTGTCTGAACCGGGCTTTGAGATGAAGTACGCCATCCTCAAGAACTACTACGAGCACACCATCCGCGCCGTCGCGGCGCGCCCCGTCGATGGTGCGGGGGCATCGCTGCTCGACGGCATCGGCATGGAGGAGGGTCATCTGACCGATGACCACCTGCGCCATATGGCCGAGATCTCGGGCAACAACATTCGCGAGCTCGAGAGCTTCTGCGAGCGCTGCGCCGGCCTGTCCTACGAGAAGGAGCAGGCGGGTGGCGAGCTCACGGCAAGCGACATCGACGCCATCGCCGACGAGTACTTCGACACCGCCCATAAGGTCGTGCGCGTCGACACCGTCCAGAGTGTCGTCGAGGAGTTCTATCATGTAAGCCACGAGGACATGATCGGCCGCAAGCGCTCGAAGAACATCGCGTTCCCCCGCCATGTGGCCGTCTACCTCACGAACACGATGTGCGAGATGTCCCTCAAGGCGGTCGGAGCCGCCTTCGGACGCGACCATACGACCGTCATCCACAGCCTCGAGGTCGTGGAGAGCAAGATGAAGGAGGACGCCCGTTTCAACGAGGAGCTTCAGCAACTCAAAAACGTTATCCTCATCAAGTCATAACATGTTGAAAACCATGGGAATACTGAGGGAAAACCTGTGGGAAGATGCATGGGGACCGGGGACAACGAGAGCGCTCGGCTGGGCCTGTGGAAAACAACTCTGGTTATCCACAGGGGTGAAATGAGAACTTCGCCTATCCTGAGCAGGCGTTTTACCAGTAGTCCACACCGTCCACCTACTTATTACTATTGTTAGATATAGATATATAGATAGAGATATAAAAGGAAGGACCGATGGCACATGAGATTCACCGTCAGCCAGCCGGCACTCGCCGAGGCGCTCAGCATCGTCATGAAGGGTGTTGCGAGCGCAAGCACGCTCCCCATCCTCTCGGGCGTGCTCATCAAAGCCGCCGACGGCGTGCTTGAGTTCCACACCTCCAACTACACCATCTCTATCCGCCATCGCATCGCCGCGCGTGTGGAAGAGGAGGGCGAGACGGTCATCCCCTGCAAGATGCTCTCCAACATCACCAAGACGCTGCCGGATGCGCCCGTGTCGTTCGAGATCGCCGAACGCCAGGTGAGCATCACCTGCGAGAAGAGCTCGTTCAAGCTGAACACGCTCGATCCGACCGACTTTCCCGAGTTCCCGACCATCGCTCTCGAGCGCTCGGTCGAGCTGCCGTGCGATATCCTGTCCGAGATGGTCGGCCGCGTATGGCGCGTGACCTCGACGGACAAGAACCGCCCGGTGCTGAACGGCGTGTACATGACGGTCGAGAACAACACGGTGCGTCTGGTCGCCACCGACTCGTATCGTCTTGCGGTGTGTGACACGCAGGTCGAGACCTCCTCGCTCGAGGGTAGTTTCGAGCTGAACGTGCCCGCTGAGGCGTTCAACGACGCCCTGAACATCATGGGCGGCCAGGGCACCATCATGATCGGCTCCACCGACACGCAGGTCGTCTTCGCTGCGGGCAACACGACCTATGTGTCCCGTCGTATCGAGGGCAACTACCCCAACTACAAGGCGCTGCTGCCCGCGACCTGCGCCACGACCGTCAAGATCGACGTCGAGTCGTTCTCGGCCGCGCTCAAGCGCGTCGCGGTGGTCGCCCAGGCCAACTCCGCCGTGAAGTTCGAGATCTCGGCCGAGACCGGCACGATGGGCCTCTCCGCCATCTCCAACGATCAAGACCAGGCGCAGGAGACCATCGATGTCGAGGTCGAGGGCGCCTCGGGCGTCATCGCCTTCAACTACCACTACATCTTCGGCTGCCTGAACGTGCTTTCGCGCGAGAAGGAGCTCACGCTCGAGCTGCAGAGCTACAGCCAGGCGGGTATCTTCAAGAGCTACGACAAGATCAACTATCTGTACCTGGTCATGCCGGTCCGTATCTAGCAGTCTATCGGTGGCGGTGTCCACTTTCGGGACGGAGATGCTTCCGGACGCCCGGCGCGGGCTGGCCTCTGTGGGGCCGTAGCCGGGAGGCGCCAAGCCGCTACCGCGGCGAGGCCGCCATCCGGGATTCCCGGCTTGGCGCCTCCCGGCTACGGCCCCACAGAGGCCAGCCCGCGCCGGGCGTCCGGAAGCATCTCCGTCCCGAAAGTGGACACCTGTGAGAGCGTTGGGGAGGTGATGCTGTTGGGCATCTATGCACGCACGCTCGATGTGCATGATTTTCGCAGCTATGACTCGTTCGAGCTGGCACTTGCCGAGGACGTCACCGTCCTCGTCGGTCCCAACGCGGCGGGAAAGACCAACCTCGTCGAGGCGATCCAGCTGCTCACCGCGGGGCAGTCGTTTCGCCGTCCCTCCCCTGCCGACCTCGTGCGCGACGGCGCCTCCCGCGCACAGGCGAGCCTGCGGCTCGAGGGCGACGGTCGCTTGGTCGACCTGGGGATCACCGCCGAGCGCGGCCGCCGCAACTTCACCAAGAACGGCAAGCGCGTGACCACCGCCGGCGTGCGCGGCATCCTGCCGAGCGTGCTGTTCTGCCCCGACCATCTCGACATGGTGAAACGATCCGCATCGGTCCGCCGTGCCGCGCTCGATGATTTCGGCGTGCAGCTGAACGAGAGCTACGCACAGCTTGTCTCGAGCTATGAGCGCACGCTCGAGCAGCGCAACAACCTGCTCAAGGACCGCTTCGCCTCGCGTGATCTCCTCGCTGCGTGGGACGATGCCCTCATCTCGGCCGGCTCGTCGGTCCTGGTGCACCGCGTCGCGCTGCTGGAGCGCATCCGCGAGCGGCTCATCGAGGTGTACCGCGCCATCGCTCCACGTGAAAGCATCGACGTGCGCTACCGCGCATCGATCGGCGATATCGCCCGCGACGAGGCGAAAGACCGTGATGCGGTCATGGTGCGGTTCGCTGACGCGCTTCGCGAGACAGCCGACGAGGAGGCTCGCCGCGGGCTCACGCTGGTCGGCCCCCACCGCGACGAGGTCGTCTTCATGATCGACGGCCGTGAGGCCCGCTCGTTCGCGAGCCAGGGGCAGCAGCGCAGCCTCGTGCTCGCGTGGAAGATCGCCGGGGTCGAGGTCACCAACGACATTCTGGGCCGCTACCCCATCCTGCTGCTCGACGACGTCATGAGCGAGCTTGACGAGACACGGCGCGAGTCGATCGTCCGGTTCATCGCCGGCGAGATCCAGACGGTCATCACCACGACGAACCTGGGTTACTTCTCGTCGTCAGTGCTCGATGGCGCGAAGGTGGTGCATATCGGTGAAGCGTAGCGACCGCTCCGGCGAGACCCATTCGCTGGCCGACTTCCTGCCCGCCGAGCGCCGCCGCATCATGGACGGCGCCTCCAAGGTCCGCCGTGAGCAGATGCGCGCCGCCGAGGCGAGCCGCGATGTCTACCGCGCTTGGAACGAGGTATGCTCCGGCACGCGCGAGGCAGCGCACGTGACCGGCTTGCACTACGTCCCTGAATCGAACGAATTGATCGTGTACGCAGACGGCGCCACCTGGGTGAGCGAACTTTCCATGATGCGCGAGATCATCCGTGCCCGGATGTTCCGCCGCGGCGTGGATATCGCCGACATCAAGATCAAGCGCTCGCGCGAGGGCTTCGAGCGCCGTTTCGTCCAGCCAGAATCGTCGAAGAAGCCCCGTACCGAGCAGAAGCCTTCCGCCACGCCGCTGTCTCCTGCGGCGGAGCGCGCGCTCGACGAGGATGTCTCCCCAATCGATGACCCCCGGCTGCGGCAGGCCCTCAAAAACGCCATGAAAGCCAGTTTTGAGCACAAAATACCAACCGACGGTCTCAACAAGGCGTGAACGCCGTCTGGTGGTCTTGTAGGGCCATCCGAACCATAGCTACGTACCCTTGGTAATCAATTAGAATATTGAAGGTTAATAGCACTTCTGAACTCAAAGGAGATGTGCGTGGCGAAAAAGAACGAATACGGCGGTAGCGAAATCAAGATCCTCGAGGGTCTTGAGGCTGTCCGCAAGCGCCCGGGCATGTATATCGGTTCGACGAGCTCGAGCGGTCTGCATCACCTCGTGTGGGAGATCGTCGACAACTCCGTCGACGAGGCCATGGCCGGCTTCTGCACCAAGATCGAGGTGACGGTGCACCCCGACAACTCGATCACCGTCGTGGATAACGGCCGCGGCATCCCCGTGGACAAGCACCCGGTCAAGAAGATCCCGACGCTCGAGGTCGTCATGACCATCCTGCACGCCGGCGGCAAGTTCGACAACTCCGCCTACAAGGTGTCCGGCGGCCTGCACGGCGTCGGCGTCTCGGTCGTGAACGCGCTTTCCAAGAAGATGGTCGTCCAGGTCCGCCGCGACGGCAAGATCTACGAGATGCAGTTCAGCCGCGGCAAGACCACCCAGAAGATGATCGAGGTCGGCACGTCCAAGACGACGGGCACCACCACGACCTTCTGGCCCGACGACGAGATCTTCGAGACCACCGTCTACGACTACGATATCCTGCGCAACCGCCTGCAGGAGACGGCGTTTCTCAACAAGAACCTGAAGATCGTGCTCAAGGACGAGCGCGAGCTCGCCCCGCGCGTCGATGAGTACTGCTACGCCGGCGGCATCATCGACTTCGTCAAGTTCCTGAACGAGGGCAAGGACATCCCCGATGGCCTGAAGAAGCCCATCTACCTGTCCGGAGCCTCCGAGCCGGGCCTGCCGGCCGACCGCACCGGTGAGGTCGAGATCGCGATGCAGTGGAACACCTCGTATTCCGAGACGGTCATGAGCTTCGCCAACGACATCTACACGCCCGAGGGCGGCATGCACCTCGAGGGCTTCCGCACCGCGCTGACCAGCGTGATCAACGATTACGCTCGCAAGCAGAACATCCTCAAGGAGAAGGACGCCAACCTCACGGGCGACGACGTGCGCGAGGGTCTTGCTGCGGTCATCTCCGTCAAGCTCGCCGACCCGCAGTTCGAGGGTCAGACCAAGGCGAAGCTGGGCAGCTCCTTCATGCGCACGCTGGTGCGCAAGGTGGTGTCCGAGGGCCTTGCCGACTACCTCGAGGAGCATCCCAAGCAGGCGCGCGAGATCATCAAGAAGGCCCAGCAGGCCTCTAAGGCCCGCAACGCCGCGCGCAAGGCGCGTGAGGCAACGCGCCGCAAGAGCCTGCTCGAGACCGCCTCGCTTCCCGGCAAGCTCGCCGACTGCTCGGTGCGCGACGCCGAGATGACCGAGCTGTTCATCGTCGAGGGCGACTCCGCAGGCGGTTCGGCTAAGGACGGCCGTCGCCGCGATATCCAGGCCATCCTGCCCCTGCGTGGCAAGATCCTGAACGTCGAGCGCGTGGGCGACCACCGCGCCTTCTCGAGCGACACCATCCAGTCGCTCATCACGGCGATCGGCTGCGGCGTGACGACCGGCAACGGCGAGGGCGGCGACTTCGACATCACGAAGGCCCGCTACCACAAGATCATCATCATGACCGATGCAGACGTCGACGGCGCCCACATCCGCATCCTGCTGCTGACGTTCTTCTACAAGTACATGCGTCCGCTGATCGATGCCGGCTACGTGTACGTCGCCTGCCCGCCCATCTTCGGCATCAAGGTGCGCAACAAGATCCACTACGTTTATCCCAACGGCCGCCAGCCCGAGGAGGAGATCCTGCGCGACACCATCAAGAGCCTGGGCCTGAATCCCGACGAGGGTGAGGATGAGGCCGCTGGTGGCAAGATGACCAAGAAGCGCCGCGGCTACACCGTCCAGCGCTACAAGGGTCTGGGCGAGATGGACCCCAAGCAGCTTGCGTCGACCACGATGGATCCCAAGACGCGCATCCTGCAGCGCGTGACCATCGAGGACGCTGCCGTCGCCGACCGCGCCGTGCGCGAGCTCATGGGCAACCAGGTGGAGTTCCGCCGCGAGTACATCGAGAAGCACGCGCACGACGCAAGGTTCCTCGACGCATAGCTTCGGCTTCCCCAAGCACCCGACCTTGCCCTTCAAGCCTTCGGGCGCCGCACGCTAGGCGTGCGCCCTCGGCTTTCAGGGCAATCTCGGGCACTTGGGAAACCCGAAGGACCTGCTAGGTTTTTCGTAGCTGACAAGATGGGGCCAGGTACAAACTTGTCGCATCTTGTCTTGAATGCACTGAACCACGACCGAACCACAGGAGGTAGTACGTGGCAGACGATATGAACAACACGCCGACGGGAGATGAGGGTACCGAGGGCCTGCCCGAGGACCTGAAGCGCCTCCTCGCGCGCGCCGAGACGCAAAACGAGGATGGTGAGACCGTGGGCTACGATCCCGACGCGGTCGAGGACGACGAAGAGGAGGATGACGGCGAGCTCGAGGAGAGCTTCGGCACCGTCGACCGCGGTGAGGCTGCCGGCGAGGATATCAACGGCGGACAGCTGCAGGTCTCCGAGTTCGGCCGCGAGATGAAGCAGTCGTTCATCGAGTACTCGATGTCGGTCATCACCGCCCGCGCCCTGCCGGATGTCCGCGACGGTTTGAAGCCTGTGCACCGCCGCATCCTCTACGCCATGAACGAGTCGGGCATCTATCCCAACCGCCCGCACAAGAAGTCGGCCTGGACGGTCGGCGAGGTTATCGGTAAGTACCACCCCCACGGTGACTCCGCGGTGTACGACACCATGGTCCGCCTGGCGCAGTGGTTCTCCATGCGAACCCCGCTCATCGACGGTCATGGCAACTTCGGCAACATCGATGGCGACTCTGCGGCGGCCATGCGTTACACCGAGAGCCGCCTTGCCAAGCCCGCTATGGAGCTCCTGCGCGACCTGCAGAAGGACACCGTCGACTGGCAGCCCAACTACGACGAGTCGCTCGCCGAGCCCCAGGTGTTGCCCGCGCGCTTCCCCAACCTGCTGGTGAACGGCTCCTCGGGCATCGCGGTCGGCATGGCGACGAACATCCCGCCGCATAACCTCACGGAGGCCATCGAGGCCACGTGCATGCTGATCGACAACCCGGATGCCACCACCGATGAGCTCATGACCGTCATGCCCGGTCCGGACTTCCCCACCGGCGCTCGCATCATGGGTTCCGACGGCATCCGCCAGGCATACGAGACCGGCCGCGGCTCCATCACCGTGCGCGCCAAGGCGCACGTCGAGTCCACGAAGACCGGCCGCAACCGCCTCGTGTTCACCGAGATCCCCTATCAGGTGAACAAGGGCAACCTGCAGGAGAAGATCGCCCAGCTCGTGAACGAGAAGCGCATCGAGGGCATCTCCGACATGCGCGACGAGTCGACCCAGAAGGGTATCCGCCTGGTCATCGAGCTCAAGAAGGGCGTCATCCCGCAGGTCGTGCTCAACAACCTGTACAAGTACACCTCGCTGCAGAACACCTTCGGCGTGAACAACCTTGCGCTTGTCGGCGGCGTGCCCAAGTGCCTGTCTCTGCGCGATATGCTGCGCGCCTACATCGACCACCAGGCCGACGTCGTGACCCGCCGTACGCGCTTCGACCTCAAGAAGGCCCAGGCCCGCGCGCACATCCTCGAGGGCTACCTCATGGCGCTCGACCACATCGACGAGGTCATCTCCATCATCCGCAGATCGCGCACCGATTCCGAGGCGAGCCAGCGCCTGATCGAGCGCTTCGGCTTCACGCCGGAGCAGACCACGGCCATCCTCGAGATGAAGCTGCGCCGCCTGACCGGCCTCGAGCGCGACAAGATTCAGGAGGAGCTGGACGGCCTGCGCCGCGCCATCGCCTACTACGAGGACCTGCTGGCGCACGAGGAGAAGATCCTGGGCGTCATCAAGGAGGAGATGCGCGAGATCTCGCGCAAGTACGGCGACAAGCGCCGCACCGAGATCTGCGCCGCCGAGAAGGATCTGGATGTCGAGGATCTCATCGCCGACGAGGACATGGTCGTCACGATCACCCACACCGGCTACGTGAAGCGCATCCCGGTGGCCGCCTACCGCGCGCAGAAGCGCGGCGGCAAGGGCGTGACCGGCGCGAACCTCAAGGAAGACGACGTCATCGAGGAGATGTTCATCGCGAGTACCCACGAGTACGTGCTGTTCTTCTCCAACCGCGGCAAGGTCTACCGCCTGAAGGTGCATGAGCTGCCCGTCGGCACGCGCCAGGCCCGCGGCACCGCGATCGTGAACCTGCTGCCCTTCGAGGATGGCGAGAAGATCGCGAGCGTCATCTCGTGCCGCGAGTTCCCCGACAACGAGTACCTGATGTTCGCCACCGCGAGCGGCATGGTCAAGAAGACCGTAATGAGCGCGTATGACCGCAGCCGCCGCGACGGCATTATCGCCATCAACCTCAAGAGCGGCGACAATCTGCTCGACGTTCGCCGCGTGCGCGAGGGCGATAAGGTCATTCTGGCGACGACCGCCGGCAAGGCCATCATGTTCAACGAGGAACAGGTGCGCGCGACCGGCCGCGACACGAGCGGCGTGCGCGGCATCACCATGAAGGGCGACACCAAGGTGCTCGGCATGGAGATCTCCAACGGCCGCGGCGACCTGTTCGTGATCACCGAGCGCGGCTACGGCAAGCGCACTCCGGTTGCCGACTATCCCGAGCAGAACCGTGGCGGTCAGGGCGTCTACACCATCCAGATGACCGAGAAGAAGGGTAATCTGGCGGCTATGAAGACGGTCGGCCCGCAGCACGAGCTGTTCATCATCACGGAGGGCGCGACGGTTATCCGCGTGAAGACCGACGAGATCTCCAAGACCGGCCGCGCCACGCAGGGCGTCAAGATGATGTCGGTTGCCGACGGCGACTGCGTGACCGCCGTGGCGCGCATGACGAGCGCCAAGAAGAAGCCGAAGGCCCCCGCGGTGGCCGAGGGCCAGGAGTCGCTCGATCTTGCTGCAGCTGGCGCGATGGATGTTCCCAACGAGGAGGATCACGTCGATATCGGAAGCGGTGACGAGGCGCTCGAGGACCTGATGGACGAGTAGCGCTTACGCGATATGGCGATAAGGGGCCAGGATGCAATCCTGGCCCCTTTTTTGCGCCGCGATTGAGTCGGACTGCGTCGACGGTGCGGTAAGAATCGGTCTTGCTGGGCCGGTGGAAGAGCTCCTTGGATGAAATTGCGAGTTATGCACCCGGTCTAGGGTCGCGAGAAGGAGGTCTGCGTGCGGGCGTATCCCTGATATGAACGGTTGCAAGCGGTCGTGGTTGATTTCGTAAGCATATACGACGGTTGATGAAGCGTTCTGACCGCTTCGGTATCCAAGGGACGGGCACTTGATTTCCATCGGGTACATAAGTGGCGATTTCATCCAGTGAGAGTGTGAGGATTCGTTTCGAGTGCCGCATAGCATGTCGCTACCGCGTTTCAATATGTTGGCGCTTCCCTGTTGGCGGTATTGATCCATACCCCGGAAGATATCTGCATCATTGCAGGTAAAGCATAGCGTCAAGAACATTTGACGCATGCTTGCGCTCGCTTGCTGGCTCATGTCGGCCTCATTTGATGGTACGATGCGCCGCGTCATGGAATGGTGGGGCTGTAAGGGTTCCATCGAAGGCTTGCGGTAAGGAAGTGGCTCATGGAGGTCGGACAGCGTCTTAAGGATCTTCGAGCTGAAGCCCATATGTCCCAGGACGATCTGGCAGCACGCGTGTATGTGTCGCGCCAGACAATCAGCTCGTGGGAAAACGGCAAGACCTACCCCGACGTCCAGAGCCTGCTGCTTCTTTCTGAGATCTTCGATGTGACCGTTGACAGCCTCATCAAAGGAGACGTGGAAGCCATGACGAAGACGGTTGATTCAGATGTTCGCACCATGAAGCGGTTGAGTTATGTGATGACGGTGTTCATCGTGTTGACGGTGATTGCCTGCGGTTGGTTCAGTTTTCAAGTCGCTGTGTGGGATTGGCCGATCGAGCAGGCCGTGCCGACAATCGTGCTCGCTCTCGTTTTGTGGGGTATTGCGATGTTTGCGGCGCTATGGGCCGAGCGCATCAAAAAGGAGCATGATCTGATCACCTATCGTGAGGTTCTCGCCTATTGGAATGGCAAGCCTGTTGATCGCGATACCGAGAAAGGTCGTATGGAGCGGGCCCTCCCACGACGCGTAAAGACGCTCCGCACGATTGGCTGGACGGTGGTCGCGCTGATTATAGGCGCGGCGTTCGGAGTATTGGTTTCTGGGGCAATCGATATGCTGTGGGGATGAGCGCTTCGCGACTCCCTGTAGCGTGTACACAAAGCAGTGGCCCGCTTCGGTGACTGAAAACCCGAAGCGGGCCACTGCTTCAAGTGGTTCAATGGTGGCTCGTTAGAAGTCGTCGGGCGACACGGAACGTGCGAACTCGTCGAAGCGCTCGAGCTCCTTTTCTTTGTCGTCCTCGGTGCGATATGAGATGCTGCCGGCGCGGTTCATGACGTCGTCCTCGACGAAGATGGGGGCGTTCGTGCGCACGGCGAGCGCGAGGGCGTCGCTGGGGCGTGCGTCGATGTGACGCTCTTCCCCACCGCCGTTTTCGAGAACAACCGATGCGTAAAACACAGGGGCGTCAACACGGTCGATCTCCACGCGCTCGAGCTTGCCGCCGAGCTGCTTGATGCTTTCCAGCATCAAGTCGTGGGTAATGGGGCGAGCGCCCTCCGAGCCCTCGATACCACGGCTGACGGCAGCCGCCTCGTAGGAACCCGTCTGGATGGAAAGGGCGCGAAGCGGAGCGTCCGAGGCGTCCTCGGCGCCGCGCTCGCGCAGCACGATAACGGACGGAACGGGACCGGCGGCCATAATAATGGTCTCGATGTCAACGCGAATCATTATGGCACCTCCAATGGCGTCTACTGGATAGTCGTTGGTTCTTGGTAAGAACTGGATTGATATAGTACCCAAAATGATGCCCTGATGCGTAAATACAGCTGGTTTTTCAATGCCTTCAAATTTCTGAAAAAAGTTGTTGACTCCACTTCGGTGACCGCGCTAATATATTCCTCGCGCGATGGACCTGTAGCTCAGTTGGTTAGAGCGTCCGGCTGATAACCGGGAGGTCACAAGTTCGAATCTTGTCAGGTCCACCACTTTTTCTTTTGAAATAAACACCCCACCGAGAGCCGAGTCGCCGGTGGGGTGTTTATTGCTACCGGGGGTTTAGCTCAGCTGGGAGAGCGCGGGCTTTGCAAGCCTGAGGTCAGGGGTTCGATCCCCCTAACCTCCACCATGATTTCGATGACCTCGCTGCGGCGGGGTCTTTCCATATACGGGGACCGTGCGCGGGATCGAACCCCGCTCGGGGTGCGGAGCGTGCGAACGCGGGCGCCCTTTCCGGTCTACTCCCCTACCGTGCCTTGCCCAAGCGGATTTAAAAAGCGGCAAATACGTAGAAATATAGCCAAATCGCAAATAAGGCGCTCATATGGCTGAATTTAGCCATATGAGCGCCTATTAGTCTACTTACTAAGGATCGGTCGTCAAAACGTCGTAAACGGCGTTTAAGAGCCTCACTTTTTACTCGCCTGACTCAAGAAGTCCCTTGAATCCAGTGAGGCGCTCCCAAACTCCAGCGCTCGCCATCAGGACCACCCTATCGTGAGAACGCCTGGTTTCCTCCTGCGCGTCCTTCGCTGCGTTCTGCGCATTGTCCAAGGCCATGGAGAGCTCTTTGATCTGCTCGTCCTTTGCGGCAAGCTGGGTGTTCAGACCCTCGATCTGTTGCTTCAGGTCGTAGATGCGCTCCTTGTAGACGCTGACCAGCGCCTCGATATCGATATGGGGCTGGGAGCCCTGCTCGTCATCGTCTACCTGCGGTTTTGCTTCGACATTCTTCGTAAGGTAATCCGCCAGCATCGATGCACCCTCAGCATCGATAATCAGCGCGCCGCGCGCTCCATCAGCCTTGGCATGTCCAGACTCCCTAAGCCCCAGTTCCTTTACGGCACGGCTTACGGTCGACTTACCACGTCCAGTGGCATCAGCGATCTCTTTGATGGTTGGCACGGTTCCCCTACCCTACTTCTCGACACGGTCATGACTGCATCACGCAATCCTATTCTTCCTGCGATTATATCCTGATAACTACGTCATGGCTCAGTGCAATAGAAAGAATGGGTCGAATGGATTGAATCCTCGCATCGTTTAAGCTAACTGCTAGCTGGTGCGATTGATGAATGAGTCGTATATGAATTCTCGATGCGGTCAACGTGAGGTGGAGTTCGAAGCGATCTATATGTGGTGCGAATCGATGAAAACGCACCTGGTTTGCATGCCCCTCTTCACCATGAATCGGTGGTGTTAGCTTGATGGGATTCGTTCATGAATTCGATGCACGACCTGATTGGATATTGTCGTGCTGCCGATACTTCTGATCTGATTCGGTCTGCCCATCTTCCATATTGAGTCAGGTGCAATCGCTGAGTTGGGTTCCATTGATTGATTCAGAATCGCGATTCGCTTTGGACGCAAGGGAGGGCCATCGAAATAGCGGTGCTCCAGGAATCGATTCAGGGGGTGAACGATGGATGAGGGTGGGCGGTGAGGCTTCCTGTAGAGGAGTGGGTTCAGCGTCGGGATCAATGATTGAGTCCTATTGACCCAGAACTTGAAATGGACCGATATGTGGTTCGGTCGGTTCTGATGGGATCGATGACTGCTGGGCGCGCTGTGTCACAGTGTCTCTACCGAATTCGTCGCAGAAGGGATTCGAACGAGTCGGACCTTTTGGGAAAACGAGACCATGTGGCACGGCCGAGTAAAGGTTAATGAGCTGAGCCGACTGACGGGAAGGAGTCATGTAGGGTGCGGGTCAAACGTCACTGCTTAGTAACGGGACACTGGATCTACAGGCACAGATCTCCGAAGTTGAATCTGGGTAATCAGAAAACCAAACGTCTGGTTCGATTGTGACGCAGATGTTCAGTAGGCCATGATGGGCCCTTGCAATCACGTTCTTCTCGCGACGACCACTATGAAATCAATTGGATTCAGTCACAGAGACAGACAAGGTAGATTTCAAGCAATCAATCATCCCAACTGTCATGGTGCGTTGCGCTCTCGTGCAGCACTGATTTTTGATCGATTATGCGGCCCAGTCGAAATGGTGCGGTACGGCAAGTGATGTCGAGCGAAGGGGGACTGAGTCCAACCGACGCAAAGGTGAATCCCCCACCGGGCTATCGGAAATCGAGATTGAGTAGTGCGGAACTCAAAAAACCAACCGAACCATCGATAGTTCAGTGTGATTCATTGCAATGAATCGGTTGTGAAGTGATTGCTCGACTTAATCATTGGAATCTTACGATTACGCCAGATGACCGAATCAAATGGATGCAATCAGGCAATTCGCAGGCAGGTGAAGGGCAAACAGAAGTATCGGTAGCGCCCAAGACTGGACAGCTTGGAAATCAAAGCCAGATCACGGCGAGCGAAACCAGGGCGATCGACGATGGGGGAGAGGCGGAGGATGGTGCAGACAAAACGGAGACACGGGAAACGCCTACCGGCCATTTTGTCCGTCGGGCGGTATGCCGCCATAAACTTTACCTAGATGGCGTATTATCCGAGGTGATGCGTGCATTCGCAGTCCCGCCCCGCGCGAAAGCGGGGTGAACTAACGTTTCGTAACGGCAAGGGAAAGGTTCAAAGCAATGGCTGACGTACATGAGCTCCTTGAAACATGGATCGCTAACGTCAAGGACGAGGAGCTGCTCGCTGAGCTGACGCAGATGAAGGAATCCGGCGACGAGAACGCTATCACCGACGCGTTCTTCCAGGACCTCGCGTTCGGCACCGCTGGCCTGCGCGGCACTATCGGCGCCGGTACCAACCGTATGAACATCTATACGGTCGGTCGTGCCACCCAGGGCTTCGCGAACTACCTCAACGCCACGTTCGAGAACCCCACGGTCGCCATCGCACGTGACAGCCGCAACAAGGGCGAGCTGTTCGTGAAGACCACGGCCGCTATCCTCGCGGCTAACGGCGTGACCGCTTACGTGTACCCCAAGATCTCCCCGGTTCCGACCCTGTCGTGGGCGACGCGCTACCTCAAGTGCTCCGGCGGCATCTGCATGACCGCGAGCCACAATCCTGCCCCCTATAACGGCTACAAGGCCTATGGTCCCGACGGCTGCCAGATCACGAGCGAGGCCGCCGCTGCAATTTCCGCCGCTATGGAGGCCACGAATCCCTTCACTGACGTCAAGACGATGGACTTCGACGAGGCTGTGGCTCAGGGTCTGGTCAAGTGGATCGACGACGAGTGCCTCGACGCATACTACGATGCCGTCGTGGATAAGTCAGTGAGTGCCCTGACTCCCGAGCAGGTTGAGGCAGCGCCTCTGAAGCTCGTCTACACCCCGCTCAACGGCACCGGCCTCATCCCGGTTACCACGGTGCTCAACAAGGTCGGCATCACCGACATCACGATCGTTCCCGAGCAGAAGGATCCGGACGGCAACTTCCCGACCTGCCCGTATCCCAACCCCGAGATTCGCGAGGCTATGCAGAAGGGCATCGATCTGTGCCAGGAGGTCAAGCCCGACCTGCTGCTCGCGACCGACCCCGATGCCGACCGCGTGGGTGTCGCCTGCGCCGACGGTGACGATTACACGCTGCTCACGGGCAACGAGATGGGCGTCCTGCTGCTCGACTACATCTGCAAGATGCGCGCCGCCCGCGGCGAGGACCTCAAGAACAAGGTTGCCGTGACCACCATCGTGTCTTCCGCCATGGTCGATGCCCTTGCCGAGGAGTACGGCTTCGAGCTGCGCCGTTGCCTGACCGGCTTCAAGTACATCGGCGACATCATCACCGGCCTGTCCGACGCCGGCGAGGTCGATCGCTTCATCTTCGGTTTCGAGGAGAGCTACGGCTATCTGTCCGGCGACCACGTGCGCGATAAGGACGCCGTCAACGCCTCCATGCTTATCTGCCAGATGGCCCAGTACTACAAGCTGCAGGGCATCAATCTGGTCCAGGCCATGCGCGCCCTGTACGAGAAGTATGGCTACTATCACAACAAGACCATCTCGCTGAGCTACCCGGGTGCCGACGGTGCCGCCAAGATGGCTGGCATCATGGCCGGCCTGCGCGAGACCGCGCCGACCGAGATCGCCGGCGCCAAGGTCGAGGGCGTTGTGGATTACGAGACCGGCGTGAACGGCCTGCCCAAGGCGAACGTCATCGAGTTCGACCTCGAGGGTGGCGACAAGGCCATCGTCCGTCCGTCCGGTACCGAGCCCAAGATCAAGCTCTACATCTTCGCCAAGGGTGTCGATGCCGCCGCTGCCGATGCACAGATCGATGCCATCGAGGCTGCTGGTCGTGAGCTGCTGAGCTAGTCATCGCCAACAAGCGAAGCGAATTTGCTGGGGCGTCCGCGGTGCGGGCGCCCTTTTTGCGTGCGTGAAAGTTTGGGACCTGTCCCCAAACTTTCATGACTGAGTCACGACGCGGTTATGGTGCATAAGGGGTTTAGTTACGCATACCTGAAAGAAGGCGGGCACGCTTGATGCAGCGCGGCACGCGATCGCATAAAAGCTCGATGTCGGCATCTGTCACATCGTCGGCAAGCGAGAGGCGAAGCGACCCGTGTGACCAGGCGGAATCTTCGAACCCCAGCGCCTGAACAACATGCGATGGGTCGGTCGATCCCGTAGAGCAAGCCGAACCTGTTGCAGCGGCGACACCCGCGCGGTCGAGCAACACGACAAGCAGCTCACCGTCTACGTCATGGCACAAAAATGAAGCGATCGACGGCAGGCGGCGATCTGAATTCGGGTCTCCGGTATAGCGAACGTCGGGGCAGGTATCGAGCACGTGGCGTACCAGCCTGTCGCGAAGCCGGGCTACCCGAGCACGCCGTACATCCAGCCCGTCGAGCGCTTCGGCAAGGGCGGCTTCCATACCTACGGCACCTGCGACGTTTTCCGTTCCCGCACGTTCGCCGCGTTCCTGCGCACCTCCATCGATAAGAGGTGGAATGGAGAAATCTTCACGCAGGTAGAGGGCACCGATACCCCGCGGTCCATGGAACTTATGGGCTGATAGAGACAGGGCGTCGACGCCGAGGGCGCGAACATCGACCGGAATATGTCCAACCGCCTGAACCGCATCGGTGTGCATGGGCACGTTATGGTCGTGAGCGCAGCGGGCGAGGGCGGGAATGTCCTCAATCGTTCCCACCTCGTTGTTGGCAAGCATGGCGGATACGAGCGCGCAGCCAGAAGCGTCGACCCCCGCGTCGAGTGACCTCTGGCGGGCATCATCAAGCGCGCGGGAAAGGTCGTCGACATGAACGTGGCCGAGCTCGTCAACGGGCAGGAACACGGACGTCACGCCTGCGCGCTCAAGCGCACGGCAGGTGTGCAGTATGGCATGGTGCTCGATGGAGGTCGTGATGACGCAGACCGGAGCGTTCGCACCGTAGCGATCTTGGTAGCGGCGCACGGCGCCCCAGAGTATCCAGTTGTCCGATTCGCTACCGCCGCTCGTGAGGTAGATTTCGTGCGACGTCGCGCCGAGATGCTGCGCCATCCGGTCGCGGGCACCGTCAAGCGCCTCTGCAGCCGCCCGAGCTATACGGTGGATGCCGCCGGGATTACCGAACTCCGTGGTCAGATAGGGCATCATCGCCTGAAGCGCTGCGGGCGACAGGGGAGTGGTCGCGGCGTTGTCGGCATAGATATAGGCTTCGGCCTCGTCGGTCATGGTTCGGGCACCTCTTTGGATGATCGTCGCGCCGCCGCATACGGGTTAGCGCAGGAACAGCACCCACACCACCACGGCAACCACAATCAGGATCGCTACGGCTGCAATGATACGCCGCGTGCGCGCTCGCGCCTGCTCACGTCGCGTGAAAATCGATTTGCCCTGCTTGGGTAGCTCGAGATATCGGTCGTAGTGAAGCTTCTGACGTTCGTTTTGACCGGTTGCCTGCGGGCGCTGCCCCTTGCCATCGCGTGCAGGATGCGGAAGGTATTCGGGATCGCCCTCCGCCACGCCCATGTGCACATGGCGCGGCTTGTTGAGCTGCTCGAGGGTCACGTAGCGCTCGCGGGTGACGTATTCGGTGGGCACATCGTCGATGGGCTCTTGCGTGAGATGTTCGGCATGGGTGGGGTAAGGCGCGCGCGAAGGACTGTCCGCAGCGGGCGATGGAGCCTGGATACGCTGGTGGGGATATGCGGTGGGGGAGGGATGCTCCCCGATCTGCTCGTTCATGCGACGCCTTAGAACGGATGATCAAATCTGTCCACATTGTACGTTTAATCTAGGGGGTCAATGTTTATTTAAGAAAATGACCACGATGAAAACGTAGGTTGAACCACCAAATATCTTAGTCAAACGCACTTAGATTTGATGATATTGTGACGCTTAGGAAATCTGAAAAAGCCTGAATACGACAGCGCGCACCGGGAATAACTAGGAGCGAACAACGAAGTCATCGCGTCCCAAGAGGAGCGCGGCACATCACTTGAAGGAGTGAGAGATATGGCAAGCATGGTTCCTTATCGTTCGGTTTTCGGTCTTCGTCCCGCAACGTCGCTGCTCGACGCCTTTGACGACATGATGGATTTCGCCAACGCCCCGCTGGCGACCAAGGCATTCCCCATCGATGTCGAGGACAAGGGCGACGGCTACGAGGTCAAGGCGTATCTCACCGGCGTGAGCAAGGACGACATCGACGTTGAGCTCAACGAGGGCCGTCTGTCCATCGCCGTTACGGTCGAGGAGAAGGAGGAAGATAAGGGTAAGAACTACCTGCAGAAGGAGTTCACCTCCTACAGCGCGACCCGCGGCGTTTATCTGAAGGATGCCGCGTCCGAGGGTCTTTCCGCCCGCTACGCTGACGGCGTCCTGACCGTCACCGTGCCCAAGATCGTCGAGAAGAACAACGTCACCAAGATCGCTATCGACTAGCAAGCAACGCATAGACTCGGCAAGGGCCCGAAGCCTCCCGCTTCGGGCCCTTTTGCTGTCCCGTCCGTCTCGGCGGCGCGAATGTGCAGGTCGCAGGCATCGCCATCGCGATGGAGGGTGGCCGACGATCCCAACTCGTTGTCGAGCTGCGCGCCGAGTGCCTCGGCAAGTGCCCGTACGGCCAGGCTCGGTCGGTTGTTCTCCTGCGAGATATGCATCGCCACGACCTGCTCGGTGCGCTCGGAAACGATTTGCTCAACGGCGCGCGCCGCTTGGTCGTTCGACAGATGGCCGCGCTCGGAGATGATGCGATCCTGAAGGTAGCGCGGGTAGGGGCCGGTACGCAGCATAGGGACGTCGTGGTTGCTCTCCAGCGCGAGGATGCGCACGTCGGTCAGCGCTGCGAGCGCTCGGTCGGACAGCACGCCGGTGTCGGTGGCGTAGCCGATGGCGTCGTCGTTCCAGCTGAAGCGGAAGCCAACGGGATTGGTGACGTCGTGCGACGTACCGAACGTTCCCACCGTGACGCCGGCCACGGTGAACGACGTTCCGGGGATGAACTCGCAAAACGGCAGCTCGGCAAGGTATTTGCGCATCTCGGGCGTACCCACGCTCGCGTAGAGTTTCACATCGAAGGCGCGGCACCACACGCTGATGCCGCTCACATGGTCGGTGTGCTCGTGCGTGAGCAGTAGCGCCCGAACGTCGTGCTCGTCGAGCCCCAGGTCGTGCATGCGCGAGAGCACCTCACGGCGCGAGAAGCCGTTGTCGATCATGATGAGGCCCTCTGGCCCCTCCACCAGAGCGCAATTGCCCTTGGAGCCGCTTCCCAGAACATGCAGGTGAAGCGCTTGCGAATGCATGTCGCTCACGGGAATCTCCCTCGTCTTTCAATTCCAACGGCCTGCCGGAACCCCGCCCTGGCCGTTATGCCTTCATGCTGGCCTGTGCCAACGGATACAATAGTGCCGATATAAGGAGGTCACATGCCCACCGTCGCCCAGCACTTCGCGCGACATACCGCCCCGGTTCGTGCCGTGGGTGCCGATAACGCATCTGAACCGTCGTCCCCGGTCGTGCTCATGGTATCAGGTGGCGCGGACTCGACGGCGCTGCTCGTCATGGCGTGCACCTCGAAGCTCGATCTGCGCGATGGCCGCGGCCCTGCCCGCATCGCGCGTGAGCGGCTGCACGTGCTGCACGTCAACCATCATCTGCGCGGTGACGCATCCGACGGCGACGAGCAGTTCGTGCGCGACCTCTGCGGCCGCTACGGCATTCCGCTCTGCGTCGAGCACGCGTCGTTTTCCGAGCTCGACGGCCAGAACCTCGAGGCCGCTGCGCGCGAGGTCCGCTATGCCGCCGCCCGCCGCTACGTACGTGAACTCTGTGAGCAGTCCGGCGCGCCCCGTGCGGCCGCCCGCATCGTGACGGCCCATACGGCGAGCGACCGCACCGAGACCTTCTTCATGAACGCCATCAAGGGTTCGGGACCGGCGGGGCTCTCGAGCATCCCGCGCCGCCGCAACATCATCGTGCGTCCGCTGATCGATCTCACGCACGAGGAGCTCTGCCGCTACCTGCAGGTGGCGGGCATTCCCTGGCGTGAGGACGAAACGAACGCCGACACCTCCTACCTGCGCAACTTCGTGCGTCATCGTGTCGTTCCGCTTGCTCATGAGCGCAATGCCAACCTCGAGCGCGCTATCGGCGCGACATGCGACATCCTGGGCGAGGAAGACGCCTTCATGTCGCAGCTCGCCGCCACGGCGCTGCGGGCCTGCATGCGCCGGGAGGCAGACGGGCTCGTGGCGCTCGATGCGCCGCGCCTGTGCTCCGCCGAGGTCGCCATCGCACGGCGCATGGTGCGGCTGGCGTATCGCAGGGTGGCCCCCGATGAGCGCCTGGAGATGCGCCATGTCGAGGCTGTGCTCGCATGCGCCGCGCGGGGCGAGGGGTCGCTTTCGCTACCGGGCGGCGTGGACGCGCGCATGGAGTTCGGCACGCTTTCGTTTCGCTCACCTCAGGCGCGTGAGCAGCTCGCCGCAGGCTGGCTTCCCGTGCCGGGGCGGATGCACCTGGCAAACCAGATGGTGCTCGAGTCGCAGATCGTGCGCGTTCCGCACGGCACCGACCCGGTCGAGTTCGCCCGCACGGCGCGTGCCGCCGACAGCCCGGACCATCCCGAGCTTGTGGCCTTCGTCGATGCAGCTGCCCTCGGGTTTGCCGAGCGCGATCTCGACCGGCTGGCCGATGCGGCCGGCTCGATTCCGGCTGAGGTGTACACCGCCCACCTCTGGGTGGATGCGCCGGTTCCGGGTGATATCATGTGCCCGTTGGGCATGAACGGCCGATCCCGGAAGGTTTCCGATGTCTTGGGGTCCGCCCATGTGCCGGTGGCGGAGCGCGCGAGCGTGCCCGTGGTGCGCACGCTGCCCGGCGGAACCGTTGTGTGGGTTGGCGGTATTCGCCTCGACGAACGCTTCAAGTGCACAGCGGCCAGCAAGCTGCTGGTAAAATTGGTTATTCGCGCGTGCGGCCCCGCCGATATGCGCGTCAGTGGGTAGGGTGTGCCGCAGCCGGTCCCCGCGAGCAGAAAGGTCAGCCATGGAAGCCCTGCATCCCGATATCGATCGCATCCTGTTCGATCGCGACAACATCGCCTCTATCGTCAAGCGGATGGGTGCCGAGATCACCCGCGACTATCAGGGCAAGGACCTGGTGCTGATCGCCGTGCTCCGCGGCGCGGTCGTGTTCATGGGCGACCTCATGCGCTCCATCGAGCTCCCGATCGCCATCGACTTCATGGCTGTTTCGAGCTACGGTGCCGCCGCCAAGTCGTCGGGTATCGTCCGCATCGTCAAGGACCTCGACATCGACATCAAGGGCCGCAACGTGCTCATCGTCGAGGACGTTCTGGATTCCGGCCTGACGCTCAACTACCTCATGAAGAACCTCTCGAGCCGCCATCCGGCGTCGCTCGAGGTGGCCACCTTCCTGTGGAAGGACGTGCAGGGCAAGCAGGCCGCTGTGAACCCGAAGTACGTGGGTACGCACTGCCCCGACGATTTCGTGGTCGGCTATGGTCTCGACTATGCCGAGCGCTACCGCAACCTCCCCTACGTGGGTGTTCTTAAACCGGAGGTCTATTCGTAGTATGTCATGTTGGAACGACCGCGCGGAGGGTCCGATTACGGTGCTCCGCGCAGCGGGCGACGATCCGAACGGCCCTGCCAAGCAGCGCAAGGAGCCTGAGGGCGAGAGCCTGTTCGACAAGCTCGACGATCGCCGCCGCATGCCCGGCGGCCCGGGAATGGGCGGTGGCAACCGTCCTCCCTCGCGCGTGGGCTGGCTGTACTTTCTCATCGGGTGCGTGCTTATCGCGTACCTGTTCTTCAATATGGGTGGCGGGCTGTTCGGCAGCTCCGCCAGCGTGACCGAGATCCCGACGAGCTCGTTTGTGACCGCGGTGGAGGAGGGGCGTGTCGAGAGCGCCGTCTACACGGTGGCCGACGGCTCCGTTGAGGGCACCTACTGGCAGAACAAGGACGATGTCGGAGATAAGGCCGATGCCGTGCCGTTCGTGTCCACCTATGTGGGGTCCGACTCGCTGGCCGAGCTCATGGCCAAGCATCCCGAGACGCTGTACAGCGTCGACACCTCCGACCCCAACCTGCTCGCGAACGTGCTCATGAGCGTGCTGCCCACCGTGGCGCTCATCGCCCTCATGATCTACTTCATGCGCCAGATGACCGGTGCCAACAGCAAGGCGATGCAGTTCGGCAAGACGAACGCGAAGACCAACGAGGCCACGCGCCCCAAGGTGAAGTTCGCCGACGTCGCCGGTATCGACGAGGCCGTCGAGGAGCTCAAGGAGGTCCGCGACTTCCTGGCCGATCCCGAGCGCTTCCGCAAGCTTGGCGCCAAGATTCCGCGCGGCGTTCTGCTGGTCGGCCCTCCGGGCACCGGTAAGACGCTGCTCGCCAAGGCGGTGGCCGGCGAAGCGGGCGTGCCGTTCTTTTCCATCTCGGGTTCCGACTTCGTCGAGATGTTCGTGGGCGTGGGCGCCTCGCGTGTGCGTGACCTGTTCAAGGAGGCGAAGTCGCAGTCGCCGTCCATCATCTTCATCGACGAGATCGACGCGGTCGGCCGCCAGCGCGGTGCCGGCCTGGGCGGCGGCCACGACGAGCGCGAGCAGACGCTGAACCAGCTGCTGGTCGAGATGGACGGCTTCGAGGAGTCCGAGAGCGTCATTCTGATTGCCGCGACCAACCGTCCGGACATCCTGGATCCCGCGCTGCTGCGCCCCGGCCGTTTTGACCGTCAGATCACGGTCGACCGTCCCGATGTGAAGGGACGCGAGCAGATCCTGCGCGTGCATGCCGCCAACAAGCCGCTGGCAGACGACGTGAGCTTCGACAAGCTTGCCAAGCTCACCGTCGGTTTCACGGGTGCCGACCTCGCCAACCTGCTCAACGAGTCCGCGCTGCTTGCTGCGCGTCGCCATCGCACCACCATCTCCATGAACGAGGTGGAGGAGTCCATGGAGCGCGTTATCGCCGGTCCCGAGCGCAAGGCGCGCGTCATGAGCGCGACGGAGCGCACGACCATCGCGTACCACGAGAGCGGCCATGCGCTGGTGGGTCACGTGCTGGAGCACTCCGACCCGGTGCATAAGATCACGATCATCCCGCGCGGTCAGGCGCTGGGCTACACCATGCAGCTGCCCACCGAGGACCATTACCTCAAGACCAAAAACGAGATGCTCGACGAGCTCGCCGTGTTTTTGGGCGGCCGCGTGGCCGAGGAGATCATGTGCGACGACATCACGAGCGGCGCCTCCAACGACCTCGAGCGCGCCACGAAGATGGCCCGCGAGATGGTCACGCGTCTGGGCATGAGTCAGGAGCTGGGCACGCAGGTGTTCGGCGAGGCACAGCACCAGGTGTTCCTCGGTCGCGATTACGCCGACCATCAGGATTACTCCGAGGAGACGGCGCGCCGCATCGATGCCGAGGTCCAGCGCATCATGCGCGAGGCGCACGAGCGCGCCTACCGGATTTTGAACGAGCGCCGCGAACAGCTCGAGCTCATGAAGACGGTCCTGCTCGAGCGCGAGACCGTCGAGGGCGATGCCGTGACGGCGCTGCTCGACAACACGTGGGACGAGTATCTCGCTGAGCACAGCGAGGAGGCGCCCGCCTCTCCCGTCCCTGCGGCGCCCAAGCCCTCCGACGAGGAGATTGCTGCCGAGGCCACCGCATATGCGCAGGAGGCCCTCGACGCCGAACATGAAAAATAGGGGACAGGTCCCAAACTTTCATCAGCGAGCCTCCCGGCAGTCAGCGCCACCGGGAGGCTTTTTCATGCAAGTTTGGGACCTGTCCCCAAACTTGAATCGTTAACTTTGGGGGCTTCGCTTCATCTCGCGCGTACAATGGCACAAACGACACGAAAGCGAGGCTCCCATGATCAACGACGTGATGTACGCGCGCGGCGCCGAGAGCTCGAAGATTCGCGAGATCTTCTCGTACGGTCTCGAGCGCAAGGCGCAGATCGGTGCGGACAAGGTGTTCGATTACTCCCTGGGCAACCCCAGCGTTCCCGCGCCCGATGCGGTGCGCGCGTCCATCGAGCGCTCGCTGGAGCTTCCGGCCGAGCAACTGCACGGCTACACCCCGGCACCCGGCCTCCCCGAGGCGCGCGCTGCGGTCGCGGCGTCGCTCAACCGCCGATTCGGCACGTCCTACACCAAGGGAGATGTCTTCATGACCGTAGGTGCCGCCGCATCGGTGTCGATGTCCATCCACGCCATCACGACCCCGGGCGAGGAGGTTATCGTTATCGCGCCGTACTTCCCCGAATATGCCGTGTGGATCGAAAAGGCCGGTGCGGCATGCGTCGAGGTGCTCGCCGATCAGGAGACCTTCCAGGTTGACCCTGCGGCCGTCGCGGCGGCGATCACGCCGCGCACGGCGGCGGTGATCATCGACTCGCCCAATAATCCCACCGGCGCGGTCTATGCCGCCGAGACCCTCGAGGCCCTCGCTGCGGTCCTGCGCCAGGCGAACGAGGGGCGCGAGCAGCCCATCTTCCTCATCTCCGATGAGCCGTACCGCGAGATCGTCTACGGTGCCGAGGTCCCGTGGGTCCCGTCCATCTACGAGCACACGATCGTGTGCTATTCGTACTCCAAGTCGCTCTCGCTGCCCGGCGAGCGCGTGGGCTGGGTGCTCGTCCCCAACACCTGCTCGCTTGCCGATCGCGTGATGCCCGCCATCGCCGGCGCCGCCCGCACGCTCGGCTTCGTGTGCGCGCCCGCCCTGTTCCAGCGTGTTGTCGCCGATTGCGTTGACGAGCCCTCCGACGTCGAGGCCTATGCGCGCAACCGCACGGTGCTCACGCAGGCGCTTTCCGAGTACGGCTATACCTATGTGGAACCCGATGGCGCGTTCTACCTGTGGGTCAAGGCACTGGAGGATGACGCCGAGGCGTTCTGCGAGCGCGCGAAGGCCTACGAGCTGCTGCCGGTTCCCTCCAACAGCTTCGGCGTGACGGGATGGTTCCGCTTGGGTTACTGCATCGACTACGATGTCATCGTGAATTCGCTTCCCGCCTGGAAGCAGCTTGCGGAGGAGTACCGGGTATAAGGATTGCAAACGTGCGGCGCTCCGCAGCGTCGCACGTTCGGGCACCCAACACGGCAAGGGGGTTGAGTCATGGCCTATCAGATCGCCTGCGACGTTCACACGCATACGTTGTTCTCGCGGCATGCGTACTCGACGATCTCCGAGAACGTGGCGGTCTGCCGGGAGCGCGGCATCGAGCTTCTGGGCTCGACCGACCACTTCAGCGAGATGTTGTTCCCCGAGCAGCATATCCGCAACTTCCAGTACTTCCAGAATCAGGACATCTGGCCGCGCTTGTGGGACGGCGTGACGCTCCTGCATGGCGCCGAGGTCGATATCGTCTCGCTCGATGGCGGGCTGTTCGGCCAGGATATCGACGTGTCCGAGACCATCGTGGGCAATCCGTATCGCGAGGCGGGGAGCCTGTTCGACCGCGTGACCGGGCAGCTCGACTACCTCATCGCGAGCGTGCATAATGGCGCCTTCACCAAGGGTGCACCGCTTGCGCGCACGACGAGCATGTATGTGCGGGCACTCGAGAACCCCAAGGTGTTCATCTTGGGGCACACGGGCCGCTCCGGCGTGCCGTTCGATTACGACGAGGTGCTGACGGTCGCCAAGGAGAAGCATAAGCTCATCGAGATCAACGAGCATAGCCTCGAGGTCGATTCGCGCGGGTGGTTCCATACCGTGTGCTCGCGCATCGCGCAGCGCTGCGCGGAGATGGGCGTGGGTATCGTGGTGTCGACCGATGCGCATGTCGCGCCGGTGATCGGGCGCTTTCCGCACGCTCAGGATATGCTCGAGAGCATCGGGTTTCCGCAGGAGCTCATCATGAACCGCGACCGCGCGACGTTTTTGGGCGCGCTTGCCGACGCAGACGTGTGCAACCTGACCGAACTCGCCAGCCTTTCGGAGTACACCGACTAGCACGATGTCCACTTTCAGGACGGAGATGTTTCCGGACATTCGCCGGGCGCGGGACCGCCGGCCACCTCCCCGCAGAGGCCGGCGGTCCCGCGCCCGGCGAATGTCCGGAAACATCTCCGTCCTGAAAGTGGACATCCGACCGTGACAAGGAGAAGGATACATGCTCAAGCGCACGTTTGAGGAAGACCTGCAGCGGGCCGTGGCGTTTCATGGCCATATGTGTGCCGGGCAGGTTATCGGCACGCGCATGGCCCGTTTGGCCATGGCGTATTTCGGCATCGAGGATGCGGACACCTACCGCGACCTTATCGCCTTCGTCGAATGCGACCGCTGTCTGGCGGATGCCGTGATATCGGTTGCGAACTGCCATCTGGGGCGACGCCGACTCAAGTGGTACGACTACGGCATCATGGCGGCGAGCTTCTACGACATCGCGGCCGATCGCGCTATCCGCATCACGCAGCGCAACGACGTCCCCAAGGCACCGCACGACAAGCAGGAGATGCTCGCGTTCTTCAACGGCCTATCCGATGCCGAGCTGTTCTGCGTGCATGAGGTCGATCTTCCCGATTTCAAGGAGTTCGACCTGCCGGGGCGCCCGCGCAAGACGCAGATCTGCGAGGTGTGCGGCGAGCGCGTCCACGATGGGCGCGGCGTCGAGCGCGATGGCCATACGTATTGCCGCCGCTGTGCCGGCGAGCACGTGTACTATACGCTCGGTCCCGAGGTGAAGCTCTAAGCGGGAGGGCGCAGAGCGCTTCTGCCCGCCCGCGCGAGGGCGTTACGTGCGCTCCAGCACCGCGACGGTCTCCACGTGATCGGTGTGCGGGAACATGTCGACCGGCGTCAGGCGGACCATGCGGTAGCCGCCGCGTGCCAGTTGGTCGATGTCGCGTACCTGCGTCACCGGGTTGCAGCTCACGTAGACGATGCTCCGCGGCGCGAGGGTGCATGCGGCATCGAGGCACGCCGGCGTGGAGCCTGCGCGTGGCGGGTCGAAGCACAGGACATCGACCTTCTCGCCCCGCTCGGCCGCGCGCCGCATGTAGGCGGTCGCGTCATCGGCCACGAAACTCGCCACGTCATCCAGATCGTTCAAAGCGGCGTTACGCTTCGCATCCGCGATGCCCGCCGCGTTCTTCTCCACGCCGAGCAGCCTTACCGTGGTCCCGGCGTCGAGCGCCGCCCGTACCGCGCAGAGGCCGATGGTGCCGCTGCCGCAGTAGGCGTCCATGAGGACATCCCCGTCGTGCAGCGCCATGCCGTCGATAGCGAGCTGGTAGAGGACCTCGGTCTGGGCGGGATTCGTTTGGTAGAAGGCGGTGGGGGAGATGTCGAACGAGCAGCCGAGAAGGCCGTCGCGCAGGCGTCCCTCGCCCGCGAGAACATGCGTCTCGGAACCCAGGATGGCGTTGGTCACGCGCGGGTTGACGTTCTGGGCGATCGTGGTGATTCGGGGGTCGATACCCTGCAGCGCCTCGAGAAACGCGTGGTAGCGCGGCAGGTCGCGCTGGCTCGTCACGATTGTGAGCATCGCCTCGTCGGTTTTCCAACCCATGCGCAGCACGGCGTAGCGCAGGAGGCCGCGGCGCGCGTCCTCGTCGTAGGCGGGGATGCGGCAGGCTCGGGCGGCCTGGGCGATGCCGTTTAGGATGGCTCGCGCGCCCGGAGCCTCGACGATGCAGTCGGGGACAGGCACGATGCGGTGCGTTCCCCGGGCGAAGAAGCCGCAGCGCACCGCCCCGTGCGGGCCGGGGGCGAACGGCGTGACGGCCTTGTAGCGAAACGCGCGCGGCGCAGGCAGCGAGCCCTCGCCGGCGTATCCTCCCATGCCCTGCACGGGATCGAGGGAGACATCCCAGCGATAGCGCTCGATGAGCGGGGCGAACAGCTCGTCCATGGCCTGCTGCTTGCGCGCGAGCTGCTTGCGGTAGGGCATGCCGAGCCACGTGCAGCCGCCGCACTCTCGCATGACGGGGCAGGGTCCGTCGGCGACGGGGCAGGGTCCGTCGGCGACGGGGCGTTTCTTTTTTGCAGCGGCGCGCGGCTTAGCCATAGAGCTTCCAATCGTTGAGGATGTCCACTTTCAGGACGGAGATGTTTCCGGACATTCGGCTCGCGCCGCCGAATGTCCGGAAACATCTCCGTCCTGAAAGTGGACATCCGGGCGTGTTCAACCTGCAGTCTGCCATCCGGGCACGCCGTGTGCAACCTTAATAATGGGGCGCACATACATGGAATTGCTACTAGCCCGGTGAGGACGGGGTAGGATAGGTGAGATTGAACCGCGAAAGACACGCTGTGGGGAAGCATTCATGCTCGAGCTGAAGAACATCACCAAGGACTACCCGTCGGGCGACACCGTCGTTCACGCGCTCAAGGGAATCTCCGTTACCTTTCGCGACCAGGAGTTCGTGAGCATCCTCGGCCAGTCAGGTTGCGGCAAGACGACGCTGCTCAACATCATCGGCGGCCTGGATCAGTACACCCGGGGCGACCTGGTCATCAACGGACGCTCCACCAAAAGCTACCTCGACCGCGACTGGGACACCTATCGCAACCATTCGGTCGGTTTCGTCTTCCAGAGTTACAACCTCATTCCGCACCAGAGCGTCATCGCCAACGTCGAGATGGCCCTGCTGCTCTCCGGTGCGCCCAAGGCCGAGCGTCGACGCCGCGCCGAGGAGGCGCTCGCGCAGGTGGGGCTCGCCGAGCAGATGAACAAGAAGCCCAACCAGCTGTCTGGCGGCCAGATGCAGCGCGTGGCCATCGCCCGTGCCATCGTCAACGATCCCGAGATCATCTTGGCCGACGAGCCCACGGGCGCGCTCGACACCGACACCTCGGTCGAGGTCATGGAGATCTTGAAGAAGCTCTCGCGCGACCGCCTTGTCATCATGGTCACGCACAACCCGCAGCTTGCCGAGGAGTATTCCGACCGCATCGTCCGCATCAAAGACGGCCTGCTCACGAGCGACACCAACCCGGTCGACCCCGCGACTGAGTTCCTCACCGAGGAGCAGATCCAAAGCCATGCGGTCGCCGACGCGCGCAAGGGCAAGCGCGGTATGAGCTATCTGTCGGCCATCTCGCTGTCGTTCACGAACCTCATGACCAAGAAGGGCCGCACCTTCCTTACGGCATTCGCCGGCTCGATCGGCATCATCGGCATCGCGCTCATCCTGTCGCTTTCCGACGGCGCGCAGAACTACATCGCCGAAACCGAGGAATCCACGATGGGCGACTACCCGCTGACCATCCAGGAGACCTCGATCGACATCGCGAGCATGATGACCTCGATGATGGGCACGGCGGGGGAGGCCGCCGAGGAGAACACGTCGGGCGATGTCGTGTCGAAAGATCTTGTGACCGATATGGTGACGGGTGTCGCCGACGGCGCCAACGAGAACGACATGCGCGCCATCAAGGAGTGGCTCGATTCGAACCCCGGCGACATCAACGACTACGTGACGTCCATCGAGTACACCTACGATACGCCGCTGAATGTCTACAAGGCCGACACCTCGAAGGGCGCGGTGCAGGTGAACCCCGCGACCGTCATGGATGCGCTCGGTATCTCCATGGGCTCGACGCAGACCGAGATGATGAGCACCATGTCCGGAACGAGCGGGTCGAGCTACGACGTGTGGACGGAGCTGCTTCCCAACCGCGACCTGTGGGAGCGCGACTACGACGTGGTCGCCGGCCGCATGCCCGAGAGCTGGGACGAGGTCGTGATCTACGTGGACCGCAACGATCGCATCTCCGACTACACGCTCTACGCGCTGGGGCTGCTCGATCAGGCCGACCTGCGCGGCATGATGGCCGACGTCATCGCCGGCAAGGAGGTCGACGAGGTCGAGCAGACGAGCTACACCTACGACGAGCTCATGGACCTCACGTTCAAGCTGGTGCCCGAGAGCTCCAAGTACGCCGAGCAGGACGACGGCACGTGGAAGGACATGGCCGACGACGAGAACTACCTGCGCGATGTCGTGGACGGTGCGGAGGAAGTCCGCGTCGTGGGCATCGTGCGCCCGAGCGAGGATAGCGACGTCGGCAGCAACTGGGGCGCCGTCCTGTATACGCCCGAGCTCATGGAGCACCTGGTGGGGATCGTCAACGACAGCGCAGCTGTGGCCGCCCAGAAGGACAACCCGGGCACCGACATCTTCACGGACATGCCGTTCTCCGATTCGTCGAGCGACGAGCTCACCATGGAGGGCATCGACGCCCTGATCGCCCAGATGCCCGCCGACCAGGCGTCGCAGCTGCAGGACTACATCGACGAGCTGCGCGCCGAGGGCCTTTCCGACGACGAGATCGCCAGCGCGTTCTCGCGCCAGATGGCGCAGCAGACCGACAACGCGACCTACGAGGGTAACCTCGAGAAGCTGGGTGTCGCGAGCATGGACGATCCGTTCACCATCAACATCTACCCGAACGACTTCGAGGCCAAGGAGTATATCGACAACCTGATCGAGTCGTACAACGACGATATCGCAGCCTCGGGCGAGGGGACCGAGATCCAGTACACCGACATCGTGGGCACCCTCATGTCGAGCGTGACGGACATCGTGAACGCCATCACCTACATCCTGATCGCCTTCGTGGCCATCTCGCTCGTGGTGAGCTCGATCATGATCGGCATCATCACCTACATCTCGGTGCTCGAGCGCACGAAGGAGATCGGCATCCTTCGCTCCATCGGCGCGAGCAAGCGCGACGTGAGCCGCATCTTCACCGCCGAGACCTTCATCATAGGCCTGGTGTCCGGCGTGCTGGGCATTCTGGTGACGGTGCTGCTGGACATTCCGGTGAACATGATCATCGAGCAGGTTGCGGACGTGGCCAACCTGGCTGCCGTGCCGGTGGGCGCGGGTATCGCGCTCGTGGTGATTTCGGTCGTGCTCTCGCTCGTGGCGGGCGTGGCCCCCAGCCGCATGGCCGCCAAGAAGGACCCCGTCATCGCCCTGCGCACGGAGTAGCCGACTGCCGACAAGAAGGGGCCGGGTACAAACTTGTCGCCTAGGCGGATTTCGTTCGGTCGACGGGATCCGTCCCTAGGCGACAAGTTTGTACCCGGCCCCTTCTTGTCGCCCTTGTCAATGGACCTGCCATTTTGCGCTATTGTGCAGTTCCTGCGGAGGGATGTTGCGTCGTCAACATCTCAAAACTTTTAACTAAAATGCTTTAGCTAGTTTTGCACGCAAGGGGCGCGCGAAAAGCGCGCGCTTCGGATTCGAGTGCGAACGAATGACGCACTCGGAAAGGAGTTGTCATGGATTTCGAGAAGATGCGCGAGGTCATCTCCGAGACCGTCGGTTGCGACCTTGAGAAGGTCACCCGCGAGGCCAAGCTCGAGGAGGATCTGGGCGCCGACTCCCTGGCCGCCATGGAGCTCGTCATGGCCCTCGAGGAGGCCTTCGACTGCGAGATCGATGACGCTGAGCTCGACCAGTTCAAGACCGTTGGCGATCTGGCCGACTACCTGGAGAACAAGGCTCAGTAACACATCCGAGCCAGTAGCCGGGCAGGGCCGCGCGTCCTGCCCGGCTTCTCTTTATGCAGCACGCATCGAGGGAAGCACCGATCGATTGGCTCTCGCGGGCAGCTCTCCCGAATGTCCTAAAACATCTCCGTCTTGAAAGTGGACATGAGAGGCAAACGACCAGTGTTTCCCTGGTAGACAAGGAGGTTCATGCACATGGCTATGAAGACTCAGGACATCATCGACCTCATGGGTCGTTTTGATACGAGCGGCATCGGCCGCATGAAGATCACGAGCGGCGATACAACCATCGAGCTCGAGAAGCCCGGCTGCGGCCCCGTGCCGCCCATGCCGATGACCGCCCCCGCCGCCGCGGCTCCGGCGCCCGCCGCTGCCCCGGCTGCCCCCGCAGCTGCCGCCGCTGCCCCGGCTGCCGCGCCTGCTGCCGATGAGGCTCCCGCGGCTGACGGCCCCTGCATCACCGCTCCGCTCGTGGGCACGTTCTACGTCGCCCCCTCGCCCGATAAGGACCCCTATGTCCAGCCCGGCGACCACGTGAAGAAGGGCGATACCGTCTGCCTGCTCGAGGCTATGAAGATGATGAGCGAGGTCACCGCCCCGTGCGACTGCGTGATCGACGAGATCATGGCCACCGACGGCGAGCTCGTGTCCTTCGGCGCCCCGCTGATCCGCTACCACGAGGCTTAAAGGCGGCGCCCCATGTTCAAGCGAATCCTTATCGCCAACCGCGGCGAGATCGCCGTGCGCGTCTTCCGCGCGTGCCGCGAGCTCGACATCGAGCCGGTGGTCGTGTACTCCGAGGCCGACCGCGAGGCGCTGCACGTGCAGCTCGCCGAGCACGCCTACTGCATCGGCCCCGCGCCCTCCGCGCAGAGCTATCTCGACACCAAGGCGCTGCTCACCGTGGCCAAGGCCGCGCACTGCGACGCGATCCACCCCGGCTACGGCTTTTTGTCCGAGAACGCCGAGTTCGCCGATGAGTGCGAGAAGAACGGCATCACCTGGATCGGCCCCTCGGGCGACGTTATCCGCACGATGGGCAACAAGGCCGCCGCGCGCGAGCTCATGAAGGGTGCCGGCGTGCCCGTGGTGCCCGGCTCCGACGGCTCCGTGAAGGATGTAGCCGAGGCCAAGCGCGTCGCCGACGAGATCGGCTATCCCGTGCTCATCAAGGCTGCTGCCGGCGGTGGCGGCCGCGGCATGCGCAAGGTCTTCGACCCGAACCAGTTCGAGGACCTCTTTGAGGAGGCCCGCGCCGAGGCACGCGCCTGCTTCAACGACGACGAGATGTACCTCGAGAAGCTCGTGCTCAACCCGCATCACATCGAGTTCCAGATCATGGCCGATGCGCAGGGCAACGTGGTCCAGCTGGGCGAGCGCGACTGCTCCATCCAGCGCCGCGGCCAGAAGATGATCGAGGAGACCCCCTCGCGCGTGCTCACCCCGGAGCTGCGCCAGCGCATGGGAGAGGCCGCCGTGGCCGCCGCCCGCGCGGCTGGCTACGTGAACGCCGGCACCATCGAGTTCGTGCTCGATCCCTCCGGTGAGTTCTACTTCATTGAGATGAACACCCGTATCCAGGTCGAGCATCCCATCACCGAGTGCGTGACGGGCGTCGATCTCGTGCGCGAGCAGCTGCGCGTGGCTTCCGGTCTCTCGCTTTCGTTCACGCAGGACGACATCCAGCTGCGCGGCCACGCCATCGAGTGCCGCGTCAACGCGGAGGACCCGGCGCACGGCTTCATGCCGTCGCCCGGCATGGTCGACTTCGTCCACATCCCCGGCGGCTACGGCGTGCGCGTCGACACCGGCCTGTACGCGGGCTGCGAGCTGCCGCCCTACTACGACTCGCTCGCCGCGAAGCTCATCGTGTGGGCGCCCACGCGCCTCGAGGCGCTGCGCCGCATGCGCCGCTGCCTCGAGGAGTTCGTCATCGACGGCCCCAAGACCAACATCGACGTCCTCCATCAGATCATGTACCACCCCGGCTTCATCCGCGCGACGTACAACACCTCGTTTATCGACGAGAACCTCGACACGCTGCTGGCGTGGACGAACGTCGCCGACGATGCCGCTTCCGACACCGCGAAGGAGGCGTAACGCATGGCGGGAATCCTTGCCGAGCGCCGCAACCGCCTGCTCGCGCTCAAGAAGATGCGCCAGCAGGGCACGGCGCCTGCTGTCGAGGAGCGGACGTGCCCCAGCTGCGGCCGCGCCCTGAACGACGGCGACCTGGCGGACAACCAGTTCGTGTGCCCCTACTGCGGCCATCATTTCGCCGTTCCGGCGCGCGACCGCATCAAGATGCTCGTCGACGACGGCCAGTTCCGCGAGCTCGACGCCGCGCTGGTCTCCACCGACCCGCTCGATTTCCCCGACTACCCCGAGAAGCTCGCGAAGCTGCGCGCCAAGACGCATCAGGGCGATGCCATCGTGACCGCCATCGCCAAGATTGGCGGCGTGCGCGTGGCCATCGCCGCGCTCGACACGCGCTTCCTCATGGCGAGCATGGGCGCCGTGGTGGGCGAGAAGCTCACCCGCCTCATCGAGCGCGCCACCAAGCAGCACCTGCCGCTCATCGTGTTCTCCGCGAGCGGCGGCGCCCGCATGCAGGAGGGCATCATCTCGCTCATGCAGATGGCCAAGACCTCCGCGGCTATCCAGCGCTTCTCCGATAAGGGCGGCCTGTACATCTCGGTGTTCACCAACCCCACGACGGGTGGCGTAACCGCGAGCTTCGCCAGCCTGGGCGACATCCATCTGGCCGAGCCCGGCGCGCTCGTGGGCTTCGCCGGCCCGCGCGTGATCGAGCAGACCATCGGCCAGAAGCTCCCCGAGGGCTTCCAGAGCGCCGAGTTCCAGCTCGAGCACGGCTTCATCGACGCCGTGGTGCCGCGCGCCCGCATGCGCTCGACCCTGATTCGCCTGCTTGTGCTTCATGGAAAGGGGGGCAGCGAGCATGTCGGATAACCTGTCCGTCACCGTTGACGTCCTGACCGCCGCGCAGCGCGTGGCCATCGCCCGTCACCCCGGTCGCCCCGGCGTGGCGCAGATCGTCGACGCCCTGTTCACCGATTTCTTCGAGCAGCGCGGCGACCTCAACAGCACCGACGACCCCAGCATCATGGGCGGCATCGCCCTGTTCCACGGCCGCCCGGTCACCGTGATCGGCAACCGCAAGGGCGCCGACATCGAGGAGCGCGTGGCCTGCAACTTCGGCATGGCCTCGCCCGAGGGCTACCGCAAGGCGCAGCGCATCATGCGCGCCGCCGAGAAGTTCGGCCGCCCCATCTTCACCTTTGTCGACACCTCCGGCGCCTACCCCGGTATGGAGGCCGAGGAGCACGGCCAGGGCGAGGCCATCGCCCGCTCCATCGAGCTCATGAGCTCGCTCACCGTGCCCGTCATCTCCGTGATCTGCGGCGAGGGCGGCTCCGGCGGCGCGCTGGCGCTCGCCGTGGGCAACCGCGTGATCATGCTCGAGAACGCCGTGTACTCCGTGCTTTCGCCCGAGGGCTTCGCGTCCATCCTGTGGAAGGACTCGAGCCGTGCCGATGAGGCCTGCGAGGTCATGAAGCTCACCGCCGACGACCTGCTGGAGCTCGGCGTCATCGACGGCATCATCCCCGAGCCCGCCGGCGGCGCGCACGAGAACTCCGCCGCGCTCTTCCAGGTGCTCGACACCCAGCTCACCCGCGAGCTGGAAGCACTTTCCAAGATGAGCCCGAACGCGCTCGTGAACGACCGCTACCGCAAGTTCCGCGCCATGGGTTCCACCGCCGTGAAGCGAGGCCGCATATGATGGGCGTCAAGATCCTCGGCACCGGGTCGGCCGTACCCAGCCGCGTGATGACCAACGACGATATGGCCAAGATCGTGGAGACCTCCGACGAGTGGATCTCCACGCGCACCGGCATCCGTTCGCGGCGCTACTGCGATGCGGAAGTGGGCGAGAGCCACCGCACCCTGGTGCGCGACGCCGCTGCGCGTGCGCTCGAGGCGGCGGGCATTGAGCCCGCGCAGGTCGGTGTGTGCCTCGTGGCCACGTTCACGGCCGATACGTGCACCCCGTCGGCCGCCTGCCTGCTGCAGGCAGATCTGGGCATGCCGGAGGATACGCTCTGCTTCGACCTGAACGCCGCGTGCGCCGGCTTCGTGTACGGCCTGCATGTGGCCGAGTGCCTGCTGCCCGGCGCTGCGCGCCCCTACGCGCTCGTCGTGGGCGCCGATACGCTCTCGCGCGTCATGGATTTCACCGACCGCACGACCTGCGTGCTCTTTGGCGACGGCGCGGGCGCGGCGGTGCTCGAGCGCGCCGAGGGCTACCCTGAGCTGCACGCTGTCTGGGGCTCGCGTGGCGACGACACCTCGCTGTACGCCCCCGGTGTGGGCTGCGACGACCCGTCGTACCTGCATATGGACGGCCGCGCGGTGTTCCGCTTCGCCACCGAGGTCATGCCCCGCTGCACCACCGAGGTGCTCGAGCGTGCGGGCATCTCCGCCGATGAGGTCGACCGCTTCGTGTACCACCAGGCCAACAAGCGCATCGTCGACTACTCCGTGAAAAAGCTCGGTCTCGACCCGGCCAAGTGCGAGGGCAACATCGACCACACCGGCAACACGTCGGCCGGCAGCGTGCCCATCCTGCTTGACGAGCTGGTCCACGCGGGCAAGCTCGGCTCCGGCAGCCGCGTGCTCATGGCAGGCTTCGGCGCAGGCCTCACCTGGGCCGGCGCCCTCGCCGAATTCGCCTAAACCTGACAGTTAGGACGGTTCCCGCTGTCATGAAATGCCAACCATGACAGCTAGGACGGTTCCCACTGTCATAAGAAAGGAATGCTTGAAGATATGAAGAAGCTGAACGAGATTCTGGGAACCGAGTTCCCCATCATCCAGGGCGGCATGGCCAATATCGCCACCGGCGAGTTCGCCGCGGCCTGCTCCAACGCCGGCGCGCTCGGTCTCGTGGCCGGCGGCGGTCTTGACGGCGAGAGCCTGCGCGCCCAGATTCGCCGCGCCAAAGAGCTGACCGACAAGCCCTTCGGCGTCAACCTCATGCTCATGAACCCGCATATCGACGACTGCGCCAAGGTCGTCGTGGAGGAGGGCGTACAGGTCGTCACCACCGGCGCCGGCAACCCCGCCAAGTACGTCGAGGCCTTCAAGGAGGCCGGCATCCGCATCTTCCCGGTTGTCGCCGCGCCGATTCTCGCCAAACGCCTCGCGCGCCTCGACATCGACGGCATCATCGCCGAGGGCACCGAGTCCGGCGGCCACGTGGGCGAGGCCACCACGATGGCGCTCGTGCCCGCCGTGGTCGACACCGTCGACCTGCCCGTGGTCGCCGCCGGCGGCATCGCCGACGGCCGTGGCATGGCCGCCGCCTTCGCGCTCGGCGCCTGCGGCGTCCAGGTGGGCACCTGCCTGCTCGCGAGCGAGGAGTGCCCCATCCACGCCAACTACAAGGACAAGGTCGTCAAGGCCGGCGTGAACGACACCGTCGTGACCGGCCGTCCCGCCGGCGCCCCGGTCCGCTGCCTCAAGAACAAGATGACCAAGAAGTATCTCGAACTCGAGCAGCAGAACACCAAGCGCGACGAGCTTGAGGCCCTGACGCTCGGCAGCCTGCGCCGTGCCGTGCTCGACGGCGACGTCGACACCGGCAGCTTCATGTGCGGCCAGGTGGCCGGCATGGTGCACGAGATCCGTCCGCTGCGCGCCATCTTCGAGGACATGATGGCCGGCTGCAAGACCGTGATCGACGGACTGGAGGCGTAAATCCATGGCAACCGCGTTCCTCTACGCCGGCCAGGGCTCGCAGCATGCGGGCATGGGCCGCGACATGTACGAGGCCCATCCGACGTTCGCGCAGGTCATCGACGCTGCTGACGCCGCGGTGGACTTCGATCTCAAGACCCTTATGTTCGAGGGTCCCGACGACCAGCTGAACCTCACCGAGTACACCCAGCCCTGCATGGTGGCTTTCGCCTGCGGCATGACGGCCGTGCTTGCCGAGTGCGGCATCGCTCCCGATTACGTCGCGGGCCTGTCGCTCGGCGAGTACTCCGCGCTGGCTGCCGCCGGCGTGTTCGAGCCCGTCGAGGCCGTGAAGCTCGCCGCCTTCCGCGGCGCCGCCATGGCAAGCGCTGCCGCCGGCCGCGATACCGCGATGATTTCCATCCTGGGCCTTGACCGCGAGACCGTGGAGTCCGTTGTGGCCGCTGCTGCTGCCGACGCCGCCGAGGGCACGACCGTCGAGGTCTCCAACTACAACTGCCCCGGTCAGATCGTCATCGCCGGCGACCGCGCGCCCGTCGAGGCCGCCGCTGCCGCCGCCAAGGAGGCCGGCGCCCGCCGCTGCATCCCGCTGAAGGTGAGCGGCCCGTTCCATACCTCGCTGCTCAAGCCCGCCGGCGACGCCCTGCGCGACCGCCTTTCCGGCCTTGAGCTGGGCGAGATGCGCGTGCCCGTGCTCTTCAACACGCTCGGCCGCGAGATGGGCGAGGGCGACGACATCGTGAGCCTGCTCGAGCGCCAGGTGCAGTCCTCCGTTCGCATGGAGGACACCATCTGCCGCCTGGCCGAGCTGGGCGTCGACCGCATCGTCGAGATCGGCCCGGGCAAGGTTCTGTCCGGCCTGGTGCGCAAGACCGTCAAGGAGATCGCCTGCACGCCCGTCGAGACCGTCGAGGACCTGCAGAAGCTGACCGAAACCCAGGAGGGATAACCCATGGATCTGACCGGCAAGACCGCCATCGTTACCGGTGGCAGCCGCGGCATCGGCCGCGCCATCTGCCTTGAGCTCGCCCGCCGCGGCGCCAACATCGTGTTTTCCTACGCTGGCAACGCCACCGCTGCCGAGGAGACCGTCAAGCTCGTGGAGGAGACGGGCGCGACCGCCCGCGCCGTCCAGGGCGATGTGACCTCCGCCGACTCCGCCAAGGAGCTCGTCGAGGCCGCCAAGGAGCTCGGCGGTGTGGACATCCTCGTCAACAACGCCGGCATCACCCGCGACAAGCTGGCCGCCCGCATGAGCGAGGAGGACTTCGACGCCGTCATCGCCACGAACCTCAAGGGCGCCTTCCTTATGACCAAGGCCGTGCTGCGCCCCATGATGCGCGCCAAGGGCGGCGCCATCGTCAACATGGCGAGCGTTGTGGGCATCATGGGCAACGCCGGCCAGGCCAACTACGCGGCCAGCAAGGCGGGCCTCATCGGCATGACGAAGTCCGTTGCCCGCGAGGTCGCGAGCGTCGGCATCCGCGTGAACGCCGTGGCGCCCGGCTACATCGAGACCGATATGACCGCCGCCATGCCCGAGGCTGCCCAGCAGGCCATGTGCTCCGCGATCCCGGCCGCCCGCGCCGGCAAGCCCGAGGACGTGGCGCACGCCGTGGCCTTCCTGGTGTCCGACGAGGCTGCCTACATCACCGGCCAGGTGCTTGCCGTCGACGGCGGTATGGCTATGTAAGGGAAAAGGCTTTGCCTTTTCCCTTACATAGCCTGACGCTGCGCGGTCATCTGGCGGGCGATCTGGCCCTCACTCGTTGGGCATGGCCCTAAGGCCTATGCCCTCCTCGTTCAGGCCACCTCGCCTCGCCAGCTGCCCGCTCGCTGACTGAGTACTCCACCTACAAGGGTGAAAAAACCCTAGAGGTTATTTCACGCCGAACCAAAACGTAACCCGCCCTATATTGGCGAAAGGATGAGATATATGAGCAAACGCAGGGTTGTGATCACCGGCTTGGGCGCGCTGACGCCCATCGGCAACACCGCGACCGAGAGCTGGGATGCCGCCCGCGCCGGCAAGCTCGGCATCGCCCCCATCACGCAGTTCGATGCGAGCGCGCAGAAGGTCAAGATCGCGGCCGAGGTCAAGGACTTCGAGCCCAAGGACCACTTCAGCGCGCCCGAGGCCAAGCACAAGTCCCGCTTCACCCAGTTCGCGCTCGTCGCGGCCCGCGAGGCCATCGCCCAGAGCGGTCTTGACCTCGAGGCCGAGGACCTCACCCGCGCCGGTGTCATCGTGTCCTCCGGCATCGGCGGCGTCCGCGAGACCGAGAACCAGCAGACCAGCTGCCTGAAGCGCGGCTTCGATCGCTGCTCGCCCTTCTACATCCCCATGGGCATCTCCAACATGGCTGCCGGCGAGGTCGCCATCGAGTTCGGCTTCAAGGGCATGTGCACCTGCCCGGTGACCGCCTGCGCCGGCGGCTCCAACGCCGTGGGCGATGCCTTCCGCCACATCCGTGACGGCTATGCCGACGTCATGCTCACCGGCGGCACCGAGGCGGCCATCACCCCGCTGTCCATCGGCGGCTTCACCACCATGCGCGCCCTGCACACGGGTGACGACCCCACCTGCGCCTCCATGCCCTTCGACGCTCGCCGCAGCGGCTTCGTGATGGGCGAGGGCGCCGGCATGCTCGTGCTCGAGGAGCTTGAGCATGCCCAGGCCCGCGGCGCCAACATCATCGCCGAGGTCGTCGGCTACGGCGTGACCTGCGACGCGTACCACATCACCGCTCCCGCGCCCGACGGCGAGGGCGGCGCCCGCGCCATGGCCCAGGCCCTGTCCGACGCCGGCGGTGTCGCGCCCGAGGCCGTGGGCTACATCAACGCGCACGGCACCTCCACGCCGCTCAACGACAAGGGCGAGACGGCTGCCATCAAGACCGTCTTCGGCGATCACGCCTACGACATGGCCGTCTCCTCTACCAAGTCCATGACCGGCCATATGCTGGGCGCTGCCGGTGCGGTCGAGGCCATCTTCACCGCCCTTGCCCTGCGCGACCAGTTCCTGCCGCCGACCATCGGCTACGTCGAGCCCGACCCGGCGTGCGACCTCGACTGCGTGCCCAACGAGGGCCGTGCCGCCGACATCGAGTACGCGCTGTCCAATTCGCTCGGCTTCGGCGGCCACAACGCGTGCGTCCTGCTCAAGAAGTGGAATGGCTAGGTGATTTCCATGCAGCTCGATTCGAATCAGATCGCGGAGATCCTTCCGCACCGCTATCCGTTCGCGCTCATCGACCGCATCGAGGACGGCGAGGAGGGCTCCTGGGCCCGCGGCCGCCTGTGCGTGAGCAATATGAGCCCGGTGTTCTGCGGCCATTTCCCGCAGTACCACGTGCTACCCGGCGTACTCATCGTCGAGGCGCTGGCCCAGGTGGCGGCCGTCGCCATGCTGTCGCTGCCCGAGAATCGCGGCAAGCTCGGCTTCTTCGCCGCCATCAAGGACGCCAAGTTCCGCTCCCAGGTGCGCCCCGGCGACGTGCTTGAGCTCGAGAGCCATATCACCCGCGTCCGCGGCTCCTTCGCCTTCGTCGACGCGGAGGCGCGCGTCGACGGCAAGGTGGCCTGCTCCGCGACGCTGACGCTCGCGCTGGGCTCCGCCGACAACCAGTAGCGGAGGCGCTCAGATGAGTGCCGCCGAGGACCATCAAAAGTTGGAAGAAATGTTCGAGAGCGTGTACGACAAGTTCAAACTCCACTTCTACCAGGAGACCTTCGCCCGGTTCCAGAACCGCGAGGCGAGCCTCACCACGGTGGAGGCGTTCGCGATGGAGGCGATCCACGCGCTGGGATCGCCCACCGTGCACGAGTTTGCCGACTTCATGCGCATCTCGTCCTCGAACGCGGCGTACAAGATCGGCAGCCTGATCCGCAAGGGCTATGTGGAGAAGGTCCAATCGGAAAGCGACGGCCGCGAGTACCACCTGCGTCCGACCCAGAAGTACCTCGACTACTACAGCATCAGCTCGCATTACATCCACGATGTCATGGCGCGCATCAAGGAGCGCTTCTCCGAGGACGACCTCGCGAAGTTCGAGGAGATGCTCTCGGTGATGAGCGAGGAGCTCATGCCCGAGGTCACCGTCTGACAACCGACAAGAAGGGGCCAGGTGCAAACTTGTCGCCCAGGGGTGGATTCCGTCAACCGACCGGGATTCGCACCTTTGGCGTCTTTGGGGACGTAGCCAGAAGGTGCCATGGGCGACAAGTTTGCACCTGGTCCCTTCTTGTCAGCCGAGGATGCGCTTGAGTTTGCGGCGCCAGGGGACGTACAGGGCGGCGAGGAACACGACGGTCGCCACACCGTGGGCGATGTCGAAGGGAAGCGACGCGGCGTAGACCGCAAGCAGGTTGAAGCCCAGACCCGTGTGAAGGAAGCCCAGTACGGACCAGGCGTTCAAGATCCATCCGTAGGCGACCGACGAGATGAAGCCATAAACCAGAAGCGCGATGCCTCCCAGGCGGCTGCGAAGGCCGCTGCCCTCGCTTCCAAACAGCCCCGTTTGCGCAAGCGCGCCGGCGCCGTAGCCCACGAGGCCCCAGGCGTACATCTGCCAGGGCGTCCAGGGGCCCTGCCCAAAGAAGAAGTTCGAGACCAGAGCCGCCAGCGCGCCGACCATGAAACCGCTGCGCCGCCCCAGGGCAACGCCTGCGATGATGGCGATGGCGCTTACCGGTTTGACGCTTGGGACGGCGGCGAACAGGATGCGGCCGGCGGCAGCAAGCGCCGCAAGCACCACGGTGGGCATGACCTCGCGCAGCCGAGCCCCGCCCTTTTCATACGAGGTGAAAAAGACCGCAAGCGCCGCGATGACCACGGCAAACGAGAGCAGGGCTGTTTGGGAGAACCCGGTGAGCCCCGCGGCGACGAGCGCGATGGGGACGGCTGTCAGCGCCAGCGCCTCCACGAGGAGGGATCCGCGGCGCTGCGGCTTGGGACAAACCGTGTCGGAACGGTCTGGTGCAGGCTGAACCGTCGGCGTCTCGGCGCCGTGCGACGGGCGCGAATCGTCCCCATCCAGCGTACCCGAGGCCTTCTCCCCGTCGCCCCGCTCGAGCAGCTCCCCATACAGGCGCGCACGGTCGTGCGGCCGGTAGAGCAGGCTGCGCTCGAAGAAGGTGCGCACCGGCTCCGTGCAGGCGACCTCCCCGTCGAAGAGCAGCGATACCTCATCGGCCACGGCAAACGCGACGTCGAGGTCGTGTGTCACGAGAACCACGGCACGTCCTTCATCCGCAAGGCTGCGCAGGATGTGGATGACCTCGGCAGTGCCGGCAGGGTCCAAACCCTTGGTCGGCTCGTCCAAAAAGAGCAGCTCGGGGTCGCAGAACAGCAGCTTTGCCAACGCAAGCTTCTGCTGCTGCCCGCCGGAGAGGTCAAGGGGGTGCTGCTCGTCGAGACCGGAAAGGCCAAGCCGCGCGGTCAAGCGGCGCACGTCGTCTGAGCGGTACCCGACGCGCGCCTGCCATTCGGACAGCTCCTCGGCAACGGTGTCGCACACCAGCAGGGTCTTGGGGTCCTGCGGCAGGTAAGCCTGGCGCGCAGCGCAGGCGTTATCCACGCGCCCACGCTGAGGACGCAAAATGCCGGCGAGCGCCTTGAGCAGCGTCGACTTGCCACATCCGTTGCCGCCCACGATCGCATGAACGCAGCCACGCTCGATGGCGATGTCCACGCCACGCAGCACCTCCGGTGCGCCCCGATCGTATCGAAGGTGCAGGTCGCGGGCGGCAACGGCGAGCAAATCCGCATCGGCCCGAGCGCTCCCATGACGCTGCTCCCAGGCGTTCCAACGCGGCGCAAGCTGTGCGGCAAGCTTCGTGCGCTCCGCGGCGGGAACGGGATCTCCAAGCTCAAGCGCCTGCGTGGCATAGGGTTCGGTCGCCTCGGGAAGATGGGTTGACATGATGACCGTGATGCCGAGCTCGCGGTTCACGCGTCCCAGCAGGAAAAGGAACTGGCGGCGTGCGTTGGGGTCGAGCTGCGCGGTCGGCTCGTCGAGCACGATGAGGCGCGGGCGCAGCGCAAGCACAGCGGCGAGGTTCACGAGCTGCTGCTGGCCGCCGGAAAGGGCGTCGGTTGAGGCATGCAGGATGGGCTCGATGCCAAAGAAATGAGCGACCTCCGCGATGCGGCGGCGCATCTCGGGCTGCGGCATGCCGATGCTCTCGAGTCCGAAGGCGAGTTCGTGCCAGACCGTGTCGCACACGATCTGAGCAGCAGGATCCTGCATGACGATGCCGATGTCGGTGGCGGAGCGGCGCGGGTCCATGGTGCCGGCCTGACCGCCGCCCACCGTGGGCTCGCAGCCCAGCACCTCGATGCTGCCACGGCGGATGCCTGCGGGCGCAAGCTCGGGCTTGAGGCAGCGCAGCAGCGTGGTCTTGCCGCAGCCGGTCGGTCCGGTGACGACGCAGAACGCACCCGGTGCCACGTCGAGCGAAATCTCGTCGAGCACAGGATCGCCCTCGCTACCGGGGTATGCGAAGGAGAAGTCGCGGATGCTCACGATGGGCGACGCGCCGCACCTGGTGGCCTGCTGCTGTTCGAAGACCCCTAGGCGCGCCATAGCCACCACTCCCGAAGGGCAAGCGCTGCCGGTAGCAGCATAAGCGCAGCGTATGGCAGGTATCCCCACCATGCCACGAGGCGCGGGAGGGCGGGGTAGAAGCTGTACTGCGAGCAGGCGAGAGCGGCAAGCGGGATGTTCACCGCCGCGAGCACGATGACGATCGCGAGCGCGATCGCATCGGCGCGCCGCATACGGCAGCGCCGGTAGGTCGTTCGGGTTGCGCCACAGGCGTACCCACGGGCGCGCATGGAGTCCGCTCGGACAAGGCTGTCCTCGAGGCCCCAACCCATAAGGACCGAAACCGTGCGCAGGCTGCCCGCGGTGTGCTCGCGCGCTCCCCGCGGAGCCGCGGCGGGCGTGGCGGCAAGCGCTGCGGCCACCGTGCGGCCGCGCCGTGCAAACTGCGGAACCAGCCGCATGACCTGCGAGATCATCAGGGAAACAGTGGGCATCGCGCGTCCCAGCAGCTCCATGGTGGCGGCGCTGTCCATGCAGGCGGCGTAGCTCGCCATCCACAGGAACACGGCTGCGAACATGATGCCGGAGCACAGCCCGTACAGCAGGGCCTCCAGGGTGAAGGCGCGGGATCCCAGCGTGAACAGCGTCGTGGCCCCTTCGCTGATGAACAGCATGTTCGCGACGGTGACCACCAGAACGAGAACCGCCAGCCACGCCATGCGGCGCAGGCTTTCCGCGCCCCGCACGCACGCGGCGCATACGAGCGCTCCCGCAAGCGAAAAGCCCGCATACACCGGTTGCATGGCAGCCATGGCGAACCCGGCCGCGCACGCCAGGTAGGTGAGGGCGACGGCGGGGTGGTAGGCGGAAAACGGGTTGTGCTGCGAGCGGTTCATACTGCGATCCGATGTGAGACGGCGGTAAAAAGAAGGCGGGCGCCGCGTGCGGGCCCGCCTGCGTGCGATGTGTATCCGCTAGACCAGGTAGGTCCAGGTGAGGACGTCGCCGTCGGCCACGGTCGCCACGTCGGCGGATTCCATGACCATCTCGCCGTTGAGGTCGTAGCCCCAGCCGCTCGCGTCGCCGGCGTCGCCGGTGGCAAGGCCGCCGATGGCGTTCACGAACGCGCCGTACTCGGAATCCTGCACGTCGAGCTCAAGGCCGGTGGCCTCGATGGCGTCCAGAACGGTGGCACCCTCGGCAAGCTCCACGGTGCCGTCGTAGCTCACGCTGCCATCGGCCGCGCTGGAGTCGACGACCACCTGGACGGCGATCTGCTGGTCATCGGACGCCGCGGCACCCGTGGTGGCGGACCCGGCAGGGGCGGCAGCGGCGACGGAGCCGGCCGCAGAGCCGGTGTCGGTGGTCTCGACGGTCTGCGTGCAGCCGCCGAGCGCGCCCACGATAAGGGCGAGCGTCAGGCCGACGGTCGCAAGCGCGCGACGCGACGAGCGGGAGGGCAGAAGCTGGGCGATTCGGTTGAGCATGGGTATGCCTTTCTCTCCAGGGCCTTGTTCGATGGAGAGGCGATCCGGCTCGTCCCCGTTGCCGCGTGCGCCCGCCCGATCTGCGGGAGCGTGCTCGCGGTCCTGGACTCACGGTTGCTGGTACAGCCGGGGTATCGCACCCCGTTCCCCTGGCGTCGGCTCGGCCGCCGCCGTGCGTCTCCGCACCATCCATCTGGCCATATATCAATGCATCGCCGATTGTAGCATGCGACGGAAAGCGACAGGATGGTGCCAGGTTCATTCTTGTCGCTTCGCTTAAAACCCCTGTTCCGATTTCGCCCTTTGCCGCACTGCAGTGCACCGTCTGTCGAAAGGCCGTTATGTCCACCCGCCTGCCGGGGTAGGCTCGATGCATACGGCTGTTATGCGGAAGGGGAGCGAGGTCATCGCCCGCGCGCAAGCCCCTGCGACTCGGGGCGGCACGGTCCGCGCGAAGCACGCGACGCCCCGCTTCCACCTCCGTATGAACCCGGCGGCACGTGCCGCAGAAAGGATGGTCATCATGGGTGCACCGAAAACCGGCAATGTGAGGAACGTCGTCTTGGTTGGCCAGGGAGGAGTAGGAAAGACCTCCCTGGCAGAATCGATGCTGCATCTTTCAGGCAAGACCACCCGCTTGGGCGGTCACGCGGGGACGAAGCCCACGCTCGATTACGACTCCGAGGAGGTCAAGCGCGGCGTCTCCATCTCGACCTCCGTCGCGCCGATCGACTGGAAGGGCACCCGCATCAACGTGCTTGACGCCCCCTGCTACCCCGACTTCATCGGCGACGCGTACGCGGCCATGGCCGTCAGCGAGACGGCGCTCTTCGTGGTCGACGCTTCTGAGGGCCCGCAGCCCACGACCGTGAAGCTGTGGTACGCGGCCGAGGACCTGCGCCTTGCCCGTGCCGTCTTCATCAATCGCATCGACAAGGACACCGCCGATTACGACACCTGCATGGAGCAGCTGCGCGAGCGCTTCGGCATGCGTCTGGGCGCCGTGACCCTGCCGTGGGGCACCGGTGAGGCCTTCGAGGGCGTCATTGACGTCGTGCGCATGAAGGCGCGCCACTGCGAGGGCACCACGCAGACCGAGTACGACATCCCCGATGAGTACAAGGCAGCCGCCGAGGCCGCCCGCGAGCAGCTCTGCGAGGCTGTGGCCGAGGCCGACGACGAGCTCATGATGAAGTACCTCGAGGGCGAGCCGCTCACCCAGGAAGAGGTCGAGGGCCTGCTGTCCAAGGCCATCGCCGAGCGCCTGTTCGTCCCCGTGTTCGTCGGCTCCTGCACCAAGGAGCTCGGCATCCACTCCGTCATGGACGACATCGCCACCTACTTCCCCAAGCCCACCGACTACGGCGAGATGCCCCTCATGGACGGCGATACGCTCAAGATCTCCGCTGAGGACGATCGTCCCGTCGCCTTCGTCTTCAAGACCCTGAACGACGCCCAGCAGGGCCGCATCTCCTTCCTCAAGGTCCTGACCGGCACGCTCACCCCCGGCATCGAGCTCGTGAATGCCCGCACCCGCAAGAGCGAGCGCCTCGCGCACCTGTACGTCATGTGCGGCCGCGACATGACCGACGTCGGTATGGCCGAGGCCGGCGACATCATCGTCACCACCAAGATCTCCGCCGACACGGGCGACACCCTGTCCGTCTCCGGCAAGGTCGAGGCCGCGGCGTTCAAGTTCCCCAACAGCCAGTACCGCATCGCCATCGAGGCCGTAAACCGCAGCGAGGAGGACAAGCTCTTCACGTTCATCGACAAGGCGTGCGAGGCCGACCCGACCATGAAGATCGAGCGCGACGAGGAGACCGGCCAGACCATCATCTCCGCCGTGGGCGAGGCCCAGGTGTCCGTGCTGCTCAACCGCCTGGAGGAGCGCACGAAGGTCGAGGCGCACATCGTGCCCATCCGCATCCCGTATCGCGAGACGATCCGCCGCGTGGCGAGCGCCCAGGGCCGCCACAAGAAGCAGACCGGTGGCGCCGGCCAGTTCGGCGATTGCTACCTGCGCGTCGAGCCGCTGACCGACGGCGACTACGAGTTTGTCGATGAGGTCGTAGGCGGCCGCATCCCGCGTGCCCTCATCCCCGCCGTGGACAAGGGCGTCCAGGAGACCATGAAGGAAGGCGTCATCGCCGGCTACCCGCTCACGGGCATCCGCGTCGCCTGCTACGACGGTTCTTATCACCCGGTCGACTCCAACGAGATGGCCTTCCGCGCCGCCGCGCGCATCGCGCTCAAGAAGGCTTGCTCCGAGGCCGATCCCGTGGTGCTCGAGCCCATGGAGAACATCACCGTCACCATCCCTGAGAGCTACGCCGGCGCCGTGATGGGGGACGTGTCCGCCAGCCGCGGCCGCGTGACCGGCATGGACACCGATGATCGCGGCAACACCGTGGTCACCGCCACCGTGCCCTACGCCGAGCTCGTGGACTACGCCACCCGCCTGCGCTCCCTCACTCGCGGCACGGGCGACTTCACCATGGAGCCCGCCGGCTACGAGCAGGTTCCCTACGACGTGCAGAAGCATCTCGTGGAGTTCTACGAGGAGAGCCGCGCTCAGGGTAGGTAACAGCCATTCGACGGAGCGACGACAGTCGATTCGCAGCGCCCGGTCTCGTCATCACGGCGGGGCCGGGCGCTTTTTGCCGTCCGATCAGCGAGCCGGAAAGTTATGAAGCCCGTTTTCAGCGTTTCTTTCACCATCAGCCGAGTATACGGTGCGTGACGGTTTGTGCCCAAGCTTCTGAGCTGGGGTTTTGATGAGCGCATAGTCGGAGATTCACGACTCTACGCGGCGGAGCGCAAAAGAAACGCTGAAAACGGGCTTCATAACTTTTCAGTACCTGCATCAGGCGCCGCTTGAGGGTCGAAAAACAACCTATCTATCATATTGGAATATGTGTGGTAGCGGTGAAGGCGAGTTTACCGGCCGCTCGCGCGGGCATCAGGTACCTTGAGTAACCCCAGGTCGCGATTAGTATCCAGTAAATGTAAGGGGAATAAGTCCATATTCGTGTTATTATCCAAATTGTCTGGGCATAAGCAATTTACAAGTATTGTTTTCGCAGGTAGATAAGGTTAAAAATGACCGATCTCAAACATGGTGCAAAATACGACGCCAAGATGCGCAAGCGTGCGGCAAAGATCCTGTCGACGGGTGTGGGTCATCGCGCCCTCGCAGTCGAGCTCGGCATTCCCGAGGCCACGGCGCGTCAGTGGGCGCGCTCGTACGCAGTGGGTGGGCAGGCCGCCATCATGAACGCCGGCGCGTCCCATAGGGTCTACCCCTACGAGCTCAAGCTGTCGGTCGTGCACGACCGTCTGGAAAACGGCATGTCGGTGCGTGAGGTCATGATCAAGCATGGCGTCCCGAGCGAGTCCTCGGTCAAGACCTGGTGCCGCCAGTATCGCGAGGGCGGTCCCGAGGCGCTTGTGAGCAAGCCGCGCGGCCGCAAGCCCAAGACGCCGCGTTCGTAGCGCACGCTCTTATATAGGCACGTCGAGGGGCGCCGCAGCGGAGTTTTCCGCCGCGGCGCCCCTTTCGTGAGCGCGGCCCTTGCCCGGCGTTGCCGGAAAAGCCAAAGCGGTGCGCAACCCGTGAATAGGGTACTCAAAGTGTCTCATATTGAGACTCAATCCTGTTGACGTGCTATGATTGAGCCGATTTTTGAGGCGCCGCGCCAAACGGGCGACGGCGGTACGCGGCAGAAAGGACTCCGCATGCTCAACGCAATCGAGATTTCCCCCAAGGTCTGGTGGGTCGGCGGCATCGACTGGAACGAGCGCTCGTTCCACGGCTATACCACCGAGAAGGGCATCACCTACAACGCCTACCTCATCATGGACGAGAAGATCACCCTCATCGACACCGCGAAGGCGACGTTCACCGATGAGTTCCTGCAGCGCATCTCGCAGGTCGTCGATCCCTCCAAGATCGACATCGTGATCACCAACCATGTCGAGATGGATCACTCCGGTTCGCTGCCGGCCATCCACAAGGTGGCCCCGAACGCCACGATCTACGCGTCGGCCGGCGCCGGCGTCAACGAGGTCCGCGCCCACTTCGGCATCGAGGCCACGCCCGTGAAGTCCGGCGAGACCCTGAACATCGGCGAGCGCACGCTCACCTTCGTGACCACGCCGATGGTCCACTGGCCCGACAACATGGTCACCTACTCCGACGTCGACAAGATCCTGTTCTCCAACGACGCCTTCGGTCAGCACTTCGCCTCGACCAAGCGCTTCGACGACGAGAACGACCTGTGCGAGGTCTACAAGCAGGCCAAGAAGTACTACGCCAACATCGTGTGGCCCTATGGCATGCAGGCCCACAAGGCGCTCGACGTGGTGAAGACCCTCGACCTCAACATGATCTGCCCGAGCCACGGCGTGATCTGGCGCTCAAACATCGACACGATCCTGGAGAAGTACGAGGCTTGGACCACCTACCAGATGCAGGACAAGGCCGTCGTGGTGTTCGACTCCATGTGGCACTCCACCGAGGCTATGGCGCGCGAGATCACCGACGCCTTCATCAAGGAGGGCATCCCGGCCGAGCTCATCGACGTGAAGCACACCCACATCTCCGACATCATCCTCGAGATGTGCGACGCCAAGTACGTCGCCGTGGGTTCGCCGACGCTCAACTCCAACATGATGCCGACCGTGGCGGGCTTCCTCACCTACATGCGCGGCCTGTCGCCGAATAACTCCATGCGCATCGGCCTGGCCTTCGGCTCCTACGGCTGGGCACCGCTCGGTCCCAAGCAGGTGTACGCCGAGCTTGAGAACGCGAAGTTCCAGCTGCCAGTGCCCGTGGTGGCGCAGCAGTGGATTCCGTCTGCGGAGAACCTGGCGGAGCTGCAGGAGACTGTGTGCAAGATGATCGAGGCTGCTGAGTAAGCGGGTAACGGTACTGAACGGGCCCGCCCCGGGTTTCCCCACGCGCGCGTCCTCGCCCTAGGGCTGCGGGATTGCGCGCGAGGGGAAACCCGGGGCGGGCCCTCGCTTCGCGCCTCCCTGCGTGGGGCGGGGAGGAATATGGTGCGCCGGGCGGGGCCCGGCGCTTTTTATATATCGCCCCTGCTCGGGATCAGGCGAAAGCGCAAAGCGCTTTCGCCTGATCCCGAGCAGGGGCGATTGTTTTTGTGGGCTTGAGTATTCACGGGCGGCTGAGGGGGTTGCCTATTTATGCAGCAGATTGGATTACCCGCCGACAAGATGTGGCGGGGGTGTGCGTTTCGTGCTAGTTTAGTTGGGATTATAAAAGCTTCATGTTAAGAGGGGGGCCTATGGCTTTACTGGGCTTTTTGATCGCGTTTCCCCTGGTCGTTGCCATCGCGTTGATGGTGCTTCGCAACGACAGCGCGCGCGATCCTCTGGTAATCGGCTCTGCCGTGGTCATTGCGGTCTCGAGCGTTCTGTGCGCCGTTTCCTATATGGGCAACCCGACGACATTCGGCATGTCGCCCGAGATGTCGCTCATGGGCAACTACGCTGCCGTCGCGGTCGACCTGTTCCTGTGCGGCCTGGTGTTCGTGCTGGCCATCAGCTATCGCAACACCATCATGCTCGTGATGTCGTTCGTGCAGCTGCTCATCTCCATCTGGTGCGGCTCGTTCGCGATCCATCCCGAGGACGCCATGGCCGAGCCCATGTATATCGACAACCTGTCGGTCATCATGGTGCTCATCGTCGGTCTCGTGGGTAGCGCCATCTGCATCTACGCGCTGGGCTACATGAAGGACTTCCAGCACCACGAGAACGAGGCCGCGGCCAAGAAGGGCACCACGGCGCCCGACCGTCGCCATCAGTTCATCGCCCTCATGTTCCTGTTCCTCTCCGCGATGTTCATCATCGTGACCTCGGATAACATGGACTGGCTCGTGGCCGGCTGGGAGATCACCACCGTGTGCTCGTTCCTCATGATCGGCTACACCCGCACGCCCGAGGCCAAGAAGAGCGCCATCCTGCAGATCAACCTCAACATGATCGGCGGCCTTGCGTTCCATATCGCGCTCGTCTTCATGCACGTCGTGGGCATCCCGCTGTCCATCAACGGCATGGTCGACGTCGCCGGCGGCGAGCAGGCTGCTTTCATGACCCTGCCCCTCATGCTGCTTTCCATCGCCGGCCTCACCAAGGCTGCGCAGATGCCGTTCCACAAGTGGCTGCTCGGCGCCATGGTCGCCCCGACCCCCACGTCCGCTCTGCTGCACTCCTCGACGATGGTCAAGGCCGGCGTCTTCCTGCTCGTGAAGATGGCCCCGCTCTATCTTGAGTACCCGGTCGCCTCCGCCATGGTCGTCGGCATCGGCGGCATCACCTTCGTGCTCTGCAGCTTCCTTGCCATCAGTCAGAGCAACGCCAAGCGCGTGCTCGCGTACTCGACGATCGCCAACCTCGGCCTGATCTCCGCCTGCGCGGGCGTCGGTACGTCCGAGGCCGTGTGGGCTGCGGTCTTCCTGATCATCTTCCACACGGTGTCCAAGTCGGTGCTGTTCCTGTGCGTCGGTACCGTCGAGCACCGCATCGGCAGCCGCAACATCGAGGACATGGACGGCCTCTTCAGCCGCCTGCCCCACCTCACCCGCTTCATGATGCTCGGCATCATGGGCATGTTCGTGGCCCCGTTCGGCATGCTGATCTCCAAGTGGGCGACGCTCGTGTCGTTCGCCGAGACGGGTAACGTCATCTTCCTGATCCTTCTGGCCTTCGGCTCGGCCGCCACGTTCTTCTTCTGGGCCAAGTGGCTCGGCAAGCTCGCCGGCGTGTCGCAGAAGGCCGAGAACGTCGAGGGCGGCGTGCACAGGACGGAGTGGATGGCCATCGGCTTCATCTCCGCGCTGCTCGTCATGTGCTGCGTGCTGCTCCCGGTCATCTCCCAGTTCGTGATCGGGCCCTACCTCGAGTTCACCTACCACAAGGTCCCGCGCCTTATCGACGTCGACAACATGATCATCATGGTCGCCATCGTCGTGTTCATCGCCATCGTGCTGCTGACCCCCTGGGGCCGCTCCTCCAAGGCGCGCCAGCACGTGTACCTGTCCGGCGTCTGCATCGACGCCGACTCGCGTACCTACCAGGGCTCGATGGGCCGCACCATGCGCTCTACCAAGCGCAACTGGTACCTTAACGACATCTTCCCCGAGGGCACCCTCACCAACGTCGGCCTGATCGTGTGCACCTCGGTCATCCTCATGGCCTTCGCCGCCTGCTTCATCTTCAACCCCGAGCTTCTCGCCGGCGGCGCGTTCTTCGTCGAGCGCGAGGTCCTGCTCGTCGGCCCGAACCTGCTCGGCATCGGCGTGGGTGTCGTGGTCTTCGCCATCGTCGCGCCCATCGTCGGCTGCCTGCTCGACGGCCTCGACCGCAAGGTGAGCGCGCACATGCAGGGCCGCGTGGGTCCGAAGATCCTGCAGCCGTACTACGACGTGCGCAAGCTGCTTTCCAAGCAGCAGACGAGCGTCAACGCCATCGACGAGGCCTATATCACCTGCGCGCTGATCTTCGCCATCCTCGCCGGCGGCATGTTCATCTCCGGCTCCAACCTGCTGATGTGCGTCTTCCTGGTCACGCTGGCCACGCTGTTCGTGATCATCGCGGCCTACTCGTCGCGCTCGCCGTTCGCCGACGCCGGCGCCGACCGCGAGTGCCTGCAGGTCATGTCCTACGAGCCCATGCTCATGATCATGACGGTCGGCTTCTTCACGGCTACGCAGAGCTTCGACGTGGCGCGTCTGTTCGAGGTCGAGCAGCCGATCATCGTCACGCTCGGCCCGATCTTCCTCGGCCTGCTGTTCATCCTGACCATCAAGCTGCGCAAGTCGCCGTTCGACCTGTCGTACAGCCACCACGCGCACCAGGAACTCCTCAAGGGCATCACGACCGAGATGACCGGCCGCACGCTCGCCAAGATCGAGATCATGCACTGGTGCGAGAGCGTGCTGTTCCTCATGTGGGTAGGCATGTTCTTCATCTGGGATTCGCCGATCTCCATCGCCATCGCCGTGGCCGTCGTGGCCGTCACGTGGTTCCTCGAGGTGGCCATCGACAACAACTTCGCGCGCATGAAGTGGCAGGCCTGCCTCAAGCTGGCGTGGCTCGTCGCGCTCGTGATGGGCGTCGTCAACCTGTTCTACGTGCTCATCACCCCGTTTATCTAAGGAGCGAGTGTCATGGGATATAACTCTAAATCGCCGTGGCTCATCCATTACGACGGATCGAGCTGCAACGGCTGCGACATCGAGGTGCTCGACTCCCTCATGCCGCTGTACGACATCGAGCGCTTCGGCATCATCAACACGGGCAACCCCAAGCATGCCGACATCTTCCTGGTGACGGGTTCCATCAACGCGCAGAACATCCGCGTCGTCCGCCACATCTACAGCCAGATGCTCGAGCCCAAGGTCGTCGTGGCCTGCGGCATCTGCGCCTGCACGGGCGGCGTGTTCCGTGACTGCTACAACGTGATCGGCGGCGTGGACAAGGCCATCCCGGTCGACGTGTACGCCCCCGGCTGCGCCGTGCGCCCCGAGACCATCATCGAGGCCGTGCTCAAGGGTGTCGAGATCCTCGACGAGAAGGCGCGCCGCTTGGCCGCCGGCGAGGTGCTCCAGGAGCCCGAGGACCTGCTTGACGACGAGGCCGTGAACGCCCGCCTCAAGGCCATGAAGGCGAGGGAGGACTAGATGTACACCACTGAATTCGTCGACGTGCCGCTGGGCGAGCTGCTCACGCGCGTCCAGACGCTCAAGCACCAGGGCATGCGCTTCATCCAGCTGTGCGCGGAGTTCCCCGAGCGCGGCATCGGCCTGCTGTACACCTTCTACGACGAGACCTGCGACAACGCGCTCAACCTGTGCGTGGAGGTGCCCGAGGGCGCCGAGGTGCCGTCGATCCAGGGCCTGTACTTCGCGGCGTTCTCCTACGAGAACGAGGCGCACGACCTGTTCGACGTGAACTTCGTCAACATGAAGCTCGACTTCGGCGGGCATTTCTTCAACCTGGCCGAGACCGCGCCCATGACGGTCATCTCGCCGGAGATGAAGGCCGAGCGCGAGAAGGCCGCCAAGCTGCGCGCCGCCAAGGCCGCGAAGGAGGCCAAGGCCGCCCGCGAGGCCGCCGAGGCCAAGAGCGCCGACCGCGCGCTCACCGAGGACCGCGCTTCCGCCGATGCCGCCGCCGTTGCCGCGGTGGACGCGATGGCGCCCAAGCCGGCCAAGCCCACGGCCGAGGAGCGCGCCGCCCAGATGGAGGCGAAGCTCGCCGCCATGGACCCCGAGAAGGCCGCCAAAGTGCGCGCCGCGCTGGAGGCCAAGGCCAAGAAGGACGCCGCAGCCGCAGCTGCTGCTGGCAAGGCCGCGACCGCAAAGGATGGTGAGTAGGCATGGCGACTCGTACCGTTATCCCGTTCGGCCCGCAGCACCCCGTGCTGCCCGAGCCGGTTCATCTCGACCTCGTCGTCGAGGACGAGCACGTGATCGAGGCCATCCCGCAGATCGGCTTCGTGCATCGCGGCCTGGAGAAGCTCGTCCAGAAGCGCGATTACAACCAGTTCGTTTACGTCGCGGAGCGCGTCTGCGGCATCTGCAGCTTCGGCCACGGCTACGGCTACGCCGCCGCCACCGAGAAGCTGCTGGGCATCGAGGTCCCGCGCCGCGTCGACTACCTGCGCGCTATCCTGGAGGAGCTCTCCCGCATCCATTCGCACCTGCTGTGGCTGGGCCTTCTCGCCGACGGCTTCGGCTTCGAGAGCCTGTTCAACCACTGCTGGCGCCTGCGCGAGACCATCCTCGACATCTTCCAGAAGACCTGTGGCGGCCGCATCATCCTGTCCATCTGCATCGTGGGCGGCATGGCCCACGACATCGATGACAGCATGCTGCGCGACGTGTGCCAGCAGCTCGACGAGCTGAAGCGCGACTACAAGGTCATCGTCGACACCATGCTGAACGACAACTCGGTGAAAAACCGCCTGTGCGGCGTGGGCTACATCTCGTTCGAGGACGCCCTTGAGCTCTCGATGGTCGGCCCGTTCGCCAAGGGTTCCGGCATCGAGCACGACATGCGCACGACCGGCTTCGGCGCCTATGGCGACCTCGAGCACTTCCAGCCCATCATCGCCACCGAGGGCGACTGCTACGCCCGCTGCAAGGTGCGCTGCGAGGAGGTCTACCAGGCCATCGACATCATCAAGGAGCTCGTTGCCAAGATTCCGCACGACGGCATCGGCGGCAAGCCCGGCCCGAAGGTCCTGCCGCCCGAGAACAGCCGCGCCCACGTGCTCATCGAGCAGCCGCGCGGCGAGGCGTTCTACTACGTGAGCGGCAACGGCACCAAGTACCTGGACCGCTTCCGCCTGCGCACGCCGACCTCGCAGAACCTGGCGGGCATGGTGCGCGCGCTGCAGGGCGTCGATTTGGCCGACGTGCCCATGATCATCCTGACGATCGACCCGTGCATCAGCTGCACAGAAAGGTAGGCGACGCATGGGAACGTTCAAACTGGCAAAGCTGACGCTGGGCTCGCTGTTCAAGAAGCCTGCGACCGTGCGCTACCCGTATGAGAAGCGCGACATCCCGACGCTGTTCCCCGACATGCGCGGACACGTGGTGAACGATGTCGAGAACTGCATCATGTGCGGCATGTGCGCCCGCGTGTGCCCGGCTGATGCCCTGACGGTCGACCGCAAGGCCGGCAACTGGACTATCGACCCGTATCGCTGCATCCAGTGCTCGTCGTGCGTGCACGAGTGCCCCAAGAAGTGCCTGAGCATGGATGTGTACAACACCGAGCCGACGACGCGGCTCACGACGGTGACGATGCACAAGGACATGCCGGCGAAGCCCACCAAGCCCGTCGCCGGTGCCGCTGGTGCGGCCGGTGCGGCCGCGAAGCCCAAGCGCGAGCTCACGCCCGAGCAGCAGGCGCGCGTCGAGGCGGCCCGCAAGGCCGCTGCCGCAAAGAAGGCCGCCAAGGCCGCAGAGTAGTCCCTGCAAGTTTGGGGACAGGTCCCAAACTTTCACCCAATGCCCTGCGCACAGTGCGCGGGGCCTTTTTATATACGTATTAATTGTTCCGTGTGCAAGTTTGGGACCTGTCCCCAAACTTGCAGGTACACTGATGGGGACCATCATCGGTTGCAACCCGAGGAGATACATCATGGCAGGCGCCACGCAACAGACCTATCCGCTATCCCGTGCAGTCGAGCTGCTCGCCACGCACGACGTGCTCGTGAGCGCCCCCGACGGCATCGGCGACCTTACGATCGCCTTCGCCACCGACGACTCGCGCGCCGCTTGTCCGCAGACGCTCTTCGTGTGCAAGGGCGCCGCCTTCAAGCGCGATTACCTGCTGGGCGCCATCGAGGCTGGTGCCGTGGCCTACGTGTCGGAGACCGACTACGAGGTGGATGTTCCCTGCATCCTCGTGAGCGACATCCGTCTTACCCTCGGTCTTTTGGCCGACCTTGCCTACGACCATCCGTCGGGCAGGCTGCAGGTCTGCGCGTTCACGGGCACCAAGGGCAAGACCACCTGCGCCTACTACCTCAAAAGCGTGCTGGATGAATGCGAGCGTGCGGCGGGTGGCCAGCCGGCGGGACTGTTCTCGAGCATCGAGTTCGACGATGGCGTGGACAGCGGCATCTCCAAGCTGACGACCCCCGAGTCGTTCCAGCTGCAGCGCCAGCTCGCCAACGCGGCCGACTCCGGCAAGCGCTACGTGGTCATGGAGGCGTCGAGCCAGGCGCTCAAGTACCAGCGCACCGCCTGTATCGGGTTCTCGGTCGGCGCGTTCATCAACATCGGCGAGGATCACATCTCGCCCATCGAGCACCCCACGTTCGAGGATTACTTCGCCAGCAAGCTCAAGCTGTTCTCCCAGTGCCGCACCGCCGTGGTCAACCTCGAGATGGACCACGTCGATCGCGTGCTCGATGCTGCGTCGACCTGCGAGCGCGTCATCACCTACGCCGTGGCCGATGAGCGCGCCGACGTCTGCGCCACGGCGCTCGCGCACACCGATCGCGGCGTGGTGGCCACCGTGCGCACGCCGCGCTTCACGCGCGACATCCTCATCGCCACCCCCGTCAAGTTCAACGTGTCCAACGCCCTGGGCGTCATCGCGTGCGCGGAGGCGCTCGGCATCGACGAGGAGGCCATCGTGCACGGCTTCGAGCGCCTGCGCGTGCCCGGCCGCATGGAGCTCTACCCGAGCGCATCCGGCGCGATCGTGGGCGTGGTCGATTACGCCCACAACGGCATGAGCCTGCAGACCATGCTCTGCGACCTGCGCGAGAACTATCCCGACCGTGAGCTGGCTGTCGTGTTCGGCGCCACGGGTGGCAAGGGAGTGGACCGCCGCGAGACCATGGGCGAGGCTGCCGGCAAGTACGCCGACCGCATCGTTATCACTGAGGATGACCCGGGCCCCGAGGACCCTGCGGATATCTGTCGCGCCATCGCGGACGCCGTCGAGGCGCAGGGCAACCACAACTGGCAGATCGTGCTGGACCGCCCCGAGGCCATCCGCACCTGCGTGCGCGAGACGACGCGTCCGGCGGTGGTGATCGTGTCGGGCAAGGGCCACGAAACCCGCCAGCTGCGCGCGGACGGCCCAGAGCCCTGCGAGGCCGACGGCGTACTGCTCGAGCGCGCCCTGAAAGTTTGGGGACAGACCCCAAACTTTCATTAGTCCGTTGCCCCGCCTGCGGACGGGGATAGCGCTCTCTGACCTCGAAGCGTGAAAGTTTGGGGTCTGTCCCCAAACTTTCATTCAAGCCCGGTTCTGGTTCCGACCACCAGGACCGGGCGTTTTTATCTTGAGCCGGCAACGGCAAATCCAGACCCGTCACCGGTTCCAATGCACCCGCTTTCGCTCTCAGCTCTATCACCTCATGGGTTTTGCTTTACGCTAGATAAAGCCGCACCCCCACACCGGTCGACAGAGCGACGAGAGAGGATCCGCCATGAGGCTTCATCCCGTTTCGAGAACGCGCCGGATGCCCCTCGCCTGCGGCATCGCCGCCGTTCTGGCGCTCGTCCTTGCGCCTGGAGCTGCCTTCGCAGCGAGCGCGCAGGCGGCGGAATCGCTCCTCGCACCCACGCTCGTCTCGTCCACAGAGGCCTTTGCCTACGAGGACGCCGACGCGAACATTGCGCTTCAGGCCGCCGATTCGCTGGGTGCGCAGTTTGACCTGCGCGATCGCGGTGTCGTCACCCCGGTGAAAAACCAGGGCGCCTGGGGCACCTGCTGGGCGTTCGGCACCATCGGCGCGGTGGAGACCTCCATCCTCTCCGAACTCGAAACCACGTATGAGCAGTATCCGCTTGACCTGTCCGAGCTCCACCTCGCGTGGTTCACCAAGACGGCCCTGCCCGACGACTTCGCGGCCTGCCCGAGCCAGGCAGGCGAGGGCATGTACTCCGACCTGGGCAGCCTGCCGGACAGCTTCCGCCTGCGGGAGGGCCTCTTCTCCGACATGGCGTTCTCGACGCTCTCCTCGGGCATAGGTCCGGTGCTCGAATCCGAGGTTCCCTACCACGGCGTGAACCCCGAGACGGGCGAGCCCACGATCGAGGAGTCGGAATCCGGTCCGATGTACTCGCTGTTCGACGATTGGTCGGTGGACGAGTCGCTGCGGTTCACGTCGCTCTACACGCTCGAGAACGGCAATGTCCTTCCCTCGCCGGCGAAGGTAACCTACACGATGGGGGATGGCGTGCAGGTCCCCGTGTATGAAGGCTACGATTCCGCTGGCACCGCGGCGATCAAGCTGGAGCTCGCCGCGGGGCGCGGCGTCCAGATCGGCATGCGCCAGGACGCCAGCGAGCAGGGGTTTAGCGACGAGCAGTACTTGGACAAAGAGACGTGGGCCCACTACACCTACACGCACCAGACCGCCAACCATGCCGTCGAGATCGTCGGCTGGGACGACACCTACGCGCGCGAGAATTTCGTCGAGGGCCATCAGCCGCCTGCGGACGGCGCTTGGATCGTCAAGGACTCCCGCGGTGCGTCGGATCGGGATTTCCCCAACCACGGCGATTGGGGCATCGATGGAACCGGCTATTTCTACCTCTCGTACTACGACATGAGCCTGAGCAGCCCCGTGTCGTATGACTTCGATGTCGCCTCCGACGCGCATACATGCGAGATATCCGCGATGTACGACTACATGCCCTTTGCCATGACGACGGGTCTCACGCCTATGACATCATCCGAAAAGCTGAGCGTGGCGAATGTCTTCACCGCGTCGGAGGACATGATCCTGCACGAGGTGTCGGTCATCACGCGGACGCCGGGTACCACGGTGACCTACGAGGTGTATTTGCTCGATGACGACGCCGACGGTCCCGAGGGGCAAGAGGTCGTCTCCACGACCGTTACCACGTATGAGTTCGGTGGCTACCATCGCGAAGAGCTCGAGCGCCCGGTCGTGATTCCTGCCGGGAAGCGCTATGCCGTTTCGGCGACCCTTCAGAACCCGAGCGGGGAGTACGAGCTGGTCGTCAACCAGGACGCGAACCATCCCGCGGATGGCCGGCAGAGCTACCAAAAGGGCATCGTGAACCCGGGGGAGAGCTACCTCCTCCAGGTCGGAAGCTGGCGCGACTGGAGCGAGGAAATCGCGGGGTGGCGCGAGAACTACGAGCACACGAACGGCCTGGATTACGACAACTTCCCCATCAGGGCGTATGGCGATCCGCTGGGCAGCTACTTTGCCGATGTGCAGGAGGATGACTGGTACTACCAGAGCGTTCTGGATGCCGTCTCGCTCGGCCTTATGAGCGGCTACGGCGGAAGCGAAGCGTTCGGGCCTAACGACCTCGCTGCACGCGAGCAGGGCGCGACCGTCATGTGGAACTGGCTGGGCGAGGGCAATAGGACCGCTGAGGCCGCCCCGCTTTCCGACGTCATGCAGGATGCATGGTACGCACCTTATGTGAACTGGGCATACGCTGCGGGCATCATGACCGGCTACGAGGGTGCGGACCGCTTTGGCGTGGGCGATGCGCTCACGCGCGAGCAGTTCGCCGCGATGGCGGCACGCGCTGTGGACGCTGATGTCGATGCGGCGGACCTTGCGGCGCTCGATGCGTTCCCCGATGCGGGCGAGGTGGGCCCGTGGGCCCGCTCGACGATGGCTTGGGCAGTCGAGGCCGGAGTCATCGGCGGCGTGGAGCACGAAGACGGCTCGCGCACGCTTGACGCGACGCGCAACATCACGCGCGCCGAGATGGCGGCAATAGCCACGGGCGCCTATCGGACGCTGCAGTAAGACCTGAGCGATCGGCAAGACCGAGTCGGCGAGAGCCGGCCCGGTCTTTGTGTAGCAGCAGATAGGAACCCCTCACCGCAGCGGGCATGCCCCCAATCCTCATCCCATCGAACCGCCTAGCGACGTTTTCCGTACGCTCGCCGGATAAGCCTGCCATATCACCAGTCGTCATATAACGTTATATAACGACATAGGTCAGATTGTCGGCAAAGAGAACGGAGTGCATATGGAAACGTGTTCGCTGGTATTGCTGTCGAAGAGCGTCTTCACCTCGACGGAGTCCGAGCCGCATGAGGGCTTTGTTGCCATTCGCGGCAACCAGATCGTCGCGGTCGGACCGGCATCGGAGGCGGCGGCCTACACCGCCAACGCCGAGCGCGTCATCGACCTCGGCTCCCGCACCGTCATGCCCGGCCTCGTCGACGTGCACACGTTCTTTACGGGCTGGATGATCCGCTCCTTCGGCGCGGACCTGTCGGCCGCCACGACCGTTCAGGACGCAGCCGATCTGCTCGCGCAGCAGGAGGTTGCCGCCGGCGACCCGCTCATCGGGCACAACCTTCCCGCCGACCTGACGACCCCTGAGGCCCAGCAGGCCTTCGACGCCGTGGCGCCCCAAGTCCCCTGCGTCGCCTTCACGGCTGACGGCGGCAGCTGCCTCATGAACGCGGCCGCCCACGAGGCCTACGGCTTCACGCCGGACGCCTGCTACGCCGAGATGATCTGGAAGCTCATGCCGTATTGCCTGAACCACCCCGATACGCGCAAGCGCTACCACGACTACATGGCTCTGCTCAACAGCCGCGGCGTCACCTCCATCAAGGAGATGTGCTTCGACGACTACTACGGCTTCGCCGACACCATGGCCGCCATGGAGGACGCAGGCGAGCTCACCGTGCGCGTCTCCATGATGAGCCAGCCGGTCGGCCGTGGCGCGGACCTCGAATACGGCCGCGCCGCCCGCGAGCGCTTCCAGGGCGATTTCGTGCGCTTCTCAGGCTACAACCGCATGACGGACCGCGGCATCAGCAGCACGCTCGGTGAGCTCATCGAGCCCTACAAGTCCGACCCGACCACGACTTGCGCCGTTCCGGTCGAATGGGACCTCATCGAGGCCGAGACGCGCGCGGTCGACGCCGAGGGCTTCCGCTATTCGCTGCACTGCCAGGGAGATGGCGCCGTGCGCCACACGGTCGCCCTCTACGACACCCTGCAGAAGGACGAGAACGGCAAGCTGGTCAACCGCCATGCCATCACCGACCTCGAGTTCTCGAACCCCGCAGACCTCGATCGCTTCGGCGCCATCGGCGGCATCTGCGAGATCTACCCGCAGATCCAGTCGCTCGACGCCAAGCAGGACATCGTCGACATGGTCGACCGCCAGCTCGGCCTCGAGCGCATGCGCTACTACTGGAACCGCCGCCACATGGAGGATGCCGGCATCACCGTGAGCTGCGGTACCGACCTGCCGCTGCTGCTTCCGAGCCTGGGCGAATCGGTCTACAGCGGCGTGGGCGGTTACTTCGACGACGGCGAGTACATCAACCGCGAGAACATGCTCACCTGCGCCGAGATGCTCACCGCCTGGACGGCGGGCGGCGCCTACAACTGCTGCCGCGAGGACGACCTCGGCACGCTCGAGGCGGGCAAGCTCGCCGATATCGCGGTGCTTGCGGGCGATATCTTCGCCACCGACCCCAAGGATGCGCGCGACATGGGGGTGGCCCTCACCATCTCCGACGGTCGCATCGTGTACGAGCAGCTCGACTAGTCGAAAGGAGACCGATCCATGGCTCACATCAGGCGAGAGCAACTTGCCGCCATCGGCATCCACTACATCTACTATCCGCTCGATTACATGCTCGACTCCCAGGCTGCAGCCGGCTACAAGACCATCGAGCTGCTGGGCCAGGCCCCGCACTACCTCATCGACGACGTCAGCTACCAGGATCCGGCGAAGATCCGCGCCGAGGTCGAGGCGCGCGGCATGACCATCGGCTGCTTCACCCCCGAGTGTGCGGTCTATCAGTACACGATGTGCGCGCCGGAGGGCGGCGCTCACGATCGCAGCATGGAGTACTTCAAGCGCGGCATCGAGGCAGCCTCGAAGATGGGCGCCACCAAGGTGCTCTCCAACTGCATCGGCGCCCCCTTCGATGAGGAGTACGGTCGCACCTACGACCGCGCCGTGCGCAGCCTGTCGATGCTTGGCGACTATGCTCGCGATTACGGTGTGACGCTCGCCATCGAGACGGTGCGCCCCGAGGAGAGCCGCCTGTGCATCACGCTGCCCGAGCTCGTCCGCATCCTCGCCGACGTGAACAACGACCATGTGAAGGCGGGCCTCGACACCGTCGCCATGGGCGTGGCGGGCGAGACGCCGCGCCAGTGGTTCGAGGCGCTCGGCTCCGACATCGTTCACATGCACTTCATCGACGGCCGTCCTTACGCGCATCTGATCTGGGGCGACGGCCTGTTCCCGCTCGAGGCCTACCTCGATGTGCTCAACGAGTTCGGGTACGAGGGGCTGCTGGGCCAGGAGATCACCGACGGCCGCTATTTCGACAAGCCGGCGGAGGCGGATGTCCGCAACGTCGCAGCGTTCGAGCCGTTTTTCGTGGATGAGGAGTAAGCGCGATGACCACACCGAAGATCCGTCGGTCTCAAGTTGCCGGCATGAATATCCACTACGTCAACTACTCCCTCGACTACTTCCTCGACGCGCAGCAGCGCTGCGGGTTCACCACGATCGAGCTGTGGTGCTCCGCGCCGCACGTGTGGATCGACCACATGCATTACTACGATGCGCGCGAGATCGCCGAGAAGATCCGCCGCCGCAACCTCACCGTTGCCTGCGTCACGCCGGAGAACTGCACGTATCCCTACCAGTTCGCCGCCAAGGAGGAGGACCATCGCCTGCGCTCCCAGGGCTACTTCGAGAACGGCATCCGTCTGGCCGCCGAGCTCGAGTGCCCGCGCATGGAGGTCAACTCCGGCTGGGGCTACTGGAACGAGGATGCCGACGAGGCGTGGAAGCGCAGCGTCGAGATGCTCACCCATCTGGCCGACTTCGCCGCCGAGCGGGGCGTCGAGCTCGTCATGGAGTCCGTGCGCCCGGAGGAGAGCCAGCTCGTGATCGACCTGCCCTCCAACCAGCGCATGATCGCCGAGGTCGGCCGCGAGAACCTGAAGCCGATGGTCGACACCTGCGCCATGGGCGTGGCGGGCGAGACCCTCGAGGAGTGGTTTGCCGCCTACGATGGCAAGATCGCCCACATGCACTTCATCGACGGCAACCCCTACGGCCACCTCATCTGGGGCGACGGCAACCACCATCTGGGTAAGTTCATCGAGGTCCTGAACAAGTACGGCTACGAGGGCTACCTCGGCCAGGAGATCACCGACGGCCGCTACTTCGATGACCCCATGAAGGCCGACCTGCGCAACATGCGCAACTTTGAGCGCTATATGGACGACTAACCGGTCGTGCAGGCAGCAACACGGAACCAAGCCCCGCACGGGGAGAGAAAGGAGCAAACATCATGAACGCACACGAGGTTATCGAGAAGGTCATCGCCGAGCATGGCCACATCGACGACATCTTCTGGGTCGCATGCGGCGGCAGCCTGATCGACCTGTATCCCGCGCACTACATGGTCCTGCGCGAGAGCAAGATCGCGTCCGGCTGGCACACCGCGGCCGAGTTCACCTGCGACGTGCCGGCGCGCCTGGGCGAGCACAGCCTGGTCGTCGTCTGCAGCCACTCCGGCAACACCCGCGAGGCCGTCGAGGCCGCCACGCTCGCCCATGAGCGCGGCGCCGCGGTGATCGCCCTCACCGACTCCAAGGGCTCCAAGATCGATCAGGACGACTTCATCGTCTGGGTGTACCCCTGGGGAGACGGCGTTCCCACCGCCGAGGTGCCGCTGGGCATCTGCCCGATGATCGCCGCCGAGGTCATCCGCGCCCAGGAGGGCTTCGAGGCCTATGACGCGCTCGTCGACGGCATCGCCAAGATGGACGGTATCATCGAGGCCGGCAAGCAGAAGGTCAACGCCGAGCTGGGCGCGCGCTTCGCTGAGCTGTGCCAGAACCACGACTTCCTCTACATCCTGGGTTCGGGCCCCAACTTCTGCCAGACCTACGGCTTCGCCATCTGCAGCCTGATGGAGATGCAGTGGCAGAACTGCTCCTACATCAACTCGGCCGAGTACTTCCACGGTCCCTTCGAGTGCACCGAGAACGGCGTGTTCTACTTCCTGCAGCTCTCCGCCGGCTCCACGCGCGCGATCGACGAGCGCGCCCTCGCGTTCCTCAAGACTCACACCGACACCCTCATGGTGCTCGACGCTAAGGACTACGGCATGGACGCCGTCGACGCCTCGGTGCGCAGCTACCTTGAGCCGGCGCTCTTCTACGCGATGAACGTCGAGCTTCGCGCCGCCCGCGGCAAGGTGTTCGACCACGATCCCGATATGCGCCGCTACATGGGCATCGAGACCTACTAACGCATAAAACCCCGCAGCCTCGGGTGCGCGGCGGGTCCATCCCTCTCCGGGCGGCGAGCATCCCACTCCCTCTCAGCCGCCTTCCCGCCGCGCCCCGGTGGCTATCCACCCGGCTCCGTGCAAGTGCGGAGTCCCCTCGCTGCGCCGGCACGACCGCGCGGGCGCAGCCTACCCTTTTGGAGGAACCATGTCCTATCCCATCAGCGTTTTGGGCTTCGGCGACAACGTCGTCGATAAGTACGAGCACCTGCACATCATGTATCCCGGCGGCAACGCTGTGAACTTCGCCGTGTTCGCCAAGAAGCTGGGCGTCGACCGCAGCGCCTACATGGGCATCTTCGGCTCCGATGCCGAGGCCGAGCACGTCATCACCTCGCTGCAGGAGGAGGGCGTCGAGCTCACGCACTGCCAGCAGGTCATCGGTACCAACGGTGCCGCCCGCGTGACGGTCGACGAGACCGGCGACCGCATCTTCCTCGGCTCCAACGAGGGCGGCATCCGCGGCGACATGCGCTGCGTGATCGATCGCTTCGCCGCCGAGTACATCCGCGGCTTCGATTTGGTGCACAGCGGCAACTACTGCTTCACCGAGCGCGAGCTGCCCAAGATCAAGGAGCTCGGCGTGCCCATCAGCTTCGACTTCTCCGACGACTCGACCGACGAGTACTTCGAGCAGATCGCCCCGGTCGTGACCTACGCCTTCATGTCCTGCGGCGATGCCCCCGAGGACGAGATCCGCGCCAAGCTCGCCTGGGTGCACGACCTCGGCCCCGAGATCGTGTGCGCCTCGCGCGGCAGCAAGGGCTCGATTGCCTACGACGGCACGACCTACTACGAGCAGGGCATCAAGCCGGTTGCCGACGACGAGCTCAAGGATGCCATGGCGGCGGGCGACTCGCTGCTCACGGCCTTTCTCGTCACCTATCTGGCAAGCAAGAAGGCTGGCGAGTCGGGCCCCGACGTCATCCGCACCTGCCTTGATTTCGCCGCCGGGTTCGCTGCCGACACCTGCAAGGTCGATGGCAGCTGGGGTCACGGGAAGGAGTACTGATGGCCACCGCGAACGATGAGCTGGCCCGCTCGAAGCACCTGTGCGCAGTCGGCTTCTGCTGCGCTGACGTCTACGAGAAGCTCGGGGTGTTCTACCCGACGGGTAACGGCATCGACTGGGGTGTCCACCTCGCCCGCATGGGCGTGCCGGTGAGCGCGGTTTCCGTCGTGGGAACCGACGACTACGGCGCGAAGATGAAGGAGGCGCTCTCCGCCGAGGGCATCGACATCACGCATCTGCGCACCGAGCCGGGTGACACCTGCAAGATGATGATGGACCTCAAGAACGGCACCGACCGCGTGCACCTCGAGGAGATCGAGGGCGTCATGGCCGACTACCAGATCACCGACGAGGAGTTCGAGTTCGTTGCCGGCCACGACATGCTCCACACCGACCTGTTCGGCGAGGTGCTCGATCGCCTTCCCGCATGGAAGGAGCGCGGCGTCGAGGTCGTCATGGACTTCTCCGTGTTCAGCGAGGACCCCGAGTACCACTGCCGCGACATCTTCCCCTATGTCGACTACGTGTTCATGTCCTATGACGGCAAGCGCGATGAGCATATCGAGCAGTGGGTCAAGGAAGTCCACGGCTACGGCCCCAAGCTCGTGTGCGCCACGATGGGCGAGCTCGGTTCCATCTGCTACGACGGCGAGACCCTGCATGAGTGCGGCATCGTGCCGACCGAGGTGGTGAACACCGTGGGCGCAGGCGACTCCTACATTGCCGGCTTCACCTACGGCCTGCTCGCGGGCGAGGACATCGACGCGTGCATGGCGCGCGGCGCTGCGCTCTCCTCGCAGGTCATCTCCAAGTTCGAACCCTACTAGGCAGGAGGGCCCGCGTGGCCCTCGTAGGCGGGGCGCGTGGTGCCCCATGCGCCCCGCTTCGCCCATCAGCTACAGGAGGGATCCTCTCCATGCTTATCGATATGCATGTCCATCCGATTTTCTACGATGCGATCGCCGAGGAAGGCGAGGAGCTCGAGTTCCGCGAGGACCATTTCGGCGTCTGGAAGCAGGGCCCCATGAGCTTCGACGAGATCTTCGCCGAGTGGGACATCTGCGGCGTCGATGCCGCAGCCCTGCTGCCGCTCGACCTCACCACCACGGAGGGCGGCTGCATCATCACGAACGACCAGATCGCCCAGGTGTGCGCGCTGCATCCCGAGCGGTTCTTCGGCTTCGCAAGCGTCGACCCCCATCGTGAGGACGCCGAGCAGGAGCTCGAGCGCGCCTTCGGCGAGCTCGGTCTGCGCGGTCTCGCGCTGCATCCGGGCAAGCAGGGCTTCGACCCCGCGAGCGAGATCGCCGAGCCCCTGTACCGCCTGTGCGAGCGCTACGACAGGCCGATCATCTTCGACGCGGGCCTGTCCTGGGAGCCCGGCGCCAAGCTTGCGGCGGGTAGCCCCCTTGCGTTCGAGCCGGTCGCGGCGGCACATCCCTCGCTGCGCATCTGCCTTTCGCATTTCGCCTGGCCGTGGGTGCGCGAGATGTGCGCGCTCATGCTCAAGTACCCGAACGTCTATACCGACACGGCGCTGCTATACGTGGATACCCCCGAAGAGCAGATGCAGGAGCTCTTCTGCACCGACATGGGGCCGCGCTGGTTTGAGCGGTGCTTCCCGGAGCAGGTGATGTTCGGTTCCAACACCCCGCGTTTCCGCACGTTCAAGATCAAGCGTGCCCTCGATACGGTTCCGATGCGCGATTTCGCGCGCAAGAACCTCTACGGGGAAAACGCCCTGAGGTTTTTGGGCATCAAGGAGGGCTGATCATGGTTAACGTGACGACTATCGAGCACCTGAGCACGAAGGTGTCCGAACTGTTCAATATCACCGATCAGGTTCACGCCGCCGTGGAGAACAGCGGGATCAGCAACGGCATCGTGCTGGTCGTGACAGCGCACACGACGACGGGCATCCTGGTCAACGAGAGCCTCTCGTGCGTCGAGACCGATATGGAGGAGCTGCTCGAGCGCCTCGTGCCGCTCGATGAGCCCTACGTCCACGCGCACTTCCTGCCCACCTACGGGGCGACGAGCAACAACTCGCAGGGTCACCTGAAGAGCCTGCTCGCGGGCAACCACTGCGCGTTTCCCGTGGTGGACGGCAAGATCGTGTGCGGCGGTGCGCAGGACATCTTCCTGGCGGAATTCGACGGCCCCCAGCTGCGCCGCGTGTTCGTCGAGGTGATGGGGGAGTAGCGGTTCCGGACTCGCTGCGTGCAAGCCCGCCAGGTTTTCCGTCGATGTCGCCCCGCCACTCGTCCGTGCCAAAACGGCGGGGTGCTCGAGATATCGGCCGCCTGCGTTTGCGCTTTTGCGCAGGCGGCCCTGGATTGCCTGGCGGGCTTCGTGAAAGGTTCGCTAGATGCTGAAGATGAAGCGGCTGCCCACGATGTACTGACGGCCGATGACCAAGGGCGTGCCCTGTGCGTCGGTGAAGTACACGTGCATGTAGAACAGCGGCTCGCCGGTCACGATGTCGAGCTGGTTGGCCTGTTCGCTTGTGGTCTTGACGATCTCGAGCGTCGTGGTGGGGCTTTCGGTGATGCGGTGCCCCGTCGCGTTCTCGATGACATCGAAGAGCGAGGCGTGCTCGAAGGCCTCGGCATCGATATCGCCGAAGCTGCAGGGGAAGAAGGTGTTCTCTAGCATGATGGGCGTGCCGTTGGCGGTGCGCACGCGCTTCAGATGGAAGACCTGCTCGCCCTCGGCGAGGCCGAAGAAGCGCTGCTCGTCGACGCGGGCATCCGAGCGCTTCAGGCTGACCACATGGGCGTCGGCCTCCATGCCGTTCTCGCGGCAGGCGTCCGTGAACGACATGGTGCCGGTCTGCTTGATCTTGCGCGCGACCTTGCTCTCGTTGACGAAGGTGCCCTTGCCCTGGTACTTGGAGAGGTAGTTCTCGCGGCACAGTTCCTCGACCGCGCGGCGAACGGTGATGCGGCTCACGCCGTAGATCTCGGAGAGCTCGGCTTCGGAGGGAATCTTCTGTCCGGCGCCGTAGCGCCCCGACGATATGCCGGCCTTGAGCTCTTCCATGAGCTGCTGGTACAGGGGGATCCGAGCGTCTTTGAGTTCTGGCATCGAAGTGCTGCTTTCAGGTTCGCCGACAGGGATGCATCGCGCGGCGATGCATATTACATCGCCATCATAACAGGAATGGCTGTAGATAGGCCGTCTGATGCATAGACATGGAAGGTGAGAGGTATGGGGAACAGAGCGGAGGTTGCGGCGGGGCTTGCGGTGGATCCTGCCGTCTGTGCGCTCGACGGGCAGACGGCGCAGCGCTGTGTCGAGCTGTACATCGACGGCGAACGTCGCGAGGTCCCGGTCTGCGATGCCTGCATCGCCCGCGCGCTGCGCGGAAGCAAGACCGGCGTGCTGTTCTGCCTCGTCATGCAGCTGCTGTGGTTTCTGCCTGCGCGCAGCGGCCTGCTGAGCATGCCGGGCATCGTGGGCGCCGTCGTGGCGACGGTGTTCCTCGCGCGGCTTCTCTTGCTGCTTGCTGCCCGCCTTGCCGTGCGCGGCATCGATGCGGCGGGGAAGGGCGCCTCGCGGATACCCGATTGGGTGTGGCGCTATGGTCAGGGCCGGGTGTACGCGCAGGAGCTGGCTCGCGATGAGCTCGCCGAGAAGCTCGATGCGCGTGTGGAGACCCCGCTTCAGCATGAGCGCGCCCCGCGCCCCAGCTCGGATTGAACCTCCTAGCGAAGCAGCGCCGCATCGGCGCGAGCGCAGGCGTCTTCACACTACGTTCACCGAAAAATAACACCCGTTAACGGTGTTCTTACCCCACCTAGCAGGAATCTTGTCATTATCAAATACGTTATAGAACGTTATAAGGACATATGACGTATCTAGTAGATTCGACCAACAGGCCGAAGGAAGGGAGCTGATATGGCCGAAGCAACCAAGAAGAAAAAGAAGTTCGAGCTGCCACACGTGTACACGATCGCGTTCTTGCTGATCGTCGTGTTCGCTGTGCTCACGTGGGTCGTTCCGAGCGGCCAGTTCGAGCGTCAGATGGTCGAGACGGCCGCTGGCGAGCGCGAGGTCGCCGTCGCGGGCACCTACCAGGAGGTCCCGAAGATCACTGAGGACGGCATCGACCTTCGCCAGGGCGTGTTCGAGATCCTTCAGGCCCCCACGCAGGGCATCCAGGGCGCCGCTGACGTCGTCGCCTTCGTGCTGCTCATCGGCGGTTCGTTCGCCCTCATCACCAAGACGAACGCCATCAACGCGGGCGTCAGTCGCGTCATCAAGAAACTCGGCGGCAAAGACTTCCTGCTGATACCGGTCATCATGATCCTGTTCAGCATCGGCGGCACCACATTCGGCATGTCCGAGGAAGCGCTGCCGTTCTACGCGATCTTCCTGCCGATCATCATGGGCCTCGGATACGACTCCATGACGGCCTTCATGATCTGCTTCCTGGGTCCGCAGATGGGCTACATCGGCTCGACGGTCAACCCCTTCAACGTGCTGATCTCCCAGGGCCTCATCCAGATCAGCGGTAACCCCCAGCTGTGGCTGCGCGGCATCTTCTACGTCATCTACGTCGTGGTTGGCATCGCGTTCGTCATGATGTACGCCATGCGCGTCAAGAAGAACCCCGAGCGCTCCGTCACCTATAAGGACGACATCGCCAAGCGCAAGGAGTTCGACGTCGTCGACATGAACGAGGTCGACATGCCCTTCACCAAGCGCCAGAAGTTCGTGCTGATCGTCTTCGCGCTCGGCATGGCGCTCATCGTGTGGGGCCTCGTGACCCAGGGTTGGTACATGAACGAGATCAGCGCCGTCTTCCTGGGCATGGGCCTGCTCTCCGGCGTCGTCGGCGGCCTGTCCGAGAAGGAGATGGCCGAGGAGTTCGTCGCCGGCATGGCCGACTTCGTGTACGCCGCCGTCATCATCGGTATCGCCCGCGGCATCCTGGTCGTGGCCGAGAACGGCATGATCATCGACACCATCCTCAACGCCCTCGCGACCATGCTCGCCGGCGTCCCGACCGCGGTGTTCACGACGATCCTGTACTTCGTCGAGGGCCTGCTGAGCTTCCTCGTGCCCTCGTCCTCCGGCCTGGCGGCCCTGACCATCCCGGTTATCGGCCCGCTGACCGACCTCGTCGGCGTCAACCCCGAGGCTGCCGTCACCGCCCTGTCCGTTGCGAACCAGACCTTCAACACCATCTCGCCGGTTGCCGGCATGACGGTTGCGGGTCTCGGCGTGTGCAAGATCACGTTCCCGCAGTGGTGGAAGACCTCCTGGAAGTTCATGGTCGTGATCGTGGTGCTCGGCCTGATCAACACCGCAATCTCCGGTATGCTTCCCCTCTAACTGCAAGTTCGGGGACAGGTCCCAAACTTTCACCCAAGGCCCCGCGCGTTGCACGGGGCCTTTTTCATGGCAGTTAGGACGGGGCATGCGGCGGGAGATCTGGACAATCTGACCAGATATGCATCTTTTCGTGCCGGCGCGGAGGGGGAAATGGGGCCTCAGGGCGGCGGGGCGGCTGTCCGTGCCCGCGGACCTCACCAGATTACAGCATCTTATATTGCGTTCTCGCGTCCCATCGTGGCCTGTCGCGGGCGGAACGCCGACTGAGCAGTACATATCTGGGGAAATTGTCCACCTGCAGGCCTAGGACCCGTCCCCGTGCCTGTATCGATGTTCAAAAGCCGTGACACGTCATCCGATGATGTTCCCCGAGCGCCTTCTGTGGAATACTTTTCCTATGTCACATCGACGTGTTGTCAGCATGTTCCAAGGGGAGGATACGTTATGGCAAACACCCAGCCCGCCAAGGTGTACTTCTGCGATCTGCGCAGCCACGGCCGCGAGAGCCAAGTTGACAAGCTCAAGCGCCTGATCCGCACCGCCGGCATCGACCAGATCGACTTCGAGAACAAGTTCGTCGCCATCAAGATCCACTTCGGCGAGCTGGGCAACCTCAGCTTCCTGCGTCCCAACTACGCGCGCGCCGTGGCCGACGTGGTCAAGGAGCTCGGCGGCAAGCCGTTCCTCACCGACTGCAACACGCTGTACGTGGGCAGCCGCAAAAACGCGCTCGAGCACATCGACTGCGCCTACCAGAACGGCTTCACGCCCTACGCCACCGGTTGCCACGTGATCATCGCCGACGGCCTCAAGGGTACCGACGAGACCCTCGTGCCGGTGAAGAACGGCGAGTACGTGAAGGAGGCCAAGATCGGCCACGCCCTCATGGACGCCGACATCGTCATCTCGCTCACGCACTTCAAGGGCCATGAGCAGGCTGGTTTCGGCGGCGCCATGAAGAACCTCGGCATGGGCGGCGGCAGCCGCGCCGGCAAGATGGAGCAGCACGCCGCGGGCAAGCCCTCCGTGCACACCGAGGAGTGCATCGGCTGCCACGCCTGCGAGCGCATCTGCGCGCACGGCGCCATCAGCTTCGACGAGACGCGCGAGCGTGAGCTCAAGAGCGGCAAGACCGTGACCGTGCCCGTGGCGCACATCGACCACGACCGCTGCGTGGGTTGCGGCCGCTGCATCGGTGCGTGCAACCAGGACGCCATCGAGCCCGATTACGATGCTGCGGTCGACGTCCTCAACTACAAGATCGCCGAGTACACGCAGGCTGTGGTGCAGGATCGCCCGAACTTCCACATCTCACTGGCTATCGACATCTCGCCCAACTGCGACTGCCACGCCGAGAACGACACGCCCATCGTGCCTGACCTCGGCATGTTCGCGAGCTTCGACCCGGTCGCTATCGACCAGGCCGCCATCGACATGGCCCTTGCCGCGCCAGCCTTCCCCAACACCGAGCTCACCGACATGAAGGCCAAGCTCGAGGCCGAGGGCGGCGTGCCCGAGCGCTGCGAGCACGACCACTTCAACATGACCCACCCCGATACCAACTGGCGCTCAATGATCGAGCACGCCGAGAAGATCGGCCTGGGTACGAGCCACTACGAGCTCATCACCATGAAGTAGCCGACAGGGCGAGGGCGGCAAGGCAATCGGATGCCTCGCCGCCCTCTTTCTTGGCACCTTTGGGGACGTAGCCAGAAGGTGCCAACCGCCTGCGCCTTCGCCGCGCCGCGCCTTCATGTGCGCCTTCGGAACATCCCCCGAGGGCTGACTGTGCGCTTTGGGAACACAACGCGGCCCCCGACGTTCCGCAAGCGCACAGCCAACCGCACCCAACGTTCCGAAAGCGCACAGCCTCCCCCGCAACGCCCATGTCCACTTTCAGGACGGAGATGTTTTCGGACATCCGCGCGGAGCCGCCCCGCGCAGGCCGCCCCGCCCCGCCTCTTGCCCAGGGCCCAAAAAGCCATGACACTGGGCCCCGTCCTACCTGTCAGGCTTTTGGCGCTTGTGTGGTGTCAAAGATATTTGCTATAGTTTTGAGCGATCTATATTTGGAGGATTGCTCACCGACATGTCCGCATCAGGCGACAGTTCCACATCGCGAAGTACCACGGTGCCGGCTGCGAACGCCGCGCCGGTGCCCGAGTGTGAAGATTCCTCCCCGTCGGCCGAACCCGCCGACCCCTGCGCGACGTGCCGCAAGCGCCGTCTCTCCTGTCCCAAATTCCCGCGCGAACAGCATGAATCCGGCAGCTCCAAGGAGCCCCCGCTCTACACAGTGGGCGAGGAAATCGCCAACGCCATCACGCACGGCATCGGCGTGCTGCTGGGCATCGCCGGCCTCGTGCTGCTCATCGTGAAGGCGGCCTTCGGAGGCGCCGATCCCGCGCACATGGCATCGGCCATCGTGTTCGGCGTCTCCATCATCCTGGAGTACCTGGCCTCGACGCTCTACCACGCCATCCAGGTGCCGGCCGCCAAGCGCATCTTCCGCACCATCGACCACAGCTGCATCTACCTGCTCATCGCGGGTTCCTACACGCCGTTTCTGCTTGTCACGCTCGAGCCGTACGGCGGCATCGTCATGTTCGTGATCATCTGGGCCCTGTGCTTCGCCGGCATCTCGTTCGAGATCATCGGCCGTCAGCGTCAGCCCCGCTGGGTCTCGATCCTCATCTACCTCATCATGGGCTGGCTCGTGGTGTTCCGCCTGCCGCAGCTCGTGGCGGCCCTCGACCCGCTGGCGCTCGCGCTGCTGGTGGTCGGCGGCCTGTGCTACACCATCGGCACGGCCTTCTACCTCATGAAGAGCATTCGCTACATGCACAGCGTCTGGCACCTGTGGGTGCTCGCCGGCAGCATCTTCATCTTCATGGTGGTGATCCTCTTCGTGATCTGATGACCCGCGCGCACCCGCGCGCCTGCAAACCTGTTCGCATCTGCGCCCTGCAGTCTACCTACGGAGGTTCGATACAAACCCTATGGGCATAGCAATTTCCATCATCGCCACGCTGCTCCTCACGATCCTGAACGGCTACTTCTCCATGTCGGAGATGGCCCTCACAACCGCGAAGCGCGCAAGCCTCGAGCACGACGCCGAGGAGGGCGATAAGCGTGCCGCCAAGGCGCTCGAGCTCTCGACCGATTCCACGGACTTCTTGGCCACCATCCAGGTTGCCATCACGCTCGTGGGCTTCTTCTCGGCAACCGTCTCGTCCAACACGCTGTCCGACCCGCTGGCCACGTGGCTCTCGTCGTTCGGCCTGGAGCCGCTGACGGCCATCGCGCCCATCGCCGCGCCGATCGTCATCACGCTCATCGTGTCCTACCTGTCCATCGTCATCGGCGAGCTCGTGCCCAAGCGCATCGGCCTGTCCGACGCCGAGGGCATGGCCAAGTCGGTCGCCGGCCCCATCAGCGCGTTCCGCAAGTTCGCCAAGCCGCTCGTGTGGCTTACGCAGGCCTCGGCCAACGGCCTCTCCAAGCTGCTCGGCATCAAGAGTGCCGACGACCGTCAGAACGTCTCCGAGGAGGAGATCAAGTACATGATCAGCGAGCAGGACACCCTGCTCGACGAGGAGAAGCGCATCATCCACGAGGTCTTCGACCTGGGCGATGCCGTGGCCCGCGAGGTCATGGTCCCGCGCGTCGACGTGACGATGTGCGAGGAGGGCGACGACATCATGTCGGTCCTCTCCACCATGCGCGAGACCGGCTTCTCCCGCATGCCGATCTACCGCGAGGACCAGGATTGCATCGTGGGCATCGCGCACATCAAGGATCTCATCAAGCCCGCGCTCAGCGGCAACGGCACCGCGCCGGTCGGCGACTTCCTGCGCGATGCCACCTTCGTGCCCGACACCAAGGACATCCTGCCGTTGCTCTCCGAGATGCAGACCGCCCATGAGCAGATGGTTGTGGTGGTTGACGAGTACGGTGGAACCGCGGGTATCATCACCATCGAGGACATCGTCGAGGAGTTCGTGGGCGAGATCGAGGACGAGTTCGACCCCGATAACAAGTACCTCACCCGCCTTTCGCGCCGCGAATGGTTGGTGGACGGACGCTTTTCGTGCGATGATGCTATCGAGCTCGGCTGGCCCATCGAGGAGAGCGACGACTACGAGACCCTCGCCGGCTGGATCTTGGACCTGTGCGATTCCGTGCCCGCCATCGGTGAGGTGTTCGAGCAGGACGGGTACAAGTTCAAGGTGCAGTCCATGCGTGGTCAGCGCATCTCCCTGGTGCGCGTGACCGGTCCCGATCCGGAGGAGAAGGCCGCGCCCGCGAAGGACGGCGACGAGGACGAGAGGGCATAGCGCGGCACGACCGCCCGCGCATGCAGGTATCGAGAAGGCGGAAAGACCATGGCAGACCTGTTCAACATCCTGAAGATCACCGTGGGAGCGGAGAAACTCTGCGCACGCGTGTTGGTGAACCCGGGCATGCCCCTGAGGACCTCTGAGGATATCGAGGCCACGGCTCGCGTGTACTACCTCGCGCCGGCCATCGCCAAGCACCTGTGCCTCGGCGATACGGGTCGCGAGTTCCAGGAGTGCATGGGCGATACGGAGCTTCCGCACCTGCTCGAGCACCTGAGCGTCGAGATCATGAACGAGACGGGCCTCGCGGGCAAGGTGTCCTGCGGACGCACCCGCCAGGTGCCCGGTGACGAGCGCCTGTTCGACGTGGAGCTTTCCTGCCCCGACGACGCCCTGACCGTGGGCGCCCTGTCCTCGGCTGCCTTCATGATGGAGTGGGCCTTCCTGCACGCTCAGGCGCCCGCGCCGGACTTCCCCGGCACGGTGGCAGCGCTGCGCAAGCTCGCGCTCAACCTGCGCGGCGAGGAGGACGATGAGCCCGAGGCTGCCGACGCCGAGGCCGACACCGACGAGCCCGCAGCGGATGAGCCCGCCGCGCCGGCTCCCGAGCCTGCGCCCGAGCCCGTCTTCGAGCCTGCGCCCGCGCCCGAGCCGCAGCCCGCCCCTCAGCCGGAGCCCCAGCGCGGACGCGCCGCGGACCCCGACGCCGCCCGCAAGCGCGCCAAGATGGCAGGTCACGCGCCTGCCAAGCGCATCGCCGACGTCTTCGGCTCGGTGTTCGGCGGCACCGCCGCGAGCTCCAACGATACCGACGGGCGGTAAGACCGCTGCGCCCGGAGTGGGCGTGGGTATAATGTAGACTCCATCGACAACGTTCACTCTTATGGGAGGAGCAACATGGGTAAAGGTTTCAGTTTTGTCGCGGGCGCCGTGATCGGCGCCGCAGCCGGTACCATCATCGGCATCCTGGTGGCTCCCCGCTCCGGTGCCGAGACGCGCGCCATGGCCGCCGATATGGCCAACGACGCGTGGGATAACGCGCGCGATATGTACGAGCAGGGCGTGGACCAGGCCAAGTCCGCCGCGAGCGACTTCGGCCCCATGGTCGACGCCAAGACCGATGAGCTCCGCGCCAAGGTCGATCTTGCCCGCGAGCGCATGGATCAGCTTCGCGAGCAGCTCAACGACGCCATCGCCGGCGGCAACGTGACCCCGGCGGCCGATGTGGTCGTCGAGTCCGTGGTCTCCGACGTTCCCGTCGACGGCGCCGAGGCCGCCGAGGCGTAAATGCTCGTAGGCGATATCCAGGGCGTGCGGATCTACCGTGCGCCCTCAGACCGCAAGGCAACCAACAAGGACGGCACGCCGCGCGAGCCCCGCAGGCTGGGCAAGGTGCATTTCGCCGTATTCGACCCCACGGGCAAGAAGGTCGTGGGGTTTATGGTGAAGCTCCCCGACGTGGCGGGCATGATCAAGCAGTCCGACCGCTTCGTGGCGCTCGACGCCCTCGATGTGTACGAGGGCGTGCTCTGCGTGCGCGACGGCAAGGAGAACCTTGACGCCGGAGCCGCCAAGCGCCTCGGTGTGGACCTCGACACCTGCCTTATCTGGACGGGCATGGATGTCGTCACGGAGTCCGGCAAGAACCTGGGCTACTGTTCCGACGCCATGTTCAACAGCAAGACGGGCGAGGTCAAGCGCTTCGTGCTCGATGGCGGCGGTGCCTCGTCGCTTCTGGTAGGCAATATCGAGATGCCGGTGAGCTACCTCAAGGGCTACCGCAACGGCGCCATGATCGTGTCGGACGACACGCTGAACCTCGAGTTGACCGGCGGCGCCGCGGCCAAGGCGGCCGAGGCGAGCGTCGTGATCGGCGACAAGGTCAAGAAGGGTGCCGCCAAGATCGACGAGCACGGCTCCAAGGCGCTCGACAAGGGCAGCCGCGCTCTGGGCAAGCAGCTGGGCAAGACGCGCGGCATGTTCTCGGCATTTGCCAGCGAGTACCGCAAGGCGGCGGGCTCATCCAAGAAGAAGAGCCGGTAGCGCATCGGCCCGCAACAAGGGGTGCGCAACCGGTTTGGCGCAAACGTTCAGGGGGCGCCTGCATGTCGGCGATTCAGTGCCGCTCGCATGCAGGCGCCCCTTCGTTTTTCGCCTTATGGTACAGTTTTCCTCAACAATGCGGATGAGGGAGAACCATTGCCCAACTACACCACCTCCTATTCCAAAAAGCCCAAGAAGCCCCATATCAGGCGCGGTGACGCCACCCATCTGCCGTCTGTGAACCGCCGTGTGCAGCGCAAGCCCGGCGCCCAGTACCTGCATCACTCGCAGGGGTTCGGCCGTCGCGGCATGGCCCAGCGCGCGCGTCGCAACAACAAGCGCCGGCCCTATGCGATCATCGCCGTGGCCTGCGCGGCCCTGCTGTTCGTGGCGAGCGTCGTGTGGTACATCAACCGCGGCGTCACGGTGTCGCTCAACGGCTCCGACGTCTCGGTGCGCATCCACTCGAGCGTCCAGCAGCTCATCAACGACCAGGAGCTCGATTACCGCGCGGGCGACCTGCTCGCGGTGGACGACAGCGTGCTCGAGAAGCGCGGCGGCGAGCAGTACTCAGTCGTGGTCGATGGCCAGCAGATCGAGGCGAATGCCCTCGAGACCACCGAGCTCGTCGGTGGCGAGCAGGTCGAGATTTCCGGTGGCCGCGACCAATACGAGGAGCACGAGATCGTGGCGACCGATATCCAGCCCACCCTCGAGGTCAAGGGCACCGGCGCCATCGGCTACGTGGAGACCTGGGGCGTGATGGGCCGCTCCGAGGTGTGGACCGGCCGCGTTTCGGGCAAGACGGCAGACCGTGGCGTGGTGCAGGAGGCGCAAAACTGCGTCGTGCGCATGACGTCGGTGGCGCCGGCCGAGGGCAAGTACGTCGCGCTGACCTTCGACGAGGCGCCGAGCAGCTACACCGGCGAGATTCTGCAGATTCTGGAAGAGGAGGGCGTGTCCGCCACGTTCTTCCTGCAGGGTGATCACGTGGAGGCCAACCAGGCCACGGCGCGCCAGATCGTGCAGGCGGGCTGCGAGGTCGGGTCGAACTCCTATAGCGATACGGATTTAAGCGAGCTTTCGGGTGACGAGCTGCGCCAGCAGCTCACCCAGGGCTTCGAGGTCATCTCGCAGGCGACGGGCGAATCGTGCAGCCTGCTGCGCCCGCCCTACGGCCTGTTCTCCGATGCCGATTGGGCGCAGGCGATGGACCTCGTGAGCGCGGTGGTCACCTGGAACCTCGACTCGGGCGACTACCTGCTGCCCGGCGCCGACGCCGTCGTGGAGAACGTGGTGGGCTCCGTGAGCAACGGCAACATCATCCTGCTGACCGACAGCGAGGAGTGCGGATCGCAGACCGTCGAGGCGCTGCCCCGCATCATCGAGGGCCTCAAGCAGGACGGATACGAGATCGTGACGCTGTCACAACTTGTCGATACCGATGAAGAGCTTGCGGAGAAACTCGACGTCTCCAAGGTTTCGAAGCCGGATAACGCCGTTTTGCCTCAACTGGCCCCTGAGGAGGAGCAGATCGAGGAATAATGGCCGGTAAGACCGCTAGAATCTAGAGGCGGCCAAGCGCGGCGGTAGCCCCGCCGGCGTCTTGGCGATGTGCACACGATTGCGAATAACCGGACGGTTCGATGGATACCAATAGCCATGGCACCCAGCGCCCCGCGAGCGCCCAGGAGCCTGTGAAAAAGACGGCGCAGAAGCCGGCCCAGCAGCCGGCGCGCAAGGTCGCGCAGAAGCCGGTGCAGAAGCCCGTGAAGAAAGCGGCTTCCCAGAAAGCGGCTCAAAACGCGGCTCAGTCCGCACAGCGCAAGCAGGGCACGGCTCGTCCTGCCGGCCAGACGGGTCGCGTTGCGACGAGCACGTCGCAGAAGGCGACGCCGCGCAGCGCGCAGCAGACCGGGCGCATCAAGATCCCCGCCTACAGCACGCAGTCCTTCAAGCCGATCGAGCACCCGAAGATGCGCAAGGCGCCCGCCTCCCACGGCGGGTCCGCCCATGTCACGCAGTCGTTCTCCCGTCCCCAGGGCCATGCGGGCACGGCGCAGCAGCGTGCTACCCGCACGCGCACGACGGGGGCCTCTGCCACCGCGTCGACCCCGCGCACGCACACCGGCGCTACTCAGCAGACGCGCCGTACCTCGACGGCGGCCCCGGCCGGGTCGCGCGCCCAGGCATCCGCATCCGCCCGTACGGCTGGCGCCCCTCACGCCGCCGGCACCGCTCGCACGCGCACGGCGGTCAGGCCCGCGGCTCCCGCACGCCGCCGGACCTCCGCGCGCAGTTTCAGCCCGCGCAGCATCCTGATCGCCCTGGTCGCGGCCGTGGTGGTCGTGGGCGGCGCGTCGCTCGCCATCGGCTACCAGTTCTTCTGGCGCAACGTCGACGTCATGGTCAACGGCCGCGCCTACGCCACGCCCATCTCGTCGAACGTGCAGGAGCTGCTCGTCGCCAACGATTACTTCGGCGTGAAGCCGGGCCGCATGCTGTCGGTGGGCGGCAACGTCCTCGACGAGCAGGGCGGAGACCGCTGCGCCGTCACGAGCGACGGCGCTCCGCTCACGGCCGATCAGTTCGAGACCACGAAGGCCGTCGATGCCATCGACCTCACCGTGGCGAACGGCGCCGACGTCACCGAGCCCGCCACCGAGGAGACGGTCGACCTCATGCCCGGTATCCAGACGGAGGGCACCGGCGCCATCCAGTTCGTCTCGCAGTGGGGCAAGAAGGGCAAGAAGACCGTTCTGACGGGCGAGAAGTCCGGCGAGACGGTCGACAAGGAGGTCGTCGAGGCCCCGGTTGACATGGTGGTGTCCTACCTCAACTGCAAGCCGAAGGGCAGCAAGAAGTACATCGCGCTCACCTTCGATGACGGTCCGAGCTCCTACACCCAGGACATCCTCGATATCCTCCAGCGCTACGGGGTCAAGGCGACGTTCTTCAACCTCGGCACGCAGGTTAATTCCAAGAGTCAGTCCGTGCTCGACGCCGGCTGCGAGCTCGCGAGCCACACCAACGCGCACCAGAACCTGCCCGAGTGCGACCGCGACACGCTGCGCTCCGAGATCTCGACCGCGTTCGACGCCCTCGAGGACGCCACGGGCGAGCGTCCCCAGATGATCCGTGCCCCCTACGGCGCGTTCACGGCGACCGAGTGGGCCCGCTCCGGCGACCTTATCAGCTGCAACGTGCTGTGGAACATCGACACGCTCGACTGGAAGCTTCCCGGCTCCGGCGCCATCACGAGCGAGGTCCTCTCTAACGCCTATAACGGCGCGATCGCCCTCATGCACGACGGCGGCGGCAACCGCTCGCAGGACGTCGAGGCGCTCCCCGGCATCATCGAGGGCCTGCAGGCCGATGGCTACGAGCTCGTGACCGTGTCCGAGCTCATGGAGCTCGACGGCCGCTTCCCCGAGGATGTCGTCAACGGCACCGTGAAGATGCCCGAAGACGCCGTCCTGCCCGAGGTGTAGAGACGCAACGCAGTCCCGCCCGGCCTCTTTCCGGCCCCTTGGGCGCCCGGTCCCTCTGCCTCCGGCCCCCTTGGGCGACCCCGGCTGCCTCCGCGCCTGGCCTCTCTGGGGACGTAGCCGCAGGAGGCCAGGCGCGGAGGCCGACCCGGAGAGGGCGGGTGTCGGGCGTATCGCTGCCGAAAATGCTATAGAATAGGAGAGCTCGATTCCGATCGGGCTCTTCTTTTGCATCGACTTGAGAAAAGGACACAGGTGAAACCTAAACCCCGACCACACAGTAGCTAACCCCTGCGGGTGCCCTTCAATATGGCGCGCGCCGGGGTTTCGCGCTGCCACAAGCCTCTCATTCTCTGAAGGAGCACCATGAATTACCTTTCCGAGATGCTGAAGCTTCCCGTTGTCGACTCGACGGGCGAGAGCATCGGCATCGTCAACGACATGGGCATCGCCACGGGCGAGGTCTTTCCCCATGTGACGTCGTTGGCCTTCCAGGGCCCGGGCAAGACGCCTTTCATGATCTCGTGGCGCAAGTACGTCGACCACATCGACGACACCGGCGTGTACCTCAAGGTGCCGGCAACCGACATCCGCTTCTCGTACCTGCAGCCCGACGAGGTCCTGCTCGCGCGCGACATCATGAACAAGCAGATCGTCGACACGCAGGGCATGAAGGTCGTGCGCGTGAATGACATCAAGCTTTCAACCTCGGGCGAAAACCAGCTGCGTCTGCTGGGCGCCGAGGTCGGCATGCGCGGCCTTCTGCGCTCGCTGCATCCTGCGCTCGAGCGCGTGGTGGTCGGCGCGGCCCGCGCCATCGGCAAGCCGATGCCCGAGGAGATCATCGCCTGGTCGTACATGGACCTGCTCGAGCGCTCGACCCAGAACATCAAGCTGTCCGTGTCGCACAAGACGCTCGGCGAGCTGCACCCGGCCGACATCGCCGACATCATCGAGCAGCTCGACCCGCGCCTGCGCGGCCAGGTGTTCGCGCAGCTCGACACGGCGCAGGCGGCCGAGGCCATCAGCGAGTTCGATGACGACGAACTCGTGGCCGAGATGCTCGAGGGCCTGTCCGACCGCGACGCGTCCTCGATGCTCGCCCTCATGGACCCCGATGACGCCGCCGCGCTCATCGAGGAGCTCGATTACGAGAAAGCCGAGAAGCTCCTGCGCCTCATGGGCGTCAAGGAGGAGCGCGCCATCCGTACGCTGCTGGGCTACGAGGAGAACACCGCCGGCCGCATCATGACCTCGGAGTTCGTGGCGCTGCCCGCAACCGCTACGGTCAACGACGCCATCGAGGGCCTGAAGAAGCTCGACGAGGACTTCGAAAGCGTCTACTACGTCTACACGACCGATCCCGCCGGCTGCCTTACCGGCGTGCTGTCGCTGCGCGCGCTCATCGTGGCCGACCGCGATGCGCGTCTGAACAGCCTTGCGTACCGCGACGTCGTCTGGGTCTCGCCCGACGAGGACCAGGAGGACGTGGCCGAGGAGATGTCCAAGTACAACCTCGCCGCCATGCCCGTGTGCGACGAGAACCGCCACATCCTGGGCATCGTCACGGTCGACGACGCCATGGAGGTCATGAACGAGGAGCACCAGGAGGACCTCCAGATCGCCGGCGTCGGCAGCTCCGAGGGCGGCTCGGGCGAGTCGATGCACGTGTTCTCGTGGTTCGCGCGCCGCCAATACTGGCTGCTCATCTGGGCCATCGCCTCGGGCATCGTCGCGGCGGCGCTCGAGATGATGGGCGGCTTCGCCGACCTGTTCATCTACCCGATGTGCGTGATGCCCGTCGTGCTGCTCGCATCGAGCCGCGTGGTGTCGTTCGTGCGCAACTACTACCTCGAGTACGACGAGTCCGACGACGAGGACAAGCCGTACCTGGCGTTCTTCCTCCAGACCGTGTTCGTCGGCGCGATCATGGCGGTCGTCATCTACCTGTGCGGCCAGCTCGTTTTGGGCGCCGCGTACCCGGACGGCATTCCGGTACTCACCGAGGGCGTCAGCGCCGCCAACGCGACGTCGGCGCTCCACGCGCAGCTGCTCTCGGGCTGCTTCGGCTGCGCCGCGGCGGTCACCTTCGCCTGCTGCGCCCTGTCCGTCATCTACCTCAAGCTGCTGTTCTGGCGCGATGAGCACGACCTCAACACCTCGGGTATCGCGATGAGCGTGTCGGCCGTGTTCGCCTCCTGCGTGGTGTATTCGGTCGCATCGGCGCTGGTCGTCGTCTGGATGGCGGCGTAGGGTTCGCGGGGCTGCATCATGGCACGAGGAACGCATGAAAAACTGACGGCGGGGATGGTGCTTGGCGCCATGGGCCCCGGCCTGCTCGCCGCGCTGTCGGGCAACGACGCGGGCGGCATCGCCACGTATTCGAGCGCCGGCGCGAGCTACGGCTACGGCACGCTGTGGATGCTGCCGCTCATGGCGGTGCTGCTCATCGTGGTGCAGGAGACGGCCGCGCGCTGCGGCTGCGTGACGGGCAAGGGCTTCGCCTCGCTGATTCGCGAGCGCTTCGGCGTGCGCAAGAGCGCGCTCGCCATGGGTGCGCTGCTCATCGCCAACACGGCGGTCACCATCTCGGAGTTCGCGGGCATCGCGAGCGGCCTTGCGCTGTTCGGCGTGCCCAAGACGGTATCGGTGCCGCTGGTGGCCCTGCTCATCTGGATGCTCACCATGTCGGGGAGCTTCCGCCGCATCGAGAAGATCCTGCTCATGGTCAGCTGCGTGTTCGTGACCTACGTGGTCGCGGCGTTTCTGGCCGGCCCCGACTGGGGGCAGGTAGCGGCCTCCACGGTGTCGCCGCACATCGTGGCCGAGCCCGAGTACGTGAGCCTGCTCGTGGCGACGATCGGCACCACCATCGCGCCGTGGATGGTCTTTCTGGCGCAGAACAACGTGGTCGACAAGAACGTGGACGAAAGCGGCATCGTCCTGCAGCGCATCGACACCGCGAGCGGCTCGGTCATCGCCTGCGCCGTCGCGTGGTTCATCGTGGTCACGACCGGCGCGGTGCTCTATCCCGCGGGCATCCAGGTGTCCGACGCTGCCGACGCGGCGCTGGCGCTCGAGCCCATCGCCGGCGAGTTCTCGACGATCCTGTTCGCCTCCGGCCTCGTGGCGGCGAGCTTCTTGGCCGCCTGCGTGCTGCCCGGCGTGACGTCGAGCGCCATCTGCGAGGCCTTCGGCTGGGAGCGCGGCGCCGACCGCAGCTGGGAGGAGGCGCCGGTCTACCGCGGCATCATCACGGCGATTATCGTGGCCTCGGCGCTGCTCGTGATCATGCCCGGCGTCGACCTGTTCCAGATCATGATGAGCGCACAGGTCATCAACGGCGTGCTGCTGCCCGTGCTTCTCGTCTTTTTGCTCTTCATCGCGCAGGACAAGCACATCATGGGCGTCTACCGCAACGGTCGCCTGTGGAACGTGCTCACCTGGGCCACGATCGTCATCATCACCGTGCTTACGGTGGTCATGTTCGTGCTTCAGGCGCTCGGGTACTGACGCAAAGAGATACCTAACGAGATCCGCCCCATCCGGCATGTGCCAGATGGGGCGGTTTTTTTCCTTCGTAGGGAACGTCGGCGCTACTTCTCGTCGTCGGCGCTGAAGACCCAATCGTCGAGTGCGGTGTCGACGAACTGCTTGAGCGGTTCCGCGATGGCCTGCCCGATGGCGTCGACCTGCTCGTCGAGCTGCTGCTGGGTCTTCTCGTCGCTGAGGTGCACCGGCAGCACGTCGCGCACGGCGTCGTACACAAGTCCGATGTAGGTCTTGGCGCCCTCGTCGTTCAGGTGCGTGCCGTCGCCCTCGAACAGCTCGTTTTTGCCCTCGCTGAACCCGAACCAGTCCACGACGCGCACGTTGTCGTAGCGCTCGGCGGCGCGCGCGAGCGTGTCGTTTGTGGGGCCCACCCAATCGCGCGGGCTGCGCGTGTTCATGAAGACCACGCGGCGCTTGTCCCCCGCGATGCCCATCAGGGTGTCGATCTGCTCGTCGGTCATGGGGCCGTTGGTGCCCAGCGCGAACACGAGGATGCCGCCGGCAAGGTTTTTCGACACGAGGTCCTGGTAGATCTCGATGCCGGCGCCGAACTGGCGGTTCTTCAGCGCGTCGATGTAGCCGTGCGGGAACTGCTCCTGGAAGGCCGGCACGGTGCGGACAGACACGGAGTCGCCGATCATGACGATGTCGTATGAGCCGGCGGGGAAGTCCGAGCCGCTGGCGTCCTCATCCGCGGGAGCGGCCGCATCGGGGGCCGGGGTGCCCGCGGAGGCGCCGTTTTCGAGCAGGGCGGCGCCCTCCTCCGAGATCGCTGCGGTGTCGGGCACCGTGACGATGCCGTAGGCTGCGCTGCCGATCAGCGCGACGCCCACGATTAGGGTTAGCGCATGGGCGCGCAGGGCGGCGCCAAGCGTCAGCTCGTGGCGGCGCAGCTGCGCGATGGTGCGGCCGATGATGCCGTGGCGGCAGGGTTCCTCCACGAAGCGGTACGAGAGCTCCGCCGCGGCGATCACGATGGCCACCTGCACGATGGGCGACCACCAGGGCTTGACGCTGATGTCGCTCACGGGGTTCATAAGGAGCAGCAGCGGGTAGTGCCACAGGTAGATGCCATAGGAGCGCTTGCCGAGCCACACGAGCGGCTTCCACGAGAACAGGCTCGCGAGCAGGGTGTCGCGCTGCACGCAGGCGGCGATGAGCATCAGCGCGAGGACGGTGCACAGCAGCGTGCCGCCGTGGTACTGGAAGGCGGTGTAGCCGTTGGTCGTCAGCATGATGACGACGAGGCCCGCAAGGCCGATGACGCCGAGCACATCGGACAGCAGCGCGCCCGACATGACGCGGCCCACGGTCGGCGCCGTCTGCGTCGCAGCCGGCTTGGCGCGCTGCGCGCTGCGGTGCGCATGGCGACGGCGGATGCGCTGGACGAGCAGGCCGGGGCGCATCGCGCGCTCAGGGATGAACGCCAGCCAAGCGCCGAGCAGCAGCGAGAACACGCGGGTGTCGGTGCCGTAATACACGCGGCTCGGGTCGACGGTGGGGTTGTAGAGCAGCGCCATGGCAAGGGCCGACACCACGGCCAGCACCAGCGTCGCGCGGCGAACGGTCTTCCTGCGCGCCCCGCGTCCGAAGGCTATGAGCAGCACGATCGGCCACACGAGGTAGAACTGCTCCTCGATGGCGAGCGACCAGAAATGCGTGAGCGGCGACGGGTCGCCCAGCGCGTCGAAGTACGACACGTTGCGCAGGATCTGCCACCAGTTGTTGAAGAACAGCAGCGACGGCACGATGTCCGGGCGCATCTTGGTGAGCATCACGTGGTTGAACGCTGCGCAGAGCGTCGCAGTGACGACCATCACGGTGGCGATGGCGGGCAGTAGGCGCCGGATGCGGCGCAGCCAGAAGTCCTTGAGGTCGATCGTGCCCGTGCCCGTGTACTCGACGAGCAGCAGCCGCGTGATCAGGTAGCCGGAGAGCACGAAGAACACGGTGACGCCCTGCAGGCCGCCGGGCATCCACGTGGCGCCGAGGTGGTAGATGACCACGGCTGCCACGGCAAGCGTGCGGATGCCGTCGAGCGCGGGGATGTAGCGGGAGCGCCGGCGCGGCACGCGGGCGGGTTCCGGCGAGGGCTCGGGCGTGGGGTCCTGCTCGTCGGAGGCTACGGACCCCACATCCGCCTCCTCCGCTGGGGAGGTCGCTTCGTCGATCAGCAGGTTGTCCTCGGTGGAATCATCGGTGGGTACGGTTTCGGTGCGTTTTGAATCCATGGAGTAGAAAGATGTCCGTTCGTGTCGCGTTCATATCGGGATGAGGGCACGCCCTCGGCGTGCAGCTCCTGTCCTGATGGTACTAACAAGACAGAATACGCCTCCAATATGCCACGAAACGTCCAGATAGTGCTATCTGGACGTTTCGGTTGAGGGCGACGGTATGTGGTATGCGGTATGCGGCCGATGCGCGTTAGAACTTGACGGTGGGAACCGTGCGCGCGGCCTCCTCGGCCTCGAAGCCGGTGCGCTCCTTGAACTGGAAGATTCCCGCAAAGATGGCGCCCGGGAAGGTCTGGATGGCGTTGTTGTAGTTGAGCACGCAGTCGTTGTAGCTCTGGCGCGCGTAGGAGACCTTGTTCTCGGTGTCCTCGAGCGAGGTCTGCAGCTGCATGAAGTTGGCATTGGCCTTCAGGTCGGGATACGCCTCAGCCACGGCGAACAGCTGGCGCAAGGCGCCGGTCAGCATGGTGTCGGCGGCCATCTTGTCCTCGGGGGAGGCGGCGGATACGGCGGCGTTGCGCGCGTTGGTGACGGCCGCGAGCGCCTCCTTCTCGTGCGACGCGTAGCCCTTCACCGTCTCGACCAGGTTGGGGATCAGGTCGTTGCGGCGCTGCAGCTGCGTGTCGATGTTCTGCCACGCGTTATCGATGCGATTGCGCAGCGTGACCATGTTGTTGTAGATGCCTGCGATCGCGCAGATGAGCAGGATGACGACAACGATGCCGATGATGGTCGGGATCATATGAGCTCCATTCCGGGACGGGCCCTTCTCGTTTGCACAAGTATACCCGCAGCACCCCGCAAATCCATGACAGTTAGGACGGGGCCCGCTGTCACGGTCCTGTCTTCCGAGCAACTCGTCGCCAATTGCACCGACAATCGAGCCTACGGATTTGTACCGTATCGACGCCCTCAAACGGTACAAACCCATAGGTTCGATTTCCATGACAGCTAGGACGGGGCCCGCTGTCATGCTTTTGCTGCCATCGGCGGCGAGCTCCTGCACGACGCAGAGAGGCGCCCTTACAGGCAAGCTATTCAATTGCAGAAAAGGAAATACTGGCGGAGGAGGAGGGATGTCGGCCGCCGCTTCGCGGCGCCCGCCCGCTGCGGAGGTCTGCGGCTTCCTTGCGACTCATGCTGGCAAAGACGCTTACGCGCTTTGCGCAGCATGAGGCCCTACGGGTTCGAATCCCTCCTGCTCACGGCAGAAAGATGCCCGCTCAAGCAAGCTATTCAATTGCAGAAAAGGAAATACTGGCGGAGGAGGAGGGATTCGAACCCTCGTACCCGGGAACACCGGATAAACGGTTTTCGAGACCGCCGCATTCAACCACTCTGCCACTCCTCCGCATGGAGTGAAACATGGCGCGTCACAAGGGGCGCGCCATGAGAGGATGCTGGCGGAGAGTCAGGGATTTGAACCCTGGAGACGCTTTTGGCGCCTACACGATTTCCAATCGTGCTCCTTCGGCCACTCGGACAACTCTCCGTTAAATGCATAGGCAATTCTACCGTAATCGCCGGGCAGCGCAAGGGGGAATCTCAACTCTTTCCAAAATATGGGAGTCTTGTGCGTGAAAACAGGGGGACAGGTCCCAAACTTTCACACGGTTAGGAAGCCCCGGACACCTTCCGAGGGACAATCCGTGCTACCCGTTATCGGCAAGCCGATCCGCACCCAAGCGGCTCGTGCGTGAAAGTTTGGGACCTGCCCCGATCTTTCACGTCGCGCGGCGGCTTAAGGGTCGCTTAATAGTGAGAATCCATGTGCGCCCTCGCCGGCGCACATGGATACACTTTATGACAGTTGAACCTGTCCTATCTGTCATAAGGAGGGCGTTATGGCGCAAGCCGATTCGCCTACTGCGGAGCTCATGCTCACTGAGCCGCTCCGCATCGCCATCGACCACGCGTTTCGCGAGGCGCAGACCTGCCTGCGCGAAGACGGGTCACTGGTGCCGTTCACCATCATCTGCACGTCGGACGGATACGATATCGCCGACCATCCGGGAACCTCCACCGACGAGATCTACGAGTCGGTCCGCACACTGATGGCGCGCGAGATTCCTCCGGCGTACGCCTTCGTTTACGACGGCTTCGTGGATACCGACGAAGGCCGCCGCGACGCCCTCATCTGTGAGGCCGCCAAGCGCGGAGACGCCACCGCCTACCTGCTGGCGCAGCTTTACACGGCGGGGGAGGACAGCTTCCAGTTCGACGCCGCCTATGTCTCGGTCGGCACGGCGCGGCAGCTGTACCCGCGGGGCACGAAGCCCATCGTGTCGGGCCTCGCCGCGCTCGAGCAGGAGCGTGCGGCGGTGCAGGAGCAGGACGCCGGCGCCGATGCGGACAACCCGGACTGCGCCCCGGCGGACGAAGCCCGGTAGCGAGGAGGCGCATATGTATTCACAGCAGCTGGGGTTCAACACCTCGTGGAAAATGCTCACGCGCGACAAGGGCTGGATCAAGCCGATCCTCGTTCTCACGCTCGTCGGCTGGATTCCCATCCTGGGTCAGATCGCGATTCTCGGATACGGCCTGGAGTGGGCGCGCCTCACGGCGTGGGGTGTCGACGCGGCGCCCAAGCAGCGCGGCGTGGCATACGGCAAGGTGCTCTCCACAGGCGGCATCGCATTTCTGATCATGGTGACGATGGGCATCGTGCTGGGCATCATCGACCTGCTGCTTTTCGGCGGCTGGTATCCCATCGCGGCGTTCCCCTTGGGCATCGCCTCGTTTGCCACCACGTTTTTCGACCTCGCCTCCGACGGCCCGCTCATCCTCGCGCTCGCGGTGCTGGTGATCAACCTGCTCATGGGCACCTTCACCACGGCGGGGATGCTGCGCGCCACGATCTACGACAGCTTTTCCGCCGGCTGGCGCGTCGACCGCCTGTTCCAGATGGTCGGCCGCGACCCGGGCGGTTTTCTGCACGCGTACGCCGTGACGGTCATCGGCGGCCTGGTGAGCACGGCTTACGCGCTCTGCGTCTCGCTTGTCGGCGGCCTGTTCGCGGTCGGTGGCATCATGAGCTTCGCCCTCGGTGTCGGCATGACGGGCGAGGAGTACATCGGCAGCGCGATCCAGGGCGTCGGGCCGGGTATCGTCGTGCTGGTCGTCGTGCTGGTCGTGTGCGTCATCTTTGCCGGCAGCGTGATCACGACCGCCATGCAGCTCGTCTCCATCAACGCCATGGGGCAGTGGTTCTGCCGCTTCGAGGTCTCGCGTTGGGGCGTTTCGTCGGCGCCGCTTCCTGACGGCGTTCCGCGCGGGGTCACCGGATGGCACAGTGGCAACGCCACGGGCATGCCGCAGCCTCCGAGGGATGTCGAGCAGCCGGCAGGTGCCGAGCAGTCCGCTCCGAGCCAGCCTGAGCCGCAGCAGCCGTCTCAGGCGGCTCCCAATCAGGGAGATTTCGTGCCGCAGACCGCGCCGCAGGATTTCTCGTACCGTAACGTGCCCGCCCAGCAGCCGGTAACGCCGCCCCAGCCGCAGCGGCAGGCGCCCGCCGCACCCGCCCCGGAAGCCGCGCCTGTCCAGCCGCAGCCTGACAGCGCGCCCACGACGCAGCTGTCGGCGAACACGGCACAGCAGCCCGAGCCCTCCCAGGAAGCACAGGCCGCAGCGGCACCCATCCAGCTCGGACCCATCGGCTCGACGGATGCGTCTACCAGCGCATCCCCCGAGCCGGCCGACGCCGAGCCTCCTGCCGACCAGCCGGTCGTCGCCTCCGAACCCAACGACCAGGATTCTCCCATCCAGCGTCACGAATAGCGCGCCGCAGCCATCGCGAGCGCAGCGCATCAAACCCGCGCGGGCCGCCGCCCTCCCATCCCACGGGAAGGCGGCGGCCCGCCTCATTACCCGCCTTGTCGGATACGGGCACGGCGGCCCCCGAGTGGCTGTCGGGTTCGGGCCACAACCCGCCAGATTCCTGTCGGAGCGCCATGGCATGCTGGTGCCGCTCGGCACGCGGTACAAGTTGTGTGGAGGTCATGAGGTCGTACCAGCAGGAACTTGAGAGACGCGGGTCTTTGGTCTAAAGTAATCCGGTCCTTTCCTGCTCCGGGCGCACCTTCACGACCTGGAGCCTTTTAGCCCAGAGGAGGTGACCACATGAAGGCCTATGAACTGCTGTTCTTCGTCGACCCTGCTCTCGATCCCGAGACCCGTCTCGCCGTGATGAAGCGTATCGATACCACGATCGCCGCCGGTAACGGTAAGGTCGACAACGTTGACGAGTGGGGCAAGCGCAAGCTCGCCTACGAGATCAACAAGCTCACCGAAGGTGACTACACCCTCATCAACTTCCATGCAGACCCTGCCCAGATCGCCGAGCTCGACCGCGTGCTGCGCATCACCGATGCCGTGGTTCGTCACATGATCGTTCGTCGCGACGACATGGAGTAAGCGTTTTTTGGAAGCTGGCCGCCACCAAGCGGAGGCGGCCGAACGAGAGGTAGTGAGTCAGACATGAGCATCAATCGAGTCAACATCTCCGGCAATCTCACCCGCGATCCCGAGCTGCGCGCAACCGCGAGCGGCACTCAGGTTCTGAGCTTTGGCGTGGCGGTCAACGACCGTCGCCGCAATCCGCAGACCGGCGAGTGGGAGGATTATCCGAACTTCGTCGACTGCACGATGTTCGGCACGCGCGCCGAGGCCGTGAGCCGCTACCTCCAGAAGGGGTCGAAGGTCGCGATCGAGGGCAAGCTGCGCTACAGCTCGTGGGAGCGCGACGGTCAGCGTCGTAGCAAGCTCGAGGTCATCGTCGATGAAATCGAGTTCATGAGCCGCGGCAACCAGGGCGGCTACGGCCAGGATGCCGGTAGCTCCTATGGTGGCGGTTACGCCGCGTCCGCGCCCGCGCACCAGCAGCCGGCTCCCGCGCCTGCACCCGTGCAGGCCCCGCCGGCGGTCGACGTCTACGATGAGGACATTCCGTTTTAGTTCGCTTGAACGGGGTCCCGGTAATTTCAGTGAGCGGCGCTGCGCAGCGCGGCGCCAAACGAAAGGTATTTTGACATGGCTAATGATTATTCAGCACGTCAGCCGCGTCGTAAGTACTGCCAGTTCTGCAAGGAGAACACCGAGTACATCGATTACAAGGATACTCAGCTTCTCCGTAAGTACATGACCGACCGCGGCAAGATCAAGCCCCGTCGCGTCACTGGCGCTTGCACGCAGCACCAGCACGACATCGCGAACGCCATCAAGCGCGCTCGTGAGATGGCTCTCCTGCCCTACGCCGTTCCCGTGGTGTCTTCCCGCGGCGAGCGCAACCGCGGCTAGGCGAGGGACGAGGATCTAGGAGATGCAGGACGGAAGTCCGGACCCTCAGCAAAGGGCGATCGTGCCCTTTGGCTCTAACGGGCGCGTGAGCGCGCCCCGTGCGCCGCGCGGGGCAATCATGCTCGCCTTGGGCCTGCTGGTGTCGTTGTTTCTTCCGTTCGCCGGGATCATGCTCACCGCGTACGGCATGCGCGAGCTTGCCGAGGCGCGGGGCAGCCGCGGCCTCGCCATCGCCCTTATCGAGGGCCTGGCGCTGCTGGCGGTCTCCTTCCTGGTCGGTCCCGGACTGGGGTTTCTGCTCGCACCGATCGTCGTGTGCTGCTGGGGCATTTCCGCCTGCATGTGGCGCACGGCAACGGTCACGAACGTTTCCATTGCCATCGTGGTGGCGGGGCTGGTGGGCTACGGTGTCGACGCGTTCATCGCGGCGGCATCCGGCACATCGGTGCACGAGACGGCCGTGGCGTACCTCATGCAAGGGGTGCGCGACTCGGTGGGAACGGGCGTTTCGGCTGAGCTGGTAACAACTCAGCTCGAGCCCCTGGTCGAGGCCATCTGGCCGCTCATGTATGTCCTGAGCGCCATGATGGATGGTCTTTTGGCCGGTATCGGGTCGTTCCTTTCCGGCGCGCGGTGCGGCCGCACGCCGCAGGCCCCGTCGATCGCGCGCTTCGATGCTCCCATGTGGAGCGTCGGGGTGCTGGCGATTTCGGTGGTATGCCTGGGAGCCTCCTTCACCGGCTTTCCGGAGGCCGAGGTCCTGCGTACCGTGAGCTTCACGGTGCTCATGAGCGTCCGCTTCATCTTTGCGTGCCAGGGATTCGGCGTGGTCAGCGCGCTGATGGCCCGCAAACGAATCGGATGCTTTACCAGGACCGTCTGCATCTTTCTACTCTTCTGGTCCGAGGCGATGTTCTTCCTTATGAGCATCGTCGGCCTGATCGACGTGTGGGCCAACTTCCGTCGCCTTCCGCGCGACGGCTCACACGCACAGGCTCAACAGTAACCACTGCATCGCATCCCGCGGTGCTATTCGCAAGGAGATCTCATGAAAGTCATTCTTCTTGGTGAGATCAGGGGCAAGGGCGGCGAGGGCGACGTCATCGATGTCGCTCAGGGCTACGCCGAGAACTATCTCTTCCCTAAGAAGCTCGCCGTTGCGGCTACCAAGGGCAACCTGAGGCAGCTCGAGGAGCGTCGCAACAACATCGCTAAGCGCGAGGCTGTCCGCATCGCCGATGCCAACAGCCTGAAGGAGGCCCTGGAGGGCAAGTCCGTCACTGTCGACGCCAAGGTCGGCGACGAGGGCATCCTCTTCGGTTCCGTTACCGCTGCCATGATCGCTGACGCCATCAAGGCCCAGCTCGACCTCGAGGTCGACCGTAAGCGCGTCGAGCTCGGCAAGCCCATCAAGGTTGCCGGCACGCACGCCGTGGCCATCTCGCTGTACCGCGACATTCGCGCCACCGTGAACGTCCTGGTCGGCGTGACCGAGGAGTCCGCGGTCGAGGAGACCGAGGTTGTCGAGGAGGCCACCGAGGCCACCGAGACCGAGGCTGCCGCCGAGTAGCCCCTCGCGATCACACCTGATTGCAAGCCCGGATGCCCCTCGGCATCCGGGCTTTTTGTTTGAGCTCAGGATGAGGTGCAATTTCAGATGATGCGGTTCCGGGGGCGGCTGGCAGGCGGGGGATGCAATTTCGGGGACAGGTCCCAAACTTTCACGGCGGCGGGACTTTGACGCAAAGTCCCGCCGCCGTGAAAGTTTGGGACCTGTCCCCGAAATTGCATCCCCCGCCTGCCGGAATCGCATGGTTTTCCCCAAGGTGGTTTTCTTGGGGCAAACCAGTTGAGAAATCCACAGGTACGCGGCGTATGGGTTATCGCTAGACGATGCTTTGCATTACATCGATGAATACGAACTCCTATTCGACTGCATACGCCTGCAAACCCCCTTCCTGCGGAATGTATAAAGTACTGCCATTTACCTGCGGTTTCATAAAACATTCAAGTAAAGCTTTAATAAAAAGCCCGTAAAACAGGTGTATAGCCTGTATATTCGCAGGTACGCGCTTTGTTGTGGAAAACTCGCCTCGAAAAATCTTTCAGATTGTGGAAAACGTGGAAAGTCGCTGTTTTGCCGGGATGCGAGGGGCGTGGTTTCCACACCCCCATGTTGATACCGCCGTTTACGCAGGTACGTTGCAAGAAGCCTCCAGCTTGACAAGCGTTTTTGCTTTACCATGGTAGGCCCGAGCCGCAGCGGCTGCGGGACCGGACTCGACGCCGCCGGCGCCGCGCCGGCCGGACGGGCACGAAGGAGCGCACATGCCATCATCCTCACAGGATTACTCTTGGTCCCCCACGGGCGTGACCGACCGCGGCGCGCGCATGGGCCTGCCCAACAACGTCGAGGCCGAGGCCAACGTCCTTGCGGCGATGCTGCTTTCCGCCGAGGTCGTGGAGGAGGCGCTCGTCGAGCTGCTTCCCGACGACTTCTATCGCCCGGCGCACAAGACGCTATTCATCGCGATGCACGAGATGTACGACCGCAACCTGCCGATCGACTCCATCTCGCTCATCGACTACCTCAATTCACAGAGCAAGCTCGAGGCCGTGGGCGGCGAGGCCTACATCCTTGACCTCATGGGCCGCACGCTCAGCTTGGTCAACTGGCAGCACCACGCCGGCATCGTGCGGCGCGACGCCATGCTGCGCGAGATCATCGGCGCCACGAACCAGATCAACGCCCTTGCCTACGACGCGCCCTCCGACACCAAGGAGGTCATCGAGCGCGCCGAGTCGATGCTGCTCTCCGTGACCGCGCGCGAGGTGCGCAGCTCCTACAAGTCGCTCACCGAGTTCATGATTGAGGCCTACAACGAGGCCGAGGAGGTCTGCGCGGCTGGCGGCGAGGTCCACGGCGCGCCCACCGGCTACCCGAGTCTCGACCGCATGCTTATGGGCCTGCGCGAGGGCCAGCTCGTCATCATCGGCGCCCGCCCGGCCGTGGGTAAGACGTCGTTCGCGCTGAACCTGGCGTTGAACGCGGCGTCGGAGGGCTACACGGTCGCGTTCTTCTCGCTCGAGATGTCGGGCAAGGAAATCGCCCAGCGCTTCATCTGCGCGCATGCCCAGATCAACATGTCCAACTTCCGCACCGGCCGCATCTCGCCGCAGGAGTGGGCCAACATCAACGAGGCCACCCAGGACCTGTCGCGTCTCGACATCCTGATCGACGACACGCCCGGCACCACGGTGACCGAGATCCGCGCCAAGGCGCGCCGCATGCTCCATAACAAGGAGAAGGCCGTCATCATCCTCGACTACCTGCAGCTGGTGAGCCCGCCGGCGGGACGACGCGCCGAGAACCGCGCCGTCGAGGTTTCCGAGATGAGTCGTGCCCTCAAGATCATGGCCAAGGAGCTCGCCGTGCCGGTCATCTCGCTATCGCAGCTCTCGCGTGCGGTCGAGTCGCGCACCGGCAAGCGCCCGCAGCTCTCCGACCTGCGCGAATCGGGCTCCATCGAGCAGGACGCCGACATCGTCATGTTCCTGGACCGCTCGAGCTCCGAGCAGGAGGCCGGCCGCGACGACCGCCCGCCCGAGGGCATCACGCGCGTCATCGTGGCCAAGAACCGTTCGGGCCCCATCGGCGACGTCGACCTCGTCTTCCTGCCTGCATCGACGAAGTTCTACGAGCTCAACGAGCACGCAGAGGAATAAAAGCCCGCGCGGCCCGCTGGCCTCTCTGGGGACGTAGCCGGAAGGCGCCAGGGCGTGAAATCGGGACAGGGGTTATTTCACATGGGGCGGCGATTACGCCGCACGCCATGTGAAATAACCCCTGTCCCGATTTCACGCCCTGGCGCCTTCCGGCTACGTCCCCAGAGAGGCCAGCGGGCCGCGCGGATGTCCGAAAACATCTCCGTCCTGAAAGTGGACACCCGGCGAACTCTACTTGGCCGTATAATATTGATGTTTGACCGTCATTTGGCTACGTGCCTTACGTAAGGAGATAACATGCCGTCGACAGTGTTGGTCGGAACCCAGTGGGGCGATGAGGGTAAGGGCAAGATCTGCGACCTGATCGCCGGGGATTTCGACTGCGTCGTCCGTTATCAGGGCGGCAATAACGCCGGCCATACCATCGTCGTGGGCGACCGCAAGTACGGCCTGCACCAGGTGCCCTCGGGCATCATGTATCCCGACTGCGTGTCGGTGATCGGCAATGGCTGCGTGGTGAACCCCAAGGTGCTGCTCGAGGAAATCGACATGTTCGAGCACGACGGCATCTCGACCGCCAACCTGAAGGTCTCGGGCAACGCGCACATCATCATGCCGTACCACATGGACCTCGACGGCGCCTACGAGCAGCTGCTGGGCGACCACAACATCGGCACCACCAAGCGCGGCATCGGCCCGTGCTACCAAGACAAGATGGCTCGCATCGGTCTGCGCATGCAGGACATGCTCGACGAATCCGTCTTCCGCGAGAAGCTCGGACGCGCGCTCGACCGCGTGAATCCGCAGCTCGAAAAGATCTTCGGCATGCCCACCTACACGGTCGACCAGATCTGCGCCGACTACCTGCCCATGGCCGAGCGCCTGCGTCCCTACATCTGCGAGAGCGGTCTTTTGCTCAACGAGATGGTCGAGGACGGCAAGTCCATCCTGTTCGAGGGCGCCCAGGCGACCCTGCTCGACATCGACCATGGCACGTATCCGTATGTGACCTCGTCCAACTGCACCGCCGGCGGCTCCGTTACGGGCTCCGGCGTGGGCATGAAGAACATCGACCGCGTGCTCGGCATCATGAAGGCCTACATCACCCGCGTGGGCGAGGGCCCCATGCCCACCGAGCTCGCGTACGAGACGCCCGAGGGCCACACCCTCACGGAGGACGGCTACGAGTACGGCGTCACCACCGGTCGCCGCCGCCGCTGCGGCTGGTTCGACGGCGTGATCGCCAACTACGCCGCCCGCGTGAACGGCCTGACCGACATCGCGCTCACCAAGCTCGACGTGCTCTCGGCCTTCGACACCATCAAGGTCTGCGTCGCCTACGAGTGCGACGGCGTGCGCTACACCACCGTGCCCGAGCACGAGAGCGTGTTCGCCGCCGCCAAGCCCGTCTACGAGGAGCTGCCCGGCTGGAAGTGCGACATCTCCGCATGCCGCAGCTTCGACGAGCTTCCCCAGGCCGCGCAGGACTACGTCGCCTACATCGAGAAGCTCGCGCACGTCCGCGTGACCTTCGTGTCCGTCGGTCCCGACCGCGAGCAGACCATCAACAGGTATTGGAAGTAGCCCATGCGCAAGTTCGCCATCGTCACCGATAGCGCGTCGGATATCAACCGCGCAGCGATCGATCGCTTCGGCATCCGCGTCGTGCCGCTTCACATCGTGGCCAACGGCCGCGACTACCGCGACGGCGTGGATATCCAGATCGACGAGTACCTCGACCTCATGCAGCAGGTCAGGGAGCTGCCGCAGACCTCCCAACCGGCTCCGGCCGACTTCGTGGAGACCTACCGCCAGCTCGTGGACGAGGGCTACACCGAGATCCTGTCCATCCATATCGCGCGCGAGCTTTCGTCGACCATCGAGACGCCGCGCTTTCTGGCCAAGCAGATGCCGTCGGGCGTGCGCGTCGAGGTCATCGACAGCTACTCCGCCACGGTCGGCCTGGGTGCCATGGTGCTCGAGGCCGCCGCGGTCGCCGAGGCCGGCGGCACCATGGACGAGGCCATCGAGCGCGTGCTCGCCATCCGCGATAGCGTGAAGATCCACTTTATTCCCGACAACCTGGGCAACCTGGTCAAGGGCGGCCGCGCCACGCGCGCGCAGCACCTGGCCACCTCCATCCTCAACGTGAAGGTGGTCATCGAGGTCGGCGAGCGCGGCTGCATCGAGGTCGCCCACAAGGCAAAGGGCCTGCGCAACGGCATCGCCTACATGGTGCGCCAGCTCACCCGCCGCTCCCAGGAGCTGGGTTCGCTCACGTACTACAAGCTTCACACGCGTTCCGCCAAGGCGATCAGGATGCTCGAGAAGCCGTTGGAGACCAACGAGCTCGAAGGCGTCTGCGGAGGCATCGCCACTATCGGCCCGTGCATCGCCACGCACGTGGGCGAGGGCGCGGTTGGGTTGCTGAGCTACCCCACCGCCCTGCATAGCCCGCTGCTCGACGAGACCCCTATGTTCCTTGAGGCGGCCATCTAAGGAGGACCCCATGAACGCAGAAACCATCGATATCCTGCTGCTGGGCAGCGGCGGCCGCGAGCATGCGCTGGCCAAGAAGCTCGCCGAGTCGGCGCGCTGCGGCAAGCTCTACATCGCTCCCGGCAACGGCGGCACTCTCGAGGTCGGCGAGAACGTCTCGCTCGACGAGAACGATCCGGCCGCTGTCGCGGACTTCGCCCGCGAGACGGGCTGCGGTCTTGTGGTGATCGGCCCCGAGGCTCCGCTGGTCGCGGGCGTTGCCGACGCGGTGCGCGAGGCGGGCATCCCGTGCTTCGGTCCGGGTGCCGAGGGCGCCCAGATGGAGGGCTCCAAGCTGTTCTCCAAGCAGGTCATGGAGCGCGCCGGTGTTCCCACCGCGGCCTACGGCTCCTTCACCGACGAGGAGAGTGCGCTTGCCTACGTGCGCGAGCAGGGCGCTCCGCTGGTGGTCAAGGCCGACGGCCTGGCGGCCGGCAAGGGCGTCGTCGTGGCAACCGAGCTCGCACAGGCCGAGGAGGCCGTGCACGAGTGCTTCGCCGGCGTCTTCGGCGAGGCCGGCTCCACGGTCGTCATCGAGGAGATGCTCACCGGTCCCGAGTGCTCGCTGCTGGCGTTCACCGACGGCAAGACCGTGCGCCCGATGGACACCTCGCAGGACCACAAGCGCGCGCTCGAGGGCGACCTCGGCCCCAATACGGGCGGCATGGGCGTGTATAGCCCCGTGCCCATCGTGACCGACGAGGAGCACGCCGCCATGGAGCGGATTATGGACGACGTCGTTGCCGAGCTCGCTGCTGAGGGCATCGATTACCGCGGCTGCCTGTACGGTGGCTTCATGCTCACGCCTGCCGGCCCGAAGGTGCTCGAGTTCAATGCGCGCTTCGGCGACCCCGAGACGCAGGTCATCCTGCCGCGCCTAGAGAACGACCTCGTCGAGGTCATGCTCGCTTGCGCCGAGCAGCGCCTGGCCGACGTCGAGCTTTCTTGGCGCCCCGAGTACGCCGTTTCCGTCGTCCTGACGAGCGCTGGCTATCCCGGTTCGTACGAGAAGGGCAAGGTCATCGCCGGCATCGAGAACGCCGAGGCCATGGAGAACGTGACCGTCTACCATGCGGGCACCCGTATGGACGACGAGGGCAACGTGCTCACCAACGGCGGCCGCGTGCTCAACGTGACCGCGCTCGCGCCCACGTTTGAGGCTGCGCGCGACCTGGCGTACGAGGCCTGCGAGAAGATCGACTTCGAGGGCAAGACCCTCCGCCACGACATCGGCCTGCGCGCGCTGCGCGGCCGCTCCGCGTGGGACTAACAACTGTTCATTACGCTTACTTCATAGCTGTCCGGGATGCGGGTCCGCTACATGCGGGCCCGCATCCCGTTTTGGCGGGGCGCACGGGACGGGGCGGCTGGCTGGAAGCTGCGAATCGCCTGCATTCCAGTGTGCCGGAGGGTGGTCGCGGATGAAAGTGCGACTTTTGTACCCGCGGGAGCAGGCGAGAAGGGCCTTCGTGGTCAAGGTAAACGGACAATCCGCTCAATACTGCCAAAACGCTAGAGCTGTTGGCGGGATTGGGCTCCCTTGGCGCTGAGCAGGCGGTACAAAAGTGGGGATTTCAGCCAGAGGCGGCCGGCCGGATCCCGCTGCGCGCCCTTGCGCTTTCGATTCGGCGCCTCGTTTCAGTTCCCAGGCTTCCAGGATGGCCGGTTCTCTCGCGGGTGGCCAAAGCCGTTGGCGTCCCGAAGGGATTGGGCGGCGGTTTTCGCTTCGAGATGGCGCCCAACGGAGAACGCTAGAGGCGACGATGTTCCCCGCCGGGCGCCCTTGCGAGTACGGCTGGCTGAAAATGTAACTTGAGCATTTATCGAACCCCCTGTTTAGAGCGGTTTGGCTCTGTTGATCGCCCCAGTAGGGCAATTTAAGCAGCTATACCCGCTCTCGGAAGCTAAGACAGGGTGTCTATAAAATGCTCAGGTTACATCTTTTGCCAGGAGCCCCTCCGGAAGCCTCTGCTTGCTTTGCCGCGAACCCTTGCGAACCGCTTAAGAATCATTATCGAGCGCTGAAATCGCGTTCGGGCGGCGATAGGTACGCACGCAGGCGGGAACAAGCACGTCTGACGCGGGCGCCATCCGGGTGCCTGCCCGATTTCGGCCGGCGCGGTGAGGGTCGGCCGCTCCGAGGCGGTGGGCATGGGCCAGACGCACGTGCGCGCGGATGCGGGAACGCTCCCCGCTGTCGCGCGCCATATTCTTGTTGGCATGATGGGTCTTGTTGCTACGGTTCTCCTGTGCGTTGCAATGGCACCTGCGCTGGCGCTCGGCCTGACAACGGGCGCCGGCTCCGCCCCGGAATTCCCCGATCATCTCGATCAGACGGTCTCTCCCAACGGAACGACTATCAACCTGTACGACTACTGGCTCGTCGACCAGTCGACGATCGATACGGGCCCAACGCCCGCCGACTACCGCGACATCGGCATCAATGCCGGCCACGACCTGCGGTTCCTGTCCACCGCGCCGAACGAGACCGCCGTCAACCGCTGGACGCGCAGCGCGCGCCCGCAGTTCGGTATCGTGCGCCCTGTGATGGGCGCCGACGGATTCCCGCAGCTCGCAAGCGGCGAAGGCCAATCGCTGGCTTATCTGTTCGACCGCAGCGACCAGGCGTCGGGCGGCCAGCAGGGTAAGGTTGCGCACATGGACGTGGCCAACCTCCTGCGCGCCGACGGCACCGGGTACTATGTCTATGATGCCACGCAGAGCTTTGTCTCCTATAACGCCGCGACCAATGCCTTCGATGTGTACGATACCTGGGGCGTCAAGCACACCTCGGCCATCGCCTCGAACAACAACGGGCAGTTCTTCCCCTTCAACGCCGCCTCGACCGTGCTGCGTCCGAGCGGCGACGCACTCGTCCAAAACAACGTATATGCCACGAGCTCGGTGCTCAATCACTGGTTCGGTCTCACCATGACCTCTCGGTTCGTGCAGCAAGACGGTGGCACGAACCGCGGACAGCAGGTGACCTATGGTTTCTCGGGCGATGACGACGTCTGGATCTTCATCGACGGTGTGCTCGTGGGCGACCTCGGCGGCATCCACAACGCCTGCGCCGTGACGGTCAACTTCGCCACCGGTCAGGTCCTCGTGTTCGAGGACCAGAACAACGACGGCACATGGAACGACGGCGAGCCGACGTACGCGAACACGACGATTCGCCAGCAGTTCGCGGCGGCGGGGCGCGAGGGCGACGCGTCGCGCTGGCGTGACGACACCTTCGCCGACGACACGTACCATACGCTCAACTTCTACTACCTCGAGCGCGGAAACGGTGCTTCCAACATGCGCCTGCGCTACAACCTCGTGTCGGTCCCCGAGTCCGATGTGATCAAGGTCGACCAGGAAAGCGAGCCCATCGCCGGCGCCGGGTTCGCCCTGTTTGCCACCGATGCGAGCTACACGGTAGCGCCGGACGCCTCGCCGAGCTATACCGGTACGACCGATGCGAACGGCATGATGCGCATCCTCGACGCCAACGGATTTCCCGCGTCGCTCGAGGAGCTTGGCCGCCAAAGCGGCTTTTGGGTGCTGCGTGAGACCTCCACGCCGGAGGGCTATCGCAACGACGCCGACATCCCTCTGTATTTCGATGCGCAGATCACATCGAACGCCATGCTGCTGTCTGCCGATCCGTGGACCACGGGTGCCTACGCGCAGCCCAAGATGGCCGCGACCACCACGGAGCACGGCGTGTACGCCGCCGACGGCACGCGGCTGACCGACGACGCGGGCGAGCTGTCCGGCGGCCTCATGTTCGCCGTCGTCATGCACCGCGAGGCCGACGGCTCGTGGCATCCCGTCGTGGGCGATGCGCTTTCGGGCTGGTCGGTGCTGGACGCCTCGGGCTTGGAAGGCGCTGCCGAAGCGGCGGCGCGCGGCGATGTCGAGCTGTTCTCGCTGAACGCCAACGGGCTCTACGAGGCGGAGGTCGAAAACATGCCGGGCGACATCAAGACCTACTTGTGGGTGATGCGGAACAACCCGGGTCTGCCCGGAACGCCGCAGTATGCGGTGGCGTTCTTCTACACCTCGGCCGACCGTCTGGGCGAGGCGACCGCCGCGAACAGCGTGCAGGTGCGCAGCGAGACCGCCTCCGACATGGAGCGGCAGTTCGCCACGCGCCTGTACGTGACGAACATCGAGAACCGCATGATCGTCCAGAAGGCCGACGAGGCCGGTCAGCCCGTGGCGGGCGCCGAGTTCTCGCTGTTCCGCGCGGCCGACATGGAGGCAGGTGCGGATGGCTCGCTGCATCCCGTGGCGGGTGCGACGCCCGTGGCCACGGGGGCCACGGGCGAACTCACGCTGGTGAGCGGAACCGGCGGTTCCTATACGCTCTCGGGCGCCACGGCGTACTCGCGCGGCCTGCGCTGCCCCTTGGAGGAGGGCTCGTATTACCTGGTGGAAACCGCTGCGCCGGAAGGTTTTGCCGTGAATCCCGCGGCGGTCGCGGTCGTGATCGACAGCACGGGCGTCTATGCCGACGCGGGCACCGCGGGCGATGGCGTCACGGTGGCGCGCGGCGTGGGGCGCGTCGTGGGCAGCATGCAGCAGTTCACGGTGGACGACGACGTCGACACGACCCTGCACGACATCAAGGCGGCGCTCGTGACCGCGCCCTCGTATGAGGGCGCGGCGACATCGTGGAGCACGCCGCAGTGGGATGCGGCCGACGCGGGGCATCGCTCGGGCGCCATGTACCTGGAGTACAGCGACCCTGACGATCCGCTGCCCGGCGCGGTGTTCGACTACGCGCCGGCTCAGCCGGGCGGCGTGAGCGCGCTCGAAACCGATACGGGTTGGTCGAAGCTCGTTATCAACCAATGGCTCGACGCGCCGAACGGTGCCGACCCGTCGCTGAAGAAGGACCTGGGCACGACCGACCTCGCGGGCATCTACTCCGGAACCGTGGTGGTCCGCGTGGCCGACAAGCGCGTCCAAAGTCTCACCATCGCCAAAAACGTGACAGTTAGGACGGGGTCCAGTGTCATGTCGACCCCTGCCGACCGCGCCTTCGAGTTTTCACTCGAGGTTCCGGCGCTCGCCGGCAAGACGGTGGAGGCGGAGCTGACAGGGCCCGACGGCGGTCGCACGGTGCAGCTTTCGTTCGACGCCACGGGCGCGGCCCAGCTGGTGGGCGAGGATGGCGCGCTGGTGCCGATCGCCCTGCGCGGCGGCGAGGCGATCACCGTGCCCGGTGTCGTATCGGGCAGCGCTTGGCGCGCGGCGGAGACGACCCCGGACGGCGCGGGCTTCGCGCTCACGGATATCGAGGTCGACGGCGTGGCGGCCGGAAGCGTTGCCGACCGTACGGCGAGCGGCACGATCGGCGCCAGCGACACGCGCGCCGAGTTCACCAACACCTATACCGCCGTTGCGGGCGAGAGCGGCACCCAGGTGCAGGTGCAGAAAACGCTGCTCGGCCGCGCGTGGCGGGAGGGCGAGGCCTACACGTTCGAGCTCGAGCCCGTAAGCGCGCCGGACGGCGTGGACGCGCCGCAGGCGGGGCCGCTGGTGCTCGGTGTTCCTGAGGCGGGGCAGGTCACGTACGGCGCCTTCGATGCGCTTGCCTTCACTGCACCGGGGACCTACGTGTACCGCGTGACGGAGCTGGAGGGTCCGCAGGACAACGGCATGACGTACGACGGCCACGCGAGCCTCGTGACGATCACCGTGCGCGACGACGGGGCGGGCAACCTGGTGGTCGGCGACGTCGCAACGGGTGACGCGGGCATCGCGTACGACAACAGCGCCGCCACGACCGATGCCGATCGCGTCGAGGCGCAGCGCGCGGCGTTCACCAACGTGTACACGACGGGCGATGTCGACTTCGCTGCGCAGGCGGGTCTTCAGGCGGTGAAGACCCTCGACGGAGGCGCCATCGAGGCTGGGGCGTTCCAATTCCGGATCCTGCCGGTCGATGGCTCGGATGTCGAGGGCGGGGTCACGGCGGCGCAGGCTGCTGCGCGGTTGGGTGTCGATGCCGTGGGCGGCTTTACCGCTGAGACGCCAGCCTCGCCCGAGGGGTCGTCCGCCGCGGTGAGTCTGCTGCCCGAGGGCGCCTCGCCGGTCTTCACGCAGGAGGATATCGGCCGGGTGTTCTGCTACCGGGTGTTCGAGGTGCAGCCCACGGTTGACGGCACGTTCGGCGGCGCGCCGCTTGCGGGTGCGGAGCTGGTCGATACGGATGCCGGCGCTCGCTGGCGCTACGACGGCGTGGTGTACGACAACACGGTCTTTGACGTGCAGATTTCCGTGCGCGACGCCGGCGACGGCGTGCTTGCCGTGGACACGACGGTGAGCGATGGCGCGGGATACTCGGTCACGACGACGGTGACCTCGGATCGTACGAGTGACCCCGGTCCGGCGGCCGTGCCGTTCGCGAATGCCGCGGCGGATGCTCCCGACGAGCCCGGCGGCGGGGAGGAGCCCGGCGAACCCGGTGGGCCGGAAGACCCCGGCAATCCGGATGGCCCGGACAAGCCGGGCGAAGGCGGGGAGCCGAGCGATCCGGATAGCCCGGACAACCCAATCAACCCGGGCACCCCCAACGTCCCGTCCGTCCCCAACCAGCCGCAAGCGCCAAGCGGAAGCTCCCAGCAGGGATCAGCGGCCGCCGACCGCATCCCCCAAACGGGAGACGCCCTCGCAGTCGCCGCGGCCCTCGCCGCGACCGGCATCGCCCTAGCCGCCGCCGGCGCGATCGCCCTCCGCGCGACAAGATAGGGCCAGGTACAAACTTGTCGTCTTCATCCATGCAAAGCGTGTGAGCAGCAGAAATCGGCTGCCGCGGGCGCTACAATTAGCGTCGCAAACAAGGATGAAACCGCGGCCCCGCGCCGCGTGGGAGGGCAGGCAACCATGGACGAGAAGGACCTTGAGCGCGCCGACGAGACGCAGCAGCAGGACCCGGCGGTCGAGACCGAGGAGATCGAGCAGGCTGAGCAGGCGGAGGAGTACATCCCCGCGCTGGTGCTCGGCGATGACGACGAGCGCGACCCCGGCCTGCACGAGCGCATCCTTTCGGAGGACCGCGCGTGGCACGGCAAGATCTTCGACATCGATACGCTGCAGGTCGAGCTGCCGAACGGTCACACCTCGCGCCGCGACATCGTGCGCCACTGCGGTGCGGCGGCCATCGTCGCGCTGACCGAGACCGGCAAGATCGCGCTCGTGCGCCAGTACCGTACCGCGCTCGACCGCGTGACGGTCGAGATCCCTGCCGGCAAGCTCGATCCGGGCGAGGACCCGGAGGAGTGCGCCCGCCGCGAGCTGCACGAGGAGACGGGCTTCATCGCCCATCGCCTGCGCTACCTCACGACCATCGCCAGCTCTTGCGGCTTCTCCGACGAGCTCATCCACATCTACATGGCCACGCAGCTCGAGTTCGATCAAGCCTGCCCCGACGAGGACGAGTTCCTGAACGTCGACCTCGTGCCGCTCTCTGAGCTCATCGACGCCGTCCTCGACGGCAAGATCCAGGACGCCAAGACCGTCGTCGGCGCCCTGGCCTGCGACGCCATCGCCCACCGTCTCTAGCCCCGCCCGTCCCGCCCCCGGCCGCCCCTGGCGCCATTGGGGACGTAGCCGGCGGAGGCCAATTTTGGCCTCCGCCGGCTACGTCCCCAATGGCGCCAGGGGCGGCCGGGGGCGGGCAAACACCGGTACCGAGCAAGGAAAACCTACCGTGACTCAAGCAAAACCCAAGCACAACAGCATGTTCCGCCGCTTCGTGGCGTATTACGGACCGCAGAAGCACCTGTTCATCGCCGACACCGCCTGCGCGCTCGTGCTCGCGGGCATCGACCTCGCGTTCCCCATCATCCTTCGCAACCTCACCGGTGGCCTGTTCCTCGAGGGCTCGCAGGCCATCATGGGCTCGCTCGGGCTCATCGCCATCGGCCTCGTGGTCATGTACGCCGTGCGCACCGGCTGCAAGTACTTCGTGTCGGCCCAGGGCCACATCATGGGCGCGCGCATGGAGTCCAAGATGCGCGAGGACCTGTTCGACCAGTACGAGCGCTTCTGCTTCTCGTACTTCGACCGCGTGAACTCCGGCGACATGATGAGCCGCGTGGTCAACGACCTCTTCGACATCTGCGAGGGCGCCCATCACCTGCCCGAATGGATCATCATCTGCGGCATCGAGATCATCGGTGCCTTCGTGATCCTGTTCACCATCGCGCCGGTGCTCGCGGGCGTCATGGCCGTCATCACCGCGATCTTCGTTGCCATCATGGTGCGCCAGAACCTCACCATGCGCGCGGTGTTCGCGGACAACCGCAAGAAGATCTCGGGCGTGAACTCGCAGCTCCAGGACTCGCTTGCCGGCATCCGCGTCGTCAAGTCGTTCGCCAATGAGGCCACCGAGCGCGCCAAGTTCCGCCGCTCCAACGTCGCCTACCTCGACTCCAAGGTCGAGCAGTACCACGCCATGGGCGCCTACCAGGCAACGAGCGCCCTCATGACCGGCGTGCTCTACACCACGATCGTCGTGCTCGGCGGCTACCTGATCGCCGCGGGCAACATGACGGCTGTCGACCTCGCCACGTTCGCGCTGTACATCAGCCTGTTCGCCAGCCCCATCGACACGCTTGTGAACTCCACGGAGACGTTCCAGAAGGCCATCGCCGGCTTCAAGCGCATGGACGAGGTGCTGGCCACGATCCCCGACATCGAGGACGCGCCCGACGCCAAGCCGCTGCAGGTGAGCGAGGGCGCCATCGAGTATCGCGACGTCTGCTTCTCGTATAAGGATGTGGAGCTTGGCGGCCGCGCGGAGGGACGCCCCGTGATCGACCACCTCAACCTGGCGATCCGTCCCGGCGAGACCATCGCGCTCGTGGGCCCGTCCGGCGGCGGCAAGTCGACCACGTGCTCGCTGCTGCCGCGCTTCTACGACATCGACGCCGGCGCCATCGTCATCGACGGCCAGGACGTGCGCGACGTCACGCAGGAGAGCCTGCGCCGCGCCATCGGCCTCGTGCAGCAGGATGTGTACCTGTTCGACGGCACCATCCGCGAGAACATCGCCTACGGCCGCCCGGATGCGACGGACGCCGAGGTCGAGGACGCCGCGCGCCGCGCGAACATCCACGAGTTCATCTGCTCGCTGCCCGGTGGCTACGACACCGTCGTGGGCGAGCGCGGCGGCCGCCTGTCAGGCGGTCAGAAGCAGCGCGTGGCTATCGCGCGCGTGTTCCTGAAGAACCCCGCGATCCTGATTCTGGACGAGGCCACGAGCGCGCTCGACAACGAGAGCGAGGAGGCCGTGCAGCAGGCGCTCGAGGAGCTCGCTCGCGACCGTACGACAATCATCATCGCGCACCGCCTGTCCACGATCAAAAACGCCGACGAGATCGCCACGGTGGAGTGCGGCCGGGTCGTGGAGCGCGGCACGCACGAGGAGCTGCTCGCGCGCGGCGGCATCTACGCGCGCTACTACCGCATGCAGTTCGAGGGCGTCCGCGCCGGGGAGTAGGCGCTGGCTGGCGCGGGGGCGTAGCTTTCGGGCGACCGGTTTGTTCGGGGCCGTGTTTCTCCGTTGCCGCTTGCGGTCTTGGCTCGGCCTTTGCTCCCGGCGCCCCGCGCTCGCGCCCCTGGCTCGTTGCCGCCGGCTCTGGTTGCCCCGCCGCCGCCCCTCCCTGGCGCAATTGGGGACGTAGCAGGCGGAGGCCATTTTTGGCCTCCGCCTGCTACGTCCCCAGAGAGGCCAGGGCGGGGTCGGGAAGGAAACTCCTCGGTGTTTCCCATGTGAGAACTTCCACGCGGGCGCTGCGGGCGCGATAAACCGCTAGGATTGATTCAGGATTTCCACGCGGCGGGCGCGGGCTCGCCGCTGCATGTTGAGGGTACGCGATGGCAAAGAGACCGCCTCTTACAGCTGATGAAGCGACAGAGCTCTTTTCCGAGCTGGATGACTCCGGCGTCGTTGACCCCATGCGCGCTCGCGACGCGTCGCGCCGTCGCGCAGCCCGCGATCGCGCGCGCGAGGAGGGCGGCGACGAGGCCGTCAGCAAGCTCGAGTCCGATCACCGGCGCCGCCGTCGCGCGAGCCAGGCGAAGGTCGACCCGCTTTCGACCGACGACCCCTCGGGCTCCAAGGTGGGCGAGGCCATCACCCGCACCGCCATGCTCTGCATCATCGGCGTGCTCGTGTTCGTGCTGGGCATGCAGATCGTCTACGGCGTGAGCCGCCGCCTGAACACCGCGAACCTGTCCGAGCGCACAACGGTCGAAACGGTCACGCACGCCATGGAGAGCGGCGTGGAGTGGGGCAACGGCTTCACGCAGTTCCCCGAGGAGTTCACGGTCGAGGAGGCCGACGAGCACACGGGCGTCGTCGAGGTCTCCGTGGTGGACACGACGTCCAAAAACGAGCTCGAGCTGCTGTCCAACTCGCAGATCCAGGCGGCCGCGCTCGCCACGAACGCCCTGCTCAACGACAAGATCAACCGCGTCATGTACAACGTGTACGTGCGCGTGGACGACAACGGCAACTTCGTGCACGACAGCTTCTTCGGCTTCATCAAGGGCCAGGGCGTGCAGCGCGCCATGCTCACGTTCATCTGGACCAAGGAGGTCGCCGCCGGCACGAGCAACATCGACTGGGAGCTGCGCATCGTCGGCATGGACGACGAGACAGCCGCCAAGATTCAGGAGCAGGTGAACTCGGTGTCGTCGCTGGCCGAGAGCTCGGAGCTCACGCAGGACGACATCAACGAGGAGCGCGCCGAGCAGCAGCTCGAGAGCGCCCTGCACGGCAGCGAGGTATTCACAGGCGGAAAATCCGAGAAGGATCCTTCACAATTCCTGCCCAACGACGAGGCTCCGGCACCTGACGCCGAGCAGTAAGCTGCAGGGCGCCGGCAAAACCGCAGGATAGCGCGGCGCGTCCCGCAGCTGCTCACCCGAATCCAACAGGGCGGTCCGTCGCGGAAGAGATGCCCGTAAGATCGCGAGGGAAACATTTTCCGCCGTGCGCCCGGGCGCGTTCGGGCCGGTATACGCTGGCCCCATGAGTACGTTTGACTTCGGCGTCACCCTCTGCGGCGCAACGGCATTCCAATGGCATCGCATCCCACCCGTGGTCCGCGACCTGCTGCAAGACGATCTCGACCTCACGGTTCGAGCCGATCGCCGCTGTCTACCAAAGCGCGGGGCACATCTCGGCTACCTCACGGTGCCACTGTCCGTGTTGGCGACCGATCGCACATCTATCCATGAAACGAAAGCATTCAGTTATCGGCTGCGGACGGGCGAGCTTTTGCCCGGCGACCGCGTGCCCATCGACCCCTATCTCGAGGTGACCTCGCCGGCAATGACGCTGCTTACCATGGCTCCCAAAGTGAGCGAGCTGCACTTGACGATGATGGTTTGCGAGTTCTGCGGCGCCTTCTCGAGCATTCATCTCGAGGAAGAGCACCGGGAAGCGGTGCGCAAACTGGTACGAGGCAAAAAGTTGCCCGATGATGGATGGAAACCGCTGTTTGTCAGTTCAAACGGCGCGCCCGACCCAATGGCCTCTGAGGGAAGCACCCTATCCGATTTATGGCAGCGGTCGCCGCTGCTTACACTCGAAGAGCTCCATGCTTTTGTGGCAAAGCATGAGGGCGAATGGGGCGTCGAGAAGCTTCGCCGCGCTGTCGACCACGCGTTTGAGGGGGCGCGTTCGCCCTTTGAGATCCAGGCCGCGCTGGCGTTCGACACGCCGCGGCGAGCCGGAGGCGAGGGTTTCGCTTTGATCGGTCTCGACGAGGAGATTCCTTTGAGCATGCAGGCACGGAGTATTTTGCATCAGAACCGCTGCTACGCCGACCTGCTGTTTCCCGGTCCGAAGGGTTGCCCGGGCGTAATCGTGGAATGCCAGGGGCGCTCGGTGCACGGTGCATCGGGGAAGACGGACAGGGATATCCGGCGCGTTTCGGCTCTCGAGACCGATGGCTACCGCATTATGCTCATCACCTACGATATGCTGGCGAACATCGATGCGTACCACCGGGTCGTGAGGCTTCTGGCAGACAAGATGGGCTTCTCCTATGTGCCGAAGTCGGAATTCCTCTTGAAGCGGGAGGAAGCATTCCGGCGTGAGCTGTTTGTCAATTGGAACGAGCTCGGAAAGATGCTGGCTCCCAAGAAGAAAAAGAGAGAAGCGTGACGCAGGCAGGCACAAGTAAGTGCAGCGAGCTGTTGGCGTCGCGAATCTGGTTTCCGATAGGTCAAGGCGCCGCAATGAGCCTGTTCGGAAAGTTATGGAGGCCGTTTTCAGCGAATCTTGTCCGGGGCTCTGAGTAGAGCGGCATTTCCCTAAAATCGGCAAACGTCTGACCTGCGGTTTTGTTATGTGTTCAAAGTCAATTGCGGGCTTGTACTCGACCCCCGGCGCGAGTTTCGCTGAAAACGGCCTTCATAACTCTGCCGACCCTCTGTTGCGAGGTGTTTCGAGGGGCGCAAACGCGAAAACCCGGCCCGCCGGGGCGGCGGAACGCCGCCCCGGCGGGCCGGGTTCGGTCGTAAGTGCGCCACGCTCCCTAGATAAGCCCCTCGACTTCGAGTCTGCGGCCCAGCGCCTCCTGGTGGATGGCGTACTGCAGCGCCGTCTCTGCCGTGATGCGGCCCGCGCGCACGAGGTTGAACAGGCTTTGGTCCATGGTGCGCATGCCGTCGGCCCCGCCCGCGGCGATAACGCTGTCGATCTGGTGGGTCTTCTCCTCGCGGATGAGGTTGCGGATCGCCGTGTTGGTGATCATGATCTCGAACGCCGGCGCCACGCCGCCATCGACGGTGGGCACGAGCTGCTGGCTCACGATAGCCTGCAGCACCTGCGAGAGCTGCATGCGGATCTGTCGCTGCTGCGTGGGCTGGAACGCGTCGATGATGCGGTCGACGGTGCCCGCGGCACCGGTCGTATGCAGCGTCGAGAAGATCAGCTGCGCCATCTCCGCCGCGGTCACCGCCGTGCCGATGGTCTCGGCGTCGCGCATCTCGCCGAGCAGGATCACGTCGGGCGCCTCGCGCATCGCGGAGCGCAGCGCCTCGGCGTACGTGGCCACGTCGGTGGGGATCTCGCGCTGCGTCACGATGCAGCTGCCGTGCCGGTGCACGTACTCGATCGGATCCTCCATGGTGATGATGTGCCCCGACCGCTCGTGGTTCAGCCGGTCGATCATGCACGCGAGCGTGGTGGACTTGCCGGCGCCGGCCGGACCCGTCACCAGCACGAGGCCCTTCTGGAACCGCGCGACGCGCAGCACCTCCTCGGGGATGTCGTAGTCAGCCGGGTCGGGCAGGCCGAAGGGGATTACGCGGATCACGGCGCCGACCGATCCGCGCTGCCTGAACACGTTCACGCGGAAGCGGCCGATGCCGAACAGCGCGAACGAGAAATCCTCGTCGTGGTTGGCGCTCGCGGCAAAGCGGTCGTACGGCCTGCCGGCGACCTCGTAGATCGCGCGCACCGCGGCCTCGGTGTCGGCAGGCATGAGCGGTCCGCTCTCCGACGAGCGCACCTGGCGGCCGTCGACGCGGTAGGTGAGCGGCAGGCCCGCGACGATGAAGATGTCGGAGGCGCGCGCCTCGATCATGCTGCTAAGGAACTCGGTGAGGTTCATGGTCTACTCCTATTCCTGCTCGGGCGCGGCGCCCGTGCTCGGTTGCTCTGCGGACTCTCCTGGGCCAGCCCAAACGGTGTCGCTCGTGTCCTCGGTCCAAAGGGTCGTTGCGCGCCACGCCTCGACCGCGAACGAAAGGTCGTCGGCAATGCGAAGCTCGATGTCGAGAGCTCGGCCCGAGGGTGTGACGAATCGGACGGCAACAACGGCGTCGTCGGCATCGACGGACACTTCGTCGACCGCCGGTGCCAGGGAAGCGTCTTCAGCAGAGGAGCTCGCGTCCGCGGCGGCCTGTGCGGCAAGGTCGGGAAGGGCGCCCTCAAGTGCCCCGAGCGCATACGCCTGTGTGGCTCCCGCGTCGCGCTCGTCGGCAAGCCAGGTATCCAGCGAGGCAAGCAGCGCCTGACCGGCGCTTTCGTTGGAGTACAGCGCCTGCACCGACTCCGCCTGCCGCTCGGCGCGATGCTCGCTGGCCCGCGCGGTCACGAGCGTGAGCACGGCCAGCACGGCCAGGCAGATGACGATAACCAGGGCAAACAGGCTTACCGGTCCCATGCGGACCGAACCGCGTGCGCGCGCCATCAGGCATCACCGCCCTCGGCCGAATTCGCAGCCGCAGCAGCACTCGCGCCCACGTATCGCGCGGTGTCGAGCGTATACACCGTGGCCCCGTCGTCCTCAGCGGTCACCACGATATGCGCGCGCATTAGTCCATCGGCATCAGAAGCAACCTCGCAGGTGGCGGACAGCCCGTCCTCGTAGGTAACCCCGGCGGTGCCTGCCGGATCGGCGGCAAAGCGCTCGGCGACGTTCGAGGCCAGCTCCACCGCGCGGGCCAGCTCGGCTGCGCGCTCGCCCTGCACGCTCGCGCGCGACAGCACCTGCATCAGCAGCCCGAGAGACGCCACGAGGAACAGCAGGATCACGAGCGCCTCGACAAGCAGCGCGACCCCGCTGCCCTTGCCGCCGGAGAAGCGGCCCGCCGCGGCGCGCGAGATGGGGGAGCGTCCGGTCATAGCACACCTCCCTGTTCGCAGCGCAGCGCCACCTCGACGGTGCCGGCGTCGGTCGCAACGCTCAGCAGCCCGAGCTCGGCGTCGAACGTGATCTCGAACGTGCTGCTATCCACCACGGGCGTCGCGCCCGCGGGGCCGTACGCGGCCTCGGCGGGCGCATACTCCTGCACCACCTGGCCGTTATACAGGTAAAACCGCGTCTCGTACGTACCGCTTTCCAGATACTCGGCAAGCACGAGCGACGCCCCTTCCGGCCCGCGTCCGATCTGCACGGAGTTGGCAGCGTCGGTGGCGTGCACCGCGTTGGCGATAAGCCCGGTCGAAAGCCGCGCCTCGCCGCTCGTCGCATCGAGGGCGCGCAGCGAGCGGAACAGGCCGGTGCCCGCCGCCATGGCGAGCATGAGGCCGACGGCGAACAGGCCGAACAGCGCGACGGTGAACAGGTGACGCGCCCGGTCGGTTAGCCGTGCGATGCCGGAGCCCTCCGCGCGCCCGGCTCGAAGCGACGCGAGCCGCGTCTCGCCCAGAGCGTCGAGCAGGGCGTCCGCGCGCTGGGAATCCGTACCCGTTGCGCGCGCAGCAGCGGCCTGCCGCTCCTCGACCAGCGCAGCCATGCGCCCGGATTGTCCAGAGCGCTCCGCGTGCCTGCGCTCCCTTTGCCAGCTAAACGCGCTCATCGCGGCACCACCCTCACGCTGGGCATGACGTTGGCGGCGTATGATTCGTACGTGATGGCAAAGTCGCTGCGGTTCACGGTCAGGCCGTAATGCTCCTCAAGGTAGGCGAGCGACGGGGGATACGACCCCTCGATGGCGCAGCACTGCAGCGCGGCGTCGAGCACGGCCGAGCGGACCGACTCCGCCGCCTGCTGGCGCATCATATGGCCCACGGTCGGCGCGGCCAGGGCAAGCGCGCAAACGAGCGCCGCGAACACGCCCAGGCCAAGCCCTATGCGCTTCCGCCAGCTTCGCTGCTCCATCGTCTCACCTCCTCATATCGCGCCGGCATCCGTGCGCCGTCGCGTCGAAAACTAACATCTCGGCCGGGTCGATCGGCCGGTCCGGCCGGGTAGCCCGCGCGCCGGCCGGCCCAAACGGCCTCCGGCTGGCCCAAGCCCCCGCCCCGCACCCAGCAAAGCCCTACCCGATAGCCCCCAACATGCCCACCAGCGGCAGCATGACCGCCACGAGCGTGGCGCCCACGCTCACCGTCAGCAGCGCGGCCAGCACGGGCTCCACCGCATCGACCACGCGGTCGATCTGCTCCACCGCGGCGTCGAAGAACGTGGCCGAAAGGCGCTCGAGCACGCCATCCATGCTGCCCGTGCGCGAGCCGATGGCAAGCATCCGCGCGTACACGGGGTCGAACACCTCGAACTCAACGATTGCCTGCGGCAGGCTCAGCCCGCGCGCGGGATCGACCATCGCGGCATGTGCGGCCACCAGCCGGTCGTGCAGCAGGGGATGCGCCGTGGCGGCCATGCCCTTGTGCACCGCGGTGTTGGAGTCGGCGCCCGACGCCAGATACGCCGAGGCGGCCGAGCAAAACCGGCTCAGAGCCAGCTGGTACATGGCGTCGCGCGTGGCGGGCAGCCGCTCGAGCAGGGCCAAGATCCGCTCCTGCCCGGCCGGCGTGCGCACGGCAAACGCCGCCACAAGCGCTACCACGCAGGCCGCAAGCGTCACCACCAGCGCCACCCAGCCGACAACAATGCCCACGCCCACGGCGGTAAACGACCCGCCGGTCAGGCCGCCGGCAAGCTCATCGTATACATTCAAAAACACAGGCAGGATGCCCACCACGGTAAACGCCAGGATCACGCTCATCACGCACAGCAGGCCCGCGGGGTACGCCACGCTGGAGCGCAGCCGCGCAAAGGTGCGCGCCTCCTCGTCGTAGTACACCGAAAGCGAGCGCAGCACGTCCTCGAGCCGGCCGGAGCGCTCGCCGATGCCGATCAGCGTCACCGCGTAGGCGGGGAACGCCCCCGTGGCGCGCAGGGCGTCGGCCAGCGACTTCCCGCGGCACAGCTCGGCATACGCTGCGTCGCACGCGCGACGCAGCGGCGTAGGGCCCATGCCCTCGGTGATCAGGCACACGGCTTCGTCGGTCTGGATGCCGGCTGCGAGCATGACGGCGCAGCCATCGCAAAAGGCGGCGACCTCCGCGCCGTCGAGCAGAGCCGCTGCAGGCACGCGCGTGCCCGCCTGCTCGCTCGCGGCGCCCGCGGCCCCGCCGGTGGAGGCGCCCCGACCCGGCGTCTCCGTGCGATTCGTAGCGGTGTCAGTCATCCAAAACCCCAATCGCTTTCGTTCAGTATACATAGCGGTCGGTGTAATCGGTGCCGTCGCCCACGGTGGGCGAGGCCCCGGCCGCCGCAAAGGTCAGGTCGACGCGCGTCCACGTGTTGGCGTCCACGCGGATCTGCACGCTGATCCATTCGCCGTCGATATACACCATGTTCCAGGCGTGGTAGATGCCGCTGGGCGATACATACCCCGTGATGATCTGGCAGGGGATGCCGAGGCTGCGAAACATCGCTGCGGCAAGCGAGGCGTAGTCAAAGCAGATGCCCGTGCCCGCCGAGAGCGTGGCGTCGGGGTCGGGCACGTAGCCCGTGGCGTCGGCCAGCTCGGCGGCCTTGTCGGTGTCGTAGGAGATGTTCGCCTGCACCCAGCTATACACGGCGCGTACGACATCACCTTCGTTCTGGGCGTCGGCGGCAAGCTCGCGCGCCAGCTGCACGCAGGAGCTGGCGTCGGTGTAGGCGCAGAACACGTTGGGCCGCAGGTAGGGCTCGAACTCCGAATCGAGCGCGACGTCGATCTGCTGCGCGGCGATCTCCACGTAGTTGGAGCCGCTCGTGTTCTGCATCACGCGCACGAGGTACGTGCCGTTTCCCATGTTGAGAGGGCACACGATGGGCGTGCCGTCGCCGGGGAGGTCGTAGTTGTAGCTCATGTCGCCGCAGGTTACCTGCAGCTTCAGGCGGTTCGCGTTGACGGCGGAGGCGGCCACGTAGCCCTGGGCGGCGTGCGAGGTGTCGATCAGCGCGTCGTTTTGCCCGGTGGCGGCCGTAGCGTCAAAGCCTGAGGTGGCAATCTGCGCAGGTTCGGAGTACGCCGGGCCCGAGGTGGATTCCTCGGCGCCGTCGGGCGAGGGCGAGGGGGAATCGCCTCCGCAGGCGGCAAGCACCGGGCACGCCGCGAGCGCCAGCGCCAGGGCGAGCACACAAGTCCCGGCGGCGCGGATGCCCGCCCGGGGCGCGCGGCAGGCGCGCTGAGCGCAAGAAGCGCGGTGTGCGTTGTGGCGTATGCGGCGCAAGCGACCTCCGACCCGGTACGCGGAAATGTGATACGCGGTTTGCTATGCCCCATCATACCCGGTGGGGCGCGCAAGCAGCGCGGGGAGTGGGCGGCGGTTGGATGGCGGGTACGAGGGGAGCGGGGCGTCGTGGTGGCGTGCTGCCTATGACGGTTGCGAGCGATGGGTGCGGGTTGGGGCTCTTATATATAAGTGATTAAAGGTGTCTGCCGAGCACGCTTGTTCGAACACCCGGGTGGTTCAACCAATACCGCCGCGCCGCCGTGCGAGTGCCCGGAGGCGGTGTCTGCGCCCTCGCGAAGCGATCATCTGGTCGTGCGCAGTGATCAACCCAAAACGAACCTTAAGCAGCTTAAACCCCATAAACGGACGCCCGTTCTGTCCGCTTTGTCTATTTGCTACCGCACCATGAACATTTTCTGAAAAATGTTGTTTACGTGGACGCTTTTTCGGGGTTTGATAATGCGCAGACCTTCAACCTTGCCTAGAATGTTACATGCGCAAATTTCTGGCGTGTAGGAATTCGGTCGGATGGATTCCTGCGCGTAGTCATCAGCGCCACACCGCCTGGGGCGGACATACAAACCCGCCTCGACGGTTGGGTGCATCACGGTGACTGTTTCTCGTTGGTCGGTTTTAGAGAAAGGGTCGGGTATGACGCGCACGCAATCGTCATGTCAACTTGACGAGACTCGCCGCTCTTCGCTGCGACTGCGGTTCCGCCGTGCCATGGTGGGAACGCTCGTTGCGGCGTTTACGGTATCGAGTCTCAACCTTCCGGCTATTGCTTATGCAGCGGGGCTGGATGGGACCTCGGCTGAGGCCGCGGAGCAGCTCGCGGAGCCTGCCGAGGATGAGTCGCTGGTAAGCACGCTCGCGACAACTGAAGAGGAGTCCTCGGACGAGGGCACTGAGGTCGCTGCCGCGGCTGAGGACAAGGCCGATGCGGTCAAGGTGGCCTTTAAGGTCGCCGACGCCGTGCTGACCTACACCGATGCCGAGGGCACCGAGCACAAGATCGAGAAGGACACTGACGGCGTGGAGCTCGCCTCCGACGCTGACTTCGCGTTTACCGTCAAGGCGAACGAGGGGTTTGAGGTTTCTCGTGTTGCGCTGGTTGCCGCCGATGAGGACGCGACCGAGACCGAGCTGACGGCTGATGAGGACGGTTTTTACACCGTTGAGGCTGATCAGTTGGTTGATGGCGTGGCTGTTAAGGTGGAGACCGCTGAGCAGCGGAAGGGCTTGCTTGAGATAGTTAACGATGCGCTTTTCGGCAATGTTGTTGACGAAAAGCAGCCTGACAAGACGTCTTCGAAGAGCGGCGAGAGCTCCATTTCTGCGGAAATCGCCGTACTCAATTCGGGGAGTTCGGAGCGTAAAGGTGAGTCGGTAAAGGCCCAGTTCTACGTAGTACGCCCTGATATGGACGAGGACGATACGGAAGATGAAAGTTGGATGTATGTCGGCGAGGGAACGATTAATCCCACGGGCTTGGATCTCACACCGTCGTTGAGTCCCAGTGACAACTCCCTCGACGTTGACGGGCGAGTGATCTCTTATCCTGATGCTGCCCAGGTCGAAGAGCGGATTGCTAACCTCTATAAGCTCGACCAAAAGAACTCAAAAATCAGCTATACGCCGTATAAGATCTCCTATCCCGATGGGTGGGTAGATGAAAAAGGCAATGTTCATGACAAAAATACCCCTACGTATCATGTCGATATGACTGTGTCCTATGCGACAACCTCTGAAGTGAATGCAAATTTCCATCTTTGGGATGCTGCTGGCCGTGGGTTCGAGCCGGTTAGGGAAGCGTATCAGACCATCATTCTCATAGATGGTCAAGGCAAAGTAAAACAGCCTGTCGGCACTTATCCGGAAACTAAAACTGTAAACGGCATAACGTATGTTTTTAGCGGTTGGTATGATAATCGAGAAATGACTGGCAAACAGGTCTATTTCCCGGATGTCGTGACCGACGCCATGAATTATTACGCGAAGTATGAACCGCTAAATGCGTATTCTGTAATGTATCATGACGAGCACAATAATGCTAACGACAAGGTGCTCTCGAAACTTAACCATGATTATCCGCAAAACAAAACCGCCTATGCGGCAACGAGTGAAGATGTGAAAAACGTTGGCGGCGAAATCGTTCAAGGCGGCAGTGAACAAAAACTAGTTGGTTGGTCTACCGTTCCGCAAAATGGAACCCTGAATGGTAAGGACAAGTTCAAGGAACTTGTAACCGCCGGTTATTATGTTGCATTTGGCCAGGAGCTTCTAAAGGACGATACTGACCTATACGCAATCTGGATGAAGAAGGCGGATGTCGAAGTCTATTTCCATGACATCAATTACCTGTCTGGCGAGGCGGGTAATAACGCTCAGAACATGCCGGACAATGTAACCGATGTTGCGGCATATACCGAGCAGGTGCGATCTGACACAACTCCGACCTGGTCGGATCACACCTTTGTCGGGTGGGAGTTGACCACGCCCTCCGGTTTCGAAATCAACGAGGATGGCTCTTTCACCATGCCCGAGGAAGATGTGGTCTTCACAGCCATGTGGAAGGAAGCGGCTCAGCCGATTACCATCGAGGTTTACAAGGATAACCAGAAGGTCAAGGCTTCAGATTATGTGGAGGCTTCGAACCTTGGTGGGCATACCGCGGACTTCGAAGCGACCGATGACGGCAATAACAACATTAAGGTTTCCTATACCTACAAAAGCCTGAATTGTGCCGACATCAAATTGGCAGTTAAACAGTTCGAGGGCTATGCCAGCTACAGCGTTGAAGTTAAGTCGGATGACGAAAGCGATACGACCGCTAATGGCCAAACTGCCAAGTTCGACATTTCATGGGTCGAGGATGGCAAGTATTGGAGCTTGGACAATATTCCAAGTGGGGCAACAATTACCGTAACGCTGACCAAAAAGAGCTCGACTTATACGGTTCGGCATTGGTTCCAAAATGTAGATAACGATGAATTCGCACAGAACGATGCCATTCAGCCAAGTGAGATCATGCCGGGTCTTATCGGAAGTAAGACCGAAGCCAGTGCTAAGGATGTAGTCGGCTTTACCGCTAGAAGTTTTGACCAAGTGATTATTAAAGCTGGAGGAGATAGCGTTGTTGATATTTTCTACGAGCGCAACTCCTACGAAGTGAGCTACAGCTACGAGGGGGACGTGCCCAAAGGCGCTCCCTCGGTGCCGGCCACGGCTGAGCGCAAATACGGCGAGACCGTGACCGTGGCTGGCGATCCGATCCTCGAGGGCTACACCTTCAGCGGCTGGTCGACGGAGGACGCCTCCGTCTCCGAGGGCTCGTTCCAGATGCCGGCGGACACCGTCAAGATCACGGGAAAGTGGACTGCCAAGAAGGACACCAAGTACACGGTCGAGCGCTACCTGCAGAACCTCGACGGGTCCTATCCCGAGAAGGCCGCCTACACGGACGCCGAGACCAAGGGCACCACGGGCGAGACCGCCAAGGCCGACACCTCCGTGTCCTACGAGGGCTTTACCTTCGATAAGGATAACGAGAAAAACGTCCTCGAGGGCACCATCACCGGCGACGGCGAGCTTGTCCTCGAGGTCTACTACGAGCGCAACTCCTACAAGGTGACCTACGACTACGGCGAGGCCCCCGCGGGCGCAAGTGCGTTGCCTGATAGCGGTACATACAAGTACGGCGAGATCGTGACCGTGGCCGCCGCCGCGACAGCCCCCGCCTACACCTTCAGCGGTTGGAAGACTGAAGACACTACTGTCTCAGACACCACCTTTGAAATGCCTGCTGATGACGTGAAGTTCGTCGGTTCATGGGAGCCGATTGATGGTGTCTACCCCGTCTATTTCTATACGCTAATTCCTGGTGCTGATATTAACAGCGGAGCCGCTCCCAATCAGATTTGGAACGGCATGGGCGTTGGATCGGTAGAGGGCCTCAGGGAGCCGGGATTTTATGAGGTAAACAGTGTCAATCTCAGTGGAGAGGACGTTAGCGTAACCTTCCCGAACGGCTATCCTGACATTACTGTTGACGGGGAAACTTATAAACATGCCGAGCCTGGTTCGGAGAATGAAAACAAGAAGGGTTATTACACGATAGAGTGGTTCCGTCTGGTTGCGGCAGATGGGGCCAATGCCGGCAACAACAATTACAATCCTGTTATCCCGAACGGCACACCGACCTTCCATTACGATGGGCAGATTTTCCTGAACGATACGGACTATTGCAACGTTACTTGGCGAGTCAGGATGCCCGAGGCTGATGATTTTGAGATTCAGCCTGACTATTCTGTCCGAGTTGAGAGCGGCTCTTTGGAAAATGAACTTACTAGGCCAGAAGAGATTAAGCCTGAGGAAGAGGCGCTTCCAAAAACGATTGAAGCCAACGGGACTGTCTATACGCTTTGCGGTTGGTACACAGATGAGGAGTGCGCGCAGCTGGCGCAATTCTCCGATGAGCAGATAGTGGAGGACAGGGATTACTACGCTTATTACGAAGAGGTGTGGGCGTGGTACGAGGTCGAGTACTATCTCCAGAACCTCGACGGCAGCTATCCTGTGGATGCTTCGCATAAGGACGGTAGAAAGGGCGTAGCTGGTAAGATCGCTACAGCCGATACCTCTGTGTCCTTCGAGGGATTCACCTTCGATGGAGATAACGCGAACAATGTTCTCGAGAAGACCATCACTGCTGACAACGAAGTCGTCCTCAAGGTCTACTACGAGCGCAACTCCTACAAGGTGACCTACGACTACGGCGAGGCCCCCGCGGGCGCAAGCGAGCTGCCCGCAGATGGCACGCACAAGTACGGCGAGACCGTGACCGTGGCCGCCGACGCGAAGGCACCCGGCTACACCTTCAGCGGCTGGTCGACGAAGGACGCCTCCGTCTCCGAGGGCTCCTTCCAGATGCCGGCGAAGGCCGTTACGATCACGGGAACCTGGACCGCCAACACGGATACTAAGTACACGGTCGAGCGCTACCTGCAGAACCTCGACGGGACCTACCCCGAGAAGGCCACCTACACGGACGCCGAGACCGAGGGCACCACGGGCGAGACCGTCAATGCCGACACCTCCGTGTCCTACGATGGCTTCACCTTCGATTCCGACAACGGGGGCAACGTCCTCGAGGGCACCATCACCGGCGACGGCGGGCTCGTCCTCAAGGTCTACTACGAGCGCAACTCCTACAAGGTGACCTACGACTACGGCGAGGCCCCCGCGGGCGCAAGCGGTCTGCCCACCGAGACGACCTACAAGTACGGCGCCGATGTGGATGTGGCCGCCGCCGCGACGGCACCGGGCTACACCTTCAGCGGCTGGTCGACGGATGATGCCATTGTTGCCGAGGGCTCCTTCAAGATGCCGGCAAACGACGTTGTGTTCGAGGGCACTTGGACGCTCAACAACCCCGGCGGTGGCGGCGGTGGGAACACCGACGACGATGACGACGAGAAGGATCCCGAAATCCCCGGCGGCGGCGAGGAGGATGACGATCCCAGTAACCCGCCGACCGACCCGGACGATCCTACGGACGAGCCTGACAACCCCAGCACCGACGAACCCGACACTCCGGACACGCCGGATACCCCCGACACGCCGGATACCCCGGACACTCCCGACACCCCGACTCCCACGCCCACCCCGACTCCGACCCCGGTGACCCCGGGCGACGGTGGCGGCACTACGGGCGGCGGCGCCACGGGTGGCGGTACGACCCCCGGCGGCACCACGCCGACCGGTACCACCGGTACGCCTGGCACGGGTATCACAACGACCACCACGGGCGACGGTGATACCCCGGATGCCGACGAGACCCCGGCTCCCGTCGAGGAGGAGACCATCGCCGACGATGACACCCCGCTGGCTAGCGGCGAGACCATCGAGGACGACGAGACTCCGCTCACCAACGCAGAACATCGCAGCTGCTGGGTGCACTGGGTCATGGTCGTGGGTCTGGTTGCCAGCGCCATCTACTTCGTGGGCGCGGTCATCCACCGCAAGAAGTTCACGGACGACCTCAAGGACTTTGAGGATGCCCTGAACAACAACCGCAACGCCTAGAGCAGGAAGGAGAACACGATGAAGAAGTCCAACATCATCATCACGGCTGTTGCAGCCATCGCGTCGATCTTCCTGCTGTGGCTGTGGTACTTCCTGGGGTTCAACGAGGTCGACTCTCCGACTGACCTCGTTGTTTCCATCGCCTGGTGGGCCGTCGTCATCGGCGGTGCCGCTCTGGTGGCGCGCTTCGAGAAGCAGCGCTGCTATCAGATCCGCACGATGTACGTTGCCCCCAACTGCCTGTACAACAGCGAGTACGGAATCGCTCCCCTCGCTTCCGGCATCTCCGCGGCTCCCGCGGCCATCGCGCGCATGCTCGAGGGTCTGGAGTACAGCTTCCACACCGAGGCTGCTCCGGATCAATCCGACCCGAGCCGGCGCGTCGACTTCCGCTACATCGTCCGTACGGACGTGTACAAGGCCGACGATGGCAATGCCGGCGCGAGTTCCAACGAGCGCTGGGAGGGTGAGGTCGTGAACGTCGCTACCGGCCAGACGACCCCCTTCACCTCCCGCACCGAGCTCGCGGCGTTGCTCGCCGCGTAGCCGACCGGCCATACCCGGCCGAGTGGAAACGGGCTGCATGCCTCACGGCATGCAGCCCGTTTTTCGTGCAGAGATGGGGACAGGTTCCGGGTTTTAAGTTTGGGGACGGCCCCCAGGTTTTCATGGGGGAGCGGTCCTGGCCATGGGCGTTGTCCGCTCCCGATTCGGTTCCGAGAATATATATATATTCTCAGGACGCACCAACCCCGAATCCTGCGGAAACGTCAAATGCGGCGTCGAGAATATATATTGTCGGATCGGACTGGTCGGGCCTGGGCAAGCTCGTTCGGTGTCAGCGATCGAATTCGAATGCGGCGCTCGCCGATAAATGTGACCTCGTTGCCAGACTTTACTGTACGGCGCTTCCATTCCGTCTGTACCGTTAGTTCAAGCGGACAATCTGGGTGGAAGGGGGCGCATATGGGCGCGCACGTTAGTTGGAAGCAAAGAGCACTGGCAGCGCTTGCAGTGCCGATCGCTTTGTCGCTCGCTCTTGTGGGCATCGGTGTCGCGCCAGTACGCGCGTTCGCGCAGGAAGATGGCGCGATAGAGCTGCTCGCCTACCGTGGTTTCCCCGACGTCGACCCCGACGACTGGTACGTGACCAGCGGCTCGCTCGACTACGCGGTTGACCATGACCTGTTCCATGGTTACGACAACGGCTACTTTGGCCCTTGGGACAACGTGACGCGCGCTCAAGTCGCGGCAGTGCTGCACAACATTGCCGGCAACCCGCAGGCTTCCTCGGAGCCGTTCGCCGATGTCGATTACGGCCTGTGGTACGGCGACGCTATCTCGTGGGCGCGCTCGACAGGTGTCGTGAGCGGCTTTGGCGACACGAATACCTTTAAGCCCGACGAGCCGGTCACGCGCGAGCAGCTGGCCGTCATGCTGGCCAACTACGCTGAGCGTATTGCAAAGCTGGACGTGTCGAGCGATGGACGAGCGCTCGAACAGATCGACGGCGCCTTGCAGGTATCAGACTGGGCGTATTCCGCCATGAGCTGGGCGGTCGACAACAAGATTCTGTCGGGTGTCGTTGACTCCGGTGGCGTCGCGCACGTGAACCCTCGGGATACCGCGCAGCGCTGCCAGGCGGCCAAGATGGTGTCGGTGCTGCACGCCGACGTGCTCGGGCTCGGTGACGTGAGTATTTGCCCCTTTTGATACCGCCCAATATCGCGACTTGATACCGGCGGTATCGCGAGCCGATACCGCCGGCGTTTCCTATCGGTACCGGTCGGCGCGCCCTACTCCGATCCGGCCCCCAGCTTCCTCCTCATGTTCATCTCGCCCATGCCGACCCAGGCGGCGCCGTGGACGATGCGGTCCATGATGGCGTCGGCGTGCACCCCGCCGCCCAGCCTGGCGTGCCAGTCCTTCTGGCGGAACTGGGTGCAGAAGACGGTGGACGCCGTGCCGTAGCGGGCCTCCATGAGCTCGAGCAGGAAGCCCCGGAAGAGCTCGTCGGGGCGG
>NZ_JACJKB010000001.1 GCF_016900375.1 Collinsella tanakaei | reverse complement strand
CGAGGCCGTTGGGAGGCCACTCGAGTCTCTTTTTATGGGCAGCGGCATCACCGCCACGCCCGCCGCCAAGACTTCGGCCGAGGCCCCCAGCCGTAGCAACGAAATGCGCAGCCGGAGAGGCCACGCGCGGATATTAGAATGCCGAACGTGCGTCGAGCAGACACGCCCTCAGGCGGCGGACCACCCGGGTGAAGATAGGTAGGCCCGACCGGTCGCGGTGGCTCCGCGGGCGGTCGGGCCGGTTTTGCCTCTTGACAATGTTCAGCTCATATTAGAAAGGACCCCGCTGGCGAAAGCGGGGTCCTTTGCAATCAACGTTGTACCGTTGGGGGTGTTACTCCATGGAGTTGACCAGGTGCTGCACCCCGGACTTGCGGTTGGCAGCCTGGTTCTTGTGGATGACGCCCTTGGCGACAGCTTTGTCGAGCGCACGGTTGGCGCGGGTGGCCGCGGCGGAGGCGGCAGCCTTGTCGCCGGACTCGACGGCGGCGTGCACGTGCTTGATCAGGGTCTTGAGCTCGGAGCGAATCGCCTTGTTGCGGACGCGGGCCACCTCGGCGGTGCGGATACGCTTCTTCTGAGACTTGATGTTTGCCACTTGCAGAGTTCCTTTCGAATGTTTCTAAAAGCCTAAAACGCTCGGCCTCTGAGACACGGTTGAGGTCACAACTTGGGGAGTATAGCACGCATACGCTGGGAAGAGAAGACGGGAAGCTGTGGAATAGCCGTGATGCTCACGATATGTGCACGAGTGCGCACGCACGCCTGAGCAGCCGCATCGGTTATGATAGGCCACATGAATACGCAAGATACTTCACACATCAGGAACTTCTCCATCATCGCGCATATCGACCACGGCAAGTCGACGATCTCGGACCGCATCCTCGAGCTCACGCACACCGTGGAGGAGCGCGACATGGAGTCGCAGCTGCTCGACTCGATGGACATCGAGCGCGAGCGCGGCATCACCATCAAGAGCAACGCCGTTCGCGTGATGTACACGGCCGACGACGGTGAGGAATACCAGTTCAACCTCATCGACACCCCGGGCCATGTGGACTTCACCTACGAGGTGTCGCGCTCCCTTGCCGCCTGCGAGGGCGCGGTACTCGTGGTCGATGCCACCCAGGGCGTAGAGGCGCAGACCGTCTCGAATGCCAATCTCGCCATGAACGCGAACCTGGACATCGTGCCGGCCATCAACAAGATCGACCTGCCCTCGGCCCATCCCGATGAGGTCAAGGTCGAGATCGAGGACGAGCTCGCCATCCCCGCCGACGACGCCGTGTGCGTGTCGGGCAAGACGGGCGAGGGCATCCACGATCTGCTCGAGGCCATCGTGTTCCTCGTCTCGCCGCCCTCAGGCGATGCTGCGGCGCCGCTCAAGGCCCTCATCCTCGACTCCTACTTCGACGAGTACCGCGGCGTCGTGGCCACGGTGCGCGTGTTTGACGGCTCCATCAAGAAGGGCGACACGCTCACCATGATGCAGACCGGCGAGAACTTCCTTGTGGACGGCGTGGGCATAAAGCGCCCTGCCGAGCTGCTGGTGGACGAGCTCGCGGTGGGCGAGGTCGGCTTCGTGGTGACGGGCCTCAAGGACCCCGGCGCCGTGCACGTGGGCGACACGCTGACGTTTCGCGACCGCCCCTGCCCCGAGCCCCTGCCCGGCTACCGCGAGGCGAAGCCGATGGTCTACACGGGTCTGTTCCCGATCGACAACAAGGACTACGAGAACCTGCGCGACGCCCTCGAGAAGCTGCGCGTAAACGATCCCTCGCTCACGTGGAGCCCCGAGACCTCCGTGGCGCTGGGCTTCGGCTTCCGCGTGGGCTTCTTGGGCCTGCTGCACATGGAGGTCGTGAAGGAGCGCCTCGAGCGCGAGTTCGACCTTGACCTCATCGCGACGAGCCCCAGCGTGGACTACCACGTGTACAAGACCGACGGCACCATGCTCGATGTGCGCAGCCCGCAGGACCTGCCCGACGTGACGCGCATCGACCACATCGAGGAGCCCTACCTGGCCGCCAAGGTCATCGTACCGCCCGAGTACACGGGCGCGGTCATGCAGCTTTCCATCGAGCACCGCGCGACGATGACCGACATGATCCACCTGTCCGAGAAGTCGGTCGAGATGCATTTCGACATGCCGCTCGCCGAGCTCATCCTGGACTTCTTCGACCAGCTCAAGAGCCGCACGAAGGGCTATGCAAGCCTGGACTACGAGTTTGCCGACTACCGGACGAGCGACCTCGTGAAGCTCGACATCCTGCTGTCGGGCGACGACGTGGACGCGCTGTCGTTCATCGTGCACAAGGACAAGGCGTACCCGCTTGCGCGCGGCCTGTGCGACAAGCTGAAGGAGATCATCCCACGCCAGCAGTTCGAGGTGCCCATCCAGGGCGCGATCGGCAACAAGATCATCGCCCGCTCGACGGTTAAGGCCGTGCGCAAGGACGTGCTCGCCAAGTGCTACGGCGGCGACATCTCGCGTAAGCGCAAGCTGCTCGAGAAGCAGAAGGAAGGCAAGAAGCGCATGAAGGCCATCGGCAGCGTCGATGTGCCGCAGGAGGCGTTCCTCGCCATCCTAAAGGTTGACGATTGATGACAGTTAGGACGGGGCCCAGTGTCATGCTTTTGCCGCGCGCCTCGCGTGCCGGGCAAAAGCGTGACAGCTGACCTTGTCCTAACTGTCATGGAAGGTATGACGTGGGGATTTCCAACGGATCGGAGCTGCTGCGGGCGGCCTATGCCGAGCAGCCGTTTCTGCTGGCGCCGATGGCCGGCGTGACCGATGCGGCGTATCGCATCATGTGCCGCCGCCGGGGCGCGCAGATGGCGTATTCCGAGATGGTGAGCGTGGCCGGCCTGGCCTACGCGAGCAACAAGACCTGGCGGCTCGTGCTGCCCGAGGACGAGGAGCCGCAGATCTGCGTGCAGCTGTTCGGGTCTAAGCCCGAGCAGTTCGCGAGCGCGGTCGATGCCGTCCAGGAGCGCGTGGGCGATAAGCTCAGCCTGATCGACATCAACATGGCGTGCCCGGCGCGCAAGGTCATCACCAAGGGCGAGGGTTCGGCCCTCATGGAGACCCCTGAGCTCGCGGCCGATATCGTACGCGCGGCGGTTTCGCGCGCCGAGGTGCCCGTGACCGTCAAGATGCGCATCGCCTTCCGCACCGGGGAGCGCACCGCTCCCGAGCTGGCGCGCCGCCTCGAGGACGCGGGCGCGGCGGCGGTGGCGGTGCACGGCCGCACCGCCAAGCAGCTGTATACCGGATCTGCCGACTGGTCGATCATCGACGAGGTCGCGCGCGCCGTGGACGTGCCCGTCGTGGGCTCGGGCGACGTGTTTTCCGCCGAGGACGCAGCGCGCATGCTGCGCGAGACGGCGGCGTCTGCCGTGTTCATCGCCCGCGGCACTTACGGCAACCCTTGGGTGTTTGACGATGCCCGCGCGCTCGCGATGGACGGCACGCCGGTGCCCCAGCGCAGCGCCCATGAGCGCCTGGAGGCCCTTCGCGAGCACCTGGGTCTCGTCAACCGTTACCTGCCCTTCATGGCGCGCGCCCGCACGTTTGCCACCTGGTACCTCAAGGGCATGCCGCACGCCGCCGCCTGGCGCGGCCGCGTGGTCAAGTGCACGAGCTCCGAGGACTTCATGGCGCTGGTGGACGAGATCGAGGCCGATGTGGCCGCGTGCGAGGAGATTCTGGCCGCCGGCGGGTCTCTGCCGCCACTGTAAAAAGTACCCCACCCTTATTTCGCATGTCGCATAAGCCGCCTTGCCAAAACTTGGCGGTTTGGTTTGTTTTTTAGCACCGGGCCCGTATCGGCACCCTTTTGACCTCGGTGTTCTTGCAGGTCTAGAGGTTGCTTATGTAGACCCGTGCCAGAAAATCGATCCAAACCGCTTGGTTTTTGCACAGCACCCCCGTGTGTGAAAACGGCGCATACGCCCGAATGCAAAGGGTGCAAAACACCGAATGGGTAGGGCGTACAATCCCGAACGGCAAGGATGTAAAATCCCGAACGGCCAACAAAGCCCCTGGTAGCCAGCGATGATACGGCATGCAATCCCAAACGGCAGTGTGGGAATAATCGCCCTAGTCAGCAGGCCTGCTGATAATCCAGAACACACGTTCGTATATTGGGTATACTGACGGTATCGAGCGGGCGGTGCCCTCCGAGTCTCGCAGGGAGAAAGGAGGGATCCCGTTGGTGAAGCTTACTGAGCTGCTTCTCGCAGCCGCGATCCTTATCGCGTTTGTCGTCGTCTTGATCCTCGTGGTCTAGCGACCCTTTCGGTGGGTGAGCCCTAAAACGGGAACAACCGCCTTGGCCGAGGCGGTTGTCCTGCGTGGGTAAACCCACCACTTCAATTGTCTTGCAGGAGGGCTTTAAACCTTCTGCTCGTACTGAGTATACCCAAACGCAGCCCTGCGTGGCGTGGGTATTTTTCAGGGCACGGGGCGCCTGAGCACGGCGTTCACCACTCGTTACGAGATGTCTACGCTTGTAAGGGCGCCCCGAGCTGTCCCGAAAGATGGGCGATTCGGTCATCGCATCGGCAGCGCGTTTCTGTGGGAGAATGTCCATCGAATACCTAATCGCGACAGTCGGTCGTCAAGCGGACGGGGGATACCTGTGGTCGACGCGCTCTACATACATGTGCCGTTTTGCCATGCGAAGTGCCTGTACTGCGACTTCGATTCGCGCGCGTGCCGCGACCGAGCGGCCTACGAGACCTATGCGGCGTCGATGATCGCCTACTTGGGGCGCCTGGGGGATGTGGGCGCGCTGGCGTCCTGCCGCACCGCCTACATCGGCGGCGGCACCCCGAGCGTGCTGGGGGAGCGGCTCGTCGCGCTGGCGAGCGCGGTGCATATGGTCGCACCGGATCTGACGGAGTTCACCTGCGAGGCCAATCCCGAGTCCTTTTCGGGAAAGCTCGCACGCTCGCTTGCCCGGGCCGGGGTGACGCGCATCTCGCTTGGCGTTCAGAGCTTCGATGATGCGGAGCTGCGCGCGCTCGGTCGCCTTCATGCGGCCGACGGCGCACGTGCCGCGATCGCGGCGGCGCTCGACGCGGGCCTCGACGTGTCGTGCGACCTCATGTGTGGGATTCCCCTGCAGACGGAGGCGAGCTGGACCGCGACGCTGGACGCCGCCATCGCAACGGGCGTGGGGCACGTGTCGGTCTACCCGCTCACCATCGAGGATGGCACGCCGCTCGCGCGCAAGGTGGATGCCGGCGAGCTTCCCGAGCCCGATCCTGACTTCCAGGCATGGTGCATGGAGGAGGCCCGCCATCGGCTGACGGCTGCGGGCATGCACCCCTATGAGGTGGCGAGCTACGCGCGTCCCGGCAAGGAGTGCGCGCACAACATCGCGTACTGGACGGGGAGAAGCTACCTGGGCCTCGGTCGCTCGGCGGCGAGCATGCTCGACCGTGCGACCTACGATGCGCTGCGCGGGGACCTCGGTGCGCCTGAGGCCGCAGACGAGGCGGCGCGCATTCGCTTTGTGCAGACGACCGACGCGCTGCCCGGTGGTGGCGACGGAGCGCCCGCCTACGAGCTGGAGGAGCTGTCCGCCCGCGAGGCCGCGGCGGAGGACCTCATGCTCGGCATGCGCATGTCGCGCGGCGTGGGCGAGGGGATGCTCGCATACGCCCGGGAGGTCATCGGCACCGATACGCTCGATGCTGCGATCGATGAGGCTCTCTCCCGCGGCCTTGCCGTCTGGCGCGAGGTCGATGGGACCCGCCGCCTTGCACCAACCCACGACGGCTGGCTGCTTGGCAACGAGCTCTATGGCCTGTTCTGGGACCTTGCCGATCACTAGGCGTTTTCCCATCATGTGCGGCTGTAAGACTGCCCGCAGCAACCGGTCTTTGCAAAGACCCGGGGCTTTGGACTGGTTTATTTGCCTCGAGATCATATCTACATCGTTTCTACCTGCAGAAACACCAGGTCAGAAAGTTGCTTATCCGAACCCGGTCCCAAAAAACGGTCCAAAGTCCCGACTATTTGCAGGGCGGCCATGGCGAAGCACGGTATGCGGACCTGCTTTCGCGGTAGGCAAAACTAGACTTGTCCCAAAAGGGGCAAACTGTCTTCGGTGACCCCCATCTCCACAGAGGGCTTTCATTTCGGGGGCATGCAATTTCGGGGACAGGTCCCAAACTTTCACGCGTTGTGAGATGCCTGGAATTGAAAGCGCAGGCGCACATGAAAGTTCGGGACCTGTCCCCGAAATTGCATGCCCGCTGGGGCGTCCCAAGGCGCCTGCGTCTCGAAAGTGGACATCGGCATACGTGCAGGTAATGTGGGGTGCGAATAAAAGCGCTGCAGTTCGGTACAATAGGGCGGTTGCATAGACCCATTTGGGAGGTACCGTCGCCCCATGGCAACGATGAACGAGAAAGACTATTACGCGATCCTGGGCGTCTCTAAAGACGCCAGCGCCCGCGATATCCAGAAGGCGTTCCAGCAGAAGGCGCGCAAGCTCCATCCGGATGTCAACAAGGCTCCCGATGCTGAGGAGAAGTTCAAGGAGGTCTCCGAGGCCTACGCCGTGCTCTCCGACGAGCAGAAGCGCGCCCGCTACGACGCCATGCGCTCGGGCAACCCCTTCGCCGGCGCCACGGGCTCTGCCGGCTACGGCGGGGGCTACGCGGGCGGCTACGGCGGGGGATACGCCGGCTCGCCCTTCGGCGGCTTCCCGTTCGACATGGGCGGCTTCACCCAGCGCCGCCGCACCGCCTCGGCCTTCAACCCCGAGACGGGCGCCGACGTCGTGGTGGACGTCGAGCTCACGGCCGAGCAGGCCAAAAACGGCGCGCGCCGCGCGGTCAAGTACCGCCGCTACGAACCCTGCGACCACTGCCATGGCATGGGTTCGGTGTCCAGCGGCTCCGCCCACACCTGCCCCTCGTGCGGCGGAACCGGCACGGTGGAGGTCGATCTGAGCTTCCTGTTCGGCGCGGGCACGTTCCAGACGGTCTGCCCCGAATGCGCCGGCTCGGGCAAGGTCATCGCCGACCCCTGCCCCGACTGCGGCGGCTCGGGCCGCACGCCGGTCGTCACCGAGGCGGTCGTGGAGTTTCCCGCCGGCACGCACGATGGCGACACCATCCGCGTGAAGGCCATGGGCCACGCGGGCACGAACGGCGCCGAGGGCGGCGACCTCGTGGGCCGCGCGCACGTGGCGGCCGAGCGCCTGGAGGGGCCTGCGCGCAGCGGCTTCTACCTCGTCGGCTTCATTCTGCCGTTCTTGCTTCTTGCCGCCGTCTCCGGCGTGCTCTCGCTGTTCGCGGTGATCTGCATCGTGCCGCTCGTCATGGGCATCGCCATGATCGTTCGCTCCGACCTGCGCGGCCGCAGCGGCATCTGGTGGAAGCGCGGCCTCTCGCAGCTGGTGAACGGCTGCGCGAACGGCCTTCTGCTCGCCTTCATCTCGGTGAGCTTCGCCTCCTGCACGCGCGGCATGTTCATCATGTAGGCGGGCCGTAGAGGTCATCGCGGCCTTCGGGGGAATGGCCGTACGTCAAGTTGGGTATACCAGTTTCGGCCGTTTGCGACCGATGGAACATGCGGAATATCGCATTGATATAAGGGAAGGATGTCCGTCGTGGCGGAAAAGAGGGATTACTACGAGGTGCTGGGCGTCGATCGCGATGCCGACCAGCGCACAATCAAGCGCGCGTTTCTGAAGAAGGCGCGCGAGGTGCACCCCGACGTCTCCGACGACCCCAACGCCGAGGAGAAGTTCAAAGAGGTCAATGAGGCCTATTCGGTCCTGTCCGATGAGCAGAAGCGCGCCAACTACGACCGCTTCGGTACGGCCGACGGTCCCGGCATGGGCTCGGGCTACGTCGATTTCAGCGACATCTTCGGCGGCATGGGGATGGACGATATCTTCTCGTCGTTCTTCGGTGGTGGCGGCGCCTCCCGCGGCGGCGGCACGGCCCGCCGCACGCACGGGCGCGACATGGCCATCACCCTGACCGTCACGCTCGAGGAGGCCGCGCGCGGCTGCACGAAGACCATCAGCTATGATCGCTTGGCCACCTGCGAGGACTGCCACGGCACCGGCGCGGCCGACGGCGCGCAGGAGAAGCAGTGCCCGCGCTGCCACGGCACGGGTTTCGTCACCACGGTCCAGCGCTCCATCTTCGGCCAGGTGCAGTCGAGCTCGCCGTGCCCTGAGTGCCACGGCGACGGCACCGTCATCGACCATCCGTGCGAGATGTGCAGCGGCCAGGGCCGCACGCCCACGCACGAGAAGATCGACATCGAGGTTCCGGCGGGTATCGCCACCGGCCGCCAGCTGCGGGTCCGCGGCTACGGCGAGGCGGGCTTCCGCGGCGGCGAGGCGGGCGACCTCATCGTGACCATCCACGTGGCCGAGCACGAGCGCTTCCAGCGCAGCGGCGACGACCTGTACTGCACGGTCGACGTTCCCATGGCGAGCGCGGCGCTCGGCTGCACCGTCGAGGTCGAGGGCATCCTCGACGGCGAGACGGTGGAGGTCGAGGTTCCCGCCGGCACGCAGTTCGGCGACGCCATCACCGTCGACGGCCACGGCATGCCCCGCTCGGGCGCGCCCGGTACGCGCGGCCGCCTGATCGTGCGCGCCGCCGTGAGCGTGCCGCGCAAGATGAGCCCGGCTGCCCGCGAGGCGCTCGAGCGCTTCGCCCGCGAGATGGGCGAGACGACCGCACCGCGCAAGACCGTGGGCGACCGCATCCGCGACGCCATCGACGACATCCTCGAGTAGACGCATGGCAGAAGAACTCGCCCCCAAGGTATCCGTGGTCAACCTCGGCTGCCGCGTCAACCGCGTCGAGAGCGACCGCATGTCGTCCGACCTCTCCCGCATGGGCTTCGACCTCGTCGACGAGGCCGAAGCCGACCTAGTGGTCATCAACACCTGCGCCGTGACGGGGGAGGCCGAGGCCAAGACCCGCAAGGCCGTGCGCCACGCCCTGGGGCTGCCGCGCGCGCCCCGGGTGATCGCCACCGGCTGCGCGGTGAACCTCCATCCCGATGCCATCCGCGCCCTGTCCGAGCGCGTGGCTGTCGAGCCCCTGAAGACCGAGGTCGCCGCGCGCGCCGCCGCGATGCTCGGCTGGAGCGCCCCGGTCGTGCCCGACGGCATCGACTTCGAGGCCGTGACGGGCGGCCGCTGCCGCCTGGGCATCAAGGTCCAGGACGGCTGCAACAACCGCTGCACCTACTGCATCGTGTGGAAGGCGCGCGGCCCTGAGCGCTCGGTTCCCGTCGAGGACGTGCTCGCCCAGGTGCGCGCCGCAAGCGAGGCGGGCATTCCCGAGCTCGTGCTCACCGGCGTCAACCTGGGGGCCTACCGCGGCGAGGACGCGCACGGCGATGCGGTCGACATCGCCGGCCTCGTGGACGCCATCCTCGAGCGCACGGATATCGCGCACGTGCGCCTCTCCTCGGTGGAGCCCATGGACGTGTCGGAGGCGCTGCTGCAGCGCATGGCCGACCATCCCCGCCGCGTGGCGCCGTTCATCCACATTCCCATCCAGTCGGGCTGCACCGAGACGCTTGCGCGCATGGGGCGGCCCTATAGCGCAGACGAGCTTGAGGAGCTGGTTGCGCGCATGCGTGCGATCTGCCCGCAGGTTGCGCTTTCCGGCGACCTCATCGTGGGCTTTCCCGGCGAGACCGACGAGGAGTTCGAGGCCACGCGCGCGCTGGTCGCGCGCCTCGGCTTCGCGCGCCTGCATGTGTTTCGCTACAGCGCCCGCCCCGGTACGCTTGCGGCCGAGGCTCCCGATCAGGTTGCGCCCGAGGTCATGGCCACCCGCTCGGCGACGATCCGCGCGGATGTCGCCGAAAGCGCACGGCGCGACGCCGAGGCCCGCATCGGCACCGTCGAGCGCGCGGTCATCGAGTACCCGGGTCGCGGCACGCTCGGGTCGTTTCATCGCGTGATCGTGGACGACGCGGCGGACCTTCCGGTCGGCTCGCTCGTCGACGTTGCTATCATGTATGGTGACGAGGACGGCGTCCTGCACGGCCGCCTTGCCAACTAGAGCGTTCGCGTGCACGAGAAGGGGGACCATGGATTCAGCCAAGGTACGACTGTCCATTCCGGAGGGGCTCGACCCCGCGTCGATCACCGGGTCGGGCGATGCGGTGCTGCGCGCCGTCGAGGCCAAGACGAGCGCACGGGTGACCCTGCGCGGCGATGCCATCTCGCTTGCCGGCGCGCCCGATGAGGTCGAGCTGGTCACGCGCCTGTTCACAAACCTCATGCGCGATGCCTCAGCCGGTGTTCCCATCACGCCGGAGGACGCCACGCGCGCCCTCGACGCGCTGCGGATGTCGCGCGCCGACCTCTCGGCGCTCTCCGACGACATCCTGCTCACGTACCGCGGCCATGCCATCCGTCCGAAAACCCTCGGGCAGAAGCGCTACATCGACGCCATCCGGAACAACACCGTCACGTTCTGCATGGGGCCTGCCGGCACGGGCAAGACCTACCTTGCCATGGCCATCGCCGTGGCGGCGCTCAAGCGCCATGAGGTCGGCCGCATCGTGCTCACCCGACCGGTGGTCGAGGCGGGCGAGAACCTGGGCTTTCTGCCCGGCACCCTGCAGGAGAAGATCGACCCGTACGTGCGCCCGCTGTTCGACGCGCTGTTCGATATGACCGACATGGAGCGCGGCTACGCCCTCGTGGAGCAGGGCGTCATCGAGATCGCGCCGCTCGCCTACATGCGCGGCCGCACGCTGAACGACGCCATCGTCGTGCTCGACGAGGCGCAGAACACCACTCCCGAGCAGATGAAGATGTTCCTCACGCGCCTGGGCTTCAATTCCAAGTTCATCATCACGGGCGACACCACCCAGCGCGACCTGCCCGGCAGGCGCGGTGGCCTCACCGATATCGAGGAGATCCTCGCCGGTGTCGACGATGTCGCCTTCATTCACCTCGACCGTACCGACGTCGTGCGCCATGCGCTCGTGGGCCGGATCGTCGAGGCGTACGACGCTTACGAGGAGGCGCACGGCGCCGATGGCCGCGCGCGGAAGGGGGAGCGCCATGGGCGTGCTCATCAATAACGATGCCGAGCTCGATATGCTCATCGAGCCGTCAGAGATCGAGGACGCCGTGGCGATCACGCTCACGGTCGAGGGCGTGACCCGCCCCGTGGAGGTCTCGGTCTCCTTCGTGGACGATGAGGAGATGCGCGGCCTCAACCGCACCTGGCGCGAGATAGACGCGCCGACCGACGTGCTGTCGTTCGAGTGCGATTCGCCCTTTGACGAGGACATCCCCGACGACGAGTCCATCGAGCTCGGTGACGTGATCTTGGCCCCGGGCGTCATCGCCGCGCAGGCGGCCGACTTCGGGACGACTCCCGCCGAGGAGTGCCGCCTCATGCTCGTGCACGGCCTGCTGCACCTTCTGGGCTACGACCACCTGGACGACGAGGAGGCGGCTGCCATGGAGGCCCGCGAGGAGGCCATCCTGCGCGAGCTCGCCTGCCATCGCGGCGACGATCCCGATGCGGTGCGCATCGGCCCCACCACGCGCCATCATGGCGACGAGTAGGGGAGGCGCGCGATGATTCCCGGTTCGGAGAAGGACCATCCGTCGTTCATCCGCTCGTTCGGCTACGCCATCGAGGGCTTTGTGACCGCGGTGCGCACGGAGCGCAACATCAAGGTCATGCTCGCGCTGGGCATCGCCGCGGTGATCGCGGGCATCGTGCTCAAGATCGACCTGTTGAGCTGGTGTCTGGTTGCGCTCTGCATCGGCATGGTGCTGTTCGCCGAGCTGATCAACACCGCCGTCGAGGCCGTCGTGGACCTGGCGACGACCGAGTTCCATCCGCTTGCCAAGCGCGCGAAGGATATCGCGGCGGCGAGCGTCTACACCCTGTCCATCACCGCAGCGATCGTCGGGCTCATCGTGTTCGCCCGCGCGCTCGGATTCATCGCCTAGAAACGAGGAACCATGGCCGACCTGCATGCAGACGAGCGTCTGGAGCTCGAGGAAGAGGAGCTGGAGCTCGAGGACGACGAGCTCGAGGACGACATCGAGGAGATGGAGGAGTTCGACCCCTTTGCCGACCTGAGCGACGAGGAGCTCGACGCGCTCGTCGAGGCCGAAGGCGATGCCGGTGCAGCGTACGGCCTTGTGGCGGGCGACGCCCCTGCGGGCTTCCGCAGCGGTTTCGTGGCGCTCGTCGGGCGCCCCAACGCCGGCAAGTCGACCTTGCTGAACGCCTGCTTCGGCAGCAAGGTGGCCATCACCTCGCCTGTTGCCCAGACCACGCGCCGCCGCATGCGCGCGGTGGTGAACCGCGAGGGCTTCCAGCTCGTGTTCGTGGACACGCCGGGCATCCACAAGCCGAAGGACGGCCTGGGCTCCGAGCTCAACCGCTCCGCGCTCGCCGAGCTCGGCGACGTGGACGTCGTGGCGTTCACCATCGATGCGTCGGTGCCCATCGGGCGCGGTGACGAATGGGTGGCCGAGCGCGTGCGCGCCTCGCGCGCGGTGAAGATCCTCGTGCTCACGAAGGCCGACAAGGTCGACCAGGCGCGCATGCTCGAGCAGCTCGCCCGCGCCCGTGAGCTGGCGGACTTCGACGACGAGATCGTCGTGTCGTCGACGGAGGGCTTCAACGTCGAGCCGTTCATCGAGACGGTGGCGAACTATCTGCCCGAGGGTCCGCGCTGGTATCCCGAGGGCATGGATACCGATGCCGACGACGCCACGCAGGTGGCGGAGTTCGTGCGCGAGAAGGTGCTGCTGCGCACGCGTGAGGAGGTGCCCCATTCGGTGGGCGTCGTGTGCGATCATCTGGAGCGCACGAAGCGCCTGGCGCGCATCCACGCGACGGTGTATGTCGAGCGCGAGGGCCAGAAGGGCATTCTCATCGGCAAGCGCGGCGAGATGATCAAGCATATCGGAACCGACGCGCGCCACGACCTCGAGCGGCTGTTCGGCACCAAGGTGTACCTGGAGCTTGACGTGCGCGTGCGTCCGGGTTGGCGCGATGACATCAACGCCATCCGCGCGATGGGCTACGCGTTCGAGGAGTAGCGGGTTCGGAATGCGATGGGCGGGGGCGTGTGCCCCCGTCTGCATAAGGAGGAGCTCTGGCGGGGTCGAAGACATATCGGACGCGGGCCGTCGTGCTCGATAAGGTCAAGCTCAAGGAGACCGACCTGATCGTCACGCTGCTCTCCGAGGGCGGGCGGCAGATTCGCGCGGTGGCAAAGGGCGCGCGCAAGCCCGGGTCGCGCCTGGCGGTGCGTTGCGAGCTGTTCTGCACGGCCGACCTGCTGCTGGCGCGCGGTCGAAATCTCGATATCGTGTCGCAGGCTGAGCTTCTGGCAGCACCGCTCGGTGCCGCGCCGACGTATGAGCGGATGTGCGCCGCGAGCGCCGTGGCGGAGGTCGCGAAGCTCTGCAGCTTCGAGGACGCCGAGGACCCCTTCGTCTTCGCCATCACCGAGCGGGCGCTTGCCCTGTGCGGAGACGACGCCTGCGATGCCGTGCACCTCGACGTGATCGTGGCGGCATATATCTTCAAGCTGCTGTCCCATACGGGCTACCGGCCCGACCTCTTCTCGTGCGTGCTGTGCGGCGATGCCGCGCTGAGCTACTTCTCCGCGTCGGCAGGTGGCCTTCTGTGCGCATCGTGCGCCTCGTCGGTGCCCGGTGCCGAGGAGGTCTCGCCTGCAAACGTCGGCTGGCTGCGCTCGCTTCTGGCCCTGCGCTTCGACGAGCTCATGGGGACACCGATCGATGCGATGCAGGCGACCTACCTTTTGGCCCTGGCGCACCTCTGGGCAGCCACCCACCTCGACGCTCGCCTGCGCGCCCTCGAATTCATGCTCGGCCGCTAGTCTGGCACCATTGGGGACGTAGCCAGCAGAGGCCAGATCGCCCTCGGTGCTCCAGAGAGCAGCGAGGGCGATCTGGCCTCTGCTGGCTACGTCCCCAATGGTGCCAGGCAGGGTGGTGGGAAATGTCCCAAAACATCTCCGTCCTGAAAGTGGACAATGAGAAAACATTATCAGGCTGTTGGATTTCGGTGCACTCCACTTGGATAAAGTATTTGCTATGGCAATACTACATGAATACTACGTAACTTCTATTCTGCGCTTACGTTCGCATGCTGAATCAAGCCGTCTGGGGGTTCGCTGTGGCCCCGAGCCTCAATCTGTAATAAAAACTTATTGAGACTATCAGAGGGGAGATTTCTATGGCACGACTTCATGTCATGGAGCGCAGCCATGCTCAGGCCGTCATGGACGACCTGCATGATGCGCTCGGCCGCAGGCTCGCTGCGCGTTCGCTCGCGCCCTGCCCGGTCGAGTTCACGGCGGCGCTCGTCAACCTGTGCGCCACCCAGAGCTGCGGCAAGTGCACGCCCTGCCGTGTGGGCCTGAAGGCCTTGGCCGACCTGCTCGAGGACGTTCTGGCCAACCGCGCCACGCTCGAGACCATCGACCTGATCGAGAAGACCGCGAACACCATCTACCTGTCGAGCGACTGCGCGATCGGCTACGAGGCCGGCTCCATGGCGCTCATGGCGGTGCGCGGGTTCCGCGACGACTTCGAGCATCATGTGCGCGAGCACGCCTGCGGCTTCGAGCAGAACGAGCGCGTCCCGTGCGTCGCCGGCTGCCCGGCAAACGTCGACATCCCGGGCTACATCTCGCTCGTGGAGGCCGGCCGCTACACCGATGCGGTCCGCCTCATCCGCAAGGACAACCCGCTGCCCGTCGTGTGCGGCCGCGTGTGCGAGCATCCCTGCGAGATGCACTGCCGCCGCGGTATCGTGGACGACCCGCTGAACATCCTGGCGCTCAAGCGCTACGCGACCGATCACATGGAGTGCGACTACCGTCCCAACATGGCGGAGGCCACCGGCAAGAACGTTGCCGTCATCGGCGGCGGCCCCGCCGGCATCAGCTGCGCCTACTACCTGGCGCTCATGGGCCATAAGGTCAAGATCTTCGAGCAGCGCAAGCACCTCGGCGGCATGCTGCGCTACGGCATTCCGAGCTACCGCCTGCCGCGCGAGGACCTCGACGCCGAGATCCAGTGGATCCTCGACTGCGGTATCGACGTCGAGACCGAGTGCTCGATCGACGGCACCGGCCTCGAGCAGCTGCGCCGCGACTACGACGCGGTCTACCTGGCCATCGGTGCCCACAGCGATAAGAAGCTCGGACTCGAGGGCGAGGATGCCGAAGGCGTCGTGTCCGCGGTCCAGATGCTGCGCGCCATCGGCGACGGCGAGATGCCGGACTTCACCGGCGAGCGCGTCGTGGTCATCGGCGGCGGCAACGTCGCCATGGACGTCGCGCGCTCCAGCGTGCGCCTTGGTGCCGAGAAGGTCATCATCGCGTACCGCCGTCGCATCTGCGACATGACGGCCCAGGACGCCGAGATCGCCGGCGCCGAGGCCGAGGGCTGCCAGATCATGGAGCTGAACGCCCCCGTGCGCATCGAGACCACCGAGGACGGCCGCGTCGCCGGCGTTGTCGTGCAGCCGCAGATCATCGGCGCCCCGCGCCGCGGCCGCCCCGCACCCCGCGCTGCCGCCGCGCCCGAGCAGCTCATCGCCTGCGACCGCGTCATCGTGGCCATCGGCCAGGACATCGACTCGGCCACGTTCGAGCAGGTCGGCATCCCCTGCAAGTGGGGCCGCATCGTCACGGATACCGAGGGCGCCATCGACGGCTTCGACGGCGTGTACTCCGGCGGCGACTGCCAGACCGGCCCCGCGACCGTCATCCGCGCCATCAACGCCGGTAAGGTCGCGGCTGCGAATATCGACCATTACCTCGGGTTCGATCACGCAATCGAGCTCGATGTCGACCTGCCGCCCGTTCAGTTCAAGGGCAAGCGCCTGTGCGGCCGCTGCGAGCTCAAGGAGCGCGACGCCGCCGAGCGTATCGGCGATTTCGAGATGGCCGAGATCGGCCTCACCGAGGAGGAGGCGCACCAGGAGGCCTCGCGCTGCCTGCGCTGCGATCACTTCGGCTTCGGTGCGTTCCGTGGGGGGAGGAATTTCCAGTGGTAAAGCTGATCATCGACGACCGCGAGGTCGAGGTACCCGAGCATACGACCATTCTTGACGCAGCGAAAAGCGTAGGGATCGAGATTCCGACCCTGTGCTACCTGCGCGACATCAACGAGGTCGGCGCCTGCCGTGTATGCGTGGTCGAGGTCGAGGGCATCGACCAGCTCGTGGCCGCGTGCAACAACTACGTGCTCGACGGCATGGTCGTGCACACGAACAGCCGCAAGGCCCGCATCGCGCGCAAGACCAACGTGGAGTTTTTGCTCTCGCAGCATGACTCCGAGTGCACGAGCTGCACGCGTTCGGGCAACTGCTCGCTGCAGTCGCTCGCCAACGACCTGGGCATCACCGACCTGCCGTTCTCCAAGCATCTCGAGGGCTTTCGCTCCGATCCGGCCTTCCCGCTCATCCGCAACAACGACAAGTGCATCAAGTGTCTGCGCTGCATCCAGATCTGCGAGAAGGTCCAGGGCACGGGCGTATGGGACCTCACGAGCCGTGCGAGCCACACCGTGGTGAACGTCGCTGGCGGCAAGCAGCTGTCTGAGACCGACTGCGCCCTGTGCGGCCAGTGCATCACCCACTGCCCGACCGGTGCGCTGCGTGCGCGCGACGATACGGAGCGCGTGTTCGACGCCCTCGAGGATCCGGAGAAGATCTGCTTGGTTCAGGTCGCGCCCGCCGTGCGCGCCGCGTGGGGCGAGGGCGTCGGCCTTGCGCGCGAGGACGCAACGGTCGAGCGCCTGGCTGCCGCCCTGCGCACCATGGGCTTCGATTACGTGTTCGACACGAACTTCTCGGCCGACCTCACCATCATGGAGGAGGGCTCCGAGCTGCTCGAGCGTATCAAGAAGGCGGGCGAGCCGGGCGGCGAGAACATCAAGTTCCCGATGTTCACCTCGTGCTGCCCGGGCTGGATCCGCTACGTGAAGTCGCACTACCCGGACATGCTCGACCAGGTGTCCACGTCGAAGTCGCCGCAGCAGATGTTCGGCGCCGTGGCCAAGACCTATTACGCGCATGCGCTCGGTGTCGATCCCTCGAAGATCTTCAGCGTGTCCATCATGCCGTGCGTGGCCAAGAAGTCCGAGGCCGCGCTGCCCACCATGGTGGGGGAGACGGGCGAGCCCGATGTGGATGTCGTCCTCACCGTGCGCGAGGTTGACCGCATGGTCCGCGCGTCGCATATCGATGCGTCCGGCCTGCCCGAGCAGGAGCTCGACCAGCCGCTCGGCGTCGGCACCGGTGCCGCCGTGATCTTCGGTGCGACCGGCGGCGTCATGGACGCGGCGCTGCGCTCCGCTTACTTCCTTGCCACGGGCGAGAACCCCGACCCGGACGCCTTCTCCGGCGTGCGTGGCCTGGACGGCTGGAAGGAGAAGACCTTCGATCTGGCCGGAACCCCGCTGCGCGTTGCCGTGGCGAGCGGTCTGGGCAACGCCCATAAGCTCATCGAGGCGCTGCGTGCCGGCGAGGTCGAGTACGACTTCGTCGAGATCATGGCGTGCCCCGGCGGCTGCGTGGGCGGCGGCGGACAGCCCATCCACGACGGCTGCGAGCTTGCCGGCGAGCGCGGCGACGTGCTGTGGGGCCTCGATGCCAAGGCGCCGATCCGCTTTAGCCACGAGAACCCCAGCGTGAAGCTCGTCTACGACGATTACCTCGAGCACCCGCTCTCCGAGCGCGCCGAGGAGCTGCTCCACACCGATCACACCGCTTGGTCCATGCCCCGCTAGCGACAAGTTGGTGCCAGGTACAATCTTGTCAGGCCGCGGCCGGGATCCCTTCCCGGTCGCGGCTTTTTAGGTTGCAAGTTTGGGACCTGTCCCCAAACTTGCAGCGCTCGTGCTAGAGTGTGCGGGTGGCTTCCAGATGGGGGTCACTTGTTTTGGGGGAGGGAGAATCCTAATGGAACAGTTTTTCAAGATAGGTGAGCGTGGCTCCTCGGTGGCAACCGAGTTGCGCGCCGGTCTCACCACGTTTTTGGCGATGGCCTACATCATCGTGGTGAACCCGCTCATCCTGGAGGCGGGCGGCGTGCCCGTTACCGCGGCTGTGACCGCGACCTGCGTGGGCGCCGGCATCATGACCATCGCGATGGGCATCTTCGCCAACCGTCCGCTTGCCTGCGCGTCCGGCATGGGCATCAACTCCATCGTCGCCTACACGCTCTGCGGCGCGATGGGCCTTGGTTGGCAGACCGCCATGGCCGTTGTCCTTATCGAGGGCATCGCCATCTTGCTGCTCGTGCTCTGCGGTCTGCGCGAGGCCATCATGGAGGCCATCCCGGTGTCGCTGCGCCGCGGCATCTCGATCGGTCTCGGCCTGTTCATCGCGATGATCGGCCTCAAGGACGGTGGCATCATCCTGGCCAACCCCGATACGCTCGTGTCGCTCGGCGACGTGACCGACCCGACCTTCCTGGTGGGCGCCATCTCCATCGTGGCGACGGTCGTGCTCTACTCCATGAAGATCAAGGGTGCGCTTCTGTGGGGCATCCTCGTCGCTGCGGTCTGCGGCGTTCCGCTGGGTGTTGTGCAGCCGCCGACGGGTGTCGTCGCGCCGCTTGACTTCACGACGTTCGGCGCGCCCTTCATGAGCGATGCCGACGGCGTGATGGGCATCGTGAAGGCGATCACCACCCCGACGATCCTGCTGTTCGCGTTCTCGCTCATGATGAGCGACTTCTTCGACACCATGGGCACCGCTATGGCCGTGGCCAAGCAGGGCGAGTTCCTGACCGAGGACGGCAAGGTCGAGGACATCAAGCCGATTCTCGTCGTCGACTCCGCTGCCGCTGCGGTGGGCGGCCTGATGGGCGCTTCGTCCATCACGACGTTCGTCGAGTCCGCCTCGGGCGCCGCCGACGGTGGCCGCACCGGTCTGACCTCGGTCTTCGCGGGCATCCTGTTCATTCTGGCAGCGTTCCTCTCGCCGCTCATCTCGTGCATCAGCTCCGCTGCGACCTGCGGTGCGCTTGTGTTCGTCGGCTTCCTCATGATGGGCGACGCTGTCATGGTCAAGTGGGACGACGTGCTCGAGGGCTTCCCAACCTTCATGATCATCGCCGGCATCCCGTTCACCTACTCGATCTCCAACGGCATCGGCCTCGGTTTCATCACCTACATCGTCGTCGCCGTGGTGACGCGCCGCGCCATGTACGTGCGCCCGCTCATGTGGGTCGCCGGCCTCGCGTTCCTGCTGTACTTCCTGCTGCTCTAGCTGCGGGGTACATCGCCGTTTAAGCTGCATGGGCCGCGGCCGGGATACGTTCCCGGCCGCGGCCTTTTGCGTGCAAGTTTGGGACCTGTCCCCAAACTTGCAGTAAGGTCTGCCTTGTTGCGGGGAATACGGTCCATAGGTAGCCGAAGGGAAGGAGCGACCATGGATGCCGTGAAGCGCTACTGGCATGCTTTGGGCGAGGCCCCGCGCGTGGCGATTCGCAAGTGCCTGCGGTTCGAGATCATCCTCAGCGTGGTGGTGACGATCATCTGCCTGATCGCCGCATGCATCGCGTTCGATGCGATCAGGCGGGAGGACATGCTCGGCGCCTTTCAGGCGGTGGGCTTTATGTTTCTGATCCTTGCTGTTTCCCTCGGGTTCGTCATCTACGGCTACGTGCTCGTGTACCGGGCGCATCGCGCGGTCAAGCAGTGGCTGTTCTCGCTGAACGCTCCGGGGTATCCCACCGAAGAGGCCTGGTCGGCAAAAGATACCTGGCTGCTCGCCGTGGCCCTCGTCGGCTTCACGGGCCTGCTGCCCAACCTCATTGGCATCATCACGGATATTGCACTCGGGCAATGGTCCACCTCTCTGCCCGGCATGGCCATCTGGGTGATCATCGGCATCGTGACGACACCGATAGCAGCCCGCCGCTTCATCCCCCTTGCGTGAAAGTTAGGGGACAGGCCCCAAACTTTCATCGGCAGGCAGCAAGGCGTTTGCAGAGTATGAGATAACCGACAACTACGGCGGCAAATCGACCGCTATCTGTCGGTAATCTCATACTCTTTTCGATGCGAGCGGCATGTCTACACGAGGTGAAAGTTTGGGACCTGTCCCCAAACTTGCATGCAGTTCTCGTGAATGCGGAGGGCTGTGGTAGTATAAGCAGCTGTTGGTTACCCGCACTTAGATGCTCGCTGCACCGGCGGCATCCCAGTGCTGGGCGTATTCAAGAGAAAGGTGTTCATCATGACCATCTCCAAGGAGCGCAAGGCTGAGCTCACCGCTCAGTTCGGCAACAGCCCCGTCGACACCGGCAACCCCAAGGTTCAGGTTGCCATCCTCACCGAGCGCATCCGTGAGCTCACCGAGCACATGAAGTCCCACCAGAAAGACTTCCACACCCGCCGCGGTCTGCTCATGCTGGTCGGTCGCCGTCGTCGTCTTCTGTCCTACATCAAGAAGAACGACATCTTCGAGTACCGCGCGCTCATCAAGGAGCTCGGTATCCGCGACAACATCCAGTAACACGTTGTGCATGCAGGAGCCCCCGTGGGGGCTCCTTTTCATGTAAGGGGCCGCAATCGCGTCCTCTACACCGCCTGCGGGGCGACCGCAGGCCCTATCGAGGCCCGCACGCAATGGGGCGTGCGGAGATGAAGGAGAAAAATGACACTCGTATCCAAGACCTTTGAGCTGTACGGCAAGACCTACACCCTGGAGTCCGGCGAGCTCGCCAAGCAGGCGACAGGCGCCACCCTGGTCAAGCAGGGCGACACCACCGCGCTCGTCACGGTCGTCGTCTCCAAGGAGCGCAAGAACTACGACTTCTTCCCGCTGACCGTCGATTTCAACGAGAAGATGTACGCTGCCGGCCGCATTCCCGGCGGCTACCTTAAGCGCGAGGGCCGTCCCAGCGAGAAGGCCACGCTCACCGCTCGCATGATCGACCGTCCCATCCGCCCAAGCTTCCCCGACGGCTTCCGCAACGAGGTCCAGATCGTCGCGACCTCGCTCGTGGCCGACCAGGTGAACCCCATCGACGTCATCTGCACGATGGGCGCCTCGCTCGCCCTCACGGTCGGCGGCGTCCCCTTTGAGGGCCCGCTTGCCTGCGTGCGCATCGGCCGCAACAAGGAGACTGGTGAGTTCATCGTCAACCCCACCTATGAGGAGCGCGAGAACTCCGACCTCGACCTCGAGCTCGCGGGCACCCGCGACTTCATCTCCATGGTGGAGGCCGGCGCCGACGAGGTGACCGAGGAGGACATGCTCGCCGCCATGCAGTTCGGCCAGGAGGCCATCGGCGCCTTCTGCGACGCCCAGCTCGAGTTCATCGAGGAGTGGGAGCGCGTCAACGGCGCCATCGTCCCGAAGGAGTACATCCTCGATCAGCCCGTTCCCGAGGTCGAGGAGCGCATCTTCGCCCACTACGACGAGATGTACGCCGCGCTGTCCGATGCCGACAAGCTTTCCCGCATCGCGCACGTCGAGGAGCTGAAGGAGCGCATCCGCGCCGAGTTCACCGAGGAGGAGCAGCTCGAGTGGGAGCGCGAGATCCCGGTCAACCTCAAGAAGCTCGAGAAGAAGGCCATGCGCACCATGGTCGTCGAGACCGGTGAGCGCGTCGACGGCCGTGCCGCCGACGAGATCCGCCCCATCATGGTGAAGGATTCCTACCTGCCGCTCGTGCACGGCTCCGGCCTGTTCCAGCGCGGTCAGACCCAGGTGCTCTCCGTCCTCTCGCTCGGCATGCTCAACGAGGGCCAGCGTCTTGACACCATCGAGCCCGTCGAGGGCAAGCGCTATATGCACCAGTACAACTTCCCGCCGTTCTGCACCGGCGAGACCGGCCGCATCGGCGCCCCGAAGCGCCGCGAGATCGGCCACGGCAACCTCGCCGAGCGCGCCCTTCTGCCGGTGTTGCCCGATGAGGTGGAGTTCCCCTACGCCATCCGCGTCGTCTCCGAGGTCATGGAGTCCAACGGCTCCTCGTCCATGGCGTCGACCTGCGCGAGCTGCCTTGCGCTCATGGACGGCGGCGTGCCGCTGAAGCGCCCCGTGTCCGGTATCGCCATGGGCCTCATCCAGGAGGAGGGCAAGACCGTCGTTTTGTCCGACATCCAGGGCATCGAGGACTTCCTGGGCGATATGGACTTCAAGGTGACCGGCACCGAGCGCGGCATCACGGCGCTCCAGATGGACAACAAGGCCACCGGCCTCACCTTCGACATCCTGCGCTCTGCGCTCGAGCAGGCCAAGGCCGGCCGCGCGTTCATCCTCGGCAAGATGCTCGACGTCATCCCCGCCCCGCGTGAGACCACGCGCGACACCGCGCCGCGCATCACCTCGATCACCATCCCGGTCGAGAACATCCGCGACGTCATCGGCAAGGGCGGCGAGACCATCCGCGGCATCCAGGACGAGACGGGCGCTTCCATCGACATCCACGAGGACGGCACCGTGTTCGTGGGCGGCGTCGGCGATTCCGTCGATGCGGCCGTCGAGCGCATCCAGCTCATCGTCAAGGTTCCCGAGGTGGGCGAGGAGTACACCGGTCGCGTCGTCTCCATCCAGCCCTTCGGCGCCTTCGTCAACCTGCTGCCCGGCAAGGACGGCCTGCTGCACATCTCCCGTGTGGCCCAGGGCCGTGTCGATAAGGTCGAGGACGTGCTGAACGTCGGCGACGAGGTCAAGGTCAAGGTCATCGAGGTCGACGAGCGCGGCAAGATCTCGCTCGACCGCCTCGACAAGCCCGAGGCTCCCGCCGGTTCGGGTAGCGGCTCCGACGAGGGCGGCTTCGGTGGCCGCGGGCGTCGCGAGCGCAGCGACCGTCCCGGCCGTCCGCGCCGCGAGCATGGCGACCGCAGCGATCGTCCGCGTCGCCCCGGCGACAACGGCGGCCGCACCCCGCGCCGTCATCACGAGGGCTAATGCGATAGCGCGGTCTTTCTGAACCGTATGCGATGGGCCGGATCCTCCGTTCGGGAGGGTCCGGCCTTCTTTTGCAGGCGACAAGATGGGGCCAGGTTCAATCTTGTCGCCCAAACTTTCAATTTCCACGCATTGTGTAGGGATGGGGTCGGCTGCGTGTAAGGCATGCCGCATGTTGGTACAATGGCTTATCACTGTGAATTATGCCTGCGAATCTCACGCGCGGGCCGATATTGAATGGTTTGGCGGATACCGCCGTATGGATACCACCGCAACGAAAGGAGCCATCTCACCCCATGGCAACAACTAAAAAGAAGCCCGCACCGCTCAAGATCATCCCCTTGGGCGGTCTCGATGGTATCGGCAAGAACATGACGGTCATCGAGTGCGGCGAGGACATGATCCTCGTCGACGCCGGCCTCATGTTCCCCGACGATTCGCAGCCCGGCATCGATCTGGTGCTGCCCGACTACACCTATGTCCTCGAGAACGAGGAGAAGCTGCGCGGCATCGTCGTGACCCACGGCCACGAGGACCACACCGGCTCTTTGCCGTACCTGCTGCAGGACCTCAACAACAAGGTGCCCATCTTCTCGAGCAAGCTCACCCTCGGCTTCATCGAGGGCAAGCTCGCCGAGTTCCGCATCCGCGCGCCGAAGTTCCGCGAGGTCACCGGCGGCAGCCATGTGAACCTCGGCTGCATCCAGATCGATTTCTTCTCGATGACGCACTCCATCCCCGGCGCTCTGGGCGTCTTCATCCGCACGCCGCAGGGCACGGTCCTGCACACTGGCGACTTCAAGCTCGACCAGACGCCGATCGACGGCGTGACGCCCGATTACGCCGCCATCAGCAAGTTCGCCAAGCAGGGCATCGACCTGCTCATGAGCGACTCCACGAACGCCACGCGTCCCGGCTTCACGAAGTCCGAGGCCGAGGTCGGCCCCTCGCTGTACAGCGCCATCAAGAACGCGCCCGGCCGCGTCTTCGTGGCGAGCTTCTCGAGCCACATCCACCGTCTGCAGCAGATCTGCGACGCCGCGCGCCGCTGCCACCGCAAGATCGTGGTGACCGGCCGTTCCATGCTCACGAACACGCGCGTCGCCCGTGAGCTCGGCTACCTCGACATCCCCGAGGAAGACATCATCGACGCCTACGACATCAACAACCTCCCTGAGGACCAGATTGTCGTCATGTGCACCGGCTCCCAGGGTGAGCCGCTGTCGGCGCTCTCGCGCATGGCTAACGGCGAGCACAAGACGCTCTCGATGCACGAGGGCGACACGGTGATCATCTCCGCCACGCCCATCCCCGGCAACGAGAAGGGCGTCCAGCAGGTGGTGAACAGTCTGGCCAAGATTGGCTGCGACGTCTACGACAAGAACCGCACGCTCGTGCACGTGTCCGGCCACGGCAGCCAGGAAGAGCTCAAGCTCATGCTGGCCATGACGAAGCCGAGCTACTTCATGCCGGTCCACGGCGAGGCGGTCCACCTGAGGGCCCACGCCGGCCTTGCCCGCAAGATGGGCATGCCCGAGGACCATATCTTCATCCTGGACAACGGCGATTCGCTCGAGATGCGCGGCGGCGTCGTGCGCCGCGGCCCCTCGGTCGAGTCGGGCGTCGTGTACGTTGACGGCCTGCGCATCGGCGACACCGACCCCATCGTCCTGCGCGACCGCCAGAAGCTCGCCAACGACGGCATGGTGACCGCCGTCGCCATCGTGTCGCTCAAGCGCAAGCGCGTCGACGCCATCGAGTTCTCCGGCCGCGGCGTGTCCTTCACCATCGACGACGAGTTCTCGTCCGATGCCTCGGCCTCCATCATGAAGATGATCGAGAAGGGCAAGTTCAACTACACGAGCAGCGGCACCGACGCCCTGCGCAAGGCAGTGCGCGACTCGCTGTCCAACTTCATCTGGAACCGCACACGCACGCGCCCGATGATCATCCCGGTCGTCATGGAGGTCTAGCGTGGCGGCAGCGGGCAACAAGCAGCAGACGAACAAGGGCAAGGGTTCCACCGGGCGCGGTCGCAAGGCCGCGCAGTCGGGGGAGCGCAACCTGCGTGCCAACGCGGGGCGCTCTCGCGATGAGCAGGCGGCTCCGCTGCTCGATGAGGGGTCGGGGCGCGATATCGCGGGCGTGCTGCTCGGCGTGTTCGCCGTGGCCTCGTTCATCGCGGTCATCTCGCCGAGTTCCGCTCCCGTGACGGCGGCGCTCGCGGGCTTCTTCCACCTGGGCTTCGGCCTGGGCGGCTATATCCTGCCGCTGTTCATCCTCGGGGCCGCGGCCCTGCTGTTCCTGCGCGGGACGGCCCGGGTGCCCGTCCGCACCTGCGCGGGCGCTGCGGTGATCTACTGCGCCGTGCTCGCCATGCTCTCGCTGTCCGTCGTGGGCGCCGATGTGCCCGCCTCCGCGCTCTTCGAGCCGGCTAATCTTTCCGCGACCGGTGGCTACTTGGGAGCCTTCATCGCGAGCGCCCTCATGGCGGCCGTGGGCAATACCATCGCCTATGTCATCCTTGCCGGCCTTGTGCTGCTCGGCCTCGTGATCATCGGCTTCTCGGTGAGCGAGCTCACCGCGACCGTCGCCGCACGCGCCGAGCAGATCGCGCGTCGACGCCATGTCGACGTGAACGAGAGCCCTTGGGGCGAGGCTCCGGTGCCGGCGCGCCAGCAGGCGCCCCGCCGAGCTACGCCGCGCCAGGCGAGCCTGTTCGACGACGAGGAGGGGAGTGCCGAGACGACCTACCTCGGTGCCCGTTCGATCACGGCGCGCGACCGCATCGACGACGAGCTTGATGCCCCCCAGGGCGACGACAACCCCTTCGTGGACGTGACCGACCAGGTCGCTACGGAGAGCGCCAAGACGACCCTCATCCTGGGCCGCAGGCAGAAGAAGCGCAAGCCCGCCTCTGACGATGTCGCCCCGTCTGCGGCACCCGATCGCGCCAAGACGACGCTCATTCCCGTCAAGGAGCGCTTCGTCGAGCCGATGGACGAGGTCGATCCCATGGCCGGCGCCGCCGCGGTTGCCGCGGGCGGTGCGCTCGGGGCGATCGCTGCCTCCCGAGCAGAGCTCGATGCCGTCGCCGCGGGCACCGCGCGCGGCGTTGCCGATATCGCGTCCGAGCCGGAGGGCGATGCCGCCCCGCCGTGGGATGAGCCCGCAGGCGCCGATGACGCCGCCCCCGCCGTGCCCGATTTCCTGAAGCGCACCGCCGCCGCGGCGCCTGCCGCCCCCGCGCATCGCGAGAAGCCCGCAGCTGCCGCGCCTTCCGCTGCCGATGCCGCTGCTGCGCGCCCGAAGCCCAAGCGCGCTGCCGCCCCGCAGGCCGCTGCGGGCGGTACCGCCACGCCGGCATCCGCTACCGACGAGGGCGACGAGCGCCAGCTTCCGCCCGTGTCGATGCTGCGCCATAACCCCGCTTCGGCCTCGTCGGTGAGCTCCGAGAAGGAGCTTCAGCAGACGGCATCGGCCCTTCAGGACACCCTTCAGGAGTTCGGCTTGCATTCCCGCGTGGTCGGCTGGATTTCCGGCCCCACCGTCACGACGTTCAAGGTCCAGCCCGGTGAGGGCGAGCGCGTGAGCCGCATCTCCAACCTCGAGGACGACATCGCGCTTTCGCTCGCCACCGACTCGGTGCGCATCTTCGCGCCGATTCCGGGCACCTCCCTTGTGGGCATTGAGATCCCCAACCGCACGCGCCAGACCGTCGCGTTCGGCGACATCCTGCCGTACGTGAAGGGCGGCCCGCTGGAGTTCGCGCTCGGCCGCGACGCCGAGGGCCAGCCCATGGTGGCCGACCTCGCCAAGATGCCTCACCTGCTCATCGCGGGCACCACGGGCTCCGGTAAGTCGGTCGTCATCAGCTCCATCCTCATGAGCCTGCTCATGCGCACCTTCCCCGAGGATGTGCGCCTGATCATGATCGACCCGAAGCGCGTCGAGTTCGCCCCCTACGACGGCCTGCCGCACCTGTACGTGCCGGTGGTGACCGAGCCCAAGCAGGCCGCGAGCGCCCTGCAATGGGCCGTCTCCGAGATGGAGCGCCGCCTCAAGATCTTCGAGCGCATCGGCGTCCGCAAGATCTCGACGTTCAACGAGAAGCAGGCGGCAGGCGAGTTCGAGAAGTACGACAACCCGCCCGCGAAGATGCCCTATCTCGTCATCGTCATCGACGAGCTCTCCGACCTCATGATGGTCGCGGGCAAGGACGTCGAGGCGTCCATCGTGCGCATCGCCCAGCTCGGCCGCGCCGCCGGTATCCACATGATCGTGGCGACGCAGCGCCCGAGCTCGAACGTCGTGACCGGCCTCATCAAGGCCAACATCACGAACCGTATCGGCCTCACCGTGGCCACGGGTATCGACTCGCGCGTCATCCTCGACCAGACGGGTGCCGAGAAGCTCATCGGCCAGGGCGACATGCTGTTCAGCCGCGTGGACTGGGGCAAGCCCAAGCGCATCCAGGGCTGCTACGTGTCCGACGAGGAGATCTTCGCGGTCGTGGAGTTCGTCAAGGAGCAGAGCCCGGCCGATTACCACGAGGAGATCCTCTCCGCCGTGGCTCCGGCCGCCATGGGTGGCGGCGGGGGCGGCGGTGCCCGCGAGGCGTCCGACGACGATCCGCTGATCTGGGAGGCCGCGCGCATCGTGGTGGAGTCCCAGCTCGGTTCCACCTCTGGTTTGCAGCGCCGTTTGAAGGTTGGCTATGCACGTGCGGGCCGTATCATGGATATGCTCGAGGAAAAGGGCGTCGTCGGTCCCCCCGACGGCTCCAAGCCCCGTGAGGTCCTGCTGGACGAGGAGGGGCTCGCCGCCCTCGAGGCCGTGGAGGCCGAGATGGCCGCAGAAGATGGATTTGGAGGGTTCTGATGGCAAGTCGATTCGGCGAGATGCTGCTCGATCGTCGTCGCGAGCTGGGTCTTTCGATCCAGCAGGTCGCCAACGTGATCAAGATTCGCCCTCAGATCATCGAGTTCTTCGAGACGGGTAACTTCGCGTCGATGCCGCCGCGCGGCTACGCGCAGGGCATGATCGCAAGCTATGCGCGCTATTTGGGTTTGAACCCGCGCGAGGTCGTGAACGCCTATTTCGACGAGCTCTATGTGTACGAGCGGGGCGGCAGCGCCTCGGGTAGCCAGTTCACCGAGGGCGCGACGGACCCCGTACCGCGCAGCGTGAGCACGAGCGGTCGCTATCTGCTCGTGGATCCGCCCTCGTCGAGCTCCCGTTTTGCCCAGCGTCCCCCGCAGGCGGGCTATGTTTCCGATTCGACGTCGGGCCATGTGCCCATGCGGGTTGCCGATAACGAGCGCCGCGCATCGCAGCTTCCCGAACGCGATGGCGCGCGCCGCGCGCTGCGTCCGGCCTCCGGCTCGCGCGGCGGATACGGTGCGCCCGCTTCGGGCGGCGGCATGCCCGCCGACAGCACCGTTCAGATGAGGCGCCCTCTGGGCTCCGCGGGCACGCGCGACTTCTCCGGTCGCGGGCGCGCCCCGCAGCGCACGCGCGATTACGGCTCCGCTTCCGGACGCCGCGGACCTGGCGGCTACGGCTCGCGCGGCCGCGGACCTCAGCGCGGGGGATCGCGCGGCGCCGCGAGCGGGCTCGACCAGCGCCTGCTTATCGGCGGTGCCGCCGTCATCGTCATCCTGCTGATCATCATCGTGTTCCTGCTCGTCCGCGGCTGCACGCCCGCAGCGAACCAGACCACGCCGACGGTGCAGGGCTCCGCTGCCACCCAGCAGACGCAGACGAATGCCGACGACACCGCGACCGACGAGGCCGACGACCAGGACGCCCAGGATACCGACCAGCCCGAAGACGGCGCCGGCGATGGCCGGCAGAACGCGGATGATCCGGCCGCCGGGGCGGCTACCCAGCAGCAGGTTCCGACCGAGACGAAGATCGCCATCACCGTCGACGAGGGCGCCACCTCGTGGATCGAGGTCAAGGTCGATGGTGAGGTCGTCTACGGCTCGCAGACCGCCGGCCCCGAGACCCTCGAGTACGTCCCGGGCCAGACGATCGAGATCACCGTCGACCATCCGTCCGACGTCTCGGTGACCGAGAACGGCAAGACCGTCGACTGGGATACCCGTACCCCCGGTGTCGGCCGCGTGACCATCACCGTGCCGCAGCAGCCGGAGCCCGACCCCGCAACCGAGGAGCAGAGCGCGGATGGCGAGTCCACCGGCGAGGACACCTCGACTGACGAGGGCTACGAGGAGGACACCACCTACGAAGACGAGGAGACCTACGAGTAAGGGCGTAGGTTTGCTATGCGAAAGGATATGACCCATGGCTAAGGATTCCAGCTTCGACGTCGTTTCCCAGGTCGATATGCAGGAGGTCGACAACGCCTACCAGCAGGCGGCGCGCGAGATCTCCCAGCGCTACGACCTCAAGGACTCGGGTGCGACCATCGACCTCTCCAAGGGCGACAAGCTCGTGACCGTCAACGCTCCCGCCGATTTCGTGGCGCGCCAGATCATCGATCTGTTCAGCTCGAAGCTCATCAAGCGCGGCATCGAGCTCGCTGCGGTCTCCTGGGACGCCCCGCAGGCCGCCTCGGGCGGCACCGTGCGCGTGCTCGGCCATATCGTCGAGGGCATCGACCAGCCCACCGCCAAGAAGATCAACAAGGACATCAAGGACGCCAAGCTCAAGGTCAAGGTGACCATCGAGTCCGATAAGCTCCGCGTGACCTCCGCGTCCAAGGACGCCCTCCAGCAGGTCATCGCGATGCTGCGCGAGCGCGACTACGGTCAGCCGCTGCAGTTCACCAACTACCGCTAACCGCATCGAAAGGGGAGCGCATCTGCCCATGGACCAACCATCCTCCATCCTGTACATCACGCTCGGCTGCGCCAAGAACGAGGTCGATACCGACCGCATGAGGTCGCTTCTGTGCGCCGCCGGCTACGAAGAGGCCGACGGTACCGAGGATGCCGACCTCGTCATCATCAACACCTGCTCGTTTCTGGCGTCGGCGACCTCCGAGAGCATCGAGACGACACTCGAGCTTGCCGATGAGGTCCACGAGGGCGTTCGCTCCGCTCCCATCGTGATGTGCGGCTGCGTGCCCTCGCGCTACGGCGCCGACCTGCCCGACGAGCTGCCCGAGGTTGCCGCCTTCGTGCGCACCGACGAGGAGGACGGCATCGTGGGCGTGGTCGACGAGCTGCTCGGCCATGGCCGAGCCGTTCCTGCGCACGTGCCCGACGTGAAGCGCACGGTCGAGGGCGCCGTTGCCTACCTCAAGATCTCTGACGGCTGCGACCGTTTCTGCAGCTTCTGCGCGATTCCCTACATCAGGGGCCGCTACCGCTCTCGCTCCGCCGCCTCGATTCTCGCCGAGGCCCGCGAGCTGGTTGCCGGCGGTGTGCGTGAGCTCGTGCTGATCGGCCAGGATACGGGCATCTGGGGCAACGACCTTCCCGAGGACACCGAGGGTCCGCGCAATCTCGCTCAGCTGCTCGAGGCCGTGGCCGCTGCCGTCCGTCCGGAGCGCGTGTGGATCCGCGTGCTGTACCTGCAGCCCGAGGGCATGACCGACGAGCTCATCGCCGCCATTCGCGACACGCCCGAGGTCCTGCCCTATATCGACATCCCCGTGCAGCACTGCAGCGAGCGCGTTCTTTCCGCCATGAACCGCTCCGGTTCCGAAAGCGAGCTCGAGAAGCTCTTCGCCCGCCTGCGCGACGAGATTCCCGGCATGGTCATCCGAACCACCTACCTCGCTGCCTTCCCGGGCGAGACCGCCGAGGAGCATGAGGAGATGCTCGCCTTCATGGACCGCATCGGCTTCGACTACACGAGCGTCTTCGCGTACTCCCGTGAGGACGGCACCCGCGCCGCCCGCATGGACGAGCAGATTCCCGAGGAGGAGAAGCTCGAGCGCACCCAGGCGGCCATCGATCTTGCCGAGGCTCTCGGTTTTGCCGCCACGGCATCGCATGTGGGCGAGACCGCCGAGGTCATCGTCGATGGCATCGAGGAGACCGAGGACGGCCCCGAGCTCATCGGCCACGCGTGGTTCCAGGCGCCCGACTGCGACGGCGCCGTGCATCTCGATGCAGGCGAGGCCGCGGTGGGGGATATCCTGACCGTGGAGTTCACCGACAGCTTCTGCTACGAGCTCATCGGCCATGTCATCGACAAGGAGGCAACCCATGGGCTCGAGTAGTCGCCCTCATGGTCCGCATACGACGAGCGTCTGGACGCCCGCGAATATCGTGACCTGCATCCGCATCCTGTTCATCCCGGTGTTCATGGTCCTGTCAGACCTCTCGTACCACAACGGGTCCGGGCAGGTGTCGGTCGGCTTGGCGTTTGCCGCCTTCGCGCTCTATGTGCTTCTGAGCCTGACCGATAAGGTCGACGGCTACCTTGCGCGCTCACGCAACGAGATTACCGATTTCGGCAAGTTCCTCGATCCCATTGCCGACAAGCTGCTCGTGGTGTCCGCCCTGCTGCTGCTCATGGACTTGGGCTATGTGAGTCTGTGGTTCGTGTTCATCATCCTCGTGCGCGAGTTTCTGGTGAGCGCCCTGCGCATGGTGGCGAGCGCAGCCGGTGTGGTCGTTGCCGCCGACAAGCTCGGCAAGTGGAAGACCGCGGTGACCATGGTATCCATCTGCTGCTACCTGTTCACCTTTGCTTTCGGCGCCCTGACGGCGTCTGCGGGCGTGAGCCCGATCACCATCTACTTGCACTTCACGTCCGACATCCTGATGATCGCCGCCGTGGTGCTCACGGTCGTGTCCGGCATCCAGTACTTCTGGAATTGCCGTGAGGTCATCTTTGGATAGGAGCATCTCGCATGGCTGAATGTGGAGGAATCGAGGGGCAACTCGAACAGGCCGCCCATGCGCTGGTCTCGTTCGCGTCGGAACGCGGCCTTACCGTATCGACCGCAGAGTCGCTCACGGCGGGACTCGTCGCCTCCACGATCGCGGGCGTGCCCGGGGCCTCCGCCGTGCTGCGCGGCGGCGCCGTCACCTATGTCAACGAGGTGAAGGAGGCGGTGCTCGGCGTCGATGCCGAGGCGATCGCGCGCTACACGGAGGTGTCGCACCCTGTCGCGTGTCAGATGGCCGAAGGTTCGCACAGGCTGTTCGGAGCGGATGTCGCTGTGAGTCTGACCGGATATGCCGGCCCCGGGGGAGGAACGGAGCAAGACCCGGTGGGCACGGTGTACCTGGGAGTCGCGAGCGCGCGCGGCGTCGATTCGCGGCGCGTGACGCTTGAGGGCGATCGCGCCGCCGTGCGCGCCGGGTCGGCCCTCTGCGCCCTCCAGATGCTGCTTGAGGAGCTGACCGCGCTGACCTCATCGTGATTTTTAGCGAGCGTTGCGTCCTGTAAGGTTTCGCGGGATGCATGTTCGCCGAGCTGTCGGATTGCCGTTCGAACCATCGGGAACGATCCCAGACTGCCGTAGTTAGCATAGTCGCGTTACGGCTTGACGCCGAACAACTGTTCGACTATAGTCTGGGAGGATATCATCATGAAGGAGGACCCCATGGCGAAAAGTTCCGGACCGGCGCGCCAGATTCACGAGCGCACCTACGGTGCAGAGCGCGACAACATGATCAAGCTCACCACGGCGGAGATCGAGAAGAAGTTCGGCACCGGTTCCATCATGAAATTCGGTGACGGCGGTCCGGAGCTCGAGATCGAGGCGATCCCCACCGGTGCGCTCGCGCTCGATGCGGCGCTCGGCATCGGCGGTGTTCCGCGCGGCCGCATCATCGAGATCTACGGTCCCGAGTCGTCCGGTAAGACGACGCTCGCGCTCGAGATCTGCGCCGAGGCGCAGGGCCTGGGCGGCGTCGTCGCGTTCATCGACGCCGAGCATGCGCTCGATCCGGGCTATGCGGCACGCATCGGTGTCGATATCGACGAGGTCCTCATCTCGCAGCCCGATACCGGCGAGCAGGCACTCGAGATCTGCGACATGCTCGTTCGCTCCGGCGCGATCGACGTCGTCGTCATCGACTCCGTCGCGGCGCTCGTTCCGCGCGCCGAGATCGAGGGCGAGATCGGTGATTCCTCGGTCGGCCTGCAGGCGCGCCTTATGAGCCAGGCGCTCCGCAAGCTCGCGGGCTCGCTTGCCAAGTCGCGTACCACCTGCATCTTCATCAACCAGCTGCGCGAGAAGATCGGCGTCATGTTCGGCAACCCCGAGACGACGACCGGTGGCCGTGCCCTCAAGTTCTTCTCGTCCGTGCGTATTGACATCCGCCGTATCGACAGCATCAAGAACGGTCAGGATATCGTGGGCAGCCGCGTGCGCTGCAAGGTCGTAAAGAACAAGGTGGCCGCACCCTTCCGCACCGCTGAGTTCGACATCATGTACGGCACGGGCATCTCCAAGGAGGGCTCGATTCTCGACATGGGCGTCGACGCCGGCATCGTCACCAAGTCGGGCGCTTGGTATACCTACGAGACTGAGCGCTTGGGCCAGGGCCGCGAGGCCGCCAAGGAGTTCCTGCGCAGCAACCCTGAGCTTATGGACGAAATCGAGCATCGCGTTCGCGTGAACTTCGGGCTCGATTTCGATGACGAGTCGACGGGCGAGGCCATCGAGCCAGCAGCTGCGGACGTGACGGCGTGAGTGCCGTCGAGGTCTGCGCACTCGATATAACGTATCCGGACGCCGCTGCACGCAGACGTGCGGCGGCGTCCGGCTATCGAGCTGCCGCTTCGATTCATCTTGCGTACGCGGACGGCACGCACGAGGATATCTCGCTGCCCGTGCGCGTGGCGCGTGCGGTTGCCGATGAGCCGCCTGCGCTCCCCGCATCGCGCGAAGAGGTTCTTGAGTCCCTCGCTGCCATCGAGGTGCGCGTCTGCTTTGCGGTGACGGTCGATCTGCTGTCGCGACGCGACCACGCCGAGGAGGAGCTTTCACGCAAGCTCAGGCGATCGGGGTTTCGCAAGCCCGCGATCGGCTCCGCGATCGCCCGTGCGCGAGAGAACCGGTTCGTCGATAACGTTCGCTTTGCCGCGTATTTCATCGAGGAGCGCAAGCGGCAGGGATGGGGGAGACGCCGCATCGAGCTCGAGCTGTCGCGCCGAGGGGTTCGCGCCGAAGATGTGCCGGGGTATCCCGAGGAGTTCTTCAGCGATGAGGACGACCTTGAACGTGCCTGCGCCCTTCTTGCGCGCAAGTCGGTGCCCGATATGCATGCGCGCGATAAGCTCATGCGTTTTTTGGTGTCAAAGGGGTTTTCATACGGTATCGCCGCCGATGCCGTCCGCCGAAGGCTGGACGGTTCCGACGAGGAGCAGGACATGTGGTAACACGGCTCCTACCTTGGAAAACCATCTGATGTGGAACCTGTTCCCAAGAGCTTCGGTGTGTTTGACAGACTGCCTTTGTAAACGTACGATAACAAGGTCATTTGTTATGTGATATGCGCTCATCGACGATGAGATTGATAGATATAGGTTCTATTTCATATGGGGTGACCATTCCCTAGCAAATGTCCGAAACCGCCTGCATCGCGTGGGCGGTTCGTTTCCTGTTGCACTTGAAGATACAAAAGGAGTCTGAGCATGGAATTTGTGATCGGCATCGTGTGCCTCGTCATCGGGGCCGCCGTTGCCGCCATCGCCATGCGCAGCGCCAAGAGCGGTAGCCTCCGCGAGGCGGATTCGAAGATTCAGTCCGCACATGCAGAGGCAGAACGACTCATCGGCGATGCCAAGCGAACCGCGGAGACGTTGAAGAAGGAGGCCCTCCTCGAGGCGAAGGAGGAGATCATCCAGAGCAAGCAGGCGGCCGAGGCCGAGGAGAAGCAGCGCAAGCGCGAGCTTCGCACCCTCGAGAATCGCGTGATGCAGCGCGAGGAATCCCTTGACCGCCGCAACGATGCGCTCGACAAGCGCGAGCACCAGCTCTCGAGCCAGGCTGGCCAGATCGAGAAGCGTTCTCGCGAGCTCGATGAGCTCGTGGCCCGTCAGACCTCCGAGCTCGAGCGCATCTCCGAGCTCACCCGCGATGACGCCCATCGCGAGCTGCTCGACAAGGTTCGCGGCGAGGTGACCCACGAGGCCGCTTCCATCATCCGCGAGTCCGAGCAGCATGTGCGCGCCGAATGCCACAAGACTGCCCAGGAGATCATCTCGCTCGCTATCCAGCGTTGCGCGGCCGACCACACCGCCGAGGTGACGGTCACGACCGTCCACATCCCCTCCGATGACCTCAAGGGCCGCATCATCGGCCGCGAGGGCCGCAATATCCGCACCTTCGAGCAGGTGTCGGGCGTGAACCTCGTGATCGACGACACCCCGGAGACCGTCGTGCTCTCGAGCTTCGATCCGGTTCGCCGCGAGACCGCCCGCGTCGCCCTGGAGAACCTCATTGCCGACGGCCGCATCCACCCTGCGCGCATCGAGGAGATGTATCGCAAGGCTTCCGATCTCGTTCAGCAGCGCGTGCGCGAGGCGGGCGAGCAGGCGGCCTTCGACATCGGCATCCACGATCTGCACCCCGAGCTTGTCAAGACGCTCGGCGCCCTGCGCTACCGCACCTCGTTCGGCCAGAACGTGCTCCAGCACTCCATCGAGGTCTCCGAGCTCTGCGGCATCATGGCCTCTGAGCTCGGCGTCGATGTGCGTGTGGCCAAGCGCGCCGGCCTGCTGCACGACCTCGGCAAGGCCATCGACCATGAGGTCGAGGGTCCGCATGCCGTGATCGGCGCCGACCTCGCTCGTCGCTACGGCGAGAAGCCCGCGATCGTCCACGCCATCGAGGCGCACCACGGCGACATCGACCCGAATTCCGTGCTCGCCGTGCTCGTTCAGGCTGGCGACGCCATCTCCGCGTCGCGTCCCGGCGCTCGCCGCGAGTCCGCTGAGAGCTACATCAAGCGCCTTGAGAAGCTCGAGGAGATCTCGAACTCCTACGAGGGCGTCGAGCGCACCTACGCCATGCAGGCGGGCCGCGAGGTCCACGTCATGGTCCAGCCCGACAAGATCTCCGATGCCCAGGCGACGGTGCTCGCCCACGATATCGCCCATCAGATCGAGGACGAGATGGAGTATCCCGGTCAGGTGCGCGTCGTGGTCATCCGCGAGAGCCGCGCTGTCGACATCGCCAAGTAGGTGCCGCCCATGGGAGACGCCAGCGACCTCATCTCCTTCGTCGCCGCCATGTCGGGCGAGAGAAACCTTCGCGTCGAGGAGAACCTCGGCGAAGGCTTTGTGAGGCTGCGCGTCTCGGAGGCTGAGCGCCGTCAGGCAAAGCACGATATCCAGCATGTCGAGGACATCGTTATCGAGATGCTGCGCAACGCGCGCGATGCCGGCGCCACCAAGATCTATATCGCGACGATGAAGGAGGAGGGTGTTCGCACCCTCCTTTTCATCGATAACGGCTCGGGTATCCCGGCCGATATGCACGAGCGTATCTTCGACGCGCGCGTGACCTCCAAGCTCGAGTCCATGAAGATGGACCAATGGGGCGTCCACGGTCGTGGCATGGCGCTGTTCTCCATCCGGCAGAACACGCGCTCGGCGCAGGTCGTGACCTCCCGTCCACGGCTCGGGTCCGCCATCAAGGTGGTGGCCGACACCGCCGAGCTCAGCGAGCGTGCCGATCAGTCGACCTGGCCCGTTGCCGAGAAGGATGAGGCCGGTGTCTATCACATCGTGCGCGGTCCCCATAACATCGTGCGCGCGGCGGCGGATTTCGCCTTGAGCGAGCTGCACGGCTGCGACGTGTACCTCGGATCGCCCGCCGAGATCGCGGCGACGCTTTTCTCGCACGCGTCATCGACGGTCGATGCGGGCCGTCTGCTGTTCATCGACGATGCCGAGGAGCTCCCCGTGGTCGATCGGCTCGGGTCGGCAGGAGACGCATCTGACTTCATGTGCATCGCCGAGAGCATCGGCATCGAGGTGTCTGAGCGCACGGCGCACCGCATCCTTGCCGGCACGATCAAGCCGCAGCGCAGCGTGTCCGCCCGTCTGCTGCGCGAGCGCACCCATGCCGCGCGCCCGCAGGACAAGCCGGTAGACCTCGAGCGCGATCGCCGCGGTCTCAAGATCGCCCGCGAGGACCTACAAAGGTTCTCCCGCGGTATGGAACGCAGCTTTTCGGAGCTTGCCGACCGTTACTACCTGACGCTTCAGGGGGACCCTCGGGTTCGTGTGACGCGCGACCGCATCGTCGTCACCTTCGACATCGGCAAGGACGAATAGCAGCTTGCCGAGTGTCTGCCCATGGGGTACAGTTACTTTAATTATGCTTAAATGCACCCGCACGCAGGAGAAATGCAGCCATGGAATTCCTGAAGGTATCGAGTAAGTCATCGCCGGCCTCAGTTGCCGGCGCCATCGCCGGCATGGTGAAGGACGGTGTTCCCGTCAACATGCAGTGCGTCGGCGCGGGCGCGGTCAACCAGGCCATCAAGGCCATCGCCATCGCTCGTGGGTTTCTGATTCCCACGGGCTTCGATATCTCGTGTGCGCCGGTGTTTTCCGATATCCTCATCAACGGCGAATCGCGTACCGCCATTCGGCTGTCGGTGTACGTGCACCGGCTGACGTCTCATGCGGGCGATTCGTTCGATGTCAACGACGATAATCTTCGAGTCGGGTAGGGTATGCACACATCCATTCTTTCCGGTAAGACCTATTTCATCCGCACGTTCGGATGCCAGATGAATATGCACGATTCCGAGCGGGTCAGCGGCCTGCTCGATAGCTGCGGTGCGCTTGAGGTTGCAGGGCCTGAGGATGCGGATATCGTCATCTTCATGACGTGCTGCGTTCGCGAGGCGGCCGATACGCGCCTGTACGGCCAGTGCTCCTCGTGCAAAAGCCTTCCCGCTCCTCCGAGCGGGCGTCGCGTCGTCGCGGTCGGCGGTTGCATCGCCCAGCGCGACGGTGCCGGCCTGCTGACGAACCTCGACAACGTCGACGTCATCTTCGGTACGCATTCCATCGCCCATGTGGCCGAGCTGCTCGAGGATGCCTTTACCGACGGCGAGCGCCATGTTCGCTGCGAGGAGACCGATGCGCAGCCGGCGACGAGCATGCCATGGCATCGCGCTGAGAGCTATCGCGCCTGGGTGCCCATCATGACCGGCTGCAATAACTTCTGCAGCTATTGCATCGTGCCGTATGTGCGCGGCCGCGAGAAGAGCCGCGATATGGACGAGATCGTCGATGAGGTCACCGGTCTTGCCCGCGTGGGCGCGCGCGAGATCACGCTGCTCGGTCAGAATGTGAACTCCTATGGGCGCGACCTGTTCGGTGCGCCGCGCTTCGCCGAGCTGCTGCGCCGCCTGGGCGACACCGGCATCGAGCGCATCTTCTTCACCTCGTCGCACCCGAAGGACCTGCTGCCCGAGACGATCGACGCCATGGCAGAGGTGCCCGCGGTCATGCCGCAGCTTCACCTGGCCGTGCAGTCCGGTTCCTCGCGTATCCTCAAGCTGATGAACCGCCGCTATACGCGCGAGCAGTATCTCGACCTGATCGACCGCGTGCGCGACCGCATTCCGGATATCGCGCTGTCGACCGATATCATCGTCGGGTTCCCGGGCGAGACCGAGGAGGACTTCCTCGAGACGCTCTCGCTTGCCGAGCGCGTCGGGTATGCGCAGGCCTTCACCTTCATCTATTCGCGCCGCGAGGGAACCCCTGCTGCGCGCATCGCCGACGACACGCCGCGCGAGGTCATCCTCGACCGCTTCAATCGGCTTGTGAAGGTCATCGAGGGCAGCGCCTACGCCTTCAACCAGCATGACCTCGAAACCGTCGTGCCGGTGCTCGTCGAGGGCACCTCGAAGAAGGACGCCACCAAGCTTCTTGGTAAGAGCCCCAAGAACCAGACCGTTCACGCGCCGCTTCCCGAGGGCCTGCGCGTCGACGACCTGGTCGGGCGCATCGTTGACGTCAAGGTCGATACGGCTCGCACCTGGTACCTTTCGGGCAGCGTCGTGGGGCAGCCTCGATGAGCGATGAGCCGGCTATCCGTCCTTTTGACGACGGAGGCCCGTGCGTCATCGCCGTCGTAGGCCCGACGGCTTCCGGCAAAAGCGCTGTTGCGGATCTCGTTGCCTCTTCACTTGGCAGCGAGGTCATTTCCGCCGATGCGATGCAGGTGTATCGCGGTATGGATATCGGCACGGCGAAGACCCCGGTGGCGGAGCGTGTCGTTCCGTTGCGGCTGGTGGACGTCGTGGATCCTGGCGAGGAGTATTCTGCCGCTCTGTTCCAGCGCGATGCGCGTTTGGAGATCGACCGCCTGCGTGCCGCTGGCAAGGTTCCCGTGCTGTGCGGCGGAACGGGCCTGTACGTGCGCGCCGCCCTTGACGACATGAGGTTTCCCGCGGGCGAGCTCGAGAGCCCTTCGCGCGAGAAGTACCAGAAGATGGCGGCTGAGCTTGGCGACGAAGGCATCCATGCCTATCTGGAGCAGCTCGATCCCAGAAGTGCTGCGCTCATCCACCCCCACAACGTGCGTCGGACCGTCCGCGCGCTCGAGATGCTCGACGAGGGAACGTCGTATGCCGACCAGCACAGCGGGTTCTCGCAGCCCGTCTCCTGGTATCCGAGCCTGCAGTTCGCGCTCACGATGGATCGCGAGCGGCTGTACCGTCGCATTGACGAGCGCGTGGACCGCATGGTCGAACTCGGCTTGGTCGAAGAGGTGCGCGGCCTTATGGACCAGGGCATGTCGGACGCCCTCACGTCGAGGCAGGCAATCGGGTACAAGGAGATTATCGAGGCGCTCGAGGGCGAAATCACGCTTGACGAGGCCATCGAGACGGTGAAGCTACGCTCGCGTCGCTATGCGAAGCGCCAGCTGTCGTGGTTCCGTCGCGACGAGCGCATCGAGTGGATCGATATGGATGCCCTGGACGCGCAGGGCGCAGCCGATTACATCGTGCAGAAGGTCAACAAGGAGACGGCGTGACGCGATTTTCGTTTCTTTCCACCGCGGTAGAGCCCGAGCGGGCCGTGCTCGTCGGCGTCGAATGGCGCGACGGCGCGTGGCCGGTCGACCGTTCGCTCGATGAGCTCGAGAGGCTTGCCGATACCGCGGGTGCCGTGGTCGTCGGTCGTCTCACGCAGCGCCTGGACCGTCCGGTTCCGAAATCGTTTATCGGATCTGGTAAGGTCGAAGAGCTGAAGGGGCTGGTTCGGCGCCTGGATGCCGATGTGGTCATCTTCGATGAGGATCTGACGCCTGCGCAGCAGTCCCATCTCGAGCGAACGATCGGTGAACCGACGAAGATCATCGATCGAACCGCGCTGATCCTCGATATCTTCGGCCTGCATGCGACGACTCGAGAGGGTCGTCTGCAGGTTCAGCTCGCGCAGCTTCAGTATCTGCTGCCGCGCCTGCGCGGCATGTGGTCGCATCTGGCAAAGGAGCAGACGCGCGGCGGCATCGGCAGCCGTTTCGGTCAGGGCGAAAGCCAGCTCGAGGTCGACCGCCGCCTGATCCGCAACCGCATCGCGGCGCTGCGCCGTGAGCTGAAGGAGCTTGAAAAGCGCCGTGGCGTGCAGGCAAAGAGCCGTATCGCCTCCGATTCGTTCCGCATCGCCCTTGCCGGCTACACCAATGCGGGCAAGTCGACGTTCTTGAATGCGCTGACCGGCGCGAGCGTGCTTATCGAGGACAAGCTCTTCGCGACGCTCGACCCGACGACGCGTGCCTATACGCTGCCGGGCGGCCGGTCCGTCACCATCACCGATACGGTCGGCTTCATCCAGAAACTGCCCCATGGCTTGGTCGAGGCCTTCAAGTCGACGCTGTCCGAGGTGCTCGGAGCGGACCTTATCCTGAAGGTCATCGATATCTCCGATGACGATCATGAGCGTCAGGCCGAGGCGGTCGATCGCGTGCTCGACGAGATCAGCGCGGGCGAGCGCCCGTCGGTCACGGTGTTCAACAAGGTCGATCTCATCGATGCCAACGAGCTCGATACGCTGAAGCGGCGCCATCCGCAGGCGGTCTTCTTCTCCGCCCATACGAAGTACGGTATCGACGAGCTGCTCGAGCGACTCTCCGCCGAGGCCGCCGCGACCGACAGGCTCGTCAGCGCAGACATTCCGTATCGCGAGGGAGCGCTCGTTAAGCTCGTTCGCGAGCAGGGCTCGGTTATCAGCGAGGAATACCATGGCGGCGGCGTGCGCATCGTGGCGAAGGTGCCCGAGCGCATTGCCGGTGCGCTCGCGCGCTACCTCGTTGAGTAAGCCTTCTCCGTTTGAGCGCTCGATATTGATAACCCCGATGCACGGCTCCTGTACTGCGTGCACCGGGGTTTCTCTTGAGAAGTTGGTATGAGTCTCAGGCAAGCAGCGCGAGAGCCTCAAAGATGCCGACCAGGGCGATCTGGTGGATCAGATAGATCGCAAGGCTGTGGTTGCCTATGACGCGCAGCGGAGGAATGTCGAAGCGCCGCATCCACTCCGGATAGGAGCCGTGCGTGAGCTTTGTGAAGAGCTGGGCGCCAAACGCCCCTGCAAGGTACATGAAGGTGAACGGTATGAGCGGGTAGTAGTCGCCTGAAACGAATCCCGGTCCGGGAAAACCGAGCCAGGAAAGGCCGCGGAAGGGGATCGTGGCATCGGGAACGCCGTAGGTTACGGCAAAGAGCGCAAGGCAGAGCAGAAGGCCGATGCCTGCGGGTATACGCTTCAAAGCCGGTGCTACGGCCGCATAGATGAGCGTACTTGCCGCCATGCAGAAGATGATGCCGAACGAGATGGGCGTGTCGACAGCGGCGATTGAGGTTGCCGCCCAGACGGCAAGGGCGGCTGCAGCGTAGCGCAGACCGCGACGAACGTTGTTTCGGCTGAGTGAGCACATCCAGCCGGCAAGCGCCAGAAAGACCCAGCTGATGGAGGCGCGCCAGAGGTTTTGGATCATGGGATCCAAAAACCAATCGAGCCCATACCCGTAGATATAGGCTGCGTCATAGGCCGCATGGAAACACACCATCGATATTACGGTGAATCCGCGCAGGGTATCAAAGAAGGCGATGCGCCCGCGCGGTGCGGGCGCATCGGACGTAAGCGCGTCGGAAGCCATATCTAGAAGCGCCTCATGAGACCGACGACCTTGCCCAGGATCGTCGGGTTCGTCGCGTAGATGGGCTCCATGGCGTCGTTTTCCGGCTGCAGGCGGACGCGTCCGCGCTCTTTGTAGAACGTCTTGACCGTGGCCTCACCATCGATCATCGCGACGACGATCTCTCCGTTCATGGCGCTGTGCTGCTCGCGGACGATGATGTAATCGCCGTTGAAGATACCGGCGTTGATCATCGAGTTGCCGTGCACCTCGAGGACGAAGGAGCTAGCATCGGTCGCGATCTCGGTCGGAAGCGTGAAGGTATCCTCGATGTTCTGCTCGGCCAGGATGGGAATGCCCGCGGCGACACGGCCGACAAGCGGCAGCGAGACCGTGCCGCGAGCAGGCGCCTCGGTGACCTCGGGTGTGCGAGCGGGTTCACCGTCTTGCTCGAAGACCTCGAGGGCGCGCGGTTTCGTCTTGTCGCGCCGGATAAGGCCATGGTCCTCTAGCGCCGCGAGGTGCGCGTGTACGGTGGAAGGGGAGGACAGGCCGACGGCAGCCGCCATCTCGCGCACGCTGGGCGGATAGCCCTTCTCGTGCTGGTAAGAGCGGATGAAATCGTAGATCTGCTGCTGGCGCTTCGTGATGCTGCGGGCCATGTGCGTATCCTTTCTCCAAACAGATGTTCGATTTTGTATTGACGGGGAACAACTGTTCGCTAATAATGATACCCGAACACGCGTTCTCACGCTAGAGAAAATGTCCGCGCGAGACGATATACCTACTATCGTCAACCACGACGAGAGGAGATATACATGACCGGCATCACGCTCACCGATGGCAACCTCGCGCTTGCACTCGAGCCCACCCGTCCCGTCTTCACCGTTATCGACGGTTCCGCTTCGCATCCTCGTAAGAGTGCCGTTGAGACTGTCCGTCCGGCGAATGCGCTCCACACGCTGATTCGCGCTGCCCTGGCGCTGTTCATCGTCGCCTCCGCCATCGCCTGCAGCCTTCAGTTTCTCTCCGCAGGTCAGGCTATGTACGATCGCGCTCTCGCTTCCGAGGAGCGCATGACGATCACGGTGTCCCCGGACGATACGCTCTGGGCTATCGCCGAGGCGCATCCCGCGGACAACGTGAGCACGCGCCAGACGGTCGATATCGTCCGCGCATGGAACGATCTGTCCGATGGCATGCTTCGCGCGGGGGAGACGCTTGTCGTTCCCGCATAGCTGCTCGCACGAGGTCCTATTCGTGTGGTTGATGGTTTCGAAGGCGGTCTGTTATGGCCGCCTTCGTCTTACATGGTATCCTGAGGTCGTTGATTGGTAGACGAAAGGGGTTCCATGCGTTGCCCGAAATGCGGTAAGGACGACACGCGCGTCGTCGATTCCCGCACGCAAGACGCCACCAACGCCATCAAACGTCGAAGGGAATGCCGTTCGTGCGGCTACCGCTTCACGACCTTCGAGCGCTGCGAAGATCCCATCGAGGTCATCAAGCGCGACGGCACCTCGCAGCCCTTCGATCGCAACAAGCTGCTCGTCGGCCTTATGCGCGCCACGTCGAAGCGCGATATCGATCTGCAACAGCTGAACGGCCTGATCGACGATATCGAGTATGAGCTTCGTGGGCGTACGCTTACGGCCGTGAAGTCCGATGAGCTGGGCGAGATGGTGCTCAAGCGCCTGCAGAAGCTCGATAAGGTGGCCTATATCCGCTTCGCTTCCGTCTACCGCGATTTCCAGGATGTCGATGAGTTCATCGATGAGCTCAATAGGTTGAGGTGATGAGATGCCCGAACTGAACGTTGCGATCAAGCGACTTGACCCCTCTGTGGAGCTGCCCTCTTATGCTTATGAGGGTGATGCCGGACTCGATCTTCGCGCGAACGCCTCGGTGGAGATCAAGCCTTTTGAGCGCGTGCTCATCCCAACCGGCCTTGCCATTGCGCTTCCCGACGGCTATGCCGGCTTCGTCCAGCCCCGCAGCGGGCTTGCTCTCAAGCAGGGTCTTTCCATAGCGAACACGCCCGGCCTGATCGATGCCCACTACCGTGGTGAGCTCAAGGTCATCGCCGTCAACCTCGATCCCGAGAACACGATCTCCATCGAGCGCGGCGAGCGCATCGCCCAGCTCGTAATCCAGCAGGTTCCCATCGTCCATCTCGTCGAGGTGGACGAGCTCGACGAGACCGATCGCGGAGCCGGCGGATTCGGCTCGAGCGGCACTGCATAACACGGTTGCATTCGAAGCGCCTCTGCAACGGGGCGCTTTTTCTTACCCGGAGGGCCGCAACGGATAACCCCATCAGAACAATCCCGCAGCCCGCAGGGCGAGGACGTTCTGATGGGGTTATCCGTTGCGGCCCTCCGGGTAAGAAAAAGCGTATCGACGCTTACCGGATATGCGCCGGCTTATCGCCCCAGTAGAATTCGGCGAAGTGGCGTTCGCGTGGGCGGTGCGGTTCGGAAACAAGGCGCATGGTCTCGCGGACGATATCCTCGGCAGCATGGGGACGGCGCAGCGTCTCGGCGTTGACGAGTAGCGCCTTGAGCGCGATGGGGTTGTCGTGAAGGTGCCTGAGCGTCATGATGAGCTCGCGGGCGGTCGTGGCGTGCATGCTGGCGCCGAAGCCGGTGAGCATCGTGGTGTTTGCCTTCTCTTGGCCGTACGATTTGCCAAGCAGGATCATCGGCAGGCGGGCGCAGAGGCATTCGGTGACGGCGAGGCCGCCCGATTTGAGGATGGCAACGTCGGAGCAGCGCATGAGCGTGGCCATGTCCTCGACGTAATCCATGATCGAGACGTTTTCGAGCTTCATGCCGCCGAAAATCCTACGCAGGCGGTCGGCGTATTCCACGTCCTTGCCGGGCAGGAACACGAAGTGCATGTTCTCGAATCCGCGCAGGTAGGGAAGCGTCTCCTCCATCGCCGCTCGAAAGCGCACATACGGCTGCGGCAGGCTGGCGCCAGCCATGACGAGGACGATCTTCTTGTCGAGCGGAAGGTTAAAGCGCTTGCGGCTCTCTGCGAGATCGAACTCCGTCTCGAAGCCACCTCGCACCGGAATGCCCGTGATTGTGATGCGGGACTCCTCGACCAAACGGGGGCGCAGCGTCTCGGCCATGAACTCCGTGGCGACGCAGAATAGGTCGGTTTCCTTGTGCGGCCACCAGCCCTCGATCTCGTAGTCGGTGGGAATGCAGATGAGCGGGTAGTCGATGCCGGTGATCATGCGTGCGCCGACGGCGACGTTTGCGGCCGTGATGTGCGTGGCGATGATAGCGATGGGTCGCTTGTTCTCGACGTATGCGTTGAAGGCGGGAAACATCACGCGCGACCAGCCCGTGCCACCGCCCCACAGGAGGCGTCCGGTTAGCGTGTAGCGCCAGGTGATGTCGTAGATGGGGCGGGTTGCGCCGGTGAAGGATGCGGCGGTCTTGTTGCCGTCAAACTTGATACGACCGAAATCGAGGATATCGATGACCTCGACGCGAACGTTTTCGGGGATGCCCTCGGTGCCGCGCATGCGCTCGATGGCCTGGGCGACGGCATTGGCTGCCGCGCGATGGCCGGAGCCGACGGACGCGTGCATGATGGTGATGACGGGCGCGCGATCGGATTCGGCAGCGGGCAGCGTCATGACGGGCTGCTGCTCGCCCGGGCGCTCTCCGATTCCGTGTTCCTCGGTGCTCTGGGTCATCTCAACTCCCTTGTGGTCCGTATCTGCCTTATTGTACGCTGCCGGGATTGCCGACGGGTGAACAAAGGATATGCCTCGCGTGTACGACCTGTGAAAGCCGACGAGATTCGTACGGTCCAAAACGACCCACACTATGGACGCCATCGCACACGTTTCACGTACTGATTCATTTCCGGTATGGTGGGTACGAGAGAAGAAATGGACATAGGGGAAGGCGGTTGCCATGGATCATACCGGCGATTACGACGTCATCATCATCGGCGCAGGGCCTGCAGGCAGCAGTGCTGGCCTGTATGCCGCTCGTGCGAGCATGAAAACGCTTGTGCTTGAGCAGGGAATGCCCGGTGGGCAGATCGCGACGACGGACATCATCGACAACTATCCCGGTCTGCCCGATATCTCCGGCGCAGTGCTCGGCCAGAAGATGCTCGATCATGCCGAGGCTGCGGGTGCCACGGTGGAGTATGCGATGGTGACGGGCCTGTCGGCTTCCGAAGACGGTGGTTTCGGCGTCGTGACTGACGGACAGTCGTTCCATGCACCCTCGGTGATCGTTGCGGCCGGTGCCGCTCCGCGCACTGTGGGTTTCGAGGGCGAGGACACCTATCGCGGGCGCGGCGTGTCGTACTGCGCGACCTGCGACGGCATGTTCTACCGGGGCAAAGACGTCTTCGTGGTCGGCGGCGGAAACTCTGCCTGCGAGGAGGGCCTCTACCTGTCGCGTATCGCCAAGTCGGTCACGATGATCGTGCGCCGTGACGAGTTCCGTGCACCGAAAGGCCGTGTTGATCAGCTGCTCGAGCAGCCCAACGTGTCCGTCCGCTATTCGACATCCATCGTCAAGGTCGATGGCGGCATGCTGCTGTCGAGCATCACGCTGCGCAACAACGTGACGGGCGAGGAGCAGACGGAGACGTATGCGGAAGGATCCTTCGGCGTGTTCGTGTTTGCCGGCACCGATCCCATCGTCGATCTTGTTCGCCCCTTTGTCGACCTCGGCGCCGACGGGGGAGTGCAGACCGATGAGCACATGGCCACGCGCACGCCGGGCCTGTACTGCGCGGGAGATATGCGCACGAAGGTCCTGCGTCAGGTGGTCACCGCAGTGTCTGATGGCGCCATCGCGGCGACGGCTGCGTATGGATTCGTCCATGCGCTGGACTAGGTTGAGGAATCTCATATAGAGTTAGGTACCTAAATATACATCCGATAGGGGATGGTCGGGCGCGAGGAGGTTTGCCTCGCGCCCGTTTCTGTATATACAGGTGGACCGATTTGAGGCCTGAGACCGTTTATCTGCTGATAACGATTGACGGTTGCAAGCATGTGGTTCTTTGAGTCTGCAAAACGGCGTGTGTATCGATATATCTGCATATTTGGACATGCGACCGGGTCATCAGAGCCTGCGCGTGTCGGCCCTGCCATATGAGACTGTCAATTAAGAGCTTGAATAGCGAGGCGCTGAGAGGCCGAATAAGGGCTCGTATGGATTGCAACCGTACTGAGACAGCCGGGAATATGACCGTAGAGCGCATCATGATGACTGGGACTGGCAAGGTACGCATGAATGAAGCTGCGCGGCGGCACGTATGGGCCAAGCGACCGATTGCGTGCGGTGCGCGTTGGACCTTAGACGATCTCAATGCGGTAAGGTCATTGATGACGGCATGCGAGCAATAATTGCGTATCGTTGGGCGCGCGGCGAGCATCGGGATTAGCGCAGTTGGCGGATATCCACCGGTGTACCTCGACTGTCTTACAAAATCGCGATAATATATGTTATGTAAAGTAAGGAATGAGAGCTAGGAAGGTCATCTCTGCCCCACATTACGAAAACGCGCCCTGTATCGACAAAGCCGATACAGGGCGCTTCGAGTCAATCAATCGCGCAGACCGCCTATGCCCATTCGAAGCCGATGATGAGACCGGATTCCTCAGCGTAGTACGAGCACAGTCCTCCGCACGGCAGCAGGCGGACGGTCGCGCTCGGCCATGCCGCTTCGATCTCGCCCTTAAGCTCCGTGGCCGCGCGCTCGTTGTCTACATGGTCGATGTACACGAGGCCACCCTTGAATCCCATGCCTTCCATGGAGCTCACGACCTTACGGAACATCTTCTTCTCGCCGCGCGTCGGCCCGACGATCTTGATGGTTCCCTCGTCGCTTGCGCATCCGAGCATGCGGATATTGAGCTTGCTTGCAATCGAGCCCGCCAGGCGCGGCATACGGCCGTTCTTGATCAGGTTATCGTAGCTGCTGAGCGAGAACAGCACGGTCGAGCATTGGTCGAGATGCTCGATATACGCCACGACCTCATCGAAGGTCGCGTTGGGGTTATGGGCCAAAAACGCATCGAGCAGCTCGACGATGAGCTCCATCTTGCCGCCGGTTGCACGCGAGTTAAGCACGTAGATGTTCTTCCCCGCTACGATGCCCGCATGCTCGCGGGTGTACTCGTCCATTACGATGTTGCGGGCGGTGCAGGCCGCCTCGTAGCTGCCGGACAGGTTCGCGGAGATGGTGATGGCGATGACGTTGTCGGCAGCCCGGAACGCCTCCGCCCAGATACCGACGCTCGGGCACGAGCTCGAGGACGCCTCGCTGGATTCCGCTACCGTGCGGTTAAGCTCAGCCACGTCAAGATTGGGGTCGTCGACGAACTCCTTGGTGCCCACGTGGATGGTGAGCGGCGCGGAGGCAAACGTCGTGTTGGGAGCCGACGGCTTCCACGAACGAAGGTTGCAGCTTGAGTCGGTGACGATTGCCCAAGACATCGAGGGATCCTTTCGATAGCGTACGATGCCTCAAGTATAGTCGAGCACTCCCCTTCTAGTATGGAAAACTAGATATCACAATAATCGAATCTAGATAATCGGCGAACGCAAGAGTATGCTCATCATACGGGCACAGCCCGCTTTGAGGACGGAGCGCACCATGGAACAGCTGGCAACGATCATTCCCATGTCCGACACGTCGCGTCAAATCGCGGCTGAGGACCTCTCCCCTACGGCGCTTCCCGATGCGTTCCTCAAATCAGATGTGGCCGCGGCTGCCGCGAAGTTCCATTTTCCCTGCTACGATGAGCTGCCCAGTGTCGAGCTGTATCGCGACCAGGTTATCGCCTACATCGAAAGCGTGCTCGCGCCGCTCGATGCGTGCGCAGAGGGGCCCTGGCTGACGCCCTCCATGGTGAACAACTATGTCAAGCAGCGCCTGCTTCCCGCTCCCGTGAAGAAGCTCTACGGTTCCGAGCAGATCGCGCGCCTGCTCGTCATCTGCGTGTTCAAGCAGTTTCTCTCCATGGAGGCCATCGCGCGGATGTTCTCCATCCAGCTCATGACCTACCCCGTCGAGGTTGCGTTCGATTACATCGCCAACGAGCTCAACCATGCGGTCTCCGACGCCTTCTCGGTCGATGGAACGCGGCACGAGGACAGCGCGCGCGTCGTCACGCGCGAAAGCGTGCTGGTGCGCAGTGCAGCCGAGGCCTTCGCCTCCAAGGCCTTCTTGATGAGCTACCTTTCGTACTGCGGATACGATGCGGCGGAAAGCGACGGCAAGCGGCACTAGGCGACTGCGCCATCGCTGAAAAGCGCAGACTGTTGACGCATATGAAGGCGGCGGCCCGCATGATTGCGAGCCGCCGCCTTTGTTCGGCTATGTCGGAGCGAGTTAGTACTCGATCGCCATGATCTCCTTGATGGCAAGGATGTAGATCTTGAGGGTGGTCTTGAGCAGCTCCTCGCTCATGCCCTCGTCGTCGCCGTGCATGGGGCCGACCCACTCGGGAACCTCGACCCAAGGCATCTCGGGACCGAAGGCCGCGGCGTTCTTGAACTCGCGCGCGTAGGTGCCGCCGCCGATGGTGAACGGCTTGCGGTCGTCGCCGGTGACGTCGTTGTACACACCGATGAGGCGCTGGATCTCCTGGCCGTTCGGATCGATATAGAACGGCTCGGTGTCGTTGTCGGTGGCGTAGGTTGCATCGAAGCGCGCGGCGGTGGCGGAGAGGCCCTCCTCGAACTGCGCGCAGGAGAAGGTCGTGGGATAGCGGGAGTCAACGGACTGGTGGAGCGTACCGTCCTCATCGCGCCAGACCATACCGCCAACGATGGTCAGCGGGCCAAAGAGGTCGTCGGAGGCGGCGACGCCCACGGCGGCGCCGGTGTAGTCGTCGATCAGGGTCTTCTGCAGCTCGAGGAACTGGCGCTCGGAAGCGGAGACGAGGTCGTTATCGAGCATGTAGTCGACAAGCATGCCGATGGCGTTCTTGGTGCCCTCCGGCTGAGAGGCGTGGCCGCCCTTGCCCTTGGCGGCGATGAGCACGGTGCCGTCGCCGTTATCGGTCAGCGTGATGCCGTCGGCGGCGGGAAGCTGGGAGGCATCGGCGGCGACCGTCACACTCGCGTCGGTCGGGATGGCGTTGAAGGCCTCGCCCGCCTTCCAGGAGACGATCTTGGAGTCGGTGATGGGGCCGGAGGTGAAGACACCCTGGTAGATGCCCTTCTCGCCATAGCACACGGGGAACTCGGCATCGGGGGTCATCAGGAAGGTCGGCTCACCGAAGTGCTCGAGGTAGTACTCGACGTCGCGCAGGGTGGTCTCCTCGTTGGAGCCGAGGATCATGCGCATGGTGTACGGGAACTGGACGCCCTTTTCGTGCCAATAGCGCATGGCGTAGGCGCCGATGACGAAAGGGCCCTTGTCATCGAGGGTGCCGCGGCCGATCAGGAAGCCGTCGCGGCGCGTCATCTTGTGCGGATCCTGGGTCCAGCCGGGGCCGCAGGGCACGGTGTCCAGATGTGCGATGAGGCAGATCTTCTTGGAATCGTCGGCGCCGGGGTAATCGGCGGTGCCGACGAAGCCCTCATGGTTCTCGGCCTTCATGCCGAGCCTGTCGCAGAGGTCGAGGCCGGCGTTCAGCGCAGCCAGCGGGCCGGGGCCGAAGGGCATGCCCTCCCCTGCGTGGTCGAGGTCCTCTTGGCTGGGGATGTTCACGAGCGTTTCAATCTCGGAAACGATGGTCTCCCAGTTCTCATCGATCCAGCCGTCGATTTCCTTCATCAACTGAGTGTCGGCCATGGCAATCCTTCCTGCCGTCGTTGTTCAGACCACTGTAAGGATACCCGAGTTATACAGAAACAATCTGATTTCATGCATTATTTCAGCGAGCGGAACCCCTGCGCCGCGGACCGGCTGGCCTCTCTGGGGACGTAGCCGGAAGGTGAAATTTAGGGGACAGGCCCCAAACTTGCAGGCGGACGGGGAGCATGAAAGCTTCCCGCCCGCCTGCAAGTTTGGGGCCTGTCCCCTAAATTTCACCTTCCGGCTACGTCCCCAGAGAGGCCAGCCGGTCCCGTCCGATGTCCGAAAACATCTCCGTCCTGAAAGTGGACAGCCCCCGGATGCCACGTGGCATCCGGGGGCTGCGCGAATCGGTATGGTTGGCGTTGTTATCCCACGTGGATGAGGGAGAAGATGTCGAGGGTTCCATCGGGGTCGAGCACGGGGCGCGGGTTCAGGGCGTCGAGCTCGAGGATGCCGGAGTAGCCGACGAGCGTGGCGCCCATCTTCTCGACGAGGTTCGCAACAGCGCGCGCGGTGCCGCCGGTGGCGAACAGGTCGTCGACGATCAGCACGCGATCGCTCGAATCGAGGGCGTCCTCATGCATCTCGATCGTGTCCGTGCCGTATTCGAGGTCGTAGGTAACCGATACGGTCTTGCGGGGAAGCTTGCCGGGCTTGCGGGCGGGCACGAAGCCGACACCCATATGGAAGGCGATGGGCGTGCCGATCATGAAACCACGGGCCTCGGGTGCAACGATCTTGGTGATGCCGGCGTCCTTGTAGTGGTCGGCGATCTGGGTGATAGCTGCGGAAAGCGCATCGCGATCTGCGAACAGCGGCGTGATGTCCTTGAAGATCACGCCCGGCTGAGGATAGTCGGGAATGCTGACGATGCGCGACTCGAAATCAAAATCTGCCATGGTGGTCCTTATCCTATCTGATGCGTGCTACTTCGAGGAGTTTTTCGCCGTGCGGCCGCGGCGGGGGCTGCCCTTCTGCACGGGCTGGGAGGTTTCTGCGGACTCCTGCTTCGCCTCCTGCTTTGCCGCCTCGGCACGGGTCATCTTGTCGTCGATGTCATCGAGATCGGCATCTTCGACGACAGCGTTCAGCGACTCGAAGACACGGTTTTTCAGCAGCGCTGTATGCACACCGTCGGTCAGGTCGTGAAGCTTGTTGAACGCGCGCTCGAGCTTCTTGTCGCGCTCGTCGTCGGAGTCATCCGAGCCGAGCATCGCGATGAGCACCTGCTCGAACATCGGGGACTCGCGGTTGGCGGAAACGACGTACTGGCGTAGGTTGCGCGGCTCGATATGGAAGCGGTTGAGCTCGGCGCACTGGCGGATGATCTTGAAATCGCGCCCATCGACGAGCTCGCGGTTCTGCGGGCTGCGCACGATGCGGATGAGGTCGTTGTCGGCCAGAGCGCGGATGAACGAGATCTCGACACCGAGAAGATCGGGAATGTCCTCGATAGGATGAAGCTTTTGCTGGGTCTCCTTGGGCTCCTGCTTCATGGGGAGGTCGGAAAGCAGTCCGACCTCGTACGCGAGCGTCGAGAGGTCCGTGGCGCTATCGAGCTTCTGCTTGATAACGTTTAGCGGCATGTAGCGCGTCTTCTGAAGATGGAGAATGACCTCGAGGCGGTCAACATCCTCCTTGGAGTACTGACGGTAGCCCTTGGGCGTGCGGTGCGGCGTAATCAGACCCTCGTCCTCCAGAAAGCGGATCTTGGAGTTGGAGAGGTCCGGATACGCCCCGCGCAGGAAGTTGACGACCTGGCCGATGCTGAGGTAACTGCGCTCAGCCACAGCTACTCACCGGTTTCGATGCGCTCTGCCTGGCTTTCGTGATAGATCAGCGTGAACGTGCCGATCTGCACGGAGGAGCCGTCGTGCAGGGGCGCGGAATTGACGATCGCACCGTCGACCCACGTGCCGTTGAGCGAGCCGAGATCCTCGATCAGGACGCCGGCGGCGTTCCTCACGATCTTGGCATGGGCACGCGAGACCGTCATATCGTTCAGGAAGATGCCGTTGGCGGGATCGCGACCGATGGTGGTCTCGGGACCCTCGAGCTCGAAGGTGTTGCCCGTCTGGGGCCCCTTGATGATCGTGAGAACGGGCGTGGGGGTCTGCGCGCTCTTCATCAGGTCAGGTACCGTGGCATCATCAACCGGCATGCGGAAGACGCAGGTCGAATCTCCGGGCAGGTTAGCACCGGAGGGGTTATTCAGCATATCGGTCATGGTTTCTCCCCACGTGAATCGGTAATCGAACAGATAGGCCTATTCTACCCCACCGTGGGCCATGGCGGCATCGGAGTCGACCGGTTCCTCTGAGTCCTCGATTTCGGGGTTGAGGAAGTCGACGTCCTCATCTTCGGGATGTGCCATGGCCTTCTTGATGGCCATGGCTCCCTTGATCGTGTAGACGACGGCCGTTATCAACGAGAAGATGCAGCCCCCGTAGACGAAGAAGATACCCAGCGGTACCGACTGGCCGTTGAGGCCGGGGAACATCGTGGCTTCCGGCCCGAAGAGGTTGAGGCCGTTGATGATGGGCAGGCCGAGCAGCATGAGGGTGAATCCGCTCATGAGCAGGGCCGTGGCGATCTTGCCGGTGTAGACGACGTCGAGCGGACGCTTGTGGTAGCGGCGAACGACCGTGTTGCCGGCGGCGAGGTAGACGTCGCGTCCGATGATGAGGGCGCAGACCCAGATGGGCAGCTCGCCACGGCCGACAAGGCCTAGCACTCCGGTGAACAGCAGCGCGCGGTCGACGATCGGGTCCATCATCTTGCCCAGCCAGCTGACGGTTTTGGTCATGCGGGCGATCTGGCCGTCCATCCAGTCGGTCGAGGCGGCGATGGCGTAGATGATCAGCGCGATATAGCGATTCTCGTTGGTGATGAACAGATAGAGGAACACGAACGTGAGAATCAGGCGCGTGAAGGTGATGAAATTCGAGATGGTGAAGATCTTGTTCGAGGGGTAGTCGGAGGTTCCGATGAGCTCCTTTTTGATCTTCTTCTTGAGGCTCACGTCACTCCCCCTGTGCATGTCGGCAATAAACTAGAGGAATGATACCCGATTGCGCTGCCGGTAACGCAAGCCCCACAAAAGAATGCGCAGTTGCCCCTCGCGGCGCGTCGCAGCCGTCTCGTGGGCAACCAGTGCCAGACGGACAAATTCCGGGTAGTTAGGTCCTCTATTTTGGGCGTTTGGTACTGGATGGACGGGTTCGGTGACGGATATCGTATGATTGGGAAAGTTGGGGCCAGCGTATAGGGCCGGCTTGCGAAGCGCATGCATGGGGCGCATGGGCGGAGCCACAGGCTCCGTCGATTTGAAAAAAAGTTCAAAATCCCCCTTGCATCGTTTGAGCGAGGTGAGTATAGTATCCCTTGCTGTCAGCGAGACAGCGCATATGCTTCGGGACGTGGCGCAGCTTGGTAGCGCACTTGACTGGGGGTCAAGGGGTCGCTGGTTCGAATCCAGTCGTCCCGACCAGAAGCTTCAAGGCCAGCCTTCGGGTTGGCCTTTTCGTTTGTTTAGTTCCCTTTTCGCATTACGGCCTAAAGAGCGCACTACCTACTGTGATTTTGGTCATCTGGTACCAGATGACCAAAATGGGCCTTCTCGTTTGCGAAAGAACGGCCATCTGATACCAGATGGCCGTTCGTAGGATTCGAAATATGGTTTCGTCAAGGATGACTAGTCGTCCCAGCGATCGTCCCAGTCGTCGTCATCGTCGTGGTCGTCGTCATCGTCCCGGTCGTCGTCCCAGTCGTCGTGGTCGTCGTCCCAGTCGTCGTCCCAGTCATCATCCCAGTCGTCGTCCCAGTCATCATCCCAGTCGTCATCCCAGTCGTCGAACCGGTCATCCCAGTCGTCATCCCAGTCGGTATGGTCGTCGATGATGTGCATGATACGGTTGTCGGTGGTGCGGGTCATCGATACGAACTCGGCGCGGGTGCAGACGCTGTTGCCATTCAGGCTGCCGCCGTTGCCGATGATGCCGTTCTTTGCGGCCCAGGCGACAACGCTCTTCGCCCAGCCGGAAACGGAGTCCCCATCGGGGAATTGGTCGAGAATGGCAGGATTGGATCCCTTGCCGCCGGAAAGGACGCAGAGAACCTTTGCCGCCTGCTCGCGGGTGAGCGGACCCCACGGGTCGAATGTCACGCGGCCGTCAGCATGCTGGGTGCCGGTGAAGATGCCCTGCTGCTGGGCCCAGGTTGCGGCAGTCCTCGCCCATCCAAGTGTGTCGGCATCGGAGAACTGCGGGGAGCCCGTCACCGGAGGGTTCCCGGCGAGGTTGTAGAGGATAGCGGCAGCCTGGGCTCGGTCGATCGGCTTGTCGGCGCCCCATGAGCCATCGGGGAATCCGTTGACGATGTCGTTGCGGTCGGCCCAGTCGATGACGCCGCTGGACGCCGCCCAATGGTTTGCGGCTACATCCTGATACCCCTTGTAGTCGGCGAATGCCATCGCGGGTGCGAAGGTGGCGGCGGCAACGGTCGCGCCTGCAAGGCCCGCCACGATCGCATGGCGGATGTTCTTCGAGATGCGCATGATCTTGTCTCCTCCTTATCGATCGCGCCTGTGGGCGTTTGCCCTGTTCTAGGCTATCATGCGCACGCAAAGCTCCCCGCTCCTGCTATATGAGGGTACGGCAATGCTCTTGTTAGCATTTCGTAAGGTAACGACCGTTCAGGGAAAATGTTACGGATATCACTTCAATTCAGATGCGTTATGAGGTATAGACCACTTTCCCCGCGAGCGGCCCCCTGCCCAGTTTCATGGCGGCCGTACGGTCGAATGGCATTCCAGTACCAGACGTCCAAAGAAGGATGTCAAACAAACAGGAAAGCGGCCGGCTGGTACCAGTCGGCCGCCTCTTGTGGCGATAAGGGAGCGGGTGAGGCGAAGCTCTCCCCTAGCTTTTCGTCGCGCGGCGGAGAATCTCGTAAGCGAGACCCTCCTTGCTCATGCAGGGCATCTCGTGAGTGCCGTCCGCATCGATCCACCATGCCTTGTTCGTGTCGGTGCCAAAGCCCGAATCCTCGCGGCTCACATCGTTAGCGACGATGGCGTCGCAGCCCTTGCGCGAAAGCTTGGCAAGCGCGTAGTCCACGACGTTCGACGTCTCGGCGGCAAAGCCGATAACGGTGCGCTCTCCCTTGCGGGCGGACAGCGCTGCCAGGATGTCGACCGTCTCGGTAAGCTCGACGGTATCGAGGCGCTCCTCCGTCTTCTTGAGCTTGTGGTCGGCGGGCTTCGCAGGCGTGTAGTCCGCCACAGCGGCGGCGCAGATGGCGATGGTCGCGTCTTCGAAGGCCTCCTCGGAGGCAGCGAGCATCTCCGCGGCGGTCTCGACGCGCACGCAGCGCACGCCGGCGGGAGGCTCGATGGAGGCGGGTCCCAACACGAGCGTCACGTTGGCTCCCTGGCGGCTGGCAGCGCGTGCAAGCGCCGCGCCCATCTTGCCGCTCGAGCGGTTGCCGATGAAGCGCACAGGGTCTATGGGCTCATGAGTGCCACCGGCGGTGATCAGCACGTGCTCGCCGGCAAGCGGGCCCGCTTCGCCAGCGGCCATCAGCGCAAGGTCGGCCACGCGCCACGGGTCGGGCAGGCGTCCTCCCCCGACGTCGCCGCAGGCAAGGTAGCCGGAATCGGGCGTGATGACATGCACGCCGCGGCGCTGGAGGGTGCGGACGTTCTCCTGGGTGGCATCGGCCTCCCACATCCCCACGTTCATCGCGGGCGCCACGACGATGGGCGCCTTGGTGGCGAGCAGTGTGGTCGACATCAGGTCGTCTGCGATGCCGTGAGCCATCTTGGCGAGGATGTTCGCCGTCGCGGGGGCGACGAGCACGACATCGGCCTCCTGCGCAAGCGAGATGTGATGGATGGGATCCTCGGGATCGTCAAAGAGCCCGACAGCGACCTTCTCGTGCGTCAGGGCGCGAAACGTCGTGGGTCCCACGAAATGCGTGGCGTGCTCGGTCATGAGCACCTTCACGCGGGCGCCCGCGCGCTGCAGGCAGCGCGCGGTCTCGCAGGATTTATAGGCGGCTATGCATCCAGTGACGCACAGCAGGACGCACGGGGTGCCGGCGGTCTCGCTCACGATTCCTCGCCGTCCTCTCCCATCACGAGCATGCGGTGGCAATAGGGGCACTCGACGACCTCGGACGAGGTGCGCGCAAGGTCGGACATGGAGGAAGCCTGCAGCGCCATGCGGCAGACGCTCGGCACGTTGCCTTCGAGGCGCTCGACGGCAAGACCGTTATGGGTCTCGGCGGCCTTCTCGTAGCGGACGCGCATGTCCTCGGGCAGCTGCTCGAGGATGTGCTCGCGCTGGCGCTGGGCCTTCTCGACCTCGGCCATGAGGCCCGCCGCCTTCTCGCGCGCGGCCTTGGTGTCAGCGATCACAGCGGCCTCGAATTTGGCGGTGTACTCGGCTAGGTACTCCTCCTTGGCCTTGATGTCGGCGAGCTTGGCCTCGTAATCACGGCGGTCGAAGGCGATCTTATCGAGCTGCTTCGCAAGGTTCGAGAGCTCGATCTCGAGCTGCTGGACCGCGCGGTAATCGGAGGAGTCGGTGTTCTGCTGGGCAATGCGGACGTCGTCGTTCGCATCCATCTCCTTGCCCTCGAGCTCCTTCAGGTAGGTCTCGATGTCCTTGCGCTGGGCGTAGAGCTTGGTGGCGTCGGCCTTGAGCTTCTGATGGGCGCGGCGCTTCTTGGCTAGCTCCGCGATCTCGGGCATGGCGTTCAGCGCGGCGCGGTTGCGCGTCAGGGCGAGGTCGATGTCCTGCAGCTTGAGAAGAAGAGATCCGAGGCTCATGAGCGCTCCTGTTCGTATGAGGTCCACCATTGTTCAGGAAGGGTAATTCTACGCACGTGGGCGGGGTCGATGCCCGCATTCACGACGGCATTCATCAAGATTGCGCCAAACGGCTCCTCCGACCGATCGTGGCCGAGAAGAATCGGGGCGCACCCGCGCAGCGCGAGGTCCTGGCACATGTGGTAGCCGGCCTCGCCGCAGACGACCGCCTGGGCACCCAGGGCGATGGCGTTATCGCCAAACGACCCGAGCGAGCCGCCGAGCACCGCGATGCGCGTGATGGGCGCGTCCGGGTCTCCCCAGACGCGGGGTGCACCTCCGAAGCGCTTGCGGCAGATGGAGGCGAGTTCTGCAAGCGTGAGCTCGCCGGGCACATCGCAATAGGCTCCGAGGCCTGTTGCATCCGGATCATCGGGGTGCTCGAGCGAGGCGATGGCCGTCGAGCCCAGAAGGGCGCAGAGCAGCTCGCGAGCCTCGCGCGAGCGATCGAGGTTCGTGTGGAGCGAGATGATGCTCACCCCAAGGCGCGCTGCGCGGTACACCGCCGCCGCGCAGGCGGGGCGGACGGGGTCGAGCGGCGTGAAGGCATCGGGAGCCTTGAGGTAGACGGGATGATGGGTCACGAGAACGTTCGCTCCCCCATCGTGGGCGTCCTCCACAGCGGCTGGCGTGGGATCGAGAGCGATGGCGACGCGCTCGACTACCGAATCGGGCTCGCCGACCGACAGGCCGACGTGGTCCCAGCTTTCGGTATCCTCGTGGGGGAAGTGCGCCAGCAGCGCGGCTTCAAGTTCGCGTACGAGCATAATCTATCCAATCAGATCGAGAAGGGCGTCGGCAAAGCGGTCGAGGTCGGCGGGGTCGCAGCGGTCGTCGAAAGAGATGCGCAGTGATCCCAGGGCGCGCTCGCGCGGGATGCCCATGGCCGAAAGCACATGGCTCGCGTCGAGGCTCGCGCTCGAGCAGGCCGATCCGCCCGAAACCTCGAAGCCGCGTGCATCGAGCTTGAGCACAAGCTCCTCGGAATCGTAGCCGTCGACCGTCAGCGACACGATGCCGGGCAGGCGCTCGACGCAAGTCCAATCGCCCATGGTCGCTTGGATGCGCGGATGGGAGCACAGGCGCGCGTAGAGGGCGTCGGCCCAGGCGCGTACGCGCTGGCTGTCGTCCTCCACCCGCGCGTGCAGCTCGCGTGCGACGGCTGCGAGCGCAACGATGGCGCGCAGGTCCTGCGTTCCGGCGCGGCGGCCAGATTCTTGGCCGCCTCCCATCACCTGGGGGCGCAAGGGGGTCCTCGACCGTAGGTAGAGCGCACCTGCGGAAACCGGTCCGCCTACCTTGTGCCCCGCAAGCGAAAGGGCATCGACGCCAAGGACGTCGACATCGAAGGGAATATGCAGGTAGCCCTGGATTGCGTCGGTGTGGAACAGTGCGCCGTGCGCATGCGCGCGGGCGGCGAGCTCGCGGATGGGCTGCACGACGCCGGTCTCGTTGTTCGCCAGCATGACGGATACGAGGCCGACGTCGTCGGCGAGCATATGCTCGAGCTCGTCGGGGTCGATGAAGCCCTCCGGGCACACGCCGATGAGCTCAACGGTGAAACCCTGGGCGCGAAGCGCGGGAACGTTATCGAGGATGGCATCATGCTCGATGGCGCTCACGAGTACGCGCGTGCGGTTGCGGTCGCGCTCGCGCGCCCCCTGCGCCATGCCGAACAGGGCGAGGAAGTCAGACTCGGTGCCGCCGCCGGTGAAGATGATCTCGCTCGAGCGGATGCGCCTGCCGAGCGAGGCCGCGACGTCTCGACGGCAGCGCTCGAGCTCGGAGGCCGCCTTGCGGCCGAGGGTGTGAAGTGAGTTGGGGTTCGCACCGGCGATGTCCGAAGCGTCGTAGGCTGCCTGCGCGGCAAGCGCCTCGGCGCGCATCGGCGTCGAGGCGGCGTAATCGAGGTTGACCGGGGCAGCCGGGTCGTGGTCGCTCACGGCGCTACTCCTCACGGCCGGTGAGGCCGATGGTTGCGAGGTCGCGCAGCTCGCGCACGATCATGGCGGGGTCATGTGCGTTGAAGACGGCGGAGCCCGCCACGAGCACGTTGGCGCCGCAGGCGCCGAGCTGACGGGCGTTCGAGAGGCTCACGCCGCCGTCGACCTGGATGAGCGGGTAGGCGTCGTGCTTGTCGCATAGCTTGACGAGCTCGCGCAGACGGCCGTAGGTCTCCTCGATGAAGTGCTGGCCGCCGAAGCCGGGATAGACGCTCATGACGAGCACGAGGTCGACATCCTCGATGACGCCGGCTAAGACCGAGACGGGCGTATCGGGGTTGATCACCACGCCCGCGAGCACGCCGCGTTCGTGCAGGTGGTCGATGATGCCGTGCAGATCGTGCGCCGCCTCGTAGTGGACGGAGATGAGGTCCGCTCCGGCATCGATGTACCAGTCGACGGTCTCATCGGGGTTCGTGACCATCATGTGCACGTCGACGAGCGCGCGCGTCGCCTGCTTCACAGCGGCAACCACGGGCGTGCCGAAGCTCAGGTTGGGCACGAAATGGCCGTCCATGACGTCGACATGGATCATCTCGGCGTTCGAGACGCGGTCGAGATCATCGCCCAGATGATTGAGGTCCGCGGCGAGAATGGAGGGCGCTACATTGATGAGACTGGTCATCGGAGAATCTGAACCTTTCTGCTAGTCGTCCATACCGTAGAACTCTTCGGTCGGGAAGCGCTCGATGAGCTCGTTGAAGACCTCTTCTTTCGAGACGCCGCGCCAGAGCACCTTCTCGAGCGCGAACGTGAGCGGGGCGTCGACTCCAAGCTTGCGCGCGAGGCCGGCAACGCTCTTCGCGGCGGCGGCACCCTCGACGACCATGTGCGTGCGCGCCTGGTACTCCTCGAGCGTGCCGCCCTTGGCGAGCGCCTCGCCGAAAGTGCGGTTGCGCGAATGGTGCGACGTGCAGGTTACCACGAGGTCGCCCATGCCCGCCAGACCCATGCAGGTGATGGCCTCTCCCCCGCGCGCATGCACGAGGCGGCTGATCTCGGCGATGCCGCGCGTCATGACGAGCGCGAGCGTGTTGTCGCCGTAGCCCATGCCCGCGAGGTAGCCACAGACGATGGCGATGACGTTCTTCACGGCAGAGCACATCTCGATACCGATGAGGTCGGATCCCACGTAGATGCGGAAGTGATCGGAGAGCAGGACCTTCTTGAAGAACTCGGCGACCTTGGTGTCCTCGGCGGCGATGACGGCGGCCGACAGGCAGCCGCGGCAGACCTCCTCGGCGTGGTTAGGGCCGGCGAGCACGGCGATGCGCTCTGGCCCGCCGATGCAGTCGGCCGCGAGCTCGCTCATGAGGTAGCCGGTGCCCTCCTCGATGCCCTTGGTGAGGGTGAGGACCGGGGTTGCAGGATCCACATAGGGAGCGGCCCCTTCGAGCACGCCGCGCAGAAAGGCGGAGGGCACGGCGAGGATGATGCCGTCGGTGCCCTGCAGGGCCTCCTCGTAGGATGCGGTGGCCCACACGTTGTCGGGCAGCGTGTAGTCGGTGAGGTAGAGGTTGTTGCGGTGGTCGTTGTTGATGCCCTCGACGGACTCTCCGCCGAACGACCAGACGACGACCTCATCCACATGCGCAGCTGCCTGGCCGGCGATCGCGGTGCCCCAGGAGCCGGAGCCGACGACGGTGATCCTCATGCCTAGTCCTCTTTCTTATCGGATTTCTTGGAGAAACTGAGCTTGTTCTCGTTGCCGGCGCGCAGCTTCTTCATGTTGCCGCGATGCGCCCAGACGACCGTCCAGCCGAGCAGCGCCCAGATGGCAAGCGACGCTGCAGACGTCTGTGGGAAGGCGATGTACATCGTGACGGGCACCAGGGCGGCGGTGGCGATGGAGCCGACCGAGACGTACTTGGTGATGGCCACAAGTACGATGAAGATAGCGAGATGGACGATCGCGAGCGGCCAGAAGAAGCCGAACAGAATGCCCACGCCGGTGGCGATGCCCTTGCCGCCGTGGAACTTCAGGTATGGGCTGAAGATATGGCCGTACAGGCAGCTGAGCGACACGAGGGCTATGAGCCAGTCGGCGCCGCCGCCCGGCTCGATGGCGCTGGCGGCGGGCCCGAGCGCGCCGGCGATGAGCACGCGGGAGACGTTGATGCAGATGACGCCCTTGAGCACGTCGAACAGAAGCGTCGCCGCAGCGACCTTGGGGCCAGCCACGCGCAGGGCGTTCGTGGTGCCGATGTTGCCCGAGCCCGACTTGCGGATGTCGACATGGCCCATGAAGCGACCGAGGATAAGGCCGAAGGGAATGCCGCAGATGAGGTAGGATACGACCATGCAGCCGATGAGCAGCAGGTAGATCGAGCTTCCCCCGGCGGCGAGCGTCTCCATTACCTATCTCCCTTGTCGTCGCGCTGCTCCTTCTTGCGGAAGCGCAGGCGGATGGGCGTGCCCTTGAAGCCGAAGGCCTCGCGCATGCGGTTCTCGATGTAGCGGCGATACGAATCGCTCACGAGGTCGACATGGTTGACGAAGAACGTGAACGTCGGCGGCTTGGTGCCGGTCTGGGTGGCGTAGTGCATGCGCAGGCGGCGCTTGCCGTCCACGACGGTATGGCCGAACTCGCGCATGTCAGTCAGCAGCTTGTTGAGCGCCGAGGTCGTCACGCGCGTCGCGCGCGCGGCGGCGGCGGAATCGGCGAGCGCCCAGATCTTCTCGATGGAGCGGCCGGTGAGCGCGGAGATGCGCAGCACGGGTGCCCAGGGTGCGAGCGTCATGCGGCGGGCGACCGACTCCATGACGTGCTCGCGCTCCTGATCGTTGGTGAGCAGGTCCCACTTGTTGAGCAGGATGACGAGGGCGCAGCCGCGCTCGATGGCGAGGTTCGCGACCTTCTGGTCCTGCTCGGTCATGCCGGTTGAGGAGTCGACGACGAGCAGGGCGACATCGGCGCGGTCGATGGCGCGCAGGCCGCGCACCATGGAGTAGTACTCGATGTTCTCGTAGACCGTGCTCTTCTTGCGGATACCGGCCGTGTCGACCATGCGGTACATCTTGCCCGCGTGCTCGACGACGGTGTCGATGGCGTCGCGCGTCGTGCCGGCGACATCGGAGACGATGGAGCGCTCAGAGCCGAGCATCTTGTTGAACAGCGACGACTTGCCGGCGTTCGGACGGCCGATGATGGCGATCGAGAGCGCGCCGTCATCGGGGGTGCGGTCCTCGAGCTCGTCCTCGTCGGGGAACAGGGCGACGACTTCGTCGAGCAGGTCGCCCGTGCCGTGACCGTGCAGCGCCGAGATGGGCAGCGGGTCGCCGACGCCGAGCGAGTAGAACTCCCAGAGGCGCTCGTCCTCGCGGTCGGGGTTGTCGAGCTTGTTCACGAGCAGGAAGGTCGGCTTGCGCACGCGCTTGAGCATGCGCGCGACGCTCTCGTCCTCCTCGGTGATGCCGACGGTGCCGTCGACGACGAACAGGATGGCGCAAGCCTCCTCCGCGGCGGCGAGCGCCTGGTCGCGGATGGGCGCGGAGAACACGTCCTCGCTCTTGAGTGGCTCGATACCGCCGGTGTCCACGAGGGTGAACTCGCGGCCGTTCCACTCGGCGTCGTAATACGAGCGGTCGCGGGTGACGCCGCGGCTCTCATGGACGATGGCGTCCTTGGTTTGGGCAAGTCGGTTGACGAGCGTCGATTTGCCGACATTGGGTCGACCGACGACTGCGACGACAGGTTTCATATGCGGTCTGCTCCTTGATGTATCGGGCCGGCCTCAGCTGAGGCCGAGCGCACTCTCGAGGGCGTCGGCGAGCTCACGGGGCATGGTCGAGACGATGAGCGCCTGCGCGCCGCGCCGCGTGAGTTCGTTCAATATATCAGTCTGATGATACCCGTCGAGCGTCATTCCGTCTGCGTTGAACATGACGCTGGGGAGAATCAGCATAACGCCGGCAAGGGATCGCGGCAGCTGCGCGAGCAGGTCGCCGGCGCAGATGAGCCCCGTGACGTCGACGTTGCCGCCGAAGTAATCGTTGCGGATGGGGGCGACGGCTCCCCCCAGCGCGTCGCTTTCCACGAAGCGCGCGACGGTGTCGGCGGCGGAGGTCCCCGACACGACGGTGAGCTTGAGTCCCGCGCGTGAGAGCCCTTCGCGGATGCGCTCAAGGCGCTGCGGCTCGCTCAACATCTCGTCCGTGTCGTCGCGGTAGCTGCGGATCATGCCGATGCCGTCGTAGTACTGCGGATAGCCGTCGTACCACGTGGCGGGCGGGACCTCGACCTCGGCATCGAGATAGAACTCGTCGGACATCTGGAACGTGTGGCGGCCGAAGCGCTCATAGGCGCGCTGCTGGTAGGGGCGCACCTGCTCGATGATCGCGCGCGCAGCAGCCGGATCGTCGGAAAACGAGGTCGTGAAGCGGTTCTGGTGCTTGGTGAAGCCGAGCGGCACGATGCCGAGGCTCGTGATCTGCGGGTGGGCCTCGCAGTACGCGAGCGTGCGGTCGAGCTCCTCGCCGTCGTTGATACCCGGGCAGAGCACGATCTGGGCATGGATCTCGATGTCGGCAGCCATGAGGCGCTCGAGCACCTCGATGCCGCGGGCAGCGTTCTTTCCCATGATGCGCCGGCGCACCTCGGGCGTGATGGCGTGCAGCGACACGTTCATGGGCGACAGGCAGCGGTTGATGACGTTGTCGACATCCTCGTCGGTCATATTCGTGAGCGTGACGAAATTGCCCTGCAGAAACGAGAGGCGGTAGTCGTCGTCGCGAATGGAGAGGCTGTCGCGACTCCCCTTGGGCAGCATGGTCATGAAGCAGAACACGCAGGCGTTCACGCAGGTGCGCATGCCGTCGAACACGGCGCCGTCGAACTCGAGGCCCCAGTCCTCGCCCTCGAAGCGCTCGAGGGTGCAGGGGCTCACCGTGTTGTCCGAGGGGTCGAGCACCGTGAGGTCGACCGTCTCGTCGTCGGCCTCCCAGAGCCACACGATCATGTCGGTGAGGTCCTGTCCGTTCACGGTCAGCACGCGCATGCCGGGCTCGATGCCCATATCGTCGGCGGGAGACTCGGGCCGCACGGCGGTCACGAGGGCGCCTTGGGCGTCCGGGTGCGCGGAGGGCGCGTAGTCAGCGCGCACCCCGGCGTAGGCGGCGATGGTCGGAAGCTGCTGGTCAGCGGGCATGGGCCGCTCCCGTGAGCTCCTGTATGCGGGTACAGGCGCGGTCGATATGGGCCGAAGGCGTGGACGCCCCGGCGGTGACGCCGATCAGGCGGGCGTCCTCGAACCAGGCAGCATCAAGCTCAGATGCGTCTTCGATGTGGCGCGTGCGCTCGCAGCGCTCGGAGCAGATCTGGGCGAGCCGGCGGGTGTTGCCGGAGTTCTTGCCGCCGACGATCACCATGACATCGGCGCGGTCGGCAAGCTCAGCGGCTGCTTGCTGGCGCTCCTGCGTAGCGCTGCAGATGGTGTTCACCACATGGACCTCGTCGACGCGGCGTGTGAGCTCGCTCACGATGCGAGAGAGGTTGTCTTGGGTCTGCGTCGTCTGCACGACGACGCCCACGCGGCGTTCGAGCTCGATGCCCTCGAGGTCGGACGTGTCGGAGACCACGCGGGCGCGCCCGTCGGCATGGCCCATGATGCCCTCGACCTCGGGGTGCCCGCTCTCCCCCACCACGATGAGCTGGTAGCCCTCGGCCACAAGACGCTCGGCAGCGTGGTGGACGCGCTTGACGTAGGGGCAGGTCGCGTCGATGACGGCAAGGCCGCGCTCGCGGGCGGCCTCGATCACGGAGGGCACGACGCCGTGGGCGCGGATGATGACGGAGCCCGCGTTCGCGTCGTCCAGGGTATCGGCCAGGCCGACGCCTGTCTCAGCGAGCTCGCGGACCACGAGCGGGTTGTGGATCAGCGGTCCCAACGTGTGGACAGGTGCGGGCGCACTCGCCGCGGCGTCGGCTGCCATCGAAAGCGCGCGCTCGACGCCGTAGCAGACGCCAGCGTGCGCCGCGACCTCGATCGTTACCTGAGAGCCCATCAGCGCCTCCCGGGGTGCTCGTCGCGCAGGATGTCGCGAATCTCGTACATGCGGCGCAGGGCTTCCTTCTCGACCCAGTCCGTGCGCTCGCGGCGCTTGAGGTCGGCGGGGGCGTCGTCCATGCTCAGGGCCTTGCCGAAGCGCATCCAGCACTTCACGGGGCGCATGAGGTGGTGACCCTTGGGCGTGATGTCGCGAAAGCCGCAGACCGCCATGGGCATCACGGGCGCCTTGCCCATCTGCGCGATGATGGCGAAGCCGCCGTGGACCTCGACGGGCTGGTCGTCGGTGCGGATGCGCGTGCCCTCAGGGAAGATCAGGATGTCCTCGCCACGGCCGAGCGCCTTGCTCGCGCGGCGCAGCGACTTCATGTCGGCTGTGCCGCGCTCGACGGGAATGCCGCCGACGCGCGCGAAGAACCACTCGACGATGCCGCTCTTGTTGAACTCCGACTTGAAGATGGGGCGCACGAGGCGGCCGCGGCGCCACAGCAGCACGACGATGGCAACGACCTCCGCCATGGAGGTGTGGTTCGAGATGATGACGATGCCGGTCTTGTCGCGACGGTCGAGGAACTTCTCGATGTTGTCGAACGAGCAGCGCCACATGATCTTCGTGAAGACGTAAAGGATGCCCAAGATCACGGCGTAGCCTGCGCGCACGGCCGTCGGGAAGTCGCGCATGCCGTTGTCGTAGTAGTCGTCCGCCTTGGAAGAGAAGAACTTCATGCCTGCCTCCTGGCATTCGCAAGTGAGATGATCTGGTCGACGATCTCGTCGATGGTGTGGGCGGTGGAATCGATGCGGATGGCGTCGTCGGCGGCGCGCAGCGGGGCCACAGCGCGGTGGGCGTCGAGCTCATCGCGGCGCTCGAGGTCGGCCAGGGTCTCGGCTACCTCGCGCTTCATGGTCTTGTCGTCGGGAGCGCCGTCGGGGTGGCGCTGCAGCACGCGGCGACGTGCGCGCTCGCGGGGATCAGCGGTGAGGAACACCTTGAGGTCGGCATCGGGAAACACGACCGTGCCGATATCGCGGCCCTCGGCCACGACGTCGCGGCCGGTCGCGAAGGCGCGCTGGCAGCCGAGCATCGCGGTGCGGACGCCGGGGTACGCGGAGACCTTCGACACGATGCGGTCGGTCGCGGGCGTGCGGATCTCGGTCGTGACGTCCGTACCGTCGGCGAGCACATGCATGCGGTCGGGACGGCGGTCGAACACGATGTCGAGGGCGTCGGCAACGCTCGTCACGGCGGGTTCGTCATCGAGGTCGATGCCGCGGGTCGCGCACACGTGCGCCACGGTGCGGTACATGGCGCCGGTGTCGAGCTTCGTGTAGCCGAATCGGTCGGCAAGCAGGTCTGCGATCGTCGACTTGCCCGATCCTGCGGGTCCGTCGATGGCGATGATCATGAGCGGTTCCTCCTCGGGGTTCGTGATGGCTTCGGGGCTCCTGCGCGCTCGGCTGAGGCACGCTCGAGGGCGGCGGTCTCCTCCTCGGTGAGCAGGCGCCAGTGGCCGCGCTTCACGCCGGTCAGGGCAAGCGGGCCGAAATCGGAGCGATGGAGGGCGAGCACCGGATGGTGGATGCGGCTGAGCATCCGCTTCACCTGGTTCTTGCGGCCCTCGCGGATGATGACCTCGACGGCTGTCTCGAAGTCGCCGATGCCGTGCGGTGCGACCTCGCGCGCCTCGCGCACAGACAGGATGCGGCAGCGCGCGGGCTGGCAGGGGCCGTCATCGAGCTCGATGCCGCGGCGCAGGGGTTCAAGCTCGTGGTCGCGCACGCGCCCGTCGACGAGAGCGACGTAGCGCTTGTCGACATGCATCGAGGGGTGCAGCAGCCGCTGCCCGAGGTCGCCGTCGGTTGTGAACAGCAGAAGGCCCGTCGTATCCATATCGAGTCGACCGACCGGGAAGAGCCCGGGATAGCGGTCGCAGGGCACGAGTTCCGCCACGCAGCGCCTGCCCTTCGGGTCCTTCATGGTGGTGAGATAGCCCGCGGGCTTGTTGAGCATGATGTGCACTGCCTTGGTGCCGAGCTCCACGCGCCGGCCGTCGACCTCCACGATGTCGCTCGCCGGATCGACCTTGCTTCCGAGCTCGGTGACCACGGCGCCGTTCACGCGCACGCGGCCGGCGGTCATGAGGTCCTCCGACCCGCGACGGCTCGCCACGCCCGCGCGCGCCAGGAAGCGCTGCAGGCGCATCGGCACGATGGGCTCGCCGGTTGCGGGGTCTTGCGGGGGCATGGGCCTACTCATCGAACTCTTCATCCGTCGCGTTGCCGATGATCATGAGTTCGTCGTCGGGGTCTCCGTCGGCATCGAGCAGGTCGCGCTCCTCGGTGAGCTCCTCGTCGGTCTCGTCGAGGGTCGAGGCGATGGAGCGGCCCGACAGGCGCTCGCGGATGAACTGGCGCGTGCGCTCGTCGGGGGCGAACTGCTCGAGGTCGGGTAGGTCGCGGATGCTTCGCAGGCCGAACTTCTCCAGGAACGCCGCGGTCGTGCCGTAGATGATGGCCTGTCCGCGCTGGGGATCGCGGCCGAGTTCGCGCACGAGGCCCTTGTCGACGAGCGACGAGATGACGCCATCGGAGTTGACGCCGCGGATGCCCTTGACGGTCTCGCGCGTCACGGGCTGGTGGTATGCGATGACGGCGAGCGTCTCGAGGGCAGCCTGCGAAAGCTTTTGGGTGTCCCAGGAGAGCACATAGCGCTCCACCTGGTCGTGGAAGGCGGGATGGGTGAACAGGCGCCAGCCGCCTGCGACCTCGCGCAGCTGGAAGCCGCGGTTCTTCTCCTCGTACTCCACCTTGAGCTCAGCAAGCAGCGAAGCGACCTCGCCGGGGGCGATGTTCAGTGCCGTGGCGAGAGCGCTTGCGCTCACCGGGTCGCTCGATACGAGCAGCAGCGCCTCGAGGGCGCCTTTAAGGGAGTCAGGTTCGAGGATGTCGAGATCGTCCATTATCAGTCCTCCTCGATGGCGAGGGCCTCGCCGGGATGGTATGCGGGCGCGTCCTTGACGCGGTTGATGGTGATGGTTCCGAAGGCCTTGGGCTGCTCGAGCACGACCGAGCCGCGCTTGGCGAGCTCGAGGACGGCAAGGAAGGTGGCCACGACCTGCTCGGTCGTGGAATCACCGTCGAGCAGCTCCGCGAAGGTGACCTGCGGGCGCGCCATGGTGACGCGGTCGACGGAGGCCACCGTGAGCTCAAGCGGCATGCGCTTGGGCGCCACGTGCTCGGCCTCGAGCAGGAAGGTCTCCCGACGGCCGTCGAGGTCGGCGCAGATGACGGCCAGGCCGCGCAGCGTGATCCCCGCCAGGTAGTCGGGCACGAGGTTCAAGAACTCCGGATCGGGGCCGGCGACGCGCGGGTGCATGCGGCTTTCGGCCTCCATGCGCGCGCCGAGCGCGGCCGCGGCGCTCTTGAACTGCTTGTAGGCGATCAGGCGAGCGATGAGCACCTCGCGCAGCGACTCGCCATCGAGGTCGCTGTACTCCTCGAGCTCGTCGTCATCGTCGCTGCGGCGCGGCTCGTCATCGGGCACGAGAGAGGCCGCCTTGATGTCGAGCAGCGTTGCCGCGACGAGCAGGAAGTCGCTCGCCACATCGAGGTCGAGGGCGCCCAGGCGGTCGACCTCGGCGAGGTACTGCTCGGCGACCTCGGAGATGGAGATGGAGCCGATGTCGACCTTCTGGCGGCTGACCAGCTGAAGCAGCAGGTCGAAAGGACCGCTATATGCCTGCGTGCTCACGCGATACGACACGGCTTTCCCTCCCCCGCTGTTCCCGATGCGATTCCGTACACGATTCTAGCGTGTTTTCCTATGCACCGATCGCGAAGCTCAGCAAGGCGTTCGCGACGGGATAGTACGTGAAGCGGAAGTAGATATCCACGAGGTCGATGTGGAGGACCGTCGGCAGCAGGTACAGCACGATGATGAGAATCGGCATCGCGTAGCGCTGGATCTCGTAGTAGGTCTGCAAGGCGCGTCCGCGCAGGAACGGCACGAGGATCGAGGAGCCGTCGAGCGGCGGCAGCGGGATGAGGTTGAAGAACGCGAGCGAGAGGTTCACGGTGAGGAAGGTGAACAGGAAGTTCACGATGTACGAGCTGCCGATCAGGCCGACCGGCGTGCTGTAGGAATATCCGAGCAGCAGATGGACAAGAAGCGCCGCCAGGCAGGCAAGCAGGAGGTTCGATGCCGGCCCGGCGAGCGCCACGAGGACCTCGTCGCGCTTCGGGTGCTTCAGGTTGTTCAGGTAGACCGGCACGGGCTTGGCGAAGGCGAACACCGGGCCGCCCGCCGCGAGCATGAGCAGCGGCAGGATGACCGTTCCGAAGGGGTCGATATGGTTAAGCGGGTTCAGCGATACGCGGCCGCGCGAACGGGCGGTCTTATCGCCAAGAAGATAGGCGACGAGCGCATGGGCGCTCTCGTGGATGACGATGGCGAGGATGAGGGCCGCCGCCGTGATGAGAAGCGAGACGATGTAGTCGATGTTCATGGGCGTCCTTTAGCGCAGGTTCCAGCTCACGCGCTGGCAGAGATAGTCGAGACCGAAGAGGGCGAGCATCGCGAGCGCGAAGTCGAGGCGGAAGACGCCGCCGAACGGCGAGGTCACCAGACCGTAGCCCTCGATGAGGTCGGGCAGCGCGCGCGAGAGGTCGATGACGATGTCGCTTATCCCCAAGCGCGCGGCGGCGCTCGGGAAGCAGAGCATCACGGTCAGGATAGCAAACGCGATGCCGGCGAGCCGGAAGGCAACGGAAAGCACCGACAGCGCGATCGCACCCGCCTTACGCACATCCACGCGCCGTCTCCTCCTCGATGGTCGTCGAGAGCTCGAGCCATTCGTCCTCGAGCTCGGGAATGGACTTCTTCAGCGCATTGTATTCCGCAAGAGCGGCGTTGAATTTCTCCTGATCGGCATAAAGCTCCTCGGAGGCCATCAACTCCATGAGCTCGTCATAGCGCGCACGCTTCTTCTCAAGCTCGGCATCGACCTTCCTCAGGCGATCCTTCGTACCCTTGAGCTTGCGGTTAAGCGCCGCGCGGGCCTCAGCCTCGGCGCGCTTCTGCTCGCGGGTCTTCTTGCCGGTAGGTTCGGGCGCGGCGGATGCGGGCTCGTGCGTGCGGCGCAGGGTGCGGCCACCCGCGGCGGGCTTTTGCGCCGGGGCGTGGGACGCCGCGGCTTCGGCTTCGGCTTCGGCGCGCTGGGCCAGATCCTCGCGCTTGAACAGGTAGTAGTCGTAGTCGCCGTCGTAGACCGTCATCTTGCCGTCGCGGATATCGACGACGCGGTTGGCCACGGCGCGTACGAGATGCTCGTCGTGGCTGATGAGCACGATGGTGCCCGGGAAGCGCTTGAGGGCGTTTTCGAGCATGTCGACCGAGTCGATGTCCAGATGGTTCGTGGGCTCGTCGAGGCACAGCAGCGCCTCGGGCGCGACGAGCATCTTGGCGAGCGCCAGACGCGCCCGCTCACCGCCCGACAGCACGCCGACGCGCTTGTCAACGTCCTCGCCCGAGAACAGGAAGGCGCCGAGCAGGCTGCGCTGCTGCGGGACGGTCCAGGTGGGCGCGACGGAATCGATCTCCTGCAGGACGGTGTTGCTTTCTTTCAGGCCCTCGAGCTGGTGCTGGGCATAGTAGGCCACGCCCACGTGCAGGCCGAGCTCACGGGTGCCGGTGGTCGGCTGCTCGATGCCGGCGATCATCTTGAGCATGGTCGACTTGCCGGCGCCGTTGGGGCCGACGAGCGCAATGTGGTCGCCGCGATAGAGCTTGAGGTCGATGCCGTCGTAGACCTGCTTGTCCTCGTAGCTCTTCGAGACGTTCTCTAGGGCGGCCACGAGGTCGCCGGAGCGCGGCGGGTCAGGAAACTTGAAGTCCACGTGCTTATGGCCTTCGGGCAGGATCACGAGCTCGCTTTTGATCTGCTCGATCTTGCGGATGCGCTCCTGCGCCTGGGCCGCCTTGGTGGGCTTGTAGCGGAACTTGTCGACGAACACCTGCATGTGGGCGATCTCGCGCTCCTGGGCGGCGCGCTTGGCGCGCATCTGCTCGAGGTTGTCCTCGCGTTGCTTGAGGTACGAGCTGTAGTTGCCGGTGTAGGTCGTGACGCGGCGGTTCTCGAGAGCAGCAACGTGGTCGACGCAGGCGTCCATGAACGCGCGGTCGTGGCTGACGATGAGGACGGCGCCCTCGTAGTTGGCGATGAAGCTGCGCAGCCACTGGACGCTCTCGAGGTCGAGGTGGTTGGTGGGCTCGTCGAGCAGCAGCAGGTCGGGCCGGCGCAGGAAGAGCTTCGCGAGCGCGATGCGCATCTGCCAGCCGCCGGAGAACTCGCAGCAGGGGCGCTCGAAATCCTCGGGATGGAAGCCCAGACCCGAGAGGATCTGGCGCGCGTTGCTTTCAAGCTCATAGCCGCCCAGGTGCTCGAAGCGGTCCTGGACGCGGCCGTACTCGGTGAGCATGGCCTCGAGGCCAGGGTCGTTCGGGTCGGCCTCGGCGATCTTCAGCTGCAGCTCCTCGGCGCGCTCCCCCATGGTGCGGATCTCGATGGCGGCATCCATGACCTCGGTGATGATCGGCTTGTCGGAGGCGAGCTTCGTCTCCTGCTCGAGGTAGCCGACATTCACGTCCTTTGCGTAGGTGACGCTTCCGGCGTCGGGCGCGTCGATGCCCATGATGATCTTGAGCATCGTCGTCTTGCCGGCACCGTTGGGGCCCACCAGTGCATAGCGCTCGTGGGCGTTGATCTGGAACGACGCGCCGCTGAAGAGCGTGCGCGCGCCGAAGCTCTTCTCGATCTTGTCGACCAAAAGGATCATGGCAGCGTCTTTCGTCGAAATGTCTCTACATAGCAAAAGGGCTGCAGTTGCCTGCAGCCCTTGAGTTTCGATGGTGGGCGTTACAAGATTTGAACTTGTGACCCCATCCGTGTGAAGGATGTGCTCTACCCCTGAGCCAAACGCCCGTGTGCCTTTCGGCGAAGAAGATACTAACACACAATCTCGAGCGTCGCAAAGAAGAATTTTGCTTTTTGCCCGTAATGTGTGGGGACGGCGAATCGAACCAAACGAGCACAGGAAAACCGCAGCAAAGTCAGCTACAGACCGAGGTGCTGCTCGAGCCAGACGGCCACGCCGTCCTCGCGAACGCTCGGTGCGATGTCATCGGCGATGGCCTTGATGTGCTCGTCGGCGTTGCCCATGGCGACGAAGGTGCAGGGCGTGTCGGCAAACGAGGCGTCGTTGCCGGAATCGCCGAAGGCAACCGCCCGTCGCTCATCGATACCGAGCTCGTTGCAAAGGATGGAGAGCGCAGAGCCCTTCCCCACCCCGGTGCGGGTGATCTCGATCTCATCGGGGCCGACCTGGGCGATTTCCAACGTGTCGTGGCCGCTGTTCTTGAGCTCGGCGAGAACGCGGGCGGTATCGGCAGGATCCTCGAAGCGCGCGCCGAGCTTGTCGGGGCCGGCGGCGAGCCGTGCGGTGAGGTCGCGAGCAGAGGACATCTCCTGGATGTCGTTGCCGGCGGCAAGGGCGCTTTCGACGAAGCTGAAGCTCTCCCCCGCCTGCTCGTGGCGGTCGAACAGCGTGAGCAGGTTGCGATCGAAAAACGAGGTACCGGCGGAGAACAGGCTCCAACCGACGTGCGCGCCGTTGGCGGCACGGTTGATGAAGTCGATGGTCGCGAGAGCATCGACCTGAGGCAGGGTGCGCTGCGAGATGATGGTGCCGGTTTTCGCGTTGCTCACGCAAGCGCCGTTGACCGTGATGTGCCAGTCTACGAACGGGAGGTTCGAGATATGCGGGCCGAGCATGCCGGTGGGCCGTCCGCTGGCGACCGCCGTGAGCACGCCAGCATCGTGGGCGGCCTGAAGCGCACGCTCGACGCGAGGCGCCATCTCCTCCTTGTGGGGTTCGGGAAAGATCGTTCCATCAAGATCGAACGCGATGATATCGAACCGAGACATACCGCTCCTTGCCTGAAAGTTTGGGGACAGGTCCCAAACTTTCATCGTCATGACAAAGCCCCGCCGTAACGGGGCTGATCGATCGAAGGTGGGCCCAGCAGGATTCGAACCTGCAACCCAGGGATTATGAGTCCCCTGCGCTAACCGTTGCGCCATGAGCCCGATGAATATGAAAACAGCCTTCGGAAATCCGAAGGCTGTAAGCTTACTTGGGTGGAGACGAGGGGGATCGAACCCCTGACCTCTTGACTGCCAGTCAAGCGCTCTCCCAGCTGAGCTACGCCCCCAAGCGGTGCGGAAAATAATATACGGGAACCGCACCCCGATTGCAAGAACTTTTTTCTGCAAGTTTGGGGACAGGTCCCAAACTTTCACGCTACCCTCGGACGATGCGGCTGATGGTGGACTCACTGATCGCGCAGAGTCGACCGATGTGCCGATTGCTGAGGCCATGTCGACGCAGTTGCCTCACCGCCTCATTGCGCTTGCGAACAGGCAGCGCCTTGATCTCGCTGAGATGAACTCCTAGGCTCGCTGCAACGGCTCTCGCAATGCGCAACGCCTCTTCGCTTGACAGCGGCCCCGGCCCTTCAAACGAATACACGCAGTGCGTATGAGAGGATATGAACTCACGGTATTGCTGAGCGCCTCCGAGTAGCCCCAACACGATCTCAGGGGAAACGATATCGGGCACATCGGTATATTCGTGGTCGCTGTTCCACGGATACTCCTCCAGTGAGCATATACCTGCGTACAGGCAATTGTTCGTAATGTAACGAACGCACTCCAGGAGCTGCGACTCATCAATTATGGAGTCGCTGAAGCACCGATCCTGAAACAGATGGCCACCACGACCATGGCGGGCGTTCAGGTACATCGCGTAGCAACCGAGCAGTCGGTGCATGAAATCGGCGAGGTTATTTTCGAGATCCTCAACGCACAGGTGCACATGGTTCTCCATGAGGGACCATGCCAAGATCTTGATTCCGTACAGGTGCTTGCATTCGCGCAGCAACCCGAGAAACCGTCTATAGTCGGCTTCGTCTTCAAAGATGATCTGCTTGTTATTACCTTGAGCAACAACGTGATAGATTCCCATGACAGATATCGTACGAGCGCTTCTCGGCATTCATATCACCCTCTTAATAGCTAAGACGTGGCACACAGTATAAAACTATAATGTCTTGCAAACAGGATGAAAGTTTGGGACCTGTCCCCAAACTTGCAGAAAAAAGTTCTTGCAATCGGGGTGCGGTTCCCGTATATTATTTCCCGCACCGCTTGGGGGCGTAGCTCAGCTGGGAGAGCGCTTGACTGGCAGTCAAGAGGTCAGGGGTTCGATCCCCCTCGTCTCCACCCAAGAATTTTCGAGACCTTCAACTCAGTTGAAGGTCTCTTTTTGTATATCGACGCGTGAAAGTTTGGGACCTGTCCCCAAACTTTCAGCGGCGGCGACGGTCGTTGGCCTTTGAGCGATAGTAGTTGGCCTTGTGCTCGTACATGAGGCGATCGGCCTCATTGAACTGCGCCCTGATGTCGCAGGGAGCTTCCCGCCAGCTCACACCGACAGCGATGCTGATGCCGTCATCTGCCATGGCTCCCAGGGCGCGCTCGATCTGTCTATCGAACTCCCCCTCCGAAGACAGATCGTCGATGACGACGAACTCGTCGCCTCCGATACGGTATGTGTCACCGGAGAACGCATGCCGGATATGGCTCGCCGTGCGGCAGATGAGGTCGTCGCCGGTGGCGTGTCCGCAGCGGTCGTTCATCGCCTTCAAGCCGTTGATATCGAAGTACGCGATGCCCAGGTGCTCCGCCGCGCTATAAACGTCATCCTCAAAAGCTTGGCGGAATTTCGTGCGGTTGTAGAGCCTTGTGAGACCGTCCTCGAAGCTCATGCGTACGAGCGCTTGCTCTGTTTGAACGTGTTCGGTCACGTCGAACACGATCTTCTGGATGATGTCGCCCTCCTCGGTTGTGCCTATGAACGTGTTGATGGAGTTCACATAGATCGGCTCGCCGGCGACCCGTTTGATCAGGCAGATGGAGGATGCCTGGTCCCCGGGCTTTACGAGCTCATCGATGCGCACGGCAAGGCGCGTGGCATCCCCGGAGGTCATGAGGGGGCAGATGCCGCGCGACCAGTCCATCTGTCCGATCTGGCCGTCCTCCACGCCCATGAGGTCGGCGGTGGCGCCGTTGTAGAAGAGCAGGCGGTAGAACCCTTCCCCATCCCGTGCAAGGCGCATGATCGCACAGGGAGCCGTCTCGTAGATGCTGTTCAGCACGGCCGTCTGGTCGTTCAGGTGGCGCCTCTGCTCCTCGAGCGTCTCCTTCATGTACTCGTAGGACTGCTGCGCGAGGGTCGTGGGAAACCCGACATCGCCCGACACCATTTCTGCATACGGGTTCGAAAGATGGATGTGGTGGCAGGTGAACTCATCGCCGACCTGTTTGAATGCCATGGCGATGCGTTGGTGAACGCGGATGAAGATGCCTGTCGAGGGGTCCGTTGCGACCCAGGCGCGCCCCGTGCTCAGATACGTGTTTTCTGCAAGCTCGATGACGTCGTAGTGCTCGTCGTATACGTTGCATTTCGGCACCTTGCCGGCGAACTTTCGAAAGATCGCGGTGACGGTGTCGCAACCCGTCGCGTATTCGTCTTCGGCCGCGCCAAACCAGCTGAACGGCTCAGCAAGATATCGCGTAATCGCCTCGATATCGTTTTCGCAGTAATGCTTATGGATGATATAGCTGGTGAGTCGAGCGACCTCTGCTTTGGCCCACTCGACCCTATGCGATGTGGAGTCAGCCATGGTTATGCTCCCCCAGGGCGCATATGCCCCTTAAAATCCGACCACTGCGGTAACAGTATCAGATTGACCCATCGCTGTCAGCGCGGCTTCGGGGAACGGCCAGAATCGACAATGGACCGTTTCCGTGCGCTCCACGCGCTATTTCCGGTACGGGACGACCTTGTTGCCCTTAACGATGAAGGAGGATCGGGCGTACTCGAGCATCGGCTTATCGACAAGGTTGTCGGTATAGAACTCGTCGGGCACGGCATCGTCGCCGAACGCCTGCTTGAACGATGCGACCTTGTTGTCGCCGAAGTTCAGATGGATCAGATCGAGCGTGTCGTAGTCGATCGTTGAGCAGATGCAGGTGGAAATCCCCAGGCGCTTTACGATCTCGTCCATGGTGTAGTTGAACGATGCGGTGAGGATGACGTCATCGGGCTGCGGCACATACCATGACTTGATCTTGTGCATGTGCGTGTCCCAGAAATCGCGCACCATGCCGTGGATGTCGTCGAACGACGAGAGGTATGCGTGGACGTAGCGGCGGATCGTGCGCTCGAGCTGAGGACGAGAGCTCTTTGAGCGCTGGTACCGAATGAGGTTGATGATGACGGGCACGATGAATCGGATGTTGCCGGGCCGATAGCGCAGCGAGAAGAAATAGAAGTCAAGCGGGCTCTCGCCATCATAGATGGTGTTGTCGAAATCCAATACGCGCATCGACAGGCTGAATCCTTTCAGGTTGGGTGCATGTCCCCCGCTCAGGACATCATACGGCAGCCTTTGCGCCCCTGCGCCCACGGGCAGGCGTCCTGACATCCTCTTTACATAGGTAAAGTATCTCACTACATCGGAGTCCCTATACCCCATACGCCCACAGCCAAACAAAAACCTCCTGTGGACAGCGCTTCATCCACAGGAGGTTGACGGTTGTTCAGATAGAGAGCGTGTCTGACGCCTTTACGCGCGTGCGCTCTTCACCATGTCGGCGATGTGGGCGACAGCCTCGTCGCGCGCGACGTCGGAGCGCTCGTCGGTAGCGCGCACCTTGAGCTCAACCGTGCCGTTCTTGAGGCCGCGCTTGCCCACGATGACCTGGAACGGGAAGCCCATGAGGTCGTTATCGGCAAACTTGACGCCCGGGCGCTCGGCACGGTCGTCGAAGACGACCTCGATGCCAGCCGCCGCGAGCTCGTCTGCGAGCTTGGCTGCTTCGTCAAAGGCCTCGCCCTTCTTGTCGAGCGCGATGACCGCGACCTCGTACGGGGCGATGGAGACAGGCCATACGATGCCGTGCTCGTCGTTATGCTGCTCGACCACAGCCGCGAGCGTGCGGGAGATGCCCACGCCGTAGCAACCCATGATGAAGGGCTTCTCCTCGCCGTTCTCGTCGGCGAAGGTGGCGCCCATGGCCTCGGAGTACTTCGTGCCGAGCTGGAACACCTGGCTGACCTCGATGCCGCGTGCGCCCTCGAGGGGACGCCCGCAGTGCGGGCAGGGGTCGCCGGCCTTAACGGTCACGAGGTCTGCCCACTCGTCGACGGTGAAGTCGCGGTCCGGGCAGGCGCCGGTGTAGTGGTAGTCGACCTCGTTGGCACCGCAGGCCCACTTCTTGGATTCGCGTAGGCTCTCATCGACCACGAGGCGAATGCCCTCGGGAAGGTTGACCGGCCCGATGAAGCCCTTGTGCAGGCCGTTGGCCTCAAGCTCCTCATCGGTCATGAGGTGGTAGGCACCGAAGAGGTGCTCAGCCTTGACATCGTTGAGCTCGTGATCGCCCGGGACGATGGCGACGACGGGCGTGCCGTCCTCGGCGATCAGCGCGAGCGACTTGCGGGTGCCGTTCTCCGGGAAGCCGAAGAACGCGGCGACGGCCTCGATCGTGCCGAGACCGGGTGTGTGGACCTTCGTGAGCGTGCCGTCGCCCGGGCCCTCGGTGACGGGGATCGTGGTCGCGGCTGCCTCCTCGTCGGCAGCGAACCCGCACTCGTCGCAGTAGACGAGCGCGGCCTCGCCCGCGTCGGCGAGCGCCATGAACTCGACGGAGGTGTCGCCGCCGATCTGGCCGGAGTCGGCAACGACGGGCAGGGCGTGCAGGCCGCAGCGCTCGCAGATGTTGGCGTAGGCCTGCTTCATGTCATCATAGATCTCCTGCAGCGACTCCTGCGTGGCGGAGAAGGAGTAGCCGTCCTTCATGATGAACTCACGACCGCGCATGAGGCCGAAGCGGGGGCGCATCTCGTCGCGGAACTTGTCCTGGATCTGATAGAGGTTCACAGGAAGCTGCTTGTAGCTGCGCAGCTCGTTGGTGATGAGGTCGGTGACGGTCTCCTCGTGCGTGGGGCCGAGGGCGAACTCGCGGTCGTGGCGGTCGGTCACGCGCATGAGCTCAGGGCCGTAGGCGTTCCAACGGCCGCTCTCGCGCCAGAGCTCGGCATCGGTCAGGATGGGCATGAGGAGTTCCTGGGCGCCGGCGGCGTCCATCTCGTCGCGCACGATGGCCTCGATCTTCTTGAGCGAGCGCCATGCGAGCGGCAGATAGGAATAGAGGCCGGCGGCCTGCTTGCGGATCATGCCGGCGCGCAGCAGCAGGCGATGGCTGGCGAGCTCAGCCTCGGCGGGGTCCTCCTTCAGCGTGGGCGCATACAGCGAGGACATCTTCATGACACGGGTGTTGGTGGACACGTCTTACTCCCTGTGTTCGAAACGACATACGATTCTGCATGATAGCGCATAGCGCGCAACTGGTCTCAACAGGCTTGCTGCCATCTGGCCATATGTGGTGATTGGGTGCTGGCCTCTCCCGGCTACGTCATCAATGAGGCCAGGCCTCATTGGGGACGTAGCCGGGAGAGGCCAAAAGGTTTACTGTTTTGCCTCTGTTTTGAGATGAGAGGGATTACCGGTAGGTACGATGCAGGAACGTCACGATCTGTCCGCGGGTGCATGGGATGTTCGGGCTGAAATGCGTTCGCGAGGTGCCTGTGGTGATCCCGAGCGTGGCAGCCCAGCTGACGGCATCCGCATAGTACTCATTCAGCGGAACATCGATGAAGGTGATGTATGCGCCGATGTCGGGACATCCCTCGCTGCGGTGGAGGAACGTCACGATCTGCGCCCTCGTGCAGGTGTCGTTCGGGCTGAACGTTGTGTCGGAGGTGCCGGTGGTTATCCCCTGCTCGACCGCCCAAAGAACCGCGTCGTGGTAATAATCGCCACTTCCAACGTCGGTGAAGGGGTTGCGCGTGCCCTCCGGTTCAGGGCAGCCGGCGGCTCTCCATAGGAAGGTGACCGCTTGCGCACGCGTGCAGGGGTCTTCTGGCGAGAACGTGGTGGAAGACGTACCCGTCGTCACCTCGTTATCGACAGCCCAGATCACCGCATCGGCGTAGTAGGCGTCAGACGAGACGTCACTGAAGATGTTCTCGACGGGTTCACCCCAGTGCGCAAGGATTTCCTGGGCGGTGACATTGGGCATGGCTCCGCCCATGCTCCCGCTTTCGGTTTCCTTGCTATAGGAGGCGTCATATCGCTGGCCTTCGGGTCCCGAGAGCTGAAGCAAGCCGTATTTGGGGACGGTCATCGTGGTCTTATCTCCTGCATTGAGGTAGGTAGATATGGTCACGCGCTTTGCATCCCGGGTATCATCCATCTGCGAGTTGCGCTGTACGTCCATCTCGATGTCCGCTGCCTCGTCAACTTGGATTGATAGTGTTGCGGCTGCGGGATCGAAGGAAGCGCTGCCCGCTCGTTTGCAGACTACGTTGAACATGGTTCCATCGGAATAGTACGTTGCATTGACGCTGCCACCTTGGGTCTTGATCGCACCGCAGCTGTCCGATAGCCAGAGGAACAGCATGTTGCCGTCGTCTCCTCCGACCTGGTAGTCTTCAACGTATTCGCTGGAAAGCGTGAGCTTGGGTGCACCCCCGGACTGAGCGCCCGAAGCGGTCATGATCGTATCCCCACTATCGATATCGGTGATCGCAAGCACCCCGGAACCTTCTTGCGGGATGTCGTCGACGATGATGAAGTTCGAGGGCGTTCCGGTGATAGAGCCCATGATGATGTTGATCATCGTATTGGAGATCTTCGAGACGTCGTAGAAGCGGATGGTCTCGTGGCGCAACAGATGGTTGCCCTTATCGTCGAGATCAAAAGACATGCCCACATCGTAGTAGCCGTTGCTAATCTGCGGCGAGGTGCCCTTGCTGGGGTTGTAGTACGACCAGTCTCCCGTGTCGGTGTTCAGGATGAGGTATGACATGCCGCTCGTGTAGTAATCCGACAGTTTGCCCTCCAGCGCATACGGTACGAGCGTGCTCTCGCTGCCGATCTGTGGAACGTTCGGATCGTATAGGTAGATCTTGTATTGGTTGTCGGAGATGCGCTCCGGCTCTATCTGCGGATAGGTCAGTACGGCGTGGTCGGCGCTTCCGCTGAGCCCAACTAGGAGCGGCTTGATGTTGTCCTCACGGAGATAATGAAGCAATCCTTCATAGTTGGGGGCTTTCGTATAGATCTGGGAGGCTTTGACTTCCTTGGTGTACTGCGATATATGTGCGCGCTCGATGATATTGACGAGCCGGTCGTTCTCCATCTTCGCGTAGTATCTGCCTGTTGAGTCAGATTTCACAATGGTGGTAATCGCACCGTTAGCAAGCTTGCTGTCCTTCGATTGTCCGGAGAAATCTTGGTCGTCAAACAATATGGCCAGGTCGATCTGACCATTGTATTGCGCTGCGGCGAGGAGGGACAGGCCGAAGCAGTATCCGCCGTTCTGCTTGTGTCGATTGACGAATTGGTTGAGCTTTCCAGAAGCGTTATCGATGAATTTCGTTCCGAGCACTTCCTCGTACCGCTCATCGTCGATGGGGTTGTCGACGCTCCTGCCGAAATTGGCAAGATTGTTAGCTACGCTCCATCCGAGGTTGTCGTTCGGATAGCTCGCTACGTTATCGATGGCCTCCTTGCGTGTGATTGTAAGGCCCGTTATATCGTATTCACTGACCTCGCCGCTCGAAAAGCGCTGAATGGTATAGGTGTACGTGGTGCCAAGCATGACATCGGTGTCAAGGTAGGATGTAGCGTCGGCGTCATCTACCGTCGCGATACGCTCGTAATCGCCGCTGCCGCTCTTTCTCAGAACGTAGAACCCGCTATCAAGCCACCATGTGGCATCGGGATAAGAAGCTTCTCCGAACCACTTAATGAGGATGCCGCCGGAACGGTTCTCCACGCTTTGAAGCTTGGGCGTGGTGAGCTCGTGGTCAGGCTCCTCTGGATCGGGATCGGTTTCCTCCCCAGGCATGCCGCTGTTGTATTTGACTATCGTTCCATCTGGAACCTTCTCGCCGAATAAATGTGTGGCAATGGATTCCCATTGTTCGAACGTGCCCTCGTAGTAGACGGTCAGGTTGAGCGAATCTATAAAGGCGGAATTGGCAAACGTCAGCTCCAGCGGCCAGTACACCGTCTTCAAGTTGGGACATTCGGCAAATGCATTCAGGCCGACACTGCCGTTTTCGCCGTTCGGGAGCACAACGCTCTGCAGGGCAGCGCATCCGAAGAACGCTTTGTATCCGATGTCGGTGTCAGTGGGAAACGTCAGCTCCTTCAACCCTGTGCAGCCGGAAAATGCTGAGCTGTTGATCGAGGCGATCGAGTCGGGAAAGGTGAGTTCGGTTAGGCCCGTACAGCCCAGAAAGGCGTCATAATCAATCGTTTCAAGCGCGCGGGGAAACTGTATCGTCTTCAGCTTGGTACAGCCCTTAAATGCTCCTGAGCCTATGGTGGTGACGCTCGAGGCGAATGTCACCTCAGTGAGATTCGTGCAGCCTTCAAAGCTTAGATCGCCGGTCGACCAGATGCCGTCTTCAATGACAACGCGTCTGATCTGATCTTTATAATCTTCCCACTTGGGAGCTCCCGTAACGAGCGATACGCTGGGCGGACTCCCCTCTCCGCTCATCGTGAAGGTCCCCTTGGAATCAAGCTCCCAGTGGAATTCGCCACGAAGGTTCGAATCGCCCTCTGCTACGATTTCGGCAGCTTGAGCCTCCAATATGGGGGACCCCGGAATCCCCGTGATACTCGCGGCGAACAGAAGCGCGATCGTGATTCCGACCGCCCGCAGCATTCTCAACATAACGAACCCACCTTATGCCTCGTTGCCGACACGTCTATTTCAAGTTCTAACCTATGCGCTATCAGGCAACAAGCGCAACATAGGGGATGTTGCAAACTGGTCGGTCAAAGGGACGCCATTTCGAATCGGCTAACCCTTACACCTTTTCTTTATTGCTGGCCTCTCCCGGCTACGTCCCCAACGAGGCCTGGCCTCGTTGGGGACGTAGCCGGGAGAGGCCAGATGTGGCCGATGGTTGTTAGAGCTGCTCGATTTCTTCCATGAGGGCATCGACGATGTCTTCCTCGGCGATCTTGCGAATGACCTCGCCGTGGCGGAACAGCAGCGCCGTGCCGCGACCGCAGGCGACGCCCACGTCGGCGTCGGACGCCTCGCCCGGACCGTTGACCACGCAGCCCATGACGGCGACGGATATCGGCTTCGTCACGGTCTGGAGCCTCCGCTCGACCTCCTGCGCGATGGGAATGAGGTCGACCTGGGTGCGGCCGCAGGTCGGGCAACTCACGAGTTCGGGGCCGCGACGGCGGATGCCCAGGCACTCGAGGATGCCCCAAGCGACGGGCGGTTCCTCGACCGGATCGGCGGTAAGCGAGACGCGCAGCGTGTCGCCGATGCCCTCGGCAAGCAGGATTCCGAGACCCACCGAGCTCTTGATGGTGCCCTGGCGCACCGTGCCGGCCTCGGTGACGCCGAGGTGGAGCGGCACCTGCGGCAGCTCGCGGGAGAGCGCTCGGTAGGTGTCGATAGTCGTCAGCACGCTGTGGGCCTTGGCGGAAAGGACGATATTCGTAAAGCCGCGGCCCTCGAAGTGCTCGACGAACCGCAGGCTCGAGGCGACGAGCTTCTCGGGCTGGCTCAAGTCCTCGCGCTCGGCGATGTCGCGCTCGAGAGAGCCGGCGTTCACGCCGATGCGAATGGCGGCGCCCGCCTCGCCAGCCGCATCGATCACGGCGTCGACCTTGTCCCAAGATCCGATGTTGCCGGGGTTGATGCGAAGCTTGGACGCCCCGGCGCGCACGGCGCCGATGGCCAAGCGGTAATCGAAGTGGATGTCAGCCACGATGGGCACCGGGCTTTCCGCGCAGACGCGCCCGAAACTCTTGAGAGCCGCCTCGTCGGGAACCGTCACGCGCACGATGTCGCAACCGGCGTCGGCGAGTGCCCGGACCTGCGCGAGCGTCGCGTCCGCATCGTGCGTGTCGGTGCAGGTCATGGACTGCACGACAACCGGCGCTCCCCCGCCGATCTGGACAGAACCGATGTGTACGGGACGCGTGAGGTCTCTCGGAAGCTGGTGGGCCATCGTGTCCTCCTTCTAAAGCAGGCGCAGGATGTCCCCGCGCAGGACGTAGACGAAGATGAAGCCGAACAGGATGATGCCGGCAAGCGACAGGGCGGTCTGCACGCGCATGGGCACCTCACGGCGCGTGATTCCCTGGATGATCTCGATGATGAACTTGCCGCCGTCCAGCGGTGGGATGGGCAGCAGGTTCATGAAGCCGAGAGAAAGCGAGATGAGCGCGGCGAAGGCGAGATAGGTGCTTGCGCCGAGGGACGCCGCCTGGGCGGACATGACGGAGATGCCGACGATGGAGCTCGAGTTGTCGAGCACCTCCATCGTCTTCGTCGGCGTGAACAGCTGAGCTATGCCCGCGACGGTCTGATAGACGTAGTCGATAGAGACCTGGAACGAATCGATCGGCGAGAGTCGATAGCGCTCGTAGGGTACGGAAATGCCAACGAGTCCCTCATCGTTCGGCACGATGCTCACGGAGGTCGTGGATCCGTCGCGCTCGACCTCCATCGCGATGGCGCCGTCTCCCTCATGCGCGCCGATGGCCTCGGTCAGGGAGATCCAGGAGTCGACGGAGACGCCGTCGACGGAAAGGATCGTGTCGCCAGCCTGCAGGCCCGCCTCCATGGCGGGAGAGTCCTGCTCCACCGCCCCGATGACATTTTTGTCGACGGGGACGTCGAACCCGATGATGGAGAACACGCTCATGAGCAGCAGGATGCCGCAGAGCACGTTGACGGCGATACCGGCAAGCAGGATGGCTGAGCGTCGGAAGAAGCCGAGGCCCATATAGGTGCGAGAGCGCTCCTTCTCGAAGAAGGCCTGCTCCCCCATCGTCGGCTCCCAGGGATCACCCTCGGAGGTTGCATGCGCGCGGTCGAAGGCGCGCCCTTCGTAGACGGTGTTTCCCGCGGCATCGCGAGGCATGGAGGCGTAGGCGCTCGGGTAGTAGCGGTCGCGCGGGCCGTCATCATCAAGGTAGCGCGGTGCGAGCGAACCCCAGCTCAGCAGCTGAGCGCAGGCATCTTGGATCTCGGTCTCATCGAGGTCGAGATCGCCGGCGAGCTCAGCGGTCGTGGCGGTTCCGCGGCGGTGTACCGCGGCGAGCACACGCGGGGCCGAGGGCACGTTGGCGTTCTCCATGCCGCAGATGGCGGCGTAGCCTCCGAGGAGGATCGGCGTCACGCCGAATTTCGTGCCGTTCTTGCGCGATACGCGGTGGATGTTGAAGCGGCACGGAAGACCGAGGAAGAACTCGGTCACGCGCACGCCGCAGGCGCGGGCGGCAAGAAAATGCCCGCCCTCGTGGATGAAAACGAGAACGGAAAAGGTGACGACGCCCCAGAAGAGCGACGAGATGAAGCCGGCAAGCTGTTCCATAGACCACCAGACGGTAAGGAGGTTTCCCTATGATCGCGCGGCGATAGCTTCCGCTGCGCGGCGCCTCGCCCAAGCATCGATGTCGGCAAGCTGCTCGAGTGACTGCACGGGCTGGACGTCGTGGTCGTCCATGCAGGTCTCGACGACGGCGTCGATATCCGTGAACGAGCACGTACCGGCAAGGAAAGCCGCGACCGCGACCTCGTTGGCGGCGTTGAGCACGCAGGGCAGCGTTCCGCGAACACGTCCCGCATCCTCGGCGAGCGCAAGGCAGCGAAAAGTGTCGGCATCGGGTTCGCCGAAATCGAGCGAGCCGAGCGTGCGGAAGTCGACGCGCGGCGCCGGCGTCGACCAGCGATCGGGATAGGAGAACGCATACTGGATGGGAATCCGCATGTCGGACGCTCCCAGATGCGCGATCACCGATCCGTCCTCGTATTCCACCATGGAGTGGATCTTAGACTGGCGCTGGATCACGACACGGATAAACTCCATATCGACGCCGAACAGATGCATGGCCTCGATGCGCTCGAGGCCCTTGTTCATGAGGGTTGCGGAGTCGATGGTGATCTTGGCGCCCATGTTCCATGTGGGATGCGCCAGGGCGTCGGAAGGTGTCACGCGGCTGAGCTGGTCGCGGGTCCATCCGTAGAACGGACCGCCCGAGCAGGTGAGCCAGATGGCGTGAGCCTGATCGGCTTTCTCTCCCCTGTAGCACTGGAAGATGGCCGAATGCTCGGAATCGACGGGAATGAGCTGGCCGGGTCTCACGCGCGGCATGAGAAGATCGCCGCCGACAACGAGCGACTCCTTGTTCGCCAGGGCGAGCCGCTTGTCCGTCTCGAGCACCGCCGCGCTGGCAGCAAGGCCCGCAGCACCCACGATGGCCACGAGAACGCAGTCGACGTCATCGGCCTGGCAGAGCTCGACCGCGGCATGCTCCCCCACAAGCACCTGCGTGCCATCGGCGAGATCGGCAAGAGCCGGATCGTGCGCGTGTGCAGGGTCGGTGACGGCTATGCGGTCGACGCCGAACTCGCGCGCGGCATCGACAAGCTCGCGGACGCGTGAATGGGCCGACAGGGCAACAACCTCGAGGCGATCGGCATGTTGTCGGCAAACGTCGAGCGCCTGGACCCCGATGGATCCGGTGCAGCCCAGAATGGCGATGCGAAGCTTTGCACCGCAAGCGGTGTCAAGAGATCCCGTCATAGCACGCCTCCGATGAAAAGCAGGAAATACGCGGTGATGCAGCCGAAGATGAGCGAGTCGGAGCGATCGAGCATGCCGCCATGCCCGGGGATGAAGTTGCCCGAATCCTTGACGCCGACACCGCGCTTGATGCGGCTCTCGATGAGGTCGCCGAAGACGCCGAGGATGGCGACGGCGAGGCCGATGCCGATGGCGAGCCAGATGTTGAGGTCGTAGAAGCCGGTCAGCCACAGGATGAGCCAGATGATCACCGATCCGAGCAGGCCGCCCGCAAAGCCCTCCCAGCTCTTATTGGGCGAGATCTTCGGGGCCATCTTATGGCGACCGAATCGGCTGCCCACCAGATAGGCAAACGAATCGCTCACCCAAAGCGATGCGCAGACGCCTATGGAAAGCAGCGCGCCCGGGAACCCGGGAATCGCCTCGCGCAGCAGCACGATGGCAGAAAGCATGAATCCGGTATACAGAGGGCCGAAGGCGGTTACGGCGACATCGGCGATACGCGTGCGCGGCGAGTAGACGTACCACAGGCCGAGCGAAAGCACGAAGAGGAAGATGAGCGCCGTGAGCCAAAGAGGATGAACGAGGGCGGATAGCGGAAACAGGATCGCGGCGGCAAGGCCAAGCAGCTCGTTGGGCACCTTGCCGTCAAGCCGCATCATCCGGTAGAACTCGAAACAGCACAGCCAGCTCATCGCGGCGATGAACAGCGCGGTGGGCAGGGTGCCGAGCAGCAGGCAGGCGATAAAGACGGCGGCGTACAGCAGGCCGAAGCCCGTGCGTACGACCAGGCCGCTCAAAGCGCCCTTTGAACCTTGCTGCTTATCAGGCTCCGCGGTCTTGCGGCGCGGCGCCTTGGTATCTCGTGGTGAATCCAACTCGAACTCCTTGTGCAGGGCGGGGTTAGCGCGCGGGCGTACTCAAGCCGCCGAAGCGCCGATCGCGCCCTTGGAAGGCCAGAATCGCGCGGACCAAGTCCCAGCGAGAAAAATCCGGCCAGTAGGTATCGGTGATGTAGAACTCCGCATAGGCTATCTGCCAGAGCAGGTAGTTGGAGACGCGCAGCTCACCCGAGGTCCTGATGACAAGCTCGGGATCAGGCAGGCCGGCGGTGAAGAGGTGGTTCGCAACGGTTGCCTCGTCAATGTCCTCGGGTGCAAGCGAACCGTCCTTGACGAGCATCGCAAGCTGCCGTGCTGCGCGGACGATCTCGGCACGACCGCCGTAGTTGACCGCAAGGGCCAAGACCATGCCCGTGTGATCGCGGCACTCGGCAAGGCCGTACTCGAAGACCTCGCGCGTGCGCGCGGGAAGAGCGGAGATATCCCCGAGGAACACGACGCGGACGTTTTCGCGCTTGAGCAGAGGCAGCTCATCGATGAACGTCTTGGCGAACAGGTGCATGAGCACGTTCACCTCGTGCTTGGGGCGATTCCAGTTCTCCGTGGAGAACGCATAGGCCGAAAGCACATCGACGCCAAGGCGCACCGCAGCGGTGATCACCTCGCGCAGCGAGACGATTCCGGCCTTGTGCCCCTCGGTGCGGGCAAGGCCGCGGGCGGTTGCCCAGCGGCCGTTGCCGTCCATGATGCACGAGATATGACGCGGGATGCGCGCCATATCCAGCTGGCTCATATCGATGTCGTCGGGCGCATCGCTGAAGTACGCGATGAGCTTTTCCTCGTCGTAGTGCACCTAGATCTCCATGACCTCGGCTTCTTTTACCTTCAGCAGCTCGTCGATCTTCGCGACGTACTCGTCGGTGTGCTTCTGGACCTTCGCCTGCTCGCGGCGGACGTCGTCCTCGGTGAGCTCCTCATCGCGGTCGAGCTTGTTGTTGGCGTCGCGACGGATGTTGCGGATGGCGACCTTGGCATGCTCGGCAAGCTCGCGGCATTCCTTCACGAGCTCGCGACGGCGCTCCTCGGTGGGCGCGGGGAACGGCAGGCGGATGATGGAGCCGTCGGACGAGGGCGTGATGCCCAGGTCGGAGGCGGAGATCGCCTTGACGATGCCGTTGACGAGCGCCTTGTCCCAAGGCTCGACGACCAGCATGTGGGCCTCGGGGGTCTTGACGGCGGCGACCTGCGTGATGGGGGTCGCGACGCCGTAGTAGTCGACGGTGATGTCGGAGAGGATGTTGGCGTTGGCGCGGCCTGTGCGGACCTTGCCGAAGTTGTGCTTCAGCGACTCGATGGTCTTGTCCATCTGGGTGGTGATATCAGCCATGGTTAATCCTCCTGAACGACGACGGTTCCGACAGGCTCGCCCTTAAGAGCGCGCTTGATATTGTCCTCGCCCTCGATGTTGAGGACGATGATGGGCATATGGTTGTCCTGGCACAGAGCGGCCGCGGTGGTGTCCATGACTTGCAGGCCGCGGACGAGCACCTCGTGATGGGTAATGCGATCGAAGCGGACGGCATCGTCGTGCGTCACGGGATCCTTGTCGTAGATGCCGTCGACCTTGGTGGCCTTGAGGAGGCACTCGGCGCCGATCTCGCAGGCGCGCAGGGCTGCGGCGGTATCGGTCGTGAAGTACGGATTGCCAGAGCCGGCGGCGAAGATGACGATATCGCCCTTCTCCAGATGGTTGATGGCGCGGCGGCGGATGTAGGGCTCGCAGACCTCGTTCATCTGGATGGCGCTCATGACGCGGCAGGGCGCGTCGACGCGCTCGAAGGCGTCCTGGAGGGCAAGGGCGTTCATGACCGTGGCAAGCATGCCCATGTAGTCGGCCTGGGCGCGGTCCATGCCTTTAGCGGAGCCGGCGAGGCCGCGGAAGATGTTGCCACCGCCGACCACGATGCCGACCTCGACGCCGTCCTCGTGCAGCTGCTTGATCTGATGCGCAAGCCGCTCGGTGACCTCGGGATCGATGCCGTAGCGGCCCTCCCCCATCAGGGCCTCGCCAGAGAGCTTGAGCAGCACGCGTTTGTACTGGTAATCAGACAAGATGTCCTCCTTCGTTGGATCAGCTGCACTTCATTCTAGCAGCGATTGGGTGCCGACCCATGAAAAAGCAGGCCATAGGTAGCAACCCACAGCCTGCTCGGTTCACATGATGCGAAAGCTTAGTTGTCGGACTCGCCGCACACCAGACGGTCGAACGCGACGATGGTGATCTCGTCGCCGACCTCCTTGGAGACCTTCTCAGCGTACTGCTTGATGGTCATGTTGGAGTCCTTGATGAACTCCTGCTCGTTCAGGACGAAGCCCTTGAAGAACTTCTCGAGACGGCCGTGAGCCATCTTCTCCTGGATGGCCTCGGGCTTGCCGGACTCGGCAGCCTGAGCCTTGTAGATCTCGATCTCGTGATCGATGGTGGCCTGCGGGACGTCCTCGCGAACGGCGCTGATCGGGGCGGTCGCGGCGACCTGCATGGCAACGTCGTGGGCGAAGGTCTTGAAGGCCTCGTTGGAAGCGGTCTCAGCGTTGTTGAACTTGAACTCGACCATAACGCCGATCTTGCCGCCCATGTGGATGTAGCTGGACACAGCGCCAGCGGCGGGCTTGCGCACGGTGAAGCGGGAGATCTTCATGTTCTCGCCGATGATGTGGATCATCTCGGTGAGGGCCTCCTGGACCGTCTCGCCGTCCATGTCGGCAGCGAGCAGGGCATCGACGTCAGCCGGCTCAACGTTGCAGGCGACCTCGGCGACCTTGGCGGCAAAGCCGGTGAACTTGGGGTTGGAGCCCACGAAGTCGGTCTCGCAGGCGACCTCGGCGAGCGCGCCCTGGGTGCCGTCGGCGGAGACGTAGGCGGCAACAGCCCCCTCGTTGGTGTCGCGGCCAGCCTTCTTGGCGGCAGCGGCGAGGCCGTTCTTGCGAAGGATGTCGACGGCGGCGTCCATATCGCCCTCGGCCTCGACGAGAGCCTTCTTGCACTCCATCATCGGGGAGTCGGTCATCTCGCGGAGCTGCTTGACCATAGCGGCGGTGATCTGAGCCATTGGTTGTTCCTTTCGAATCAAAGGTACGAAACTAAAGAGAACTTGAGCGCGATGCTACTCGGCAGCAGCCTCGGTGGCCTCGGCCTCGGCAGCGGGAGCCTCGGCGGCAGCCTCGGTGCCGGCCATCTCGGCCTCGGAGATCTGCTCCTTGCCGGAACCGGCCAGGCAGGCGTCGGCGAACAGCTCGCACATAAGGGAGACAGCGGAGATGGCGTCGTCGTTGCAGGGGATGCCGTAGTCGACCTCGTCCGGATCGGAGTTGGTGTCGATGAGGGCGACGACGGGGATGTGCAGGCGACGGGCCTCCTTGATGGCGTTCTCCTCGCGCTTGGTGTCGATGACGAAGAGGGCCGCGGGCAGGGACTTCATGTCGCGGGCGCCACCGAGGTTGGTCTGGAGCTTAGCGAGCTCCTTGCCGAGGACGGCCTGCTCCTTCTTGCCGCGAAGGGCCATGGAACCGTCGGCGACCATGCCCTCAAGCTCCTCCATGCGGTTGATGCGGGAGCGGATGGTCACGAAGTTGGTGAGCATACCGCCGAGCCAGCGCTGATTGATGTAGGGCATGTTGGCGCGCTCGGCAGCGGACTTCACGGCCTCCTGAGCCTGCTTCTTGGTGCCGACGAAGAGGACCTTGCCGCCGTGGGCGCAGGTGTTCTTCAGGAAGGTGTAAGCAGCGTCGGCCTCGACGATGGTCTGCTTGAGGTCGAGGATGTAGATGCCGTTGCGCTCACCGAAGATGTAGGGGCGCATCTTGGGGTTCCAGCGACGGGTCTGGTGACCGAAGTGGCAGCCTGCCTCGAGAAGGGTGCGGATATTGATCTTGGTAGCCATGTTTACCTCCTGTGGTTCGCCTCCGTGCAGGCATCTGACCTCGCAGGCCACCCGGATCTGAGCTACCTATGCTCCGGGCACCACGGCTCGCGAGTAGCCGCACGTGTGTGATGGAAACGGTTGCGCCATACGCAACCTGATGCATGATAGCAGCTAACGCAGACGATTCCAACTGCACACCTGCGTATGTGTGCAGCTTGTGGCGCAGCTCTCGGCCCGGTGCCCCCGGTTGGCGCCTTTGGGGACGTAGCCGGAAGGTGCCATTCGCGCCCTCGATGGCGATGGCACCTTCCGGCTACGTCCCCAAAGGCGCCAACCGGGGGATGCGGGGATGGTCAGGCGCGGGGATGCGAGAGGCGCACGGCGGTCTTTAGGCGCTCGGGCGTCACGTGGGTGTAGACCTGCGTCGTCTGAAGGCTGGCGTGCCCGAGCATCTCCTGGACGCTGCGGAGGTCGGCTCCACCTTCGAGCAGGTCGGTCGCGAACGTATGGCGCAGGGCGTGGGGGCTCACATCGGCGGGAAGTCCCGCTGTGCGCGAGAGCACCTTGAACCGGTATCGAAGGGACGATGCATCCATGGGACGTCCGCGTCCAGATATAAAGAGACGGTCGGTGGCGGCTCCGTCGCGGTTATGGGCGAGAAGCTCCGGTCGAGCCTCTTCGAGGTAGCGCTTGGCAGACGCGAGGGCACGTCGATGGACGGGCACGATGCGCTCCTTCGACCCCTTGCCGAAGAGCGTGACGGCACCCTGCGAGAAGTCGATGTCGGTGCAGACGAGGCCGGCAAGCTCGGAGATGCGCGCGCCCGATGCGTAGAAGAGCTCGAGCATGGCGGCATCGCGGATGCCGCCCGGCGTGCCGAGGTCAGGCGCTCCCAGCAGGGCGTCGAGCTGCTCGCGTGCGAGCGCGCGCGGCAGCGACCGGGGAAGCTTTGGTGCGGAGAGAGCCGCTGCGGGGTCGCTGGTCAGCCGGTCCGTCTCCGAAAGCCAGCCGTACAGCGACCGTATGGCCGAGAAGTGCGCGGCCACCGTCCGCGGGGCATAGCGGGCCGCCCGCAGCTCAGCTAGATAGCGCCTGAGGTCGCGGACGGATACGCGCATCCCATCGAGGCCACAGCGCTCGAGCCAGCGCAGATAGGCATCGAGGTGCGACCGATACGAGCTGACGGTTCGGGGCGACTCCCCCAGCACGCGCTCGCAATGGGCCAAAAACGCCTCTACAAGACCGGGGAACCCTTCGGGGGCCTTATCGCTCACGCGAGACCAGCTTTGATGCCCAGATCGGCGCGACTCGCGAGATAGGCGGCGAGGTCTGCCTGCGCGCGCTCGGCGTAGGCGGCGTAGCGATCGCGCTTCGAGCGGCGACGCCCGTCCTCGAGCGGCGGCACGATGCCGAAGTTGACGTGCATGGGCTGATAGTCCTGCGTGGCGGGGTCCGTCGCGTAGGCGACAAGCGATCCGAGGGCGCCCGTTGCGGGAAGGTAGACGGGCTCGAGGCCGGCGAGGTCGGCATAGGTGTTGAGTGCCGCGAGCAGACCGGAGGCGATGGCCTCGGTATAGCCTTCCGTTCCGGTGATCTGCCCCGCCAGGCGCACAGTGGTGCCGGGCACCTTGAAGGTGCGGTCGAGCACGTGCGGCGCATCCACGAAGGTGTTGCGGTGCATGACGCCGTAGCGGAAGAACTCGGCCTGCTCAAGGCCGGGAATCATGCGGAACACGCGGCGCTGCTCGGGGAAGGTGAGGTTCGTTTGGAACCCGACGAGGTTGTAGGCGGTGCAATCGGCGTTCTCGGCGCGCAGCTGCACGGCTGCCCAGGGGCGACGCCCGGTGCGCGGATCGACGAGCCCGACGGGCTTCATGGCGCCGAAGCGGATGGCGTCACGCCCCTTCCGGGCGACCTCCTCGGCGGGCTGGCACGCCTGGAAGAGGTCGGTCGTCTCGAAATCCTTGAGTACGACGCGCTCGGCTGTCACGAGGGCATCGATGAAGGCCTCGTACTCCTCTTTGTTCATGGGGGCGTTCAGGTAGTCGCCCTGTCCCGCCTCGTCGTAGCGCGACTGGCGGAAGAGGACATCCATATCGAGGGTCGAGGCATCGACGATGGGGGCTGCTGCGTCGAAGAACGAGAGCGCCTCTCCCCCGACGAGCTCGTGGACGGCGGCGGAAAGCGCCGCGGAGCAAAGCGGCCCTGCGGCGATGACCACCTGTCCGTCCGGAATCGAGGTAGCCTCCTCGTGGACCACCTCGATGTTCGGACGGGAGGCAACCTCCTGCTCGACAAGCTCGCTGAAGCGCTCGCGATCGACAGCGAGCGCGCCGCCTGCGGGAACGGATGCCTGGCGGGCGCAGCTGAGGAGGATCGAACCCATGCGTTCAAGCTCGTCTTTGAGAAGGCCGGCAGCGGAATCGATGCGGGTCGCCTTGAACGAGTTCGAGCAGACGAGTTCGGCGAGATGTCCGGTGTGGTGTGCGGGCGACATGGTGTCAGGGCGCATCTCGATCAGACGGACGCGCACACCGCGGTCGGCAAGCTGGCATGCGCATTCGCTGCCCGCCAGGCCTCCGCCCACAACCGTTACGAACATCTCGTCCATATCGCTCCCCCTTCGGTCAACTTATCCATTCCGTACATTGTGCATTATCGACGAAGGCTCGTGAAGCGCATGGACCGTTGGCGAAAACCTTCCATCTACGAGCCTCTCGATCTTGCCGTCGACCTCAAGGCTGCTGAGGTACGCGAGGCATGAGATCGGGTCGAGCTCCAGCAGGGACGCGATGTCGTCGGACCTCAGGGGGCTTGCGGTCAGCGCTGCCATGAGCGTTTGCTCCTGAGGGTCTGCGGATCGCCTCGCCGCGGGGTCTTGGCGCACATAGCGCAGGACGCCGAAGATGCGCGAGATGGCGACCTCGAGCGATTCCTCGTCGGCGATGCAGCAAGCGCCGTTCGCGATGAGGTGGTTCGATCCCCGCGAGTTGGGCGACAGGATTGAGCCCGGTACGGCGAGGACCTCGCGACCTATCTCGAATGCTGCGTCTGCCGTGGAGAACGTACCTGAGGGAAGCCCTGCCTCCGTGACGCAGACGGCACGCGAGAGCGCGGCGATGACGCGGTTGCGGCGCGGGAAGGTGTACGGGCGGGGCTGTGCGCCCCAGGGCTGGATGGAGATGACGGCGCCGCCCGTCTCGAGCGTCCTTTCGAGCATGGGTTCGGACGACCTCGGATAGATGACGTCGGCTCCTCCCCCGAGCACGGCGATATGTGTGCCTCCAGCCTTCAAGCATGCACACCCTGCGGCGCAATCGACGCCGCGTGCCCCTCCCGACACGACGGCGATGCCCGCCTGCGCGGCGACGGTTGCCATGGTCTCGGCTATGGCGAGGCCGTAGGGAGTGGCATCCCGAGCGCCGATAATCGCGATGGCGGGAGCCTGCAAGGCTGTGGGATCGCCTCGAACATAGAGGATATTAGGGGCATCGGGCAGATCGAGCAGGCTTTCCGGATAGCGGGGATCACCTTTCCGGATCTCCGTCCGTTCGTTACAGACAGTCATCTTCGGTCACCCTCCTGAACATCGAGGCCTCGAGTACGTGGTTGCGGCCGACATGAGGTTCCTCTGCGATATCGGCGATGGTCCGCGCTATGCGTCCCAAACGTACAAGGCCCCTGCCGGTCAGGTTCTTCGCCCGGGCGAGTGCGACGATGGTCTCCTCTCCTGCCTCGTCCAGCGAGAATCGCGCGATGGCACCTTCCATGGCCGCGCTTATCTCATCGTTCGGTTGGGATTCACGCCATGCCCGATACGCGCGGCCACGCTCGACGAGGGTGCGCATGGTTGCCGAATCCATGCCCTCCGCGCCGCGGACGATCTGCTCGGGGTCGGGGCGCGCGACATCGATCGACATGTCGATGCGGTCGGCGAGCGGTCCGGAGAGCTTCGCCCGATAACGCTCGATGGCGCCCGGGGAGCAGGAGCAGGTGACCTCGCGGTCGCCTAGGTAGCCGCAAGGACAGGGGTTGGACGCTGCGAGCAGCTGGAAGCGTGCGGGAAACGTATAGGCCCCCTCGACGCGAACGATGCGCACGGTCCCCGATTCAAGCGGTTGGCGAAGCGTCTGCAGGACGTTCGAGGGGAACTCCGAGAGCTCATCGAGGAACAGGACGCCGCCGTGCGCAAGGCTGATCTCCCCCGGGCGAACAGGCCTGCCGCCGCCGACGAGCCCGGCGGCGGATATGCTGTGGTGCGGGCTGCGGAAGGGCCGCCTGCCGGCGAGCAGCGCGTCGAGTGGCTCCGAGCATACGGAATGGATGCAGAGCGCCTCCTGCCGTTCGCGGTCGCTGAGCGGTGGAAGGATGGAGGTCATGCGCTGCGCCAGCATGGTCTTTCCCGAGCCCGGGCTTCCGACCATGAGCATGCCGAGCTCCCCCGCCGCGGCCACGACGAGCCCGCGCTTGCCGACTTCCTGCCCGACAACGTCTGCGAAGTCGAGCTCGGGCTCTTCGGAGGTTGCGATTTGCCTATCTACCGGTGCGGCGTGCACGGCCTCGTCGATGCCTGCGCGAAGGGGCCCGATGTGCGGCAGGCATCCGTGCGAGACGCCGTCGATGGACACGTGGGCTGCGGCCGGTGCAGTGACGAGGACGAGACCAGCGTCCCTCGCAAGCATCTGGTAGGCGACCTCTCCCCGGACCGGGCAGACCGACCCGTCGAGGGCGAGCTCGCCGACGACCAGACAGCTATCGAGGCCCCTTGTGGGAATCTGGCCCGACGAGGCGAGTATCGCGATGGCGATGGGCAGATCGAGCCCGGACCCGGTTTTCCGCATATCGCCGGGCGCGAGGTTGACGGTGATGGATTTGCGCGGTACCGAGTAGCCCGCCGTCCTGAGTGCGCACCGTATGCGGCCGCGCGCCTCGAGCACGCTCGAGTCGGCCATGCCGACGATCGAGATTCCCGGCAGGCCGTCTGTCATGGAGACCTCGACCGTCACGGGGTGAGCTTCCACTCCGCGGATGCAGGCGGCGTGCACCGCGAAGACCTGTGCGCCGCTCATTGCTCGCTATCCCATTCGTAGGCGCCGCACAGATGCTCGATCTCGGCGTAGGGTCCGGGCCGAAGGGTGATGGCCACCACGTCGAACCGGATCGCGTAGACGGGGAAGTTGTCGAGCACGTAGCGTGCGGCGATACGCGCGTAACGCTGCCGCTTGCGCTCGTCGATAGCGAGCTCGGGGAACAAATCATGCGTGCCCGCACGGCCGCGCCTCGTCTTGACCTCCACGAGGACGACCTCTTCGCCCTCCGTGTCGTAGACGATGAGGTCCGCCTCCCCTTCCTGGCAGTGATAGTTCTGCTCCATGAGGGTGTATCCGCGCTCCTCGAGGTACACGAGGGCGAGCTCCTCTCCGAGACGCCCCACCTCATGCGCCGTGCACGTTTCGAGCGTTCCGGGCTCCTCCAGGCATTGGCGCAGAAGCTCTCGATCGCGATTGCGCCTTGCCTGTTCGTCTCTTGCCATAGCTGGCCTCCCTTCTGTTGGGTCGGGCCAGTATGGGAGCGCCATCCGACAGCATGCATGCAGGAGCTTGCGTGTGTCTTGCGGCAGACGGTGCTCCATCGTTCAGAAAACCGACCGCCCCGCGGCTGAGCAGGGCGGTCGGAAGAGCGTCAGGTTGTTCGAGGCTGCTGCAAAGCTAGAAGAGCCGGGCGGTTTCCAGGAAATTACCGCAGAAGCTCACGCGATGAAGCGGCGTGAGGCCGTGCTTGCGGATGGCGGCGATATGCTCGGGCGATGCGTATCCCTTGGATTGCGCGAGATGGTATTCGGGATATTCGCTGTCGAGCTCCACCATCATCTCATCACGGGTGACCTTGGCGACGATCGAGGCAGCGGCGATGCAAGCGACCCGCGCATCGCCGTGAACGACATCGACCTCGTGGTCGACCGCCCCGAGCGGGTTGCCGTCCATGAGAACGCAATCGGGTGCAAGGCCGGTATCGGCAACGGCTCCGGCAACTGCCCGTCTGAGGCTGCGCGCCATGCCGTCGCGGTCGATATCCTCCGGCGGAATGTGGCAGATGCCAATGGCAAGGGCGACCTCGGCGATCTGCGCGGCGATGGCCTCGCGCTTGGCCGGCGCGAGCTGCTTTGAGTCGTTGAGGCCTGGGATGATGGGCTCGTCTGGCAGACAGACGGCACAGACGGTAAGGGGGCCCGCGACCGATCCGCGACCGACCTCGTCGACGCCCACGATGGTCCCGGCGCCACCGAGTTCGCGCATGGTGCGGTACATCTCCGCGATGCGGCCGCGCTCCGCAAGCTCCTTCTGGAGGCGACGCAGCGCGCGCTCGCGCGCCTTCTGCACCTGGACGCGCGGGTCGTCCGCATAGCGTTCGGCAAGGTTTTCGATCTCGTCGATCGGCGCGCTCGTCAGCTCGGCTGCAATCTGTGCCGCCGAATACGAGCTTGTCATATTGGCCATCGGTATCCCCTTTCCGCCACGACCCCCATTGTACCGGCCCCTGGCCTCTCTGGGGCCAGGGGCCGGCGTTGTGCGCTTAGGGAACGTCGCAGTCGATTTGGCTGTGCAGTATGGGAACGCACGAAATCCTGGAATGTTCCGATACCGCACAGACGCCCTTGCGCACATGTTCCGAAAGCGCACATATGGCATCTCCCGGCTACGTCCCCAGAGAGGCCAAGAAAAAAGCCGCCCCGGAGGACGGCTTTTTCGAAGCAAAGAATCTTTAGCGCTTCTCGGGAATGCGAGCAGCCTTGCCCACCTTGTCGCGCAGGTAGTAGAGCTTGGCGCGACGCACGCGGCCGTGACGCACGACCTCGAGCTTGGCGATCTTCGGGCTGTGCAGCGGGAAGGTACGCTCAACGCCGATGCCGAAGGAAAGCTTGCGGACGGTGAAGGTCTCGCGGGAGGAGCCACCGCTCATGCGGATGACGTCGCCCTGGAAGACCTGGATGCGCTCGCGGTCGCCTTCCTTGATGCGATAGTGGACCTTGACGTTGTCGCCAACGCGGACCTGCGGGATGTCCTCGCGGATGTCCTGGCGCTCGATTGCGCGGATGTAATCCATGGTTGATTCCTTACTCTTACCAGAGGTGCCGCACGCGCGTGACGACACATGGGTTGAACAAACGTGATTATTATACGCAAGCGATTCGGGCGCGCAAGAGATGTGGAGGACGGCCGAGCTATCTTCACACTCTGCGCCAACAGCGGCATCGTGCAAATTCGGCCCTACGTTTCCGAAAGACCGCTCGCCCCATTTTCACCTGTGGGATACTCCTGATAAGTCGTCTTTGGTCGGAGGCACCATGCAAACATACGATGCACATGCGCGCCGCGTGCGCCTGATAGCCCTTGCCCTTGCCACGGTCGCGTTTCTCGGCCTGATCGGCTGGGGCACGCAGCTCGTGCGCACCCAGATGCTCGAGAACGCCCAGGCGCTTGGTACCAAGCTCGCCCGGAGCTACGCCGACCGCGAGCAGGCGCGACTGGGCATCTACGAGATGTTTTTGGGATACGGCGCATCCGGTCTCAATGATCAGATAGACAACGGAGCTGACGAGCAGACCACGCAGCGCTTTCTTGCTCGGTTCGCGAGCGGCATCAACACCGCGCTCGGCAATGCGACTGCCGACCCCTATGTGGTCATAGGCGGCCGCATCGTGGCGGCTAATCCTTGGGTGGGCGATGAATCATATGACTATCGGACTACGGGTTGGTACCGTGGGGCCATCGAGAATGAGGGAAAACTCGCTGTGACCGACGCCTACACGGATGCGATCACCGGCGAGCGCATCGTTACGGTATCGATCGCCCTGCATGGCGAGGGAAACGTGCTCGCTTTCGACATCCCCGTGGAGGACCTCAGCTCTGGCTCCGACGCGAAGGAGGACGGCGTCGGCTACGTCCTGTTCGACAGCTCCGACAACCTGCTCGCCTGCAGCGGAACCGCCGACACGGATGACCCGAGGTTCGATGAGTTCCTGGAGACGCTCCTCATCGGGGTGGATGAGGGCACGCTCGAGGCGAGCGATGCCGTCATCACCGGACCGGACGGCAATAACCTGAGCGTCTTCTACTCGCACCTCGACTCAGGCTGGCTATCGGTGGTGACCATCCCCACCTCAACGCTGCTCATCAGTGGCGGCGTGACACCGGGGTTCGTCGCCTTGGCGGCCTTCTGCCTCGTGCTCGTGGGAATCGCCATCATCATGCTCGTGCGCGAGCGCCGCTCTGCGCGCGCGATTCAGGAGGCGTCCGACACCGTGCGCATACTCGGCAACACCTACTTTGCCATCTACCGCATCAACTACCTGACCGATACCTATACGACCATCAAGTCCTCCTCCGACACCGCGCAGGTCATGGGCTCCTCGGGAACCTACGACCACTTCATGGATGTGCTGCGCACCGTGGTGGAGCAATCGACCTTCGATCAGTTTGCCGAGAATTTCTCGAGCGAGAGCATCCGCAAACGCGAGGCGGAGGGCGTCATCGAGTACGGCGGCAGGTACCTGCGCCGCTTTGGCGACGAGTACCGTTGGGTGAGCGTGTCGAGCATCACGAACGACGAGATCGGCAACGGCGAGGCCATCATCTGCTTTAGGCATGTCGACGGCGCCATGCGCGAGGAGATGCAGCGTCAGGAGCTGCTCGAAAGCGCGCTCGAGACCGCCCATCAGGCGACGCGGCGCCAGCATATCTTCTTCAGCAATATCTCCCACGATATGCGCACGCCCCTGAACGCCATCATCAACCTCACGAAGATGGCTCGCGAGAGCGAGGGCGATACCCAGAAGACCGATCGCTATCTCGGCTTGCTCGAGGAGGCGGGCGTGCAGCTCGAGACGCTCGTGAACGACGTGCTCGACATGAGTCAGATCGAATACGCCGAGCAGACGGTGCTCGACCTCGAACCCATGGACCTCACGGTCTGTGCCGCGACGGCGGTCGACCTGGTGCGCGCTCAGGCTGAGCGGGAGGGCAAGCATATCGAGCTCACGGCGTGCGACGGGTCGCTTTGGGTGAAGGGCGATGAACGTCGCCTGGGGCAAATTCTGAACAACCTCGTGTCGAACGCGCTCAAGTACAGCCTCGAGGGTGCGCGCGTCGATGTGCGCGTGGGCTATGCCGACCAGCTGCAGGACGAAGGCAGAAAGACGCGCCTGTTCCGAATCGAGGTCGCCGACACGGGTATCGGAATGACGCGGGAGTTCCTGGAGAGGATCTTCGACCCCTTTGCCCGCGAGACGATGTTCGCGCCGAGCGGCGTGGTGGGTACGGGCCTCGGCATGCCCATCGTGAAGAGCCTGGTCCAGCAGATGGGCGGCGAGATCACGGTCCAAAGCGAGCTCGGGGTGGGTAGCACGTTCACGCTGACCATCCCCTTCGAGGTCGTCGAGGCCCCGCATGCAGCCGGGGACGCGGCCGAACCGTTGAGCGCCCCCGCATCGCGCGATGACGGCGCCCTCCCCTCCTTCAAGGGCAAGCGCGTGCTCGTCGCGGAGGACAACCCGACGAACCTGCTGATCGTCGAGACCCTGCTCGGCGCGCTCGAGGTCGAGGTTGTGAGCGTGGCCGATGGCGCGCAGGCGGTCGAAGCTGTCGAGTACGGCGACCCCGGTGCCTTCGACGCCGTGCTCATGGACATGCAGATGCCCGTCATGGACGGTTGCGCTGCGGCCCGGGCGATCCGCGCGGTGGGCCGAGAAGATACCGATTCGATTCCCATCATCGCGGTGACCGCCAACGCCTTCGCCGAGGACGCCGCGGCTGCGCGCAGCGCTGGTATGACGGGGTACGTGACGAAGCCCATCGATATCGGGGCGCTTGCGGCAGCTCTTGAAACGGCGTGGAACGGCTGATACAACCTAACCCCCTACCGTCTATGTTTCAAAATACCCCGTTTACTTGCACCTTGGAATAGTTTTACCGATTACGGATATATTGATACTGATATGTGAACATTTTCCCTACCGGGTGCTCGCCTATCTGCTTGTCCGTTTTCCACGTGGTCGGGAGTTTTTAACGTGGTTTCTTCAGGGCGTCATCCGAACGGGTCGCAGGAAACTTCATATCCTGAAGCCGTCGCATCGCGTCTCCAGGGCGCTATCGGCTGCTCTGCCCATGACACCTCTTCAAATCAGGGGGGTGTCCGAATTTCCATGCAGGACAATGAGCTGCTCGACATCTGGCTCGATATGTCGTTGCAGCGCAACGATTGCGAATTCTGGGTCTATCGTCTGCTCGACAACGCCCTCGATGTGCGCGGTGTGGGTCTCGACGGGATCCCGTACGAGCAGACCTATGAGGACGCTCCCGCCTCTCTGATCGAGAGCGGGCACGTCCATCCCGATTCAATTCGCACCTTTGCAGGGTTTTTCGCGACAATGGGCGATGGGCGTGAAAGCGACCGCGTCTCGGTGCGCCTGAGGCGTCGCACGCACGGTGACTTCGCCTGGTGCACCTTGGTGTATCGCATCGTCAACGACGGTTCGGGAAACGCCCTGTACGCCGTCGGCATGCGAACCTCTCCGCGCTCCTCATCAGGCGATTCGGGCACCTTTACCCCTGAATTCCCCTTTGTCCTCTACCCTCACCTGATGCGCTACGGCCACGCGAACATCACCGAGGGCATGATGCAGCTGTATCTGCGCCATGACGAGCGCACGGTCAGGCTCATTCACGAGATCCCCTACCAAGAGGCATTGGAGATGGGCGCGCAGACGCTTTTCTCGCCAAATGAGGACACGCTCTTCCGTGAGCTGTTTTCCATCGATCGCCTTACGAAGCGCTACCGCATCGGGCGTCGCTGGACGGTCGCGCGCTTCAGGATCGTCGACTCGAAGACGACGGTGCGTCCCGCGCGCATCGCGGTGAACGTCCGTGGGATTACCGATACCGGCGACCTGACCGCCCAGGTGTTCGTGAACGTCTGTGACGAGCGAGTCTCGTGGGAGGCCGATGCCGAGATGTCCCCGGCGCGCGATGGCCAGACGCAGATCTACACGCTCGATTACGCGCACCTGCTCATCAGGTCTATGCTCGAAACCCATCCTTCCGATGACATTTGCGCGCTCGTGGCCGTCAAGTTCGTCGGAATCGAGCGCCTGCCCGTCTCGATGCGGCATGATCTCAAGACGGCGATCGGCGTGTTCATGAACACCGATTGCGTGGTTTACGACGTCGACGAGACGACCGTGGCGGCCTTCATGCCGAGCGTTCCCTCGCCCATCTCGATCAAGAGCCGCATGGCCCATGTGTTTTCCGCTGCGCGCGCGAGCCTGCTTGACGCCGATGTGCAGCATGCGGCGCTGCTCGGCTCGGTCCATGCCGTTGCGTCGACCGTCTATGGGTACAACCGTGTCTTCGACCTGAACAACGCTGAGCAGGGCGTACTCTCCCATGTTACGGCGCGCTCGGAATCGGAGACTGCGGACACATCCGTCGATATGGTGGAAGATCCCGTGGCGCTGCGTGACGTCACCGAGGTACGACAGGCCTTGCGAGCGCAGGTGGCCGACGTGCCCGAAATCGATGGCCTCAGCAAAGAAGAGCTCATCGCACTCAGCGAGACGCTCAGGGCCATGATGAACGCGGCCGAACCTGCTCAGGCGATCGATGTGGCATTGCGTGCGATAGGCCGGTACTACCGTGCTCGCCGCGATTACATCTTGATGGTGCCCAGCGATGAGGACATTATCTCGGTGCTCTTCGAGTGGATGGAACCCGATGTGACGAGCATCCAGGGCCTGTTTGCCAACACGCCTGCATCGCGGTTCCCCTTCATCACGGTGAACGCTCAATCCGATCGGCCCGTGTTCGTGTCGAGGGACCGCACGGCGACCTTTATCCCCGACGGGGAGCAGGGGCGCCCTTGGCGTTTCGCGCTCATTCCGATCTCGCATAGCAAGGCATGCACGATGATGCTGTGCGTCGACGGACCACGTGAGCACCTTGATTCCCTCAACCTGGCATCGATTCTCGGCGATCGTATTCTCCACGAGTGGGCACGTCTCAACCGTTCGGAATGCTATCGTGCTGGCAAAGACAAGATCAGCCCCTTCTACAACGATGAGCGCGATCTTGACTATCTGCTCGCGCGGTCCAACCGGGGCTTCTGGAGTTCGCTTGGCATCCTTGTCGTCGAGGCGACGAGCGTCTTCGACCTTGTGGAGCGTGAAGGCCTTCGGGGCGCGTACGAGATGTTCATGAGCGTCCGCGAGGTTCTGGGCCAGTCGTTTGAGGCTCGGTATATATTCCATGTGAGCGATGAGGAGTTCGTCGTCATCTCACCTAATCAGCCTTACCAGGCCTTCATCAAAGACTGCGCACGGGCGCGTACGGCACTGCTTTCCGCGTATCCTTCTGAATTGCAGCTCGGAAGCTCGTGGACGGATAGCGTTTCCAGTGTGCTCGGCACGCTTAGCGAGGCGCGAGCGATTGCCGAGCGCGATGGGGCCTCTCGCGAGCGTCGGCGTCATGTTATGGAGCCGAGGCGCCGCGACCGTACATTGAGTGATGACGACATCGAGCCGACCAGCATGCGTCAGGCGATCGCCGATCGTTTTACGATTTACCTGCAGCCGAAGCTCGACATGCGCACCGGCGACCTTGTCGGTGCCGAGGCGTTGGCGCGCTGCGTGAGCCCGGATGGCACGATCACCTCGCCGGCCAACGCCATCCAGAAGCTCGAGCAGGACGGCGGTATCAGCGAGCTCGACTATTACGTGTTCGACGCCATGCTTTCGGTGATGAGCTCCTGGTCCCAACGGGGGCGTCGCGTCGTTCCGATATCGAGCAACTTCTCGCGCAGCACGCTGCTCGAATCGACCGCTCTCGCATCTATCCTGGCAATCATGAGCCGGTATCCCGATGTTCCCGCGAGCAGCGTGGAGATGGAGATCACCGAGTCCGCGATTGACCTCGGCAACTCGACGCTCAAGGACCTCGTCGAGCGGTATCGCTCGCTCGGACTTCGTGTGGCGCTCGACGACTTCGGATCGCATTACTCCAACGTGTCGGTGCTCGCCAACGTGCCCTTCGACACGATCAAGCTCGACCGCTCGCTTACCGGGCATATGTCGGACAACGAGGTCAGCCGTCTGCTCGTGCGCAATATCGCCGATATCTGCGAGCGCAGCGGCATGAACTGCATCGCCGAGGGCATCGAGACCATCGACCAGGCGCGCGCCCTTGTGAAGGAGGGCTGCAATTTCTGCCAGGGCTTCTACTACGATCGCCCGATGCCGGTGGACCTCTTCGAGCGCAAGTACTTCGGAGACTGACAAGCATCCACTTGACGGAGCTGAACAATGAGCGCCCGCCGCCCAAAGCTTTGGGCCGCGGGCGCTTTCGCATGCGGTTGTCTATCCCCTATCCGCGTGCACCGGTTCCCAGGCTGTCGATGATGGTGATGACAAGTCCCTTGATCGTGTTGTCCGTCGTGCGGTACGGGGCGATGCGCAGGGTGTAGTGGCGGCCGTTGCCCGCGGTGATCTCGCGGTCGATGGGCGTCAGGTTCCTGAGCACGCTCTCGGCATCGCCGACGATGTCCTCATCGGGGAAGCTATGCGCGAAGATCTGGATCGGACGGCCGACGTCGTGGTCCATGAGCTAGACTCGCGGCCCACGTACTCGGTGAACTTGCGGATGTTGAAGTTCTCGTCGATGAACAGGATGCCGATCATCGTCGACGACAGGAAGTTCGAGAGGTCGTTGGTCGTCATGGTGAGCTCGTCGACCTTCTGCTGGTACTCGGAGTTCACGGTGTAGAGCTCCTCGTTGACCGACTGCAGCTCCTCGTTGGAGCTCTGGAGCTCCTCATTTGCCGTGAGCAGCTCTTCGTTTGCGGCCTGAAGCTCCTCGTTGACGGTCTCGAGCTCACCGATGGTCGACTGCAGGTCGCTTTGCGAATCGCGCAGCTCGCTTTCGAGGTCGGCGATGCGGCGTGCCGCCGTGGCCTCGATGTCGTACTTCTCCACGACGCCGTCGGGCTCATCGTCATCGGCGTGGTGGTCCTTGAACAGCATGGCGACGAGATCGGCATCGAGGTTGCCGGGCATCGGGATGGGCTGCGCGATGAGGTCGATCACCTTGTGGCCAGAGGGGCAGTCCACGTGGATGCCCTCGTAGGTTACCGAGATGTGCTCGGTGCGGGCGCGGGAGAGCGCCGTCGACGCGGCCAGGCTGAGGTCGCTGTTGATGATGGTGAACAGGTTGAACGACGCCTTGCCCGGCGCGATACTCACGAAGTCGAGGTAGTTTCCGAAGAAGTGGATGACGTCGTTGCTCTCGTTGATGATGACGGAGGCCGGCAGGAACCGCTCGAGATAGGTCGTGTAGATGGTCTCCAGACCGTAGTCGACGCGGCGCACGTCCTCTGTCGAGCTCTGGCGCGCCGGGACGTTTTGCACCGTGGGGATGTTGAAGGCCGTCGGCGCAGGGCTGTCGATCTTGCCCGCGCCGTTGTGGATGTAGATCTTCTCGGTAGAGCAGGCGGGCTGGAACACGTTGGGGTACTCGTTGGCCGTCTCGCTCTTGCCGAGGAAGAGGTAGCCGCCGTTCTTCAGGGCGGTGTGGAAGATGGCAAACAGGCTACGCTGCAGCACGGGCTGGAAGTAGATCATGACGTTGCGGCAGCAGATGAGGTCGAGCTTCCCGAACGGCGGGTCGGACAGCATGTTGTGGGGCGCGAAGATCACCATCTGACGGATGTCCTTGATGATGTGGTAGGTGCCCTCGCGTTTGACGAAGTAGCGCGCCAGGCGATCGGTCGTCACGTCCTCGATGATGCTTTCGCCGAAGGTGCCCTTGCCGGCCTTCTCGATCGCCTTGACGTCGATATCGGTGGCGAAGATCTTGACGTCGCGCTTCATCTGGAGCTCTTCCATGACCTCGCGGAAGAGGATGGCCACGGAATACGCTTCCTCACCCGTGGAACAGCCGGCGCTCCAGACGCGGATGGGCTCGTTCTCGCCGGCGTTGCGCACGATGCTCGTGATGACCTTGGACTTGAGCACCTCGAAGTAGGCGGGATCGCGGAAGAAGCTCGTGACCCCGATGAGGATTTCCTTGGCGAGCGTCGAGACCTCGTCGGAATCGTTCTCGAGCACGTCGGCGTACTCGGCGAGCGAGGAGGTGTGGGTCACCATGAGGCGGCGCTCGATGCGGCGCAGGATGGTGGAGCGCTTGTAGTAGGTGAAGTCGATACCCATCTGCTGCTTGAGCACGAGGTAGATGCGCGACAGGCTCTCCTCGTCGCTCAGCGCCCCGTTTGCGCCCTCGGGCATGAGGTCGATGTGGTAGCGCGCGAAGTTGACGATCTCCTCGGCGATGTTACGGGGCGTGAGTACCCAGTCGACCAGACCGGTGCTGATGGCGCTTTTGGGCATGCCGTCGAACTTGGCGCTCTCCGGCTTCTGGACGATGGTGAGGCCGCCGCTCTCCTTGACGGCACGGATGCCGCTCGTGCCGTCGGTGCCCGTACCCGAGAGCACGACCGCCACGGAGCGCTCGCGGTATTCCTCAGCCAGCGACGAGAAGAAGATGTCGATGGGGTGGTTCAGCACCGCGTGGTCGTAATCGGAGAGGCGAAGCCTTCCGCCGGCGACGGTGAGGTTCTTCTTGGGCGGGATGAGGTAGACCGTGTCGGCCTCGATCTCGGTGTCCTGCTCGACCTGCAGGACCGGCATGTCGGTCTGCTTGCCGAGGATGTCGGCCATGAGGCTGCGGTGATCCGGCGAGAGGTGCTGGATCACGACGAAGCCGAGGCCGCTGTTCGCGGGAAGCGCCTGGAACAGCTCCTGAAGCGCCTCGACGCCGCCGGCGGAGGCGCCCACGCCGACGACGAACGACGCGGGAGCGTGCTCGGTGATTCCATGGGTGTCATGTACCATGAGCCCGACCTTTCTCATGTGTGGGGAATCGCCTCGTTACGGCTTCCCCTCTTGCTAACTATACCTGTCGCGGTGGCAATTTCGGCCGGAGATGTCCAAAACGGGCAGTGTGTAACGGGCAGGAGGCGTCACGACGCATCGAGATGCGTGCGCTCGACCCGCTCCCACCTGCGCCCGCTCTTGCGGTAGCCGACGAGCGCCAGCATGCGCGTCACGGCGAGGATGAATCTGAGCACCGTCACCTCGATCAGCGAGAGCATGATCGCGCGGACGATATCGGAGGCGGTGAGCTTGAGGTCGCGCGTCTGCACGCGTGAGAAGAAGGCGGTAAGCGACATGACCGCGCCGAAGATCGCGTAGATGAGATGGAACAAGATCGTGAGCGGCACGTTGATGAAGTTGAAGGCGCAGGCTATAAGCACCGTCAAGATGCCGGCGAGCTCGATGACCGGCGACCACAACTCGTAGATGAGGAAATAGCCGTAGGAGATCGATCCGACGAGGCTGTACCGGTGGTTCGCGAAGATGTGCTCGTGCTTGCGCATGCTCTCGTAGAGGCCGGTGTGCCAGCGTCGCCGCTGGCCGATGAGGCCGCGCAGCGTGCCCATATAGCCGTCGTCGAAGCCGTCCATATGCGAGTAGGCCGCGTAATCGTCGAGGTAGATGCCCTGAAGCAGGTAGAGCGGTTCGGCGGCGTCCTCGTTATGGGCGGCGAGCGCCTCATAGAACGAGGGCGCCATGAGCATGTAGACGCGCACCGTGTTGCCGCCCATCGAGGCTATGAGGTCGACCACCGCTCGTAGGTCTCACAGTCGGTGGATTGCTCGGTGGCGAAGTGACCGGGCTCGGCGCCCCCGATATCGACGCCGCGCATGGTGAACACATGCTCCTCTCCGTCTTCGTCGAGCGCGACGATATCGGCTCCGTCGACGCGAAACGGGACGTCGATGTTCGACGAATGCGGGAGCAGCCAGAGGTCGAGGCCCTTGTAGAGGACCAGATAGGTGACGCCGAGGGCGCAGGCGACCATGATGACCGTCACGATGATAAAACGCTTCATGTGTTCACCTCCTTATCGAACGGCTCGCACGCCATCAGTGGTTGTCCATCTTGACGGCGGACTCATGGGATTATTGCCTCAGGTTCTCGATATTGCGATCGAGCCACGACCCGCGTCTCCCGATGAAGTCCTTGAGGTCGGCGACGGCCTCCTCGAAGGTCTTCGGGTTGCGGTCGAGCGGCTCCAGGCGATGGCCCTCGTCGACGATGGTGATGTCGAAGCTCGACCCCCAGACGCGCCACTTCCGCTCGATGGCCGGGCCGAGGTAGTCGAGGGCATCGTCGATGAAGGCTTGCAGGTATTCGTCGGAAAGGACGCCGCGGCGAAGCTGGCGGTAGCGCTTGATGACCCGCTTGCAGAAGTCCTCGTCGCGAAAGAGCATCGTGTACCAGGGGCGGTCGACCATCGTGAAGCCCGAGGCATCGCTGTAGTCGTACTCGACGTAGTTGTCGTAGGCGTTGTTGAAGTCCCAGATGGGCCCGATGCAGATCTTGCCGCGGACATCGCGGTAGAGGTAGGTCGAGTACAAGCCGGCATCGCTGTTCAGCGAGAACTCGTTGGCGATGAAGTAGCCGATGAAGCTGTCCACATCGATGTAGTTCGCGTAGCCGTATTCGGCGGTGTCGTAGTCATACGAGTAAAGAGCCTTCTCGAAGGCGCTGAAATCCCTGGTGATCCAAGTCTTCTGCGCCTCGGTGAGGTCGAGCTGGTTCGGGTACTCGATGGCCATGGACGACTCGATGAGGCCCACCTGCGACCCGAGCGAATCGATCGTCTGGGCATCCATGTCGTAGCGGTCGAGGCGCAGCAGGTAGCTCGTCTCCACGCCGCCATCCTGCACGGCGTTCACGCTCGTCTGGCCCTCGGTCAGCGGGATGCGGTTCTCGCCGACATCGACGGCCTCCATAAACAGGAACACGCCGCGATACGTTCCGTCGACGAACAGCTCGCAGAAGCGCACGCGCGGTGCGTAGTTGGTGAAGCTGCTGAACACGGTGTAGGACAGGTAGTTGCGTAGAAGCGACTTGTCGAGATACGGGCCTTTCAGGATCCAGCCGTTGTCGGCCGGCATGCCCATGGCCTCATACGAGGCGTTCTCACCGTTCTCATCAACGAAATGCAGGGAATAGTTGCGCTTGGGGAACCGGCGCGAGCTGTTGCCGCGGTAGTGGATGAGGGTCTGGGTCTGCACCGCGGGCTCATCGGAAAGGCGGTTCGCATGGCCGTCGTTGTCGTAGATGGAGATCGTGACAGTCGCATCCTCCTTCCCTTCCGGAGTCGTGGTGAGCTCATGGTTACCATCCGCACGCATGACGGCGTGACCGTCATCGTCGACCGCCACATCGCCGGGAATCTACTGGCCACCGGTCTCGATGGAGACGAGCGGCAGATGCGTGGCGAAGGTATCGGCCGCGATGGAGACGGATTGGGCGGCGGAGCGCTCGCGCTCCGGGAGGTCCTCGACATGCGCGGCGTATTCATGCTGGGCGCTTCGCTGCTCCGTGGCAGCGTCGGGTGCCGTCGCCTGCTGCTGCAGCAAGGTAGCGGCAAGTGCGGCGCCGATCAGCAGCACCGGTATGGCAAGCGCTATGAGGCGTTTACGCATGAGCACTCACCGTCAGCTTCCGATCTCGTCGCTTTGCGTGACGATGTTGACATAATCGACGTCGCCGATCTCGTAGATGGCGTCGGTGAGCAGCTCGGTCTTGCCCTTCTGGGCGTCGGCGAGCATGCGACGGGTCACCTCGTAGATGAACTCGACGGAACTGTCAGTCGTGTTCTTGACGCGCAGGACAGCCTTGCCGTTGAGATAGGTGTAGATCTTGCCCTCGATGGCGAGCTCGTGCGCGCGGGCGGCACGGACGATCACCAGGGTGCGCTCGTCGTTGCGGATGCGGCCGAGGATGAGCATGGCCACGAACACGGCGGCGGTGCCGAGGGCGGCGGCGATGAACTGCGAGACGCCGCAGCAGATGCCGCAGATGATCGCTCAGAAGATATAGGTCGTATCGCGAGGATCCTTGATGGCCGTACGGAAGCGGACGATAGACAGGGCGCCCACCATACCGAGTGACAGTGCGATCGAGGAGCCGATGACCATCATCACCGTCGTGGTGAGGACGGTGAGCGTGACGAGGTTGACGTTGAACTTCTGCGAATAGATCGTTCCGGCGTGCGAGATCCAGTACGAGACGAAGATCGCGAGACCGAGCACGATCGCGAAGCAGATCCTGATGAGCGCGTCCTCGAAGCCGATGACCGAAGACGATCCCTGCAGCAGCTGATACAGCTCTTCTCTCATGACTATCCTTCCTTGCAGCGCAGCTGCGCTATCTTCCCGCGGAGGTGTGCGAGAGCTCACGGGCGAGGGCGTACTTGCTGACCGAAATGGGGCGCTTCTCGATGGCGTTGAGCTCCTGGCGAATGTAGCCGAGCAGAAACCCGTTGTACTTGACCTCAAGCACTTCGTTGAACGGGTCGAGCACGGGATAGAGGCAGAGGTTCTCATCGAAGATGTCGATGTTCGCCTAGGTGGCTCGGATGTCGCTATCAAAGGTGATGCGCGTCTTGAGCTCTCGCGCCACGAACGCGCGCCTGCGGTACTCGACGATGGCCTTCGGCCGGTAGCCGTGCATCTGGATGACGCCGTACATCTCGGCGGCGAAGGGTTCGGGACGCCTGGGCATCCACGACAGGTCGCCCGTAATCAGACGCTTCGCCTCGTTGCGGCTGAGCTCAAGCGAGCGCTTGAGCTGATGCTCCCCTGATGTCTGCTTCATCTCCAGCAGAGCCTTTTCGGCGTGCGGGTCGTAGATGCGCAACCGGACCTTGCGGCGAGGGTCGGTTCCCGCGAACTTCTCCTCGTAATCGCGGTCGTTAACCGTGTCGAAGTAGAGGGAGCGCACGCGATAGCCGTCTGCCCCGCCGTGCTCGTCCTCATGGAGCACATGACGGAGACGCCCGCGAAGACGCGTCGCGGATGCGACGTCGGTCAGGTATTTCTTCTCCTGCCGTGCTACCTGCTGCATAGTCGACCGCCTTCGGCCATGTGGCGGCCCGTACCTGCGTTGTGCATGGGCATCCACCTCCGACCGCAAGCGTTACCATGCGTAAATGACACCCCACTATATCAGGGCATCTCGCACCTCACTATAGTTTTACAACGCGTGCGTCTTAGCGGCTGAACCACTTTGATTCCGAGCTTCAACAAACCGTTTAGCCTGTTTGTTGCTTCGTTAAACGCCCTGCAGGCGCATCCTCCGTATGGGTAGACTACTATCTCATTATCAACGTAGATCCCCTGGTCGGGTTCACATCGCGGCCTGCGCGGCCGTTGTGGAGGGATGTCCCTTGATGTGGGTGCTGAGCGCTCTGAAAGGCTATATGGCAAGCAAGCGGCGGTATTTTGTCGAAGGCCGGCGCGAGATCGCTGCCGACAACGCGCGGTTCCTCAGGTTGGTCACCATCATGGTCATCGTGCTTCTGGCGGTCCTGATGGTATCCGCTACGCTTCTCATCTCGGACTGGCAGCCGTCCCCCTATCATATTGCGTTTTTGCTTGCGAGCATCAGCGTGTGCGCCATCTGCTGGCTCGGGCTGCGCCATGCGGCTCCCTGGGGCGTCACCGCCCTGTGCATCCTGTTCGAGGTTTTCCTGTACACCTTCGCGATCCTGCTCGATACGGTCGGCGGGCCCTCGAACCCAAGCATCTTCGTGCAGCTCGTGTGCGTCGCCCTGACCGGTCTGTTCATCCTTCCCGACCGCTATGGGCTTGGGCTGTTCGCGCTCGCCGAGGCCGTCTACTGCGTGCTCGTGGTGACGGTCAAGGATCCCGAGATCGCGCAGTTCGATCTCTTCGGCATGGTGGCGGGCATCCTGTTCTCGCTTTGCCTGTCGCGCATGGTCATGAGCTTTCGTCTGCGCTCCTACGACGTGAAGGCGCGCTACGAGCGCCTGAGCACGCGCGATACGCTGTCGAACCTCTATAACCGCCGTGCCTTCATGGAGCGTGCGCGCTCCTACATCGGCTCCATGAACCCCGAGGTCTCGTGCTCGCTCGCCTTCATCGACCTCGACGACTTCAAGGACGTCAACGATTCCCGCGGGCATCAGGCCGGCGATCGTGCGCTCGCCGAGCTCGGCCGTCTGCTGTCGGTGCAGTTCCGCCCTTCCGATATCATCGCCCGCTACGGCGGCGACGAGTTCCTCGTGCTGCTGGACAGCCTGGTGGACGACGCCGTGCTCCAGAAGCGCTTCACCCGTATTCGGGAGGAATTCGCCCGCAGGTCTAAGGCGGCGATCGGAGAGCGCCTGACCTGCAGCGTAGGCGTCGTCTGCGCACGCAGCCAGGACGTGTCGCTCGAGGGCCTTATGATGCAGGCGGACAACGCCCTGTATACGTCGAAGCGCAACGGGAAGAACTCTATCTGCATCAAGACATTCGACCCGTCGCTAAAGGTCGAGCACGGAGAGCATCTCGGTTAGGTACCCCGCCCGCATTGATATGCTAAGACGGAGGTATGGGCCTGCGGGAGCGAGGAGTGGTATGGAAGACAGACGGACTGCCGGCGATATGGTTGCTTCTGCGCTTGCGGACTTCGCGCTTGCAGAGCCCGATACGATGCTCATCGTCGACGACGACCCGGTGAACCGGCTGGTTCTGGGCAATATCTTCTCCGATGTCTACCGTATCGAGGAGGCCGAGGACGGCCGTGAGGGCCTGAAGAGCATCTTCGCCTCCCCTGGCAGCATCAGCGCGATCCTGCTCGATTATCGTATGCCCCATGTGGACGGCCTGGGCCTGCTCGAACAGGTTGCTGCAGCGGGGCTTCTCGCACAGGTGCCGGTGTTTTTGATCAGCGCCGAGGCCGATGGCGAGGTCATGCGCCGCGCCTATGAGCTCGGGGTGATGGATGTCATCGAGAAGCCCGTCGTGCCCTTCGTCGTCCGCCGACGCGTGCTGAGCGTCGTCGAGCTTTACGCCGCCCGCCGCAGGCTCTCGGGCGTCGTGCGCGACCAGCAGGAGGAACTCCTGCGCCGTGCGGCGAAGATCATCGAGCTCAACCGGTCGATGATCGAGGCGCTCGCCGCGGCCATCGAATTTCGCGACGGCGAGTCGGGCGAGCACGTGCGTCGCATCCACGACATCACGCATACCATGTTGACCCGCACTGAGCTCGGCCGCGATCTGACGTCCGACGAGATCGACGATATCTCACTGGCGGCTATCATGCACGACGTCGGCAAGATCGCCATCCCCGATGCGATTCTGAGCAAGCCGGGCAAGCTTACCGACGAGGAATATGGGATCATGAAGACGCATACGCTCCAGGGGGAGCGCCTGCTCGGTATGATTCCCGCCGTGGCGGACATCCCAGCCTTCACGTATGCCCGTGATATCGCCCGGCACCACCACGAGCGCTGGGATGGCCGAGGCTACCCCGACGGCCTTGCCGGAGACGAGATCAGCATCTGGGCCCAGGTGGTATCGCTCGCCGACGTGTACGACGCGCTGTTGAGCCCGCGCTGCTACAAGGAGTCCTTCAGCCGCGAGCGTGCCCTCGCCATGATTCACGAAGGCGCCTGCGGCACCTTCAATCCCGCCCTCCTCGCCGCCTTCGACCACGTCGAACCCGAACTCCACCGCCTCTACGCCTGATGTCCACTTTCAGGACGGAGATGTTTTCGGACATTCGCCGCGTGCCTGCTGGCCTCTCTGGCTGGCCTCTCTGGGGACGTAGCCGGGAGGCGCCATGCCGGGAGTCTCGGATGTCGACTTCGTCGCAGTGTCCGGCATGGCGCCTCCCGGCTACGTCCCCAGAGAGGCCAGCCGTTACTTTTTCTGCCCGTCTCGAGATAAGGAGCTTGAGATGAATCGCGATGCTTTGATTGCAGCCGGTATGGACGTCGACGACGCGCTCTCCCGCGTGCTCGGCAACGAGATGCTGTTTGACCGCCTGCTCGGCCTGTATGCTGCCGATGGCTCGTATGCCGGCTTGAAAGACGCCCTTGAGCGCGGTGACCTTGAGGCGGCGGAAGCCTCCGCGCATGCGCTCAAGGGCGTGAGCGCCAACCTGTCGCTCGTGCCGGTGCGCGACCTCGCTATGAAGATCCTTGCAGATACTCGGGCAGGCGACCTCGATGGCGCCCGTTCGCTCATGCCCGCACTGGACGAGGCTCAGCAGGCGGCGCTGCGAGCGATCGGCTGATAAGCCCGGCGGTATACGAACGGTAATGAAAAGCGCGGCCGACGGCGATACTGCCGTCGGCCGCGCCTCATGTGCGGATCGTGGAAGCGCGCTACTTCTTCTTGGCGAGCGCACCCATGTCGGCGATGCCGGCAAAGACCGCCTCGAAGCGATTGAGGAGGCGCAGGCGGTTCTCGCGAAGCGCGACATCCTCGTCCATAACCATGACGTCGTCGAAGAAGCGGTCGATCGGCTCGCGCAGGGCGGCAAGACCGGAGATCAGCTGCTGGAAATCCTTCTTCTCGAGCGCGATCTGGACAAACTCGCCCGCGGCGTCGGTCGCGTGCATGAGCGCGCGCTCGGCGTCGCCCATAAGGCTCTCATCGACCTCGCTGCCGAGCGAGGCGTCGGCCAGATGGCTCGCGCGCGCATAGGCGGTCGCGAGGTTCTCGAAGGTCTCGGGATCGCTCTCACGGGCGTCCTCGAGGGCGTGAGCGAGCGCGAAGTAATCGACCGGCGCGGACACGGCGCCGGCAGAAACGGCAGCGACCGTATCGGGCGCGATCTTCTCGTCGCGCGCCATCTGCTCCATACGGCCCTTGATGAAGGCGCACACGGCCTGGGCGACAGCGTCCTTATCGAAGGAGAGACCCTGGTCGGCGTACGCGTCGAGCGCAGGTCCGACAAGCTCCTCGTAGCCGCAGTGCAGACGCTCGCGCAGGATGTTCAGGATTCCGATGGCGCTGCGGCGCAGGGCGAAGGGATCCTTCGAGCCGGTGGGCGGCTCATCGATGGCGAACATGCCGGCGATGGTATCGAGCTTGTCGGCAACGGCCACGATGCAGCCGGCGATGCCGGAGGGCAGCTCGTCGCCGGCGAAGCGCGGGCGGTAATGATCGCGGATGGCGGCAGCGACCTCGTCGCTCTCCCCTGCCGCCTTCGCATAGTAGCCGCCCATGACGCCCTGCTGGCTCGTGAACTCGACGACCGCAGAGCTCACGAGGTCGGCCTTGGCAAGATGGGCAGCGCGCTGCGCGTCGGAGGCGGCATGGGCCCCGATGCGGGCAGCGGAGGCGATGGCGAGCGCCAGGTCCTCCATGCGCTCGGACTTCTGCAGCACGGTGCCGAGCTTCTCCTGGAAGCCGACCTTGGCGAGGCGCTCGCGGAAGTCCTCGAGCGGGATCTTGAGGTCCTCGTCGTAGAAGAACTTGGCGTCGTAGAGGCGGGCGCGCACGACGCGCTCGTTGCCGTCGATGATAGCGGCGGCGTTCTCGGGCTTGCCGTTACCGACCACGACGAACTCACGGGTAAGGGCGCCGGAGGCGTCGTAGATCGGGAAATAGCGCTGGTTGGAGAGCATCGACTCGCAGATGATCTCGTGCGGGACGTGGAGGAACTCCTCGTCGAACGTGCCGACGAGCACAGTCGGCCACTCGCAGAGGTTCACGACCTCGTCGAGGACCTTCTTGGGCGTGTCGACATGCGCGCCGGAGCGCTCGGCCTCGATCTTCGCGATGCCGTCGGCGATCACCTGGCGGCGGCGCTCCTCGGAAAGGACGCCGGCCTCCTCGAGTACCTGCTCGTAGACGGCGGGCTCGGAAACGACATGCTCACCGGGGCCGAGCACGCGGTGGCCGCGCGTGGTGTTGCCGCTCGTCACGTCGGCGTAGCTCACGGGGATGACCTCGCTGCCCAGCAGGGCGCAGATCCAGCGGATCGGGCGCACGAAGGTCTCGTGCGTGGTGCCCCAGCGCTGGCTGCGGTAGTTGGGCCACTCGAGGTTGGCGATCACGTCGTGGAAGAGCTTGGAGAGCAGCGGCATGGCCGGCGCTGCGGGGATATCCTTCTCGGCGAAGATGTACTCGCGCCCGTCGGTGTCCTCGCGGCGGATGAGCTCGGAGGCGGCGATGCCGCACTTGCGCGCGAAGCCCTCGGCGGCCTTCGTGGGATTGCCGTCGGCATCGAAGGCGATGTTGGCAGCGGGACCGCGCTTGATGTCGTGGATGGCATCGGTTTCGGTGGCAACGCTCGAGAGCACGGCCAGGCGGCGCGGGGTCGAGACGATGCGGATGTTGCCATGAGCCAGGCCGGCGGCATCGAGGCCGTCGGACACCAGGCGGGGCAGCTGCTTCACGGCGTTCATAAGCGGCGCGGAGGGCATCTCCTCGGTGCCGATCTCGAACAGAAAGTCTCGGGTCTCGGCCATGTTAGGCGACCTCCCCTTCCGAATCGTCAGCGCCGACGACCTCGGCCATATAGGCCTCGCAGCAGGCCTTGGCGACGGTGCGGACGCGCAGGATGTAGTTGGCGCGCTCGACGGCGGACAGGGCTCCGCGGGCATCGAGGATGTTGAAGGCGTGGCTGCACTTCATGACGCAGTCGTACGCGGGAAGCGGCAGCTTTGCATCGAGGCAGGAATGGCACTCGCGCTCGTAGTCGTCGAACTTCTGGCGCATCATCTCGACGTCGGCGACCTCGAAGTTGTAGGCCGAGAACTCGCGCTCGTTCTCGAGGAACACGTCGCCGTAGGTCATGGGCGTGCCGTCGGGCAGGTAGCTCCACACAAGGTCGTAGACGGACGTCACGTTCTGAACGTACATGGCGAGACGCTCGAGGCCGTAGGTGATCTCGACGGGAACGGGATCGACCTCGATGCCGCCCACCTGCTGGAAGTACGTGAACTGCGTGACCTCCATGCCGTTCAGCCACACCTCCCAGCCGAGGCCCCAGGCGCCCAGCGTCGGGCTCTCCCAGTCGTCCTCGACGAAGCGCACGTCGTGGTCGGCGGGGTCGAGGCCGATGGCCTTCAGCGAATCGAGGTAGAGCTCCTGGGAGTTCTCCGGGCTCGGCTTGATGAGCACCTGGAACTGGTAGTAGTGCTGCATGCGGTTGGGGTTCTCGCCGTAGCGGCCGTCAGCGGGACGGCGGCAGGGCTGCGCGTAGCAGGTGCGCCAGGGCTTGGGACCGAGGCTGCGCAGGGTCGTGGCCGTGTGGAACGTGCCGGCGCCGACCTCGGAATCATAGGGTTGCATGATGACGCAACCATGGCTGCCCCAGTACTGCTGGAGGCGCAAGATGATCTCCTGGAAGGAGAGGGCGGAGTTTTCCATCCTTGTGGTCCCCTCGACGGTTATGTTCATACAAGCCAACATGATAGCCCATCCGCTTGTGTTGCGGACGAGCTGAGAACGTGAGCTCAGATTTTTACAGGAAAGTCCTGCAAGGGCTCGACGCGATATGAACCGGCCCGCATATCGAAGGTGATATGCGGGCCGAGCGGGCTCTGTCGGTGTTTGCTAAAGCGTGCCGATGCGCGTGAGCGGCCAGTACCTGAGCACGACGACGCCGATGAGCTCGTCTTGCGTCACGGGGCCGAAGTAGCGCGAATCGGCCGAGTGCTCGCGGTTGTCGCCCATCATCCACACGCAGCCCTCGGGTACCGTGTAGGGGTAGCTGATTTGCACCCCGGGCGCCTGGCTTGCAAGCGGATAACTCTGCCCTTGGGTATAGGACTCGTCGAGGGGCGTGCCGTCGACGAGGACCTGACCGTTCTGCAGGTCGACGGTCTGGCCGGCGGTGGCGATGACGCGCTTCACGAGCACCTCATGGTCGTTCGACTCGTCGGGGTTCTGGAAGACGACGATGTCGCCCTGCTCGGGCATCATGCCCATGTTCACCGTGACCTTCTGGGCAAAGACCTGGTCGCCGATCTCGATGGTCGTCTCCATCGAGCCGGTGGGCACGATATAGGGTTCGATGACGAAGGTGCGCAGCAGAAGCATCGCGCAGATGGCGACGGCAAAAACCACCACCCACTCGAGTACACCTCGTACGAATGAGTTGCCATGTGATGTCATGCTTGCACCTCTTCCTCGGTGTCGGAGCGCTGCGCTTCGGCTTGGCCATCTGCATCATGATAGCGCGCGAGCAGCTCCTCGGCATAGGCGCGCTCGGCATCGGAGAGCGCGGCAGCCTCCAGCAGATCGGGCCGCCAGCGGCAGGTGCGCTCGATGGCGTTTCTACGGCGCCAGGCATCCACCTTGGCGTGATCGCCGGAAAGCAGCACCTCGGGCACGCCGGCACCGCGGAAGGTCGACGGGCGCGTGTACTGCTCGTATTCAAGCAGGCCGCCCGTCTGACCGCCGGAGAAGCTCTCGTCGACATTGGACATATCGTCGCCGAGTGCGCCCGGAAGCAGGCGAATCACCGCGTCGGCGACGACCATGGCGGGCAGCTCGCCGCCCGTGAGCACATAGTCGCCGATGGAGAGGCGCTCGTCCGCAAAGGAATAGGCGCGCTCGTCCATCCCCTCGTAGCGCCCGCAAACGAGCAGCAGGCGCTCGCAGGTGGCTAGACGCTCGGCGATGCGCTGGTCGAAGCGCTCTCCGCAGGGCGTGAAGAACACCACATGCGGCTTGGGCCCCTTCGAGGCGATGTCCTCGATGGCTTCCGCAAGCGGCTCGACCTTCATGAGCATGCCCTGACCGCCGCCGTAGGGCTCATCGTCTACGGTGCGATGGCGGTCGTGCGTCCAGTCGCGCAGGTCGTAGGCGGCAAAGTCGAACAGACCCGCTCGGCGGGCGCGTCCGAGAATCGAGGAGCTCATGTAGGGCTCGAACATCTCGGGAAAGACCGAGAGGGTCTCGACGATCATGGCCGCTCCTTCGAGTCCGGGGTATCAAGGTCGATCAGGCCGTCCATGATGTGAACGAAGATGTCGCCGGCATCGGGGATGCTGTCAAGCACGGGCTCGATGACGGGGATGAGCACCTCGCCGTAGGCGGAGCCCTCGCAGACCCACACGTCGTTGGCAGGCGTTTCCATGATCTCGGTGATGGTGCCGAGATCGCCATAGCGCTCATCGACGACGCGGCGGCCGATCAGATCTTCCGCGGCGGCGTCGAGGGGTCCGAGATCGAGCTCGTCCTCGCGTGCGAGGACGAGGCAGCCGGCGACCTTCTCCGCATCATCCAGGGTATCGACACCGCTGAAGCGGACGAGCCCGCTCATGGCGTCGGCCGACACGATGCGGCAGAATCGGTCGCGGTCGAGCGCGGGCGGCGTGAGCGCCACGGTCATGCCCTCATGCAAAAGGAAGGGAAGCCCCCGCAGCGGTTGTGCGGAGACCTCCCCCTTGATCCCGTGGGGTGCGACCACACGGGCTATGTTTCGGTAAGCGATCGTCAAGGCTACCCCAAGACCTCCACCTCAACCGAAGTGCCGAGACGGGCGGCAAGCGCCCGAGACAGCGTGCGAATCGCCTTGATGGTGCGACCATGACGGCCGATTACCTTGGCCACGTCGTCAGGAGCGACCGTGACCTCGATAGTCGAGGAAGACTCGCTATCGATGACCTCAAGGCTCACCGCATCGGCGTCGTCGACGATATTGACGACGAGGTACTCAACGAGGTCGGCGATGCGATCGGAGAGCATCTCCTCCTCGTTCTCGAGTTCCTCGGGAGTATCGACGCGCTCGTTGAGCTCTTCGGACAAAGTTACTCCTCAGCGCCCTCGGCCTCAGCGGCGGCAGCCTCGGCGGCCTTCTTGGCCTCCTCGGCCTCGCGGGCGAGCTGCTTCTTGGACTTCTTGACGGTGGTGTCGGTCTTCGGACCCTCCTCGACGGCGCGCACGAGAGCGGCGACGGCGTCGGTGAGCTGAGCACCCTTGGTCTTCCAGTCGTTGATCTTCTCGATGTCGAGGTTGATCGTCTTGGGGTTGGTCAGCGGGTTGTAGCGGCCGACCTCCTCGATGAAACGACCATCGCGGGGCGAACGCGCATCGGCGACGACAACGCGGTAATACGGACGCTTGTGGGAACCATGACGAGCGAGGCGGATCTTAACTGCCACTTATAACTCCTCCAACTACGCAGCATGCTGCTGCAACTACAGACAAACAAGTTGTTATCATACGCCAACGACCCGAGCAGGTGAAGTCCGTGAGAGTGACTTCTTCGGAATGGTCGCAGGCAAAACCATATTTTGACCACTAACGGCCATTTTGCAAGCCCTTCACAAACCGCGCATGAAGCGCTCGTCAAATGGCCTCTCTGGGGACGTAGCCTGAAGGCGCCAAAAATGGCACCTTCAGGCTACGTCCCCAGAGAGGCCACATTGGGTATACTGGAGGCATGAAGGGCGAACATACATACGATTCCGATGCCTTCGCATCCGCGCTGTTCGGCGCGTGGAGCGGACCGGCGATCGGGTTGCTCGATCTCGATGCCTTCTTTGCGAGTGTGGAGCAGCTCGACCATCCCGAATGGCGCGGCAAGCCGGTAATCGTCGGCGGAGACCCGGAATCGCGCGGCGTCGTTTCGACCGCTTCTTACGAGGCGCGCACGTTCGGCGTGCATTCTGCCATGCCATCGGCGCAGGCTAAACGTCTGTGCCCCCATGCTATCTGGACCCATGGACATTTCGACCGTTATCGCGAGATGAGCGCGAATGTCATGGCGGTTCTCGCCGACGAGACGCCCTATGTCGATCAGGTGTCGATCGACGAGGCGTTCTTCGACGTGTCGCCCGGCAGGTACTCCTCCGAAAGCCCCGTCGTGATCTGCCAGCGGATTTCTCGGCGCGTAAGCGAACTCGGCGTGACCTGCTCCATCGGTCTTGGGTGCAACAAGACCGTGGCTAAGATCGCGAGCGAACGCGACAAGCCCCGGGGCTTGACCGTAATCGTCCCGGGCACCGAAGCGGGTTTTTTGGCACCGCTCCCCGTGCGCGCCATGAGCGGAATCGGCAGGTCGGGAGAGGCGGCGCTCCATCAGGCGGGCATCCATACCTTAGGCCAGCTCGCAGCTGCGGACGAACAGGTGCTCTCCCCTATCTTCGGGGTCAATGCAGGGCTTATGAAGCTGCGAGCTGCCGGCCGCGAGGTGAGCATGGTGACGCCGATCGATGCTCCCGACGAGGTGAAGTCGGTGAGCAACGAGCGCACGTTCGGGACCGATCTTACCGATCGCGACGATGTGGATGCCGCCATCGCGCTGCTCGGCGAATCGGTGGGCAGGCGGCTGCGCCGCCACGGGCTTGCCGGTCGAACCGTGACGCTCAAGCTCAAGTTCAGCTACGGTAAGGGCAGAACGATTCAACGGAAGCTCGCGCATCCGACCGATGACGAGAACGTATTCGTGCCGGTGGCGCTCGAGCTCTTGGATTCCATCTGGTTCGAGGGCATGCACATCCGTCTTGCCGGCCTCGGCATGAGCGATTTCGATATGAGCGGCGGCGTGCAGACCGATCTGTTCTGCGAGGTCGACGAGCGCGGCGTGCAGACGAGCGACCGTCGCGAGCTATCAGTCACCATGGAGAAGGTCCGCGAGAAGTTCGGCCGCGACGCCGTCGGCTTCGGAAGAGCCGCCCGCTTCGACTCCGACATCGTCCGCCGCGACAAATCCTAGCTGGCCTCATTGGGGACGTAGCCCCCGCGCGCCATTTTTGGCGCGCGGGGGCTACGTCCCCAATGAGGCCAGCTAGGAGCGGGCATCTCTGACAATCGTCCGGATGCCAAGACCTGTTGCTCGGCTGATCTGCTTGACGGATAGCCCTATGCCCCGCATCTTCTTGATCGCGTCCGCGCGGTCTTGTTTCGACAGGCCACGAATGGTCGACGGCTCGATACCTCCGATCGCCGAACGAATCGCGTTCGCAACGTCGTCGTCCGGAATGCGACTCCCATTTTTGACGAAGTAGGTGTTGAAGCGGCGGTGTTCGCTCGCTTCGAGAAACCCTTTTACGCCGCCGAGCATTTCGAGAATCAACGCGGTTGACGTTCTCTCGGCAACACCGACATACTCCCTGCGGCTGCTCCAATAGTACGTTGCCGGGTCTATACCCATACCCTTGAGTGGATTGTCGTGAATGTAGAACACGCAGGAAAGCAATTGCCCCTCGCTCATGATTGGGATACTCAGAAAGCGTCCTTGGAACACGGATCCCTTTCGTCCCTTTGAGATGTTGAAATAGCGTGCATAGGACGTTTCAACCTGCTGCATAAAGGCGCTCATCTGTCGCTCGGGGTCTTCAATCAGGATATGAACGTGGTTGCTCATCAGACACCACGCGATTAAGGAGACATTGAACGTTCCCAGGGCGAAATCGAGTATCGATAGGAACGTAAGTCTGTCTGCGTCGCTGTCGAATAGGGTCATTCCCCCGTCGCCTTTAACGATCACGTGGTAGAACCCGGTTTCCGAATAGGTTCGAGGGTCTCGCGGCATGGTCTCCCCTTTCTTGGATGAAAGCTTCATCCAGATTGCTATCAACGCGTAGGCTATCCGGGGAATCAAACAGGAAAGCGTTCGAACATTACCGGGCTCCGACACCGATATAACGATCGTTCAACGAGTTCTAACAGCCGGACAAACCGCCAGATAGAGGCGCAAATGATATCGGGCTCCCATGGAGAAGTTCTTCCATGGGAGCCCGATGGGCCATGCATATATACGAAATCTCCAGTTGGCCTCTATTGGCTACGTCCCCAAAGAGGCCAAAGGGGTTAGGAGAGGTCGAGAGAGAGGGTGGGGGCGTCGCCCCAGAGCTTCTCGAGGCGGTAGTAGTCGCGGGCCTCGGGGGTGAAGACGTGGACCAGGACCGAGCCGTAGTCCATGAGGATCCAGGAACCCTCATCGCGCCCCTCGATGGAGAAGGGGTGCTCGTTGCAGGACTTGGCGACGCGCTCCTCCACCTCGTCGATGACGGCGTCGGCCAGGCGGCGGTTCGAGCCGGTGGCGATCACAAAGTAGTCGCAGATGTCGGAAAGCTCGGTCAGATCGAGCACGACGATGTCGTCGGCCTTCTTCTCGGAAGCGGCGTAGGCGGCCACGCGGGCGACCTCGATGGCCTCGATGCCATGGCTCGAAGCGCTCGCGGCGGTGCGGTCGGCGGAGATGCCGAAGCCCTCGAGGGTGGCATCTGCCTCGTTCAGCTCGGAGGCTTCCTCGACGATCTCGTCGACGTTCTCGGTATTGTTCAGGTTCTCCTCAGTCATGATTGCCTTTCTAGCGCCCAAGCTCGAGCGCGTAGCGATTGTAGATGGAAATGGCGGTCGGATACATATAGCGCTGCGTCTGCATGACGTAAATCAGGCCCTGGCTAAAGCAGTTGAAGAACAGCCGCGTGAGGTCGACCTTGCCCACCTGCGAGCGGAGCTCATCGGCGTAATCGCCCTTGCGCATGGGCTCGATGGCATCAGCCACGAAGACGACCATGTCGAGATCGGTCATGTCCTCGGCGGCAGACGTATGCCGCGCCACGGCCTGGAAGACCTCGGCAGGCAGCTCGCCGAAGAGCTCCGGCAGCTCGACGGCAGCGACCGGTCCGTGCAGAAGCGCGACGGCATTCGTCGGCGAACCGGCGATGGCGATACCGTACTGCGCGGCGCGGGCAAGCAGCTCGGACTTATCAAGCACCTTATCCCAGTCGTGGACCAGGCCGGCCGCCTCGGCGAGGAACGGGTCGACGCCGTAGGTTTTCGCGAGCTTCCTGGCCGTGCGCGCGACGCCCAGCGAATGGTTGCGACGCTTGCGGTGGTCGCCCATGCGGACGTCGAGCATCTCGCGCATGCGAGCGAGATACGCCTTCTTATCGTCGATCGAATACGAGTCTGCCAATGACTCGAACCTCCCTTGCTAGCGGATATGCGTCCCCTCGACGCGCTCGACCCTATGGACATTGTACAGGCCGTTCTTGCGAATGTAGCCGATAACCGACTCGGAGGTAAGGTACCTCACGCTTTTCCCGGCCTGGACGCGCTGGCGGATATTCGTCGAGCTGATGGCGAGCGCGGGAATCTCGATGTAGCGCACGTCGAAGGGCACGCCGGATTCATCGAGCCGCTTGCGTGCCTGCTCGATGTCGTAGCCGGGGCGTGTCGCGGCGATGAAGGTCGCGAGCTTCGCCATCGCCTCGGCATCATGCCAGGTGGCAAGGTCGAGAACTGCGTCTGCGCCGGTGATGAAGAACAGCTTCACGTTCTCCGGATAGTGCTCGCGCAGCGCACGCAGGGTGTCGATCGTGTAGGTAACACCCTCGCGATCGATCTCGAAGCGGCTTGCATCGAAGGCCGGGTTCGCAGCCGTGGCGAGGACCGTCATGGCATAGCGGTCCTCGGCATCGGTCACATCGCTGTCAAGCTTGAAGGCGGGCCTGCCCGCGGGCATGAACAGCACGAGGTCGAGTGCGAGCGCCTCGCGGGCCTGCTCTGCGGTCACGAGGTGGCCGTAGTGGATGGGGTCGAACGTGCCGCCCATGATGCCGAGCCGGTACTCATGCGACCAGTCGGCACCGAGCTCGGGCAGGCGGGGGATCTCGGGCTTCATCGCGCCATCATTCCCCTTCGCCCTCGAGCCCATCGAGTTCTTCAAAGTCCTCAAACGGGTTCTCGTCGGCGCCCTCGTAGGCGAAGGCGTATCCGGTGATGCGGACCTCGTCTCCCCTCTTGCAGCCGGCGGCCTCGAGCGCATCGTCGACGCCGATACGCTGCAAGCGGTGCTGCAAGTAGATGACGGCGTCCTCGTTCTCCCAGTCCGTCTGCACGCACAGGCGCTCGACACCGCGGCCGACGACACGCCAGACGTCTGCAGCCTCGCGAACAACGCTGAAGGCGCGGTCGCGCTCGCGGCGACGGCGCTCCCACTGCTCATCGAGCAGCTCGATCGGCTCGCCGTCAGTGTTCTCAGCGAGCTCACGGCGAAGCTCGCTCACGCGCTCACCACAGGCGAGCATGAGGGTCTGCAGGCCGGCGCCGGTCAGCGCGGATACGGCGAAGAAGGCATGGCCGTCCTCGATCGCGGCGCGCTTGAGCTCCTCGATCTTGTCGGTGACGCCGCTCGCATCGCACTTGTTGGCGACGACGATCTGGGGTCGCTCGGCAAGCTCGGAGGCGTAGGCGGCAAGCTCGTCATTGATGATGCGGTAGTCCTCAACGGGATCGCGCCCCTCGAAGCCGCCGGTCATATCGACGACGTGCATGATGAGGGCCGTGCGCTCGATGTGGCGCAGGAACTGATGGCCAAGGCCGCGACCCTCGCTGGCACCCTCGATCAGGCCCGGAACATCGGCCACGACATACGAGTAGTCACCCGCGCGGACGACGCCGAGGTTGGGCACGAGCGTGGTGAACGGGTAATCGGCGATCTTGGGACGAGCAGCGCTCATACGCGCGATGAGCGACGACTTGCCGACGCTCGGCATGCCCACGAGGGCAGCATCGGCCATGAGCTTCATCTCGAGCTCGATCCAGTGCTCCTCGGCGGGCTCGCCCTTCTCGGCGAAGGTCGGGGCGCGACGGGTCGAGGTCACGAAATGCGTGTTGCCGCGCCCGCCGTTGCCGCCCGGGGCGACGATCACGCGCTCGCCATCGTGGGTGAGGTCGGCGATCTCGTACATCGGCTCCTGTGTATCGGGGTCGAGCTCGCGCACGACTGTGCCCATCGGCACCTTCAGGATGAGGTCCTCGCCGTTTTTGCCATCGCGGCGCGAGCCTTGACCGTGGGTGCCGCGCTCAGCGCGGAAATGGTGCTTGAAACGGTAATCGATCAGCGAGGAGAGCTGAGCGGACGCCTGGATGATCACGTTGCCGCCGCGACCGCCGTCGCCGCCGTCGGGTCCCCCCTTGGGCACGTAGGCCTCGCGTCGGAAGGACATGCAGCCGGCGCCGCCGTCGCCGCCCTTAACGTTGATGCGGCAGATATCGGTGAATTGTGACATCGGGCTCCCTTTCAAAAAAGGAGACCCCTGGATGTTCGTCCAAGGGTCTCCCGTAGATGCGAATGTTGCGAAGGGCGTCGACTACGCTTCAACGGCCGGACGGACATTCACGCGATGCTTAACGCCACGCGTGTACTCGACCGTACCGTCGCAGAGCGCAAACAGGGTGTCATCCTTGCCGCGGCCGACGTTATCGCCCGGGTGGATGTGGGTGCCGCGCTGGCGAACGAGGATGGTGCCGCACTTCACGGTCTGGCCACCGAAACGCTTGCAACCGAGTCGCTGAGCGTGGGAATCGCGGCCGTTACGGGACGAACCAAGACCTTTTTTGTGTGCCATGTCTGGTTACCTTCTTTCTTCAGTTCAAGCGGTTACTCAGCCGCGGGAGCCTCGGCCTCGGCAGCCTTCTTGGCGCGCGAGGTGGCCTGGACCTTTGTGATCTTCAGACGAGTCAGCTGCTGACGATGACCCTTGAGGCGACGATAGCGCTTGCGCTTGTGGAACTTGAAGACAAGCTGCTTCTCACCCTTGAACTGCTCGACGATCTCAGCAGTGACCTTAGCCTTCGCAAGCTTGGCAGGATCCGTGATGATCTTCTTGCCGTCGTTGAGGAAGATGACGGGGAGCTCGACCTTATCGCCGATCTCGCCCTCGATCTTCTCGACGTTCAGGACATCATCGGTGGCGACCTTATACTGCTTGCCGCCGGTAGAAACGATTGCGTACATTGTTTTGCCCTTCATGCATCAGTTAGTGCAACAGCCGAATATCCTAACAGGAGGTTATATGTGCGTCAACAAGGGGAAATGGGATTCTCCCTGCTAATTCACAAGGACGGCACAGACGAGACCGAGATGGGAGCAGAGGTTGTCTCGCCAGCGCGCAAAGGACTCAAGAGGGATCCGTCAGCGTCCTCTACGTACTGAGCAGTCCTGCAAACAGAATAGCGCCTAAACGCGTAAAGGTCTTGGATTCCCGACGAAACAATAGGACCTTCAAATTCATGGGCAGGACACAGCGCCCGGTCGAGCGCCGCGATGAGGATCTCAGGGCGAAGCGAACCCTCGTTGCTCACGCGCGTGTCCAGATCGAGCGCGATGCGGCCCTCGTCGGAAGGGCTGCAATCGGCTGAGACGAGCGTGGTCTCAAGGTCGAGCTCCTTCTGCTTGCGCCCGCGCACGTATGGGATGCTCCCCTGCCCGATCACCTGCTCAAGGGCTGCGGAAACAGAAGCAGCATCGACATCGCCTCGTGCGGGCGTGAGCTCCACACGGTAGAGGGCGCGCGTGATCTCGGCCGTAAGGGCCGGCGCGCGCAGGTCGAGGTAGCTGAGCTCCACGGGTGCCATATCGGCGGGAGCCGCGGCGGAAAGACGCCTTAAGGCCACGTCTGCCGGCACGTAGTCGGTGAGCCACACATCGAAGTACTCGGCATCCGACGCCGTACCCACGGGAAGCGCCGAGGTGAAGCCTACGCGCATATGGGGCGAGAACCCCTGCGTCACTGCATAGGGCAATGCCGCGCGCCTCACGACGCGCTCGATGGTATGCGCGAGCTCAAGATGGCCGAGATAGGCAAGGCGCCCATGCTTGACGTAGCGTGCGCGGAACCTGAAGCGGGCAGCGGAATCCTGTTCGCTCATTTGCGCTCACCTACCAAGACATTCGAAACGTTCAGTGTTGGGCAGACGCCGCAGCCGGTGCAGCTGGTGCGCGTGCAGTCGGGCGTGGTCTCGCCGGCAAGGGCGCGGCGATACTCGCGCAGCAGGTAGCCCTTGGAGACGCCGGAGCTGATATGGTCCCACGGCAGCGGGTCATCGAGGTCGCAGGGCGTCTGGGCAACGGCGCGCAGGTCGATACCGCATTCCGTTGCGGCCTCCTCCCAGCGAGAGAGGTCGAACTGCTCGGTCCAGGCGTCGAAGCGCGCACCGCGGCGCCAAGCGGCCTCGATCAGCGGCGCGATATCGCGGCCGCCGCGCGAAAGGACCGCCTCGAGCAGCGAGGTGTCGGCGTCATGGTAGTGAACGCGCACGGCGCGGTTGCGCACGCTGTGGATAAGCAGCTGCTGGCGGCGCTTGACCTCGTCATCGGGCGTCTGGGCGCACCACTGGAAGGGCGTAGACGCCTTGGGGATGAAGACCGAGCAGGATACCGACACTGAGATGCCGCCGCGCTGGGCGGGCGGAACGACCTCGCGGGCAAGCTCGTAGGTGCGGTCGGCAAGCTCGGCAATGGCGACGATGTCCTCATCCGTCTCGCCGGGAAGCCCCATCATGAAGTAGAGCTTGCAGCGGCGCCAACCGGCCTCGAAGGCCGCGCGGGTGGCGCGCTCGAGGTCATCCTCGGTGACGTTCTTGTTGATGATGTCGCGCAGGCGCTGGCTGCCCGCCTCCGGAGCGAACGTGAGGCCGCCCTTCTTCTCGCCCGCCACGCGCGCAGCCATGTCGATGCCGAACGAATCGAGGCGCTGCGAGGGAATGGACACGCGGATGCCCGTATCCTCAAGGCGACGGTTCAGACGCTCGAGCACGCTGGCGCAGCAGGAGTGGTCCGTGGTAGAAAGCGAGGTGAGCGACACCTCATCGTACCCGGTCCTCTTCAGGCCCGAGACCACGGCCGATACGATCTGGTCGGGCGTGCGCTCACGCACCGGACGATAGGTCATGCCCGCCTGGCAGAAGCGGCAGCCGCGAGCGCAGCCGCGCAGCACCTCGATGGAAAGGCGGTCGTGCACGAGCTGGGCGAAGGGGACGACCGACTGGGGTACCGGGTCGGTGACGCCGAAGTCGGCGACCACGCGCTTATGGACGATCTCAGGGGCGCCATCGAGCGGCACGGCGTGACCGTGGGGTCCGCAGCCCTCCCCCGTCTTTACCTCGTAGAGGCTCGGCACATAGGTGCCAGGGATGTCCGCGAGCGCACGGAGGATCTCGGCGCGGCTCGCACCGGCATCGCGCAGCTCGCGGTGCTCGCGGCAGACCTGGGGAAGATGCTCCTCGCCCTCGCCGATCAGGATGGCGTCGATGAAGGGGGCATAGGGTTCGGGATTGTATACAGACGGGCCGCCCGCGAAAACGAGCGGATCATCCTCGCCGCGATCGGCCGCACGCAGCGGTATGCCGGCCAGGTCGAGTGTCTCCAGCAGGTTCGTCACGGCCATCTCGTGGGGAATGTGCAGGCCGACGGCATCGAAGGACGCGACAGGGGCGGCTCCCTCAAGCGATAGCAGCGGCACGCCCGCCTCGCGCATGAGGTCTGCCATATCGACCCAGGGTACGTAACCGCGCTCGCAGGAGATGCCCTCCTGGGCGTTCAGGACGGAGTACAGGATGGCGATGCCCTGGTTGGGCAGGCCGACCTCGTACACGTCCGGGTAGATCATGCAGATGCGGTAATCGGCGTCGGGGCAAGACAGCGTGCCCCACTCGTGGTCGATATAGCGGCTCGGCTTCTCGACGCGCGGAAGCAGGGGCTCGATATCGGCGAACCGGTTCTCGTAGGCGATCCTCACTTAGGCCCTCCCCGTCTCGGCGGCGGTGCGGACGGCGGGGATAACGCTCGAAAGGGCGCCACGAGCACGGGACAGCGCGCCGCCGAGAACCTCGTTGACGCGGCTGTAATCGACATCGCGCTCATAGACGGCCATGAGCGTACGGCCGATGGCGACGGTTCCCGCGGCGCCGACAAGCGCCTTGACGATGAAGCCCATGCGCGGCACCTGCTCGCTGATCGCACGAGCGAGGGCGCGGGACACGAAGGCGCCCGCGACCACACCGGCGGCCTCGTAGCCGCGCTCGAACACGAGCGGCTTGCCGAAGGCAGCGGAGAGGTCGAGCATCATACCGAGCTGCGCCACCGTCATGACCGGGAAGTCAGAGCCGGGAATAAAGGCCAAAGCGCCGGTTGCCATGTTCGTAAGCGCGCAGGAGGTGATGATGCGGTTCGCGGCGGCGATACGCATGAAGGGGAAGTTCGACGCGAAGGCGATGTCCTTCTCGGTGCGATCGAGGATCCAGCGCGCAAGCGCCTCGAGCAGATAGGTCTTGTTCGTCGATGCGATGGATCCGAGCATGCGGGTATCCTGCTCGACGAACGGCACCTCGACGCTCGACTCGCTCACCACGACGGTGGGCGCGCCGGCGACGACGATCTGTTGGACCGCCTGCTGAAGGCCCTCGGAGCCGCAGGAAATGACGATGGAGATATCCGTGTCGGCCTTGACGGAGGGCTGCTCGCTCAGCATCTGGACGCGGACGAGCGCAGAGGTGGTTTGGGGGACGAGCGCCTCGCGAATCGTGTTGATCAGAAACGGCGTCGCGCTGGAATCCACGAAGACGGCGATGCGCACCGGTTCATCGGAATCGCGCAGCGACGTCACGCCCATCTTCAGGGCCTCGGCGAATCTGTTGACGGGAAGATGCACCTTTTCCTCCTAGGTACGGTAGATACGGGGCGGCTCGGCGACTATGCCGGCTTGGCACGCGACCGCCAGATGGACTGGACGATACCGACGTTGGCCATCTGCATGATCATGGAACTCGAGCCGAAGCTGATGAACGGCAACGGAATGCCCGTGATGGGCATGAGGCCGATGCACATGCCGATGTTCTCGAGGATCTGGAAGAGCCAGATTCCCACGATGCCAACGGCGACGAGCTTCAAGAACAGGGAATCGTTGCGGAAGGCGACGCGGATCGTGCCGAAGATCAGCACGGCGAACAGGGCGAGCAGCAGCAGGGCGCCCACGAAGCCGAATTCCTCCGACAGCAGGGCGAAGACGAAGTCGGTGTGGGCCTCGGGCAGAAAGCCCTCCCCCGCCTGCGATGCGGCGCCGATGCCCTTGCCGAAAAAGCCACCGGAGCCGACGGCAATGAGCGACTGCATGAGGTTGTAGCCGGCATCAGACGTATCAGCAGTCGGATCGATGAACACCAGCAGGCGGTTCATCTGGTACTGCTTGAGCAGCACGTCGCGGCCGAGCAGGCTGTCGACCACCGAGTCGAGGGCAAGCAGCAGCGCCACGAGACCGATGATGATGGCGATGGTCGAGAGCACCCATTCCTTCTTGGGTCCGCTCATCATGATGACGATGGCGCCGGAGAAGAACACGACGAGTCCACTGCCGAGGTCGCCGGCGAGGATGATCGCCATGAAGGGCACCGCGAGCATGCCGCAGAGCTTGACGTACTCGCGCACCGAATCGATCTTGCCGTTGTACTGCGCGCCGAGCGCCGCGACGATGAACACGGTGATGATCTTCGCGAGCTCGACAGGCTGGAACGTGAGGCCGATAAACGGAATCTGGATCCAACCGGTCATGCCCATCGCGTTGTACGAAAGGCCGGGAATGTAGGGCGAGAAGATCACGATGAGGTCGATGACGAGCAGCGGTGTCGAAAGGTTCGCGAACCCGCGGAAATCGAAGTTCCAGCAGAAGACTGCCAGCACCGCACCGAGGCCGATGCCGAGCAGATGGCGCGAAAACGAGGCGTCGGCGATGGTGAGCGAGGCCGTCCAGATGACGAGCGCGCCGTATGCGATGAGCGCGGTCGCGGCAAGGAGCACCGGGATGTTGATGGAGCGAGCAAGCGAGCCGCGGGTCTGACCGAGCTTCCGGTTGACGCGCTTGAGCGCGTCGGCCGATGGTGCCGCCGGGCGCTGTTGTGCGGATGTTGCCATATCGCCTCCCTACCGCGAGCCGTCGCCCGCGTCGATCGCTGCGGTATCGGGTTGGTTATAGATGACGCCGAGCACGTGGCGCACGGCGTGGATGGCCGAGGTGGAGCCGAAGCCGCCCTGCTCGACAAGGGCCACGACGACGTACTTCGGGTCGTCGACCGGACCGTAGACGGCAAACCACGAGTAGTCGTCCTCGCCGGTCTTCTGGCCGGTGCCGGACTTGCCGGCAACCGTGATATCGAGGTTCGTGAAGTGGGACGCCTGGGATGCGGACTCCTCGTAGATGACGCCCTGCAAGGCGTCCTGGACGAGCTCCATATCGGATTCCTGGCGGTATTCACCGATCAGGCGGTCGCGCGCCTCATAGGTCACCGCGTCGCCCTCGCCGTCACGGCTGAGCGCCGAGAGGAACACGTGCGGCACCGGCTCGCGCCCGCCGTTGGCGATACCGGCGTAGACGCAGGCCATCTGGAGCGGCGTGACGAGGATGTCGCCCTGGCCGATGACGATGTTGCACATGTCGCCGGCGTTCCACTCGCGGTCAGCTGCCTCCCAGTTGGAGAAGTAATCGTACTTCCACTGGGCATCGGGCACGCGGCCGGCGCTTTCGGCGGGCAGGTCGACACCGGTGGTGTCGCCCAGGCCCCAGCGGCGGAAGACCTCCTGCAGGCCCTCGGGATTCTGCTCGTCGTAGTAGAAGCCCTTGCCGATCTCGTAGAACACGGGGTCGCAGGACATCACGATGCCGTTGCGCAGGTTCATGGGGCCGTGACCGGAGTGGTCCCAGCAATAGCGTCCGTTGGCCTCGCCCATGCCCGTCCACCAGCCGGTGCAGTTGACCGTCTGCTTCTCATCCATGATGCCGTACTCGAGCGCGGCGAGCGCCGAGAGCGGCTTGATGGTCGAAGCCGACATGTATTCGCCCGCGATGGCGCGGTTGACCATGGGATGGCCGCCGTCATCGCTGTTCAGCACGTTCCAGACATCGGTGGAAACGCCGCCGATGAAGACGGAGGGGTCGAACTTCGGAGCGCTCGCCATACCGAGGATCTCGCCGTTCGAAGGGTCGAGGCACACGCAGGCGCCGCGCGTGGCGTTCTCGTTACCGAGCTGCTGGGCGATCTGCATCGCGCGCTGGAGGCCGTCCTCACAGGCCTGCTGGATGGTGACGTCGATGGTCAGCTTGATGTCGCTGCCCGGCTCTGGGGGCACCGCGCCCGTGGCGCCGGTGACGTTGCCGGAAGCATCAACCTGGACGGTCTGCTCGCCGCGGATGCCCTGCAGCAGGTTCTCGTATTGGATCTCGACGCCGGCCTGACCGACGATGTCGCCGGACTGGTACTCGATGGACCCCGCGGTGCTCTCGCCGGAGGCCTGGCGCTCCTCCTGCGCCTCGAGCTGCTCCTGGGTGACGGTGCCGGTATAGCCCAGGACATGGGCCGCGAGCTCGCCGTGAGGATAGACGCGCTCGGTGCGCTCCACAACCTCGACGCCGGCGAACTCCGCCACATGCTCCTGGATATAGGCCACAGTCGATCGACGCACGTCGCTCGCGATGGTATGGAGGCTCTGCGCGCCCTGGTTGTAGTCCTGGATGTTGCGGCGCACGGCGATATAGGGCATGCCGAGGACGTTTGCCAGATGGCGCACGAGCACGGTGTTGTCGGCGAGGTCGCGATAGCCCGCGACGGTCAGGCTCGCACGGTTCATAACGAGCGGTTCGCCGTTGCGGTCGAGAATGCGGCCTCGCGGCGCGGGCGTCGTGACGGTGCGGGTTTGGTTCTGGACGGAAAGCTCCTCGTAGTAGTCGGAGGAGACCATCTGCATGCTCCAGAGCTTGGCGACGATGGCGGCGAAGATGGCCCCGGCGCCAGCAGTGAGCATCGTGAAGCGGCCCTTGAAGGCCACACCCGGCGTGTTGCCTTCGCCCTCGGTGGCACGCGGACGCGTTCCGTGCTGCGTATCGTAGGTGAACCTACCTCCAGCGCTCCTTAGGAACAGCAGCGACCCGATAATCGCGATGACAAGGATGACGCCGGCAATGATGACGATGACCTGTGCATTCACTGCGCGCACGCCCTCCTATCGCGGCATCTTGTAGCGGGAGGCGCCACCGCGCGTGCTGAAGCTGCGCTGCGAGGACGATCCGCCGCCGATGGCCATGAAGATGAGCGCGACCAGGAAGTCGAGCACGGTCGACGAGAGCCCGTGACCCAAAAGCGCCCAGAGGAGGTCGCCCTGCACGCCCATGAAAAACAGGCAGAGGCCGTACAGCAGATTGGCGACAAGCAGGGCGATGCCAACGAGACGTATCGACTCGCGCGTGATGCCGCCCATCGCGCCGTGAGCGGAGCTTGCCACGAGGAACGACGCGACCGACAGGATGAGAGACATGAGCCCCACGGGTGCAGACGAGGTGAGATCGAAGAAAAGGCCCGAAGCGAAGCCGATGATCACGGCGGTTCCCGGCTCTGCGGTCAGCGCGAGGGTGATGGAGAGGACCATCATGAAGTTGACGGTCCCGTTCAGGATGGAAATCTGGGGCGAGAGGGCCACCTGCAGCACGGCTGCGACGATGGCGATTATCCAAACACCCTGCAGTGAACGCGTGGTCTCGCGAAGCGGCATGGTCCTCCCTCCTATTCCTCGTAGTCGTCGGACTCGGAATACTCGTCTTCCGACGTATCATCCTGCCCGCTCTCGCTGTCGCCCGACCCGTCGTCGGCAGAATCCGCCGAATCGTCATCTTGGGTCGTATCCTGCGCAGGGGCGGCTTCGGCATCGTTCGCGGCGACGATCTCCTCGTCGGTGGCCACCTGGTCGGGATTGAGCGATGTGATGACGAGGACCTCCTCGTTGTTCTCGGCCGACGCCTGCATGCGCACGTTGATGGTGTAGTAAACGTCGTTATCGCTCTTCTCGACGGAGGTGACGGTGCCAAGCGGCAGGCCCTTGGGGAAGACGCCGCCGATACCGGAGGTGATCACGATGTCACCGACCTTGACCTCGGCGTCAGCGGGAACGTATTCGAGCCGCAAGCTGCCGTCGGCCTGGCCGCGCAGCATGCCCTGGGCGCGCGAGCTCTGGACCATGGCGGAGACGCCCGAGGACTCATCGTTGATGAGCAGAACGGTAGACACGTTGAGCGCGCATTCGGTGATCTGGCCGATCACGCCGTAGGCGTTGCAGACGGGCATGCCCACGGTGAACCCGTCGGCAGAACCCTTGTCGATCGTCACGGTCTGGGACCATGCGTCACCGGAGGCGCCGATGATGCGCGCGGCGGTGGACTGCAGGTTATAGGTGGACTGAAGGCCCACGAGCGCCTCGAGGCGCGTCGCGGTCTCCTGGGCCTCGGAGAGCTCGGCCACCTGGGCGGTGAGCTCGGCGTTTTTGGCCTGAAGGTCGCTTAGGGTCTCCTGAGAGGCCGTAAGGTTCGAGAAGATGTTCCCAACGGCGTTGAAGGGGGTCGCAACCGCCGAGCCGACGAACCGAAGGGGACTCGTCACCGTCACAACGCCCGAACGGATGGAGTGGATGGGCCCGCGATCCCCCTCACGGATGTAGAACGTGAGCAGGAGGATCGAGACGACGCATAAAACAATCAACGGGCGAATCCCCGTTGATTGACGCTTGGTATTCAGATGTGAGGAAGGATACTTCTGAGTACGAGGCAACCGATAAAACCTTCCGTTAAGCGTTGCTCTGGACGAAACCGCCGTCGAACGCGTTGGCCTCGAGCACGCGGGCGCAGCCGTTCACGACGTTGTCGAGAGCCGTCGGACTCACGTTGACCGCAACGCCCGTTTCGTCGCGCAGGCGAACATCGAGACCGCGCAGCAGCGCACCGCCGCCGGTGAGCAGGATTCCGTAGTACATAAGGTCGCTCGCCAGATCGGGCGGCGTGGCGTCGAGGGCTTCCTTGACGGCCTTGGTCATCTCGTCGAGCGGCTTGTTGAGGGCCCGGCGGATCTCCTCGCTCTCGATGCGAACGGTCTTGGGCAGGCCGGAGATGACGTCGCGGCCGTTGACCTCGACGTCGAGCTCGTCCTTGAGCGGCACGGCGGAGCCGACCTTGATCTTGATGTCCTCGGCGGTACGCTCGCCGATAGCGAGGTTGTAGGCGTCGCGGACATGGGACAGGATCGCCTGGTCGAACTCATCGCCCGCGATGCGGATGGACTGCGACACGACGATGCCGCCCATGGCGATCACGGCGACCTCGGTGGTGCCGCCGCCGATGTCCACGACCATGGAGCCCGTGGGCTCCTCGACAGGAAGGTCGGCGCCGATCGCGGCGGCCATCGGCTCCTCGATCAAATACGCCTGACGGGCGCCGGCGGAGATCGTGGCCTCGAAGACGGCGCGCTTCTCGACGCTCGTCACGCCGGAGGGAACGCACACGACGACGCGCGGACGCGGGGTCCACGGATAGCGCTTCTCGCTCGCCTTGTCGATGAAGTAGCGCAGCATGGCCTCGGTCACGTCGAAGTCGGCGATGACGCCGTCCTTCAGCGGGCGGACGGCCACGATGTTTCCGGGCGTACGGCCGAGCATGCGCTTAGCGTCGATGCCGACGGCGAGGATTCGCTCATCGTTCTTGTCGATGGCGACGACGGAGGGCTCGCGGATGACGATGCCCTTGCCGCGCACGGAGACGAGCGTGTTGGCCGTGCCGAGGTCGATGGCGAGGTCTCCCCCGTACTGGCCGAAAAACATGTCCATCAAAGAAAACAAAACCGCTCCTTGGGCCTTGTGGTCGATCGGGTTGGGCAAAAGACGCCCTACCTGTGCAGTGTAGAGCAAGCCATGCCGCGCTTTGCGGTGCGCGGCACGGCTTGTAAAGAATCCATGAGGGCTAGGCGGCGGCGTCCTCGCCGTCCTCGGCGGGGGCAACCTCGGTCTCGGTGGCCTCGGAGCCCTCGTCCGTCGCGGAGGCATCGTCCTCGGCGGCAGCGTTATCGCCGGTGTTCTCGGGCGTATCGGCGGTGCCGAAGTCCATGGTCATGGACTCGACGGCCCAGCCGATGTGGTTGCTCGAGCGCACGAAGTGCACATCGTAGGTGACGGTGCCGCCCGCGGCGAAGGTGACGTCCACCGTGGCGTCGCTCTCGGTCATGCCGGCGTCGAGACCGACGACCGAAGGGGTCGCCTCGCCGAGACCGGAGATGTTGCTCACGATCATGGCCTTGGCGTCCTCAGAGAGGTTGGGCGACAGGTACTGGTCGTACTCAGAGGCGTCGGCGCCCTGGGAGACGGAGCTGAAGAGCTTCGTGATGGCATCCTGCTGCGAGGGGAAGCCAATGCCGCGCGTATAGGCGAATGCAGCGCCCGCAGCGGCGATGACCAGCAGCACGAGGATGACGATGAAGACCTTGAGGCCCGTATGGCGATGCTTGCGGCGCACCTTGGCGGCGCGACGGTCCTGCTGGATCATCTCGGACTCGGTGATGGTGAAGAAGCCCGTGTCGGAGGGATCGGGCATGAAGTTGCCGGTGGTGCCCATGGGGTCGAGCGGATCGACGTGCTGGACGGGCGCCTGGGCGACAGCCGCCGCGGGAGCCTGCGCCTGCGGGGCCGTAGGAGCCATCGAGCCCTGTGCGGAAAGGGCGTCGCGTGCGGAGGCGTAGGCCTGCTGCTGGTCCTCGGTAAGCTGGTAGATGCCATCGGAGGTGGCGCGGCCGAAGGCATCGACGGCGTCGGCAGCGCGGCCGGCGGCCATATAGGCGCTGCCGAGACCGGCCTGGATGGCGCGGGAGTCGTCGTGCGCGCTGATGTACTCGAGGGCCGTCAGATAGGACTCGACGGCATCGTCGGGACGACCGAGGCGGATGAAGCAGTCGCCGAGGCTCGCCAGCGCCGAGGAGGGCGCCGGGTTGGCCCCGTCGATGGCAGCGGAGCGGAAGGCCACGCCGGCCTCGGCCACGCGGTCGAGCTTGAGCAGCGCGCCTGCAAGGCCGAGGTAGGCCTTGTAGGGGGTGGCATACAGGGAGTCCTTCGTGGCGGCGCTGAAGGAGTCGACAGCCCCCTCGAGATCGCCGGCCGCTGCGAGGGCCTTGCCGCGGTTGGTGAGCAGGGCGCCCGCCTTGCCGTAGCGGTTGTCCTCGAGGGCATCGGTATAGGCCTGGGCGGCATCCGGGTACAGGCCGAGCTTCATCAGGGAGTTACCACGCAGGTGATCGGCCTCGCCGGCGAGCTCATTGGGCTCCTTGGCAGCGAGAAACATGCTGGCAGCGGCGGAGAAGTCGCCGGCGCGATAAGCAGCCTTGGCGCGCTCGAAATACTGTTCGTTCACTAGTGCTCCTTATGGACGATCTCTACATGGACGATTTCATCGCCGGCGCGAAGGCTCGAGATGACATCGAGGCCCTCGACGGTGGTTCCGAACACAGTGTATCCGGAATCGAGGCCGTGCTGCGGCCCGAGGCAGAAATAGAACTGCGAACCCGCGGAATCGGGATGCTGGGAGCGCGCCATGGCAAGCGCGCCGTCGACATGGCTGTTGCGGGGGTTGGTGGCGAACTCGGCCTTGATGCAGTAGCCGGGACCGCCCGTGCCGGGGCGTCCATCGGGGCCTGGACGTCCCGCCGCCACATCCTCAGGCGTCATGTTGCGCGTATTGGGATCCCCGCCCTGGATGACGAAGCCGGGAACATAGCGGTGGAACTTGATGCCGTCATAGAAGCCCGAGGTAGCGAGCTCACAGAAGTTGGCGACGTGGATGGGTGCGCCCTCGCCGTCGAGCTCCACGCGGATGGTTCCGCGCGACGTCTCGATCACGGCGACCTCATCACCGGTCACGGTGTAAGCGGGCTCATATAGCTTTCTTCCGAACATCAAGGATCCCTTCGGCGATCACGCTGTACATATCCCGATAATCTTACCAAATCAGGAGGGGTTCACATGTTTGGCATACGAAAGCGGCCGCCCGGAGGCGGCCGCAGATCGCATTTGGTTGCAGGTGCTACTCGGCAGAGTCCTTTCGGACCGGCTCCCACTGGTAGTAATAGGCGTCGTAGTTGTAGAGGTCATCGCTGCCGGCATCGCGCATGGGCTGCAGGATCTCGTCCTCGTGCGCAAGGGTCGATTCGCCCTCGGGGATAGCAAGCGAGACGTCCCAGGACGCGCAGATCTGGTCGACACGGCCGTACATCCACTCGGCAAGCTGGTGGACGTGCTCGATGTCCTCGGCGTAGACGGTATCTGCGGGAGCCTGGATAGCCTCGAGGTCGTCGATGGTCTGCTGGATGGAATCGCGCAGGGAGTAGGCGCTCTGCGAGCGCTGCTGGCGCACCGACAGGTCGGGCTCGAGATAATAGCTGTTGAAGGTATCGATGACCTCGCCGATGGCCTCCTCGCCGTTATAGGAATCGAGCTGACGATACGCGATCGTGATCGCGTCGAAGACCTGGGCGTCGGTCATCGGCTGCGGCTCCTCTTCTTCGGCAGCCTCGCCTTCGGCCGTTGCGGGGTCCTGGACGGTCGCGCTACCCGTCGGGGTCTCGCCGAGCTGACGGCTCGGGAAGGCCTCACGGGCGGCGGCCCTAAACGATTCGTAGAACCCGGGCATGACACCGAGGGGGTCGTACACGACGAAGGCCGCTCCCCCGCCGATGATGGCGAGCGTCACGAGCACAGCGATGAGCTTGCCGTAGGAGCGGCGGTGAGGATGATAGGGATCCTCGTCGACCGGCTGGCGGCGCTTGCACTTCTTTGCGCGCGGGTCGTCGAGCTCCTCGCGGGAAAGGACGTTCGTCGACGAGGGATCGACGGAATCATCGATGGTGCGAGCCGCGGATGCGGGCTCGACACGGGGCGCGTCGGACTCGATGAGGCTCTTCGTCAGCCGCGGAAAGCTGGCCGTTTTACCTGCAGCAAGGTCGGAGGCCGCGGAATCGGTCGAAAGGATGCCCGGAGCCGGCCGGCCGCATTTGGGGCAGGTGCGGTCGTGGATCGACAGGCGGGCTCCACAGCCCTCGCAGAACACGAACTCATCGTTCGACGCCTTGCCGACATAGCCATGGCAGTACGGGCAGAAGCTCTCGCCGTCGTCGATCTTCTTAAGACAGTGCGGGCAGATCAAGGCTTCCCTCATTTCACAGATAGACTCACACGCGAAAAGCATACCACCTCGCGTCGCATCGCACCGATGGCGTGTATACGAGGTGTTCGTTTAGTGCAAGCGCGACATGAACGGAGTCAAGCATCGGGCACTCGCCTACGAGCGCTTCTTGCTCTTCCCCATCTTCACCTTGATGCCGCCGCTGGCCTTGACGACGCGCTGACGGCGGCGGGTCCGCTCATCGCTGCGCTCGCGCGCGGTCTCCTCGCTCGCAGAGGCCTGGGCGCGCGCAAGGTCGCGCTTCTCATGCGTGCGGGATACGGCACCCTTGATGCGGTTAGCCACGCGCCTGACCGAGGATCCCGTCGAGGTCACCTTCCTGCCGCTGCGTCCGAGCGACATCTTGATGCCGCGGCCGAATCCCGTGGCGGAGCGGCTTTGGCGCTCGGGCGCCCGATCGATAAGGACCGCCAGGGCAAAGAAGATGCCGACGCCGATGAGCGCGATGATCACGGTGACGATGAGCATCCCGATCGACAGCGGAGCAATGGAGAAGAATTCCGGGAACAGCGCGATTCCCAAGCAGAGGCCGACGGTTACGAACACAAAGACCGCGGCGCGCAAACGTGTGAACGGCCAGGAGATCCTCCAGATAAGGCTGCAGCCGACCGACGCAGTGGCGATGAGGCACATGGTCGAAAGCGTCTGGATATCGAGGGAGCCCACATAGCCGGTGAACATGCAGAGCCCGCAAGCGGCAAGCACCGCCACGGATGCGGGGAGCGCCCGCTTGAGCACGTTCGTGAGGAACTTGCCGCGCACGCGCGAGCGGTTGGGCTCAAGGGCGAGCACGAAGCTCGGGAAACCGATGCAGAAAAAGTTGATGAGCGTCATCGTGATCGGCTGGAAGGGATACGGCGGCGCGAAGATGCAGATGGCAGCAAGGCCCATCGAGAAAAGGGTCTTCGTCAGGAAGAGCGACGCCGAGCGCTGCAGGTTGTTGATGGAGCGCCTGCCCTCGGCCACGACCTCGGGCATCGAGGCGAAGTCGTTGTCGACGAGCACGATCTCCGCGACGTTGCGGGCGGCGTCGGAACCAGCCGCCATGGCCACGGAGCAGTCGGCCTCCTTGAGGGCAAGGACGTCGTTCACGCCGTCGCCGGTCATGGCGACCGTGTGCCCGCGTTGCTTCAGGGCAACAACGAGCTCGCGCTTCTGCTGCGGGGTCACACGGCCGAACACGTGATAGCGGTCGACGGCCGCATCGATGCGGGCGGGCGTGTCGAGCGTCGTCGCGTCGACATAGGCCTCGGCACCGGGGATGCCGACATGCTTGGCGATGGAGGAGACGGTCCTCGGGTCGTCACCGGAGATGACATTCAGGGTGACGCCCTGCTGCTTGAAGTACTTGATGGTCTCCGCGGCGGAAGCACGGATCTCATCGCGGATGGTCACGAAGCCGATGGGCGTGGCAACGCCCAACATATCGCCCGTATCGGTGAAGCCGTCGACACGCGCGATGACGAGCACGCGGCAGGTCTCAGCAAAGCCGTTGACGATGTCCTCGACACGCGCGAAGGTGGCGGCATCGAGGCAGAACTGAGCCGCGCCCATGATGTAGGAGCCGTTCGGGAAGGTGGCGCCGCTCCACTTCTTGGTGGAAGAGAACGGCACGACGGTCACGGCGCGCTCCCCCGCCGCATCGCGGCGCGCGTAATATGCAAGCACGGCGCGGCAGGTCTCGTTGGCATCCGCCTCCGTGGCGCGGGCGATACCGGAAAGCGCAGCGTCGACGGCAGCTGCGCGCGCGGCGTCAGCTTCTTCGGCCAGCATCGCCTCGCCGTCGTCTCCGAGCACGTAGACGCCCTCGACCTCCATGCGACCGGATGTGATCGTGCCCGTCTTGTCGAGGCACAGCACGTCGACGCGTGCAAGCGTCTCGATGCAGTAGAGCTGCTGCGCCAGCACCTTGCGGCGGGCCAGGCGAAACGTTGCGATAGCGAGCACCGACGAGGTGAGCAGCACGAGGCCCTGGGGAATCATGCCGAGCAGGGCGCCGACGGTCGAAAGAATCGCCGCCGAGATATCGCCCCAGGCGGCGGTGTCCGACATGAGCCAATCGATCATGGTCGTCATGGAGTCGGGCGACGCCTGCGCCCAGGCCTCATAGCTCTCGTGGGCGCTCGAGTAGAACAGCGCGATGCCGAGCGGCAGCATGATGACGCTCGCGAAGCGCACGATGGCGTTCAGCGCGTTCATGATCTCGGAGTTGACCTTCTTGACGTACTTCGCCTCGTTGTTGATACGGGCGACGTAGTTCTCGGCACCGACATGCTCGACCTGGGCGCACACGATACCGGAGTCAACGAAGCTGCCGCTCATGAGGTGGCTTCCCGGCGTCTTGCGGATGAGGTCGCTCTCGCCGGTGAGCAGGCTCTCGTTGACATAGGCCTCGCCCTGGACGACGACAGCGTCAGCGGGAATCTGGTCGCCGCGACCAAGACGCACGAGGTCGTCCTGGACGATCTGGTCGAGGTCGACCTCGCATTCGGCGCCGCCGCGGATGACGGTTGCGCGCTTGCTCACGAGCAGGGTGAGCTTGTCGACCATCCGCTTCGAGCGCAGCGCCTGGAAGATGCCGATGCCGGTGTTGAGGATGACTATCAACAGGAAGGTGAGGTTCTTATAGGACCCCGTCGCGATAACCAGCGCGGCGAGCACAATGTTGATGAGGTTGAACAGGGTGCAGACGTTCTCGATGACGAGCTCGCGGACCGACTTGGTCTTAAGGTCGGTGTTGACGTTGACCTTGCCCGCATCGATGCGCTGCTGCACCTCATCGAGCGTGAGGCCTACGAGCACCTGGGTGTCGTGCGGGGCGTCCCCTGCCTGGTCGTTGGGTTCTTCTGCCATGGATTCCCCTCATGCGAAAACGGACCCGAATTCGATGCATGTATACGAAAAGAGAACCGACGGCAATCCGTGCGGTTCTCCCCTAGCATCAATGGTGCCCCATGTCGGATTCGAACCAACGGCCTTCTGCTCCGGAGGCAGACGCTCTGATCCCCTGAGCTAATGGGGCGCACGAGAGATGATTATAGCGTCCTGAGTTCTCTGGCGCCAGTGTCCACTTTCGGGACGGGACCGCGCCGGTACCCCTCGGGGCATCCGGTGGCGCGGGCCCGTCCCGAAAGTGGACACTGTATCCGGGGCGTAAAACTTAGGTGCGTATATATGGCTCATGAGGGCCGTTGGTATACACTGCTCTGCTACGCACTAATCGACGGCAGCATCCCGCACCGTCTGGAAAGATAGGAGCCGCATGATCGCCATCCTGCGCAAAAGCGCATCTGACGAGGCCGTAGGCCATCTCATCTCGTGGATCGAGGGCAAGGGCCTCATCACCCATGTTTCCCGCGGCGAGAACGAAATCGTGATCGGCCTGGTGGGCGATACCACCAAGATCGACCCCTTCCTGCTCGAGTCGATGGATATCGTCGAGCGCGTGCAGCGCGTATCCGAGCCGTTCAAGAAGGCGAACCGCAAGTTCCACCCCGAGGACACGGCGGTCGACTGCGGTCACGGCGTCAAGATCGGCGCGGGGCATTTCCAGGTCATTGCCGGTCCTTGCTCCGTCGAGGGCGAGAACCTCATCCGCATTGCGCGTCGCGTGCATGCTGCGGGCGCCACGATGCTGCGCGGCGGCGCCTTCAAGCCCCGCACCTCCCCTTATGCCTACCAGGGCATGGGCGCCGATGGCCTCGACCTACTTCTTGAGGCCTCGGCCGAGCTCGATATGCCCGTGGTCACCGAGGTCATGGACCCGCGCGATGTCCAGCTGTTCGTCGACAAGGGCATCGACGTCATGCAGATCGGCGCCCGCAACGCTCAGAACTTTCCTCTGCTCAAAGAGGTCGGCAAGACGAACGTGCCCGTGTTGCTGAAGCGCGGTATGTCCGGCACCATCGACGAGCTTCTCATGGCGGCCGAGTACATCATGAGCGAGGGCAACGGCAACGTGATCCTCTGCGAGCGCGGCATCCGCACCTTTGAGACGCGTACGCGCAACACCTTCGACCTGAATGCCGTGCCCGTCCTGCACTACCTGTCCCACCTGCCTGTTGTGGCCGACCCGAGCCACGCTACGGGATACACGCGCTACGTCGAGCCGATGGCGCTCGCCGCCTGCGCCGCCGGTGCCGACGGCCTCGAGATCGAGGTCCACGACTGCCCCGAGAAGGCCTGGTCCGACGGCGCCCAGGCGCTCACGCCCGATCAGTTCGACCGCACGATGGAGCGCATTCGCGCCATCCGGTCCGTCATCGCAGCCGATCATGAGTAGCCAAGCGACCGTTTCCGGCATGACGGTCGGCGTCGTCGGACTGGGACTTATCGGCGGCAGCTTCGCGCGCGCCTACCGTGCTGCGGGCGCGACCGTCTATGCGTTCGACACGAACGAGGACACCATGGGCGCCGCCGCTATCGAGACGGTTACGGGCACACTCGACGAGACGACCATCCCCAGCTGCGACCTCATCGTGCTGGCCGCCTACCCCGGAGCCTGCCTTGCCTGGCTTGAAGAGCATGCCGAGCTTCTGGGCTCCTGCTCTGACCTCACCGCCGGCACGGGACCTGTGGTCATCGACACCGCGGGCGTGAAGACCGCCGTGTGCCGAGAGGCGTTCGATTTGGCGGAGCGCCACGGCTTCTGCTTCGTGGGGGCGCACCCCATGGCGGGTACCGAGAACTCCGGCTTCGCCCATGCGCGCGCCGACCTCTTCCGCGGCGCACCCATGGTGCTCACCCCGCCGCCGCTCGACGATATCGCGCGTCTCACGACCCTCGACCGCGTCCACACGCTGCTTTCTCCCGTCGGCTTCGGCACCTTCAGCGTTACGACCCCCGAGGAGCACGATGAACTCATTGCGTTCACGAGCCAGCTAGCCCATGTCGTTTCGAATGCCTATGTGAAAAGCCCCACGGCCCAGGAGCACCACGGCTTTTCCGCGGGGAGCTACAAGGACCTCACGCGCGTTGCCCATCTGAACGCGCCGATGTGGGCCGAGCTCATGATCGACGACGCGGACAACCTGAGCCGCGAGATCTCGGGGCTTATCGATGCCCTTGCAGCCTACCGCGATGCACTTGACGTGCGCGACCGCGAGCGGCTGCGCATGCTGCTCGCAGAGGGCGACCGCATCAAGCGCGCGCTCGACGACGACCGCGACGCACACGATTCGAAAGGCAGGGGTTGATCGCCCATGCAGATCATCGACGTTGACACCTCCCGTCCCTACCAGGTGCATATCGGCACGTTTCTGCTCGAACGCGTCGGCGACATCTGCCGAGAGACCTGCGGAGGCGAGCGTGCCCTCATCGTGACCGACTCGAACGTCGGGCCGCTGTACGCGGCACCGGTCCGTGAGGGTCTTGAGGCTGCTGGCTATACGGTTGACATCTTTACCTTCGAGGCCGGTGAGGAGCACAAGCGCGCAGCCACCTATCTCGGTATCCTCGAGTTCATGGCCGAGCGCGAATACACCCGCTCCGACGTCGTCGTCGCACTGGGCGGCGGCGTGACGGGGGATATGGCCGGTTTCGCAGCCGCCACCTATATGCGCGGCTGTGCCTACGTCCAGGTTCCCACGAGCCTGCTTGCCATGGTGGACTCCTCCGTGGGCGGCAAGTGCGCCATCGACCTCGAGGCGGGCAAGAACCTCGCTGGAGCATTCTGGCAGCCCAAGGCAGTCATTGCTGACATCGGCTGCTTGGCCACCCTTTCCGACGAGCAGTTTGCCGACGGCTGCGGTGAGGTCATCAAGCACGCCGTCATCGCCGATCCCGAGCTGTTCGAGCTCCTAGAGGCGAACCCTCTCACCCTCGACCTCCTGCGCGCCAACGTACCGCTCGTCGAGCTCATCGTCACGCGCAACGTCGACATCAAGCGTGCGGTCGTGGTGTCCGATGAGCGCGAGGCGCAGGCGCGCAAGCTCCTCAATTTCGGGCACAGCATCGGGCACGCCGTCGAGGCGAGCGAGAACTACCGCCTGGGCCACGGGACCTGCGTCGCCATCGGCATGACCGCCATCACCCGCGCGGCAGCGGCGCGTGGCGCCTGCGAAGCCGAGATAGTCGAGCGTATCGAGCTGCTCTGCCGCGAGCACGGCCTTGCCACCACGACCGATCGCAGCGTAGAGGAGGTCTACGCCGCCGCCCTGCACGACAAGAAGCGGCATGGTGATACCATCGACCTTGTGATCCCGCGCCGAATCGGCGCCTGCTCGATCGATACCGTCGGGCTCGACCTGTTCAAATCCATCATCGCCGATGGCCTCGGCGTGAAAGGTCAGTGATGCACACATGCTAGCCAGGATCCACCCGGCACCGCTTACCGGCAGCGTTCCCGCCATCGCCTCGAAGTCGATGGCACACCGCCTGATCATCGCGGCGGCCCTGTCGAGCGGAACGACCCATGTCGTCTGCAACACCACCTGCGCCGATATCGACGCAACCGTGCGCTGCATGGCCGCTCTCGGCTCGCGCATCGAGCGCGTCGAGGACGGCTACGAGGTCCATCCTGTGCCCAAGAGCATCGAGCTCGGCATCCTCAAGGCCTTCCAGGGGGCGGCCCTCGACTGCGGCGAATCGGGAAGCACGCTGCGCTTCCTGCTGCCGGTAGCCTGCGCCCTCGGTGCGGACGCCGTCTTCACGGGCGCGGGCAGGCTCGGCGAGCGCCCGTTGGCCCCGCTGTCGGATGAGCTCATGGCCGCCGGTTCCGATCTCGTCAGCGACGGGGGCTTCCCGCTTGCCACCAAGGGCCGCCTGCGCCCCGGCAGGTTCGTGCTCCCCGGCACGGTCAGCTCGCAGTTCATCTCCGGCCTGCTGCTGGCGTTTCCGTTGCTTCCCGGCGCGAGCGAGATCGAGGTCCGCGGCCGTATCGAAAGCCGCCCCTACATCAACCTTACCGTACAGGCGCTCAAGCTCTTCGGTGTCGACATCGCCGTCGAGCGCTCCATGGCGCCGAACGGCATCGACGAGATGACCACCTTCCGTTACGGAGGCACGCCCTACCGCACCCCGGGCCAGGTGCACGTCGAGGGCGACTGGTCGAACGCGGCCTTCTGGCTGTGCGCCGGCGCCCTTTCGAGCGGCCCCGTCGAGGTGACGGGTATCTCGCTCACCTCCGCCCAGGGTGACCGCAACGTGCTCGCCGCGCTCTCGCGCTTCGGTGCGCGCACGAAACGCGCTCCTCAGGCGGCCACGGTCCAGCCCGACAGCCTGCACGCCTTTTCTATGAGCGCACAGGACATCCCCGACCTCGTTCCGGTCATCTCGGCTGTGGCGGCGGTCTCCGAGGGCACATCGATTATCCGCGACTGCGCCCGCTTGCGCATCAAAGAGTCCGACCGCCTCGCCACGACCGCCTCGGAGCTGAACGCCCTCGGCGCGCGCGTGGCTATCGACCATGACAGCCTTGTCATCCATGGACAGCCGAGCCTCGCCGGCGGAACCGTCGATTCGCATAACGACCATCGCATCGCGATGATGGCGGCCATCGCCGCCATCCGCTGCACGGGAGACGTCGTGATCCGCGGCGCCGAAGCCGTTAACAAGTCGTACCCCGATTTCTTCGATCACTACCGGATGCTCGGCGGCAAGGTCGAGCTGAGCGAGGAGTAGCCGCCATGCCATCGGTATTCGGAAACGTGCTGCACCTCTCGGTCTTCGGGCAGTCGCACTCCCCTGCCATCGGATGCTCGCTCGACGGCATTCCCGCCGGCATCCCCGTAAACGTTGAGGAACTCAACGCCTTCATGGCCCGACGCGCGCCCGGACGCTCCGACACGGCGACGACGCGCAAAGAGGGTGATGTCCCGGAGTTCATCGCCGGCATCACCGACGGCCACACGAACGGAGCCCCCATCGCCGCGATCATCCGCAACACCAACACGCGCTCGCGCGATTACGATGAGCTTCGGCGCATCCCGCGTCCGGGCCATGCGGACTATCCCGCGCGCGTGAAGTACGGCAACGCCCATGATGTCGCCGGCGGCGGACATTTCTCGGGACGCCTGACCGCCCCGATCTGCATCGCAGGCGGCATCTGCAAGCAGGCCCTCGAGCACATGGGCGTGCATATCGTCGCGCATATCGCGACGCTCGGCCCCGACGGTATCGCCGATGAGGCGCTCGATCCCATGGTATATCGCGCCGAGCAGCAGCAGGCGATCCTTGCAGGGCAGCTCCCCTGCATCTCGGCGGATGCCGCGCACGCGATGCGCAAGGCAATCCTGCGCGCCCGTGACGGGCTCGACAGCATTGGCGGCATCATCGAGTGCGTCGCCTACGGCATGCCCGTCGGCGTGGGCGACCCGATGTTCGACGGCATCGAGAACCGTATCGCGCAAGCGGCGTTCGCCATTCCTGCAGTCAAGGGGGTCGAATTTGGCGCAGGCTTTGCCGCCGCCTATCTCAAGGGCAGCGAAAACAACGATGCCTATCGCATGTTCGACGGCCATGTTGCACCCCAGACCAACCATGCGGGCGGCATCCTCGGCGGCATCACGAACGGCATGCCGATCGTCTGGCAGATGGCCGTGAAGCCGACGCCCTCTATCGCGCAGCCGCAGCTGAGTGTCGACATGGACGCAGGCGCCGATGCCGACCTTTCCATCCACGGCCGCCACGACCCCTGCATCGTGCCGCGCGCCGTTCCCGTAGCGGAAGCCGTCTGTGCTCTCGCGCTCTACGACGCCGTCCTCGAAGACGGCCTCCCGCGCATCTAATCGTCCGTTGTCCACCTTCAGGACTGAGATGCTTCCGGGCACCCGGCGGCGCGGGGCGGCTGGCCTCTCTGGGGACGTAGCCGGGAGGCGCCACGCCAAAGACCCCGGATGACGGCTTTACCGCGGCGATCGGCGTGGCGCCTCCCGGCTACGTCCCCAGAGAGGCCAGCCGCCCCGCGCCGCCGGGTGCCCGGAAGCATCTCAGTCCTGAAGGTGGACAACATGGGTAAGGAGAAGTATGGACCTCACCGATATCAGGAAGCGCATCGACGAGATCGATGACGGCATCCTCCAGCTGTTCTGCGAGCGGATGGACCTCGCCGCCGACGTGGCGGCGTCGAAGCGGGCGACGGGCAAGGCCGTCTTTGACCCCGCCCGCGAGCGCGACAAGCTGTTCCGCCTAGTCGAAGCGAGCCCTGAGGCGCTCAAGCCCGATGTCGCAAGCCTGTTCTCGCTGCTCATGAGCATGAACAAGGCGGCTCAGCTGAAGATCCTGCACGAGGGCGACCCCGATAGCGTATCCGCTCGTGCCCGCGCGGCGCTCATGCCCGTGGACGAGCCCTTCCCGCCGACCGCCACGATCGCCTGCCAGGGCGTCGAGGGCGCCTACAGCCAGATCGCCGCATGCCGCCTGTTCTCGGTGCCGCGCATCACCTTCCTCTCCACCTTCGAGGGCGTGTTCCGCGCCGTGCGCGACGGCCTGTGCCGCTACGGCGTCGTCCCCATCGAGAACTCGACCGCCGGCTCGGTGAACGCGGTCTACGATCTCCTCGCCGAGTATCGTTTCTCCATCGTCCGTTCGCTCAGGCTCAAGATCGACCATCAGCTCCTCGCGCGCCCCGGCGTGAAACTCGAGGACGTCCGCGAGGTCTACTCGCACGAGCAGGCTATCGCCCAGTGCTCGGAGCTTCTCGACCGCCTCGGCGTGCGCGTCAACGTGTGCGAGAATACCGCCCGCGCCGCCGAGTTCGTCGCGAAATCGGACCGCACCGATATCGCCGCGCTCTCCTCCCGCAGCTGCGCTGAGCTCTATGGCCTTGATATCCTTGCCGACGACGTGCAGGACGAGGGCAACAACTACACGCGTTTCGTGGTTATCTCGGCCACGCCCGAGGTCTATCCAGGTGCCACGCGCACCTCGCTCATGCTCACGCTCCCCCATGCACCCGGCGCGCTCTACCGTGTGCTCGAGCGCCTTTACGCTCTCGATATCAACCTCGTGAAGCTCGAGAGCCGACCCATCGGAAACCGTGACTTCGAGTTCATGTTCTATTTCGACCTCGATTGCCCGGTGGGCAGCCCGGCTCTTGACACCCTGCTCGATGCGCTCGACGACGTTTGCGAGCGCTTCACCTACATCGGCTCGTACACGGAGGTGGTCTAGATGGCGAAGGCGCCCTATGGCGTGCTCGGCCGCGTACTTGGGCACAGTTACACGCCGACGATCTATCGCGAGCTTGCCGGTATGGACTACGTTAGGTTCGAGCGAGAGTCCGAGCAGCTCGAGGACTTTCTTCGTGGCGACGAATGGGCGGGCGTGAACGTCACCATCCCCTATAAGCGCGCGGTCATTCCCTATCTCGACGAGCTGTCGGACATAGCGCAGCGTCTCGGCAACGTAAACACCATCACGCGCCTGCCCGATGGCCGCCTTCGCGGCGACAACACCGATTACTTCGGATTCAAGATGCTCGTGGAATCCCTGGGCATCGACCTCTCGGGTATGACGGCCCTCGTGCTGGGCGGCAGCGGCGGCGCGGGCACGACGGCTCGCACGGTGCTGACCGACCTTGGCGCGAATCCGGTTTCTGTCGGTCGCACGGGTGAGGTCACCTACGACAACCTCGACGCGTATCGGTCCGCCGACCTCATCGTCAACTGCACGCCGGTCGGCATGTTTCCCCACTGTCCGGAGTCCCCGGTCGACCTGAGCCTGTTCGACTCCCTCTCGGCCGTAGTCGACATCGTCTACAACCCTGCCCGTACGCAGGTCATGATGGATGCCGAGCGCAGGGGGATCCCCTGTGTCGGCGGCCTGCTCATGCTCGTCGCTCAGGCGGCTCAAGCCGTCGAGCGCTATACCGGTGCGCCCGTGGATACCGAGGCTGTCTACGACCTGACGAAATCCCTTTCGGCCACCGAGCAGAACATTGCCCTCATCGGCATGCCCGGCAGCGGCAAGACCCGCGTCGGCCAGCAGCTTGCCGCCATCTACGGCCGCGAGCACATCGACGCCGACGACGCCTTCGCCGAGCGCTGCGGCATGTCGGCGGCCGACTACATCGCGAACCATGGCGAAGAGGCGTTTCGCCGTGAGGAGACCGCCTGTCTGGCCGAGCTTGCCGCCACGTCGGGGCTCGTCATCTCATGCGGAGGCGGCGTGGTGACGCGTCCCGAGAACTATCCCTTGCTGCACCAGAACAGCATCATCGTCATGCTCAACCGTCCCATCGACGAGCTCTCGACCAAGGGGCGTCCCATCACAGCGCGCGACGGTGTGCAGAAGCTTGCCGAGCAGCGCATGGACCTGTATCGCAGCTGGGCAGATATCATCGTCGATTCGCTCGACTGCGCTGCAAACACCGCGCGAGCCGTGTCCGAGCGCCTCCCGCGCATGATCGGGAAATAGCTCGGCCGCCGATTTGATCCTGAGGAGGTTCACTCATGAAGTCATTGGTCATCAACGGGCCCAACCTCAACATGCTGGGCGTTCGCGAACCCGACATCTACGGGCGTCAGACCTATGACGATCTGGTCGCCATCTGCAAGAAGGCCGCAACGGAGCTTGGATACGACGAGGTCGAGGTATTCCAGTCAAACCACGAGGGCGCGATCATCGACAAGATCCAGGAGGCCCTCGGCACCTTTGACGGCATCGTGATCAACCCGGCCGCCTACACGCATACGAGCGTGGGCATCCTCGATGCCCTGAAGGCCGTTGCCCTGCCCGCCGTCGAGGTGCACATCTCGGCCGTCGAAGAGCGCGAGGACTTCCGTCAGGTATCCTACGCACGAGCGGCGTGCTTCGCCACGATCACCGGCGAGGGCCTCGAAGGCTATGCCCATGCCCTGCGCCTGCTGAAGGACCATCTGGCCTGATCCAACGCGCAACATCGAGAAATTCATGCAGCCTATAGCCGCCGGAAACCGTATATCCGGCGGCTTGTTGCTTGCGCAGGGGCGATCGCACGCTCTCAAACAATCCATCTTTTCTGACTCCATGACATATCACGCACTTAATCAATAATCTTGGCAATCGGTGTATGCTAGAGACGTTGAGCAATCGGCAAGGGGGGGGTGCGCATGGCAGAGGAGACACCGGTACTCGAGCGCATCTGCCGCTCGGCCGCTTCGGCCGTCTCCAAAGGTCTTCGCCGCTTGCCCGATGCACTCAGCTCGGGCCTGCTGTACACCCTGCTGTTCGCAACGATCATCCTGCTGTTCGGAACCCAGCACACGATGATCATCTCTCCCCTTGTGATCATCTTTCGAGGCAAACGCGGCAAGATGTTCGAGACTTCGGTCATTCCGCGCATGGTCGCCACCCTGCTCGTGCTCAACGTGCTCGCCTACGTGGCGACGCTCAATCTCGCTTTCTGCCTTGCACTCAATATCGTCGTTCCGTTCCTGCTCATCATGGTTCAGGCGAGCCAGTTCAACCCCAAAGCGTACTTCGCCTACGTTATGGCCTTTGTCTTTTTGGAGCTGAGGCCGCTGCCGTTCGAGCAGTTCCTGGTGCAGCTGACCGTTACGGCCTACTCGGCGGTGGTGCTCGCCGCCATCCTTCTCGTCATGCGCTGGCGAGCTGGACGCACAAACGACCCCGAAGGCGATCTTGCAAGCAGCTTGGAGACCCTCGCGGGGCTTCTCGATCGACTCGCTGAGGGCGCGAACGCACAAGAGGTCGAGCAGGAGCTCACCGACCTTGAGCGCGCCTTCGATCGACTCTGCTTCGGCAGTCGCAACCTTCTGCGAAAGCCAGACCGCATGGCGCTTCGCTACTACCTCTATGCGACCCTCTTCCAGCGCGCCATCTACCTCGTCGACGATTCCTCGTGGCAGAGGTCCGCGCAGGGCGATACGGACAGAACCTGCCTCCATGATGTCGCCGCCATGATCCGTCAGGTCAAGGTTGCCCATACGCCCCAGGAGCGCGCGGCGCTCCGCCGTTGCCTTCAGATGCTGCTCGATATGGTTGAGCTTCCCGAGGGGCGCATCCGCATCTTCTTCCGAAGTCTTCTGCATATCCTGATGATCATCGTGTCTGACAGGCCCACGAGGCACCGAGGACTTATTCCGCCGGTCGAGCCGCTCGGCAGGGTCGCGCGCCGTTTTGCCGCCGGCCTGAACACCGACACCTACGAGTTCCGCTTCGCCGTCCGCCTTTCCATCGTGATGGCACTCACCTGCTCGATCAGCCTGCTGTGGGGTTTCAACCACGTGTACTGGCTGCCTTTGAACGCGTTTTTGCTCCTTATGCCGAGCTACGAGGAAAGCTCGCACCGCATGAAGACGCGGCCGCTGGGCACGGCGATCGGTTGCATCGTCTCGTTCCTCGTGGTGCAGGGTCTGCCCGAACCGATCGAGATCTACGTGTTCTGCATGGTCATGATCACCTTCGTGTACGCCTGCTCGCCAGGCAGCTGGATCCAGGCCATCTGGTCGACCTCGTTCGCCCTGACCATGTGCTCGCTCACGATGCCCGAGACGACGGCGATGGCTTTGCGCCTCCTCTTCGTATGCCTCGCCGCGATCATCGTGCTCGCCGTCAACCGCCTGGTGCTTCCCTCGACACGGGAGCGCATCTACGAAGCGAACCGCCGGCAGCTCTTCGAGATCAACCGTTCGTATTGGGATTTTGTGCTCATGAGCATCGACCACCATGTGGAGATCAGGCGCTCCGCGGATATGCTCTCCGATTTCCACCTGGTCTACGAGGAGGCCTACGGGTATGCGCAGGAGCTTGAGGACGATACCGGACGGCACCGCGAATGCACGCGCCTGGTGACCTACTGGCATATGTTCTCCGAGGTGGAGCAAGTGGAGTACCTCGTGCAAGCGGGCGAGCTGAGCGAGTCCGACCTGAACATCCTGCGGCGCATCGCCGAGCGGCTGCACGAGAAGGTCGTACCGCAGCCCGTCGGATGCCTCGCCGTCGACCTCACGGACGACATCGAATCCGAAGACCTGCGCTACGCCCTCGAGCACTACATCGAGAACAGCTTTACCCTGCGAAGCCTCGCACAGGGAAGCGTCTAGAGCGTACCCGCCTCCTGGAGCATCTCGCGCGCATGGGCAAGCGAAGCCTCGGTCGTGTCTCCCGAGAGCATACGGGCGATCTCGCGCACGCGATCATCGCCGACGACCGGGTCGAGCATCGTCACCGGCATGTCATCGTCGCTTTTGCGCACCACGTAATGGCGCTCGCCCATGACCGCGACCTGGGCGAGGTGGGTGACCACGATGACCTGATGGGTGCGTGCAAGGTCGCCGAGGACCATGCCGAGAGCGCGGGCCGTCGATCCGCCGACGCCGGCATCGACCTCGTCGAACACCAGGGTGTCGACGCCGTCCGATTCGCCGAGCACCACCTTGCTCGCAAGCATGACGCGGGACAGCTCGCCGCCCGACGCGATGCGCCGAAGCGGCCGGGGCGTCATGCCGGCACCGCTGCGATAGAGCAGCTCGCAGGCACAGGGACCCTGATCGGTCCAGGAAGCACGGGGAAGCTCGCGGCTCTCCCAGACAAGCTCGGCGCGACCCATCTCGAGGCGGGCCATCTGTCGGCCGACCTCGCGGCAGAACCGGGGAGCGGCGGCATCGCGCGCACGGGTCAGCGCCTTGGCGGCGCGGGAGAGCTCGGCTTCCCGCTCATCGCGCTCGCGCGCGGCAGCGCGGACGCGGGCCTCGGCATCGTCGACGAGCGAGAGCAGCTCGCGGGCCTCGTCGAGCCGAGCGAACACGTCCTCCATGCGAGGACCGAACTGTCGCATAAGCCCTTTCAGGGATGCATAGCGCTCCTGGGCCCGAGCAAGCTCGCGCTCATCGAAATCGATGGACTGGCGGTAGCGGCGAAGGCCGGAGGCGACATCCTCGATCGAGATGGCGACGGAAGAAAGCTCGTCGGCAAACGTAGCGAGCTCCGAATCGACGCGCCCCATACGAGCAAGCTCGGCGATGGCGGCATTCAGAGCATCGAGACATCCGCCCTCGTCGGATAGCGAGGCATCGGCGTCAAGTGCCGCGGAGATCAGCGACTCGGCATGCTCGGCACGAGGAAGGGTCTCCTCAAGCTCCTCAAGCTCGCCGGGCTGGGGATCGACCTCGGAAATCGCATCGACAGCAAACCGGGCGTCCTCAAGGCGCTCTCCTTGGGTGCGCGAGGCCTCCTCGATGCGCTCAAGCTCCTTCTGGGCAGCACGAGCGGCATGGAGAGCCTCGCGATAGGCGCAGAGCAGGGGCGCGATGGTGGCGTCAGACCATGCATCGACCATACCAACATGGGTCGCAGGGTCGAGCAACCGCTGGTGCTCGTGCTGACCGCACAGGTCGATATGGGAGCCAACCTGATCGGCAAGCTCGCGGACGCTCGCGATGGAGCCGTCGATGCGCACGCGGCTGCGCCCGTCGGCGCTCACGCGGCGCTGAACGACGATACCGTCGGTATCATGGGCGTCAGTGAAGAGGCGGCCCGTCACGACGGCCGCGGCCTCACCCTCGCGAACCATGGCGGAATCGGCACGCTCCCCCATCAGGAGCTTGCAGGCGGATAGCAGCGCCGTCTTGCCGGCGCCTGTCTCGCCGGTCAGAACCGTCAGGCCAGGGCAGGGTTCGAGGGTCGCCTCGCGGATGAGAGCGAGGTTCTCGACGCGAATCTCATCGATCATCGCGACGCACCCCGTAGAAGACGCGCGATACGGAATTGTAGAAGCTCTCCGGGCCGTAATCGAGCAGCAGGACGTCGGCGTCTCCGCGCCGGACCGCCACGTGGTCGATAACGCCCTCGCGGCTGACGAACTGGCCGTCTACAGCGACGGCTGGGATGGAGGGCCTGTCGTGGGACATCGCGACCTCGACGACATCGGAGGGCGACGTCATGAAGGCACGCGCCTGGATGGTATGGGGCGCGATCGGCACGCAGACCATGCCGGTGAAATCGGGGCTCACGATGGGGCCGCCGGCAGACAGCGCGTATCCGGTAGAGCCCGTCGCGGTGGAAACGACGACGCCATCGCCGCGAAGGCGGTCGATATGATGGCCGGAAACGTTGATATCGAACTCGACCATATCGGAGAGCGGCCCGCGCGTGAGGGCCATGTCGTTCAGGCCCTCTGCTTCAATAACGGATTCGGTCCCATCGTCGGCGATCGCCGTGATGGTGCAGGCGATGGTCGCACGACGGCTCACATGCATCTCCCCGGCAAGGGCATCGGAAACAACAGACAGGATATCGCGCTCTTGAGGGCTCGCGGCCGTAAGGAAGCCCACATGGCCGTACGAGAGACCCAGAATGGGGATCTCGCGCTTCGAAACGAGACGGGCGGCGCGCAACAGCGTGCCGTCTCCGCCAAGCGAGATCACCAGGTCGCTGCCGTCGACATCTGCCTCGCCGGCAATTTTGGACGTGGCATCCTTCGCCCAGGCAACCTCATAGCCCTGACGAGACAACCACAGCTCAAGGGTGAGCCCGCTCTGGACGGCCTCGTCGCTTCGGTAGTTCGGTACGAGAAAAATCTTCATAGGGTCCCTGCCTTTTCGTGAAGGTGGGTGACATGCGTTGCCAAAGAGGCATCGTCGAGGTTCTGACCATCGATTTTGCGCCCGTAGAGGAAGAACTCGCGGTTTCCCTTCGCCCCGGTGATCGGCGATGCGCAGACGTCGATCGGCAGAAGCCCGCGCTCGCAGAACAGATCGATCACGGAGCGCAGAACGCGGACGCGCACGGCTGGATCGCGCACCACGCCACCCTCGCCGACCTCTTCAGGTGCCGCCTCGAACTGTGGCTTGACGAGGGTGCAAAAGACCCCCTGGGGAGCAAGGAGCTCCACGACGGCATCGATGATATGGGAGATGCTCGTAAACGAGACATCGCAGACCGCGAGGTCGAACGATGCGCCATATCCCATAGCCGGCACATCGACGATATTCGTTCGCTCGAGCAGGGTGACACGCTCGTCGTTTCGAAGCGACCAAGCGAACTGAGCGCGCCCGACATCGACTGAAACGACGCTCGAGGCCCCCCGCTGCAGCAGGCAGTCGGTAAACCCGCCCGTGGAGCATCCGATATCGATGCACGAGCAGCCAGTCGGGTCGATACCGAACGCATCGAGTGCTCCCGCGAGCTTGAACCCTCCGCGCCCGACATAGGGTATGCTGCCCTTCACGTGTATGTCGCTGCCGGCAGGAATGCGCACGGCAGGCGAGGTGAGACGCTCGCCTCCGCTTGAAACCGATCCTGCCATGCAAAGCCGCAGGGCCTCGTCGCGATCGGCGACAAGACCCTGTGCAATCATTTCATCATCGAGTCGAACCCGCTTCATGATGGGCGCTACTCCCCCGCCTCATCGCTCGCCGGTTCCGCCGGTGCACCCGCTTCGCGCGCAGCATCGGCTTCCTGAACCTCAGCGAGAGCATCCTCCTCGCGCGGCGTGAGGTCAAAGGTGTCGACCATATCGACGGCACGAGAACCGATCTCGATCGCCTCGTCGAACAGGTCGAGGCAACGCTCAAGCGAGGTATCCTTCGAGCGAACCGTGGCGATAATCTCGTCCAGGCGCTCGGTCAGATCGTCGAAATTGCCCGCCGCGGAATCACTCATCGACAGCCTCGTCAGAAAGGTCGGGATCGGCCTCGCTCGCCGAAGCGTCGTCATCAGCAAAGATATGCGGGTCGCGCGCGATACGGCCGAGCACGCCGTTCACAAAGCGCGACGACTCATCCGTGCCGTACGCCTTGGCGATCTCGACCGCCTCGTTGATCACGATGGCATCTTCGGCAGGCGCGTCCTCGCCCGCAAGGCGCATCTCGTAGACGGCGATGCGCAGGAGGTTGCGGTCGGCACTCGGCATGCGGTAGAGGCTCCAGTTGTCGGAAACCTCATGCAGGGCGTCATCGATCTCGTCGAGATGCGCATAGCAGCCGCGAGCGAGCTGCTCGGCATAGGGCTGAAGCGGCTTATCGGACGAAAGCAGGAAATCGCCCGCAAGCACCTCATCGACAGGTTTATCGAGCGCCTCTGCCTGGAAAAGGATCTGAAGCGCCTGGCTTCGGGCAAGGGTGCGCCCGCGCTCAACTTTTAGACTCAAGATTACTCCTTGGGGAAGACAAGACCGTCGATGCACACATCGACCGCGCAGACGCCGACACCGACCTGACCGTCAATCGCCTTGACGCAGGCGGCGCGCACGGCCTCGGCAAGCTTCTTGAACGGATAGCCGAAGAACACGGTGACGCGCACGGTGAGGTGAAGCTTCTCGTCCTCGACCACAGCCTCGATCGGCGGAAGCGCCGGGGCGGCACTGCGCGCCGAGAACATGGAGACGAGGCTCGTGGCAAAGTCGTTCACGCCAACGGAGGCGACACCCTCGACCTCCTCAACCGCGCGGGAGACGATGGTGGAAAGGACCTCGGGAGCGATGGCGATACCGTCGATCTTGATCTCAGAAGACATGTTCTCACCCATTTCTTGGGAAAGGTTGCAAAGCGGTTCCATACAGAACCAGTGTACACGATACCCCATATGCCGGAGATGTGCGACACGACATCCGTACGCGACGAAAAAAGGGCGGGGTACGAGACCCCGCCCTGAAAACCAGCGGTTCGGCAGCGACTAGACGCGGGAGACGAACTTGCCGTCGCGGGTGTCGACCTTGATCTTCTCGCCGACGTTCAGGTACATGGGAACCTGGACGGTGGCGCCGGTCTCGATGACGGCGGGCTTGGTGCCGCCCTGGACGGTATCGCCCTTGAAGCCCGGGTCGGTCTCGGTGACCTCGACCTCGATGAACATCGGCGGGTTCACGCCCATGAGCTCGTCGTCAGCGTACAGAAGCTGGCAGACGTCGTTCTCCTTGAGCCACTTGGCGTTATCGCCGATGAAGTCGGTGGGAACGGGCACCTGATCGTAGGTCTCCATGTTCATGAAGTAGTAGTGATCGCCATCGTTGTAGAGGTACTGCATCTCGGTGGTGGTGAGCGTCACGCTCTCGAACTTCGAGCCGGCGTTGCAGGTGTTCTCGACGACACGGCCGGTCTTGATGTCCTTGGTCTTGTAGCGGACGAAGGCGCCACCCTTACCAGGCTTGACGTGCTGGAACTCGACGATGGTGCAGACCTTGTCCTTGATGCGGAGGCCGAGGCCGTTCTTGAAATCAGCGGTGGTGATGGATGCCATGGAAGACCTTTCTCACTCAATATGCATAACGACAATAGTATACGGCAATTTGCAGCTCACGCATAACATACAACAGAACAGCCATACCTTGAGGCGGATTATGGATCTTGTGAATGACTAAAACTTCCATTTGTTAATAAGACTGTGCTGTGTTGTTCGATTCATATGGTACGCTATGCTATGGTGCGAGGGGCGATAAGCTGACTCCTATTGAACGGAGAAAGCTATGGAACTACAGGACGCTTTGCTTCTGATTTCTATCGTATTAGCGGCTTTTGAAATCGGCTACACAGTGGGCCGACGAAAATAGCCGCCCCCGCCTAAGCGGAGACGGCCACTTTCCACCCCAAAAAGGTAACGAGAGTCGGCTAGATCCCGCACCACCGGGATAACCCTCGCACCGCAAGTTTAGCACGTTTAATCCAAACGCATCTACACGAATAGCAACTAGCAATCGATGATCTGCAGCTCGTGCGGGCTGTGCGTGAACGGCTCGAAGCCGTCCTCGGTGACCAGACCGTAGTCCTCAAGACGCACGCCGCCGACACCGGGCAGGTACACGCCGGGCTCGACCGTGATGACCGCGCCGGCCTCGACGATATTGCTCTTGCGGCCGAAGTTCGGCAGCTCATGGATGTCGATACCCACGCCGTGGCCAAGACCGTGACCGTAGTGGTCGCCATGTCCGGCCTCGGAGATGATCTTCACAGACAGGTTGTGGATGTCGCTGCCGTCAACGCCTGCGTGAATGGCGCGGACACACTCCTCATGGGTGCGCTGGACCAGATCGTACAGAGCGCGCTGCTCCTCGGTCGGTTCACCGAGCACGACGGTGCGAGTCATGTCGGAATCGTAATCGCGGTAGCGCGCGCCGTAATCCATAAGAACGAAGTCGCCCTTCTCGACGACGCGATCGCTCGGGATGGCATGAGGATTCGCAGAGTTCGGACCAGACGCCACGATGGAATCGAACGCGAGACCATCGGCGCCGTTGTTGAGCATGAAGTTCTCAAGCTCGCTGCGGATCTGCTTCTCGGTCAAACCGGGACGGATGAACTCGAGCATATGGGCGAAGGCGGCGTCGGTGATGGACTGCGCATGGCGCATGAGCTCGATCTCCTCGGCATCCTTGATAGCGCGCATGCGACGGATATCGCCATGCATCTGGGGCAGCATGCAGGAGATGGAACGGTCCTCGAGGCCGCGGACGATTCCCTGGTAGAAGCTGAGCTGCATATCGTCCTCAATGGCGACGACATGGCAACGGTTCTCGAGTGCTCGCTGGGCCACCCAGCCAGGGATGTCGAAACCATCCATATCGACCTGCCACGGGCTTCCCTCGGGCAGGTTCTCCTCGAAGCTGTTGAAGTAACGCGAATCGGTGTGCAGATAGCAGGCGTCCGCCGTGATGAACGCAGCGTGAGGGAACTCGTAGGTGTAATCGAACACGCCCATCGCGCCAGTGAGCCAGCGAAGATTCGCCTCGTCACGCACGACGACGGCATCGTAGCTGCGCTCATCCATCATGGCGCGCACGCGTGCGATGCGGCCGGCCGGTCCGTTAAGGGTCACAGACATAGACCCGCTCCTTTCTCGATGTCAGTACCGCACGATATAGTACACCTGCAACCGAGAAGGAGAGGCTCCTGGCAGAAATTGCAGGTTAAGCATTTTTAGACAGGAGGCTATCAAACGGAAATGAAGTACAGCTGTTATTACAAAAGGACATCTTGTCTTAATGAGAGCCCTCTCGTTATTCCATCTGTCGTGACGATATGCAGCCGCAATCGCAACAGGATACTTAGGCACCGGTATTAATGCTTAAGTTACATGTTTCGCCATGCGTGAGGAACAGGGCTTTGAAATACTGGTCGATACGCGCCGCCCTTGCCCCCTACTCCTCCTCGCGGCGGGAATCGAGGTAGGCGGCGGTGTGGCGCTCGAGGACATCCTCCTCGATAGCGCACAGACGGATGGCGCCTGGATAGCGAGGCAGAGCAAGCATGAGTCGATTCGCACGGCTGTAACGCTCGGCTTTCAGTGCGTCCACGAACGCAGCTGCGTCGATATCAAACATGAGCTCCTCGACACCGAGGTCTTCAAGGCGATCGTCAATCTCGAAGATGGTGTCGACTTCGAACTTGCAGACGTCGTGGGCAAGGCGCGCTTCGAAACGCAGACCCTCTGCGCGAAGCTGGTACCAGGGAATTTCGGGGCCGAGCAGTTTTCGTAGGGCGCGCGCAGTCGTCTGACCGTATTGGAACGCATTGCGCGACGAAGGGTTCGCCGAGCGGATGGCGCCGGAGCGAGCCGTCTGCGCAGAGCACAGCGCGTTCGCGAACTCAACCGCGTCGCCGTTAAGCATGCCCTCGATCTTCTCGGGGAACTGATCCCAGATGCGACGGCTATCTGCAAGGGCGGAAGCGAGCAGCTCGACGTAGCCGAGCCCGACCTCGTCGACATCGCGACCGAGCACAAGGTCGATGTCGGCAACGACCATATCCCATCCTGGAAGGGTCGATACCATCTCGGAGGCGCCGCCCGCATCGAGCGCCCTCATCGAAGTCGCCAGGGTGCACATGGCATCGAGCGTACAGGCGATCGCGACGCTCGACATGCCGGAGCACCAAGTGCGCGAGCAGAACGAGACGACGGAGCAGACCTCGACGGCACCGACGGCAACGACAAGGTCGTCTGACGTGAGACCAAGAGAGGCGAACTCGGCATACAGGCGTTCGGCAGCTGCGAGGGTCACCAGCGGATGCATATCCGCCAGCGAAAGCTCGTCGACGGTAAATCCGCTGTCGATCAGCGCGCGACGCACCGTGCGCCGCATGGACTCATCGGGCAGGGCGTCGCACACGACAAGAGCGCGCTTGGGAGCACCGACGACGTTCTTCAGCAGGCGCGGAAGCTCCTCAAGGGCGCCCGGGCCCACGCGGAAGTCCGTCGAGTTGGATCCGAAGTTCACAAGTTGACGGCGAACGGTCATAGCAGTCCACGCTCCAAAAGAAGTTCGGCACAGAGATAGGAAACCTCTGTGAAAGATTTACCACGAATATCGACCGTAAGGTCGGCGGCCTGGCGATACAGCGGTCGGCGATGCTCGAGCAGGTGCGCCGCGTGCTCGTCGGATCTGAAATCGGGTCGGGTGTCGCGACGCCTGATCTGCCTCAGCGAATCGTCGATATCACCATCGAGATAGACGCAAAAGCCCATCTGGCGCATCAGATCGAGGTTGCGCGGCGTCTCGACGATGCCGCCGCCGCACGACACGAGCAGACTGCGCTGAGAGGCAAGAGAGGCCAGCACCTCGGTCTCAAGCACGCGGAAGGCATCCTCACCATCGATCTCAAAGATCTTGCGGACGCTCAGACCGCGCTTCCGCTCGACCAAGCGGTCGGTATCGACATAGCGCCGATTGAACATCACGCCGAGATTCTTGGCGAGCGTCGACTTGCCCGCACCGAGAAACCCGACGAAGAAGATATGATCGCAACCGCGCTTGACCGCCTCGTACATGGTCTCCTACTCCTCGCAGGGGACATCACGCAGCGCGCGGCGCTCGAAGATCCGGAAGATCTGCGTGTACCAAAGATCGACGGTCGTCTGCGGTTTGACGAGGATGGTGTCGACACCGGCAAGGTTGCCTGCCCACACATCAGTATAGAGCTGATCGCCGATAAGCACGGCATCATGGGGCGCGACGCCCATACGGCGCAGCGCAGCCTTGATGGCAAAAGGCGCGGGCTTCATGGCGTGGCTGATGGCGTTGAGCCCCAGCTCGCCAGCGGAACGCATCACCTGGTCACGATGCCAGTTGTTGGAAACCATGTAGAGCGAGAACCCAAGCTCCCGTGCACGGTCGAGCCAATCGCAGACCTCCTGCGGGGCGGTCTTGCGATCACGCGGCACGAGCGTGTTATCGCGGTCGAGCATGATCGCCCGCTTGCCCTGAGCCCAGAGCTCATCGAGATCGATGCGGTCTACCGAGGCGACATAGCGATGCGGTGCAAAAAGACTCATTGATGCGACTCCGAATACTCCTGGCTGTCGCGCTCGAACTGCTCGTAATCGGAGCTGAACCGATGTGTGCCATCGCCTTCAGGAGAAGCAACATAGTACAGGTAATCGGTGTCAGCCGGGTTAAGCGCCGCCTCGATCGAGGTGATGCTCGGGCTGCAGATGGGCCCCGGGGTGAGACCGTAGTTCTGGTAGATGTTGTACGGGGAGTCGATCTCGAGGTCATCGTAGGTGACCGGATCGCTGCCGCCGCCGCGGGCGTATACGATTGCCGCATCGATCTGCAGGGGCATGTCGATGTCAAGACGGTTGTAGATGACGCTTGCAACCAGCGGGCGCTCATCGACAACAGCGGTCTCGCGCTCGATGAGGGAAGCCACGGTGATGATCTCCTGCGCGTTCAGGCCGTCGTGGCCGGCATCGAGGTCAAGCGAAGAGGTCTCGGTCACAAACTGATCGAGCAGCGTGCGGATGATCTCGTCTGACGTCGGGGTATCGGTAAACGAATAGGTCTTGGGATAGAGGTAGCCCTCGAGGGAATCGTCGTAAGTACCCTCGAGGAAGGGGTAATCAGCGACGTAGTTCGAGGCGACCGCCTGAGCCAGGAAGTCATCGGCGGAGATGCCGAAGACCTCTTCGACGCGCGCGGCGGTCTGGGCAACCGTCAGGCCCTCCTGGATGGTGAGCGTGATGCCCTCGACGTTGGGACCGTCGACAAGCTGCTGCACGACCTCCTCGGGATCCTGTCCGGTATAGAGGATGTAGTCGCCGGGCTTGATGGACATCTCGGCGTCCAGGTTCTTCACGGCTGCGTAATACGCCTTCGGATTGTCGATCACGTGGTTCTGGGAGAGGATCTGAGCGATGGTGTCGCCCGAGGAGCCTTCGGGGATGTTGATCTGGACCTCGATGCCGGGCTGGACGGACTCACTCGAGGACCCGCCGGACAGAAGGCCGCTCACCGCGGGCACGGCGAACACGCCGATCGCGATGATGACGGCAATGGCCAGAATACCCATGAGGATGGCGGGAACCGGAGAGGTCTTCTTAACCTGAGCGGGTGCGCTGCGCCTCGTGACGGGCTGCGCACCCACGGGACGAGATGCAGAGCCGCCGGTATTGGCAGAGCCGGAAGTCCGATGACTCCCCGCGGAGTTCGCCGTACGGGCGGGAGCCGGAGCGGAAGGGTCCCTGAAGCGCTTACCCGCAGGACGGGAACCGGTCGAGGAATTCGGGGCCTGGCGACGGTGGGTACCGCGATCATCGTTATACGCCATGGTCGTCCTTTCGGTTCTGGGCATCGAGCCACGTCTGCAAAAACAGCGACGCGGCAACCATATCTACCTTGCCACGCATCTTGCGCTCAGAAAGGCCGCGCTCGCGAAGGATGCGTTTCGCCTCGCGCGAGGATAGCCGCTCATCGGTGAACTCAAGCGGAAGGTCAAGCGCCTTCGCGATCGTACGAGCCTGCTCCATGACGCGCTCAGCCTGAGGTCCGTCCTCCCCCGCCATCGTCTGCGGCCGGCCGCAGACGAGAACGTCGGGTTCATGGTCCTCGACAACTTGGCGGAAACTCCGCGCAAGCTGCATCACCTCGGCAGCAGGCAGAACGGTCACCGGCATGGCAACCTGTCCGGAGCGGTCGGAGACGGCGATGCCCACACGGGCATCGCCGATATCGAGCGCGAGCGCGATCACGCGGAGCCCTTAGAGCCCGAGCTGGGCGCGGGCCGCATCCAGGGCAGCCTGGACACCGGAGGCGTCCTTGCCACCAGCCTGGGCCATGGTCGGCTTGCCGCCACCGCGACCGTCGACGCACGGGGCGATAGCCTTGATGATATCGCCCGCCTTGAAGCCAGCGGACACGGCCTCGTCGGTAGCCGCGGCGAGCAGCGCGGGCGAACCCTTCTCGGTCACGGTCGCGAGAACGCAGGCGACGGGGCTATCGACCTTCTGGCGGATGGTATCCCAAACATTGCGCAGCTCAGAGCCCTCAAGGCCAGCAAGCTGAGCGATGACGACACGATAGGCGCCGGCGTCGGCGGCGTTCGCGATGGCAGATCCGATAGCGTCCGAGGAGCCGCCGGTGAGGGCAGCCTTCAGCTTCTGGTTGACGTCGTGCAGGTTCTGCTGCAGCGAGGAGATGCGGTCGCAGACCTCGTCGTCGCGGCACTTGAGCTGCTGCGCAGCATGAGCCAGCAGCTGCTCCTTCTCCTCGAGGTAAGCCATGGCTCCCATGCTCGTGACGGCCTCGATGCGGCGAACGTTGCTGCCGGTCGAAGACTCGGAGACGATGCGGAACAGGCCGATCTCGGCGGTATTGCGAGCGTGGGTGCCGCCGCAGAGCTCGCGGGAGAACGGACGCTCCTCCTCGCCCACGGAGACGACGCGCACGACATCGCCGTACTTCTCGCCGAACAGGGCGACGGCGCCGGAAGCGCGGGCCTCGTCGATACCCATGACACGGGTGACGATGGGCTTGGAAGCGAAGATCTGATCGTTGACGATGCGCTCGATGCGGGCGAGTTCATCGCTCGTCACAGCCTCAAAGTGGGTGAAGTCGAAGCGCAGGCGATGCTCGTCGAGCTGGGAGCCTGCCTGGTTCACATGGCTGCCGAGCACCTGCTTGAGCGCGGCGTCGAGAAGGTGGGTCGCGGTGTGGTTGCGGCGGATCAGCTCGCGGCGGCGCACGTCGATGGCGGCAAGCACGGAATCGCCCACCGAGACGGTACCGTCGGCAACGATCGCATGGTGCGCATAGAGGCCGTGGTGCACGCGCGTGTCGTTGACGGTCAGCGCAGCGGTATCGGTAGCCATGGTGCCGGTATCGCCGACCTGGCCGCCCATCTCGGCGTAGAACGGCGTGCGGTCGAGCACGATGTCGACCTCCTGGCCGGCATCGGCGCGAGCCACGGCCTCGCCGTTCGCAACGATGGCGAGCACCTTGGCGCCATCAATCACGTCGTTGTCGTACCCGTCGAACTCGGTCGCAGGGATCTCATCGGTCAGCTCGACCCACACATCGCTGAAGGTGCCCCAGGCGTCGCCCTTCACGTTGGCGCGGGCGCGCTCGCGCTGGGCCTCCATCTCGCGATTGAAACCGTCGATATCGACCGTGTGGCCGTTGCCCTCGGCGATCTCGACCGTGAGATCGATCGGGAAACCGAAGGTGTCGTGCAGCATGAAGGCGGAGGCGCCGTCGAGCTGCTCGCCCTCGCCGAGCTTGGCCAGAGCCTCATCGAGGTAGACGCGGCCGTTATCGAGGGTCGTGGAAAAGCGCTCCTCCTCGGCGTTCACGATGCCCTTCACGAGGGCGACGTTCTTGGTGAGCTCCGGATAGGCATCGCCCATGAGCTCGTTTACGCGGTCGATGAAGCGACCGAGGAACGGACCGTCGACGCCCAGCAGGCGGCCGTGGAAGACCGCGCGGCGAAGCAGGCGGCGCAGCACGTAGCCACGGCCCTCGTTACCCGGCAGGATGCCGTCCGAAATCATGAAGTCGACGGAGCGCGCATGATCGGCAATGATGCGCAGACTGCGGCTCGGGCCCTCGTAGTCGTCGCTCACGTAGTCAACGCCCGAGATCTCCTCGCCGAGCTTGATGAGGCCCTGCATGATGTCGCTATCGAAGAAGGAGGTCTTGCCCTGCATGATGGCGCTCATGCGCTCAAGGCCCATGCCGGTATCGAGGTTGCGGTGGGGAAGCTCGGGCATGGAGCCGTCCTCCTGGCGGTCGAACTGCGTGAACACGAGGTTCCAGTACTCGAGGAAGCGGTCGCAATCGCAGCCCGGAGCGCAGTCCGGACGACCGCAGCCGACGTCCTCGCCCATGTCGTAGTAGATCTCGGAGCAGGGGCCGCATGGACCGGTGGGGCCGGCAGCCCAGAAGTTATCGTCCTCGCCCAGGCGGGAGATGTGGCTCTCCTCGATGCCGAGGGAGCGCCAGATCTCGAAGGTCTCGTCATCGTCGGTGAAGACGGTGAAGTGCAGGCGGTCGATCGGGAGCTTGAAGACCTCGGTGGAGAGCTCGAGCGCCCAAGCGCAGGCCTGCTGCTTGGAGACGCCGCCGAACGAGAAGTTGCCGAGCATCTCGAAGAACGAGGCATGACGGCCGTCGCAGCCGATGATATCGATGTCGTTCGTGCGTACGCACTTCTGGCACGACGTGGCACCGATCTCGTGCATCGTCTTCTTGCCCTGATAGTACTGCTTGAACTGGTTCATGCCGGCGTTCGCGAGCAGCAGGGACGGATCGTCGGGGATCAGCGGGGAGCTGGGGAACAGCTTGCAGCCGCGGTCCTCGAAGAACTTCAGGAACGCGGAGCGGATCTCCGCCGTGGTCATGGTCGGAACTTCAACAGTCATGTGACGAACTCCTAGGTTGATGCGTCAGGTAGGCGTAAACGCAAACAGGATAGCAGACCGTATCCGCTGCGAGCTGCTGAACCTTCAGACAGCACGGTATATGCATGTGTTTGCGCACATAGATCTTGTCGATACAGGAAGGGTGGGCGCGCTCCGGTTGCGAATGCCACCCGGAGCGCGCCCACCCTTCATGGATGTGCGGCTGTATCAGCGACCGTCGTCCTCACCGGGGGCGTCCTCTTCAGGCTTCTTCTCCCCCGCCGTGTCAGTGGTGCCGAACGGCATCTTGAAGACGCCGGTGCCGCCCGACTGCAGGCCGGTGAGCTTGGGCCAGGGGATCTCGAGGTCGCTTTTCGGCTTCGGAACGACGGTGGCGTCGGGCATGACATCGCTGTCGAGGATCTCAGAGTGCGCCACGAAGCGGTCGTCACCCAGGGCATCGAAGGCCGGTACGGGATTGCCCTTGTCGTCCAAAAACGGCGTGCCCTTGAAGATGGCACCGTCATAGCTCACGAGCTGGCGCTCGGTCGTCTGCTCGAAATAGAAGATGAACAGACCCTTCAGGGCGGCGCAAAGCGGAATGGCGACAACCATGCCGAGCGGTCCCATGAGCGCCGAGCCGATCACGATGGCGGCGAGGCTCATGGCGGGATGCACCTGGACGGTGGACTGCATCACCTTCGGCGAGATGACGTTGTCGGTGATGTTCTGTGCGATGACGCACAGGACGAGCGTCCAGATGGCGGTCGAAGGCCCGTAGAAGAAGGCGATGATCACGGCGATCGCAGCCGAGAACACCGGACCGATAACCGGGATGAGATGGAAGATCGCGGTGATCACGCCCATGAGACCCGCATAGGGATGGCCGATGGCGAGCAGCGCGATGAAAACGAGCACGCCGTTGATGACGGACGTGATGATCGTCGAGCGCATGTAACCGCCCACGGAGCGCGAAAGGATAGCGACGAGGAAACGGTAGTCGTCCTCCTTGCGACCGCCGAGGGCTCGGCCGATCTCGCCGTGAATCGTCGGGTAGTCGCAGGCGAACCAGTATGCAAGCACAAGGCCGAGGAACCCGATGAACATGGTGTTGGCGAAGCTGCCGATAAACGGCATGACGCCGCGGCCGAGGTCGGTCGCAAGGTCGGTCACGAACACGGTCGCGTTGCGCTGCAGCGAGACCAGAAGGTCGTTCAAGCTGCTCAACGTATCGTTCGCCGTCATGGAACGCATGTCATCGAGAAGGTCCGTGGCCCAGATCTGAAGCGTCGCCAGATAGCGCGGCATCATGTTGAGCACGTCGAGGATCTGATCGAAGAACATCGGCAGCAGCAGGGTGAACACGAGCACGACAACCGTCACGACGACAAGGAGGCCGACGAGCGCGCCCGCGGCACGAGGGACGCCGCGATGCTCGAGCGCATTCACGATGGGAGCCTCGACGAACGCGATCAGCGAGCCGATGGCCAGAAACTCGATGACGGGCGCGAGCACACCCATCACGTTCAGGAGCATCGAGCCGATGATCAACAGGCCCACGATTGACCAGATGCGAAACGCGAGGATGCGGGTATCGCGCAGCGTCTTGTCGGAAGCGCCATCGACGCCGTGGGAGTTGGTATCAGGCATCATCGCTTGTACATAACCCCCTCGGGATCGATCTTGTCCTGAATCTTCTTGAGCGTACGGCGCAGCAGACGCGACACCTGGACCTGGGACACCCCGAGCTGCTCGGCGATCTCGATTTGCGTCATGCCCTTCACGAAACGCATCTCGATGACCTCGCGCTCGCGCGGCGAAAAGCCCTTGAGCGCCTCCTCGATAACAAGGCGGTCATCGGTGAAGGACAGCGCGCTGTCCTCGGAGGCATATCGATCGAGCACCGAGGGCGTATCCTCGGAGTCCGAGCCGCTTGGGGCCTCGAGCGGAACCGAGGTGTAGGCGGAAGAGGATTCCATGGCCTCGAGTACATCATCGACCGACGCACCGAGGAAATCGGCAATTTCGTCGACGGTCGGCGAACGTTGAAGCTGAGCGGTCAGGGTATCGGTCGCCTGGTTGATCTTCGCGGAAAGCTCCTGCAGACGACGGGGAACGCGAACGCTCCAGCCCTTATCGCGAAAATGACGCTTGATCTCGCCGAGGATGGTCGGCGTGGCATAGGTGGTGAACTCGAGCCCGCGATCGGGGTCGAATCGGTCGATGGCCTTCAGCAAGCCGAGGTAACCGACCTGCATGAGGTCGTCGAGCGGCTCACCGCGGTTTTTGAACTTGTTGGCAAGGAAGCGGACGAGGTTGAGGTGGGACATCACGAGCTTCTCGCGAGCATCCATATCGCCGTTCTCCTTGTATCGGCGAAAGAGCTCGTGCGTCTTCTCCTTATCCCATGCCGCCTTACCCGAAGCGGTCTTTTCTGCCATTACACATCTGCTTTCAGGGTCAGGACCAGCGCTGCCGGGTCCGCCCGCTTCTCGTAGGAATCACATACCGCGCCGAGGATGAGATCGGCATAGGCGGCCTCGCCCTCGGGAGGGCACACGCCCGCGGGGTCGCATGCAAGCGAGAAGGTCATGGTCACATGCTCGACGTCGACATCGAAGGCGATGGAGAGCTCATTGCCGTTCTGGACGGCGCACGCATAGATGAACGCCTCCTCCGCGGCCATCCTGATGTCTTCGACGCGGTCGACAGACATCGAACTCAAGGTCGCGACGTTCGCCGCCGTCATGCGCACGAGGCGCGCAAGGCGCGGATCAGCCGTGACGGTCAGCAGAATCGGAGCGGCGTCATTACTCATGATGATCCTCCCGGGCATTATCCGAGGCGGCGGCAGCCGGACCATCGGAGTAGGTGTAGTACTGCTTTGCCTGAACCTTGGGCTCCTCAACCGGAAGCTCATCTTCAAGCGGCTCCTCAACGGTCTGGGCGGTCGCCGAGGCTTCAGAGGCGCTCATCTCCGTCAGCGTGCGCTCGGGATCGGCGGGCTCACCCTGGCGCTTGTTCAGGAACTTATGGACCTTTTCGGTGGCAGCAGAGGCGATACCGCTCACGGCACCAGACGCCGTCGACATGCTGCCCGTGACGGTGGAGACGTCGCGCAGCACGCCGTTCACCTCGATGAGATCGGCGGAGAGCGCCTCGATGGCGATGCTCCCCTGCTTGAGCAGCGGCTCGACCTGACCGAGCGCGGGCTGCATGTCATCGAGAGTCGCATCGAGCTTCTCGATTACGGGCTTGGTCTCGGCCAGCGTCTCGTTGATACCGTTGAGGGTGGTGTCAAGCGTATCGACCGTAGAGCGCGCACGGCGCAGCACGAGAGCAAGCTCAACCGCCGCCCAGATACCCGCGACGACAAGGATGATGAGTACGATCTGGAGGGGTTCCATGATGCCTCCCTAGAAATGATGGATAAGAATCCCGGCCGAAGAATGTCCAGCCATCCTTTGATACTACCCGACCGGGGCCGTTCCATGCGCGCTAAAAGAAACCTCTCAGCGACAGCGTAAGTTTCAGACCTACTCGGCAGAAGGCGGGTTCCCGCTGCGGTCGCGCGCTCCCTGCTCGAAACGCCATTGCTCCCAGCCGCGCCCCGCCGGCTGCCAGAAGGCGCCGCGCTCGAGGCCATCCGGAAGATAGCGCTGGTCGACCCACCCACTTGGAAAATCGTGGGGATAGCGGTACTCGCCGTAGTCATCAGAGCCGGGCCGATGTCGATCGCGCAGGTAGCTCGGCACCTCGCGGCGCCCGCTCGAGCGCACGTCGGCCAAGGCGGCATCGATCGAAGCTTCGCAGGCGTTGCTCTTCGGTGCAAGCGCAACATACAGCGCCGCCTGCGCGAGATTGATGCGGCACTCGGGATAGCCGATGACCTCTGCAGAGCGAAAGGCGGCCTCGGCAATCAAAAACGCTTGCGGGTCGGCGTTGCCGACATCCTCCGAAGCCTGGATCATGATGCGGCGGGCGATAAACTTCGGATCCTCCCCCGCGTCGATCATCCGCGCAAGCCAATAGACCGTCGCATCGGGGTCGCTGCCGCGCATGGACTTGATGAAGGCCGAGATGACGTCGTAGTGCATGTCTCCGTTCTTGTCGTACGGCAGACCGCGGCGCGGATTGGCCATCTGCACGTCTTCGAGCAGGATGGGAATCGGGGTCCCTTCCGGAACATCATCGGCGCGCAGGCTGGTCAACGCGACCTCGCTCGCAAGCTCCAGGGTTGTCAGGGCGCTTCGGGCATCGCCTGCAGCAAGGCGGCAGATCGCCTCGACAACCTCTTCGTCCGCAGAGAAGCGCCCGGCCAGACCGCGCTCGTCATCGAGCGCGCGACGGACGAGCACCACCACGTCCGCCTCATCGAGCGCCTCGAGCTCAACTACGCGGCTGCGCGAAAGCAGGGCGGTATTGACCTCGAAATACGGGTTTTCCGTCGTGGCGCCGATCATCACGACCGTACGGTTCTCCACAGCATGCAGCAGCGCATCCTGTTGCGAGCGCGAGAACCGATGGATCTCGTCGATGAACAGGATCGTGCGCCTTCCGAAGGCCATGAGGCGACGCTGCGCCTCGTCGATCTCGCGACGCAGGTCCTTAACCGTTCCGGTGACGGCAGATACCTCGACGAACTCGCTGCGGGTATGGGCGGCGATGATATGGGCGAGGGTCGTCTTGCCCGTTCCCGCAGGCCCGTACAGGATGACACTCGAGAGCACGTCGTGCTCGATGGCGCGTCTGAGCCACGAATCGGGCCCGACAGCCTTCTGCTGGCCGACATACTCATCGAGATTCGTCGGGCGCATCCTCACCGCGAGCGGCGCGTAACTCAGACGCTGAGCTCGTTCGCTTGCGGAAAACAGATCTTCCATACGATTCCGTCCATTCATCCGGACGCCACGGCCCGGAACCTATCGTTCGTTGATATACGTGCGCTGGGGAAAGCTGATCTGCGGGAAGAGCTTGCAGGCAAGCTCCGTGAAGTACCCGTCAGTCATGCTGGCGATGTAGTCCACGACCGTCTGGTCGAGATCGTCCTCCCAATCGTAGCGCTTGCCGTAGTGGGCAAGCGCATCGACGATGCGCACGATATGGTGGCGGAAGATATAGCTCGACTCGTCTCCCGCCTTGAGGTCGCTCAGGCAGCGTTCGTACACGAGCTCGAAGGCGCGCAGCAGCTCATCGGCGCACTCTCCCTCGATTCCGCTCGTACGGTAGATCTTGGCGTAGTTCTCCGCCTTGGCGCGCCGGATCTCCTCGAACAGCTCGGGGCTCATCTCGATGCGGTCCTTGCCGTAGCTGTGCTCGATGATGTCGACCGACGCATGTGAGAGGATCCACGAGTTGTACGCGCCGCCAAGGCCGTCGTCGAAGGCATCCCCCGATAGCAAACCGGCAGCGATGGCATCCTGACGGTCGCGCCCGACATAGGCGATGATATCCGAGATGCGCACCACGCAGCCCTCGAGCGTCATGGGACGCAAGTGTCCGATCGCCAGATCGCCTCCCTGCACGCAGGCCTCGACCGTACGGTCGAACTCATCGAAGCTCGAAAGGTCGGAGAGCTCGAAGACCTGCTGCTCGTACTCGCCATTGTGGCAGAGCACACCATCGAGCGTCTGAAGCGCCAGGTTGCGCCCGTAGAGGACGTCGAGTACGCGAACCGAGTGCACGTTATGGAAGAACCACCGCCCGGTGCGACGATGGTAGACCTCGTTGAGCGCGCGCTCGCCCGCATGGCCGAACGGCGTGTGGCCAAGATCGTGCCCGAGGCCGATCGCCTCGACGAGATCGCAGTTCAAACCGAGCGCAAACCCGATATCACGCGCGATGCGGCTCACGAGCTGCACGTGAAGACCGCGGCGCGAAAGGTCATCGTTGCTACGGAAGCTGAAGACCTGCGTCTTACCTGCGTATCGGTTGTACGCAGGCGTGTGCATGATCTTCTCGACATCGCGTACGAAAGCGGGCCGCCAGATGCTCGCAGTATCGCCCGGGCGATCCTCGCGCCGCAGTACACGCCGGTCGTCGGTGCGATAGGGATTGACCCAACCGGCAGCGCGGTCGCGTTCCATACGGGCGATCAGGTCGTCCGACAGGCGATCGGGTATGGAGTCTATGTGGCGGCGGACCTCTTCGTCGCGCTTCACCGGACCCATCGTCTTATCCATAGCGGCCGCCCTCCTTCAGAAGCGAATCCTTCGAATGCAATGGTCTCATGCCGTGCGGACAAGAAAGCACACGATGGAATCATGATACGGTCCTCACGCATACCGCGCCACCCGGTAAGGGAAACGATAGAGAACGGTCGGGGCGCGCGGTCCTTTCTCGCCGAAGGCGCGATCCGATTGTCGCCGCATAGCTACCATGAACGCAAACCATAGCTCGAAGGGTTCGTATGGCAGCAACGTTCATAGATGCATGCATTGCGGGAGCGCTCGTGGGCTCTGCGTATATCGATGCGCGGAGCCGTAGGCTCCCCAATGCGCTCGCCGTCTGCATCTGCCTGCTTTGCGCCCTTCATGCCTTGAGCTCCCGGGGTATGGGGCAGCTGGTCGTGAACATCGCATGCGCCACCGGCACAAGCGCAGCAATCTTGCTCACCGAGCTTGCCTGGCGTCGCTATCGCCGCGCCATCGGAATCGGCATGGGCGACATCAAGCTGCTCTTTGCCCTGATGCTGCGAAGCCCGCTTCTCGGAGCGGCATCCTTTACCGCAGGCCTCATCTGTCTGGCAATCGCCGCGCTGATTACGCGACAGCGAACCCTCCCCCTCATCCCGTTTATCGCTCCCGTCTATCTTGTCATGCTGATGGCCTAAGCGGATGGGACAAACCTGAAACGAAAAGCCTGCACCTGATTGAAATCGGCGTAGGTGGCTATAATGGGCACATTGCCTAACACTCATGAGGGGACATCATGTACGATACCGAATCCGCAGCCGCAAGCGTCGCGCCGGGCGAGCCGCGCCCTATCGAGTCGGCGAGCGCCTCGACCGCCTGCCAGACGAACGACTCCAAATTCGCCTACGTTCTGACAGCCGGCCTTCTTGGCCTCGGCTGCCTCTTCTTCATCGCCATCGCCCTGCTGCTGTACTCGGTGTTCTCAGTCAGCACCACCCAGAAGTACGCACCGTCCGACACCTATATCATCGAGCCGGACGGCGGCTGGTACGGCAACGGGTATGACGGCGACTACTACGACGGCTACCTCGGCGGCTGGAACCACATCTAGCAGACAGCAGACACCGCAATCATGAATCCGCCCGGAACCGTTTGAAGAATCGATTCCGGGCAGATTTTTAAAACGTCACTTAGCTCCATCCATAACCTGGTCGAGGGTGACCGCAACGCCGTGCTGCGTGGGTACCCAGTCGACCTTGAGGAAGAGGGCCGCCACCGTGATGGGCAGATAGGTGAACATGAACAGCGGGAACGTGAAGAGATTCGTCACGATCCGAAGCTTGCTCTTGCAGTGAATCTGCTTGCGCTCGAGTACGGTTGTAAAGATGCCTGCCGTAAAAAAAGTGCCGTACATCGACACGAACGTCATGACGATCGAGCCCAGGCACATGTTGAGCTCGCGGTCCGTTGCCAGAAAACCGTGGGACAGCGAGCCGACGATCATGAAGGTCACGTTTACGAGCACGGCCACGAGGCTCAGAAGGTTGCCAGGGGCGATGGTCATGAACATGTCGTAGGCGGCAAAGCGCCGAAGCAGCGTGAACGCCTTGACCAGGTGGGAGCCGTAGGTGAACAGCACCTGGTAGAATCCCTTCGTCCAGCGCATACGCTGCTTCCACGAGGCGGCGAAGGTTACCGGCTGCTCGTCGTAAAACACCGCAGGCGCATATCCGATCTGCACGCCATGGATGGCGCAGAACGTCGAGAACTGGATGTCCTCTGTCAGCGTATGAAAGTCCCAGCCGTGCATGCCTTCGATGATCTTGGCGGACACGAGGAAGCCCGAACCGGAAACCGCGCACGAAGAGCCGCAGATCATGCGGGCGTTGTTGAGAAAGCGCGCCTCGCGCAAAAACCAGGTAGCATAGGCAGCCGAGATCCAAGAGCTGCCGAAGTTCTTGGAGTTGCGATAGCTCGTCAGCGCGAGGTAACCCTGATCGAAGGCGTCGTTCATGATGCGAACGTAGTCCGGCGAGAGCAGGTTGTCGGCATCGAAGATGAAAAACGCCTCGTAGCGACCGGGATACTCGTTTAGGATGCGGTCGAAGCCGTAATCCATGACCCAGCTTTTCCCCTTGCGCGCAAGGTCATTGCGCTCGTAGACGATCGCGCCGGCCTCGCGGGCGACGCGCGCCGTGTCGTCCGTGCACGCGTCGGCGACCACGAAGATATCGATGAGCTCTTTGGGATAGTTCTGCTGGCGAATCGACTGGACGAGATTCGCGATAACGGCCTCCTCGTTGTGGGCGGCGATGAAGAAGGCGTAGCGATGTTGGCGCTTAGCTGCAGGAATCTTCACCTCACCGCGAAAGATACCGATGAGGAAGAAGACCACCTGGTACAGAAAGCATAGCGAGAACAGGACGCCCACGAGAAAGTTGAAGATAACGATAGGCGTGAGATGCGAAAGATCGAGCGGCATGCGGATAACCCCCAAGGGAGCGAGACATTGGGAGACAGTGTAGCGCACAGCGATGAAGGCGGGCTGCACAGGCGCGACCTGCAGATTTTCCGCACGCACGTGCCCGATGCGAAACGCAGGCCTACTCCATAAGAAGCTGGGGAATGATGTCCTCGCCCTCCGCGGTGCGTCCCATGGACCTGTCGGCAATCTCGTCGTATGCGGCGGCAAGGTCCCACGGCAACTCATCGCGGCACTCGATGGACTCCCCTGTCACGGGATGATCGAAGCGCACACGCCACGAGTGCAAAAACTGGCGGTCCAGCCCAAGATTCGACCGCTCGCTGCCGATGCCGTAGAGCGGATCGCCCACGAGCGCATGGTTGATATGGCGCATGTGGACGCGAATCTGATGCGTACGGCCGGTATAGAGATGGCATTCGACCAGGGTATAGCCGTCGTCGCCCCGCTTTGCCTCGAACCGCTCGAGAACCTTGAAGGTGGTGATGGCCTGGCGCGCAAAGGGATCGTCGGATACGGCCATCTTCACGCGGTCGCGCGTCGATCGGGCGATTCCCGTGTTGATGGTCCCCGAGTCCATGGCGATATAGCCGTGGCAAAGGGCGATGTAGCGGCGATCGAGCGTGCGCAGGCGGATGAGGTCCTGCAGGGCGCGCTGGGTGTCGTCATCCTTGGCGGCGAGCATGAGGCCCGAGGTATCGCGGTCGAGACGGTGCACGATACCGGGACGGTCCTCGCCCTGCAGCGTGCCGAGGTGATCCAGGCCGCAATGGTACACGAGGGCGTTCGCAAGCGTACCGGAGTCGTGGCCATGTGCCGGGTGGCACACAAGGCCACGCTGCTTGGAAAGGACGATCAGGTAATCGTCCTCGTAGCGGATATCGAGTGGGATGGCCTGGCCGACGACGGGTCCAGCATCGCTTGGCTCGGGAAGCTCGACCTCGACGCGGTCTCCCTCGGCGAGCACGAGCTTTTTGGACAGGCAGGTCTCGCCGTTCACGCAGACCTCCCCAGCCTCGACGAGCTTAGCGCAGGCGGAACGCGAAGGGCAGGCATCCTGTGCACCCAGGAAGGCATCGAGCCGCTGGCCCGCGCCCTCGGAGGTGACGAGGAAGCGAACGTCGCTCATCGATCCCTCCCCTCGCGCTTAGCAGCGCGGCGAGCCTTGGCCTCCGCATCGCGGCGGTTGAGCTCCGCAGTCGCGTCAACCTTGTTGGCAGGCGAGATCATGAAGCCAATGAAGGCGATGACGGCACCGCAGGTGATGCCGATATCGGCGATGTTGAAGATCGGAAAGTCGATGAACTGCGTGCAGATGAAATCGGTCACGAAGCCGAACAGCGCGCGGTCGATGGCGTTGCCCACCGCGCCGCCGGCGACCATACCGAGGCCAATGACCTCGAGCTTCGACACGAGCGGTGCGCGATAGAGATAGACGACCGTGAAGACGACGACCGCGATGGCAAGCAGGATGAAGATGAAGCCGAAGCCCTCACCCAAGCTGAATGCGGCGCCGGTGTTCATGGCGAAGCGGAACTCCACGATACCGGGAATGAACTCCGCGGCGATAAAGCCGTGGCGCACCAGATTGCGCACGAAGATCTTCGAGGCCTGGTCGAGCACGAGGAACAGCACGAACAGCGCTGCCGCTACGCCCGCACGCCACAGCCTGCGAGGACGGTATTCCTTCTGGTCGTCTGTCGTCACGCAGCGTCCTTTCCCTGATCGAATCCATGCGGTGTTCCGGAAAGCATCCGGAACGCGCCACAGGCGGGCGGGACGTGCGCCCCACCCGCCTGCGGGTCGTATTGTGTAAGTCTTAGGCCTCGAGCGCCTCGGCGCAGCGGTCGCAGATGTGCGCATGCTCGCCGTGTGCGCCGGTGGACTCACGATAGTTCCAGCAGCGGTCGCAGCACTCGCCGTGAGCGGCCTCGACGGTCGCCGTGAACTCCTCGCCCTGCGAGAGCTCAACCTCGGAGACGATGAAGAACTCCGCAAGGTCGCAAGCCTTGTCGCCCGTGAGCAGCGCATAGGCCTCGGCAGGCGCGGTCGCGATGACGCGCGTCGCCTGGCTCTTCGTGAAGGTGCCCGCGGCGCGAGCGTCCTCGAGCGCCTTGGTCACGACGCCGCGCAGCTCGAGCGCAGCCTCGAGCACGGGCTGGTACTCGTTGGCGACCTCAAGCGAGATCGGGCTCTTGTACCAGCTCAGAAGAGCTGCGTACTCCTGGTTGTCGCGGCAGCCGGCGGGAGCGAACTCCATGACCTCGTCGCAGGTGAAGGCGAGGATCGGCTGCAGATCGCGCAGGAGCATGGAGAGCAACTCAGCAGTGACGGTCTGGGCGCTGCGACGAGCGAGCGAGCCCACCTTCTCGCAGTAGAGGCGATCCTTCAGGGCATCGAGGTACACGTTGGAGAGCTCGGTGACCACGAAGTCGTAGAGCGTACGGTAGACGCGGTTGAACTCGTAGCCGGCGAAAGCCTCGTCGACCTCTGCCTGGACCTGCGTCAGGCGCGCAAGCATGAGCTTGTCGAGCGGCAGCAGGTCCTCGAAAGCGACGCCGTCGGTTTCGGGCTCGAACTGTCCCTCGAGCTCGGAGAGCAGGAAGCGGAAGGTGTTGCGGAAGCGGCGGTACGCATCGGAGGTGCGGGCAAGGATCTCATGATCGATCGCGACGTCAGTCGAGGTGTCGACGCTCGCGACCCACAGGCGGACGATGTCGGCGCCCATCTCGTCGCAGACCTTGTTGGGATCGATGACGTTGCCGAGCGACTTGGACATCTTGCGGCCCTGACCGTCGAGCGTGAAGCCCTGGGAGACAACCGCCTTGTAGGGCGCGATGCCGTTGGCGCCGACGCTCGTGAGCAGCGAGCTCTGGAACCAACCGCGGTGCTGGTCGGAGCCTTCGAGGTACACGTCGGCCGGGTACTCGAGCTCCTCGCGGCCCTCGCAGACGGCACGCCAGGACACACCGGAGTCCCACCACACGTCGAGGATGTCGCGATCGGCCTTGAGGTGATGGCCGCCGCACTTGGGGCAGACGCAGGCATCGCCGAGGTAGCTCTCGGGAGCATCGGTAAACCAGGCGTCGGACCCCTTCTCGTGGAAGAGCTTGATGACGGCGTCGAGCGTGTCGTCGTTCATGACCTTCTCGCCGCAGTCGGCGCAGGTGTAGCTCGGGATGGGCACGCCCCAGTTGCGCTGGCGCGAGATGCACCAGTCGGGACGCTGCTCCACCATGGCGCCGATGCGGTTGGCGGCGTGCGCCGGATACCAAATGACGTGGTTGCGAACCTGGTCGAGCGCCTCGTCGCGCAGACCGGTCTTGTCCATGGAGACGAACCACTGGTCGGTGGCGCGGAAGAGCACCGGGTTCTTGCAGCGCCAGCAATGCGGGTAGCTGTGCGTGATCTTCACGCTCGCCACGAGCGTGCCGCGCTCGCGCAGAAACTCGATGATGTGCGGATTGGCCTCGTCGGTATCCATGCCGGAGAACGGGCCGCCCGTGCCGAAGGAGTCACCGACGTAGAACTTGCCGTCGTCGTCGACGGGCATGCAGATCTCCATGCCCTCCTTCATGCACACGTAGTAATCGTCCACGCCGTGGCCGGGCGAGTTGTGGACGATGCCGGTACCGTCCTCGGTGCCAACGTAGTCGGCAAGCAGCGCCACGCCCTCGACGTCGTCGAAGATCGGCTGACGGTAATGCAGGTGGTCTAAGGTCTCGGCCGGAACCTCATAGGGCTTGCCGTCGACGAGCACCGGCGTGCAATCCCAGCCGGCGATGCCGCAGACCTTCTCGGCAAGATCCTTCAGTATGATCTCGGCGCGGCCTTCGTGCTCGATGGCGGTGTAGATGGCACCGGGCTTGAGCGACACGGCCTGGTCGGACGGGATCGTCCAAGGGGTCGTGGTCCAGATGATGAAGTCCACCGGGCCGTCGAAGCTCTCGAGGCCAGCGGGCTTGCTCGTGAGCTCGAAGCGCACGTAGATGGACGGGCTCGTCTCGTCGCCGTACTCGATCTCGGCCTCGGCGAGCGCGGTGTGGCAGTGCTTGCACCAGTGGACCGGCTTGTGGCCGCGATAGATCATGCCCTTGTCGAACATGGCCTTGAAGACCTCGATATCGGCGGCATCATGCTGGTTGTACAGCGTGAGATAGGGGTTATCCCAGTCGCCGAGCACGCCCAGGCGCTTGAAACCCTCGCGCTGCAGGTCGATGTTCTCGACGGCGAACTTGCGGCAGAGCTCGCGGATCTTGTCGGTCGGGGTGGCGTTGAACTTCTCGGTGCCGAGCATCTCCTCGACCTTGTGCTCGATAGGCTGGCCGTGGCAGTCCCAACCGGGCACGTAGGGCGTCTCGTAGCCCTGCATGGCCTGGTAGCGCTCGATGATGTCCTTCGAAATCTTGTTCATGGCGTGGCCGATGTGGATCGGACCGTTCGCGTACGGAGGGCCGTCGTGCAGGATGAACTTGCCGTGCCCCTCGTTCTTCTTGAGCATCTGCTCGTAGACATGATTCGTGTGCCAGCGCTTCAGGCGCTCCGGCTCGCGCTGCGCCAAGGCCGCCCTCATCGGGAACTTGGTCTTGGGCAGGTTCATGCTGCTCTTGTACTCGTTTGCCACGAATACCCCCTTGTCGTCGTGGGCGCTTCCCGCATGAAAAAAGCGCCCGTCCCTGCAAGCTGGGACGAAGCGCTTCCGGTGATGCAGGCGTATGCGCTGCGATAAGCTCCTCGCTATACCACCCAGCTTAGGCACCTTTCGTGCCCGTACTCGGCCGACCACATGACGGCGGTCGTCCCGGCGACGTCTACTGGGCGTGAAATAACCTCTAGGTTTTTTTCACATGCCGTTCGGGCCGCAGCTCCGGGGTGATATTCGCGCGGTCGTGCAGGCGAACCTCTCAGCTGCCGTTCGCTCTCTCATCTGCACGGGGGCCGGCTACTTATCCCCATCACAGCCATTGGGCGGTATTGTAGCACGCTCTCCATGTCCCATTTGAGGACGGAGATGTTTGTGGACATTTCCTTAATTTGGACCGAATCGATAGGCTTATCAATGCGGCCCGCGAGCAAGGATTCTGGTTTCGAGCTGCCCTTAGCCTTCGCATTCGGTGATGCGCCAACCCCATGTGGTTCCGCACTTCTCACATGGATCGTGAAGAATAAACCAGACCGCATCACGGACAACGATCATCGTGTGGCCGCAGAAGACACATTCCATCTTGACCATCGTCTCTGAGTTATTGCCGCCGCTGGCATCCCCCAGCTCGAGGTCAGTCAGTTCGTGCCTATTCACGTCCTCAGCCATGGCTCCTCCTTATGAGACGGGTCGTGCGACTGATGAGACATGATGGTTGTATTGTGCACATAAACGAGGTACGCAAAGGGTGAAACCGAGTCTATCTGCCCGAATGGACTGTTATTCCAACCCAACGGTATTAAGGTCGTCGGGCACATAGATGCATCCGGAATAGACCTGAGAAGCCTCAGCGGTGTACAGCTCGCGACGATGCGCGATGGTTTTGTCTTCGGTGTGATAGAGCACGAGGTTCTGGACACCCAGACGCTCGGCGAGCTCCGCAGCATCGCGCGCCGTCGAATGATGTTTCTCGTATGGATGAAAGATATCCGCTTGATCGTGCAGACAGAATGCCTCGTGAAGCAGCCATGTCGCACCGCGGGCATAGGGCTCCTCGCGCTCGTTATACGGCTCGTCACCACAGCAGCAAAGAGCCTTGCCCGCGCCCAGCTCCATGCGGAAGCCGAACTGCTTCGCCTTGGTAGATGCGATGTCGAAAAACGTCACCTCGTGCCCGATAATGGTCCGACGCTCGCCGTCAGAGACCTCCACGAAATGCAAACGGTCGCCAAGAAGCCTTACGTGCTTTGCAGCAAGCAGCGTGCGGGCAAGATCCTCCAAGATGCAGATGACCTCATCGTGACCATAGACATACGCATCGCCCTCGAAGGTGCCCTTCAGCATGCGCTCGCAGATGATGCGGCAGACCCAGATGATGCCGAGCAGGTGATCGATATGCTTATGCGTGACGAACACCTCGTGGATATCCTCCATGGCGATGCCGGCACGCTCGAGCTGAACGAGCACCTGGTTTCCACCACCACCGTCGACGAGCAGACGGCACTTGCCGTCGCTCACGACGAAGCAGGTGTTATAGCAGGCGGTCACCTGCGCGTTGCCGGTTCCCAGAAACGTGATGTCCACGAGTGTCCCTTCCCTCGATGCGTGCGTTTGGAAGCATAGCGCAGAATGAAATGCCGAAACGCATGCCGCGGCGAGCGGAACATGAGAAAATACAAACGGATATCCATTACGACAAAGGAGCGAACATGCGCATCGGATACCTTGGTGCAGGCAACATCTCGAGCCAGATGGCAGCAACCATCGCGAAGATGACCGAAGCGGAAAACTACGCCGTCGCTGCGCGCGACCTTGCTCGTGCCGAGCAGTTTGCACGCACCTGGGGATTCGATCACGCGTACGGCTCGTACGAAGAGCTGCTGGCAGACCCCGACGTCGACCTCGTGTACGTGGCGCTCCCCCATTCGCACCACCACCGCTGGACCATCGCAGCCCTCGAGGCGGGCCACCACGTGCTGTGCGAGAAGGCGTTCGCCGTCAACGCAAAGCAAGCCGAAGAGATGATCGCCTGCGCCCGCGAGCACGGCCTGCTGCTCGCCGAGGCAATCTGGACGCGCTACATGCCCTCCCGCAAGATCATCGACGATATCGTTGCGAGCGGAGCCATCGGGCAGGTGCTCACCGTTGATGCAAACCTTGGTTACAAGGTCGACATGAACGAGCGCATGGTGCGGCCCGAGCTGGCAGGCGGCGCCCTGCTCGACCTGACGGTGTACCCGCTCAACTTTGCCAGCATGGTCCTCGGCAACGATATCGCGGGCATCGCGGCGCATATGGTGCCGATCGAGACCGGCGTCGACGGCCAGGACTCCGTCATGCTCCGTTATTCCGATGGGCGCATGGCGACGATGTTCACGACGATGCACACCATGACCGACCGCCGCGGCCTCATCTGCGGAACCAATGGCTTCATCTGCGTTCAGAACATCAACAACCCCGAGAAGATCTCCGTCTACGACGCGGACGGTCTGACCTGCAGTCTGCGCGAGGAAATAGCGGTTCCCGAGCAGATCACCGGGTACGAGTACGAGGTCCTCGCCTGCAAGCGAGCTATCGAGGAAGGTCGCATCGAATGCCCCGAGATGCCGCATGAGGAGACGCTTGAGATCATGCGCCAGCTGGATGCGATTCGCGGGCAGTTTGGCATCGTCTATCCCTGCGAATAGGGTTGAGTCCTCGTTCATGCAGCACGCTTCGGGACCCGCACGGGGCCCGATGGACCAACTAACCAGCAAAGTGGACAAAGAACCCAGTTATGTACTTTTGAGATGGCGGCGAGCACACGGATAGAGCTGCTTGCCGCCATCGAAGGCATTGCTAGATCATGCACATTGACCTTTACGGCCATAACGGACGGGCAAACGAGTGCTGCACATGCCGTTTTGGCCAGGGAGCCCCTCGAGCGCTACGTGACGCAGTACATATCTGGTCAGATTGTCCACCTTGACGCAAACAAGCTGAAGTCGAGCGATGTATGAAGCCCGTTTTCAGCGAATCTTTCGGGCATGGCCGAGTGCAGCCCGTTGTCGAGAAGCTTTCAACTGGGAAAACGTCGCACAACGACCTCCTAAAACGGCCCTCTACTCAAAGGTCTCAACTGGATTCGCTGAAAACGGGCTTCATAACCTGTCGAACCCGCTTTACTTCCAGCCGATCTCATTGCTTCCCCGCTGTCACGGGGATTGCCCTGCTCTCGTGCAAACGGAGATGTGGAGCCGCTCGAAACCCTTTCGTACAATGCTTGCGAAATTGATATCCATAACGACGCAAAGCGAGGTTTCGATGCGACTGGTAGAGATGAGCGATTACACCGTTGGCGGCGAGTGCTTCAGCACGATCCCGGAGATGCTCGCGCGATACAACGCGCGCAAGGTCGCGCTGGTAGGTAGCGCGCCCTCGCTTGCCGTCGCTGCGCCCCAGATCGAGGATGTGCTCGACCGCGCTGGCATCGAGCGCCTTGCCACCATCGACTACGGCACGCACTGCACGCAGTCGGCCATCGACGCCCTACTGGCAAACCCCGCATTCACGGACGCGGACGTTGCCATCGCCATCGGCGGCGGCGCCGACATCGACACCGTGAAGGCCGCAGCCTTCCACAACGACCGCAAGATGGTCTTCTCGGTGCCCACCGCCTGCTCAACCTGCTCGGCCGCAACCGGCCTCTCCGTGGTCTACCACGATGACGGCTCCATCAAGGAGTATCTGCGCACCGACAGCCCCGTGCATATCTTCATCAACCAGCACATCATCGCTAAGGCCCCGGTGCATCTGTTCTGGGCGGGCATCGGCGATGCGCTCTCCAAACAGGTTGAGATCGAGTTCGCCAGCTCGGGAGTTATCTCCAAGCACACCGCCAAGCTCGGCCTGGCCATCGCACGCTCCTGCGCCGAGCCCCTGTTCGAGTATGGTGCACAGGCGCTGGCCGACGTCCGCGAGGGTCGCGCCACCAAGGCCGTGCAGCAGATCGCGCTCGACATCATCGTCAACACGGGCTATGTGTCGAACCTCATGAACCAGCATGACTTCTACTTCAACTCCTCGCTCGCCCATGCGTTCTTCAACGCCAGCACGGGCATCGAGCGCGAAGGCCGTCACATGCACGGCGAGGTCGTGAGCTTCGGCGTGCTCGTGCTGCTCGCCTATCAGGGCAAGACCGACGAGATGGAGCGCTACGCCCGCTTCAACAAGAGCATCGGCCTGCCGGTCACGCTCGCCGACATGGATCTTTCCGACGAGCACCTTCCCCGCCTGCGCGAGCTCGTGCAGACCACAAGAGAGTGGAAGCAGCCGAGCCCAGCGCCGTTCGACATCGATCGCTACATGGATGCCATCGCGACTGCCGACGCCTTCGGCCGCAGCCTGTAGCCACAAGCACATCTCCCCAAACAGCGGGCGGCCCTCCACAGGAGAGCCGCCCGCTGTTCGTATTACCGTCCGGCCGAAAGCGCCTTACTCGCGAACGCGCAGATAGATCTGACGCTGGCCGTTATCCGCCGATGGCTCATCGAACTCATAGGCACCGAGCGATTTCAGGAACGGACGAAGCTTCTTGAACCCGTAGTTGCGCACGTCGAAGTCGGGCATTCGCTTTCCCAACTGGTCGCCCAGCTGTCCCAGCGACACCCAGCCGTCGTCGTCGGAGAACTTGTCGCACACGGCGTTGATGCTCTCGCGGATCTTCCTGAGATGGCGGCGACGATCGGCCTTGCTCATCTCGCCGAAGGGAACCTCCTCGGTATCGTCATCGTCATCGGCGATAACGTCGGGATCGACGGAAACGCCACCGTTGTCGCCCGGACGACGGCGCGGAACCGTACTGTCGACATCAGCACTCGCATCCTCGGGAACCGTTTCGGCCTCAGGCTTCTCCACCTCAGTATCCTTGCGCTTTCCGCCGCGGGAACGGGTGCGCTTACGCGACTTGGCGCGCGACAATCCCTCGTCGGCATCGTCGTCGTCATCGACCTCTTCCGCCATGCGCGCGGCATACAGCAAGTCGAGGTACTTGAACGAGTTGCAGGCCGAGATGAACGGCTGCGGGGTCTTCTGCTCACCCATGCCGATCACCTGCATGCCGCTCTCGCGCAGGCGCGCAGCCAGCCGGGTGAAATCGGAGTCCGAGCTCACGATGGCGAACCCGTCGACGTTGCCGGAATACAGTATGTCCATCGCGTCGATGATCATCGCCGAATCCGTGGAGCTCTTGCCGTAGGTGTAGCTATATTGCTGCATCGGGATGATCGAGTTCTCGAGCAGCACGTTCTTCCAGCTAGTCAAGCGCTGGCTCGTCCAATCGCCATAGATGCGCTTGTACGTGGCGATACCAGAGTTCGCCACCTCCTCGAGAATGATCTTGATGTACTTATCGGACACGTTATCGGCATCGATGAGAATCGCAAATCGAAGGTCGGAATCGATGGGTTCGCTCATGGCTCCCCTTTCACGTAGCTATCAGGCATCCCTATCTTACAAGCGAGAGCGGCCCTGCCACATCGCGATGGCAGGGCCGCTCAGGCATACGCATGCGCGCAAGCTTACTGCTGCTGCGGCTTGGTCGCGCCGGGCATGAAGGGGTTCTCGCGTTTGAGGAGCGTCATGAACTCCTCGCCCGTGATCGTCTCCTTCTTGTACAGGTAGCGTGCGAGCTCGTGCAGCTTGAACTTGTTCTCGCGCAGGATCTGCAGGGCGCGCGCGTGCGCGTCGGCGATGACCTTCTGCACCGCGGCGTCGACACGCTCGGCCGTACCGGGGGCGCAGGTGAGCGAGGTGTCCTGGTTGAGATAGGCGTTCTGCACGGTTCCGAGCGCCATCATGCCGAACTCCTCGGACATGCCGAAGCGCGTGATCATGTTGCGTGCGAGCTTGGTGGCCTGCTCGATGTCATTGGCGGCGCCGGTGGTCATCTCGCCGAAGATGAGCTCCTCGGCGGCACGTCCGCCGCAGTAGACCGCGAGCTTGTCGAGGACCTCCTGCTTGGTGGTCAAGAACTTCTCGTCCTGCTCGACCTGCATGGTGTAGCCGAGCGCACCGCTCGTGCGCGGCACGATCGTGATCTTGGTGACCGGTGCGCCCTCCTTCTGGCTCGCCGCCACGATGGCATGGCCGATCTCGTGATAGGACACGACCTGCTTCTCGTGATCGGACAGCACGGTGGACTTGCGCTGCTGGCCGGCGATGACGACCTCGACCGATTCCTCAAAGTCCTCCTGACGTGCACGGTTGCGGCCCAGGCGGACAGCGCGCAGGGCGCCCTCGTTGATGATGTTCGCGAGGTCGGCACCCGAGGCGCCGGGCGTGGCGCGCGCGATGGCGGTCAGGTCGATCGGCGGCTCGGTCTTGACGTCTTTGGCGTGGATCTCGAGGATCGCCTTGCGGCCGGTGAGGTCGGGCAGCTCCATCGGGACGCGACGGTCGAAGCGGCCGGGGCGCAGAAGCGCCGGATCGAGGCTGTCGGGGCGGTTTGTCGCCGCGACGACGACGATGCCCTTCTTGTTGTCGAAACCGTCCATCTCGGTCAGCAGCTGGTTCAGGGTCTGCTCGCGCTCGTCGTTGCCGGAGAAACCGCCGCCATCGCGCTTCTTGCCGATGGTGTCGATCTCGTCGATGAAGACGATGCAGGGGGCCTTCTCCTTGGCCTGCTTGAACAGGTCGCGCACCTTGGCGGCGCCGCGGCCGACGAACATCTCGACGAACTCGGAACCGGAAATCGAGAAGAACGGCACGCCCGCCTCGCCGGCAACGGCCTTGGCAATCAGCGTCTTACCGGTGCCCGGAGGGCCCACGAGCAGGACGCCGCGCGGCAGCTTGGCGCCGATGGCCTCATAGCGCTCGGGCTTCTCGAGGAAGTCGACGACCTCCTTGAGCGACTCCTTGGCCTCCTCCTGACCGGCAACATCCTTGAACGTAACGCCGACGTCCTTGGACGCAACGATGCGCGCGCCGGACTTGCCAAGACCGCCGCCGGCACCGAAGCCGCCGAAGCCGCTCGAGAAGTCCATCGAGGGGTTGTCGTCGCCCATGGCCTTCTTCATCTTCCTGTTCAGCCACCAGCCGAGCAGGAAGAAGATGATGAGCGGGCCGAAGGTGATGAGCAGATACAGCCAGGTGCTGCTGTTGTTCTGCGCGATATCAACGGTGACGTTCGCACCCGACTCCTCGATCAGCTGCGACAGGTAGTCCTCGGCACCGGGCAGCACGTTCGCCTGGTACGCCACGCCCTCGTCATCACCTACGCGGGTATAGAGCGCAACATAATCCGAGCCGACCGTGTACTCCATGTCCTCGACCTTCTTCTCGTTGAGGTCCGAGAGCATGGTCGAGTAGTCGACCTCAGTGATCTGCATCTGCTTGTTGGCGAGGCTGGGGAACAGTACCTGGTTGATCACCAGGTACAGCGCGAAGGCGATGAGCACGTAGAGGATCATATTCCGTCTACGTTTATGGTCATCCATCTCCATGAATCACTCCGTTTCGTACGTTTTCAATGGTACAAGGATACCCGTGCGCGCAGATAGTAGTCAGGTTTTGCATACGAAAACGTATGTTCTCGGTATGTTCCCCGCCGCGGATAGCCATATTGCGCAAAGAATCCCGCTCCCCTACCATGGGTTCGACTGAATTCGAATCGAATACCGCGGGGAGGAACACATGGCGCTGTGGAGGCGTTCGAGCCGGCATGCCGGTGCTGCGTCGCTCGACGTGACGGAAGGGGTCATCTGGAAGCAGCTCCTGCTGCTGTGCGTCCCCATCTTCTTCAGCTCGTTTTTCCAGCAGGCACATGCGCTCATCAACACGTTCATCCTCGGCCAGTTCGGAGGAAAGCTCGCACTCGGCGGCGTGCAGGCAACGGCCTCGCTGTTCGAGCTCGCCGTCGGCTTCTCCGTGGGCCTCGGCGCCGGCTGCGCCGTCATATCCGGACAGTTCTTCGGCAGCCACGACGACGAGCGCCTCTCGCGATCCATCCACACCGCCATGACGATCGCCCTTGTGCTCGGCCTCTGCATCTCGGTGGCGGGCGTCCTGTTCGTGCCGCACATCCTCACCCTTATGGGCACGCCCGCCGACCTCATGGGCGAGGCGGTCCCCTATTCGCGCTTCTACGCAGCTGCCATGGTCTGCTCGCTCGTGCTCAACATGGGGTCGGCGCTTTTGCGCTCCGTGGGAGACACGCGGACGCCGGCGCTCATCATCGCGAGTGGCTGCCTCATCAACGCCTGCCTCGATATCCTGTTCGTCGCCGTCCTGGGGCTCGAGGCCATGGGCTGCGGCATGGCCACGGCCATCACGCTCACGATCAACGCGACCTCGATGACCGTGCGCCTCATGCGTGCCAAGGGCGCATGGCGCCTAGACCTGCGCCGATTGGGGATCGACGGGCGCATCTGCAGGAGCATGCTCGCCACCGGCCTGCCGCTCGGCATCCAGTCGTCGCTGTACTCCATCTCGAACATCATCCTGCAGTCGACGGTCAACACCTTCGGTACCGACGCGGTGACCGGATGGGGCCTCTCGGGGCGTCTCGACGCCTTCATCTGGATGGTCACTGAGGCCCTCGGTGTCTCCATGACCACCTTTGCCGCCCAGAACTTCGGCGCGCGCAACTACGAGCGCATGCGTCGCGGCTACCATACGTCGCTCATGATCACCGTCTGCGTCATCGGCGGTATGTCCGCGGTGCTCGTGACGTTCGTGGGCCCGCTGTCGCGCATCTTCATCGACGACGCGGCGGTCACCGGATACACGACGATCATGCTCCATTTCATCGCGCCGTTCTACCTGTTCTATTCGATTGTCGACAACACGTCGGGGGCCATCCGCGGATCCGGCGAAAGCCTGCGCCCGATGCTGCTCACGATTCTCGGCACCGTCGTGTTCCGCGTCATCTGGCTGCTCGTCGTCGTGCCCATGCACCATACGATCGAGACGATGCTCATGGTCTATCCCGTCACGTGGATCCTTACCGCCATCCTGTTCGTGGCCTACCACCATTGGGGCCACTGGCTGCGTCATGCGGAAGACCGCGCGGCCAAGCTCAATGCGGGGACGCGCACCCAGGGCGTCGTGTAGCCCCGTTGCCACCCCGATGCGAAGATTTTCGCTGCCGCCTTACGCGAACATACCGGGCCGATAGTGATAGCCGTTATCCGCGTGGGGACAGAGCTGCCAAAACGCAACGGCACTCGCCGCGGCAACGTTCAGGGAGTCTACGCCGTGAGCCATCGGGATGCGCACCGTCAGGTCGGACCCCGCGATGGTCTTGGCCTGCAGGCCGGCGCCTTCGGTCCCCATGAAGATCGCCAACCGCTCGATCTCGGAGAGCGCAGGGTCGTCGAGCGACACCGAGTCGTCAGCGAGCGCCATGGATGCGCAGGTGAAACCCGCCTCGTGCAGGTCGCGAAGGCCGTCATGCGGCCACACGCGCGCCTCGCTACCGATCCTCGTCCACGGCACCTGAAAGACCGTTCCCATGCTCACGCGCACGGCGCGTCGGTACAAAGGATCGCAGCACGTGGGACTCACCAGAATGCCGTCGACGTTCAGCGCCGCTGCGCTGCGAAAGATCGCGCCGACGTTCGTGTGGTCGACGATTCCCTCGAGCACGCACACGCGCACGCGTCCGCCCGCCGCGCGATCGACAAGACCGCGCAGAAACGAAGGCGCCGGCGCGAGCGGAGGCCGTCGAAACGCGGCCAGCGCGCCGCGCGTCACCGTGAACCCGGTGAGCTGCTCCATAAGCTCCATCGGAGCGACGAACACAGGGATATCCGCGCCCGGACGATCATCTGCTGCGCGCTCGAGCAGCGGCATAAGCTGATCGAGCCAGCGCTCACCCATAAGGAAGCTGATCGGCTCGAGCCCGGCGTCCACGGCACGCTCGATGACCTTGGCGCTCTCGGCGATGAAGATGCCCTTCTCCGGCTCGAGCACGCTTCTGAGCTCCCGCTCCGTCAGCCTGGTATACGCATCGAGTCGCACATCTTCCAGCGTATCGATTCGAATGATCTGCGGAGCGGATCCCATCGCATCTCCCTTTGTCTCCAGTAAAACGGCCAACCGGTACCGAAACGCCAAGCCAAGGTAGACATCCGGCACCAGTTGACCTTTTCAGCGGCGCAACCGGCGTTCATTCTGGCCATCTGGTACCAAAAAGCCGAATCTGAACCGCCGGCAGCAGCGCGCAGCAAGCTATTTCTTCTTGCGGCCGAACAGATGGCGACCGGTATTCTTCAGCTTGTCCATCATCGTCGGATCGGGGTGAGCCGCATCCCATGCCGCGCGACGAAGCCGCTTCTCGTACTCATTGATGAGAGGCTTGCCGTAACCTTCGACAAGCTGCCCATACCAAGCGACCATATCGGCGATGTCGTCGTCGTTCGGACGACCCTTGTTCATGCCGCCCATGAGCTTGTAGGGACCCCAGGTATCAAAGCCGGGGCATCCGTGGCCCGCCAGGAAGTTCGCATGGGTGGCGCGGCAGATACCGTCGATATCCTTGCCGTACCACTTGCTGGCGCCGCCATAGGTAAGCAGGCTGAACACGAAATCGCCCGAGCGGACGGACGCCTGCATCACGCGCGCGAGGTCGCGGTCGATCTCGCCGAAGTAGATGCCGCTCGCGATACCGATCAGGTGGTAGGACGTAAGGTCGACCTTGGGGTTCTTCTTGTCGACAGTCGACACATCGAGCGTGTCGACATCGTCGGGGAACGCCGCCGTGATGGCATCCACGATGCGCTTCGTGTTGCCGTGGTGCTTCGAGCGATACAGGATCATGGTGCGGATATGGACGGGCTCGGCAGCGGACTCCTCCTCATCCTGCTCATCAACCTGCGAAGCGAATAGGTCGGCCATCGAGCGGCGCCGGTACGTTACGAAGCGGTACTCGATGCCGCTGTCCTCCTCATCCTCGCCGATCCGAGCTGGCTCGGACTCCTCGAACACGAACCAGTCGCCCGTCTCGTCCTCGTCGAGATTCGGGAAATGCGTGTCGGCCAGGCGCAGGCAGTGGTTCTTGGTCACCACCGCTTGGGCGCAGTACGGCAGAAACTGCCGGTACACCTCCTCGCCGCCGATGACCCAGGCCTCATCCTCGTCGGCGACGGCGGCACGCGCCTCGTCGACGGAATGGACGACTTCGACGCCCTCGCGCGCGAAATGCTCGTCGCGCGTGAGCACGATGTTGCGGCGGTTCTTGAGCGGCCGGCCGCCCGGGAAGCTATCGAGGGTCTTGCGCCCCATGATGACGGGATGACCCGTCGTGCAGGAAACGAAATGCTTCATGTCCGCTCTGTTCGAGACGATCATGTCGCCCTCGTAGCCGATGCCCCAGTCGTCGCTCACCGCGACGATGGCAGAAAGCTTGCAAGCCATGGAAGCTCCTTAGATGGCGATGGGGATGTTCTTGATCTGGGGACCGTGCTCGTAACCCTCGACGATGAGGTCGTCGGTCGTGAAGTCGTAGAAGTTCGTGACCTCGGGGTTGAGCGAGACCTTCGGCGCGGGGTACTGCGGCCGCGCGATGAGCTCGCGGATGATGTTGACGTGACGGTCGTAGATATGCGCATCGACGATAACGTGCAGCAGCTCTCCCGCGATCATGCCGCTCACCTGAGCCACCATCATGAGCAGGATGGCGTACTGGCACACGTTCCAGTTGTTGGCGGCAAGGATATCCTGGCTGCGCTGCATAAGCACCATATTGAGCACGGGTTTTTCGCAACCGGGCTCGTGCGTCACGTTGTACGTGACGCTATAGGCGCAAGGGTACAGATGCATCTCGGACAGGTCGGCGAACGTGTACATATTCGTCATGATGCGGCGGGAGAACGGCGTGTGCGCAAGATCGTAGAGCACGCGGTCCATCTGGTCGAAATCCCCCTCGGGATAGTGGGACTTCTGGGCGATCTGGTATCCATATGCCTTGCCGATGGAACCGCTCTCGTCGGCCCATTCATCCCATATATGGGAGTTCAGGTCGTTGATGTTGTTGGATTTGCGCTGGTAGATCCACAGGATCTCGTCCATCGCGGACTTGAGCGCCGTACGGCGAAGTGTAAGCGCCGGGAACTCCTCGCGCAGGTCGTAGCGATTGGTGACACCGAAGCTCTTGATGGTGTAGGCTGGCGTGCCGTCCTCCCAATGAGGCCGGACCTTTTCGCCTTCCGTCGTCGTTCCATGCTCAAGCACATCCGTGCACATCTTGACGAACAGCTGATCAGCCTTGCTCATGGACTCCCCTATCGATTGTAGTTAGCGCAACCCATTGTATGCCAGGGCAGCCGATGGCGCCAATTCGCAGCGACGCGATCGACCGGTCTTTGACCTTATATTGCGCCGCAAAGGACCCTTGCTCATGGAGAATGAGAACAGATACCCCAGAAGAAGCAGAAAGGCCTGTTTTATACATAGATTGTTAGGGCTCCATGCGAACGCTGACATTGGCTGGATCAAAAACGCGACTTTTGAGATATCTCATCGTTTCAGTATGTTTATGAACGCCGGCAAGAAAGTGATTCTATGCATGTATTTGTCATTTCCGCAGGTGGCTTGCGCCCTCTTATGCAAAACGGTAAGTGACGAAACGTCACTTACCATGTAACCCATTCAAAAGTCGCAAATTTGAGACAGAGGCCTGAGAGAGACCCTGATTCGGCAGGTTTAAGCCTCAGCGACAGCGTTGACGCTGTTTTCCTCCGCGCGCCACGAGACGATCTTGTCGATCAGCGGCGATGAGATCATGACCGTGATGAGCGAGAACGCGATCTTGCTCACCGGGATATAGCTTAAAGACAGCAGCAGCACGCTCAAATCGGAAACAAGATAGCAGCGAGCGAGCTTCCAACCGGAAAGCTTCTGAATAGACAGGGCCAGCGCGTCATCGCCGCCGGCGGAACCGCCGCCGCGCACCACAAGACCGGCTCCGACTCCAACGAAGATTCCACCGAGGATCGCCGCGGCAAGCGGGAGCGCAGTCAAGTCGGGAACCATATTGGGCAGGCGCTCCCAGAGCGCGTAGAACGCAGCGATAGCGGCGCTCGATACGACCGACCACCCCAGGAAGCCAACGCCCAAAAGCCTCAGCGCGAAGGCGTAGCACAGTATGTCGAGAATCGGCGATGCAATGGATGCCGGCACGCCAAGCCAATGGTTGGCAAGCAGCAGCGCACCGATGACGCCGCCCTCCGTGATGCCGACGACCTCATGGATGTTGTGGATGCCGAACGTGAGGACCGCGGAGCCGATAATGACCAGCGCGAGCTTACGGCCGAGCACTGAGAGATTTTGCCGCAGAAGTTTCCAGGAACCCATGGGTCCCAACACCTTTCCTATACGAGTGGTTGACTACAATTAGGCTAAACTCTGGTACGGTACCAAGGTCAAGCGTCGTATGGAGAGGTTATGGAGCGTCACAGACCCAAGCGTCATTACCGCATCGGCGAGATCTCAAAGCTATTCGGCATAGGGCAGGATTCGCTGCGCTACTACGAGCGCCTGGGCATCCTGAAGCCCCATCGTTCGGAAAACGGCTACCGAGCCTACGACCTTGCCGACATGTACAAACTCTCGATCATCAAAGACCTGCGCCGGCTCGATATGCCGATGGCGCAGATCGGTGAATACCTGAACGAGCAGACGGTCGAGAAGACATCTGAGATGCTCCACCGCGAGCTGGCGCTCATCGGAGAGCAGGTCCGGCAGCTCGGCGAGCGCGCCTGGGCAATAGAGCGCCGAGCCCGCATGCTCCATGATGCTCGGCAGCAGGAGACGGGGTCGTTCTCGATCGTGCATCGCCGCACCCGCCAGTGCGTACGGCTGGCAACGCATATGGAGCAGGACGAGGAGATGGACTTCGCCATCCAGAAACTCTACAGCGCGCATGAAAACGAGCTGCCCGACCTCGGCTGCATGCGCATCGGAGCGGTCCTTTCGGCTCAAGACATTGCCGCCGGCAAGACGAACGTGTACGAATCGGTGTTCTTCGTCCTTGAGGGCGCCGATACCATGGACGATTTCGAGTTGCCGGCTGGCCGCTACCTGACGATTCGCTACCGGGGACCCTACGAGCAAAACGGCCCGCTCGCACGCCGGGCATACGCCCAGGCCGAGCGGCTTGGCCTCGCCGTGACGGGCAACCCCGTCGAGCTCTACGAGATCGACAACCGCGACACCGCACGCGAGGAGGAGTTTCTCACGACCCTCGAGCTCCCCGTCGAGGACATCCAGAGCTGAGACATGAAAAGGGCGGAACCGAAGTTCCGCCCTTAAGCTCTTACTTGTTGCGCAGCTGGCGCTCCATCTGACGCAGCATGTCCATCTCGGAGCCACCGCCCGAGCCCATGCCGGCAAACGGGTTGCCGCCGCCCATGCCACCCAGACCGCCCATGCCGCCGAGGTTGCCCATACCAGGGATGCCGGGCATGCGCATCTTCTTGCCCTTCTTCCCCTTCTTGCCCTTCTTGCCGGCACCGGCCTGCTGAGCCATGGAACGCATGCGCCCCATCATCTTGTTCATCTCGCCCCACTGCTTCATGAGCTGGTTCACGTCGGAGGGCGTGGTGCCTGAGCCGCGGGCGATGCGCGCGCGACGCTGGCCGTTGATGATGGACGGGCGCTCGCGTTCCTCCTTGGTCATCGACATGATCATGGCCTCGTTGCGCGCGAAGATGCTCTCGTCGAGGTTGCCGCCCATCTGGTTCAGCATCTTCTGGCCACCCGGCAGCATGCCGAGGATGCCCTTCATGCCGCCCATCTTCTTGACGGCCTTCATCTGCTCGAGCATGTCATTCATGGTGAAGCCATCGCGCAGCATGCGCTCGGCGGAAGCGAGGGTCTCGGCATCAGCGGCCTCCTGGGCCTTCTCGATGATGCCGATGACGTCGCCCATACCGAGAATGCGCTTGGCCATGCGGTCGGGATAGAACGGCTCGAGCGAATCGGGCTTCTCGCCCATGGACACGAACTTGATGGGCTTGCCGGTCACAGCACGGACGGAAAGCGCGCCACCGCCGCGGGCGTCACCGTCGAGCTTGGAGATGATCACACCGTCGAAATCGGTGCGATCGGCAAAGGTCGATACGACGTTGACGATATCCTGGCCGGTCATGGCGTCGACGACCATGAGGACCTGATCGGGCTTCACGGCACGCTTGATGTCGACGGCCTCCTGCATCATCTGCTCATCGATCTGCAGGCGGCCGGCGGTATCGACAATCACGACGTCGCGGAGGTTGTCGATGGCCTCGCGCACGGCGTCCTTGGCGATCTCGATGGGATGCGCACCGTCCCCGCGGAAGACGGGAACGCCGATCTCGCCACCCAGAGTGGCAAGCTGATCGGCAGCGGCGGGTCGATACACGTCGCAGGCGGCGAGCAGCGGCGAGCGCCCCTGCTTCTTGAGCAGGTAGGCAAGCTTGACCGCAGCGGTCGTCTTACCGGAGCCCTGCAGGCCGACGAGCATGATGACGTTCGGGATGCGGTTGGAGAACACGAGCTTGCTCTCCGTGGAGCCGAGCAGCTCGGTCAGCTCGTCCAGCACGATCTTGACGACGTTTTGCGCAGGCGTGAGCGACTCCATGACCTCGGAGGTCATGCAGCGCTCCTTCGTCTTGGCCACGAACTCCTTGACGACCTTGAAGTTGACATCGGCCTCAAGCAGCGCCATACGGATGTCGCGCATCGCGCTCGTGATATCGGCCTCTGTGAGCTTGCCCTTGCCACGCAGGCGGTCAAACGTGCTGGTAAGACGATCGGAGAGGCTTTCGAACATAGGGATCTCCCGTAAGAAGACAGTGAAACGAAACCATTATGACAGGTGGTGCGGAAAACCGCACGTCGGGCTACTCTGCACCCACAAGAGCGCGGCAGAACGCGTGCGCGTCGAACTTCTGGAGATCGTCGACCTGCTCGCCCACGCCGATACGGAAGATGGGCAGCTTGAGCTTCGAGGCCACCGCCATGGCGATGCCGCCCTTGGCCGTGCCGTCAAGCTTGGTCATGACGATGCCGTCGAGACCGAGGGCCTCGTTGAACTCGAGCGCCTGGGAAAGACCGTTCTGACCGGTGGCCGCATCGATGACGAGCACCACATGAACCGGCATGGGACCGGCAGCGCACGACGCGGCGCGCTTGCGCGTCACGTTCACGACCTTGGCGAGCTCGCGCATGAGCTCGACGGAGGTATGCAGGCGCCCGGCGGTGTCGATAAGCACGAGCTGGCTTCCCTCGCGCTCGGCGACGTCCAGCACGTCATAGCACACGCTGGCCGGATCGGCGCCGCGGTCGCGCTTGACCACAGGAACGCCGGCGCGCTGGCCCCACACGTCGAGCTGCTCGATGGCGGCTGCGCGGAAGGTATCGGCGCTGCCGATAACCGTCTTGATGCCCGACTGGGCAGCAGCGCTTGCGATCTTGCCGACCGTCGTGGTCTTGCCGGCGCCGTTGATACCGACGAACAGCACGACCGAGGGCACATCGGTAAACGGGTCGGAGGCGGGCGTCACGAAGGTCTCCTCGAGACGGCTCGCAAGCGCATCCTTCAGCTGGCGCGAGGTCTTCAGGTTCTTGCGAGCCGCAAGGTCTCGCAGGTCGTCGGTGACCGACATGGCCACATCGGCACCCATATCGCCCATGACGAGCGTATCCTCGAGGTCCTCCCAGAAGGATTCGTCGACCTCGCCGCCGAAGTAGAAGACCTCGTTGATGGCCTCGCGGCTGCGCTCGAGGCCACGCTTCAGAGAATCAAACAGACCCATTATGCATTCACTACCTTTCCGGTCTCACGGTCGAGCCGCTGGCTGACCACGCGACTCACGCCGTCCGCCTGCATGGAGACGCCGTACAGCACGTCGGCATCCTCCATCGTGCGGCGCTGGTGGGAAATGACAAGCAGCTGCGTCGTATGGCGCAGATGGTCGATGGCGCCGATCAGCTTGCCGAGGTTCGAGTCGTCAAGTGCGGCCTCGACCTCGTCGAGCACGTAGAAGGGCACCGTACGCGTACGATACACGGCAAACAGCAGAGCGAGGGCCGTCAGGCTCTTCTCGCCGCCGCTCATGAGCATCATCTTGGTGATGCGCTTGCCGCGCGGCTGCGCCACGACCTCGACGCCGGTCTCGGACGGATGGTCGGGATCGGTCATCTCGAGGTGCGCGTTGCCGCCCGGGAAGAGCATCGAGAACACCTCGCGGAAGTTCGCGTCAACCTTCTCGAAGGTGGTCACGAACTGCCGGCGCATCTTGCGGTCGATGGCAGCCGTGATCTTGGTGAGCGCACCGCGGGCGCTCTCGAGGTCGGCAAGCTGCGCCGCGATGTAATCGGAGCGCTCGCGCAGGCGCTCGTACTCCTCGAAGGCGACCTGGTTCACAGGGCCGAGATTGTTGATCTGGCGCACGATGTCCGCAAGCTCGCGCTCGCAGGCGGCGCGGTCGTCGGGCGCGGGAAGCGCCAGCGCCTCCTCGAGCACCGTCGAGCCGTCCGACGTGATGGCGGCGATGGCGTTCTCGACCTGGACCTCGAGCTTGCCGCGCTCGACCTTGACGTCGTTCACCTCGGCGGTCGCGGTGTCGACGGCCCCCTTGGCTGCCTCGACCTCCCCGCGTGCGGCCTCGATCGTCTTCTTGAGCGAGGCGGAATCGGCCTCCTCGATGGACGCCTGGTCGCGCAGGCGCGCCGCCCAGTCGAGGGCACGCTCGGAAAGCGCCAGGTAGCGATCGTGCAGCGGATCGACGCGCAAGCGCAGGACCTCAAGCGAGCGGGATGCCTGGCGCGTCGCGCGGATACGGCGATCGATCCCCTCCAGGCGGCGCTCGAGCTCGGGAGAGCGCGCCTCGAGGCTCTTCAGGCGCTCGGCCGCCTGCGCGGCGCGGACCTTGGCATCGGCCAGCTTGCCCGCAGCCTCGGCGTCATCGCGACGCACGCGCTCGAGGTCGTCATCGGCCTCCTCCACCTGGGCGGAAAGCTCCTCGACCTCCTCGCGGGCCTCATCGCGAACACGGGCGAGCTCATCGAGGCGCGGCTGGGCCTCGCGAACGGAAGCGGAGGCCTCCTCGCGGCGCCGCTCGACCTGAACACGCTCGGAATCGGCACGCGTAAGGCTCTGCTCCAGGCGGCCGATCTCGGAGATGACGGAGGTGCGCTCGCCCTCGAGCTGGGCGATCTCGCCCGCAAGCTCGCCATCGACGCTGCGCGCACGCGCCAGCGCCTCGGACGCCTCGGTCACGAGCGCAGACGCGCGCTCCAGTCGGGCGGAAAGCTCCGGCTCGACCTCTTCGAGCTCGCGGATGCGGCGCTTGCGCTCGAGGATGCCGGCGGCGACATCCCCGGCAGCGCCGATGCGCACGACGCCGCCCGCGCTCACGCGGGCACCGTCGGGAGTCACGTAGACGACGCCGTCGAGCGCAGGCGCCGCGAGCGCGTCATCGAGCGAATCGACGACGTACACGCCGCCCAGCAGCGCCGCGACCGCAGGGCCGTACCCCTCGCGGACGCGAAGGCGCTCGACCAAGCGGTAACCGGCAACTCCTTCGACCGCATCGGACGCGCTAGCCGTACGAGCCAGCAGCACCGCCTCGCCCGAGGAGGCGCTTTGGTCCAGCGCGAAAGAGCCCAGCGCGCGCAGAGCGTCGACGTTATCGACGACAAGCGCTTCGATATCGGTTGCAAGCAGACGTTCGACCAGGTCCTCGAGCTCGCGGGGAGCCTCGATGATGTCGCCCAGGTGCGCCCGCACGGTGCCCGCATGGGTGCGCGCGACCTTGGATGCCAGCGGACTCGAGCCATCCATGCGCTCGTCGATACGGCGCAGGCTCGCGAGCTCGGAGGTCACCTCGGCATGCGCGGTGCGCGCCTCGGCTTCCTGCTTGCGACGGTCGTCGAGCGCGGCCTGAGCGGTCTCGCTCGCGCCCTTAGCCTCTTCTCGGCGCGTGCGTGCGCCGTCGATCAGCTCGTCGAGCTCCGTCGCGCGATCGCGGCGCGACTCGAGCTGCGCCGCCACGGTCTCCACCTGCTCGACGAGCTGCTCGAGCCGCGAGGCGTACATCGAGTCCTCGAGCTCGGCGTTCGAGAGCTTCTCCTTCACCTTGACGTATTCCAAGGCGGCGTCGTCGGCTCGGCGCTGCGCGTCGCGGCGAGCGCGGTTGAGGCGCGTGAGCAGCTCATCGAGCTCCATCCGGCGTGCGTGGAGCTCATCGGCTGCCGGCTCGAGCGACGCCACGTCCTCGCGGGCCACCTGCGCAGCAGCACGGACCTCATCGAGCTGGCAGCCGATGTCCTCAAGATCGGCGACGACCTTCTTGCGCTGATGCTCAGAGCCCGACAGCGTGCCGCGCATCTCGGAGAGACGCGCGACCATGTTGCGCCCCTTCTCCTCGAGCAGACGCATGTCGGAGCCGATGCGCCCGACGATATCCTGCATATGCCGGCGCTGCTCGCCCAGATCTCCGACGAAAAGACCCTTCTCCTCGAGCATCACCTGGAGCTTCTCGAGCTCGCGCTGCTTCTCGCCCAGGCGGTAGCGGGCAAGCTCGAGCGCCGCCTCGGCCTCCTTGCCGCGGCCCTCGAGGTCGCCCCACAGCGCCTGCAGGCTGCGCAGCTCATCGACAGCGAGAATCTGCGTCAGCTCATGGGCGCGCGTCGTGAGGTCGCGGTGCTTGCGCGCACGGTCGACCTGGCGCTCCAGCGGCTTGAGCTGGCGGTTCACCTCGCGGCTGATATCGCGAGCCCGCTTCAGGTGCTCGTCCATCGAGGCGATCTTGCGGGCGGCGCGTTCGCGGCGACGCTTATGTTTCGAGATGCCCGCGGCCTCCTCGATGAGGCTGCGGCGTTCCTCGGGCCGGCTCTGCAGGATGGCATCGAGCTTGCCCTGGCTGATGATGGAATGCGTGTCCTTGCCGAGGCCCGAATCGTGAAGGATGTCCTGGATATCCATCAGGCGGCACGGGCTCGAGTTGATGAGGTACTCGCTTTCGCCGGAGCGGTACATGCGGCGCGTGATGGCGACCTCGTCGAAATCGACCGGCAGCACGTGGTCCGCGTTATCGAGCACGAGGGTGACCTCGGCCACGCCGACCGGCTTGCGCGCCGACGATCCCGAGAAGATGACATCCTCCATGGCCTGGCCGCGCAGCTGCTTCGCGCTCTGCTCGCCCAGCACCCAGAGGATGGCATCGGAGATATTCGACTTGCCCGACCCGTTGGGGCCCACGATGACGGTCAGGCCGGGTTCGAAGGTCATATGGGCTCGGTCGGCAAACGACTTGAACCCTTTGAGCGTGAGGGACTTCAGGTACACGGCGGCCTCGCTAACCCTGCTTGCGCTTGAGGATCACGCCGTTATGGGTGTATCCCATGCGCTCGAGGGCATCCAGAGCGGCCGCGGCCTCGGCCTCCTTCTTGGACGAGCCGCTCCCCCGCCCGCGGCGGATGCCATCGACGAGGGTTACCGCGGTGAAGGTCGGCTCATGCGCAGGCCCGCTGCTGCCCACGAGCTTGTAGGCGGGCGGCTCCATATGGTCGCGCTGCACGCACTCCTGCAGAAACGACTTGGGGTTCGTCGGGTGCTCGGCGCGCTCGGTCGCCAGATGCGGCTTCAGCGTGCGCGTGATGAACGCCTCCGCGGCCTCCCAGCCACCGTCGAGGTACAGCGCGCCCACGAGCGCCTCGTACACGTTCTCGAGCGCGGAATGCAGACCGCGCGCGCCCGTACCGGTCTCGGAGGCGCCGAAGATGATGCACTCGTCGATACCGAGCTCCTGGCCGACCTCGGAAAGCGTCATGCCGCTCACGAGCGACACCTTGAGCCGCGTGAGCTTTCCCTCATCGAAGTGCGGATAGGTCTCGTAGAGCGCCACGGCGACGATCGAGCCCAGGATGGAATCGCCCAGAAACTCGAGTCGCTCATACGAAGCATCGACGGGCTGGCCCTCCACCGCGGAAGGATGGGTGATCGCAGACCTCAGCAGCTTATGGTCGGAAAACGTATGACCGCAGATCTCCTCGACCCGCGCGAGCTTAGCCGATAGCGTCACGCCCTATGCCTCCTGAGCGGACTCGATGGCCTCGATCGCATCGGCAACGGAGGCGATGGCCATGAGCTTCTCGTCGGCGATCTCGAGCTCGAACTCGTCCTCCATGGCGGTCACGAGCTGAAGACGGTCGAGGGAATCGGCGTTGAGGTCGTCGAAGGTGGTCTGCTCGGTAATGGTGTCGGCGTCGACACCCAACACGTCGGTCGCGATGTCGACGATCGTGGCGAAGATCTCTGAACGCTCCATGAGCGATGCTCCTTTCATCGAGCCGGACAAACCGGCCGCGTGGCGTTACTCGCCAAAGATTCTACCCGCTACGGCGCCGCGGAGTATCGGCGCCGTAGCGTGTGGACGGAAATGCGACGCGCAGCCTAGCGGACGATGTTGTCCATGGACGCCGCGAGCATCTCGACCAGATTGCTGCGAACGGCGCGAGCCGCGGCGAGCGTGCCGTTCTTGACCGCCTCGACGCTCGTGGCGCCATGGCCAATCAGCACGACGCCCTGCAGGCCAAGCAGCACGGCGCCACCGTAGGCGTCACCGGAAAGCTTCTGCTGGATGGCCTTGAGGTCGTTTTTGACGAGCAGCGCCGCGATTTTGCCCTTGGTGGAGGCGAGCAGCGTGCTCTTGAGCTCGTGCAAGATGAGCTTGGCCGCACCCTCGGTCGCCTTCAGGGCGACGTTGCCGGCAAAGCCGTCGCACACAACGACGTCGAAGTTGCCGGAGGTGAAATCGGTGCCCTCGCAGTTGCCCGCGAAGCCCTTCACCTTCTTCTGCATGAGCGGGAAGCACTCTTTGGTGAAGTGAGACCCCTTGGTGTCCTCGGTGCCGTTGGAGAGCAGGCCGACGCGCGGGTTGGCGATGCCACAGACGATGCGCGCATAGGTGGCGCCCATCTGGGCGAAGCGCACGATGTCCTCGGGGTCGACATCGGGATTCGCGCCCAGATCGCAGAAGACTGTGAAGGCGCCCTTCCTGTTGGGGATGGCGCTCACGATGCACGGGCGGATAGGACGCTTCTCCCCCTCATCGGTCATGTACTTGAACGGCGTGACGTATGCGGTGGCCGCCGCGGTCATCGCACCGGTCGCGCCGGCAGAGAAGAATCCGGCCGCCTGGCCCTTCTTGACCGCGCGGCACGCAAGCACGATCGAGGACTTGCGCTTGCGCATGACAGCCTGGATCGGGTCGTCCTCCATCGTGATGACATCGGGCGCAACGAGCGCCTCGACGCGGTCGCGCGACGAGGCGAACGGCTCGACGAGCTCAGCCGGACCAACGGCGAGAACCTCGAGATCGGCGTCGGCCGCAAGGGCGGCGTCGATGCCGTCGAGGACGACCTGGGGCTCCTCGTCTCCGCCCATCACGTCGACGGCGATACGTACCTTGTTCATGGACTTATCCCCCTTATACGAGAAATGGCCGACTCAACGAGCCGGCCATGCACATCCGATGTGTGTCACGCTGCATCGCAGGTATGCGCGATCGGGTGGTCCACCGAGGCTACTCGGTGACGATGACCTCACGATCCTTATAATAGCCGCAGTTGGGGCAGACGTGATGGGGAAGCTTGACGGCGCCGCAGCGAGGGCAGACGGAGCGGGAGGGGGCGTCAATCTTCATGTTGGCGGAACGACGGGTGTGGGTGGCTCCGCGGCCCTTCTTTTGCTTAGGTACTGGCATGATGACCTTCCTTTATTAACTATCTCCGAGCACGATTACGCGCAAGTAGCGATATTATCACACGAGCAGGTATTGTACAGGACTTTATAATCTCCACACTCGAGAACGCCGCTCAAGCTGGCACTTCTCCACAATGTCCGAAAACATCTCCGTCCTGAAAATGGACATGTCCACTTTCAGGACGGAGATGTTTTCGGACATTCAGGTTCGAGCCTAGTCGAGCTTGAGGTTCTTGAGGGCGGCGAAGGGGTTCTCGTCGCTGTCGACCCATGCCTGTTCAGCCTGGTCGGCGCAGCCGCACGGACCATCATTCAGGTTGGCGCCGCAGGTCGGGCAAAGACCGGCGCAATCGGGGCGGCACAGGACTACGAACGGCGTGTCCATAACCATCGCGTCCCAGATGGCACCAGAGAGGTCGACGGTGCGCTCCGGACCCACAAGCTCGAAGCCGTCCTCATAAGACTCCGCGTCCTCGGGCTCCTCGAACAAGTAGTACTCCTCGATCTCACCGGAGATGTCGAAGCCGGCGGGCTCCAAGCAGCGGTCGCACTGACCGTCGGCATGAGCGCGCACGATACCGGTCACGAGGATGCCATCACCGGCGTTCGTAAGGACGACGTCATACGAGACGCCATCCGCAAGCGTGAACTCCTTCTCGCCGGAACTGTAGCCCGAAAGATCGAGCTTGCCGGTAAGCGAGAGAGACTCGCCCGGATTCTCAAGCTGGTCGCCGAGCTCGACGACCACCGGATCGAGGCCCTCCATTACCAAGCGCCGTTCTGGTTGCTCGCGCCCTCGTTGAGCTGCTGGCGGCAACGGGCGACCGTGGACGTCAGGCTCTTGAGGTTCTCCTCGAGGTGCGTGAACACCTGCTCGGCATAGTCCTCAGCGGCATAGCGGGTCTCGCGCTCGTACTGCTGGGCGCGCTCGCGGATGTCGTCGGCCTGCTGCTGAGCCAGGCGCACGATCTCCTGCTCGCCGGCGATGGTGAGCGCCTGCTGCTGGGCGTCGGCGATGATGGAATCGGCCTGCGCGGTCGCGCTCGCCATGAGCTCGTCGCGCTCCTTGAGGATGCGGCGGGACTTCTGCCACTCCTCCGGATAGCTCATACGGATCTCGTCGAGGATGTTGAAGAACACATCGGTCTCGATCACCTTGTACTGAGCAGATTTTCCGAAAGGCGGCTTGGCTTCGTCGATGATGCCCTCAAGCTCATCGACAAGGCTCTCGATCCTCTCGCCGGGAAAGTTGTCGCCAGCCATCAAGTCTCCTTCCGTTGGCTGCTATCAACCGAATATGGTATCACACGTAACGCGATAAGCAGGTTGCGCCCAATCGCGCATCATGATCACGCGAAATGGTCACGCAGGGCCTCGACCACGTTGGGCGGCACGAGGCTCGACACATCTCCCCCGAACGAGGCGATCTGCCTGACAACCGAGGAGGAAATATACCCGTACTGGGGGGCGCTCATGACGAAGATCGACTCGAGGTCGCTATCCAAACGATAGTTGAGGTCGGCCTGCTGGAGCTCGTACTCGAAGTCCGTCATGGCGCGCAGGCCCTTCACGAGTGCGCCTGCACCGACCTCGCGGGCGAAGTCGACGAGCAAGCCGCAAAACGGCTTGACCTCGACACCCTCGATGCCAGAAAGCGCCTCGCGTGCCAGCGCCACACGCTCATCGAGCGAGAACGTGGGACCGCTGCCGTTCTTTCCGATGGACTCGGCCACGGCGACCGTCACGTACGGAAAAAGCCTCCGCGCACGGCGCACGACGTCGATGTGGCCGAACGTGATGGGATCGAAGGTTCCGGGAACGAGCGCATGCTCGATGTTGCTGATCATAGGTTGCTTCCTCGTGTTGAAGGGACTCTGTACGATCGCTACGACTCGTCGGCGCCCTGGTACCTGAGCAGGTCGACCGAGATCGTACCGTAGCGCTTCTCGCGCTCGACCTCGAAGCCGGAGGGGCGAGCCCCGGCGTCGCCTGCCGCATGCTCGACGACGGCGCAGGCACCATCCGCAAGCAGGCCGTTGCCGGCAAGGGCGCCAAGCAGGCGCTCGGCAGGCTCTGGCCCGAGCGCATAGGGTGCATCGATGAGCACGAGGTCGAACGGCCCGCCCGAAAGACGCCCGCGCTCGGCGTGGGCGATGACATCGCCGCACACGACGCGGCCCCGGGAGGGGGCGCATCGAAGCGCGGACAGGTTCTGCTTGACGAGCGCCGCGGCGGTGCGGTCGATGTCGTAGAACACGGCGGACGATGCACCACGCGACAGCATCTCGATACCGAGCGCCCCGGATCCGGCAAACGCATCCAGCACGCGCGCGCCCTCGATGCCACCCTCGAGCGCGGCATCGACCATCGAGGCCATGGCCTCGCGCACCCTATCCGTCGTGGGACGGGTCACGTCGCGCCCGCTCGGTTCCGCGAGCTTTCTGCCCCGCCATTCACCGGCAATGACTCTCATCCGCCGCTGACCTCCTTGAAGATGTCGCCGTATCTATCGACGACTGACAAGCGTAGCGGAATCAGGGCCGTCGCGTGAAGCGTGGGGGCGTAGCGCAAAAGCTCCATGGCGTCATCATGTGCCGCCTCGATGAGATCGGTGTCGGCATCGAGGTCGACGAACCGCAGGCTCACGCCGCCATGCTGGCGAAGACCCAAGATCTCGCCCTCATGGCGCAGGCGCAAGTCGAGCTCCGCGAGCTCGAAGCCGTCCTCGGTGCGCTCGAGGGCATCGAGCCGCTCACGCGCCGGGGTGATGCGTCCGCGGGCAGCGTTTTTGGTCATGATGAAGCAGGATCCCGCCATGGCACCGCGGCCCACGCGGCCACGCAGCTGGTGCAAGGTGGCCAGGCCGAACCGCTCGCCGTTCTCGATGATCATGACGGTCGCGTTCGGCACGTCGACACCGACCTCGACCACCGTCGTGGACACAAGAATCTGGATGGCGCCGCCGCGGAACCGGTCGATGGCCTCATCCTTCTCACGCGCGCCCATCCTGCCGTGAAGCGCCTCGATACAGGCCCCGGAAAACACGGTGCGCAGGCGCTCGACTTCCGTGTCGACGGCATGCAGTGCCGCAGCCTGGGTCTCGCGCCCGTCGTCGTCGCGCTCGATCCCCGGCACGTCCTCGAGCTCATCGGCGTCGTCGCGTTCCGACACAAGCGGGCAGATCACATAGGCCTGCCTCCCCTGCTCGAGCGCCTCGCGAACCGCACCGTAGGCGATGTCACGGTTCGCCTCGTCGAGTACCCGCGTGGTCACGCCGGCGCCGGCAACGGGGCGGTGCCGAATGACAGAGGTCTCGAGGTCTCCGTAGAGCGAGAGCGCCAGGGTGCGCGGGATGGGGGTCGCCGTCATGACGAGCAGGTCGGCGCCAGGGCCCTTCGCCCGCAGCCCCGAGCGCTGTTCGACGCCGAAGCGATGTTGCTCATCGATGACGACGAGCGACAGCTTGGCGAAGTTGACGTCTTCGGACAGAACCGCATGCGTGCCGAACAGCACATCGAGCCGCCCGGAACGCAAATCGGAGCAGATCTTCTCGCGCTCGGCCGCAGGGGTCGAGCCGGTAAGCAGAGCCGAGCTCACGCCAGCGCGCTCGAGCACCGGCGTGCACTTGACGGCGTACTGCCGCGCGAGCACGCCCGTGGGCGCCATGACGCAGGCCTGGGTGCCGGTATCGGCCACCGCCGCGAGCGCGACCATGGCAACCGCCGTCTTGCCCGTGCCGACGTCACCCAGAAGCAGGCGGTTCATCACGTGGGAGCCATCAGCCATGTCGCGCAGGATGTCGTCAACCGCGCTGCGCTGCTCTTCCGTAAGGTCGAAGGGAAGCTCCGATTCCAAACGCGCGACATGCTCGCCAAGAATATGGGCCACCGGCTCGACGCCCAGAAGGTTCCCGTGGTTTCGCAGCCTCAGCGCGAGCTGGAGCAGCAGCACCTCCTCGTACGCAAGACGGCGCCTCGCGAGTTCGCGCTCCCCCATCGACGAGGGGAAATGCACGCAGCGAAGCGCGCGCGAGATGCTCATGAGCGCACGCCGCGCGCGAAGGCGCGCCGGCAGGGGATCGCTAAAGGTGCTTGCCGCCTCGAGCGCGACCGACACGAGCCGGCGCATCCACGCCTGGCTGACGCCCTCGCCCGCCGGATGCACCGGCAGGATCGTGCCGCCCGCGGAGGCGGCGTCGAGCTTTTCGTAATGGGGAGACGACATCTGCTTGAAACCGTAGGCGAACTCGACCTTGCCCATGACGGCAAGACGGTCGCCGGCCGCGATATCCCGCGAGATCCACGGTTGCTTGAAGAAGGCGACCTGCATGATGCCCGTGTCGTCGGCGATATAGACCTCGGTGACCGTCATCCGGGGACGCGGACGCTTCGTGACGACGCGGTCGACCGTGCCGACGATAGTGCAAACCTGGCCGAGCGGCGCCATCTCGACGGTATAGGCATGGGTGAAATCGAGGTAGCGGCGCGGGATGCGCAAAAGGAGGTCCCCCACCGTCTCGATATTCAGACGGCGGAGGGCCTCCTCTCGGGCTCCCGAAACATATTTCAGGCGCGAGATATCCTGTTCGAGCACGGCGGCACGCGCGAGGCGCGCAGATGCCGTGGGCACGCTGATACCGCCCGCCATGAAGCCGGCTTACTCGATCGAGAAGATCACGGGATACAGAGGCTGCTCGCCGCGATGCGGATCGATCTCGAGGTCGGGATGGGCCTCCTCGATGGCGGACACGAGGTCCTCGAAATCCTCGTCGGACATATCGGCGCCAGCGAGGATCGTGAGGGTGTCGCCCTCCTCGTCATCCTGCATGCGGGCGATGCAGTCGAGCGTGACCTGCTTGACGTCGTTGCCGACGATATCGATGGAATCGCAGATGATGCCCATGACGTCACCGGCGTGGATCGGGCTGCCATCGGCCGCCTGCGAATCGCGCACGGCGGTGGTGACCTCGCCGTCGCGGACCTCGGCGATGGCCTCGGTCATGGCCTCGACGACCTCGTCGAGCGGGGTCTCGGGCATGACGGCGAACATCGCGGAGAAGGCCTGCGGAACGGTCTTAGTGGGAACGACGGCAACTTGCTTGTCCTCGCAGGCAGTGGCAGCGGCCTCGGCGGCCATGCGGATGTTACCGTTGTTCGGCAGGATGATAACCGCCTCGGCGTTCACCTTGTTGACGGCCTCGAGCAGGTCGGCCGTGGAGGGGTTCATGGTCTGGCCGCCGGAGACGACCTCGTCGACACCCATGGAGGTCAGGATCTCGGCCTCGCCGGAACCGGCGGCGACGGCCACGAAACCGAGGGGCTTCGCCGGCTCGGCGGGAGCATCCTGGTCGGCATGGATCTTGGCGGTGCGCTCGTGGGACTCCATATCCATGTTGTGGATGAAGACCTCATAGACCTGGCCGAACTGCAACATGTGCTCGAGCACGAGGTTCGGGGTGTTGGAGTGCACGTGCACCTTGTAGTCGGGATACGAGCCGACGAGCAGCTCGCAATCGCCCATGGACGAGAGGAACTCGAGGCACTCCTCCTCGTCGAAACGCTTCTCGGCCTTGAAGAGGAACTCGTTGCAGTAGCGGAACTCCGAGCCCTCCCAGTCGTCGTTCGCCTCGATCTTCACGCGATCGAGCGCGGAATCGCGGGCCGTACCGGCGTCGAAGGTCGCAGAGAAGTCCTCGATCTGGGCGGTGCGACCCTGGGCCGCCGCCACGAAGTTCTCGAGGAAGATCGCGAAGCCGAAGGCACCGGAGTCGACCACGCCGTTCTCCTTGAGAACGGGCAGCAGATCGGGCGTGCGGGCCACGGACTGGTAGGCCTCGACGACGATGGCGTCGAGCGCCTCCTCGACGGAGAGCTTCTTCTTCTCGCACTCATCGGCCTTGGTGGAAATGTCGCGCAGCACGGTGAGGATCGTGCCCTCGACGGGCTTGCGGACGGCCTGGAAGGCGACCTTGACCGCGCGGCGCAGCGCCACGGCGATGTCGGAGCTCGTCGCCGGGCTGCCCGCGCCGATGAGGCCCTCGGCCACCCCGCGCAGGATCTGCGAGGTGATGACGCCGGAGTTGCCGCGGGCGCCCATGAGGGAGCCGTGGGTGATGGCGCCGGCGATAGCCTCCATATCGGCGTCGGCGGGAAGGGCGGAGAGCTCCTTGACCACCGAGGCGAGGGTCAGCGACATATTCGTGCCCGTATCGCCATCGGGAACGGGGAAGACGTTGAGCTTGTTGATGTCCTCCGCCTTGTCGGCCACTGCCTTAGCCGCGATCGGGAAGCACGTGCGAATGGTTTTCGAGATCATCTTGCCTTATCTCCATTAACTCGATAGGTGCTTAGCCACGCGACTTGAGCGCGTCGATGTGGATAGCGATCTTGAGGTTCGCGGGATCGATCTGGGCGATCTCAGCCAGGGTGAACGACACCGAGCTGGAGAGGTTCTGGCAGACCGACTTCATGTTCACACCGTTCTCGAGGACGATGTGGAGATCGAGCGTCAGGCCCTCCTCGGTGGCGGAGACGAGCACGCCCTTGCGCAGGCGCTGACCGGGCAGCAGGCGCACCGACTCGACACCCTGCTGCTGCTCGGCCATACCCACCACGCCGTAGCACGACATGGCAGCATAGCCGGCGATATCGGCGATGACGTCGTTGGAGACGCTCAGGCTACCGGGAATGTTCTCAGACACGGTAAATCTCCTTCCTGAATGCGCGGAACGCATCGGACATGGAAGCAATCATCACAGTATTCTACAACGACAACGTCGTTGTATGCGCTCGATATCGACGCTCCATATGTACGGCCCCCTCGCGGCGGCAGACGGCAGTATTCCTGTTTCTAAGCGTTTTTAGACCAATGGCTCGTGGCGCAACGCGACGCGCGCGGTTAGAATCGATACGACGGTGAACCCCATGCGGTTAGGATGGTCAACGTGATCAAGAAGCTCATCCTCGTGAGACACGGCAAGGCCTGCGGGCTCAAACCCGGGCAGTCCGATTTCGATCGCGAGCTCACGGACGAAGCCCGCTCGTTCCTCGCTTCGGTCGACGGCTTCATGCGCTCGTTCTACCTGCTCGATGCCCACAGCGCCTCGCATGCGACGCTCTGGTCGAGCCCGGCGGTGCGTGCGATGCAGACCGCCCAGGAGGTGGACCGCGCGCTCGGCTTCGATCACGACATCGTGCCGGTCGACAGCATCTGGGAGCAGGACGCCGACACCTTTGCCGAGCAGCTCGCGACCACCGATGCCGACTGCCTCGTCGTCGTGGGGCATATCCCCATGCTGAACGAGATGATCGAGCGCCTGAGCGGGGTCGAGCTTTCGCTCAAGCCCGGGGGCATGGCCGCCATCGACATGGATGACTCCGGCCGCTCCGGCATACTCGAGTGGTTCGTCCAGGGACCTGTTTCCGACTAGACTCCGCACGTTCGCCCCAAAATCGGGAGGCTTTCATGCCCGTTATCCAGCTCCACGCCTCGACTCCCATCAGCGCCGAGGATCGCGAAACCCTGAAGAGCGCCTTCGGCCGCGCCATCGCCGCCGTCCCCGGCAAGTCGGAGCAGTGGCTCATGTGCCTGTTCGACGAGAACGTCCCTATGTACTTTGCCGGCAGTGACGCCGAGCCCTCGGCGTTCGTCGAAGTCGACGTCTACGCGCGAGCAGAGGTTCCCGAGTCCGCATGGGAGGCACTGACAGAGCAGATCTGCCCGGTGGTTGCGCAGACGCTCGGCATCGATCCCTCGCATATCTACATCCGTTACGGATCCACGCCGAACTTCGGGTGGAACGGGTCCAATTTCTAGGAAATCAGCCGTCTGCAGATGCGCTTAAGCCTGAAAAAGACCCGCGAGCAACGTCCGCGCCAAAGTTGGTTCAGATATGCGTAAGCACACCAAGGTAGTAGGTAGTCCGTTTTGGTTATCATGGCCGCGATGGCAGGTTTGAAACCGGCCATCGCGGCCTTATTCTTGTTTTGGGGGCTATAGCATCCGCCCTGCAAGGGCTGAAAAGGGGTAGAAGTTCACCCTACCTTGCCTATAGGTAACGCATATCTGAACCAACTTCGTATATTCGACCCCCTCAGGCGCTCCGAAAGCCGAGAAGCGCCCGTCTACAGGCATTCGAGCGGACCGCCGTACCACTGCTCGATCATATGACGGGCGATCGAGGCCCGTCCCGCGGGCTCCACCTCGCCGCAGGCGATAGCCCGCCCGAGTTCCTCCCGCGTGAACCAACGGGCCGCCTCGACCTCATCGCCGTCGACATGAATGTCGGTTGTGCGTGCACGGGCGCGAAAGCCAAGCATGATCGAAGCGGGAAACGGCCAGGGTTGCGAACCGAGATACCCGACCTCATCGAGCTCGATGCCCACCTCTTCGAGCGCCTCGCGACGCACCGCGCGCTCCAGGCTCTCCCCCGCCTCGACGAACCCGGCAGACACCGAGTAGAAACTTGGACGCCAGGCACAGTTATGCTGCAGCAGCAGGCGGTCTCGGTCATCCACGATCGCCGTGATGACCGCAGGCTCGATACGCGGAAACAGCAGACGATCGGCATCCTCCGGGTTCGTGCAGGCCTGCGCCCACCCCGACAGCGTCGGGCGCACCGGGAAACCGCAATACGGGCAGAACCGCTGCCGATCGTGCCAGGCGCATACGGCGATGGCGCTTGTGGCAAGACCTGCATCGCGCACGCTCGCACAGGGTGCGAGCGACCGCAGCTCAACCCAGTCGCAAGACGCCTGATCGGGAAGGACGCTTGCGCCGCCCACACGCGTCACATCGAGCGCCAGGTAGGAAACTCCCGTATCACCGAAACGCTCGATGCCGAGATACACGACCAGGGCGCCTGACACCTCGGCAACAGAACGGGCAGAGGGGCCGCTCATGAACGAAAGCCCTACCTCATGCATGGGAGCGGCGGCATCGGGGCGCGGGGCCGCCGGGTCCTCCGCACAGGCAAGAGCCGCGGGCGTCGAGGACGAAAGGCCGCGCGGCACCGCCACGAGGCCTCGGTCGACCAACACCACGCGCGTCGCGGGATCGTCGAGCAACCGGTCTATGAGTCCCCCATCGGCTCGTGCGGCAACGTCGTAATCGATCTTCGTCCGCGCCAGCGGAAGATCGCCAAGTGGAGCCGCCCCACCCCGCACGCCGTATCTGGAGCCCATGTCCATCGCACATCATCCCCTCTGCACTCGAAACAGTATCCTACATGCTCGATCGGCAGGAGCGCGATGGCAGTGTTAGACTTGCATGCGTAACATCGGTATCAAAACCACGCAGGAGCGACGCATATGCCCATCATCGACCTCGATCGGGACCTGACGACCTTCGAGTACCCCACCGTGGTCCGCTATAGCGAGGTCGGTCATCGCGGCCTCATGACGCTTCCCGCCGTCATCAACGCGTTCCAGGACTGCAGCACCTTCCAGTCGGAGGCGCTCGGCGTCGGCATGGCATGGCTCAAGCATGAGCAGCGCGCCTGGGTGCTCACCCATTGGCACATCGTCATCGACCGCTACCCCTCGCTTTGCGAGGAGATCGCTGTGGGCACCTTTGCCACGAGCTTCCGCGGATTCACGGCTAACCGCAATTTCTATCTGAAGGACACCGCAGGCAGGCTGATCGCACGCGCCAACTCATCGTGGGCCTCCATCGACCTTGCGACGGGTAAGCCCATCCGCCCCACCCAGGAGCACGTTGCCCCCTACGGCACGCATGAACCGCTCGACATGCCCGCCGAGGAGCGCCGCGTCCGCGTACCCGAGCATCTCGAGCCCGCCGGGCCCATCGTCGTTCGCCGCGGTCTCATCGACACCAACGAGCACGTGAACAACTGCCAGTACGTCACGATGGCGCTCGAGCTGCTCCCCCGCGAGACGGCTCCCAAGACGGTTCGCGTCGACTTCCGCCGCGCCGCCGTGCTGGGCGACACCATCGTGCCGGCTCTCGCGCAGGAGCCCGAGCGAACCGTGGTGACGCTCAGCGACACCGAGGGCGGCATCTACGCCGTCGTGGAGCTCAGCTAGCCTTCTTGCCCCTCGGCCTGATCTGCATCCACTCTGAACAGGCAGTGCGCATCGCCCTGAAGCGCCCGCGACCGAAACGTGTCGACGAGCCCGATGCGCTCACGCGTCGTCTCCGAGAGCGGCTCGGGAAGATGGTCGCGGTCAAACCAGCCCACCTCGAGGCTCTCCTCGTCTGCCACGTGCGCACATGCGGCACCGTCCGCAACCTCACAGACAAACAGCAACTCCAGGTATTGCACCCGGTCACCGTTCTCATAGGTGATGACGCGCCGATCGGCCTGCACGCTCACCAGCTCGCGGGGAACGATCGCAACGCCCGTCTCCTCGAGAGCCTCGCGCACGATCGTTGCCGCGGGCTCCTCACCCGGCTCGTTGATGCCGCTCACCAGAGCCCACGCACCCGTGTCGGCTCGCCTGCCCAGCAGGATGCGGCCGCGCCCGTCTTCGATATATCCCGTCACGCCGATGAGCCACAGCAGCTCATGGCCGATGTGCTCGCGAAGGTTGACGATGAATTCGGGCGTCGGCATCTGGTCCCCTTTCGACGGCTTCCATAGCGGCCCGGCACGGACCCACGCTCATCCTACACCCGACCGAGCGGCGCCAAGCGAACGCGGATGCATCATAATGGGAAGCGAACAGGAAGGAAACGCCATGGCAGAACTGAAGCATGTCGTATTCGATATGGGCAACGTGCTCATGACCTTCAACGGTCCGGCATTCGCCCGCCACTACACCGACAGCGACGAGGACGCACGCCTCCTCGATGAGGCACTGTTCGGCAGCACCGCCTGGGCCCTGCTCGATGCCGGCGTCATCGGCCACGACACCATGCGCCATATCGCCGAGGCGCACCTTCCCGGCCATCTGCACCCCAACCTTCATGAATGCTTCGCGCGCTGGCCGGAGTGCTCCGAGCCCCTCGAGGATGTCTGCGACCTCGCCATCCGGCTGAAGCAGCGCGGACTCGGAATCTATCTGCTCTCGAACGCCTCGACCTCTATCGACCTGCAGATGAGTCGCTGCCCGGTAAACGACCTGCTCGACGGCAGGGTCGTATCGGGGTTCGAGCGGATCATGAAGCCGGATCCCACCATCTATCAGCTTCTCTGCCGCCGCTACGACCTCGACCCCGCAAGCTGCCTGTTTGTCGACGACAATCGGGACAATTGCCTCGGCGCCGAGCGAGCCGGCATGCGCTCCTACCATTTCACGGGCGACGCCGCGAAACTCGAGCGCGCCATAGCCCTTATGCTCGAATCTGCTGAATGATCAATCGGGCATACACGCAATCGACCCCAACCCCCTCTCTCTTCGTAAGGACACCATGCTCTTCGACCGCTTCTCACCACATCGTATCCCGGTGCCGCGCCGCCTCGCAGTTGCGGCAACGCTCGGTTGCGCCCTCATCCTATCCGCCTGCACGACGTCTGCGACCGACAACGGCTCCCCCGCGATAGCAGATGGAAGCGCCCCTGTACATCAGGCTGGGAAGACCTCTGAGGAGCCCACGTTCCGCAACGCCGATACCGGCGCCGACCTCGAGCACGTCGCGCAGCTGCCGCTCGAATACGCGCAGAACTTCACCGTCGACGAGTACGAGGGCGGATACCAGCTCGTGTGCATCTCGAATGGCGAGCGCTTCCTCGTCGTTCCCGAAGGAGCGAGTATACCCGAGAACCTCGCAGACGACATCGCCGTTATCCAGCAGCCCCTCGAGAGCGTCTACCTCGTATCGACCGGCATGATCTGCCTGATCGACGAAATCGACGCCCTCGACGCCGTGACCGTATCGTCCGTCACCGCGCAGGAGAGCCCGAACGACAACCTCACAGCGGCGCTCGATGCGGGCGACATCGCCTACGGCGGCAAGTACCGCTCCCCCGATTTCGAGCTCATCGCGACCGAGGGCTGCGAGCTCGCCATCGAGAACACCAAGATCAACCACGTGCCCGAGACCAAGCAGAAGCTGCAGGACCTCGGCTGCACCGTGCTCACCGAGCAGTCGAGCAGCGAGCCGGAGGTCCTGGGCAGACTGGAGTGGATCAAGCTCATGGGCATCCTGTTCGGACGCGAAGACGAGGCGCAGGAGCGTTTCGACGAGATCGCCGCTAGAGTCGAGCAGGTCGCAAGCATGAAGGCAACCGGCAAGACCGTCGCCTTCTTCTACATCAACGAGGACGGCTCGGCGGTCACGCGCCGCTCGACGGACTATTTCTCGCAGATGGTTGAGATGGCAGGCGGCAGTTTCGTCTCCTTCGACCCTTCCGATGAGTCGGAAGGATCCTCGTCGGTCCAGGCGGTCATCGACCTCGAGACCTTCTATGCGCAAGCGAAGGATGCCGACGTGATCATCTACAACACGACCGTCGACGGCACCATGGCATCCATCGCCGACCTCACGGGTAAAAATCCCCTGCTCGCAGATTTCAAGGCGGTGCAGGATGGCGAGGTCTACGCCTGCGACGAGAACATGTACCAGGCGATGACCGACATGGACGACATCATGGGCGATATCCGCTGCGCCCTGACCGGCACGGAGGAGAGCTCCGGCTACATCTGGAAGCTCAGCTGATATGGATAGGCTCCGGCAGCACAGCTCCGCGTCCGCGCGCACGCGACGGGCAGCGCGCACGGCCATCGTCGACGGCGCACTCGCCTGCGCCCTTGTCGCGCTGGTCTGCCTGAGCCTTTGCGTCGGCAGCGTCGGCACCTCGCCGACAGAGGTCGTCGGATTGATCTTGCAGGGGCCGGCGGACTCGACCGCGAGCCGCATCATCTGGGAGATCCGCCTGCCGCGCGTGGCGAGCGCCGTGCTGCTCGGCGGTGCCCTTTCGCTCTCCGGCTATCTGCTCCAGACGTTTTTCGCCAACCCCATCGCCGATCCCTTCGTGCTCGGCATCTCGTCGGGTGCCCGACTGGCAGTCGCCCTCGTCATGATCGTCGTGCTCGGCGCCCAAGGCGTCATGGGCCCTTGGATGGCCGTGGCGGCAGCGCTCGCGGGATCCTTGGCGGCTATGGGGTTCGTGCTCGCCATCGCTCGACGCGTGCGCACCCAGAGCATGCTGATCGTCGCCGGCGTCATGGTGGGCTACCTCTGCTCGGCTGCGACCAATTTCCTCATCGCTTTCGCCGACGACCAGAGCATCGTCAACCTGCAGAACTGGTCGCAGGGAAGCTTCTCCGGTGCGCGCTGGACCGACGTCGCGATCATCGCCGTCTTCGTCGCCGCGTCCTTCGCCATCGTGCTGGCGCTCTCCAAGCGGCTCGGCGCCTATCAGCTCGGCGAGGGGCATGCGCGCAGCGTCGGCGTGAACGTCATCGGCTTGAGGTTGGCGATCGTCCTCATGTCGAGCCTGCTTTCGGCCTGCGTGGTCGCCTTCGCGGGACCGGTGTCCTTCGTGGGCATCGCCGCGCCGCATATCGCGAAGCTCGCGCTCGGGTCGTCGCGCCCCCTGCTGGTCACGCCGACGAGCTTCCTTGCCGGCGCCGTCTTCTGCTGCGGCTGCGACCTTATTGCGCGCACGCTGTTCTCGCCCGTCGAGCTCTCCGTCAGCGCCGTGACCGCCGTGTTCGGAGCCCCCATCGTCATAGCCCTCATGCTAAGAAAGCGTTCGTTCCGATGAGCGGGGGCACGATGAGTACTCAGGCGCCGGCTCTCGAGATTGACCATGTCGCGATAGGCCATAGCGCGCGGCCCCTCGTGCGGGATATCGATCTTGTTGTGCACCCGGGCGAGGTGCTCGTGCTCATCGGGCCGAACGGCTCGGGCAAGACGACCCTCCTGCGTACCATCGCGGGGCTCCTGGTGCCGCTTGCGGGAACCATCAGTATCTGCGGAACCCCCGCGGCCACCATGTCGCCGCGCGACCGCGCGCGCACCGTCGCCGCCCTGTTCACCGAGCGACCGCGCACCGAACTGCTCACCTGCAAGGATATCGTCGAGGCCGGGCGCTATCCCTATACCGGTAGGTTCGGCATCCTTGGCGAAAAGGATGAGGATGAAGTCAAACGCTGCATGGAGGCGACGGGCTGCTGGACGTATCGCGACCGTGACTTCGCGCACATGAGCGATGGCCAGCGGCAGCGCGCCCTTATAGCCCGTGCGCTCTGCCAGCAGCCCCGCGTGCTCATACTCGACGAGCCCACGTCGTATCTGGATATTCGAGCGCAGCTCGACATGTTGGGACTTCTTCGGCGCTATGCGCGTGAACGGAACGTCGCGATCATCGCATCGCTTCACGACATCGGCCTTGCGCAGAAAGCAGCCGACACCGTGGTCTGCATTCATGACGGCGCGGCCGATACCCAGGGATCTCCCGCCGAGGTGTTCTGCAAGCCGCGCATCGCCTCGCTCTACGGCCTCGAGCCGACCGCATACAACGACACCTTCGGGAGTTTCGAGCTGGAGCGCGCCGCCTCAGCCGCACGCGTCTTCGTCGTGGCGGGCGGCGGAACGGGGGCCACGTGTTTTCGCACCCTTCAGCGTGCAAGCATCCCGTTTGCCGCAGGCGTGCTGCATCGTCATGACGTCGATGGCATGCTTGCCGATAGTCTGGCAGCCCACGTCGTATATGCAAAAGACCTCGAGCCGGTGGATGACGACGACATCGAGCGGGCGAAAGAGCAGATCGCGCATTGTGAGGCCCTCATCTGCTGCCCGGAGCGATTCGGCACGATATGCGCCTGCAACGCCAAGCTGGTCGAGTACGCCCGCGCGCTCGGCATGCCGGTATATCCGACGGCCGAGGCGTACCTCGCGGCGAGGCCACATCGGAGCTGATCGGAAAGCGCCGCCCGGAAAGCAATTTATAGACATACATGCTCATGCCCAGAACCATGCGCTCATTCCATCATGCCCCGCCCCGTGCGCTCCGGCTATAATGGAGAAACACTGCACAAAAGGAGCCGACCATGCTGAAGCACATCTCCCCCATCATCATCCTTGTTGCAGCTGCAACCGCCCTCATGCTCGGCGGCTGCACCGTGACCGACCAGTCAACCGAGGTGACCGGTAGCGGGGTCTCTGCACACGTCGAGTTCGAGTTTTAAGCAAGTACTCAACAGAAAGTCAGCGGCCCTCCCGAAACCAGGAGGGCCGCCGTCCTATCGAATCTGATGCCAGCGCAGCGTCACGCGCCGCGCGCAGCGTCCACGAAGGCCTTCCAGAGGCTGAAATCGGTGGGGATCGTGCGCCAGGTGTACTCGGGATGCCACTGGACGCCCAGGCAGAAGCGCTCGGCGGGGACCTCGATGCCCTCGGGTACGCCATCGGTCGCGCGCGCCACGAGCTCGACGCCCTCACCCAAGCGATCGACGCAGCAGTGGTGGCTGGAGTTCGCCTGCACCATCGTGAAGCCACCGAGGGCGCGCTCAAGGAGCGACCCCGCCTTGACCTCCACCGGATGCGCCGGGTCGGAAAGGATCGGCGCATGGCGCCACCGCACCATGCCGTTGACCGGCTCGAAATGCGGGACATCCATGCACAGCGATCCGCCGAGCGCCACGTTGAGAATCTGAGCGCCGCGGCAGGTGGCGAACAGGGGCTTATGGGCCGCAAGCACAGCGCGCACAAGGCGAACCTCAAACGCATCGCGCTCGGGGCACAGCAGGGCCTCGTCGTAGCCGGAGGTATCGCCCCAGAGCGCAGGATTCACGTCCTGACCGCCCGGGATGGCGACGCCATCGGCCATCTCGACCAAAGACGCCAGAACCGCCTCGTCCTCGGTCAAGGGCATGACCAGCGGCAGGCCGCCTGCAGCCAGGATGGCGTCCATGAAGACGGTGGCAACCGCCTCCTCGGGCGCGAGCCGCTCGGGCATGCGCAGGCAGGGATCCGTCCGCTCGAGGCGCGGCGCAACCAGAATCACCGGTCGCGTATCCCCCGCCGCAACCGAAAACGGTTTCACACGTTCCGTATCTGTCATATCTCTCCTCATCGCACATCCGACCCTGCACCGAGGCGTCGAATGCCTTAATGTCCCTTGATGGAATTCAGGAAGTCGCGAGCGCGCTGCGTCTTCGGATGGTCGAAGAACTCATCGGGCGCACCTTCCTCGACGATCTGGCCGTCCGCCATGAACACGACGCGGTCGGCCACGCGACGAGCGAAGTTCATCTCGTGCGTCACGACGACCATGGTCATGCCGCCGCGCGCAAGCTCGACCATGACATCGAGCACCTCGTTTATCATCTCGGGGTCGAGCGCGCTCGTGGGCTCGTCGAACATCATGGCCTTCGGGTTCATGGCAAGCGAGCGGGCGATGGCCACGCGCTGCTGCTGGCCACCCGAAAGCTGGGCAGGCACCTTCTGGGCCTGCTCGGCCACGCCCACGCGCGCGAGCAGCTCCATGGCGCGCTTCTCGGCCTCATCACGCTTCATGCCCAGCACGTCGATGGGACCGAGCGTCACGTTCTCGAGAATGGTCTTGTGCGCGAACAGGTTGAACTGCTGGAACACCATGCCGAGCTCGGCGCGCATCGCCGCGAGCTCACGCCCCTCCTTCGGCAGTGGCTTGCCCTCGATGAGCACATCGCCCGAATCGATAGTCTCCAGGCGGTTGATGGTGCGGCACATGGTCGACTTGCCCGAGCCGGAGGGCCCGATGACCACGAGCACCTCGCCGCGCGAGACCTTGAGGTTGATATCGCGCAGCACGTGCAGGTCGCCGTAGTGCTTATCGACATGGCGCAGCTCAATGACGGGAATCTCGTCCGTATGATTCAAAGACATTGCGGTATCCGTTCCTCTCGGTAGTCGCTGCTAGCGGATGATCTTGACGCCCATGCGCTCGGCAACGAAGCCGGACAGCTTGTTGATCGCATAGTTGAGCAGGATGTAGATGATGGCGACCGTGAAGTACATGGACACGAGCGCATCGTAGTTGGTGATGAGCACGCGCGCGTTCTGCATAAGGTCCGGGTAGCTCACGACGTAGGCGACGGTCGTGTCCTTGACCACGACGACCAGCTGCGAGATGAGCGAGGGAATCACGAAGCGGATTGCCTGGGGCAGCACGATCTTGAACATGATGCGCGCCGGCCGCATGCCGAGCGACATCGCGGCCTCGACCTGGCCGCGCGGCACCGCATTCACGCCGGCGCGCATGACCTCGGCGAGAACGCCGGAGGCGGCAAGCGTCACGGGCAGGGTGATCATCCAGAACGACGACAGCTTGACGCCGTATTGGGGCACGACCAAAAAGAAGAAGTAGATCAACAGCAGGCTCGGCACGCCGCGGAAGAAGTCGGTGACCACGCGGCAGACGACCGAAAGCGGCTTGACGCCGCTCGTGCGGCCGAGCATGAGCACAAGGCCCAAGATAAGCGCCAAGACGCCCGAGGTAAGCGCCACCGAGACGGTGCCGCGAAAACCCTGCAGCAGGTAGCGCCAGGTGGTCGGCTGGGCCAGGAACGTCCAGTAGCGGGGCGCGAGCTGACCGGTGATGTAGAACTGCCGGATCACCAGGCCGATGCCGATAAGCACCAGCACGGCGGTGATGACGGTACCGATCAGCACGCGACGACGCGTGTGCGGACCGGGCTGCTCGTAGAGGGCATCGCGGATGCTCAGCGGTTTCGCATGGTTGCTCATCGCAGGATCCTCACCTTCTTGTCGAGACGGTTACCGACAAGGCCGATAACCGCAGCCGTTCCCACATACCCCAGCGCAGCGATCAGAAAGGCAAGGATACCGCCAGTCGAGCGGGTGTTGATGAACGACACGACGCCCGTGAGCTCGTCGGGGCTCATGGGGACCTGGGACCCCAGCGAAGTCGACAGCATGACGGCGATCAGGAGGTTCGTCATGGGCAGCACCGCCGAGCGCAGAGCCTGCGGGATGACGATCTTCCAGATGATCTGCGTGAACGTGAGCCCCAGAGAGCGCGCCGCCTCGATCTGCCCGACGCCGATGGTGTTGATACCGCTCATGAAGTTCTCGGAGCCGAAGGCGGAGCCCATGAGGATGACCGTAACGATCACGCAGGTCCGGTAATCGAGCACCAGCCGCAGGTTGGGCAGGGCGTACACGATGATGATGAGCAGGGCGACACCGGGAATGTTGCGGAACACCTGCACATAGAAGTCGCCCACCACCCGCAAAGGCTTCAACGGCGAGACGCGCATGACCGTGATGGCGATCGAGAGCACCATCACGAGCGCGAAGGCGACCGCGGTCATCCACCACGTGGTGACCAGCGCGGTCAGGTAGTCCTGACCATAGGTTGTAAGCAGCTCGGACAGTCCCATCCGGCCTCCTATACACCGCGGGGCCCGGTGCGCGACTCAGGCCCCACGAACATCGATACGAAAGTGCACGTGGGCGGGGATGCCAAACGTTCAGGCACCCCGCCGTGCAGGGTGCGGCGGCGATGGACCCCCGCGGCTGCGAAAGGACGCTTACGCGCCGATCGCAGGGGGCTCGGGCGCGGCGTCGATGTCGGCGCGGTCGCCGATGCAGACCTGCCAGAGGTCGGACCAGGTGCCATCCTCCTCGATCTTGGCGAGGAAATCGTTGACGAAGGCGACGCCGTCGGAATCGAGCGGCAGGCCGATGCCGTAAGCGTCAACCGGACCGAAGGCATCGCCAGTGAGCTTGTAGGCGCCCGGGCGCTTGACCATATCGCTCATGAGCATGGTCTGGTCGATCACATAGGCGTCGACACGACCCTGCTCGAGCGCGGAGCGAGCCTCCTCATCGGTGGAGAACTCCTGGATGGTGGCCTCGGGAGCATACTCCTCGAGCACCGAAGGGCCGGTGGAGCCGGACTGGGCGGCAACGTTTTTGCCAGCGAGGTCGTCGACGCCGTTGATATCGGTGTTGTCGGCCGTCACGAGGATGCCCTGCTGGGTAGTGTAGTACGGACCCGCAAAGGAGATGACCTCCTTGCGCTCATCGGTGATGGAGTAGGTGGCGAACACGGCGTCGACCTGGTCGTTCGTAAGCACGGACTCGCGGGTATCGGAGGTGACCTGCGTGAGCTCGTAGGCGTTCTCGTCGCCCAGGATGTAGCGCGTGAGCAGCTGGAAGAGGCCGGCATCGAAGCCGCGGACCTTGTTGTCCTTCTCGTTCATGAGGCAGAAGAGCATGGAGGTCTGCACGCCGCCGACGCGCATCTTGCCGGCCTCCTTGATCTTGGTCGCCCAGGTGCTGGCGGCGACCGCGGCGTCGTCGGCAACGCCACCTGCGGCGATCAGGGCATCGTAGGCCTCGGCATCGAGCTGGCGCTCCTCGGCCTCCTCGTCAGCCGCATCCGTCGCAGTATCGGAACCCTCGGGTGCGGGCGCCTCGACATCGCTGCATCCGGCGAGGCCGAGTGCCGCGACGCCGGCGGCGCCAAGGCCGATGAGCGCCTGGCGACGGTTGAGCATGAGGCGGTTGCCCTGGGCTTGCTTAAGCATGGGATGATCCTTTCGGTCATGTGCATTAGCGCACTAAAGTATGTCCTGCAATAAGAGGTGTAGGGGTATTGTAATTGAAATTCATACCCAACTACTCGAAATTAGAAACGTTAACAGGAACCGCTCCACCGATTCTCGGCATATATAAAGGTGCGGCCGCGTGGAACCTGCCCACGCGGCCGCAAGTGATTCGTAGATTGCCGATCCGGTCTTACCGCTACTCCTCTTCCCCACCGTGCTCGAATTGCGAGTTATAGAGCTCCGCATAGAAGCCGCCTTGAGCGAGCAGCTCCTCATGGGTGCCGGACTCCACGATGTCGCCGTCGCGCAGCACGAGAATCTTGTCGGCATTGCGGATCGTCGACAGGCGGTGCGCGATGACGAAACTCGTGCGGCCCTGCATGAGGGCGTCCATAGCGCGCTGGATGCGCTCCTCGGTACGCGTGTCCACGTTCGACGTCGCCTCGTCCAGAATGAGGATCGGGCGGTCGGCAATGAACGCGCGCGCGATGGTGAGCAGCTGCTTTTGGCCCTGGCTCACGTTGGAGGCGTCCTCGTTGAGTTCGAAGTCGTAGCCACCGGGAAGCGTGCGGATGAAGTGGTCCGCGAGCGCCGCGCGGGCGGCGGCATGGACTTCGTCGTCGGAGGCGTCGGCGCGGCCATAACGGATGTTCTCCAAGATGGATCCCTTGAAGAGCCACGTGTCCTGCAGCACCATGGCGAAGTTCGCGCGCAGGTCGTCGCGCGCGTAGTCGCGCACGTCCACGCCGTCCACGCGGATGGCGCCGGCGTTCACGTCGTAGAAGCGCATGAGCAGCTTCATGAGGGTCGTCTTGCCCGCACCCGTGGGGCCCACGATGGCGACCGTCTGACCGGGCTCGATATCGCAGGTGAAGTCGTGGATGATGGTCTTGTTGGGCACGTACCCGAACTTCACGTGGTCGAAGCTCACCGCACCGTGCGTGCGCGCGGGGAGCTCGGGCGTCTCGGCATCCGGGCTCTCCTCGGGCTCATCCAGAAACTCGAAGACGCGCTCGGCGGCCGCCGACAGCATCTGGACCATATTGGATACCTGGGTCAGCTGCGTGATGGGCTGCGTGAAGTTGCGGACGTACTGCATGAACGCCTGGATATCGCCCACGGTGATGGCGCCGGATACGGCGAGGAACGCTCCGAAGGAGACCACGGCGACGTAGGCCAGGTTCGCCACGAAGTTCATGATGGGCTGCATGAGGCCACTCAGGAACTGCGAGCGCCAACCGGCCTGGTACAGCAGGTCGTTATCGACATCGAAGTCAGCCAGGGCGCGCTGCTCGCGGTTGAACACCTTGATGACGTTCTGGCCGGAGAAGCTCTCCTCGATCACACCGTCAACACGGCCGAGCAGCGTCTGCTGCTGACGGAAATAGCGCTGCGAGGAGCGCACCACGATCACGATGAGCACGAGCGACACGGGAACGGTCAGGAAGGTGATGCCGGCTAGAGCTGCCGACACCGACAGCATCATGACCGTCACGCCGATGATCTGCGTGATGGACGTGATGAGCTGCGTGACGCACTGGTTGAGCGACTGGCCGACCGTGTCGACGTCGTTCGTGATGCGGCTGAGCACATCGCCCACCGCGTTGCTCTCGAAATACCCGAGCGGCATGCGGTCAATCTTCTCGATGATCTCGCGACGCATGCGGTAGCACACGCGCTGCGTCACGCCTGTCATGAGCCAACCCTGCAGGAAGTTGAAGGCGGCCGAGGTCGCATACAGGCACATGAGGCCGGCAAGGATGTATCCGATGCCGGCGAAGTCGATGGACCCCGTGCCTAGGATCTTGGCAGAGATGCCCTCGAAGAGCTTCGTGGTTGCCTGGCCGAGGATGCGCGGTCCGACGACGTTGAACACCACCGAGGCGATCGCGCAGATGAGCGCGATGCACACGGGGATACGCTCATGGGAGAGATAGGCTACGAGATGCTTGATGGTTCCCTTGAAATCACGGGCGCGCTCAGACGCGGGCCCGCGGCGGCGATGTCCCGGCATCAGCGCTCACCTCCCTTCATATCGTTATCGTCGCCGGCGGCATCGCCTGCCGTCTCGTCGAGACCGAGCTCTGCGGCCGAAAGCTGGCTCTTGGCGATCTCGAGGTACTCGGGGCAGCCTCGCAGCAGCTCCTCGTGCGTGCCGCGGCCGACGATACGGCCGTCGTCGAGCACCAGGATCTCGTCGGCGTGCATGATGGTCGCGATGCGCTGCGCCACGATGATCACCGCCGCGTCGGAGCACTGGCGGTCGAGCTCGGCGCGCAGCGTGGCGTCGGTCTTGTAGTCGAGCGCGGAGAACGAGTCGTCGAACACGAGCACCTTCGGGTGGATCGCCAGCGCGCGTGCGATCGACAGGCGCTGGTTCTGGCCGCCCGACACGTTCGAGCCGCCCTGGCTGATGGGGCTCTGGTAGCCCTCGGGCCTGCTGTCGATGAACTCCGTCGCCTGGGCGATCTCGGCGGCGCGCACCATATCGCCATCGCTCATGGCATCGTCGCCGTACTTGATGTTAGACTCGATCGTGCCCGAGAACAGCATGCGCTTCTGCGGCACGTAGCCGATCGTCCGGCGGAGCTCGGCGAGGTCGATGTTGCGGATGTCGACGCCGTCAAGGGTGACCGAACCCTCGGTCACGTCATACAAGCGCGGTATGAGCTGCACCAGCGTCGACTTGCCGCAGCCAGTCGAGCCGATGATGGCGCAGGTCTTGCCGGGCGCCGCCGTGAAGCTGATGTGCTCCAGCGTTGGTACGTCGGCATCGGGATACGCGAACGTGACGTCGTTGAACGACACGACGCCCTTCCAGCCCTCGCCCTTCTCGCGCGTGACGCGATCGGAGGGCTTCGGATCGTGGATGGACGTGTGCGTGTCGAGCACCTCCTGCACGCGTTCGGCGGCGACGCCGGCACGCGGCAGCATGACCGAGATCATGGTGAGGATCATGAAGCTCATGATGACCTGCATCACGTAGTTGATATATGCCATGAGGGTGCCGACCTGCAGGGTGCCGGTGTCCACGCCCTGCGCGCCGAACCACACGATGGCGACGGTGGTCGCGTTCATCACGATCATCATGACGGGCATGAGCAGCGCCATGCAGCGGTTGGTGAATATATAGGTTGCGGTGAGCTCGCGGTTCGCCTCGTCGTAGCGCTCCTCCTCGTGCTGCTGACGGCCGAAGGCGCGGATGGGCATGATACCCGTGAGCACCTCGCGCGCGAGCAGGTTGTTACGGTCCACGAGCGACTGCATGATCTTGAACTTAGGCAGCGTAAGACCCATCAGCACGCCGATCGCGATGGCGATGGTGACGATGGCGACGACGAGGATCCACTCCATGCCGGTAGGCGTCGTCAGCACGCGAACCACGGCGCCGAGACCCATGCACGGGGCGAACAGCACGATGCGCAGGCACATGACCGTGACCATCTGGATCTGCTGGATATCGTTAGTCGCGCGCGTGATGAGGGATGCCGCGGAGAACTTGTTCATCTCGGCGGGCGAGTAATCGAGCACCTGCTCGTACAGCTGATGGCGGACCTCGCGTCCGATAGCGGCGGAGGTGCGGCTCGCGTTGAGCGCGGCTAGGATCGCGCAGGCGGCAGAGGCGAGCGCGATGCCGAGCATCGTCGCGCCCTGACCGATGAGGTAGTTGGTCTGGACAGCATTGAGGTCGACCTCCGCGTCCTCGTAGGCGCCGCGGACGAACTCGACGGCGCGCGACTGGACCAGGGTTCCGTCCGCATCGCCAAGCTGGTCGATCAGCTGGTGGCGCAGGTCGACCAGGCTTCCGGGACCGAGCTCGACCGGCCTGCCCGTCTCCGCCGTCGCGAACGCCTCGGTCATCTGCACCAGGTCGTCGAGATACAGGGTATCCCCCATCTGGGAGCGGATGGCGTCGGTGACCTGAGGATCTTCGGAATCGGTCCACTCGTCGACCGAAACGCCCTGGTCCAGCTGATAGACAAGCGTCTCTGCCTGGGCCATGAAGCTCTCAATGGATGAGCGCTCCTCATCGGTACCGGTAAAGACGCGCACGCCATCGGCGTCAGGAGCGCTGTAGAGCACCTCGACCTTATTCGCCTCGGTCTCGCTCAAAAACAGCTCGACATCGGCGAGGTCGTCGGTGGTGATCTTGTCGGGAACCGCGCTCGCGATACCGCCTTGGCTGATGCCGACATCGACGATATCGCTCATGATACCCGGCAGCGTGAGCTCGAAATTCGCTTGGGCGAACAGCAGCACCAGCGCGATGAGGAAGCTCAGCTTATGGTTCTTGAGGAAGCTGAATATCTTCACGGGCCCTCCTCTTCTCATAACTCGGAATGGACACAGCGGCATTCATTCTTCCCCTGTTCACCCCGAAGATGCAACTCCCCCAACCATTCATCGAAATCCAACAACTTAGGCACCTAATGAAAGTTTGGGGACAGGCACCAAACTTTCATTGCTCCCTGTGCAAGTTTGGGACCTGTCCCCGAACTTTCATGAAAAAAGGCACCCCGGAGGGTGCCAGAACGTTCGTTAAGTGTACCGTCAGATACGGTTCACGCGATGTTTGCCGAGAAGGTTAATTAGGAACGAGCCACCTTGCCGGACTTGAGGCAGTTGGTGCAGACGTTCATCTTGCGACGATGACCGTCAACGACAACGTACACACGCTGGATGTTGGGACGGAACTTACGGATGGCGACGCGGTGCGAGTGGCTAATGGAGCGACCAGCAACGGGGTGCTTACCGCAGATCTCACAAACCTTGGACATAATCGTTAACCTCCTTGGACGGCAGATAAACAGCCGCATGAACAAACAGCAGTGAAGTATAGCATGAAAACGCCCATCTGCGGAATCTACACATTGAGCAGGGGTTCAGCGGTTCGTAGGCGCCCGCATCGACCGAATATGAAGATTACGCATCTCAAGCGCTCAAGCACTATATCAGATGCAGATGCCCACGGCGAGCAGATTGTCACAAACGACCACAATGAGCTTGAGAATCTCCAAATCGTCACGGCTGGTGACCATCCCCTGCCGACGCATACGAATGAAGTTGATTGCGCGCGCGAATACACAATTCCTTCCGACTTGTAATTTGAAGCGTTTCACTGTTTTCGGTGTCATTGTATGCTTGGAATCGGCCATAACGACCATCTAAGTGGGATTATGTCGGGTATTTTTGATCGATGCAGATGCATCGGCCTACATATTTCCGACACGTTTGCTCCATATCCTCGCTGTTGAAGCGTTTCATATCTACCGTTTACGGCAATTTGAACGTCAACGCGCGCTTTCGGGCATTCACCCCCTGAAGCGTCATATAGAATACGGGCCATAGGCAGGCACCGATGAAAAGGAGCTCAGCATGGCAAAAAAGCCTACGGTTCATGCCAATCCCGCAGTAGTCGACACCGTGGATGCCTTCAAGGAGCGTCTCGCCTACGTGCGTGATGCCCAGAAGGTGTTCGCCACCTACACCCAGGAGCAGGTGGACAAGATCTTCTACGAGGCGGCGATGGCAGCCAACAAGGCCCGTATCCCCCTGGCCAAGATGGCCGTCGAGGAGACCGGGCGCGGCGTCCTCGAGGACAAGGTCATCAAGAATCACTACGCAGCCGAGTACATCTACAACGCCTATAAGAACACGAAGACGTGCGGCGTGATCGAGCGCGATGAGGCCTACGGCATCACCAAGGTCGCCGAGCCCATCGGCGTCGTCGGCGCGGTCATCCCAACCACCAACCCCACGTCCACCGCGATCTTCAAGTGCCTCATCTGCCTGAAGACCCGCAACGCCATCATCATCTCCCCGCACCCGGCGGCGGCCAAGTGCACCATCGCCGCGGCCAAGCTCGTGCTCGAGGCGGCCGTCAAGGCCGGCGCTCCCGAGGGCATCATCAGCTGGATCGACCAGCCGACCCTCGAGCTCACCAACGCCCTGATGCACAACGTCGACATCATCCTCGCCACCGGCGGCCCGGGCATGGTCAAGTCCGCGTACTCCTCCGGCAAGCCCGCCCTCGGCGTCGGCGCCGGCAACACCCCCGTCGTCATCGACGAGACCGCTGACATCCAGCTCGCCGTCAACTCCATCATCCACTCCAAGACGTTCGACAACGGCATGATCTGCGCCTCCGAGCAGTCCGTGACCGCCCTCGACTCCGTCTACGACGAGGTCAAGGCCGAGTTCAAGCGCCGCGGCTGCTACTTCGTCAAGAAGGGCAAGGAACTCGAGGCCCTGCGCGAGACCATGTTCAAGAACGGCGCCCTCGATCACCGCATCCCCGGCATGCCCGCCGCCAAGATCGCTGAGCTCGCCGGCATCGACGTCCCGGCCAAGACCAAGATCCTGATCGCCGAGGTCACCTCCACCGATCCGGTCAAGGAGGAGTTCTCCCACGAGAAGCTCTCCCCCGTCCTCGCCATGTACCACGCCAAGGACTTCCAGGAGGCCGTGGACAAGGCTGAGCACCTCGTGCTCGCCGGCGGCCCGGGCCACACCGCGTCGCTGTACGTGCACCCCGCCGAGACCGAGAAGATCGCCCTGTTCCAGGACGTCATGGCCGCCTGCCGTATCGTGATCAACACGCCTTCCTCGCAGGGCGGCATCGGCGACCTGTACAACTTCGGCATGAAGCCGTCCCTCACGCTGGGCTGCGGCTCCTGGGGTGGCAACTCCGTCTCTGAGAACGTTGGGGTGAAGCACTTGATCAACGTGAAGACCGTCGCGGAGCGCCGCGAGAACATGCTGTGGTTCCGCGCTCCCGAGAAGATCTACTTCAAGAAGGGCTGCACGCCCGTCGCTCTCGACGAGATCGGCAACGTGATGGGCAAGAAGCGCGCCTTCATCGTCACCGACTCCTTCCTGTACAAGAACGGCAACTGCCGCGCCATCGAGGCAAAGCTCGATGAGATGGGCGTCGCCCACGACTGCTTCTACGACATCTGCCCCGACCCGCGCCTGCAGGACGCCGAGAAGGGCGCCGAGCGCATGCGCCTGTTCGAGCCCGACGTCATCATCGCCGTCGGCGGCGGCTCCGCCATGGACGCCGGCAAGATCATGTGGCTCATGTACGAGCACCCCGAGGTCAGCTTCGAGGATGCCGCCATGGACTTCATGGACATCCGCAAGCGCGTCTTCACCTTCCCCAAGATGGGTGAGAAGGCCTACTTCGTCGCCGTCCCGACCTCTTCGGGCACCGGCTCCGAGGTGACCCCGTTCGCCATCATCACCGACGCCGAGACCGGCATCAAGTGGCCGATCGCCGACTACGCGCTGCTGCCGAACATGGCCATCGTCGACGTCGACAACGCCATGACCGCCCCGAAGGGCCTCACCTGCGCCTCCGGTATCGACGTCATGACGCACGCCATCGAGTCCTACGTCTCCATCATGAGCTCCGACTACACCCGCGGCCTGTCCATGCGCGCCGCCAAGCTCGTGTTCGAGAACCTGCCCGCCGCCTACGAGAAGGGTGCTGCCGACCCGCACGCCCGCGAGGAGATGCACAACGCCTCCTGCCTCGCCGGCATGGCCTTCGCCAACGCCTTCCTGGGCGTGAACCACTCCATGGCCCACAAGCTCGGCGCCTTCCACCACATCCCGCACGGCCTGGCCAACGCCGTCATCCTGACCCGCGTCATGCGCTACAACGCCGCCGAGAAGCCCGTCAAGATGGGCACCTTCTCGCAGTACCAGTATCCGCACGCCCTCAAGGACTACGCAGACCTCGGCCGTTACTGCGGCTGCACCGGCGCTGACGACCGCGAGGTGTTCGAGAACCTGATCAAGAAGCTCGAGGACCTCATGGACCAGATCGGCATCAAGAAGACCATCGCCGAGTACGGTGTCGACGAGAAGTACTTCCTGGAGACCCTGGACGAGATGACCGAGCAGGCCTTCAACGACCAGTGCACCGGCGCCAACCCGCGCTACCCGCTCATGAGCGAGATCAAGGAGCTCTACCTCGACGCCTACTATGGCCGCGAGCCCCAGAGCTACGAGGTCTAAGTTCACGAGTTCGAAATCGGCGCCTGACGCGCACGACACGCCCAGGCGCCACCCGTATGGTGCACACCTAAGAAAGGACGGTAGTACCATGATCCAGCTTCCCGACAACAAGGTCGAGCTCGCCCGCCGCGGCAACAAGGTCGTCTACGACCTCGGCGAAAAGATCGCCAAGGTCTTCAACGAGACCAAGCCGGTTTCCGACATCTTCAACGAGGCTCTGAACCTTGCCCGCATCAACGAGTGCGGCATCCGCTCCCCGAAGGCCCTCGAGGTCTCCGAGGTCGAGGGCGGCGGCTGGGCGCTCATCACGAGCAAGGTCCCCGGCGTGACCCTCGCCGAGAAGATGGCCGCCGAGCCGGGCCGCTTCTACGAGTACCTGGAGCAGTTCGTGGACCTGCAGATCGAGATCCACTCCTATCGCTGCCCCCTGCTTCAGCGCCAGGTCGACAAGTATGACCGCATGATCAACTCCCTCGACCAGCTGAATGCCTCCACCCGCTACGACCTCCTGCAGCGTCTCGACGGCATGAAGACCCGCCGTCGCGTTTGCCACGGCGACTTCAACCCCACCAACGTGATCGTCGCCGAGGACGGCCAGCTCTACGTGTGCGACTGGGCCCACGCGACCCAGGGCGCTCCCGCTGCCGACGCCGCGATGACCTACCTGCTGTTCGCCCTGCAGGACAAGCAGCAGGCCGAGGCCTACCTCGAGATGTACTGCAACCGTGCCGACGAGCCGGTGCAGATCGTCCGCAGCTACATGTCCATCGTCGCCGCCTCCGAGCTTGCCCGCAAGCGCGGCGGTGCGAACGATGAGTTCCTGATGAGCTGCATCGACGTGTTCGATTACCAGTAAGGGTGATCGATTGACCGGGAGGCCCCGGAGGGTTCCCACGCGCGCGTCCTCGCCGCTGCGCGGCTGCGGGATTGCGCGCTTAGGGAATCCCTCCGGGGCCTCCCTGCGTTCAGCCTTGCTGGAGCGTAATCTGCGGGTTTTATTTGGTGAGCGCCGCTTTGCGGCGCTCTTTTTGGTTGTCGGCCTGGCGTTTCGCCAGGCCGACGGTTTTAATCGGGTCGAATCTTTATTTGAAGCACCAGCAGATGAGGGCGCCGGTATGGCAGGTGATGGTGGCGGGGGTGGACTCGATGACGTTGGAGATGCCGAGGTCGGAGAGGAGTTCGACCTGGTGGTGATCGAGCTCCCAGCGCATGCCTGATTCGCTGACGGTGACGAAAGGGCTCAAGGGGATGAAGGAGAAGCGGGCGCCTGAATGGTCGTGGATCTGCCAGGATCGGCCGGCGTGGAGGATGCGGCCCTCGGATTCGTCCTCCAGAAGCTCGACGGGGCCGTTCCAGTCCTTCAGGCGGCCGAAGACGCCGAGCAGGTGGTCGGGGTTGCCGCCGGCAAGGCAGGTGCAGCACAGGGCGGGTGCGCCCCAGCGTTCGGACACGGCGCGCAGCAGCAGCGAAAGATCCGTGAAGTCCTTGTGCGGGTTATAGCGCTCGACGGCAAAAGGGGCACTCTCCCCTGCGGCCTCGGCGGCGCGCACGAGGGCTGCGCCCCCTGCGCTCACGGAGTCGGCATCGCCGCAGAACAGGTCGATGGATACGCCCGCGGCACGTGCGGCATCCAGACCGCGGTCGATGGCGACGACGGCGTCCGCCCCCTCAACGGCGCGCCGGACGGTGTTCGCACACGAAGGCGCAGGCGAGCCGCCGATGACGGCCACGCGACGCACGTCGCCGAGCGCCCTCATCGCTCGCCCTCGAACGTCAGGATGCGCTCGAGCGAAAGCTCGGTGAACTCGTCGATGAACAGCTCGCAGTTCGCCTGGACATCGGACCTCTTGCAGCGCCCATGCGGATCGAAGATGCCCACGCGCCGGTACCCTGCGGAGCCTGAGCTCTTGAGGCCGAACACGGCATCCTCGAATACCCAGACGTCTTCATGCGCGGGAACGTCCATGCCGCGTGCCTCCGAGAGGCGCTCGAGCGCGAGGTTGTAGACATCGGGATGGTCCTTCGAGGCGCCGGCCTCCCCCGTCGTCACGATGATGTCGAAATACCCCTCGAGGCCATGGGCCTGAAGGCCGCACCTGACCGCGTTCTCGGGCGTCGACGTCGCGATTCCCATGGGGATGCCCGCCGCACGGGCGGCATCCAGAAATGCCCGCACGCCCTCGCGCTCGGACACGACCGTGCGGTAGCGCTCGAGCAGCATCGCCATGAGGCGGTCGTAAACCTCCTGGCCGTCGCGACCGATACCCCAGGTGTCGTGATAGGCGCAGCATTCGCCCATCATCGAGAGCGACTCGAAGCGCGCGAAGTCATCGGGCGTCGTCTGAAAACCGTAATCCGCAAGCAGCTCGACCTGCACGGTGAGCCACATGCCCATCGAATCCAGAATCGTCCCGTCGCAGTCGAAGAGAAACGCGCGCGGCATCGCGCGAAAACCGTCGGCCATATCGACATCCTTTCAAAAAACGACCCAGGTCGCGTGCCGGGGTCGACGGGCATCAGCTGCATCCCGCGCCCGTCCCGACATGAGGTGAGGTTCCCAGCACATGCTAGCAAACCTCGCCATGCGACACACGAACAGCGGGCCTGCCGTTCACGTTTGCCCCTATAACGTACACCGGCCGAAACGGACCGTCCGCCGTCGGCCGGCGGTCCTGCAAAAATGCTTACCAAATGGATACATTACGTGAATGAACTGGCCCGATGATGAAAGGTAACTCTTGTTGGACACCCTTTCGCGACACGCGCCCAACGGCCAATACTGACCGTCTCTCCTGTTCGTGGGTCGAAAACAGCGTGCAAGTGCTAAATTAAGGACGTCGCGGTTTTCCGGACCCACCTGCGCATGCCGGCCGTCCGCGCCCGCGGCATCCTACCCATGCTGGGCGACGCATGCGTCACCCCTAACGATTGGACGGAAAAGTTGGCCCGCACACGTGTTGAATCCAAGGAAACGAAGGCCGTCTCCCAAGGAACGGAGCAGGAACCCTGCCTCATCATCACCGAGGACGATATCCATCTTTTCGCCCAGGGCTCATGGAACCGCAGCTGGGAGAAAATGGGTGCCCATCCCGACGTCCAGGAAGGCGTTGAGGGATGGCGTTTTTGCGTCTGGGCACCCGAGGTCAAAAGCGTCAGCGTCATCGGCGACTTCAACGGTTGGGATGTGAACGCGAATCACCTCGAGCAGCTGCCCACCGGCGGTCTTTGGCAGGGCTTTGTCGCAGGTCTCGCACAGGGCGACCTGTATAAGTACGTCATCGAGACCGAAGACGGAAAGCTGCTGTACAAGGCGGATCCCTACGGCTTCTTTGCCGAGAAGGTTCCGGGCACCGCATCGCGCCTGATGGACGTCCGCGGCTATGAGTGGGGCGACGCCTCCTGGATGGCCGACCGCTCGTCGTCCGACCATATGAAGAAGCCCCTCAACATCTATGAGGTCCATCTTGGCTCCTGGCGCCGCCACGGCGACGAGCCGCAGGGCGATCCCGACGAGAACGGCAACTACCCCGGCCCCATGGATCCCTTCCCCGCGCAGCGCGGCGAGTACTACACCTACGACGACCTTTCGGTCGAGCTCGTCGACTACGTGCGCGAGATGGGCTACACCCATATAGAGATCCTGCCCGTCCAGGAGCATCCCTTCGATGGCTCCTGGGGCTATCAGGGCACCGGCTACTACGCCGCGACCTCGCGCTACGGTGAGCCCAAGCAGCTCATGCACCTCATCGACGCCTGCCACCAGGCTGGCATCGGCGTGATCCTCGACTGGGTGCCCGGCGGTTTCTGCGCCGACGCCCAGGGCCTTGCGACCTTCAACGGCCACATGCTCTACGAGCGCGAGATCCATCCCAACTGGGGCACGCACAAGTTCGACTTCGGCCGCGGCGAGGTCCGCAGCTTCCTCGTGTCCAACGTGCTCTACTGGATCGAGCAGTTCCACGCCGACGGCATCCGCATGGACGGCGTTTCGAGCATGCTCTACCTCAACTTCGGCGTCGACGATCCCGGCCAGAAGAAGTTCAACAAGTACGGCACCGAGGAGGATCTGGACGCCTCCGCGTTCATCCGCCAGGTCAACCACACGGTCGGCACGCTCCATCCCGACGTCATGATGATGGCCGAGGAGTCCACCGCCTGGCCGCTTGTGACCTACCCCGCCGAGGACGGCGGCCTCGCCTTCCACTACAAGTGGGACATGGGCTGGATGAACGACACCCTGCACTACATGCAGACCGACTTCCCGTGGCGTCCGGGCAACCACAGCCTGCTGACCTTCTCCATCATGTACGCCTTCAGCGAGAACTTCATCCTGCCGCTCTCGCACGACGAGGTCGTGCACGGCAAGTGCTCGCTGATCGGCCGCATGCCCGGAGACTGGTGGCGCCAGTTCGCCGGCCTGCGCACCCTCGCGTTCTACCAGATGACCCACCCCGGCGCGAAACTCAACTTCATGGGCAACGAGATCGCCCAGTTCATCGAGTGGCGCTACTACGAGTCCATCCAGTGGTTCCTCACCGATGAGTACGAGACGCACGCCAAGCACCAGCAGTTCATCAAGGCGCTCAACCACCTGTACACCGCCCAGCCTGCCCTCTACGAGCTCGGCTACGTGCAGGAGGGCTTCGAGTGGATCGACCCGAACAACAACGAGCAGTCCATCATCTCGTTCGTCCGCCATGGCGACAACCCCGATGAGGACCTCGTCGTGCTCATCAACTTCGATCCCGCCTACTACGAGACGTTCCAGATGGGCGTCCCGCGCGAGGGCGATTACCAGGAGATCTTCAACACCGACGCCGTTGAGTTCGGCGGATCGGGCAAGGGCAACACGGCCAAGCTCTCGAGCCATCCCGAGCCGATGCATGGCTTCGATAACTCCATCGAGCTTTGCATCCCGCCGCTGGCGGGCATCGTACTGAAGCGCACGGGCAAGAGCTCCTACGTGCCGCCGAAGCCCAAGAAGACCACCCGGAAGACCACGACGACGAAGAAGACGACCGCCAAGGCCACCACGACCAAGGCCGCTTCGACGAAGGCCACCACGGCAACCAAGACCGCGACGACCAAGAAGGCAACCACCGCCAAGAAGTCGTCCACCGCAACCGCTTCTACCCGCTCTGCGGCCGCAAAGACCGCAGCGGCGACCAAGAAGGCCTCGTCCACGACGAAGAAGTCGACGACGAGCGCGAAAAAGGCTGCGCCGAAGACCCCCTCTACCTCGGCGTAGCGACACGACAAAAAGGGAGATTACTGCATGTCGAAGATTTTCGAGACCACTGAGGACTTCAAGCGCGACTACCGCGCGATGCTCATGGCCGAGGTCGGCAAGGACTACAGCGACGCCAAGAGCCCCGAGCGCTACCGCGCCCTCGCCAAGCTCATCGCCTCGCGCGCGAACCGCCAGTTCGCCCTCGCCGATTCCGAGAACGGCAAGAGCGACCAGAAGAAGGTCTATTACTTCTCGCTCGAGTTCCTCATGGGCCCGCTGCTTGACAACTACCTGCTGAACTACGGCGTCCGCGACATCGTCGAGGAGGGCCTGAAGGAGATGGACATCGACCTCGACGAGCTGCTCGCCGAGGAAGGCGATCCGGGCCTGGGCAACGGCGGCCTCGGCCGTCTTGCCGCCTGCTTCCTCGATTCCATGGCCGCCGAGGGCATCCTGGGCTTCGGCAACGGCATGCGCTATCGCTACGGTCTCTTCAAGCAGGAGATCCGCGATGGCCGCCAGGTCGAGGTCACCGATAACTGGCTCTCCAAGGGCTATCCTTGGGAGACCAAGCACCCCGAGAGCGCCGTTGTCGTCCGCTTCGGCGGCGACGTCGTGCGCCACGAGGGCCCCGACGGAACCTTCCACTTCGACGTCGAGGGCGGCGACCTCATCGAGGCCGTCCCCTACGATGTGCCCATCATCGGCTATGGCGGCAAGACCGTGAACCGCCTGCGCCTCTGGAGTGCCGAGCCCGCGAGCGCCGACTTCGACCTCGACGCCTTCAACGCCGGCGACTACGCCAAGGCCAACAAGTTCCGCACCGATGCCGAGGCGATCTCGGAGATTCTCTACCCGAACGACGCCGGTGAGCACGGCCGCATCCTGCGTCTCAAGCAGGAGTACCTGTTCGTGGCCGCCGGCCTTGCCTCGATTCTGCGCACCTACAAGACCGATTACGGCACCGATGCCTGGGATCGCTTCCCCGAGCTCGTCGCCATCCACACCAACGACACCCATCCCGCCATGTGCGGCGCCGAGCTCATGCGCCTGCTCATGGACCAGGAGGGTCTCGATTGGGACACCGCGTGGGGCATCGTCACCAAGTCCGTGTCCTACACGAACCACACCGTCCTGCCCGAGGCGCTCGAGAAGTGGCCGATCGACACGTTCCGTCGCCTGCTGCCGCGCGTCTACATGATCATCGACGAGATCAACCGCCGCTACATGGAGGCCTTCCCGCGCGATATCGAGAACTGGCAGGACAAGCTGCGCAACACCGCCATCCTGTGGGACGGCCAGGTGCGCATGGCCAACCTCTCGGTCATCTGCTCGCACTCCGTCAACGGCGTGGCCCAGCTGCACACCGACATCCTGAAGCGCGACACGCTCCACGACTTCTACGAGCTTGCGCCCGAGAAGTTCAACAACAAGACGAACGGCATCTCGCCCCGCCGCTTCCTGGGCAACGCCAACCCGTCGCTCTCCCGCCTCATCACCTCCAAGATCGGTGACGGCTGGCTGACCGACGCCTCGCAGCTCAAGCGCCTCGAGGCCTATGCCGACGACAACGAGTTCCTCGACGCCATGGCCGCAAGCAAGCGCGAGAACAAGCAGCGCCTCGCCGACTACGTCAAGAAGACCACCGGCATCGAGCTCGATGTCGATTCCATCTTCGACGTCCAGGTCAAGCGCTTCCACGCCTACAAGCGCCAGCTGCTGAACATCTTCAAGGTCATGCACATCTACAACCGCATGATCGAGGACCCGACCTACAAGCCGCACAAGACCTCGTTCATCTTCTCCGGCAAGGCGGCGAGCGCCTACACCTTCGCCAAGGAGGTCATCCGCCTCATCAACTCGGTCGCCGACGTCATCAACAGCGACGAGCGCGTGAACGACTACATCAAGGTCGCGTTCATCCCCAACTTCGCGGTCTCGAACGCCCAGCTCATCTACCCCGCCACCGATATCTCCGAGCAGATCTCGACGGCCGGCAAGGAGGCCTCGGGCACCTCGAACATGAAGCTCATGATGAACGGCGCGATCACCCTCGGCACGCTCGACGGCGCCAACATCGAGATCGCCGAGCTCGCGGGCCTCGAGAACGAGAAGATCTTCGGTCTCAAGGTCGACGAGGTCGAGAACCTGCGTCACGGCAACTACTTCGCCTGGGATGTCTACAACAACGACCGCAACGGCATCGGCCGCTGCATCGACGAGCTGACCGACGACACCTTCGCGCGCCTGTCGGGCAACTTCGAGAGCATCCAAGCCGAGCTCATGAACAACAACGACTACGATTTCGTCCTCGCCGACTTCGCGAGCTACGTCCAGGCTTGGACCGAACTCACCGAGGTCTACGACGACCAGCGCGCCTGGCAGCACATGGCGCTGATGAACATCGCCAACTCCGGTCACTTCTCGTCCGACCGCACCATCCGCGAGTATCGCGACGAGATCTGGCACGCGTAAGGCGCGCGCATCACCCCTCGGGGCCTTTAATCGGGCCGCGCGCCTGGGCATGGGGCGCGGCCCGATGGAAGATATACAAGGCAAGGAATTGCACGGTACGGCAATGAAGGAGAATTCGATGAGTAAAAAAGAATGCATCGCTATGCTCCTCGCAGGAGGACAGGGAAGCAGATTGGGGGCGCTCACTTCCAAGATCGCGAAGCCCGCGGTCTCGTTCGGCGGCAAGTACAGGATCATCGACTTTACGCTGTCGAACTGCGCCAACTCCGGCATCGACACGGTGGGTGTGCTGACCCAGTACCGACCCTACCGCCTGCATGCCTATCTTGGCTCCGGTTCGTCGTGGGATCTCGACGAGCGCGGCGGCGGCGTGTCCATCCTTCCGCCGTACGCGACGCAGGAGGGCGGCGCGTGGTACAACGGCACCGCCGACGCGGTGACGCAGAACCTCGACTACATCAAGTCGCACGACCCCGAGTACGTCCTCATCCTTTCCGGTGACGCCCTGTATCGCATGGACTACCGCGAGATGCTGGACAACCACATCAAGAACAATGCGGACCTCACCATCGCCGTCATGCCCGTGCCCTGGGAGGACGCCAGCCGCTTCGGCATCCTCACCACCGATGAGAACGACCGCATCACCAAGTTCACCGAGAAGCCGGAGAAGCCCGATTCGAACCTCGCGTCCATGGGCATCTACATCTTCACGGCAGACTTCCTGATCCGCGCCCTCGAGGAGGACGCGCTCGACCAGCGCTCCAGCCACGACTTCGGCGGCGACATCATCCCGAAGGCCCTCGAGGAGGGCAAGCGCCTGTTCGTCCACAAGTTCCATGGTTACTGGAAGGACGTCGGCACCATCGCCAGCTACCACGAGACGAGCATGGGCCTGCTCGGTCCGAACCCCGAGTTCGATATCTACGAGAAGGCCGCTCCCATCATGAGCAACGACACCACCCGCCCGCCGCACTACATCGGCCCCAACGGCCGTGTCGACGACTGCCTGGTGTCCAACGGCTGCGAGGTCTTCGGCACCGCCAAGCACTCCATCCTCTCCACCGACTGCGTGGTCGAGGAGCGTGCCATCGTCGAGGACTCCGTCCTGCTGCCCGGTGCCGTCGTGAAGAGCGGCGCCCATGTGGTCCGCGCGATCCTGGGCGAGAACGCCGTCGTCGAGGAGGGCGTCAAGCTCGGTAGCGTCGATACGCAGAAGGACACCGCCGTCGTCGGAAACGACGTCGTCATCGGGAAGGGGGAATGATCCGATGATCAACAACAAGGCCATCGGTTACATCACAGCTAACTACACGGCGCTCAAGCAGGAGACCCTCCTGCAGAGCCGCCCCATCGCCTCGGTCCCCGTCATGGGCCGCTACCGCCTCATCGACTTCCCGCTGTCCAACATGGCCAACGCGGGCATCAAGACGGTCGGTCTCGTGATGCCGGGCAACTATCGCTCCATCATCGACCACGTCGGCCACGGCAAGGACTGGGGCCTCGACCGCAAGCGCGGCGGCCTGTTCCCGCTGCCCGGCAACCCCTATGGCACCACCAAGGCCGGCATGCGCTTCCTGCTGCGCGACATCATCTCCAACAAGACGCTCTTCCAGCGCGCCAAGGAGCCCTATGTCGTGCTCATGGGCTCGAACATCATCTTCAACATGGACCTCAACGCCATCATCGACGCGCATGAGGCCAGCGGTGTGGGCATCACCATGGTCTACGTCAAGGCCGAGCGCGATCATGAGGAGGCCTGCTCCCTCGTAATCGGCGACGCCGGCCGCGTCCAGCAGGTCAAGGAGGGCTGCAAGTACGGTGACAACAAGTTCATCGACTGCTTCATCATCAACCGCGAGCTGCTGCTCCAGATCATCGACCGCTATGCGTCCGCCGACTACCTTGACATCTTCGAGGCCATCGCCGGCGACTTCGCCCGCATCGATGTCTGCAGCTACGAGTTCAAGGGCCTCGCTGTCGGCATGTTCGACGAGAAGACCTACTACCAGCGCTCCATGGAGATGCTCGATCCGGTCATCAACAACCAGCTGTTCCGCAAGGATCGCCCGATCCTGACGAAGGCTCACGATGCCGCCCCCGCGAAGTACTCTTCCGGCTCCATCGCCTGCAACTCCCGCATCTCCGCCGGCTGCGAGATCATGGGCACGGTCCGCAACTCCATCCTGTCGCGCGGCGTCGTCGTCGAATCCGGCGCCAACGTGGTGAACTCCATCATCATGCAGGGCGTCACCATCAAGAGCGGCGCGCGCGTCGAGAACGCCATCATCGACAAGAACAACGTGGTCCCGGCCAACACCGAGCTGCGCGGTACGCCTGACGCCATCCTGACGGTGGCCAAGGCCCCCATGGCGTAAAGCCGCGTTAAATCAACCCATTCGCTCCCTATCAGGGAACGTATAGCGGTATCATTGAAATCGCCGTCTGGCTCTCAGGGGCTGGACGGCGATTTGGCAACGACAGATTTTGGGAGTCTTCCATGGCAAACGAAAAGCTTCATATCGTGTTCGCCTCCGCCGAGGCCGCGCCGTTCGTGAAGACCGGCGGACTCGCTGACGTCGCGGGCTCGCTGCCCGCCGCCCTCGCGGCTGCCGGCGCAGAGGTCATCGTCATGGTGCCGAAGTACGCCACGATCGCCGATTCGTACAAGAGCCAGATGGAGCATGTGGGCCAGTTCTACGTGCCTTTGGGCTGGCGCAACGAGTACTGTGGCCTTGAGCGCCTCGTGTACGATGGCGTCACCTACATGTTCCTCGACAACGAGCACTACTTCAACCGCAGCTACCCCTACGGCTTCTTCGATGACGGCGAGCGCTTCGCGTTCTTCTCCAAGGCCGTGTGCGAGAGCCTGCAGTACCTGCCCGACGGCTTCATGACCGACATCCTGCACTGCAACGACTGGCACACCGCCCTCGCCCCGGTCTTCCTGCGCGAGTTCTACATGGCCAACCCCCTGTACCAGAACGTGAAGACCGTCTTCTCCATCCACAACATCGCCTTCCAGGGCCAGTTCACCGACATGCTGTTGGGCGACGTGCTCGGCCTCTCGCACATCGAGCCCGCCGTGCGCCAGCTGCGCTGCGACGCCCGCTCCATCAACTACATGCTGGGCGCCCTCAACTACTCCGACGCCATCACGACCGTCTCCCCCACCTACTCGTGGGAGATCCGCACGCCCGAGTTCGGCGAGGGCCTCGACGGCGTCCTGCGTCGCCGCGAGAACATCCTGTCCGGCATCCTGAACGGTCTGGACATCAAGCGCAACGACCCGGCCACCGACGACCGCATCCACGCCAACTACACCCGCGAGGACCGCTCCGGCAAGGCCGCCTGCAAGGCAGCGCTCCAGGCCGAGCTCGGCCTCGAGGTCCGCGACGACCGTCCCCTCATGGCCATGGTCACGCGCCTGACCCGCCAGAAGGGCATGGACCTCGTCACATACTCGCTCGACCGCATCCTCTCCGGCGGCGTGCAGGTTGCCGTGCTCGGCACCGGTGACGCCGAGTACGAGGAGGCCCTGCGCTACTTCGAGCGCACCTATCCGGGCACCATGGCCGCGCGCATCGAGTTCGACCCCTACCTGTCGCAGCGCATGTACTCCGGCGCCGATATGTTCCTCATGCCGTCGCTGTTCGAGCCCTGCGGCCTGTCCCAGATGATCGCCATGCGCTACGGCACCCTGCCGATCGTGCGCGAGACCGGCGGCCTCAAGGACACCGTCATCCCCTACAACATGTTCACCGGCGAGGGCACGGGCTTCACCTTCACCCACTTCAACGGCGACGAGATGGGCGATGCCGTGTTCCGTGCCGCCCGTACGTTCTGGGACGACAAGGATGCCTGGAACAAGCTCGTGGACAACGCCATGTCCGCCGACTTCAGCTGGAAGCGCTCTGCCGACCAGTACATGGACCTCTACTACGGCCTGCACCCCGAGATCGAGCGTTTCTCCCCTTTTGTGCCTGAGCCCGAGGCCCCCGCTGTCGAGGATAAGCCGGCCGAGAAGCCTGCCGCCGAGCCCGAGCCGGTAAAGGACGAGCCCGCGGCTGAGCCCGAGACCAAGGCCGAGGAGCCCAAGGCCGAGGTGAAGGAGGAGGTCAAGGCCGAGGAGCCCAAGGCCGAGCCGAAGCCTGCCGCCAAGAAGACCGCGACCAAGACCGCTGCCGCGAAGACCACGGCTGCAAAGTCCACGACCGCGAAGAAGACGGCCACCAAGACGACCGCCAAGTCCACGACCGCGGCCGCGAAGGCGGCAGACGAGACCGAGGCCAAGCCCGCCGCCAAGAAGACCACGGCTGCCAAGTCGACCGCGACCAAGACGACTGCTGCCAAGAAGGCCACGGCTGCCAAGACGACCGCGACGAAGGCTGCTGCCGAGAAGGGCGACGAGGCCGAGGCCAAGCCCGCCGCCAAGAAGACGACCGCCGCGAAGACGACCGCTACCAAGACCACGGCGACGAAGACGACCGCGGCCAAGAAGACCACGGCCGCTAAGACCGCCGAGAAGGCTGCCGACAAGGCTGAGGCCACTGAGGCCGCTGCCGTGCCGAAGGCCACCGCGACCAAGACGGCCGCGAAGAAGACCACGACCACCAAGACCACCGCGGCAAAGAAGACCGCCGCGAAGGCCGAGGAGAAGGCCGAGGAGGTCCCCGCTGAGAAGCCTGCGGTACCCAAGGCGACAAGCGTCGCCGCCGCCCGCAAGAGCAGCACCGCGCGCAAGCGTCGCTAATCCGCAATCGCCATAGAGCGCATAGAGGGTTCCGGTCATCCGGAACCCTCTTTTTGTCCACTTTCAGGACGGAGATGTTTTAGGACATCGGGCCTCCCGAAAAGGTCGGAAACCCTGGTCGCCATCACCTCAGACGGTGGCACGTACTCCCCAAAACATGCCATCCGGGGAAGTCGGCGCACCGATATGGACAGACGATGGCAAAATGTCGCATTAAGAGGCACCCAAGCGCGCATATCTTGCGCGTACGTGCCGTGCATACGTTACACTACTACCTTGGCGTGCATCAGCGCCCTATTCCGACATAGCCCCACCGTACGGTGGTCGAACCTATAAGCAAGGACGATCTATGAAGCTTCGGCATAACAGCAGGCTCACGCAGTTCCGCTCACCCTTCGGTGCGGTTACAGCGGGTACCGCGGTGACGCTTTCGCTTGAAGTGTACAAGGAGGATGCCGCCGGCATCGAATGCGTGCTCCGCACGTGGGTCGACGAGGAGGGCGAGAAGCTCTACCCCATGGCTCCCGACGAGAACGGCATGTACTCCGTCACCGTCACCTGGGACGACCCATCCATCGTGTGGTACAGCTTCATCGTCCGCACCATGGACGGCTTCGAGCAGCGCGTCGGCGCACCTGAAGGCCATGTGGGCGGCGAGGGCGTGACGTACTACGACCGCAGCGACGTGCCTTCCTTCCAGATCACCGTCTATCGCCACCGCGAGACGCGCCCCTCATGGTACGAGCGCGGCATCGTCTACCAGATCTTCCCCGATCGCTTCGCGCGCGATGAGGATTGGAAGCAGCGCTGCCTCGAGCGCCTGGCGCACCCCCGCCGCGGCTGCGAGCAGCACATCGTCGAGGACTGGGACACCCCGCCCGTCTACGACCGCGATGAAACCGGCGCGATCCGCAGCTGGGACTTCTACGGCGGATCTCTGCGCGGCATCGAGGAGCATATCCCCTACATCGCCGAGCTGGGCGTCACGGCCATCTACCTTAACCCCATCTTCGAGGCGGCGAGCAACCACCGCTACGACACGGCCGACTACATGAAGATCGATTCCCTCCTCGGCACCGAGGAGGACTTCCGCAGGCTGTGCGTCACCGCGCGCCGCCACGGCATCGCCATCATCCTCGACGGCGTCTTCAACCATACCGGAAGCGATTCGGTGTACTTCAACGCCTTCGGCAACTACCCCGAACCCGGCGCCTGGTCCAAGGACCCTGATTCCGATTGGGCCGATGCCTTCCACATCAACGCCGACGGCACCTACGACTGCTGGTGGGGCGTGGGCAACATGCCCGCCGTCAACCAGGAGTCCGACGCTATCCGCGAGCTCATCCTGGCCCCCGACGGCGTGATCCGCCACTGGCTGCGCGCCGGTGCGCGCGGTTGGCGTCTGGATGTGGCCGACGAGCTGTCCGATGAGTTCCTGGCCGACATCAAGGCCGCAGCGCTCCGCGAGCGCCCCGACGCCCTCGTGCTCGGCGAGGTCTGGGAGGACGCCTCCAACAAGATCGCCTACGGCAAGCTTCGCCACTATCTGCTGGGAAGCGAGCTCGACTCCGCCATGAACTATCCTTTCCGCGATCTCGTGCTCGGCCTGTTGACCGGCGAGGATTCCGGCTATACCGCCCATGACGCCGCTGAGGCCATCGAGACCCTGCGCGAGAACTACCCGGACGAGGCCCTCGCCTGCGCGCTCAACCTGCTGGGCAGCCACGACCGCGCCCGCATCATCTCCATCCTGGGCGGTGCGCCGAACCCCGACAGCCTGCCCGAGGAGCAGCGCAGCACCTATCGCCTGTCCGACAACCAGCTCGGCCTCGCCAAGAGCCGCTTCTGGCTCGCGTCACTTATCCAGATGACCTTCCGCGGCGTGCCCTCGGTGTACTACGGCGACGAGGCCGGCGTCCAGGGCCTGACCGACCCCGGCAATCGCGCCACCTACCCGTGGGGCCATGAGGACCACGACTTCTTCGACATGGTCCGCAACAGCTCGGCCCTGCGCCGCGCGCTGCCGCTGTTCAGCACGGGCTCCATCGAGGCCCGCGCCCTCAACGACGACGTGCTCGCCTACACGCGCCGTGACGACAACGGCGATGCGGCGACGGTCGTCGTCAACCGCAGCCTCGGCTCCGTCCACACGGTGAGCATCCCTGCCGAGGGCGACCTTGCCATCGACGTCATCAGCGGCCGCGACCTTCCCGTTGCCGATGACGGCACCTGCGAGCTCACCCTGTGGCCCCTCGGTAGCGCCGTGGCCTATTTCCACAAGGCCAAGCGTCTGCAGAAGCCGCTCAAGCGCGGCTGGGGCGTCGTATGCCATATCACGTCGGTCCCCAACGAGGACGGCCCCGGTACGCTCGGTGCGCCCGCCCGCCGCTTCATCGATCATCTTGCCGAGATGGGCGCTAGCTACTGGCAGGTCCTGCCCGTGAACCCGACGGACCAGTTCGCCTCCCCTTATGCGGGGCCCTCTGCTTTCGCCGGCAACATGGATCTGCTCGAGGAGACCGCCGAGGAGCTCGAGGACGCCTACGAGGCCTTCCAGCTTGCCGACGGCCAAAAATCGCCTGAATTCCGTGCCTTCTTGGAGCGCAACGAGGTCTGGCTCGACCCCTACTGCGCCTTCATGGCCGTGAAGGATGCCTCGCGCGGCGCGTCCCGCCATCGCTGGCCGCGCGCCTACCGTTCCTACGATGTCGAAATCCTGGACGACGCGCGCTTCCTGGAGCGCGGGCGCTTCCACGCCTTCGCCCAGTACCGCTTCGATACCGAATGGGCCGAGCTTCGCGCCTACGCCCATGAGCGCGGCATCGAGATCATCGGCGACATCCCCATGTACGTGTCGGATGACTCCGCCGACGCCTGGAGCGAGCCCGATATGTTCAACCTCGACCGCTCCGGCAAGCCCACCGAGATCGCCGGCACTCCGCCCGATCGCTTCTCGGCCACCGGTCAGGTCTGGGGCAACCCGACTTACCGCTGGGACGTCATGCGCGCCGACGGCTACACCTGGTGGATCGAGCGCCTTCGTCGTTCGCTCGCCCTGTACGACCGCGTGCGCCTCGACCACTTCCTGGGCTTCCAGTCCTATTTCAGCATCCCCGCCGGCAAGGACGGCAGCACCGGCCGCTGGCTGCCCGGCCCCGGTATCGACCTGTTCCGCCGCGCCGAGCACGAGTTCGGTGAGCTTCCGCTTATCGCCGAGGACCTCGGCTACCTCACACCTGCGGTACGCGCCCTCACGGCATCCTGTGGCTTCCCCGGTATGGACGTGCTGGAGTTCGAAGATTACGACGTGCGCGACGGAGTAAAGCCTGCTGCCGAGAAGGTCGTCTACACCTCCACGCACGACACCTCCACCCTCGTCGGCTGGACGAGCGCCCGCTGGGCCGCCGATGCGAAGCCCGAGGAGCAGGAGGAGCTTGCGCTCTCCATCATGAAGAGCGCCTTCGAGAGCGATGCCGACCTCGTGATGATGCAGGTCCAGGACGTCATGCTGCTCGGTGACGACGCGCGCATGAACGTGCCCGGCACTGCCGAGGGCAACTGGAGCTGGCAGGCCGACGAGAAGACGCTCGCCGCCTCCGTTGAGCGCATCCGCGACCTTGCTCAGAAGACCGGCAGGTCGAATTCGGTGGAAGCTCGCTGATTCCTGTACGTGCGCCGTTGCATAACGCCCGCATTTGGGTACAGTAGACAAGGTTAAACGCATCCCCGCCGCGCAACCCGCGGCGGGGCTTTCATGAGAGGCAATCGAGGGGAAGACATGGCACGCTACGATTATCGCTGCAGCTCCTGCGGAACCGTGTTCGAGGTCGAGCACGGCATGACCGAGCGCCCGAGCATCACCTGCCCGGAGTGCGGCGGTGCCGCCGACAAGGTGTTCAATGCGAGCGGCATCGAGTTCAAGGGTTCCGGCTTTTACAACACCGATCAGCGCGGTGGCTCGTCCAGCACCGAGGCGACCTCGGGCTGCAGCTGCGAGAACTGCCCGCACAGCAACTAGCACCCGCTATCGATCAGGCTGATCGTCACGACGCCCCGCTTATCTGCGGGGCGTTTCGTTTTGAGGGACCCTGCTGGCGACCCCTAGCGGCTGCCCCTTCGGTTGGCCCCTTCGGTTGGCACCTGCTGGCTACGTCCCCAAAGAGGCCAGGATCGCCTTATTCGGCTGCGGTGAAGGTCGCGTAGAAGTGGCCGTCATATCCGCCTGGAGCGGGAATGCTCTGGTGAGGAGATCCATCCAGAGCGAAGCGCCGCCCAGCTTCCGATGCCAAGAAGGACGAGACGACGTCCTCATTCTCCGAAGCGAGTACGGAGCAGGTGGCGTAGATGAGTCGACCGCCCGGGGCGACGCGGCGCGCGGCTTCCTCAAGCATCGTGAGTTGCAGCTTCGGCAATCCGTCGAAGGCATCGTCGGGAACGAGCCGCCAGGGGATCTCCGGATGGCGGCGCATGGTGCCCGTGCCGGAGCAGGGAGCATCGACGAGCACCGTATCGAACAGACGGCGCTTCCCCACCTCGCCATCGATCGGCGCGAGCACGGTGTCAAGCTCGCAGGCATCGCCGGCAAGTACCCGCACGCCCGCATCGAGCCCTGCCTGGACCAAACGCTCGCGATTGAGCGCGCACTTGTCTTCGCTGAGCTCAACTGCCACGTGCGCGCGCGTAAAACCGGCGCGCTGCGATTCCGCGGCGATGATAAAGGTCTTCGTCCCTCGGCCGGAACCGACTTCGAGCAGCGAGCCGGGCCGCACGGCAGCATAGGCCACTGCCTGGGCGTTAGCGTCGGATACCACGGCATCGGCACGCTCGAGCGCATGACTCGCCATAAGCGCCGGGCCATCGACGTCGATGATGCAACCGGGCATATCAGACAAGCGTCCGCCGATGCGCGAAATCGCATCGACACGCGGGTTGAGATGGAGGGCAAGAGGTGCCGCCTCGAGCTCCGCCGCAACAAAGGAGGTCGCAGCGTCAACACCGCGCGCATCGATAACCGTGTGGACGAGCCATGTCGGCAGGCCACCCGAACGCGCCAAGCGTACGGTCTCGCGCTTGTCGTTCGCCAGGCCCTCAGCAGACAAATAGGACTCACGGCCATCGGCAACACGACGCAGCACCGCATTCGCGAAACCCACGGCCCCACGGGCGCACGAGCGAACGAGCTCGACCCCCTGGCTTACCGCGACCTCGGCAGGTGTACCCAGATAGAGCAGCTCGAAGGCTGCGATGCGCAGGCACCACCGCACACGGGGCGCCACCTTGTTAGGTTTTGCGATATAGGTGTCAAGCGCTTCGTCGAGGCATCCTGCGGTCGCCGTCGTACCGAGCGCCAAGCGCATGGCCAGGCCTCGGTCGCGCGCATCGAGCGAGCGCAATCCGGCATCGGCATTCAGCGTATCGCGCACATAGGAGCCTGAACGATCAGCCTCAACGAGAACCCGCAGGGCAGCCTTGCGTGCCGCAGCGAGCTTCGTCACGAGAGCTTCTCCCACAATCCGGCATTCTCGCGCACACCCGCACCCCATGCAGCGGCATCCATCGCGCGCTTGCCATCCGGTTTCACGCACAAAAGCTCAAGGGCACCATCGGAGCATCCGAGGAATATACGCTTTCCGACCTTGGCAAACGATCCGGCGGCAACGCTTGCGGCGTCATCGGCAACCGCTGCCGAAAGAACGCGCAAGGGCCGTCCGTCCACCGCGCAGCGCGCCGGCGCGGCATCGGAGGATGCCAGGGTACGCCGCACGTTCTCAAGCGCCGTCGATGCAGGGTCGAGGCGCAGCTCCGCCTTCTCGATCTTCGCAGCGTGCGTCACGAGCGCCTCATCCTGCTCGGTCCACACGGCCGTGCCGTCGGCGATCGCGGGAAGCGTCTCGCACAGCAGCGCGCCACCCAGCTCGGCGAGCTCCGCCGTGAGTTCATCGGCCGTCTTGCCAGCCACACTGCAGCTCGCCTGGGCGCAATAGGCCCCGGTATCGACCCCATGCCCGATGCGCATGATCGACACGCCCGTGCGATCGTCGCCAGCGAGAATCGAACGCTGGATGGGAGCCGAACCGCGCCAGCGTGGCAGCAGCGACGCGTGGACGTTCACGCAGCCCAGCGGCGCCATGGTGAGGACCTCGTCGGGCAGGATGCAGCCGTAGGCGGCTACGCAAAAAACGTCGGCCTCGGCGGCACAAAGGGCGTCAAGGATCTCGGGGGTCATGCGCTTGGCCTCGACCACGGGAAGGCCGAGCTCGATCGCTGCGACCTTTACCGGCGAGGGCTCGAGCTTCTTGCCACGGCTCCGCACGGCGTCGGGACGGGTGAGCACGAGCGCGACCTCGTGCTCGGCAGCAAGATGACGCAGAGATGGAACCGAAAATGAAGGGGTCCCCATGAACACGACGCGCATGTGCGCTCCTCTCTTCTCGAACTTGTGTCGCGGCGGCGGCAGACACCAAAGAGGCCCGCCGAGGCGGGCCCATGAATGGATACGCTGAAGGCTAGGAAGTCTCTCCCGGCTTGGCACCGTGCGCCAGCGCCTCCTGGTAGTCGTGCATGGCGGCCAGGCGCTTGGTGGGAAGCAGGCGCTCGAACATCGTGATGCCATGCAGGTGATCGATCTCGTGCTGCAGGCACACGCACATGAGGTCGCCGGAAGCCTCATAGCGAATAAGGTCGGCATTCAGGTCGTACGCCTCGACCACCACGTGATCGGGACGCTCGATCTCGACGTTGATGCCGGGGATCGACAGGCAGCCCTCGTTGAACGGGACCTTCGTGTCCGACGACTCGACGATCACCGGGTTGATGAGCACGTAGGGGTCGTAATCCTTCTCGGAGGTGTACTCCGTGTCGATGACGACGAGCTGGATGAGCTCTCCGACCTGCGGGGCCGCAAGGCCGCAGCCGCCGTTCTCGAACATCTGGCGCTTCATCTGCTCGGCAAGACGCTCGATACGCTCGTCGATCTCCTCGATCTGGGCGCACTCCTGGCGAAGACGGGGATCAGGCGACACGACGATGCCGTTTATCTCCATGGGTGTTCAGCTCCCTTTCTGTATACAAGTCCATCTGCACTATCTTACCCGCAACTACCACAGCAGTGTCGGCAACCCATGTTTTTTGGTACGGAAGCCCGGCCCCTTCGGTGGGCTTGCCCCTCGCCTGGCCCCCGGGCGGCGTGGCCTCTCTGGGGACGTAGCCAACAGGCGCCATGCGATTGAATCGATTCTTTGATTTAGATCTCAGCATGGCATCTGTTGGCTACGTCCCCAGAGAGGCCACGCCGCCCGGGGGCCAGGCAGGCCAAGGGACAGGGCGCCCGACAGGCAGGCAGACCGCGCGTTCAAGACGGCGCTGTTTGCGGCCATTGCGCGAGGCCGATTCGAGAATATATATATTCTCGGCAGCCCGTCAGAGTTTCCGCAGGATTCTATCGCCAACCCTTCCGAGAATATATATATTCTCGGAACCCACCCTACATGTCCGTTTTCATCTCCGTCCTGAAAGTGGACATCACATCATGTCGTAGGCGTCGACGTCTACGCTGACGCTGATGCCGGAGCGGTGCCCGACGTGCGAGACGGCTGCAAAGATCGCCGAGGATACGTCGATCCCGAGCGGCGACTTCACGATGAAATGATGGCGGTACTGGTCCTTGGCGCGCTCGATCACGCAGCTCGTCGGTCCCAGCAGTCGCGCTGGCTCCTCCCCAGGGCTTGCCAGCGCATCCAGCGCCTCGGCGACCTCGCGCGCAAGCGCGCCGATATAGTCCCTCACCGCGCCGTCATCGCGGCCGCGCACCAGCACGTTCGTCAGCCGCACAAAGGGCGGATACAGCGCTTCGGACCGCTCGCGTGCATCGTGCTCCGTAAAGATAGATCGGTCGTGCGCCGCGACGGCACGGATCACAGGATCGCTCGGCAGGTAGGTCTGGATAATCACCCGACCAGGATGCTCGCCGCGCCCAGCACGACCCGCCACCTGCTCGAGAAGGTCGTACGCGCGCTCGGAGGCGCGGAAGTCGGGCATCTTGAGCGCATAGTCGGCGATGACCACGCCCACGAGCGTCACCTCGGGAAAATCGAGGCCCTTGGCGATCATCTGCGTGCCGAGCAGCACCGCACACTCGGCGGCGTCGAACTCCTCGAGAAGCCGCTTATGGGCATCTTTGCCGCGCGTGGAATCGGCATCCATGCGGATAACCTTGACGTGCTCGGGCATAAGCGCCACGAGCGCGTCCTCCACCTGCTGTGTGCCCATACCCATCTTGGCAAGGTAGCGGCTCCCGCACTTGGGGCAGGCGCTGCCCGGCGCGGGATAGGGCCGCACATGATAGCTGGCGCCACAGGTGTGGCACTCGAGCGTATGCGTCCGCTCGTGATAGGTCAGCGCCGTGGAGCAGTGCTTGCAGGTGGGAACGCACCCGCAGTCGCGGCACATGAGGAACGGCGCGAAGCCTCGGCGGTTGTGCAGTAGCACCGCCTTCTCGCGGCGCTCGGCGACCTCCAGCAGCGCATCGCGCAGGGGACGCGAGAAGATGGAGCGCGCGCCGCCGGCGAACTCGCGGCGCAGATCGGCCACGATGACCTCAGGCAGCACGCCTGCGCCCGCGCGCTCGGGCATCTCGACCCGCTGCCAGCGCTGCCCCAGGTACTCCCCTGCCCGGCAGCGCGCAAGCGCCTCGGCAGAGGGCGTGGCAGAACCGAGCACGAGCGGAAACCCGCCGAGACGCGCCATCTGCGCTGCGACCTCGCGCGCATGGTAGCGCGGGCTTTGACCCTGCTTGTACGACTGCTCATGCTCCTCGTCGATCACGATAAGGCCGAGGTCGCGCAGCGGGCAGAAGAGCGCTGAGCGCGCACCCACCACGACGCGGGCGGCACCGCTTCGCACCATATCCCATTGGTCCAAGCGCTCGCCGGCAGAAAGGCGCGAATGGAAGACCGCCACGGCGCCGCCGAAGCGCGAACGGAAGCGGCCCACCGTCTGCGCGGTGAGCGAGATCTCGGGAACGAGCACGCAGGCGGTGCGCCCCTGCGCGAGCACGCGCTCGATGGCGGCGAGGTACACCTCGGTCTTGCCGGATCCGGTCACGCCGTCAACCAGCACGACGGAGCCCTCGCCCGCCTCGGAAGCCGTCTGGATCGCATCGAGGGCGGCTCTCTGCCCTGCCGTCAACCGCTCCGGCGCAGTCCCGCTCGCCGACGACAGCGTGGTCGCATCGTCGACACCGCGCCACGCGCGCCGCTCATCGACGCGCACGATGCCCTTCTTCTCGAGCGCCCGGATAGCCGGCGAAAGGTCGGTATAGAGCACATTGAGCTCGCGGGTGGTCACCGGGCCGCACGCGAGCGCCTCCATGAGCTGGCGCTGGCGCGTCGCCCGCTCGGGCGGCAGATAATCGGCAGCCGCAGGCGTCAGCGACACGACGCGCTCGTGGACCTCGGGCACAGCAGGTCGCTCGAGCACGTACTCCCCCGCATCGTCCTTGCGCAGACGGGGCGTGCCGCCCGGCGGCAGGAAGAGCCGCAGGCACTCGGAGAGCGGTGCCACGTACTCGCGGCTCATCCAATATGAGATCGGCGCGATCAGGTCGGAGCACGACGGCTCGGCCAGAAGCGCGCGAATCGGCTTGATGCGCGCGGGGTCGAGCGCGCGCGCAGACGTTCCTGCGGCAGCATGCTCGGCATCGAGCGACGTTGCCGTCGGAAGATCGCCGGGATGCTCCGCCACCGCGAGCACGTACCCGATCGCCGCGCGATGCCCGAAGGCGACCAGCACGGTGCTTCCGATGGCGACGTCATCGGCCATCGACGCCGGCACGCCGTAGGTGAAGGGATCGGTCAGGGCGCGTGCGGGGATATCGACCGCAACGGACACATAGCAGGCGATGGGAACGGCGGCTGCAGGTGCGCTTGCCGCCCGCGACGAGGACGCGGGCACAGCCGCATCGGCAGTACCCGCGTCACCACGTTGATTCAGTTCGGGAAACAGCGTGGGCTGATCGGCCATGCGAGCAGCCTACGCGCTCAGTCCGCAGGCGGCACGCAGCTCATCCACGCGGTCGCAGCGCTCCCAGGTGAAATCGGCGTCCTCACGGCCGAAGTGGCCGTATGCCGCCGTCTTCTCGAAGATCGGACGGCGCAGGTCGAGGTCACGGATGATGGCACCCGGACGCAGGTCGAAGACCTTCTCGACCGCGGCCTCGATCGCGGGCACCTCCACATGCTCGGTGCCGAAGGTGTCGACCATGAGCGAGAGCGGATGCGCCACGCCGATGGCATAGGCGAGCTGCACCTCGCAACGGTCGGCAAGACCGGCAGCCACGACGTTTTTAGCCACCCAGCGCGCGGCGTAGGCGGCCGAGCGGTCGACCTTCGTGCAGTCCTTGCCGCTGAAGGCGCCGCCGCCGTGACGGCCCATACCGCCGTAGGTGTCGACGATGATCTTACGGCCGGTAAGACCGGTGTCGCCCATGGGGCCGCCCACGACGAAGCGGCCGGTGGGGTTCACGTAGATCGTGGCGTCACGCCAGGCGATGCCCTCGGCGTCCATGACGGGAGCGATCACGTGCTTGATGAGGTCGGCGCTGATCGTGTCCATGGACTCGATCTCGGGCGCGTGCTGCGTGGAGATGACGATGGTCTCGACGGCGACCGGGCGGTCGTCCTCATAGCGCACGGTGACCTGGGTCTTGCCGTCGGGGCGCAGGTACGGCAGCGTGCCGTCGTGGCGCACCTCGGCGAGCTTCTCGGCCAGGCGGCTCGCCAGGTAATGCGGCATGGGCATGAGCGTCGAGGTCTCGTTGGACGCATAGCCGAACATCATGCCCTGGTCGCCCGCGCCGATGAGGTCAAGCGGGTCGACAGCGCCGCGCTGCGCGTTGAAGCTCTGGTCGACGCCCTGCGCGATGTCCGGGCTCTGCTCGTGGATCATGTTGATGACGCCGCAGGTCTCGGAATCGAAGCCGTACTTTGCGCGCGTGTAGCCGATGCGCTCGATGACGCGGCGAGCGATCTTCTGCACGTCGACGTACGCCTGGCAGCGGATCTCACCCGACACGATGACCGAACCGGTGGTGACGAGCGTCTCGCAGGCGCAGCGAACATTTTCGAGTTTGGCCGGAACGCCCTTGTGGTCCACATAGCCCTGGCTCTCGAGCTTGGCCTCCTTGGCGAGGATGGCGTCGAGGACGGCATCGGAGATCTGGTCGGCGATCTTATCGGGATGGCCCTCGGTCACGGACTCAGACGTGAACACGTAGGTACGGGGTTCCTGGGTGGAACGAGGTTGATCTGGCATGGTGCCCCTTTCATCGTAAGGCCCGGCGACCGTTACCATTCCGCCGGGCTCAAGTAACACGCCATTGTATACCGTTAACGAAGCTGCACCGCGCTCAGAGCGCGGACCTCACAAGCGCCACGCAAGAGCCGACATCAGCCGTCTGGGACCTGGTCTCTCTGGGGACGTAGCCGGGAGGTGCCATGCCGGGCTTTTCCCGGTCTGGCACCTCCCAGCTACGTCCCCAGAGAGACCAGTGAGCGCCTTCGGAACGCGTGAGAGCGAAGACTGTGCGCAAAGGGAACGCTTAGACCCTGCAGGACGTTCCCTTTGCGCACAGCCATCGGCTGCAAGCGTTCCGAAAGCGCGCAGTCCGAAGGCGATGTCCGAAAACATCTCCGTCCTGAAAGTGGACAAGGGGCATCTCGGGGTTTTGGCACCTTTTGGCTACGTCCCCAAAGAGGCCATTTAGGCAGGGAGGCGGTGGGGATGGAGGGTGCGGCTTGCGTGGGCGCGCAGGGCGGTAGCTGCGAGGGCAATCACGATGAAGGCGAAGAGCACCGGCAGGGCCAAGACGGCGCGGCTGGCGATGCCGGCGAAGGTGCCGCGCAGCGCGTCGGCGAGCACCGGGACCGGCAGGATGCGGCCGAGGGCGCGCAGGACGCCGAAGGAAAGCGAATCGGGAACGATGCCGCCCGCGCAGGCGATCTGCACGGCAAGCAGGGCCACCGATGCCGGCACGAAGGCGTGGCCGCACCACGAGGCGAGCGCCCGGGCGATGCAGGCGAAGGCAACGGACGCACCGATGACCAAGGCAGTCGTAGCGGCCGCAGACCGCATCTCGACGCCGGCCATAGCAAGGCAGACGAGCGCGACGACACCCTGGACCAAGCCGAACGCGACCGCGCCCGCCACCGGCGCCAGCATGGCAGCGCCAATGCGCCCGGCGGCGATGGCGCGCACGTCGAGCTCCGGCAGAACGCAGGCCGCGAGCATGGCTGCGAGCCAAAGCGCCGAGGCGACGATCGCGGGCGCCACCGACGTGGCCTCGCCCACAGGCTGCGCGCGCGAGGTCTTGAACGTGACAGCACTCGAGGCGACCTCGGCGCGCTCCTCGCGGTCGCCGGCGATTCCGCCGAGCTCCTCGCCCGCATCGGCCACGCTCTCCCCAATCTGCGACGACGCGTCCTTCAGCTGCTCGGCACCCTCGCCCAGCTGCCCAGTTGCATCCGACATGGCGGAGAGCCCCGCACTCAGACCGGAAGCGCCCTCGACGACGCCATCCAGCGCCGTCGCCAGGGTGGCGTTGCCCGCAGCAAGCTGATCGGTCGCCTCGGCAAGCGGCGTCAAGGCCTGGCCGAGCGCCGACGCGCCCGTGGACAGGGCCGTCACGCCGCTGCCGACTGCCCCGGTGGACGAGAGCTGCCCGGCAAGCGCTGAGATGCCCTGACCGAGCGAGACCGTCGTGTCGGCAAGGCCGGCCACGTACCCGTCGGATCCGGGCTCGCCCACGCCGGCAAGCGTCGCCTGCGCGGTGGCGACGCCGCGCGCGATGCTGCCGGCCGACGTCGCAGCCGACGTCGTGGCCTCGACGAGACCCTGAACCGGATCGCTCACGCCCGTCGCCGCGCCGGCAAGCTCCCCGGACGCCGCCGCGAGCTCATCGTTGGCCTCGACCGCCGAGCCAAGCGCATCGGATGCGCCGGCAGCGCTCTCGCTCAGCTGTGCTGCCGTCGCCGCGCCAGACACGACGCGCTCCTGCAGCTGCTGGCGCTCGGCATCGACCTGCGCGATCTGCCCATCGAGCTCCTCCACGCGCGCGGCGCGATTCTCGGCGGTGAGCTCGACATCGAGAGCGACCTCACGCAGCTGGGAGGTCAGCTCCGCATCGCGCGCGTCGAGCGCCGTGAGCTGCTGGGCGATACCGGGAGCCTGCTCGTCGTCGGACGAGAGCTCCCCCGCAAGAGCCGCCGCCTGGTCGCGCACCGCACCGACCGCCTCGGAGGCACCGGTTGCACCGGCCGCCACGGTTCCGGCAGCCTCGGTCGCTGAGGCCAAGGGCGCCGTCACACCCTCGAGGGCCGTCGAGAGCGACGCCCCCTGCTGGGCGATCTGGCCGGCGGAGGCCCCGAGCGCGGCGATGTCCTCCATGTTCTGGGACAGCGTATCGGCGACGCCATCGAGCGCCTCGCCGACCTGCTCGACACCTGACCCCATGGCGCCCGCGGTCTCGGAAACCGTGTCGAGACCGGAGGCGAGCGCCTCGGCGCCCTGCGCAAGCGGGGCCGCCGCCTGGTCGCGGATGGCGGCGATGCCCTGCCCGAGCGCCTCCGCACCCGCGCTCGCGGCATCGGCGCCCTCGGCGATCTGCCCCAGGCCGGAGCCGAGCTGATCGGTGCCCGAGGCCGTCTCGTCCAGTCCCGTAGCGATGGCATCGGCGCCCTCGATCATGGCGTTGTAGCCCGATTCGAGCATCGTGGAGCCGTCGGAGGTAAGCGTGAGCGAGGTCGCCTGCTGCTGCACGTCGGTCAGCACCGACACCAGATACTGCTCGCCCACCTCGGAACGAAGGCGCGCCTGAAGCTGCTTGAGCGCCGCGGAGCCGGCGCTTGTCGCCAGCACGTTCTGACCGCCGCTCGAGACGATCTCGACCGTCGCCTTTCGCGGCGAGCTGCCCGAAAGGCTCGCGATGCACGAGGAGTAGTCGGCAGGGATCTTGATCGCAAGCGCGTAGGTGCCGTCCTCAAGGCCGGCGTCGGCAGCTTCCTCGTCGACCTCGCTCCACAGAAGCTCGGTGGTGTCGCCCAGCGATTCCACGAGGTCATCGCCCTTGTGCACTCTGCCGCCGCTCTCGGTCGTCGCGCCCTCGTCGAGGTTGACCACGGCCACGGGCACAGCGCCCGATCCGCCCACCGCAGGCGCCAGCGCCCAGATGAGCAGAACCATGAGCACGATGGGGACGATGAGCGCGATCGCGATGCCCCGCGCACCGCGCGAGCGGGCAGCAGAGGACAGCGCCAGGTGTATCGATTCGAAGATGCCACTCATGCGGCACCGACCTCCTCGGAAGAAGCCGCCATCTGGCAGGCAAGCGCCTCGGCAGCAGGGATATCGAGGGCTACCGCCGCATCTGCCGCGCAGGCGACGGCGGGCTCGCGCGTCGCGACCACGACGCAGATGCGATGCGCACGGGCATAGCGCTGCGCAAGCGTTACGACCAGACGGGCATCCCGCGTGGAAAGGCCATCGGCAAAGGGGTCATCGAGGTCGAGCGCGGCAACGCGCACCCCGCCGGCGCATGCGAGGGCGGCTGACAGCCGAGCTCGGGCCGCGGGCGCAAGCATGTCCACACGCTGCTCGGCCTGGGTGGCGAGCCCGAATTCGGCAAGGTACTCGAGCACATCGACGCCTGCGGCGCGCCGCAGGCGCAACTCGTGCCCGACGCACTCCTCGACGGTGAGCGACCCGTCCGCATCGACAAGACCGCTGAACACGCCGACCCCGGCGATGCCGGCGGCAAGGCGCGCTCGCCCGGCAACATCGATGCCGGCAACGCTCAGCGTACCTGCGGTGGGTCGCACCAGCCCGGCGCAGGCAAGGGCCAGGTCGCGAGCGGCAACACGGTCGGTGCCAAACAGGGCGAGCACCTCGCCGGCCCGCGCAGAGAAGCTGGCGAATTCAAACGAACGGTAGCCGCGCACGCAATAGGCGGCATCGTGGGCAACGACGAGCGCATCTCCCGCAGCATCGTTTTCATCCACGGCGGTTCGTGCGAACGGATCGTCTGCGAACATCTCGCCATCTCCCCTGTCTATCCAGAAGCCAACGCATACATACATACCCGAATGGTACCGCTTCAACCTCGCTTGAGCCTTAAGCAACCGGCAGCGATTCCGAACAAGCGGGCACCGCGGCCTCAAAAGGGACGGCACGCACATGGGAAGGCAGCTTAACGGCCCCGCAGGACAGGGGCCCGAGTTTGGGCATCTCCTACAAATCGCGCGGCACGACCCCGCGCAGCGCGCCGTGCCATATAATGCAGGACGATTATGTATACACCTATCAGAGGAGCATCCATGAGCTCAAACGTCCGCGTGCGCTTCGCGCCCTCGCCCACCGGCAAGCTGCATATCGGCGGCGCCCGCACGGCCATCTACAACTGGGCCTTCGCCCGCGCCATGGGCGGCACGTTCATCCTGCGCATCGACGACACCGACCCCACCCGCTCCACCGAGGAGAACACCCAGGTGATCCTGCGCGCCATGCGCTGGCTCGGCCTCGATTGGGACGAGGGTCCCGAGGTCGGCGGCGACTATGGCCCCTACGCCCAGACCGAGCGCCTGGACCTCTACCGCGAGGCCGCCGAGCGCCTGCTCGCCGAGGGCAAGGCCTACCCCTGCTTCTGCACGCCCGAGCAGCTTGAGGCCGACCGCAAGGCCGCCCAGGAGCGCAAGGACCCCTTCCAGGGCTACCAGCGCCGCTGCCGAGACATCGATCCCGCCGAGGCCCGCGCCCGCATGGATGCCGGCGAGCCCTACACCCTGCGCATCAAGGTGCCCGAGGGCCGCGGCGACGTCGTGATCGACGACGCCGTGCACGGCAAGGTCGTCTTCGACGCCAAGGAGCTCGACGATTTCGTGATCTTCCGCTCCGACGGCACGCCGACCTACAACTTCGCCACCGTGGTGGACGACGCGCTCATGGGCATCACCCATGTCATCCGCGGCGACGACCACCTGTCCAACACCCCGCGCCAGGTCATGGTCTACGAGGCCCTGGGCGCACCCGTGCCCACGTTCGCGCACATCTCGATGATTCTCGGCGCCGACGGCAAGAAGCTCTCCAAGCGCCACGGCGCGACCTCCGTCGAGGAGTACCGCGATGCCGGCTACCTGTCCGACGCCTTCGTGAACTACCTGGCGCTGCTCGGCTGGTCGCTCGACGGCGAGACCACCGTCATCCCGCGCGACGTTCTCGCACGCGAGTTCTCGCTCGAGCGCATCTCCAAGAACCCGGCGACCTTCGACCCCAAGAAGCTCGACTGGATGAACGCCGAGTACATCAACGCCATGGACGACGCCACCTTCACCGACCAGATCATGCTGCCGCAGCTCGAGGCCGCGGGAATCTCCGCCGTGCGTGCCGAGCACGACGACGTCTGGTGGAACCTGCTCGCGAGCATCGTGCGCCCGCGCACCAAGATGCCCGCCGACGCCGCTTCCGTGGCCGCCCCCGTGTTCGCCACAGCGGCGACCCTCGCCTACGACGAAAAGTCCGTGGCCAAGGGCCTCGCCAAGGAGGGCATGGGCACGATCCTCGACGCCGCGCGCGTGGCGCTCGGCACGCTGCCTGCCGACGAGTGGAAGGCCGCGGCCATCGACGCCGCCTTGGAGCCGCTGCCCGAGGCCCTCGATGCCAAGAAGCGCATCGTGTTCCAGGCCATCCGCGTCGCCGAGTGCGGCAACATGGTGAGCCCGCCGCTCGGCGAGACCATGGAGCTCATCGGCCGCGACGACTGCCTCGCCCGCATCGACCGCGCACGCGAGATGGCGCTGTAGCGGCCAAAACAAGCGGTACCACCTCGACGTTTCCCATGGAGCGATAATGGCTGGAAAACCCCAGACTCTGGCTACGACCTCGGCCTTCGAGATCTTGGGCCCCATCATGGTCGGCCCCTCGTCCTCCCATACCGCAGGCGCCCTGCGCTGCGCGAACGTTGCCGCCTCGCTGCTCGAGGGCACAGTTCGCCGCGTGCGCTTCACACTGTGGAACAGCTTTGCGCACACCTACCGAGGGCACGGCACCGACCGCGCCCTCGTGGCGGGCATCCTCGGCCTCGATACCGACGACGAGCGCATCCGCGACGCCTTCGACCTCGCTGCCGCCCGTGGCCTCGAGTTCGAGTTCGTCATCGGCGGCGATGACGCGAGCCTGCACCCCAACACCGTCGACATCGAGATGGATGCCGAAGGGGGCAAGCACGCCACCGCCCGTGGCGAGAGCCTCGGCGGCGGCCGCGTGCGCATCTCGCGCATCAACGGCGTGGGCGTCGACATCACGGGCGCCTACAGCACGCTGTTCGTCGCCCACCGCGACGCCCCTGGCGCGCTTGCCGCCCTCACGGGCCTGCTTGCCGAGCACAAGGTCAACATCGCGTTTTGCCGCACCTACCGCACCGAGGCGGGCGGACAGGCGTATTCGGTATTCGAGACCGACAGCGCGCCCGGCAAGGACGTCCTTCCTGCCATCCGCGCCCTCGACCTCGTGGATAACGCGACGTTCATCGAGCTTCCCGGATCCGCCTCGTCGCTCGCCCCCGGCGTGTCCACGCCGGAGCTGTTCGACGACGGCGCGCAGCTGCTCGACGCCTGCGAGCGCTTCGGCATGAACATCGGTGCCGTCATGGCTGTCCGCGAGGCGCACCTCATCGGCGAGGACGCCTGCGTGGCGTCGATGCGCCGCGTGCTCGACGTCATGCGCGACGAGACCACCTCCCCCATCCGCCAGCCGAGCCGCTCGCTCGGCGGCTTCATCGGCGGCGAGGCGCGCGAGATCGCCCTGAACGGAGCCGGCCGCCTGTCTGCCGCCCTCATGGGCGAGGTCCAGACCATGGCCGTCGCACGCGCCATGGCGGTGCTCGAGCGCAGCGCGAGCATGGGCGTCATCGTGGCCGCCCCCACGGCGGGCTCCGCCGGCGTCGTTCCCAGCTGCATCCTCTCCGAGGCCGAGCACCTGGGGCTCGACGACCACGAGATCATGGACGCCCTGTACTGCGCCGCCGCGATCGGCCTCAACCTGTCCACCTCGGCCTGCGTCGCCGGTGCCGAAGGCGGCTGCCAGGCGGAGGTCGGCAGCGCCGCCGCCATGGCCGCGGCCGCGCTCGTCCAGATGCTCGGCGGCACCCCCGCCTGCGCCCTCGACGCCGCGTCCATCGCGCTGTCGAACCTGCTGGGCCTTGTCTGCGATCCCGTGGGCGGTCTTGTTGAGGTCCCCTGCCAGAACCGCAACGCCATCGGCGTGGCGGCGGCGTTCTCCTCCGCCCAGCTCGCGCTCTCCGGCGTGCACAACCTCGTGCCCTTCGACGAGATGGCCAAGGTCATGCTCGCCGTCGGCCATGCCCTGCCCTCGAGCCTGCGCGAGACGGCCAAGGGCGGCATCGCCCAGGCGCCGAGCGCGCTCGCTGCCTGCCGAAGCTGCGGCATCTGCGGATAAGCGCTCGAAAACCCAAAGCGTTCAGGCGGCCCCGAGGCGATACGCCTCGGGGCCGCCCTCTGTTGAGATGTGCAAACGTTGATGAAATGCAGGGAAATTGCGAACGTAGGGTCAAATCCCTGTGGAACCGACCTGCCGGCCCTGCGAGTCCCCGCCTGAGCAGGTATAATCGGCGCGCATGAGACCTACTCGGGACAGACGTCCCGTCACAGCGATCACGAGGATATGACCGAACATGGATAACGCCCCCAACCGCGCCGGCTCGGCCGGGACCGACCCGCTTGCGCCTGTCACGCCCGCGCAGATGGCCGCGAGCCGTGCCCAGCGCACGGCGCAGCCGACCGTGCCGACCCCTGCTGCCGCGACTCAGCGGTCTGCCGCATCGGCCGACGTCACCGCTTCCCAGCAGCCGCTTCCCCAGACCCAGCAGCCGACCCAGGCGATGCCCTCCGTGCGCACGCCTGAGCGCCGCGGCCCCATCCAGACGACCTTCGTGCCGGGCAACTCCGAGCTCGACGCCGCCATCACCGGCACGTTCGAGCCGCTCGGCGACGATTCCGAGAAGCCCCGCCGCAGCCATCGTGCCATCTTCATCGGCCTGGGAGTCGCCGTCGGCGTGCTCGCGATCGCGTACGCCGCGGGCGTCTTCGTGTTCTCGGGCAAGTACTATCCCGGAACGAAGATCGGCGGCATCGACGTCTCGATGAACGACGCCGCGACCGCCGCCCAGCTCGTCGAGAACTCCGTGGGCAGCTACTCGCTTTCCGTCTCCGGCCTGGGCTTCACCTGGGACTACACGCCCGAGCCCGGCACGTTCTCCGTCGATGCCGATGCGGAGGCCGAGGCCGTGCTCGCTGCCAACGAGCCCCTGCTCTGGCCCATCAAGCTCATTTCCGGCATGACCGGAAACGATACGGAAGAGACCGCTGACGACGAGGGCGCAGCCTTTGTCGTGACCTACGACGAGGCCGGCCTCGAGGCGGGTCTCGGCGCCGCCATCGACGAGTTCAACGCCAGCCGCCCGGGCACCTTCGATACCGCCGGCGCCTTCGACGAGGCGACCGGTCAGTTCAGCGTCGAGAAGGCCCGCTCCAACCAGCGCCTCTCGCGCGACGCGATCATCGCCGCCGTCAAGGATGCCGTCTCCCGCGCCGAGATGACCGTCGAGCTCGACGACTCCATGTACGAGCCCCTGGCGGGCGGCGCCACCGACGAGCAGCTGCAGGCAGCCTGCGACGCCGCGAACGAGATCATCGGCGTGAACGTCACGCTCAAGTACGGCGACACGCCCATCGCCACGCTTGACGGCAAGACCATGACCCAATGGATCACCTTCGACGAGGCGCTCAACCCCATCCTGAACTCCGACGGCCTTTCCGGCTGGATCCGCGACCTTGCGGTGAACGCGCTGGATACCGTGGGCACCGAGCGCACCTGGACCCGCGCCGACGGCAAGCAGTGCACCGTGTCGGGCGGCACCTACGGCTGGGTGAGCGACGAGGCCGCACTGGCGCAGCTCATCCAGGATGCCGTGGCCAACAAGCAGACCGGCGACATCCAGGTTCCCACGAAGCAGACCGCCGACGTGTACCACGGCATGGGCCAGCGCGACTGGGCGTCCTATGTGGATATCGACCTCACCGAGCAGTGGGCTCGCTACTACGACGCCAACGACAACGTGATCTGGGAGTCCGGCTGCATCACGGGCAGCCCGATCGACAACAACTACACGCCGACGGGCATCTACTTCCTGAACAGCAACAACGGCGGCGCGACCCTGACCGGTGCCGACGAGGACGGCGATGGCGAGCCCGACTACCGCACGCCGGTCAACTACTGGATGCCCTTCATCGGCGGCGCCGTCGGCCTGCACGATGCCGACTGGCAGGCGTCCTCGAGCTTCGGCGACCCCACCGCCTACCAGTGGACCGGCAGCCACGGCTGCGTGAATCTGCCGCCCGAGAAGGCCGCCGAGCTGAGCAGCATCATCACGGTGGGCACCTGCGTCATCACGCACTACTAGGCATCCAAGGTGACAGTTCCGTCATAGTCCGCATCAGGCGGGGGAGGTTTTCGCCTCCCCCGCCTTTTCGTGCCACAATGGTCTTTGGAAATCCGAAACCGCTAAGGACCTTCATGACCGCACGCATCCTCCTTGTCGAAGACGACCCGCTTATCATCGGTGCCCTGACCGAGCTTCTGGCCTCGGAAGGGTACGCCGTCGACGCTGTCCGCACGCAGGCCGAGGCCATCGCGCGCATCGGTTCCTCATCAGGCGCCTTCGGCTACCAGCTCGCGCTGCTCGACATCTCCCTTGCCCAGGGCAACGGCTTTGCCGTCTGCGCGGCCATCAAGCAGGCGCACCCAGACGTTCCCGTGATCTTCCTGACCGCGTCTGACGACGAGATCAACACGGTCACCGGCCTCAACATAGGAGCCGACGACTATGTGGCGAAACCGTTCCGTCCGCGCGAGCTCATGGCGCGCATCGGTGCGGCGCTACGCCGCAGTCAGCCTGCGCACCGCACCGTGAGACTCGGGTCCATCGTGATCGACCCCGACCGAGCCCATGTCGAGCGAAACGGCGTCGAGCTTGTGCTCTCGGCGCTCGAGTACCGCCTGCTTCTGCTGTTCGCCCGAAACCCCGGCAAGCTCATCACCCGCGAGGCCATCCGCGATGCGCTGTGGGACGATGCCGGCGCCTATATCGAGGAGAACACGCTGTCGGTCTATATCAAGCGGCTGCGCAACAAGATCGAAGACGACCCGTCGGCCCCGCAGCTCATCGAAACCGTGCGCGGCCTCGGCTACCGCTCGCGCGGATAAGGAGGACGCATGCTGCTGCGCAACCGCGAACTCATGCTGCTGGTTTGCACCTACGTCGGCGCCACGCTTTTGATCGCGCTTGCGTCGTGCGCGCTCTCGGGATCAGCCGCCTGCTTTTGGGTCATAAGCACCGCCTGCATCCTCGGCATCGTCGTGGCGCTGTTCACGCGGGCGCGCTACCGGGCGATTGCTCTTCTTGCGGCACAGCTCGACGAATGCCTCTTTGCCGAGCGCCCCGCCCTCCTCGACGGCGCGCGCGAGGGCGAGCTTGCGATCCTGACCAACGAGATCGCAAAGCTCCTGCAGAAGCTCGCCATCAGTGTGGACCAGCTCGAGCGCGACCGGAGCCTGCTCGCCGACTCCCTGGCAGACATATCGCATCAGCTGAAGACGCCGCTGACCTCCCTCGGCCTTACCACCGAGCTGCTACGCAAGCAGATCGGCGGTCTTGATGGCTTGGCTGCCGACGCGCGTCGCGACGCCCTGGCGAGGGTGCGCACCATCGAGCGGCTGCAGAACCAGGTGATGTGGCTCGTGTCGTCGCTGCTCAAGCTCGCGCGCGTCGATGCCGGCGCGATCAAGCTGCTGCACGCACCCGTTGACGCCGAGAAGCTTGTCGAGGAGGCATACGGCCCTCTCGCCATCGCCTTCGATATCGCCGACGTCACGTTTGTCCGCACGATCCAACCAGGCAGCACGTTTACCGGCGACCAGAGCTGGACCGCCGAGGCCCTGCGCAACGTGCTGAAGAACTGCCTTGAGCACACCCCTGCGGGCGGCATCGTCTCCGTGCGGGTGCAGGAAGACGCCCTAGCGTTCCGCATCGTCGTGACCGATACCGGCCCCGGCATCGCTGCAGCCGACCTCCCCCATATCTTCGAGCGCTTCTACCGTGGAGCCGACCGAACCGATGAAGCCGATGGCGTCGAGCCCCAGGGCGTGGGCATCGGCCTCGCCCTCGCGAAGAGCCTCATCACCGCACAGGACGGCCGCATTCGGGCATCGAACGTCACCGACGAGACGGGCGCGACTGTCGGGGCACGCTTCGAGATCGCCTTCTTCAAGACGGCGGTGTAACGACGCGGGCCTACCCGCGCGCAATGGCACTCGAAAATCAGACGGCAAAGATTCCCGCCGCACCTCGTTTTCGCCGCGTGACAGAAGTGTCACGCGGCGGTCATCCAGCCGCAAGGCCGCCTCGCCAGTATGGTAGATGACGTATCGGCTAACGAAAGGCCAGCCATGGATATCATGACCATCGAGCATCTGACCAAGGTTTACGGAGAAGGCGACACCGCCGTGCGCGCTCTGGACGACGTGAGCTTCTCCGTTCAGGCGGGCGAGTTCATCGCCATCATCGGCAGCTCGGGTTCGGGTAAATCGACCCTGCTGCACCTCATGGGCGGCGTGGACCGACCGACCTCGGGCACCGTGCGCCTGCAGGGGCAGGACATCTACGAGCGTACCGACGAGCAGCTCGCCGTCTTCCGCCGCCGCGAGGTCGGTCTTGTCTACCAGTTCTACAACCTGATCCCCGTGCTCGACGTCGTGGAGAACATGACGCTTCCCGTGCTCATGGATGGGCGCAGCGTCAACGACAAGCGCCTGAACATGCTGCTGCGCACGCTCAAGCTCACCGGGCGCGAGCATTACCTGCCCAACCAGCTGTCAGGCGGCCAGCAGCAGCGCGTGGCGATCGGTCGCGCGCTCATGAACGCGCCGGCGGTCGTGCTCGCCGACGAACCCACGGGCAACCTCGACTCCAAGAACTCAGCCGAGATCATGCGGCTGCTGCGCGATTCCAACCGGCAGCTCAAGCAGACGCTCATCGTCATCACCCACGACGAGGATATCGCTCTTATGGCGGACCGCGTCATAGCCATCGAGGACGGCCGGCTCGTGCGCGACGAGCGCATTCGGCAGGTACCCGCCGCGACACACGGCGGGACCGCCGCGGCCTTCCCCTCCAAGGGGGCGCGCTGAGATGAGCATCTTCACCCGCTTCACGCTGCAGTCGCTCAAGCGAAACCGCACGCGCACTGTCGTGTCCATCATCGGCATCGCGCTATCCTGCGCGCTCATCACCGCGGTGCTCACGAGCGTCGTGTCCCTCTCGAACATGCTCATCCAGCGCACCGGCGCTGAAGAGGGCTGGTGGTACGGCGAGGTCATGCCCGTCGACGAGCAGAGCTTCGCCACGCTGACCGAAAACCCCAAGGTGACGGACTGGGTCGGCATCACGTGCCTGGGCACCGTGTCTCTCGGCGATGAGAACGACGACCTGCTGGGCAGGTATCTGTACGCGAAGACCTGGCCTGCCACGCAGGATGCCGATGAGCCCCTCGTGAAGCTGCCCGAGATCGTCGCCGGCCATGCGCCCGAAGCCGCAGGCGAGGTAATCCTCCCCCATTACCTGCAAAACCTCGAGCTTGCGCCCTGCGGAATCGCCACCGCAGACGGCGGCGCCATCGGCCTTGGCAGCCAGCTCGTCCTCGACCTCGGAACGCGCACGATCACGAACCTCGCAGACGGATCGTCCTATGTCGCCATGCCCGCATCCGGCGACACCGTCGACGAGGAGACGCAAACCGACTCGTACGCTGCAGACCTCGGCAAGCTCACCGTCACCGTCGCGGGCTTCTTCCGGGCGTACGGCTACGCGGCAAACTATGCGCTCCAGGGCAGCAGCGCCTATATCTACGATGACGGCAGCGCGGTCGAGAACGCTTTGGCAGACGGCTCGGACGCCACCTGGGCGTCGCTGCTCTTCCGCACGAAGAACCCGGCAGCTGCCGAGGGCATCGTCGAATCGATAGCCAACAGCAGCAGCACGGCAGGCGGCAGCGTGCACGAGTCCCTTCTGCGCTGGATGGGCGCCACGCCCGACAAAGCCGTCTGGAACACCCTCTACCAGATCGCAGGCATCCTGGCCGCCGTCGTGGTCGTGGCGGGCGTCTCGCTCATCTACAACAGCTTTGCGATCTCGGTCGCCGAGCGCACGCGGCAGTTCGGCCTGCTCTCGAGTCTCGGTGCCAGCCGCCGCCAGCTGCGCCGAACGGTGCTCACCGAGGCCCTCGTCATCGGCGGCGTCGGCATCCCTATCGGGCTCGCACTCGGTCTTGTTGGCTGCTTCGTCGTGTTCAGCCTGCTCGGCGAGGGCATCGCCACCATGGTCGGCGGAACCGACGCGCACGTGGTCGTGCATCCCGTGGCGCTTCTTGCCGCCATCGCGCTCAGCCTCGTCACGCTGCTCGTGAGCGCAGCCGTCCCCGCCATCCGCGCAAGCCGTGTGTCTGCAGTCGACGCCATCCGCCAGACGCAGGACGTGCGCCTCAGCCGCGCCACCCGCCGCCGGCTGCGCCGTGTCCCGCAAGCGGGCTACCCGACAAGCCGCAGGCTCGGCATCGCGGGCCGTCTGTTCGGCATCCCCGGCTTCATCGCCCACCGCAACCTCAGCCGTAGCTCCTCGAAGGGCCGCGTCACGGTCGCCGCGCTCGCCGTGTCGGTCGCCCTGCTCATCACCTCGGGGTCCATCGCGAACGTCATGAGCTACGCGAGCGACACCTCAATCCAGACCATGGAGGGGCAGGACCTCGTGGTCTATATCGATGCTACGGGCGCCGAAGCGGACCGAACGCTCGCCCTCGCATACGGCCAGGTGGACGGACCGGCCATGCAAAAGGCGCTCGCGCGCTTCTACGCGGACGCCTCCCAGATCGAGGGCGCAGACCCCAACGGTTATACCACCTCCTACATGGCCGACCTGTTGGTTCCCGCCGGTATCCTGAACGATGAGGTCATGGGTCTCGACGGCGCCCTGCCGCCCCTTGCGGACGGATCGTGGTACGGCCCCGCCTACGTCGAATTCATCGACGATAGCTCCTGGCAGGCCTACATCGGCGAACTCGGCCTTTCGCGAGGCGAGTTCTGCGACCCCACGCACCCGCGCGCCATCGCCGTCAACGCCTATCGGACGACCGACGGGGAGACCTACGGCTCCTATAGTCCCTTCGAAGGCACCGGTACGGTCCGCTCTCTTGAATTCGCAGACCTCGATGGCTACTTCGTTTCCGACATCGAGGACGGACCCGACGGATCCCCACAGGCGATGTATTACGACAACGAGGGCAAAGAGCGCTACCTGCCCCTCGCGGAGGCGGTCGCCGCCGAGCAGGACATCGAGATCGGCGCGCTCGCGGACGAGCTGCCCGAAGGCGTTGTGAACGCCACCGGAACGCTGCAGCTCATCCTGCCGGCGTCGGCCATCGACCTTGCCGACACCATGGGCTATACGGCCGCAACCACCTCGTTCGACTGCGGCGGCGACGCCACGCAGGCGGCCGAGCTCCAAGACGAGCTGGAATCCATCGCCAAAGGCTACCCTGAGCTCGACCTCGTCTACTCGAACACGGCGCAGGGCAAGCTCCAGGCGCGTCTCATGGCCACCACGGTGAACACGTTCATCTACTGCTTCGCCGCCATCACCGGGCTGATCGCCGTGGCTAACGTCTTCAACACGCTCGCGAACGCCCTCATGCTGCGCCGCCGCGAGTTCGCGATGCTGAAATCCATCGGCATGGGCGATAGCGCCTTCCGCCGCATGATCGCCTACGAATGCGCAAGCTACGCCCTGCGCGGGTTCATGATCGGATTCGCCATCGCCGCACTGGCGACCTTCGGGCTCTACCAGTCGATGGTCATCTCGTACTCGACCTATGAGTTTTCCCTGCCGTGGCCGCAGGTCGGCATCTCGGTGCTCGCCGTCGCCGTCGTAATCGCGGCAAGCGTCGCCTACGCCCTTGCCCGCAACCGCTCCTGGAGCATCGTCGAGTCGCTTCGCGACGATGCCATCTGATGCGCAGGTGCCCTTCCGCTGCACGGAAACGCGGCGGAAGGGCACCGTTCGCAGATTCGAACGGCAGCCGTGACAGATTCGTGACATTCGCGGCGTATTCTGGCGCCACATGCAGACCTTTCCTCTCAAACCTAGGGAGATACCATGACCGATGAGACCACGCCGACCGTGCCCAAGGGCCCCGCGCAGGACGATGCCGTCCGCGAGCCGATCGGCGTCATACCGTCAGCCGCCAAGAGCGGCCCGGACTCCGCGACCGTGCTCGCAAACCCCGATGAGGAGCTCGATGCGACGGACGCCGAAGCGTACGCCCAACTCAAGGCCAAGCGAACAGAGCGCCGCCGCAAGAAGCTCATCCGCCGCGGCATCGTGGCGGGCGTGATCGTCGCCCTCGGCGCCGGCGGGTTCATCGCCGTCAACGCGCTGAACCAGCAGCAGACGGAGATGACCTACGAGCCCATCACCGACATCGCCTTCGCTGGCAGCTACATCGATGTGGTCGATGCATCGGGCTCGCTCGAGCCGCTCTCCTCCACCGTCATCACGCCCACCGTCGACGGCACGATCGCCGAGGTGCGCGTTGCCGCCGGCCAGTACGTCAACGAGGGCGACGTCCTCATGGTCATCGACAACCCCGACCTCGACCTCGCCATCAAGGAGGCGCAGCGCAACCTCGAGGCGGCCAAGGAGAGCCTGGCGAGCGCCAAGCGCTCGCGCGACGATGCCTACAAGGCGGCCGAGCAGGCGCGCGCGGCGCAGGCGGCACAGCCCGCAGCGGCTTCCACAGGAATCACCCTCCTCGATGACGGCGGCGCGGGCGATGCGGGGGCACCCGGAGATACCGGCGGCGGCACCGTCGACCTGCCGGCAGGCGATACGGGCATCGATACCCAAGCCGCCGACGATGCCGTCAAAGCCGCCGAGCGCTCGGTGGAAAGCGCGCAGGCGGCGGTGGACCAGGCGGTTGCCAAGGCTGCTGAGCGCACGGTCACCTCGCCGCTCTCGGGCAACGTCGTGGCCATGAACGCCCAGGTGGGCGCAAGTGCACTCGGATCGGGCTCGGGTTCTGACGGCGGTGCGGGCGGCCTTATGCAGATCGCCGACCTCTCGAAGATGAAGGTCACGATCCAGGTGGGCGAAGAGGACATCGCGCGCGTCGCGGCCGGCCAGACGGCCACCGTGACCTTCCCGGCGTTCCCCGACATCTCGCTTGCCGGCACCGTGCAGAACATCGCCTCGATCGCTTCAGGCAGCGGTGGCGGCATGTATATGGACGGAAGCTCCGTCACCTTCGCGGTCGATGTGCTCATCTCCGAGCCCGACCCGCGGCTGAAGCCGGGCATGACCGCGAGCGTCAACCTCATCACCGAGCAGCTCGACAACGTGGTGATGGTTCCCACCATGGCGCTTCAGACCGACGATGGAGCCTCCTACTACGTCATGGTCGAGACCGATCCCGAGACCCATGCCGCCGAGCGCCGCGACGTCACGGTCGTCACGCAGAACTCCGACTGGGCCGTCGTGGGCAGCGCCGAAGGTGCCGACGTGAACGAGCCCGACGGCGCATCCATGCCCGCCTCTCCCCTTGCCGACGGCGATACCATCGTCATCTCCGGCGGAATGGGCGACATGATGGGTGCCGACACCGCGGTGAGCGCATCATGAGGCCCGTCATCGACATGAAGGGCATCCACCGCATCTTCGAGTCGGAGGCGGGGCTCGCCCACGTGCTGCACAACATCGACTTCACGGTCGATCCCGGCGAGTTCGTGGCCATCATCGGCCCGTCGGGTTCGGGCAAATCGACCCTCATGAACATCCTCGGCTGCTTGGATACGCCGACGTCAGGCACCTACCATCTCTGCGGGCTCAACGTGTCGGACCTCACCGACGACGAGCTCGCCGAGGTGCGCGCCCTGCAGATCGGCTTCGTCTTCCAGAGCTTCAACCTGCTGCCGCGCATGAGCGTGCTCGAGAACGTCATGCTGCCCCTCGCCTACACCGACTGCCCGCGCACCGAGCGCGAGAGGCGCGCCGTGAGCGCCCTATACTCGGTGGCGCTCGCCGTCGACCACTACGACCATCGTGTGAACGAACTCTCCGGCGGCCAGATGCAGCGCGTGGCGATCGCGCGCGCCCTCGTCAACGACCCGCCCATCATCCTGGCCGACGAACCCACCGGCAACCTCGACTCCCATACGGGCGCCATGGTCATGCAGACCTTCCACCGCCTGCAGGAGGCGGGCAAGACGATCGTCCTCATCACCCACGATGCGGGCGTTGCCGCCGAGGCCGACCGCACGGTCACCATCCGCGACGGCCGGCTGTACCGCAACGCCCCGCGCAGCCCTCGCAGGCGCACCCTCGACCCGGACCGCGTGCCGAGCATCGGCGGCCTTCGCACGGGAGGTGCCGCGCTATGAGCTTTCGCGACCTCATCCGAGAAGCCCTCCGCTCGCTGGAATCCAACCGCGGGCGCAGCCTCCTCACCATCCTGGGCATCGTGATCGGCATCTCGGCGGTCATCGCCATGACCTCGCTCATCGGCGGCATCCGCAACTCGCTCGTCGAGAGCCTCGGCCTCAACGCGGCGCGAGCCGTCCAGATCTCCTGCGCCTACCAGATGAAACCCGACGATGTCGACGACCTTGCGCGCCTCATGCCCGAATACGAGGCTATCGAGGGATCGGCCTTCGGCTACACCCAGATCAAAAACGGCCAGCAGACCATCGATGTGAGCATCACCGGCGCGAACAGCACCTTCTTCCAGATGACGGGCGCCCTGCGCCTTGCCGAGGGACGCCTGTTCACCACCCAGGAGGAGTCCTCCGCTTCGCGCGTGGTCGTCCTCGACCGCTCGGGCGTGAAGGCGCTCTTCGGGCGCGAGGACATCACCGCCGTGGGCAAGACGGTGCGCATCGGCAGCAGCGACTACCTGGTCGTCGGCGTCGATGAGCGCATGCCCAACACGGGCAGCGGCGGCAACAGCACCTATATCACCGTCTACATGCCGCTCGAGACCGTCCTCAAGGATTTCAGCGGCGGCTATGCGTACCTGACGCAGGTCGTGGGCATCGCGCGCGAGGGCGTGGATGTCGACGCCCTCATGGAGACCACCAAAAAGCAGGTCGCGAAGGTCATGAGCATCCCCGACGACCAGATCGACGACAACGTGTACGTCTACTCCATGAAGTCGACGATCGACTCCATGACCGGGTTCATGAACTCCTTCTCGCTCATCATGGGGGCGGTCGCGGGCATCTCGCTTCTGGTCGGCGGCATCGGCATCATGAACATGATGCTCACGAACGTGACGGAGCGCATCCGCGAGATCGGCGTGCGCCGCGCGCTCGGGGCCACCCGCCGCGACATCACCCTGCAGTTCCTGATGGAATCGGCCGTGGTGTGCGTTGCCGGCGGAATCATCGGCACCGTGCTCGGCTACCTGCTGTCGTGGGGTCTCGCCTTCGCCGCATCGACGTTCGGCCTGTTGAGCTCGATGGGCATGAGCACGGGGGACGGGACGACCTCCACGCTGGCGCCCCTCGTGTCGGTCGAGGCGATCGCCGCGGCAGTCGGCCTGAGCATCGGCATCGGCCTTCTGTTCGGCTGGTACCCGGCGCGACGTGCGGCGAAGCTCGACCCCGTGGAGTGCCTGCGGTCCCTGTAGGGGACGGGCCGATCGCGCCTACAGGCAGCGTGCGAGAAAACCGCTCACCACGTTCCAGTAGCGCTCGGGATCGCTGTGCGAGCTCTCCCCGTGGCGCGCGCCCTCAAACGGCACCTTCTCCTTGATGGCGCTCGCGCATGCGTCATACACCCGATCGAGCATCCCGTAGGGCACGAAGGCATCTTCAGTTCCGTGGATGAACATCATGGGCACGCGGGCGCGCTTCAGGCGCTCGACGGAGCTCGCCTCGCGAAAGCCGTATCCGGCGCGTGCACGGCACACGGTCTCGGCAGCGTCGAGCAGCGGGTGGACCGGCAGATGCATCATGTTGTCCATCTGCACGACGAACTCATCCCACACGCTCGTGTAGCCGCAGTCCTCGACGATGCACTTCACCTGGGGCGGCAGGTCGAGCCCCGACGCCATCATGACCTCGGCGCCGCCCATGGACACGCCGTAGAGCGCGATGCGCGCATCGGGGTCGAAGTCGACGATCATGTCAATCCAACCGAGCAGGTCGTTCGCATCGAGCCAGCCCATCCCCACATAGCGGTCGGAATTGCGCTCGTGTCCGCGCGCGGCGGGCAGCAGGACCGAAAACCCCGCGCGATGCGCGAGCATGGCCTCGCCGGAAAGGTCGGAGGGCTGACCGCTGTAGCCGTGGCACAAGATGAGGTAGCGGTGCTCCGTATCGGTGCTCGCAATCGAGCGGCGGCCATCGTCACCCGGAACGACCCCCTGCCCCCATATGCGCCATCCGCGCAGCTCTCCCCCATCACGCGCCGGAATGCACGCGTCGCGGCGCGCCTGCTCGAACCACGCACGGGCTTCGCGGCGGAACGGATCGGCTGCGAAGGCGCCGACATCGAGACCGCTCGCCTCGCCGAAGTTGATATGCGACATGATGGAGCGCTTGGAGCGCGGATTCAAGGCGAATTCGAACAGCGCGTTGCCTGCAGCCGTGAAGCCGGCCCCGCCGAGCGCCACGAGCCCGGCGGCGATCGCCCCGGCGATGCGAATCATAGACAGTTGGGTCCTCTCTGGGCATGCGATGCGGCCGTGCGCCCTTAAGGCCCGGGCCGCATGAAAACCGCGGAGCCTGCCAGCTTCGGCATGCCCCGCGGCGTGCGGATACGTCAGTTCTTCTTGGTGGTCGGCCGCTTCTTGGCAAGGGCAGACGGCGAGACGGTGATACCGCCCTCAGAGCGCCTGACCTGCGTTCCGCGGTGACGGGGACGCGGGGAGGCACTTGAGCTGGGAGCGTGGTGCTGAGCCGGGCTCGAAGACGCCTCGGTGCGCTCGACAGCCGCAACCTCGGTCTTATGGGCCGTGACCGTCCGGCTCGGGGTCCGCTTGCGCTTCTTGCCGCGACCGAGCTTGGAGATGGCGCGATCCCAGCGCTCGTGGATGCTCGCGTTGTGGGAGCTCTTGAGGCCCAGCAGCGGAGCGGCGAGAATCGTGGGCGCGATGAAGGTGATCAGACGCCACAGGAGATAGCCCGCCGTCGCAGCGCTGCCGTAGAAGTGGCCGAGGAACAGCGCGAAACCGCCCTCGGCGCCGCCCGTGCCGCCCGGCAGGGGCACAGCGGAGCTCAGCAGCTGGACGAACGCGCTCGCCGCCATGACCGAGAAGAAGTCCACATCGTGGTGGCCGAACGAGAGCATCAGGAAGTACGGAACCAGGTAGAAGAACGCGAGCTGCAGCATGGTGATGACAACCGTGAGCGCCATGGAGCTGAAGTGGCCCGCAGCGAGCTTGAACTTGTCGGAGAAGGCCATGACCTCGCTGTCGACGAACTCATGCCAGCTCTCGGTCTTCTCGCGGGAGACGCCGGCGCGCGCAAGCACGCGGATGATCCAATGGGCGACGCGGATGACCATGCGCGGCATGAGCGCGACAGCGAAGATGCCGAGCAGGATGCAGACATGGCCGCCGAAGCTGAAGACGCTGATGAGCGTGATGTCGCCGTACTGGGCAGCAAAGAACGGCATGCGGGCGATAAGCAGGATGGCGCCCCAGGCCACGAGACCGAACTGGTAGACGATGAAGCGGGTGAACTGGATGGCGCCGGCCTCGCCCACGTTCTGGCCCGCCTTGGTGAGGCGGTAGATCTGGGCGGGCGTCGAGCCCATCATCATAGGCGTGAGGTTGCCGAAGAAGATGCCGCTCGCCTCGACCGAGATGAGGTCGCGGATGCCGACGGGCGATTCTGGGTCGAGCCACACGGCGATGGCGTAAGCGGCGATACCGAAGATGAGGTAGAGCAGCATGCTCAGGCATGCGACGGCGAGCCAACCCATCTGGACGTTGCTCATGGCGTCCCAGAACTGCGCGACCTGGCCGGTGACGACCAGATAGATCACATAGGCCACCAGCACGAGCCCGATGAAGATGGCTCCGCGGCGCGCGCCCTTGTGATCGTCGCCGCCGGATGGCTGGGCCACGACCTTGGGCTGAGTCCCCGGCTTATGGGTGGAATCCGACATGGGTCTCCTTGCAAGTCATATAGGTCGCGCCCGAAGACGCGCGTGAAAGGCATTACCCACTATTGTACGGCCTTTTGACCCGAGCTCCCAGACGGACCCCGCCGTGAAAAGAATTCCAGACGATCCCCCGCTGGCCTCTCTGGCCACGTAGCCGAAAGCCGCCATGTCCACTTTCAGGACGGAGATGAAAGTGGACATTTGCGCGCGAGCCCTCCGCTGGCCTCTGTGGGGACGTAGCCGGGAGGCGCCACGCCGGCCGGCGGGGCGAAGTCTCCGGCCGGGGTCCCCGGCATGGCGCCTCCCGGCTACGTCCCCACAGAGGCCAGCACCGTGTCGGCGCATACGAAAAGAGGCTCCTTTCGGAGCCTCTTAGAGTTCTTGGTAGCCCGTACCAGATTCGAACTGGTGATCTCCGCCTTGAGAGGGCGGCGTCCTAAACCGCTAGACGAACGGGCCGTATGTGGATGGCTGGGATGGAGGGAGTCGAACCCCCATTGACGGAACCAGAATCCGCTGTCCTGCCATTAGACGACATCCCAATGGTGCATCCGCGCTCGCGTTGCCGCTTCGCGCAAGAAAGTATATTAGGGGAGCACATTCCCATGCGCAAGTACTTTTTTGAGAAAAGTCGAAATTCGTTCAGCTCGATTCACAGGGCGCCCATATCCCCTGCTTACGGCACATGCTGTACGCTTATAGACGGGAGATCACCGCATCCGTGAACTCATCGGTGGTCGCGGCGCCCGACGTGGAGCCGGTCAGCGCGCGACGCACATCCGCCGTGACGCACGCGCCATCGGCAAGCGTCGCGCGCACGGCGGAGCGGATGCGCGCGGCGGCATCGGATTCGCCCAGATGGTCGAGAAGCATGCAGCCCGACAGGATCTCGGCAGTCGGGTTGGCGATCCCCTTCCCCGCGATATCGGGCGCCGAGCCGTGCGTCGCCTCGAAGATGGCGCACGAGGAGCCGATATTCGCCCCGGGCGCCATGCCGAGCCCGCCCACGAGACCGGCGCACAGGTCGCTCACGATGTCACCGTACAGGTTGGGAAGCACGAGCACGTCGAAATCCTCCGGGTGCATTACGAGACCCATGCAGGTCGCGTCGACGATGCGGTCCTCGAACGCGATCTCCGGGTACTCGGCCGCCACCTCGCGCGCAACGCGCATGAACAACCCGTCGGTCGCCTTCATGATATTCGCCTTGTGCACAGCAGTGACCTTTGAGCGGCCACATCGCCGGGCGTACTCGAAGGCGTAGCGCACGATGCGCTCGGAGCCCGTGCGCGAGATGGGCTTCAGCGAGATGCAGGCATCCTGGGGGATGACGCGCCCGGTGTCGCGCTTGACGGTCTCCCTCACATCCTGGGCCGCGGGATCATCCGCCTCGAACTCGATGCCGGCATAGAGGTCCTCGGTGTTCTCGCGGATGATGACGACATCCACATCGCGATAGCGCGACCCATCTCCGGGCATAGAGGCGCAGGGGCGCACGCAGGCGTACAGGTCGAAGGCGCGGCGCAACGATACGTTCACGCTGCGAAACCCGCTGCCGATCGGCGTGGTGATAGGCCCCTTGATGGCAACTCCGACCTCGCGGATGACGTCGAGCACATGATCGGGAAGCGGCGTTCCATACCGATCGACGACCGAAGCCCCCGCCTGTAGCTCGCGCCAGGTGATATCAACGCCGGCCGCCTCGATCACGCGGCGCATCGCGCACACGATTTCGGGGCCAATTCCGTCTCCGGGAATAAGGGCGACCTCGTGGTTCAAGAACCCAACCTCCAATAAGAAACCGGAGTGCGCAGCGGGCCGCCTTCGCGCGCAGATGCTCGAAGGACTGCCGTCTTGCTGCTCCTATAGATATCGTATGTTGTGCACATATAGTACCGCGCTGCACTGTCCCCCATAATACGGTGCGAAAAGCGGAACACAGCGGGAACTCTCAGGACACGCCTTCGCAAGTCCTCCACAACTTCAGAATTTCGAAAATGAGGGCTTGCGCTCGATAGGGGTATCCCGTAATATTCTCTCTGCGCAAAGGCGCAACACAGACGGCCCGTTCGTCTAGCGGTTTAGGACGCCGCCCTCTCAAGGCGGAGATCACCAGTTCGAATCTGGTACGGGCTACCAAGAACTCCAAGAGGCTCCGAAAGGGGCCTCTTTTCGTATGCACCGACGCGTGCGGGCCTCTCTGGGGACCCCGGCCGGGGGCTTCGCCCCGCCGGCCCGCGGGGCGAAGCCTCCGGCCGGGGTCCCCGGCGTGGCGCCTCCCGGCTACGTCCCCAGAGAGGCCAGCGGAGGGCCCGCGCGGAAATGTCCACTTTCATCTCCGTCCTGAAAGTGGACATTGGCGGGTGGCGATCTTGGCGAGAAGGGCCGGTGAGTGGGATACCACGACGAGGCCGATGGCTCGTTCGCGGGCGATGGCGAGCACGCGATGCCAGATCTCCGCCTGGGTCACGGCATCGAGCATCGCGGTCATCTCGTCGCAGAGCAGGTAGCGCGGCTCGGCCAGCAGGGCGCGGGCGATGCAGAAGCGCATGAGCTCGCCGCCCGACAACTCATGGGGAAACCGCGACAGCCATTCCCCGCGAATACCCAGCAGCTCGCGCAGGCCCGTCTCCTCAGCGCGATCGAGCGCATCGGCAACCGAACGCCCGGCCGCACCCTCTGCGAGCGAGGCACCCATGCGCATCCGAGGGTCGAACGCGAGCTCCGGATGCTGCGAGACCAGCTGCACCGGCAGCGCGCGCCGCCCCGAAGGCCTCCGCCCCAAAAGCGGCTCGCCATCGACCAGCACCTCGCCTCGCTGCGGTTCAAGCTGCCCCGCCATAATTCGGCAAAGCGTCGTCTTGCCCCTCCCCGAGGGCGCGACGAGCGCCACGCGCTCCCCCGGCTCCACCTCAAGCGAAAACCCATCGTACAGCGGCTCGCGCCCCGGATAGGCAAACGCGATATCACGCGCAACCAGACTCATAGGGCACCTCCTGCCATCTCCCCCGCCGAACTGCCGAACTGCCCCTCGTCCGCCACGGCGAACCCGTTGCTCGGCATCGCATGCCAAAGCGCCCGCGAGAAGGGATGACGCAGCAGCGTGGGATTGGAAAAGCTCTCCGCGGCCGTTTCCTCCACGATCGTGCCCTCGCGAAACACCGCCACACGGTCCGCCACGCGCAGGGCGAGCTCGATATCGTGCGTGATGAGCATCACGCCTCCCCCGCCGTCGGCAAATGATCGCAGGTCATCCAGGGCGTGAACCGCAAGTTCGAGGTCGAGACCGGGCGTCGGCTCATCGGCCACGATAAGCCGTGGGTCGTCAATAAGAGCGCAGAGCAGCAGCACGCGCCGCGCCATACCGCCCGAGAGCTCGTGCGGATAGGCTCGCTCGACGGACGCGGGAAGGCCGTACGCCGCCATGAGGTCGCGCATCCGCGCCACGCGCCGGCTTCGCTCGGCTCCGCGGCACAAACCCACGATCTGCGCCCCCACGCGCATGAGCGGATCGAGATGGGACACGCTCTGGGGCACGAGCGAGATGCCATGCCCACGCAGGGTGGAAAGGCGCGAAGCGTCCATCGGCTCGCCATCGAACCATATGCGACCAGAAACGTGGACATTCGGCTCGTACAGCCCGAGCACCGCATCGGCAAGCAGGGTCTTTCCCGAGCCGCTCGCGCCCACGACCGCGAGGATCTCGCCCTCGTGAACCGAGACCGTCAGGTCATGCAGCTGCTCGAGGTCGACCCGTCCCGCGCGAAAATACGGCGCTCGGGAATCGTACAGGGAAAACGAGACCGAAAGCCCCTCAATCGAGAGCAGATGATGGTCGCCCGGATGGCGCGACGCCTCGGCATGCGAATGGTGATGGTGCAGCTCGGCGTCTGCATGGGGGCCATGGGGCGCCTCCGCGCAAGCTTCGCCGTTACCGGCAGCGCCTTCGCCCAAACGGAGCGCAGGAACATCCTCCCTCATAGCTGCACCTCCTCGACCGACATCATCCGGCGCAGGCACGACCCCACGCGGTCGAACAGCAGCACGACGAGCAGGAGCGCCACACCGGGAAACACGGCGAGCCACCAGGAGCCGGCAGTGAGATATCCCATGGCCTCGGACAGGATGACGCCGATGGCGGGCGTCTCCGGAGATAGGCCGAAGCCTAAAAACGTGATGGACGCCTCATGCAGGATCGCATGGGGGAAGAGCAGCACGAGCCCCACGAGATACTGCGGCAGCACGCAGGGAAGCGCATGCGTGAGCGCAAGCCGGACGCCGCCGACGCCGAGCGCGCGCGAGGTGGCGATAAACGGCTGCTCGCGCAGCTGCATGATCTCGGCACGCAGAACACGGGTCAGGCTCGGCCAATGCGTGATGGCAACGCCGACGCACACGCCGAGCGCCCCTCTGCCGAGCGCGTAGCTGATCAAGATCAGCAGGACGATATGGGGGATGCCCATGACGAGGTCGATGAGCCAGCTTACCACGGCATCCGCACGGCGCCCGCCGAGCGCCGAGACCGCGGCGAGCGCCAGCGCCACGAGCGACGACACCACCGCCGACACGAGGCCGATGCCGATCGAGGTCGAAAGCCCCGCAAGGGTCCGCGCGAGCATATCGCGGCCCATCCAGTCGGTACCGAAGAGGTGCGCCGCCGAAGGGGCGAGGTTCTTCGCCGTGAAATCCGTCGCAGAGGCTTCCGAGGTGAGCATCGCCCCGACACCCGTCACGAGCACCAGCAGGGCAGCCGACACCACGAGGCCGATAAGCAGAAGACGACGCCCCTCGAGCACCCGCGCATGCGGCTCGTGGAAGACCGTCACCCCAGCAGATGCTGCCACCTCATGCGCGCGCATCGACAGCCCCCTTCCTCATGCGGGGATCAACGAGGCCATACAGCAGATTCGCCACGAGGTTGCCGGCGAACACGAGGGCGGCCGTCGCGAGCGCAAGGCCCACGAGCAGCGGCGCATCGCCGCCCAAACCGGCCGTCACGGTCGCCTGGCCGATGCCCGGATACGAGAAGACCTGCTCCACGAGGACGGACCCGCCGATGATCTCGCTGACCGAGCCGAACTGGAGGGTTAACGCCGGCAAGGCGAGGTTTCGAAGCCCATGGCGCCACACGATGGCCCACCTGCCCTCGCCGCGCGCGGCGGCAAACCGCGCGTAATCGCTCGAGAGCACATCCACCGTCTTCTCGCGCGTGTGCAGCGCGATATTCGCCACACCTGTCACCGAGAGCGTCAGGGCCGGAAGCACCATGTGGTATAGGCGGTCGGCCAGCGTCACGCCTTCCGACGATACGCCGATGGGCACCGAGAAGCCGACGGGAAACCAGCCGAACTGCACCGCGAGCACCATGAGCACGACGATGGCAAGCCAAAACGTCGGCGTGGCGGACAGCAGATAGCAGTAGCCGCGGACGATGCGGTCGAGCAGGCTTCCACGAAGCGCCCCCGCGAGCACGCCGAGGGCAACCCCCAGCACGCCCGAGATGACCCAGGCGGAGGCGAGCAGCAGCACCGAGTTGCCGGCACGCTCGGCGACGACCTGCACCACCGGCGCGTTGAACCGCAGGCTCTCGCCGAGATCCCCGCGCGCGGCATCCTGCGCCCACGCGAAATAGCGCTCCCACACGGGCTCATCCACACCCCAGCGCTCATCCAGCTGAGCGCGCTTCTCGGCGCTCATGGTGAGCATGGCTGCCTGACCCGTATTCGCCTGCACGGGGTCGATGGGCGACGCCGCCACGAGCACAAAGGTGACCGCGCTGACCGCGACCATCAGCGCGAAGAACCGCACGATCTGCCCGAGCGCGAACCGCAGCATGGCGCCCTCCTCTCCCCTGTTCGAGTTTCTGTGCGTGCGCACCCTACGAGGTCCACGACCATCGGTCGACGTTGTTCACGAGCGACCAGCCATGACCATGGGGGTGCGGCTTCTGCGCACCGATATCGAGCCCCGCACGCTTGAAGTACAGGTGGTCGACGTTCGCGATCCAGAACCAGGTGGCCGCACCCTGGGGCGCGATGCCCTCCTCGCCGTCCCATTGAGCGCGCTGCCAGTACGCATACGATGATTCGATATCCGGCTGCGCGAGCGCGGCATCGAGATACGCATCGACCGTATCGCTCTCGTAGCAGGCGTAGTTGCCCCATCCGGTCGAGTAATTCAGCTCATAGACCTCCACCGGGGAGTTCGAGCCCCAGCCCCAAAGAACGGGCTGCTCGAACTCGTGCGGATAGATCTCGTCCCAGCTGCCGCCGCGCGGCGTGACCTCGATGCCGAATTCGGCCATCTGGTCGGCGAAGTCGTTCGCGAGCGCCTGGCGGACCGAATCGTCGGAGGCGTACCACAGATCGAAAGCGGCGCGCACCCCGTCCTTCACGCGAACGCCGTCATCGCCGACCGTCCAGCCGGCCTCGTCGAGCAGCGCCGCCGCGCCGTCCGGGTCGTACTCCACCCGCATGTCGGCGCTCGCCCAGGGCATGCTGTCGCCCACGCTGTAGGCCAACTGCCCGTAGCCGTTGAGCACATGGTCGATGGCGCGCTGACGGTCGATGCCCAGGTTGATCGCGCGCCGCACGGCGACGTCGCAGGTCACGTCGTTGCCCGCTGGATACTCGTTCGCCCCATCGAGCTTTGTCGAGCCTGCCGGGATGCAGGGCAAAGAGACGCCACGGGAGTCGACGGTACCCAGCGCCGTGAGCTCAAAGCCCGAGAAGCTCTGCTCGGCATGGGTCGCGTAGGTGTAGGCGATATCAACCTGACCCGCCTGAACCGCAGCGAGCGCGGCGTCCTCGTCCATGAAGACGACAACGACCTGGTCCATGACGGGAGGCTCGCCGTAATAGTCGGGGTTGGCACGAAAGATCGCTTGCTGGCCACGGTCCCACTGGACGAGCATATAGCGACCCGAACCGATCGGATTGGCGCCGTAACCCTCTCCGTAGGCGTGCTCGGGCACGATACCCAGAACGGCAAGCGTGTAGAGCAGAGCGTTATGGGGCCGCGTCAGGTGAATCTCGACGGTCGCATCCGAGGTCGCAACGGCCTGATCGACCATCGAGAGGTCTGCCTCCGAGGTGTTCCCGTGGGCGACCTGGTTGATGGTGAAGGCGACATCCGAGGCGGTCAGGCGTTCGCGATCGGTGAACATGACGTCATCGCGGATGGTGAACGTCCAGGTGAGTCCGTCCTCGGAGCAGATATAGTCCGTCGCGAGGTCGTTGACGAAGTTCAGGTTCTCATCGGTCGTGATGAGCGTGGACTGGATGAGCGGCTCGTGCACATGCTCGCCGCAACCCCAGGCGACCAGCGGGTCGAAGCCCGCCGCAGGCTCGCTTCCCGCGTTCATGGCAATGACCACGCGGGTCGTCTCCGAGGTGCCAACAGGCGACTGCGAGGATGCCGTCGCCTCCGGATCATCCTTCGCGCAGCCCGCGAGCGCGGTGGCTGCGAGCGCAAACGCCCCCGCGAGGCCGCGGCGGCTCATCACGAGATGTTCTGCATCCATCACAGTCTCCCGAAAGTGTTACGAATGGTTCGATTCGTGTTATTGACCCGAACCATCATAGCAATATCGGAACGCGAGGGGCAAAACTTTCCCGCTATCGAAAGACGGTATCAACGCTCAGCCGCGCTACAGGTCGAGATACGCCAGCAGATCCTCGCGACGGTTGGGGACCTCCCCGCGCATCGCGGCAGCAAGCGCGCGGCGGAGCAGCTCGCCCAGGCGCGGTCCCGGCTTGGCACCGGCAGCGATCAGGTCGCGCCCGCGCAGATCGAGCGTCTCCAGGCTGTACGCCTCGTGGTTGGCGATAAGCTCGCGTACCATCTCTCGCATGCGCTCGATGTCCTCGACGTAATAGAAGCACGACGGCGCCTTGCCCAGCGCATCGGCGCGCTTGATATCGAACAGCTCGCCCATGAGGCGCGCCGTGTTGAGGCCCTCGCCCGAGAAGATCTGCATGACGCAGAGCAGGTCCTCGCGCTCCGCCATCATCGGGCGGTCGTGATAGCGAATGAGCAGGCAGGCGTCGCGGATGACATCGCCCGAGATTGAAAGGCGCCGCATGATGTCGCGCGCCATCTTGGCCCCCGCCTCGGGGTGGCCGTAGAAGTGGCCGCGGCCGTTCCCATCGACCGTGAAGGTGGCGGGTTTGCCGATATCGTGCAGAAGCGCCGCCCACATGAGCGAGGGCGAAGGCGGCTGATCGGGGTCGCCGCCATCGATGCGGAAGCGCGAGAGCTCGCCCGCAACGGTCAGAACACGCGCGATGTGCTCGTACACGTCGAAGGCGTGATAGGGGCTCTGCTGGTCGAACCCGCGACAGACCGCGAGCTCCGGAATGGCCGCGCACATGAGCTCGGGATAGCGCAGCAGGGCGTCGCCGCCGTGAGCCGATACGAGGATGCCGTCGAGCTCGATGCCCACGCGCTCACGTGCGACGGCATCGAGCAGCGGTGCGCAGCTGGCGAGCGCAGACGCCGTCTCGGGCTCGATCACGAAATCCAGCCGGCATGCGAACCGCACGGCGCGCAGCATGCGCAGGGCATCCTCCTCAAAGCGGCGACGAGGCTCCCCCACCGCGCGAATCACACGGCGCTCAAGGTCGCCCTGGCCGTCGTAGAGGTCGAGCAGACCGCGATCGGGATGCCATGCCATGGCGTTCACGGTGAAGTCGCGGCGCGCAAGATCATCTTCGACGCACGAGGCTTGCGTGACGGACTCCGGATGGCGCCCATCGGTGTAGAAGCCGTCCATGCGGTAAGTGGTGACCTCGATGCGCTCGCCGTCGACCACGGCGGTGATGCCGCCGAAGCGGATGCCGCTCTCCACGACGCCGATGCCTGCGGCCTCGAGGGCGGCCTCGTTATCCTGCCAGGTGCCGGCACAGCAGATGTCGACGTCGTGGCCGTCGATACCCATGAGCGCATCGCGAACCCAGCCTCCGACGACCCAGGCCTCGAGACCGGCGCCTTCCAGCACGCGCAGAACGCGCTCGGCGCGCTCCGAAAGCTCGATTCCATTCAGTTGTGGGCGCATGGTCATCTGACTCACAAGCAACCGCCTTCGCATCCAGCCTACGTGACCTAAGTATAGCCGCCCACGGGACCGCGAGCCCGCTGGCCTCTCTGGGGACGTAGCCGGGAGGCGCCAATCCGGGGACCCCGGCCGGCGGCATTGGTCCCGCCGGCCGGGGTCCCCGGATTGGCGCCTCCCGGCTACGTCCCCAGAGAGGCCAGCTCCGCGCCGCCGGGTGGCCGAAAACATCTCCGTCCTGAAAGTGGACAAAGCCCGCCTGCGGGATGACCTGCAGGCGGGCTGGGCAAACGCTATGAAAGCAGATGGGCTTACTGGCGCTCGAGCTTGCGCACCGCGATGCGGTGGCTGTACTCCTCAACGCGGCCGAAGTCGCCCAGGCCGACGCTCTCGGCGACGTTGGCGCCGGTCGCCAGAGCGAGGCGCAGAGCCTCCTCAACGTTGTCGCGGTTGTGGTACCACTTGAGGATGAACGCGGCAAGCGTGCAGTCGCCAGCGCAGACCGAGGACACGAGGTTGATGTTGAACTCGCGGCGGGCGTACCAGATGTCCTCGCCGTTGGAGAAGTAGGCGTCACCACGGCTACCGCGGGTGAGCAGGATGTTCTGGACACCGATGTCGTGCGCCATCTTCATGGCGACGCGCACCTCGTCATCCGTGTTCACCGGCACGCCGAAGATGGCCTTCATCTCGTGATGGTTCGGCTTGATGAGCAGCGGCTTCTTGTCCGCGAGCTTCTTCAGACGATCGCTGGAGAGGTCGAGGATGACGTCGGCGCCGCGGTCCTGGGCGTGGTCGATGACCTCATCCAGGAAGTAGCGGGAGGCCTTCGGGGGCAGCGAGCCGGAGATAATCAGGCACTCGAGGTCGCCGGTGGTGTCGAGGATGCGATAGAGCTCGCGCTCGCCCTCGGGCGTGAGCGGGGCGCCGGCGTTCAGGATGCCGTACTCGTTCTCGCCGTCGTTGAAGTACGAATTGATGCGCGTGATGCCGTCGATCCAAACCGGGCGGCACAGGCAGCCCATGTTCATGGTCTCATCGACGATGTACTTGCCCGTGAAGCCGGCGAAGAAGCCGAGGGCGACGGAGTCGACACCGAACTTCTTGAGGGCGAACGACACGTCGAGGCCCTTGCCGTTCGGCGTGTAGCTCGCGGTGACCGAGCGGATGTTCTCGTTGGGAATCAACGGAGGACAGGTGACGGTCATGTCGACCGCCGGGTTTGCAGTGAGCGTATAGAACATGGAATCTCCCCTTTCCAAGATGACCGCGCGGGACCGCTCCGAAGCGGCACCACGCGGTCTTATTTAACAATACGCGCGGGCACTGAGGCGCACATGTTTACAGAAGTCTTACTTGGCGTTGGCCTCGAGCAGCGCCTTGACCTCCTCGGCCGTGGAGCACGCGAGCGCCTTGTCGGCGAGCTCCTTGGCCTCGGCAACCGACCACTGCGAGATGGCCTTGCGCGTGCGCAGGATGCTCGGAGCGGAGGTGGAGAACTCGTCCATACCCCAAGCGATCAGCAGCGGCGTCAGCAGCGGATCGGCAGCGGCCTCGCCGCACATGCCGACCATGATGCCCGCCTCGGAGCCGGCCACGATGATGTTGCGGATGGCGCGCAGCACCGCCGGGTAGTACCAGCTGTAGAGGTAGGACACCTTGTCGTTACCGCGGTCGGCAGCCATGGTGTAGCCGGTGAGGTCGTTCGTGCCGATGGAGAAGAAGTCGGCTTCCTTGGCAAGCAGCTCAGGGATGTTCGCGGAGGCAGCGGTCTCGGCCATGATGCCGACCTCGATGTTCTCGTCGAACTTGTAGCCCTCTTCGCTCAGCTCGGCCTTGCACTCGGCAACGAGGTCCTTGACGGCGCGGATTTCCTCGACGCAGGTGACCATGGGGACCATGATCTTGATGTCGCCGAAAGCGCTCGCGCGCAGCAGGGCGCGGAGCTGGACCTTGTACTCGTCGGGATTATCGAGGCAGTAGCGGATGGCGCGGTAACCCATGAAGGGGTTCTCTTCCTTCACGAGCTTGAGATACGGGATCTCCTTGTCGCCGCCCACGTCGAGCGTACGGATGATGACCGGGGCGCCCTTCATGGCAACGGCAACCTTGCGGTAGGCGTCGAACTGCTCCTCCTCGGAGGGCAGCGACTTGGCGTCCATGAACAGGAACTCGGAGCGGAACAGGCCGATGGCCTCGGCATCGTGCTCGATAGCACCCTTGGTGTCGTCGGGGTTGCCGATGTTGCAGGCGAGAATCTTCTTGACGCCGTCGGCGGTGACGGTCGCCTTGCCGCGGAAGGCCTCGAGGGCCTTCTTCTCGGCGGCGAAGTCCTCGGCGCGCTTCGTGTACTCGGCAAGCGTGGCCTCGTCGGGCTCGCCGATGACGACGCCGTGGATGCCGTCGACGATGGCGGTCATGCCGTTGTGGAGGGCGCCGCAGGCGTTGGAGACGGAGAGCACGGCCGGGATCTCGAGGGCGCGCGCGATGATGGCGGAGTGAGAGGTGCGGCCACCGGTCTCGGTGACGATGCCGGCGACATTCTCCTTGTCGATGGTCGCGGTCATCGACGGGGTCAGGTCGTGCACGACGACGATGGTGCCCTCGGGAAGCACGGAGAGGTCGACGACCTCACGGCCGAGCAGCTCGGCCAGGATGCCGGTGCGGATGTCGGCGATGTCGGCCGCGCGCAGGCGGAACATCTCGTCATCCATGGAGAGGAACATGTTCTCGAACATGGTGCTCGTCTCGACGAGCGCCTGCTCGGCGCAGGTGCCGCCCTCGATGGAGGCCTTGATGGAACCGGTAAGCTCCGGATCCTGCGCAAGCATGATGTGGCCGCTCATGATCTCGGCCTCGGCCTCGCCGACGCTCTTCTTCATGTGCTCGGCCTGGGCCGCGGTCTTCTCGCAGAAGACGTCGAGAGCGGCCTGGAAGCGGCTCTTCTCCGCCTCGGTGTCCTCGACGGTGTGCGGTGTGAAGGTCAGATCGGGCTCCACGGCGACTGCTACGGTGCCGATACCGATGCCCTCAGATGCGTTTACTCCCTCGTACATTGATGTTCCTCTCCTATATGCGCCCGGCCTTGCGGCCGAGCCCCCTGCAAAAAGCGCGGGCATCGCACGCGGCGATGCCCGCGCCGAGTATCCAACAAAAGGAAGGTGCGGTGACTATGTAGCGACCAAGCTACTCGCCGAGACCGCTCTTGATGAGCTCAAGAGCAGCAGCCAGGGCCTCGTTCTCGTCGGCGCCGTCGCAGCGGACCTCAACCTCGGTGCCGCAGGGGATGCCAGCAGCCATGAGGGCCATGGGGCTCTTGCCGTTGACCTCCTTGTCGGCGGTGACGATCGTCACGTCGCAGGCATACTTGCCCATGGTGGAGGCGAACAGGCCGGCGGGACGCATGTGCAGACCCTGGGGATTGATGAGGGTAGCCTTCTCGGAAACCATACTTTTCTCCTTTTTCTTCGTGCGCACACCCTAAGCAACGGTAAATCGGGCGCGCCAAAATACGTCACTTAGTGTAACGCAACAGCGGCAAAATGGGATGCAGAACCCCGAGAGCGGTAAAAACGGCCTCGCCGATAGGCGAACGGACGCTCGCGGGCCGCGACTGGAGAAATCCAGTCGAGCTGACCCCCTGGCGGCATGAGACGCCTACGAAAGCCGCGCGTTGATGGCGGCGGCGATGGCGGCGGGGTCGCTCGCCTGCTTGACCTCGCTGCGGAAATCCTCATCCATCAGCGCCTCGGCGATGCGCGAGAGCAACTTGAGATGGACCGAGCCCTCCCCTCCCTCGGGGATAAGCAGGGCGATGGCGACGGTGACGGGACGACCATCCATGGTCTCCCAGCCCTCGACCCCGTCGTCGTCGCGCACGACGATGACGGACGCCCGCCGCACGGTCGGCGACTTGGCATGCGGGATCGCGAAGCCCTCGAGCATACCGGTGGCCCCTTCCGCCTCGCGCTTCAGGAAGGCCGCCTTGAGCTGCGCCGCATCGTCTGCATAGCCCAGCATGACGGCAGAGCGGGACACGAAATCGAGCAGCTCATCGCGATCGCTGAACCCCTCGGCGAAGAATATCGAGCTCTCGGAGACGAAGTCGGGCTCTCGCGGCGAGTCCGCCTCCACCGCGCCATCCGTCAGGCCCAAAGCGCGGTCGACGAGCTCGCCGGCGGAACGGAACGAGAGCGCGCCGGCGATGCCGGAGAACACCAGCGGCTTGCCGGAGAACCGCGAGGTATCGATATGCTCATCCGAGGCGATGATGACCGCTGCGGCCTCATCGATCTCCGCCGGCATGAGCGTGCCCAGCACACCTCCGGGGGCGCGGGTCTCGACGCGGATATCCACGCCGCGCTCGGAGGCGGCATGCTCGAGCGCCTCCTTGGCCATGAGCGCGTGCACCGCGCCGGTGGGATGGCCGGTCACCGCGACGATCTTCTTCTGATGAGCCATGTTCCCTCCCTATCGCGGCCAAGGACCCGTTGCCCCTGCCGCCAAGATCGACCCTATCGTGTTCGCGCTACCGCGCGATCATGCGCTTCAGGGCGCGGGGGACGGCGGTCACCGCCCTGCCGACACGCCACGTCGTGGAGGCCTCGAGCTCCGCCACGCGCGCTTCGGCCCTGCGGGCGCGCTCCGCCTCGTCGCGCGTGCTGCGCAGGTTGCGAACGTCCTGCTGCACGAAGCGCGCCGCCATGGCGAGATGGGCGAAACGCGGGTCGCAAAACGGTTTGAACTCCTCGATGGGCTCGGGGCAGTTCTCCTCGATGATGCCCATGAACCAGATGATGATCGCGCCGATAGCCGCAGCCAGGCGATCCTTGCCTTGCGCGATAGCCTGCTGGCGTTCGAGCTCGAACTCTTGAGCGAGCACCATATGGGCCAAGAAGCGCTTGCCACCCGTGCGGTTATCGGTCGTGACGGTATTGGGGCGCACGACATAGGTGTAGCGTAGCGTGGGGTCGACATCGGCCCTGCGCGAACGCAGGGTCGCCTGGAGCACGAAGAGGTTGTCCTCGTTGACGATGCCCTCGGCAAACCGAATGCCACCTGCGCGCATCGTCTCGAGCTTCGTCATGAGCAGGCACGGCTGGGCGCAGAAGTTGCCGTCCTCCGATTGGCGGATGAACATCTCCTCGCCATCGACGACGCCTTCCGGCTGACGGCGCGCGAAATAGTTCGGATCCTGAGGGTAGTCGCGCTCGCACTCCGCAGGCTCGTAGACCACGCGACCGCCGAAGAACAGCACGTCGAGGTCGGAGGATTCGCACCGCTCGAGCAGCACCCGAAGGGAGCCGTCATCGAGCTCGTCATCCACATCGAAGAAATAGAGGTAGGTTCCCCTCGCCGCATCCATGCCGCGGTTGCGCGCCACGCCGGCACCCGAGTTCTCCTGGCGAAGCAGCGTGACGTTGCCCCACTCGCTCACATAGCGGGAGCACAGCTCGCCCGTCGCGTCCGTCGAGCCGTCATCCACGACGACGACCTCGAACTCGGAGCGCTCAAGGCCCTGGCGGTCGAGGATCTCGAAACACGAGTCGACGAAGCGTTCTGCATTAAACATGGGGACGACGACAGACAAACGGACCATGGGAACCTCGCACTGTATGATTGGTCGTAAACATTCGGAAGGGAAGGCAATGAAATATTACCGCATAGCCATCGTCGCGCCGATGGAATACCGCAACGACGACCTCGTGTGGACCTGCTTCGAGACGCTTCGCCTGGCCGGGCATGCCGTCGAGGTCATCGACCCCCGCAGGTTCGCGAATTGCCTCAACGAGGACGGCAGCCCCGACATGTCCACGCTGAGCACTTTCGTCGATCGGTTCAAGCCCGACTACATCGGCTGCGGGAACGAGACCGCCGAGCAGATCCTCGAGCGGCTCGAGGCGACCGGCAAGGGCTCTGACGCCCCCATCCGTCGCTTCGTGGTCTTTGGCTACGTGGGTCCGAACAACTTCGGCGACGAGCTGATCTTCTCGCTGATCTGCCGCCAGATCGAGAAGCGCTTCGCGGATGCTCACATCCAGCTCATCGGCCACGATCCGAACGCGACGCTCAAGCGCCACGGCATCGTCTCGACGACCTGCGACCGCAAGATCGACGCCGACGTCATGCTGCGCGGCGCCAGCGCGCTCGTGTACATGGCGGGCATCATGTTCGACGACGCCTTCGAGGCATGGAGCGCAGGCCCCGTCGACCCCTTCCTGAACCCCCGCTCCGAGCTCGGCGGCCAGACGACTTACACCCTGATGGCCACCCTGTACGACGTTCCGGCGGTGTTTCTGGGCATCGGCGCCGGACCCCTCGCCAATGCGGACGCGCAGCGCCTCGTGCGCCTCGAGGCGCGCTGCGGTGCCCGCTACCTGCCGCGCGACGCGGAAACCGAGCGGCTCCTGCTTGCGGCGGGCGTTCCCGCCGCGCAGATCGACCGCAAGGCCGATCTCGCATTCACGCTTGAGGACCGATCCATCGGCACGGCGGCCAAAGAGGCCCTGCGTGAGCGCGGCCTCGAGCCGGGCGGATACATCGCCATCTCCCTGCGCGAGCATCGTACCGCCCACGAGAACTTCGTCGACACGATGGCCCAGGCGATTGCCCAGATCTGTCGCAGCCACGAGCTGAAGGCCCTGTTCATCGACCTCTCACCCGAGGACGTCGCCCTCCACCGCGCCATCATCGACCGCATCGGAGACTCCACGATCTGCGCAGCGATCGACTGCTTTGCAGACGGCGACCTCACGGTCGACCTCATCTCCGCGGCGCACGCGGTCATCGCCATGCGCCTGCACTGCTCCATCGTGGCGAACGTCCGCGGCGTGCAGAGCATCGGCCTCGACTATAACGAGAAGATCGCGGCGTATTACGAGCTCATGGACCGCTCGTCCTTCCTCATGCCCATGGACGCGGCAGCCGGCCAGATCGCCGAGGCCTACGATCGCATGGACGCCGAGCGCGAAGGCGATCTTGAACTCATCGCGCAGGGCGCGACGCGATGCCATGCGCTTGCGATGAGCGCATTCGACGAGCTCGAGCGCATCGTGGACGAGCGCCCGATGCCCGTGCTCGAAAAGCGCATGCTCTACCCGCGCGACGTCTCCTTCGAGGAGCAGTGGTGGCACGCCGCCGAGCGCGAGCGCGACGAGGCCCGCGCCGAGCGCGACGCGCTTCGCGCAGAGGCAGACGCCCTGCGCGCCGAGATCGACCGCCTGCGCGAATCCACGGCCTGGCGCGTCGGCCGCGCGATCACCGCCGCCCCGCGCGCCCTCAAGCGCGCCCTCGATTCGAAGCGCGGATAGCCCTGCCTCCCGTGGATGAGCAGCGCCTCTGCCGAAGCGCGGGACCTGCGGTTTTTTTCCATTGGCATCGCAGTCGCGCGCCCCGAGTCTACGTGCGGTGATATTCGGGCGCAGGGAATCCTCGCGGCGCGCGATACGGAAAGCATGTAGAATAGCTGACGGTAATCCATGCGCCATTAGCTCAGTTGGATAGAGCAGGGGACTTCTAATCCCAAGGTCGTTGGTTCGAATCCGACATGGCGCACCCCGCAACATGACAAAGCGCCCCTCTCGGGGCGCTTTTTTCGTTTCGATATAAAGGCACGCTCCCCTATCCGCGCAGCCTGCGCTGGATGGCGCGCGGGATGCGCAGCAGAGCCGTACCGTAGCGGAACTCCGCTGAACGCTGAAGGCGGTCGAGCTCCTCCTCGGAGGCATCCAGCTCAGCATGCGCCGCCTCGAGCTCGGCAATCTTCCTGTTCAGCTGCTCGCGCGTCCTGTGGGCGTCGTCGCGCGCCGCGTCGAGGTCGGCCTCGAGCATGTCGATGGCCTCCTTGTGATCGTCGACGAACTCGCAGTGGTTGCGCATCCAGAAGAACAGGTACGCCAGGGAGTTGCCCGACTCGATCAGGCGCAGGGACTGACGGTCGAGTTCGTTGGCGTAGGTCTCCAGCGGGACGTCGAGCAGCCCCATGCGATTGATGCCGCCGCGATGCAGGGCATCGAAGGCCTCGCTGAAGGCGCGCGGGGTCGTCAGCGAGTTCAGGTTGTACACGGCGCCGCCCAGAGCCCAGCGCACATAGCTCGTGCGGTAGGTCTCGTACAGGCCGCGCGCCTGCAGGTCGCCCTTCAGCTGCGCGAACGCCTCGATGAAATCCTGGGCGTGACGGTCCTTCGTATCCATCGACGACTGCCCCGTGCGCATGCGGTAGTGCGACAGGCGCTCGTAGATCACGCCGATGCGCTTCGCCAGCACGAGCGCCTCGCAGGTGAAAGGCAGGTCCTCGGTACGGAAAAGCGAGGGGAAGCGCAGGCCGTGCTCCTCGATAAACGAGCGGCGGAACAGCTTGTTCCACGGCCAGTTCTGGAAGGAGGTGAAGATGGCATCCGGGTTATCCGACGCGCAAAACGCCTTCTCGCCCTGCTCCTCGAGGCTCACGAAGGCCGGGAACTCGAGCGTACCCACCGCGGGGTGCTGGTCGCGCTGAACGCGGTTGTTGAAGTACCAGACGTCCCAGACCACGATATCGCAGGACAGGTCCTCGGCGCGCGCGACGGCGTGCTCGAGCAGCTCGGGCTCGATGAAGTCATCCGAGTCCATGAACAGCACGTAGGTGCCCTGAGCCTCCTCAAGGCCCTTGTTGCGCGCGCGCCCGGGGCCCAGATGGCGCTGGGTCAGAATGGAGAACGAGGAGAACGAGCCGCTGTCGCGATAGCGCTTCAGCACCTCGAAGGAGTTGTCATCCGAACCGTCATCGATGCAGATGACCTCGAAATCCTGGAAGGTCTGGGCGGAAAGGCTATCGAGGGCGCGCTCGAGATAGGCCGCGCTGTTGAAGACCGGAACGATCACGCTGACGGTGGGAGAAGGCATAGTGGCCCCTTTCAGTACCTCGAACCCCTGCGGCAGACGATCCGCCCGCCTGCGACGACGGCCGCAGGCGGGCGACATGCTTACTGCATGCCCAGATAGCGCTTCCAGAACGCGAGCGAGGTGAGCTCCTCGCGACGCGAGGCGTACTGCTCGCGCAGGCCCTTGATCTCGCGCTTATAGCGCTTCATGTCCTCCTTGTAGCGCTTCTCGATCGCGGCGTAGCGCGCGGAGTCCTTCTTGCGGATGGCGCCGCAGCGGTTGTACCAGTCGATGACGATCAGGTACTTCTTGCCGCGGATCACGCCGGCAGGATACGCCCAGCCGACCACCGGGATGACGGCGTAGCCCTGGCCCTTGTTCACGAGCAGCCTCTGATGGTTGTCGAAGGCGTAATCGGCCATGCGCTGCAAGCGGGTACGCGGCTTGTCGGAGTCGACGAACTGGCGGTCGAGCTTCTTGATGTCGAAATCGGTGAGACCGAGTGCATGCGCCTGGCGCTGAAGCTCGTCGAACGACACGAGCTTCTCCTTGTTGCGGTTCGCGCGCATGAAGGTCTCCTCGGCGACGCCGGGCGTGCTGAAGAAGTCGGGGCCCTTCATGAAGTCCTCGAAGGCGTCGAGCACGAGCTCGGCGTTCGCGTAGCCGAACTTCTTGAGCTCGAGGCGGATGTTGTTGTGCATCTCGTACATGAAGTCCGACTTGGGCGCGAAGCCGGTCGTCGCCTGGGCGATCATGGTGTTGCGCGTCGTCTGGTAGCGCTCCACCGCGGCGTTGTAGCGCACGTGGAACGACAGGTGCCAGATGCACAGGCTGTTCATCGTGATGATGCGGGGCTTGCAGCGCACGCCGTACTCGGCGTCGTCGCAGCGGACGAACACCGACAGCGGCAGGCCGTTCTTCTCGATGACCGAGACGGGGATGCAGCAGTACCACCAGGCGGCATAGCGCTGGTCGAGCTTGACGATCTCCTTGGGGATGGAGAACACCTCGTTGTACACGAGGTCCTCGAACTTGCTGAAGCGCAGCGGGGGCTTGGCGGGAGCGAAGGTGCCCTGCTTCGTCATGAAGCCGGTATCCTCCCACTGCTCGTCGCCCACCTCGTAGTTGAGCATGGCGCCGCTGATGAACGCCTCGGCGTACTCGTCGTTCAGCATGCGGATGAGGTTGTAGGTGCGCTTGATGCTCTCGGGCGACACCGCGACGTCGTCATCCATGAGCAGCACGTGCGTGGCGCGCGGCGTCTGCTCCATGGCCTCGATCATGCCGCGGGTGAAGCCGCCAGCGCCGCCGACGTTGTCGTTCGGCGAGATGGTGATGGCGCCGCCCGCGAGGCGCTCGACATCGAGCGTGCGTCCGTTGTCGATCACGTGCATGGTGAAGTGGCGCGCGATCTCGTCGTCGCTCTCCAGGATCTCCTTGCGGATGAGCCCGATATTGTGCTCGATGAACGCTTCCTTCTTGAAGGTGGTCGTCGCGAGCGCGAGCTCGCAGTCGCGAAGCTCACCGGGGACCTCGACCGAATAGGAGCCGTTGGCGATGTAGACGGGGCCATCGCACACGAGCTCGAAGCCCGTCAGGACGATCTCGTCGGAGGCGACGATCTCGACATCGATCGACTGCCACTCATCGGACGCCGCGAGCGTGATGGCGGTGTCCTCGAGGCGCTTCGGATGGGCCGAGAAGGAATCGGCGACCGTCTGGCAATAGGTGCAGGCGGCACCCTTGACCTCAAGGTGCAGGAAGAACTTGGTCGCCGAGGTGTAGCGACGGAGCTTCATGACCGAAAGCGAGTTGAAGTACGTCGTGAAATCAAAACGACCCTTATCGTACAGCCTCCAGGCACCCGCCTCCTTCTCGTAGACGAACGGCTGGTCGGCGCGGCAGTACAGACCGGGATACCCAACGGAGCGCTCGTTGTGCTCGAGCACGATGTTGGCGAATTTGATGGTTGAGGACATGTGAACTCCCAAGTGAACACGTAGGTGACCTCAACATGATACCCGAACGCCCTGCGCGCGGCGGCCTGTCACACAGGAAGGACAGAGCGCGGAAGGCAGCCGACGGCGTCTCTGGCGAAAGGATTCTCCCCTATGATTCAGCGCGAACGGTACCGCGCGCCATGCACGTGCGGACGGCGCCGCAAAGGGCATCGACGCCGTATCCGGCGAACGGGAACAACATGAGCGCGAACGGGAACACGTAGACGCTCTTGGCCTCCCAGAGCAGGTAGCAGGCAAAACCGCCCAGGAAGGAAACGGCGAGCAGGATGACCGCCGGCCCGAAGGCGCGGTGGTGCCTGACCGTGCAGACGAGTCCCACGGCGCCGCTCAGGTACAGCAGGTTCTGGAAGGCATCCATGTAGGCGATGATCACGCGGTGCGCCAGGTGCCCGCGGCCGATGACCTCGCGCGCAAGCGGCGTGGTGGCATCCGCCAGGGAGGTCGCCGAGTAGTAGATGGACTGGAAGGTCGGCTCAAGCCACTCGGTGATGAGCTTCACCCCGAAGAAGCGCAGCGCGAAGAGCGGATCATGGATGAAGGTCGAAATCGACCACCCGATATGCTGTAGGGCGAAGGCGTTCTGCGCGTCGCCATCCATCCCCGTATCGGCGAAGTTGAGGGCGTAGTCACCCGACCACCAGCCGGGTTTGTCGAGGTACATGCTCCACTCCATGCCCATGGCGATCCAGGACGACTTGGGCATGCCGGATCCGAAGTCCACGCCGACGGTATGCTCGAGCAGCATCACCGGAATGCCCGCCGCCCAGTTGACGACGAGCGCAGCGGCGAGCACGACCAAAAGGAAGCGCAGGCGGCGCTCGCGCAGCAGCACGATGGCCCATGTGAGCACAAGGGCGATGAGCATGAGCACGAAGGTCGACTTGACGGTAAGCGCGATGGCGCAGACGAGACACGACACCCCGAAGGCAGTCCACCGATGACGCGGCGCGTCCTGACAGCGCATGGCGTAGACGTTCAGGGCAAGCACGAGCGAGATCAGGCCCAGACCGATGGCGTTGCCATACACGAGTGCGGCCGACAGCGGCAGCGGCAAAAACGCCACGAGCAGCAGCGAGCAGGCGTTCGTGGCGCCGCGCGAGCTGAACAGCATCTTGCAGATAGCGATCATGCAGCCGGCGGTCAGGGCCACGCATACCGCGTTCAGCAGCTGGAACGGCAGCTGGTTGCCCGATCCGAACAGGGCGTAGACGCCCGCGAGCAGCCAGACCGAGCCGCTTTGGAACGGGTAGATCGAAAGGTAGGGCACGCCGTCGCCCAGATCCTTGCTGAACACGGCGTAGTCGCCCTCGAGTAGGGCCTTCGCGTACGTGTCCAGCCGCAGGGAATCCGCATAGATATTAGTCTCCGTATTGAGCTGGAAGAGCCAGGCCACCGCCACCGCGAAGATGATGGCAACCGAGCAGACGGCAACAGGCGTCGTCGGCAGGTGACGCAACGTGCGGTTGAGACCGCAGAAGACGATGAGCAGGATCGCCGTCGCCAGCGCCGGCAGGGCGACCACGGTGTAGAGCCCCGTGTCTAGCATGGTGACGATCTCGCTGTAGTCGGGCCCCACGACGAAGGCGTGGACATCGGTGTAGAACGTGGAGAGGAAGGGCGCCGCGATGGCCATACCCCCGACCAGCAGGGCGGCGAAGGCGAGCATGAGGGCCGCAAGCATGTCCGCCGCGCGCAGCGATTGCGTGCGATGCGTCTCGTGCATATCGACTGAAGCCAAAGCCCCTCCGTTCCATGCGACATGATGTCGCCGCGCGTGTCCGTTTCGCGCATCTATGTTCCGACCGTGATGCGTAGCCATTCTAACGCCCACAGCATCGCGGCATATACTACAGTGTTTCGGTAGCACTCACTCTGCGCACAAGCGCCCGTTCTAGTTAAGGTCTTTATTGAATGTCCAACACCGCCCGTAAGCAGCGCATACCGGAACTCGATATCGCCCGTGCACTCGCGGTTGTCTCCATCATCATCTACCACACAGGCATCCTGTTCGGCGAGGCATCGTATGACGGCGGCATGCCATGGGACATCGTCAGGTTCCTGGACACCTTCCATCTCTACGTGCTCTTCATCGTTTCGGGCTATCTGACGAACTTCGATGCGCCACTCACCGGCCGAGGCGTCCTCAAATCCGCACGCGGCCTGCTGCTACCCTATCTTGTCTCGTGCCTGATCATCATCGGGGGCGGCGCGATATCGGCCGCCCTCCAGATGGGCGACCCGCTGCTCGCCGCCGGCAACTGGACGCAGGCGGCGCTCTGGGGCGCCGGCTCCGACCACGAGTTCGCCCTCGTGCACGTCCTGCGCATCGGCGGCATCTGGTACCTGCCGGCGCTGTTCTGGGCGAAGCTCTTCATCGGACTCATCGCCAAGCTGAAGCCCAAGGCCAAGACCGTGATGGTCGTGGCGCTGTTCGCCCTCTCCTACATCAGTGGCCTGTTCGTCTGGCTGCCGATGAGCATTCAAAGCGGCCTCGGTGCGATTCTCTACATGTATATCGGCTACCAGCTGCATCGCCATGCGGATCTTGTCGAGCGCTTCCGCGTTCCCATCGTCGCCGTGTCCGCGGTGCTGTGGGGCCTCGCCATCGCGTTTGGCGGCAAATCCTCGCTCTCGATGTGCACCTACCCCGCGGGCATAATCGACATCGCCGGCGGCATCGGCGCCACGCTTTGCATCCTCACGATCGCCAAGCTCATGGCGCGCTTCCTCACGGGTCCCGCCGCCGCGCTCGAGGCTGTCGGCAGAAACACGCTCGCGCTGTTCACCATCCACATCATCGAAGACAACATCACGCCCTGGACGATCGTCATCGACATCCTGCAGAAGACTATCGGCTATAAGCCGGAGACCTGGATCCCGTTCCTGTGCGTCCGCCTGCTCGTGGACGCCCTCCTCATGGGCGTCTTCTACCTGATTCCGCCGCTGCGCATGGTGTTCTTCCCCCATGTGAAGCGCGGGGCAACCCGGCCCATCCGCGGCTTCTGGCGCGCCCTGGGCGAGCAGTCCGCTCCCGCCGAATCGCCCGCCCTGGAAGCCGCCGATCCGCGCGAGGCCGCCCTGCGCCCCCGCGGCAGCCATTTCCGCTCCTAACCTGAGTGTTCAACACCCACAACTAAGGCCCACAACTTGAGGGTAACTCGGTTTACAAACCGCCAGATCCTCAGGTTGTGGGCCTTAGTTGTGGGTGTTTACCTGATCTAACCGCAGCGGCGCCCAAGGCGCCGCGCGCATCAGCGCTCGTCATCCTCCTCGTCGAAGGTGCGCTCGCTCACGATGAAGCGCGGGCGGCGCTTGGCCTCGAGGTAGATGCGCCCGACGTACTCGCCGACGATGCCGATGCCCAGCAGCTGGATGCCGCCGATGAAGCAGACGATCGAGACCATGCTCGCCCAGCCGGCGACCGAATGGCCAAGAAGCGACACGATGACCGCCCAGATCACACCGATGAAGCTGATGAGCGACACGATGAAGCCCAGGCCTGTGATCAGGCGGATGGGCTTCACCGACAGGCTCGTAATGCCGTTCAGCGCAAGCGCGAGCATCTTGCTCAGCGGATAGTGGCTCTCCCCCGCCAGCCGCTCGTGGCGCTCGTAGTACACACTGGTCGACTTAAAGCCCACGAGCGGGACCATGCCACGCAGGAAGAGGTTGACCTCCTCGAAGCGCGAGAGCTCGTCGAGCACGCGGCGTGAAAGCAGGCGGTAGTCGGCATGGTTGTAGACGGTCTCCACGCCCATGCCGTTCATGAGCTTGTAGAACATCTGCGCCGAGGTGCGCTTGAAGAAGGTATCGGTCGCGCGCGATGAGCGCACGCCGTACACGACGTCGCAGCCGTCGAGATACGCACGGAGCATATCCTCCATGGCGCCGATGTCGTCCTGGCCATCGCAGTCGATGCTGATGCTCACATCGCAGAAGCCGCGGCACTCCATGAGGCCCGCAAGCAGGGCGTTCTGGTGGCCGCGGTTGCGAGAAAGGCAGATGCCGCGAAAGACGGGGTCGCTTTTCGCCAGCGACTCGATGATCTCCCACGTGGTGTCGGAGCTACCGTCGTTCACGAACAGGATGCAGCTGTCATCGGCGATATAGCCCCGCTCCTGCAGCAGCTCGAGCTCCCGCTTGAACTGCGGAGCCGTAATCGGCAGGACCTCCTGCTCGTTATAGCAGGGGATCACGATGCACAGGGACGGTTTTCCCATAGATGCCTCTTCCATCACTCAGCTGTCACGACCCTAGACCATCGGACGGCCGACGCCGCTGATCGTGGAGCCGCCGTCCTCGATGGACGCCACGCGCACGCCCGTCGAGGGCGAGTACGCGTCGATGATGCGGTCGTTGCCGACGTAGATCGCCACATGGCCGGGATAGAAGATCAGGTCGCCGGGCTCGCGGTCCTCGTAGTCGACGTGCATGAAGCGGGCGTCGGCGGCCATGTTGTTCGCATCATGCGCATGGAAGGGATCGGTCCAGTGCTTGTAGGGGTTGTAGTCGCCCAGGTCCATGCCCACGGCGTACAGGCACTGCATGACGAGACCGGAGCAATCCACGCCCTCACCCGGAGCGAGCGCATAGTTCCACACGTACTTGGTGCCCAGGTACTCGCGGGCGCGCTTGAGCATGGCGTCGACGCAGTCGTCGCGGTCGGCCTCGACGTCGATCGTGGAGGGCGAGACGTAGTTGAAGCGCGTGGAGGCAGCCGCTGCCGGCAGGCTCACGTTCTTGCTGGAGACCTGGAAGTACTGGGTGGGGTTCTGGTAGCCGATCTTCGTGCAGGCGCCGGTGAGCGTGTCGAAAGTGCGCGAATAGCCGTCGATCACGCGGGTTCCGTACACCATGCGGCCGCTCGTGGTGTCGTAGTAGACCCACTTCGTGCCGCCGTTGCCGTCCGAGATCTCCTTCCAGCCGTACACGATCGCACCGGTGTTCTGGTCGAAATAGACCCAACCGGCCTCATCGCCGCGGCTATCGTCGATATAGCGCTCACCGTGCGCCATGATGCCTGTGATGTAGTCGTAGAAGACCCACTTGGCGCCGCCGTTGCCATCGCTCAGGAGACGGAAACCGTACTGCATGGCACCGGTGATCTCGTCGAACAGGTACCACTTGCCATCGTGATGGCTCTCACCCTTGACGAGCTTGCCGTCGGCACCCAGGCGCACCCACTTGCCGTTGGCGGCGCGCCACTCGAAGGAGGCGTGCTCCCAGGAATAGCCGGCGACGTTGTTGTTCACCGGCACGAAGGCGTCGTGGTTCTTGGCGATGGAGCCGTCCGCCTCCGTCCAGTACCAGGCGTTGGTCGTGGGGTCGTAGAAGAACTTCGACTTTGCGGTGATGCCGTTATCCTGCCAATGCGCAGCCTGAGCGGGCTCGCAGGGATTGCCGGAGGCATCGACCCAGCCGGTGTGGCCGGAGGTGCCGGGCAGCGTGCCGTACCAGTAATTCATGTCGACGCTCGGATCCCAATTGGGAGCGCGGCCGACGATGCCGTCCACGCGGCCCGAGCTCGTGTACTGCCAGACGCTGTAGGCGCCCTCGTAGGTGCAGCTGGTGTAGTACTGGGCAACCCAACGGTTCCAGTTGTTGAACACGGGATCGTTCAAGTGCATGCGCCACCAGGAGAGGCTCGCGTAGACGCCGGGCGTGTAGCCCGCCTGTTGGATCTTGTTGCAGAAGGTCGAGGCCACAGCCGCGAAATCGGCACCGAGCGTCGTGTTGTCCTCCATGTCGAAGTACACGGGAAGCTGGGGGTGATGGCCCTGCAGCGCGTTGATGACGCCGTTCGCCTCGATGTCGGCATCCATATTCGTGCGCGCATAGGAGTAGATGTACACGCCGTACGGGATGCCGAGGCGCTCGACCTCGGCGACGTTGCGGTGCCACTGGGCGTCGTACTCGAAGCCGCCGACGTTCTGGAAGCCCACGCGGATGATCGCGAAGTCGATGCCCGCGGCCTTGACCTTGTTCCAGTCGATCTCGCCCTGGTGGGCGCTGACGTCGATGCCCTGCGCCGTCGCGCCCTCGGGAAGCGCACCCATCGCCTGCAGCGAGATGCCCTCGTCCTCGAGGTCATCGCGCAGCTCGCCTTCCGTGTAGCGCCAGGAGTTCTCGGTGCGGACGCCGTCCTCGGTCTCGGCCTCGGCGGCCTCGGGGTCGGTTGCCTCGGGGTCGGTCGCGGTAGCGTCCTGCTCGGCAACGTCGGTTGCCGCGTCGGCGCCCTCCCTCTTGGACGCGGCCAGGTTCTCCCCCTCCGCGGCGGGCTCGGTCGCCTCGGGCGCCTCGGTGTCGGCGCCGGCATCCTCCGTCACGTTCTCATCGGACTCGAGCACCTCTGCCGTCGAGCCGTCGGCGCTCTCCGACGAAGCGGCCTCGTCATCGACGGCGAACTCATCGGCGGACACGAACGAGACCTGCTCCTGCTGCTCGGCGGATTCGGCGGCAAGCACCTCGGCGTAGACGGAGGCGGGCTGGAGAATCGTCGCCGTGCACATGACGGTCGTAAGCACCGCGGACACGATGCGGTTGAATCGGGTCATATCGCTCCCTTGCTCATACCATGCTCGAAATTCGGCAAGCTCAATCCGTGGAATCGTACCATGATGGACGAAAGGCCCTGCGAACACCTCATATTCAGCGCAGATTCATCAACAGGGCTGCAAAATACCCATGCAGCTCAGAGGGACGGACCCCCTCAGCTCGGCAAGCAAAAGCGCCGGATGCGGGCATGCATCCGGCGCCAGGCCGCAGGTGGGCTACGCCTCGTTGTAGAACGGCGTGGCGTAGCCGGAAAGGTACCAAAGCGTCGAGCTCTCCGCGCACAGGTGGACGTAGCCGTTCACGTGCTCCCACACGTAGATCGTCCGGCCATCAGCCGACACGTGGTCGACGATGCCCGAGTGCGTGGCCGATGCCTCGGGGAACGGGCGCGTCGCGGGAAGGTTATCGACCCAGATATCGCCCGGCTGGGGACGCGTGCCCACGGGGATCGTCCAGCCGCGTGCGATGTACCAATCCCACATCTCGTGAGGCCACGTGGTGGCGCCGCCGTCCATGAACTGGTACTGAAGCCCCGCCTCCTGGAAGCACCAGTACACGAACGCGGTGCAGGGGCCGAAGGAGTTGAAGCTCGAACCCGCCGCGATAGCAGCGTTCTGGTAGCGGTCGCCATCGGTGACACCCGCCTGCGAGGCCGCGACCGCCAGCAGGCGCTCGACGACCCGCTCGCGCGGCAGGCGCTCGCCGGTGTGCTCGTCGAGGTAGTACGGCAGGCCGCCCACCATGACCGAGCCGTGGCGCATGCGGCCGGTGACCTCGTCGTAGCAGACCCACTTGCCCGGGTCCGGGATCCAGGCCCAGCCGTAGTCGACCGCACCGGTCACCGGGTCGAAGTACATCCAGCCCGGCTCGTCGCCGAACGACCCGTCGATGTAGCGCT